>CAWEWK010000004.1:0-1082739 GCA_963812755.1 uncultured Gemmatimonadales bacterium | reverse complement strand
ACCCGTCCCTGCGGCGTATCCAGGAAGACCGCGGTCGGGGTGGTCTGGACGATCTTGCCCTCGATCCCGCCGATCCGCACCAGTTGGCCGATCCGGTACGCCTGGGCGACGTAGTACGACGCGATGATGCTGCTCACCGCGGTGCGCGCGCCCAGCCCGAAGGCCAGCCCGGCGCCCGCGAGCGTGGTGCCGACGACGATGGCGACGATCACGATGAGGACCTGCGCCTCGATCCCGACCTGCTCCAGCGCCACCACGACCGCGACCAGGATGACCGTCCACTGCGCCAGGCTGCCGACCGCGGTCCCGAAGTCCACGCCGGCGGACGCCGCGGTGCGGTTGACCAGGCCGCGGACCAGGCTGCCGAGGATGATGCCGGCGAAGATCACCACCAGCGCGGCGAGCACGTTGGGCAGGTAGTAGGCGACCCGGTTGAGCGCGCCGGTGACCACCGGCAGGCCCAGGGTCTCCAGCGCGGCGGCCACGAAGAAGAGCATGACCAGCCAGTAGGCGAACCCACCGATCACGGCCGGCACCTGGGTCGCCACGCCGCTGCTCACGATGGCCCCGCGGAGCGAGGGCCGGCTGCCCAGACTGGTGAGGACGGCGTTGACGGCGCGGGATGCAAGGAAGCGGGCCAGGCGGGCGAGCAGCCAGCCGACCAGCGTGAGCAGCGCCGCACTCAAGAGGGTTGGAGCGAATGCGAGCAACTGGCGCGCGACCTGGGCGAAGCCGGAGAACCAATCCTGGGTCGGTGTCATAGCGTCTCCGAAAGCGGCAACGGGAGGGGTGGCATGCACTCGACATAAGCGGTTTCGTCAGCGATGCGTCAAGCGCCTAGTAGCTGATCAGTACCCTTCCTGAAGCAGCTTGGCCAGCTCGACCCGCACCTCCTCACTCTCCGCTTTCATCTCGGGCTCGGGGTTGGGCCGAAGCATCAACCAGTGCTGATACGCCCGAATAGCGCCCGCCGTGTCCCCGGTGAGCGCGGCGAGTCGCCCCTCCTCGCGCAGGAAGGTGGACTGATACCACTGCCATCGGGCGAAATCGCCATCCCGCCGGCGTATCGCCTTGAGTGCAAGGCCAAGGTCGCCCTCTGCCTCCGCCACCCGAGCGACTACCAGGTTCCCCGGTATCGAATTCACGAGAGTGTAGGTTCGGGCCGCCTGGTCGGCCTCCGCCAGCTTGGCCCGGGCATCCGGGAGTCGGAGCGCGCTGGAGCGCATTGCCTCGAGCAGGGTAGCACAGAGGGTCGCGTACTGAGTGAAGCTGATCGAATCGTCGGAAGAGAGGCCGATGAGGACTGTCCCGCGAAGGCGCCGGACGGCTGCCGGCACCTCAGCGAAGTCGGCGTGACCGGCCCGCCAGATCGCGCCAACGCAACGCTCTCTAAGCTGCTCCCTGCCTGGGGCGCCCCGCCGAGCCGCACCAGCAGCGCGCAGCTCCAATCGGCGGGCGGCTTCGGCCGTTCCGCTGGTGTCCTGCTCCCAAAACAGCGCGTCCAGGAGCCGGCTGATCAAACCCTCGGTGGAACTGCTGTCCTGATGAAGGGTGCGGCGGGCCTCGCGCGGCCGCCCTCCGTTCAATAACTCCACTGCATACGAGCCCGGGACCTCGTCGGACCCTTGAGCCTCGAAACCTCGGGTGGCGAGCCGGGTGGCGCGGAGCCAATCCTCCGATCCAATGCCGCTGGTGCTGATAAACTGATGGATCCTCATGAACGTATCAGGATCGATGCGCGCCGAATCGGCCCAGAAGGCGCGCCGCGCCGAGTCGCCCAGCGCCACCGCTCGGTGCCAGCGCAGCTCCCAGGCGCTGCCGCCAAGCGAGTCCGCCGATAGCCCGAGACGTACCAGCCGGAGCACCGCGGCGGTGTCGCCCTTCATCTGGGCCAGAGCCACCATATGAAGCAGCGGCTCCGCAAAGATGGGGGAGCGTTCCGGCGCCAGGGAATCCGAGCCGTTGGCCGAGTCCAGGGCCCAGCCCCGCCGGAATGCCTGTTCCGCCACGTCGTACCAATTCTCTACCCCCACCGTCCGTCCGTTGTGGAAGTAGGCGTCGCCCAGCCAGTACCAGACCTCCGGGCGCTCGGGGAAGGCGGCCGCTGCCGCCTGCCACCGCTGGAGATATTCCGGGCCAGTGGGAAACCGACCGGTCCAGGCATCCAGCAAGGCACGGTCGCCGCTGCTGAGCCGGCTCTGACCGGCCTGCGCCAGTCGTACACCCCGGTCGGCATCCTCGGCTCCGGGCAACCACCGGGACACGTGCACCATCTCGAAGGCCGCCAGCGCGAAGCTGGAGTCGTACGTGGTCGCATCCCGGTAGTGGCGGAAGGCTTCGTCCAGCCGACCCTTCCGAAACGCGGCTCGGCCGGCGAGAAAGGCGTGGATGGCCGGAAGAGACGAGCTGGTAACCAAGAGCCGGGAGACATCGATTCCGGCTTCGACAGTCAGGAGGCGTGCTGCGAGACGATCCACCAGAAGAGAGAGACTGTCCAGCGGACCCTCGACGATGGCGCTGGCCACGGTCTGGCCTTGGGGGGCTCGGCGCAGCGAAGCCGAGAGCGTGATGTGGCCCGACCTGCCGACCACGCTCCCCTCGATCAGGCGTCCGGCACCGACCCGGCGGGCGAGCTGGAGCGCAGCGTCCGACCCGATCTTGGAGCCGTCGGGTCCCGCCACCTGACCCCAGATGCTCAGCACTGTACCCGGGTCAGCCGGGCGAACCCCTGCTTCGGAACCAAGCTTGGCGGCCAGGAGCTCCACCAGGCCCTCGCGCAGATAGACCAGGGAGGAGTCGGCCGAGGCAACCCGGAAAGGAGCGATCGCTATCAGCGCGGGATCCAGGTTGATCGACCGGCTGGTTCTCGCGCGGGCCAGGAGCCCGGCGGCGAGAGCCAGCGCTCCTCCCCCGGCAAGCGCGAGATAGACCAGTCGCCGACCAGGAAAATTTGTTGGAGTGACGCTCGTCGAGGCGTCGCGTAGGGCGTCGGCGAATGCGCGCGCGGTGGGAAACCGATCTGCCGGTACTTTCGCGAGGGCACGGGTCACCACTCTCTCGAGTGCTGGTCCGATCGTGGGGCGCAGGGTCCGGAGCCTGGGGACCGGATCCACTGCGTGGCGGGCCATGATGGCTTGCGCCGTGGGCCCGGTGAAGGGCGGTTGGCCCGCCAGCATCTCATACAGCACGCAACCCAGTGCGTAGATATCGGTCCGCCCGTCCAGCCGCCCAGAGCCGGTCCCCTGCTCCGGGCTCATGTAGCTCGGCGTTCCCAGTGCCAGGCCGGTCTCGGTCAGCCGCTCTCCTCCAGCGGCGTCGATGGCCCGGGCGATCCCGAAGTCCGCGACCTGGGCATTTCCTTCAGACAGCAGAATGTTCTCCGGCTTTATGTCACGGTGGACGATCCCCTGCTGGTGAGCATGGTCGAGTGCCTCGGCCACCTGGCTGGCCACCCTGATTGCTTCGTCCACCGGCAGTTGGGGCTCCGCCCGGAGTCGCTCGCGCAAAGACATTCCCGCGACGTAAGGCATGGTGTAGAACAGCACCGGCTGAGTGCCGCCGAGCTGGACGGCACCGGAATCGTAGAGTGGAAGGATGTGGGGATGGGTGAGCCGGGCGGCGATCGCGATCTCCCGCGCGAAGCGCTCCGTTCCCAGTACTCCGGAGACCTCGGGGCGAATCACTTTGAGCGCCACCGGCCGATTGTGCTGGCGATCGTGGGCCAGGTACACCGTGGCCATGCCGCCACGGCCGAGCTCGCGCTCGATGCGATAGCGATCGGGCAGAGCAAACTGTAGCTCGGGAGCTGAATGGGTCAGCCGCGCCGCCGACGGGAGGGATACCTCAAGCTATTCGGGGCCGACATAGCCGACTAGGTCTGTACAGCATCCGCGCTTTGGACCATGCGCGAGTGGCCGATCAGTAGCTGATCAGTACCCCTTTTCGGACGAAGGTGCGATCCTCGACCTGGCGCAGGAGAAAGTCCGCCAGATCGGCCCGGGAAATCGTCGGGAAGCCGGTGAGCTTCAGCCGTTCACCGACACGGTACCGGCCGGTTCGGGGCCCGTGGGTGAGGCCGGTGGGATACACCAGGGTCCAGTCGAGCTCGCTGCGCCGCAGGAGCTCTTCGCCGGCTGCCTTGTCGGCATATACCAGCGCAACAGCGTGCGGATGAAGATCCGGGGCAGGATCGGCGTGTCTCTCCAGGTATCCCCCACGCCGAATGCGGAGGTGAAGACCAGCCGTCCAACTCCGCTGGCGCCGCATGGCCTCGAGGATCCGGGGAACGCTCCGGGCAATGAACCCGCGGGGCCTGAAGGATTTCCCGATGCCAAGCGCGCTGATGACGACCTCCTGACTCCGGACAGCGTCGTCCAGGGCTCCGCCGTCGCTGGTCACATCTCCCACGATCACGCGCAACCGCTCGGACCGAGTGGTCATCCGCTCGGGGCGGCGAACGAACGCCGTTACTTGATGGCCCTGCTGCAACCCTTGGGAGACAACTTCCCGACCGGTGCCGCCGGTGGCCCCGAGGACCAGAATCTTCCTGCTGGACATGCGCCGGACCCTCCCCCCAACAAGGCTGGGCGTCGTATAACCCAGGGAGAAGTGTATCTCAAGAAGGACCGATTCCGCGATCCGCCCAAGGGCTTCCGGGCTCACCGGTCGCCGCAACGCGAGTAGTCCGACACTCACCGGATCGGGCGGCGGCCGCGCAGCACGCGCACCCGGCTAGCGAGTGAGTCATTTCTGTCTTCCGCGGCTGCCTCCTGGTCCATCGGATCGAGTCGATGTGAATCCCGAGTGTCCTCACCGAAGGATGCTCACCGACGTTCGGGCCAACGACGTCGCCGACTCGCACGAGCAGTTGATCCGCGCGCCACCGCAATCGTTTAGAGCACCTCCGCACTGCACTGCGTTCTCCCGCGTGCAACAGATGGCACATCCGATGCGTCTGCGCCCTCGCACGATCGCATCGGAGCCGGGCCGCGATCGGATTTACGTCATCAGCAGTCTCACAAGCAGTGCCGGCGGATGTCCGGCCATCCTCCGAGCACGACGATGGAGGAGGTATGAGGGCGGTAACACGCAGGGTGTACGACCTGTGCGTGCGGGTGCTCAACTGGACCAGCGCGCACCCGGACGACGAGCCGGGGTTCATCGTGCTGGTGGCGCAGCTTCAGGCGCTGGCGGCGCGGGTGGGCCAGGTGGTCACCGAGCAGCGGAACGGGTTGATCGACTCGCGGGCGGCTTCGTCGCGCAAGCGGGACATGCGACGGGAGATGCTGGCGGTGCCGATCGCCCACCTGGCCCAGATCGGCGCGCTGGCCGCACGGGAGCAGCACGAGCTGGGCAAGACGTTCCGGTTCAAGCCGACGGCCGAGTCGTATGTGGCGTTCCAGTCGGCCGCGCGGGCGATGTTCAACGAAGCCCAGTCACACAAGGAGGTGCTGGTGAAGTATGGGTTGTCGGAGTCGGTGCTGGTGGAGTTCGGGAAGATGCTGGACGAGTTCGACGCGGCGGTCCGGCTGGGTGCGGAGGGCAGGATGACGCACACGGCGGCCACGCGGGAGCTGGAAGCGTTGACCCGGGAAGCCGGCCGGCTGGTGCGGGCGATGGATGCCCGTAACCGGATCCGATTCCGGAACGACCTGCCGGCGCTGGAGCAGTGGGTCAGCGCTCGGACGGTGCTGGGGACTCCGCGGGGGTCAGCGGAGTCGGAGCCTGTTGTGGAAGGTGGGACGCCGGATGCGGGCGGCGAGGTGAGGCCCGCGGCATGAACCGGGGGTGGTTACTCCGGAGCAGCTTGGTGTGAGCCGCCGCCGGCACCCGACTGTCGGCGGCGCGCTCATTTTAGGCCCCGGCCGACTTACCTTGAGTGCAGAGGCTCAATTGCCAGAGCCAAGGCGGATGGACTGACCAGACACCAGGGAGGGCCGATATGTCGAAACCCTCGGCGGACGACCGTTACGAGTCGATCCAGGAGGAGCTGGACCCACACCGGCGCGAGGAGATCCAGCGGGTCATGCTCGAGACCGCCGATCGCCTGCGCCAACGCGGGGTTTCACTCACCGGGCGGGAGTCGAACGACGAGCTGGTGAGCCTGCTCGACGCGGTCGAGGAGTTCGAGCTTGCGGTGGAACGGCGCGGCGGCGACCTGATGATGGACGAGCCGCCGGAAGGCGAGACTCCGCAGCCGGATGACGTGCATTTCGCGCTTCCCCGTCGCCGGGAACGCGAATCGGTCTCGGACTACCTCGTGCGCATCCAGGAGAGGACTGACATGATCCGTCGCCACCGGCCTCTGGAGCCCTGACTCGCACTGACTGGAGCCTGAGGTCATTTATGGTCAGGAAGCGATGCGGCTGGGTCGACGAAAGCAATCCCCTGATGCTCGAATATCACGATCGGGAGTGGGGCGTGCCGGTCCACGGTGACGGCACACATTTCGAGTTCCTGGTTCTGGAAGGGGCGCAAGCCGGACTGAACTGGTCCATCGTCCTGAACAAACGAGAAAGCTATCGTCGCGCCTTCAGCGAATTCGATCCGAACAAGGTGGCGCGATATACTGAGAAACGGGTTCAGAAGCTGATGCTCGATCCAGGGATCATTCGAAACCGGCAAAAAATCGAGGCGGCCGTACGCAACGCGCGGGCGTTTCTCGCGATTCAGAAAGAGTTCGGAACTTTTGATGCCTACGCGTGGCGCTTTGTCGGCGGACATCCCAAAGTGAACCGCTGGAGTGTCATGAAGCAGATTCCGGCCACCTCTCCCGAAGGCGATGCGTTCAGCAAGGACCTGAAACACCGGGGATTCAGCTTCGTGGGCCCCACGATCATCTACGCACACATGCAGGCAGTAGGAATGGTGAACGATCACCTGGTTGACTGCTTCCGCTATCGGGAAGTCGCCACACCCTAATATCGCGTGCCGCCGGCCAGAAAACCGGGGTCTTGCCGAAGGCGATTCGCCCAGCTTGGGCTAAGAGATCCCTTCGCTGCGCTACCCTTCGGCTCAGGATGATTTCGATGTGCTGCCCGCCTGCCCTCGCTGCCGCGCTAGCCCCGGGGACGCACCCGTGGGCCGATGCGCAGCTCGCGGCCCTCTTGCGACAGGAGAACATCCGCCACAGGGCGCGCGTCCGGCGACGGGGGCCGCTGCCTGGCCCACCAATCCTCCGCTCGCTCAACGGTCCAGGCCGAACTCAGGGGAACGGCGTTGAGCCGGGTGCTCACCACCTCCGCGCTGGGCGGACGGCGAGTCGGGTCCTTCTCCAGGCATTCCATGATCAGGTCCTCGAGCGGAGCCGGAATGGGCCACTCCACCCGGAGCGACGGCCGCTGCGGCGGGGTGTGCGCGTGATGGACCATCACCTGGATGGCGTTCTCGCCCTCGAAGACCATCTTGCCGGTGAGCAGCCAGTACGCGACGCAGCCCAGGGCGTACAGGTCAACCCGGTGATCGGTGACGGCGTCGCCGAGCACGACCTCCGGCGCCATGAACGCCGGGGTGCCGCTGGTGCTGCCCTCGGTGCTGAGCTTTGCTACCGCATCGTCCTCGGCCCGCCGCGCCGTGTCGAGCTTGACCAGCCCGAAGTCGAGCACTTTGACGAAATCGAACGTGGTTCCCGCGCGACTCACCACCACGTTCGCCGGCTTGATGTCCCGGTGCACCAGGCCGTTCCCATGCGCGTCCTGGAGTGAGGAGCAGACCTGGCGGAGGATGTGGATGACCCGCTCCGCAGGCAGCGGCCCGTACTGCCTGACCAGGGTGTCGAGATCGAGGCCATCGAGCAGCTCCATTACGTAGTACAGCCGGCCGTCCTCGGTGGCGCCGAAGTCGTAGAGCTGGACGGTATGCGGGGACTTGAGCGCGGCGGTGGCGCGCGCTTCGCGCTCGAAGCGCCGCATGAGCAGCTCGGAATCGCCGGCCATCGCGGGCAGCGCCTGCGGGCGGATCAGCTTGATGGCAGCCGGCCGGATCAGCAGCCGGTGCCGGGCGCGCCAGACCTCGCCCATACCGCCGCCACCGATCGGCTCCTCGAGGATGTACTGTCCCAGCTCATTCGCTTCGGCGACCTGCTGCCGCAGTCCGTAGATGACGCGTGAGACAATGGTGGCCAGCGTGGTGCCCAGGATGCTCCAGAGCACCGTGTTCAAGGTCATGTGCAGCTTCTGAAACTCCGGGGTGAATCCGAGCAGGAGCTGCGTCGGGTGATGGCGCGCGATGCAGACGATAACGGTGGGGACGAAGGCGAGGGCCGAGAGCACCATCGTTCGGCTCGGCCTGGAGGGCACCAGGATCGCGCGGACCATCACGGTGACCATCAGGGCCAGCAGGGTCTGAAGGATCTGTCCCTCATCCTGCAGCGTCATGAGGGACAGGAAACCGCCACCCACGACAATGCTGATGGCATCGAGGGCACCCAGGCTCCGCCGCGAGAGCCGGGCCCGGCCGGCCAGCAGCCAGAGCAGGCCCATCGTCCAGCTGGCACAGAGGTGGCCGAGCGCGACCGGTCCCCGCACCACGGCCACGAATGGGGCGCCACCGACCAGCACCATGTTGGCAAGAAGGAAGAGGTAGAACCCGAACGACACGAGGAAGAGCGTCTTGCCCTGCAGCGCCAGGCGCTTCCTCACGAAGTCCAGCCCGTTGGAAGTATCCAGTCCCCGCTCGAGTACGGTCAGGCGGTCATCCCCAGGTATTAGAACGTGTACCTCACGCTCAAACGGAGCCTCCACCGCGAACCCTCCGTATCGACCTGCCGGAAGTGGGGTGCCAGCACGTTGTAGATGCCCCGCCCGTGCTCCACGTCGTAGCCCACCAGCTCGAGCAGGCTCACCCGCCCGAAGCTGCCGGCCCCGGAGTCGGCGGTGGTCAACGTCTGCGCTTGTCATCCCGAGCGCAGCGAGGGATCTAGCTCGAGGTCCTGGAACCTATAAGTAGATCCCTCGCTGCGCTCGGGATGACAGGTGCTTGCCAGTATCCCAGGCATCCACCATGTTGCCGGAACTCATGACCTCGACCCATCTCTCCGCCTCTGAGCTTCGTCGGGTCGTGCTCGCGGCCGCGGTCGGCAACGTGATCGAGTGGTACGACTTCTACGTCTTCGGGAGCCTGGCCGCGATCCTCTCGGTCAAGTTCTTCGAGCAGAGCCATCCGGTCGCGGCGCTGCTCAGCACGGTGGCCCTCTTCTCGGTGGGGTTCCTGATCCGGCCCCTCGGCGCACTGGTGTTCGGCGCGATCGGCGACCGGGTCGGCCGCAAATACACCTTCCTGGTGACCCTCTCCGGCATGGGAGTGTCGACCGCGCTCATCGGTATCGTCCCGACCTACGCCACGATCGGTCTCCTGGCCGCGATCATCCTGTTCCTGCTGCGCGTGGTCCAGGGACTCTGCCTGGGTGGGGAGTACGGCGGCGCGATCACCTATGTGGCCGAGCACGTGACGGACGAGAAGCGCGGCTATTACACCGGGTGGCTCCAGACCTCCCCCACGCTCGGTATCGTTCTCTCCCTGGTCGTGATCGTGAGCACCCGGCAGTTCCTCGGCACCGACGCGTTCAACGAGTGGGGCTGGCGACTGCCGTTCGTCTTCTCGCTCTTTCTCGTCGCCATCGCGATCTACATCCGGCTTCGCCTCCAGGAAACGCCGATCTTCCAGGCGATCAAGGCCAAGGGACAAACCGCGGTCAATCCGTGGCGCGAGGCGTTTCAGCGGCCAGAATCTCCGGTATGTCATCATCGCGACGATCGTGGTGCTGGGAGAGGGCTGCGTCTGGTACAGCAGCCAGTTCTGGGCTCTCTACTTCCTGCAGACGGTGAAGAAGATCGACGTCCTGGCTTCCAGTCTCATCGTCGGCACGGGACTGCTGATCGCCACTCCGACGCTGGTGTTTTTCGGCGCGCTCTCGGATCGTATCGGCCGCAAGCCGATCATCCTGGCCGGCTTCTTCCTCGCGGCGGCCACGTACTACCCGCTGTACCGGGCACTGGGCCAGGCGGCGGAACCGGGGAGCATCAACTATCCGGTCGCGATCCTGATCGTCGCGGTCCTGGTGGCATACGTCGGCATGGCGTACGGCCCCATCGCAGCGTTCCTGGCGGAATACTTCCCCGCGCGGATCCGCTACACCTCGGTGTCGGTGCCATATCACATCGGGAACGGGTGGGGCGGCGGGCTGGTGCCGTTCATTACGACATGGGCGTACACCAGCACCGGCAGCCTCGGGTGGGCGCTGGCCTACCCGATCGCGGTACCGGCGATCGCGTTCGTGCTGAGTCTCTGGTTGATGCCGGAAACCCGGACTATGAAAATCTGGGAAACCGAGGGGGCGTGAAGGGGTGAAGGGTGAAGGGGGAACGGGCCGCCCGTCCCATCCCCGGTTCACCCTTCACCCCTTCACCCTTCACCCTCACCCGTTCATTCCCCTCACCCGCATGCCGAGCGCCGCCGGTTACTTGCTCGCCATGCTGCTGTTCCAGATGTCCCGATAGATCTTCCACCCGCCATCCGCCTTCTTATAGACGGTCACGTACTGACCGTGGTCGAGGTGCTTGCCGTCGGCGGACGTCGCCACCCATTTGCCCGTCTCGACGGCGTAGTCACCGGACCCCGTGACGTCCTGGATGGTCAGCGCGTTCTTCGCGCCCGACTTCACGTCGCCGTCGAAGAACGTTCGGATAGCGCTGCTGCCGGAGGCCGGCTCGGCGTTGGGAGGCATCACCGTTGCATCCTTCCCGTAGAGCGCCGCGACGCCGGCCGCGTCGCCCGCATTGTACGCCTTCTCCCATGCCTGGGTCAGCTTGCCGATCTGGGCGCGGAGATCGCCGCCGGCCTGCGCGAACGCCGGGCCTGACACCGCCAGGGCGAGTGCGAGCAACGCCATTCCGATACGACGCGTCATAGGTCCTCCAATTGTTGGGGAAGTGTGTCGAAGCTAACCCTCGGAATGGAAAGCGCCACGGAGAGAGGCGGTGGTAGGCCAGACCCTGTCACCCTGAGCGCGGGCGTTCCCGCCACAGGCGCACAGCGCGCGCGAGCAACGCGCCACCCAGCCAGACGAGCAGCAGCGCGAACGGCCAGGCCAGCACTCGCGGCCACACGGTGGCAACGACGGCCAGCAGCAGGAGCGCCAGCCCGGCCACGGCCAGGACCCGGGCATCGGCCGGCGCGAGCACGCGATGGCCGGCGACCGCGGCGCTGACGGTGTTCCCGATGCGGAGTGCCCCGGCGGCCGCGCGCCCCGCGCTCCCGGCTCCAGGCGCATGGGGCCGAGCCCGCCGCGCGGTGCGCGCCTGGCGCAGGTGCACTTCGGTGGCATTGCCGAGATCGGTCTCGTACTGCCGCATCATTCGCTCCGCGAAGGGCACGTCCTCCACCACGACGTCGAGCTCGTAGTTCCCGATCCAGCTCGCCACGTTGAGGTTGCTGGAGCCCACCCGGGCCCACCGTCCATCGGCGACCGCGGTCTTGGCATGCATCATGGGACCGTTCCACTCGAACACCCGCACGCCCGCCTCGAGCAACGGCCGGTAGCCGGCCCGCGACAGAGGCCGGAGGATCGGGATGTCGGTGCCCCCGGGCACCAGCAGCCGCACGTCGACGCCGTCGAGCGCCGCCGCCCGGAACGCCTGCACGTAGGTGGGAAGTCCGGCGAAGTAGGCGTCGCAGAGCCAGAGCGTCTCGCGGGCCGCGGCCGCGACCAGCTCGTCCAGCCGCAGCACTGCCCCGCCCGCCGGCTCGCTCGCCACGATGCGCACGGCGACGTCGCCCGCGGGGCCCGGCGCCTCACGCTCGGGCTCGTCGTGGACCAGTGGCGCACCCGCCACCGCCCAGGTCCGCTCGAACGCGCGCTCGATCTCCGCCACCGCGGGCCCGCGCACCTCCACACCGGTATCACGCCACGGGGCGATGCCGCGGGCCGAGTCGCCGACCCAGGCATCGCCCACGCACAACCCGGTCACGTGGCCCACCCTGCCGTCCACCACCAGACTCTTGCGGTGGTCGCGATGCACCCAGCCTAACGGGCTGGAGAGTCGGAGCGGGTTGAAGCAGCGTACCTCGACACCCGCCGCGCGCAACGTCTTCCAGAACCGGCCCGGGGTCTTGCCGACGGCGCCCATCCAGTCGTACAGCACCCGGACCCGAACCCCGGCACGCGCCTTGGCCGTGAGCGCGTCGGCGAACCGCCGGCCCGAGGCATCGTCCCGGATGATGTAGCTCTCGAAATGGACGTACCGCTCGGCGCTCGCGATGGCGTCGAGCCAGGCGGGATAGCTCTCCGCAGCGTCGCGGAGCAGCCGCACGGCGTTCCCGCCGATGCGGTGCGCGCCGGCGGCGCGGGAGAACGCCTGGTCGAGCAGCGAGCGCTCCTCATCCACCAAGGTCACTTTGGCTCCTGTCGCCCTGTGCCCTGGACTCTAACGTACTCTGGCGCCCTGAGGCCGGCATCACCATCATGGGACACCATGACTGGCGTGCCCGCCCGATCCGATGCGTTGGAGGACAAGGTGTTCCTGTTTCTTGTCCTCGGCGTGTCGCTCGCCTTCGTCTGGATCCTACGGCCCTACGCCGGGGCGATCCTCTGGGGCACGGTGCTCGCCATCGTGTTTGCGCCGGTCAACCGGCACCTCCGCGAGCGGATGGCGCAGCGCCGCGGCCTGGCGGCCGCAATGACGCTGGCGATCATCGTGGGGTTAGTGCTCGTCCCGGTGGCGCTGATCGTGGAGTCACTGATCGACGAGGGGACCACCGTCTACCACCGGATCCAGTCGGGCGAGCTGGACGTGGGGGCCTGGTTCCGGCAGCTCTATGCCGCGCTGCCCGGCTGGGCCGTCGATCTCCTGAACCGCTTCGGACTGACGAACCTGGAGACGGTGCAGGCCCGCCTCTCCGGCCTCCTCGCCGGCGGGGCACAGCTCATCGCCACCCAGGCACTCAGCATCGGGCAAAACACGTTGCAGTTCGTGGTCGCTCTGTTCGTCATGCTTTACCTGCTCTTTTTCCTGCTCCGCGACAGTGATGTGCTCTCGCGCCGCATCCGGGAGGCGATCCCGATGCATCCGGAGCGCCAGCGCAACCTCGCCCGGCGCTTCACCACCGTGATCCGGGCCACGATCAAGGGCAACCTCGTGGTGGCGCTGGTCCAGGGCGCGCTCGGCTGGCTGATCTTCCTGATCCTCGGTGTGGGCGCGCCGGTGCTGCTCGGCGTGCTGATCGCGCTCCTGTCGCTGTTGCCGGCAGTCGGCGCGCCGGTCGTATGGCTGCCGATCGCGATCTATCTGTTCGCCACGGGTCACACCTGGCAGGCGGTTACGCTGGCGGTGTTCGGGGCGCTGGTGATCGGCTCGGTGGACAACATCCTGCGGCCGATCCTGGTGGGTAAGGACACCAAGCTACCGGACTACGTGGTGCTCATCGCCACGCTGGGGGGTCTCGCCGTGTTCGGCGCCAACGGGTTCGTGATCGGGCCGGTGATCGCGGCGCTGTTCGTGGCGGTGTGGGAGATCTTCGTTGCGTCGCGGGTCGGCGCGCTAACGCCGGAGTAGTGAGCACGATCCTGCCGCACTGTCAGATTGGCGGCTCCGCTGCCCAAGCGGCATCAGCCGCGGCGGTGCAGCGCGCCAAGGCCGCCATGACCTCCGCCTCTCCGAGCGGGGCGGCAGGGTCCTCGCGCACTTCCGAACAGGTGTAGCTCTGACAGACGCGGTAATGGCGCGTCGTCGGCTGCTCTGAGCCGAGATAGACCTGAGAGTACTCGCGAGTAATGAACACACTGGTCACTCGCAGATCGCCTTCCACCACGACGCCGCTTTGCTGCTCTTCGCTGCAGCCGACACCACTGATCGGCGCGGTGTAGCCGTCGCCGCAGCCCAGAGCCACGCCAAGAGCGAGGCAGGCAACACCGAGCATCTGCAGGGTCGCGTTCATCTGGTGCCTCTTGAAACTCTTATCTGGACATATTCGTGGGGATAGAACACCGGACCGGCAGCTTTCTCGTGCTCGCTCGGAGGTTCTGAATGACATCGACTTGCCAGATGGGTCTGCTCGCGACCGCCTTGCTCGCCGTCCCGGTCGCAGCCTTTAGCCAGGACCCATCGCGAGCGCCCATCATTGACGTCCATTTACACGCTTATCCCGCCGACGAAGCCATCCCGGACATCGCCAATCCAGCGAATGGCAAGAAGCCCGGAGTCAAGAATGGCGAGGAGCATCGGCAAGCTGTGCTCGCCGAGATGAAGCGCTTCAACGTCGTGAAGGGCATCGTGAGCGGCGGTTCCGGGGATCGCCTGGCGGCCGCGATCCGCTGGCAGGAGGCCACCCCGGACAGATTCATCGCAGGCGCGGGGGTCAGGGGCTCCGCGGATACGCCGCTGCCACCGCTCGACGTGCTGCGCAAGGCGTTTCGGTCCGGCCGCCTGGGTGTTCTGGGTGAAGTCACGGCGGAATATGCCGGCGCCACCCTGAGCGACCCGCGATACGAGCCCTACCTCGCGCTGGCCGAAGAGCTGGACATCCCTGTGGCCCTGCACACGGGTGTCGGTCCTCCAGGGATTTCCTACGATCCGTGCTGCCTCGGCTTCCGCGTCAACCTCGGGAACCCCATTCACATCGAGGAAGCACTCAACCGGCACCCCAAGCTCCGCGTTTCCCTCATGCATGCAGGGTGGCCCTACTTGCAGGAGACAATGGCAGTGCTGTTCCAATATCCGCAGGTGTACGCCGACCTCGGCGCCGCTGACTGGCTGCTCCCGCGGGCAGAGTTCCACGCCTATCTCGGCGCACTCATGCGAGCCGGGTTCGGCAAACGCCTGATGTTCGGCACCGATCAGATGTATTGGCCCGAGGGCATCGGCTTGGCCATCGAGGGGGTCGAATCGGCACCCTTCCTGACACCTTCGGAAAAGCGGGACATTTTCTACAACAATGCAGTCCGCTTCTTCCGCCTGAAACCGGAGGCAGCAGGCGCTGGGGCCGGCCGGTAATTCGCCGGCAGGCTCATTTCGGCACCAAGCGATCGAAGGCATGCTGGATGCCGATCAGGGTGGACCGACCGGCACCACCGCTGAGCATGATGAAGCTTCTGTCGTCGGGCGCCACGTCGTACTCCCGGTAACTGTCGCCGCTGACAAACGAGCCGGTAAACAGCAGCCGCCGCGTGGTGACCCCAAAGGCGGGGCTCAGGGTGACTGTGGCCGCCATCAGGCTATCACCCGCGCGAAAGAACAGCTCCCGCCCGCTGTGGCCCCAGACCGGCTCGGTGCCGCCGCGCAGCGAGACCGACACTCTGGCGCCGGGCCCGGGATAGGGGCGGACGTACACCTCCATCCGCCCGGTTTCGTCCGACTGATAGGCCAGCCACTTCCCGTCCGGTGAGAGCGCCGGGGCGGTTTCGCCGAAATTCCCGGGGATAACGAGGCGCGACGCGGGAGCCGAGTCGAATACCAGGCTCCGGATTCCATTGCGGTCGCTCGCCTGTTCCTGGAAAACCACCGTGCGGCCGTCAGGGGTGACGCTACCCGCGAAGCGATTGCCGGCGGCCACGAGCAGGCTCTCGGGGCGGCCGCTGCCGTCGGCGGCGATCCACCAGAGGTCGTCATGGCTGGAGTAGACCAGACGACGGCCATCGGGAGTCCAGACGGGGCGATTACTGATCCCGCTGGTCGTGAGGCGCGACCAGGTGCGCTGCGAGACATCGAAGACCCAGATGTCCTTCGCCTCCGTCTGGTCGGTGATCCCGAGCGCCAGGCGGTGGCCATCCGGGGAGAAGCGAGGACTGGTGAACAGCCGCGCTTCGCCGGGGATGGGGTCGGCCGAGCCCGACCGCCCGACCAGCACCAGATGGCGGGGGACGTCGCCACCCGATTGGGGGTAGATGACGGCCCCGCTGGCCGAAACCGCCGCACGTGAGGAGAAGGCATCGGGTTGTGAGACGTCGCGCGCGATGGTGACGGGCGGCCCGCTGGGCCGAGCCCGTTTCGCGTCGAAGGGCAAGGCGATCAGGCTCCCGTCCGAGCTGCCGAGGACGACGAATCCGGCCGCGACCCACTGGGGAGTGAATCCGGGCTGATCGAATCGAGTGATTTCACGGGTCTCGAGGTTCAACGCCGCGAGCTGGCTGCTCGCGCCGCTATAAACCGAGAACAGGACGGTGCGGGTCCCTGGGAGGAGCACCGGCGCCCGGAAGTCCTCCCTTGCGGTCGAGTCACGCGCGAGCTCGTACGGTTTCCCACCCCGGGCCGACACCGCCATCAGGACCCGGGTATTGGGGTTGGAGAAAGGCACGCTGTGGTAACGGATGGTGTCATCGCCGCCCCAGGAGAAGGCGTAGCCGATGCAGGAGTCGCAGATCGTCACCGGAGCGCCGCCGGCGAGCGGCACCTTCACTACCCTGGCGCCATCCATATAACCCAGCCAGCGGGCGTCGGGAGAAAAGAAGGGGTTGACACCTCGACGCGCGCCGGCGACCGGCACCGCGTCAAGCCGGTCGGCCGCCCGCAGCATCAGGCCCAGG
Organism: uncultured Gemmatimonadales bacterium; assembly: GCA_963812755.1. Classification (GTDB taxonomy): domain Bacteria; phylum Gemmatimonadota; class Gemmatimonadetes; order Gemmatimonadales; family GWC2-71-9; genus CAVVWJ01. The sequence goes on along the minus strand of CAWEWK010000004.1, from coordinate 1,066,223 downwards.
CGAGAGGTGTAGGCGAAGGCGGAGCCATCCGGCGCGTAGGCCAGGCCGCTCCCGACCTGGTCTACCAGCGCGGCGCTGTCCGGAAGCGCCATGGCATACCGCAGGACCACCGGTGCGAACTGGGGTCCCGATGGGCGCCAGACCGCGCTTGCCGCGAGCAGTCCTAAGCCGAAAGCGACTGCTCCGATCATCACCGCCGGAAGCCACGCGAACCGGCGCGGCCCGGGCCGGCCCGCACGCATCACGGTGGTGCGGCGAGCGGCAGTCACCGGCGCCGCCAGCGCCTGGGCGAACTCCGCCGCGGTGGCGAACCGGTCGGCCGGCAGCTTGTTGAGCGCCGTCAGCACCGCATCCTCGACCGCGGGGGGAACGCTCCGCCGCTGGGCGATGAGTCCGGCCGGCTCCGCCGTCATCACCTTGGCCACGATCGCCTGCGCCGTGGGACCGGTGAACGGCGCCTCGCCGATCAGCATCTCGTAGGTCACGCAGCCGAGGGCGTAGACATCGGAACGCGCGGTGATCTCGCGCTCGCCCATCGCCTGCTCGGGACTCATGTAGGTGGGCGTGCCGAGCGACATGCCGGTCTCGGTCATGCGTGCGCCGCCAACCTTGCTCGCGGCCAGCGCGATGCCGAAATCGGCGACCAGGGCTCGGCCGTCGTGCAGCAGGATGTTCTCCGGCTTGATGTCGCGGTGGATGATGCCGTGGCGGTGGGCGTAGTCGAGCGCCGACGCGACCTCGGTCGCGACCCGCACCGCGTCGGCGATGGGAAGCTGCTGCTCGCGATGCAAGCGGTCGCGGAGCGACTCCCCGTCCACGAACGGCATGACGTAGTACGCCGTGCCGCTCACCTCGCCGGAATCGATCAGGCCAAGGATGTGGGGGTGCTGCAGGTTGGCGATGGTCTTGATCTCACGCAGGAACCGCTCGGCGCCGATGACCGCGGCGAGCTCGGAGCGGAGCACCTTGATGGCGACCTTGCGGTCGTGCTTGAGGTCGTGGGCCAGGTAGACCGTGGCCATGCCGCCGGCGCCGAGCTCGCGCTCGACGTCGTAGCGGCCGGCGAGGGCGGCGCGGAGGTGTTCAACCAGATCGTGTGGGATGGCCCAATATGCGTCGCGGTGGCCGGTGCGGCCAGATGTTGTCAGCGCAGGAAGACCTGTGCCTGGGTGTAGCCGGTGAGCACGGCCAGGGTTCCAAAGAGCAGTGTCGACCACACGAGCGCCGCGGTTCTGAACCGACCGATTCGGATCGCCGGCGGCAGCATCCGTCGATTGAGCGCGATGAGCATGAAGGAATAGAAAAACATTATGACCCCGCCGGTCGATGCCGAAATCACGAGCAACGTGAGCGGCTGGGACATACCCGCCAGCAGGACCGTGCATCCGAGCCCGACCATCCCCCACACGAGCCAGAAATACATGCGGTTCTCCGAGGCCCCGCGGGCGTAGGTCGTTTTCAGGATGTCGGCGGCCAGACGGCTGGTGTAATCGATGATGCCCATGGCCGATCCGAAGAGCGAGAAGGCGCCGACGGCCAGGAACAGCACGCCGAACCATGGTCCGACGGAGCGCCCGAGCTGCTGCGCCTCGATCCTCAGGAACGAGACGTTGTTCGGAAGATCGGGCTGGCCGAAAAGCGTCGAATAGGCGAGCAGCGACATCAGCGCGATCGTGATCACGGTGACCAGCACGAAGCTGAACACCTGCTCGACGTTGGCGAACGTCCACCAGCGTCGCCAGCGCTGCAGGTTCACCGGCGTGGGCTCGAAGATGTAGCTGGCTGCGGTCGGGTCTCTTGCTTCGGGTGCGCCGGTCACCGGGCTCACCAGTCGCGGCACGTATTGCCCCATCCCGAAGCCCTTGTCGCGAATCCAGTTGCTCTGACAGAGGTTCTGCGCACCCCCCGCGCCCGCGTATGCGATGGCGCCGAAGACCAATGCCACACTCAACCCGTCGGGAAAGGTGCCGGCGCTGGCAAATCCGGCCGGCAGCGCCTGCCACGACTCGAGCGGAATGGCATAGGCCACCCCAAGTACGACGAGGACGAGCACAGCCGCCACCTTCACGAAGATCAGCCGCTCGAGCGCGACGTAGACGACCGGCGCCAACGTCAGCGAGCAGCCGATGATGAGCAGGATGACGACGGCAATGATGGTTGGATTGCCACCGAACAGATAGCTGGCCAGGGTCGCCGCGCTGCTCGCCCATCCCGGCCACAGATTCGCGAAGTAGGCGAGCACGGCGAACACGAGTCCCCAGTGTCTCCAGAAGCGGTTGAAGCCGGTGACCGCGGTTTCGCCGGTGGCCAGCGTGTAGCGCTCCACCTCCATGTTGAGAAAGAACTGGGTGACGACGCCGACGAGCGCGCCCCACAGCAGCACCAGCCCGACCTGCGAGGCGATGAACGGCCATAGCACGAATTCACCGGACGCCAAGCCGACGCCTCCAGCGACGATGCCCGGGCCCACGAGCCGCCAGTAGCTGCGCGGCAGGTCGGGCATCTCGCGGAGCTGGCGCGCCGGACCTCCATCCTCGGGCCCGCGCGTCGCCGCCAGAACGCCTTCAGGCGCGATTGCCATCATATCTCATGGCCACAACCGCAGCCCCGCTTTCCGCACGATAGCCGCGAACCCCGGATTATCGTGCAGCGGCTTGAATCTCCAAGATCGATTGATTTGAGCCATGTCTGCCGCCTGGGCGTCCAGGCCGCGCTCGAGCCAGTCCAGCGTCCGGGCGGTGTCGCCCAGGGCGAGGTAGACGGACGCGACGTAGTCCTCGCGGACATACCGGGTGCCCGCGGCGGTGAGCGCCGCAGAGAGTTGGCGGCGCGCGTCCGCGATATCACCCGCCCGGGCCAGCGCCTCGGCGAAAGCCAGCATCTCCTCCGGATCCGCCGGGGGCTTCGTCTTTCGCGCGGCGACGACCTCCGCGGCGCGGCCCCGCTCGATCAGCAGGCGCTCGTCGCAGTGGTCGGTCGCCAGCCGCCGGAGCGCCTCGCAGGCCGCGTTCGCGCTGTCCAGCATCCCCACATTGCTGAAGATGACAAAGGCGAGGTTGGTCGGGGCGTAGGCAAAGGGATTGTGCCGCCGCGCGCGGCGCCCCACCGCCAGGGCCGAATCGTCTAGACCGCGCGCGTGCAGCAGCCATCCATAGTCGCCGGCGAAGGCCGTGGTACTGTCCAGCGCGATCGCCGCCAGGTACTCTCGCTCGCCGGCCGTGTAGTCACGGACGTAGCTGCTCAGCAGGCTGCCCCGGAGGGCGTGGGCCCATGCCGACGTCGGATCGAGCGCGAGCGCCTTGTCGATGGCGGCGCGCATCGGCGGCACGGCCGCGCGCGGAGCCAGGTAAGTATCGGCGAGGAAGAACCAGCCCTGGGCGATTCCGTTCCACGGGTCGGCGTACGTCGAATCGAGGGCGGCCGCACGCTCGAACAGCGCGATCGCCTGGCGGAGGCTCGCTTCGCTGTTCTGCTCGACCAGGAACTGGCCGCGCAGGACGAGATCGTGGGCCTCGGGGTTGGCCGTCCGATGCGGGGCAAGTCCGGCGTCGGCCCGCTGGGCGAGACCGACGCCGAGCACCGATGCGATCGCCGCCGCGGCCGAGTCCTGCAGGGCGTAGAGGTCCTTCTCGTTGACGTCGTATCGCTTGCTCCAGAGCATCGCCTCATCCGCGACGTTCACCAGCGATACCGTCACCCGCACCCCGCCGTCGACCTTGCCTACCGTACCCTCCACCATCGCATCGGCGGTGAGCGCGGTCCCCGCCTCCCGGGCGGTCTTGCCGCGCAGGGCGAAGGCCGAGCTGCGGGAGACGACGTGCAACCCGGTCATCCCGGCCAGTGTCGTGGTCAGGTCGGTTGCCATGCCGTCGCCCAGGTAGGCATCGGCGGTGTCCCGGCTCCGCGACACGAACGGCAGGACGCCCACGCGCTTGGCGGTCATCGTCGGAAGATCGCCGCCGGATCGCGTGGCCGAACCGCGGTGAGTCGCGCGCCAGCCGGCGAAGCCGAGCAAGGCCAGGAGGGCGCCGAGCGCGATCGCCAGGGAGAGCCGGCGCGAGCGTGGCGCGGCCGCGGCCGCCACCGGCCTCGTGGCGGTCGGTGTGAGGCCGCCGCTCGGCGTCAGCAGCGCTTCGAGTTGGGTGATCAGCTCCTCGGCGCTCTGGCAACGATCGGACGGCCGCTTCTCGAGGCATCGCATCACCAGCGTGGCCAGCGCCGGCGGCATGGTCCGGTGGGTCGCGATCGGCTCGGCCGCCGTGGTGACGTGGGCCGCGAGCACCTGCTGCGGGTTCGCCCCGGTGAACGGCGGACGGCCCGCCAGCAGCTCGTACGCCACCACGCCGAAGGCATAGAGGTCGGCGCGGTGATCCACATGCGGGTCGGCCACCGCCTGTTCCGGTGCCATGTAGGCCGGCGTGCCCAGCGCGATGCCCGCCGTAGTGAGCGACTGGCGCCCGGTGGCGTCGCTCAGCGCCTTGGCCACGCCGAAATCCATCACCAGCGCGTGCCGGCCGCGGAGCATCACGTTCTCGGGCTTGAGATCGCGGTGGACCACACCGTGGCGGTGGGCTTCGGAGAGCGCGTCGGCGATATCGCGGAGAATGCGCACCGCGTCGCCGATCGGCAGCTCACCCTCCTTCACCAGCTTCTCGCGAAGCGACAGCCCCTCGACATACGGCATGACATAGAACAGCAGCCCGTCGGCGTCGCCCGAGTCGTACAGCGGCAGGATGTGGGGGTGCTGCAGCGCCGCCGCCACCTTGATCTCGCGGAGGAAGCGTTCCTTGCCGAGGGACGCGGAGAGCTCCTCGCGCAAGACCTTCACCGCGACCTTGCGATCGTGCTTGAGGTCCTGGGCCAGGTACACCGTGGCCATGCCGCCGGCGCCGAGCTCGCGCTCGACGTCGTAGCGGCCGGCGAGGGCGGCCCGCAGGTGTTCGGTCGGGTCGTGTGGAATTGCCGGCCTACTTCTGCGGCATGGCGCTATTCCAGATGTCGCGAGAGATCTTCCACCCGCCGCCTTCCTTCTTGAAGAGCGTCATATAGGGGCCGTGGTCCAGATGCTTGCCGTCGGCTGAGGTGGCCACCCATTTGCCGGTCTCGACCGCGTGGTCGCCGGAACCCACGACGTCAGCCGTGGTCAATGCGAACTTGGCGCCGCCGGCCATATCCTTGGCAAAGAGGTCCTGGATGGCCTTGGTGCCGGAGGCGGCTTCGGCTCCGGGGGCCATGACTTGCGCGTCCTTGGAGTAGAGCGCGGCGAGCGCGGCCGCGTCGCCCGCGTTGTAGGCCTTCTCCCATGCATCGCCCAGCTTTTCGATCTGGGCACGAAGGTCTCCGCTCTGCGCCAACGCAGGGAGTGGGAATGCCAGGGCCAGGACGACAAGGGCCACTGCGATTCGGCGGGTCATGCGGCCTCCAGTTTCGGGTGGGTGGTCGTGGGGAGAATGCCGAGCGCTTCCCGCCGGCCCGGGCAGGGCGCCGGCGGCTATGCTGCCCGGGACTATGGGCTCTTCTCTCCGCTGAGCCGCACCAGCGCCGCACGCGCCTCAGAGACGTAAGGGCGCAACTCGGGATCGGCGCTCCGCCACATGTCGACTACGAACTGATATGAGCGAAGCGCTTCATCACGATCGCCCAGCCGCTCGGCGATCTTGGCTTGCTCCAGCCTCTGCAGCACGTAGAGGGGTCCGCCCGAATCATGCCAGTCGAGGACCGCCGCAGCCGCTGAATCTTTCCCCTGCGCCTCGAGGAGCCTGGCCCATAGTTGGATGTTTTCGGGCCAGTCCGGCGAGCCAGGAAGCCGTCTTAGCACCTCGGCCGTGTCGTGGCGGGCCAGGGCCAGATACATTGTCCCATTTAGAGCTGCATCGCGAGCCTCTCCCGTGTCCGGCTTCAGACGGCCCCGCCGCATCACCGCTCTGATCGAGGCCGTGTCGCCCTGCATGCTCCACCATGGAAGCGAAAAGATCACCAGACGGAAGTCGGGCTGCTTGAGCCAACCTCGAAAGACTGCGTCCGCGGTGTCCTTCGGAATTGCTCCGAGCTCCGACAGCTGGAGAAAAAAGAAGGCTGAGCCGTCCGCGGCGACCGGCATCTTCCGAAGTGCTTCGTATGCTTCCTTCAGATGGCCCCGAGTCGCCAGACTCTGCACTAGTGTGCTGTTGGCGTCGCGCGGATACGACATGGGAGCGCGACGAGACTGCGACTGTACCAGCATTCGCGCCAGCCAGACAGCGGTCTCGGCGGAATCAGCACAATGCCGGACCAGCCAGACCAGGCCATTGAGCCTGTCCCCCGGCAACGTGTCCAGCATTGGCTGAAGCTCCGGGCGTGCCCGCGGCGTCCCCAGAACCAAGCGGGCAATGACAGCAGCAGCGGCAGGGGCTTCGGGGACATTGTCACGCGCCAGCTGCAGGGTCCCGGCAGGCTGGACGTACTGCAAGGCTCGGCCGCAGTCGCCGCGAGCCAGCGTCCGCTCGATCGGATGCACATATGCCTCCCCGAACGTCGAATCGAGTGCGATCGAGCGGTCGAACGCATCCAGCTCCTCCGCCACGGTGGCCCCCACCGCGAATCCTTCGTGTTCCCGTCTCTCGCCGAGCTGATACCAGATCTCCGGATCGTCAGGGTAGCTGCGACTCGCCGTCTCCAGGATCTCGATTCCTCCCGCCCATGAAACCCCCGCCGCACAATCTGCTGTCAGCAGAAGACTGTCCCGCGGGGAGAGTTTACGGTTGAACCGGCAGGCGCGGCGGGTGAACGAACCGGAAAAGTCATCACCCTTCCAGCCGTGAGCAAGATCCAAGCGACGGAGTGCAAGAGCGAAAGTGCTGTCGAGGTCCACGGCGCGCTGGAAGCTCACAATCGCCGAGTCGAGCGCGCCCCGTCGGAAATGCTGCTCACCCTGGAGGAAGGCCTTGAGGGCCGCGATCGACGTGGTCCCCACCGATGAGAGGCGGACGGGCCCGCGGACCGAAACACCGAGATCGCGCAAGAAGGTGAGGGAGAGTGAATCGGCAACCGAGCTGAGGCGGTCGGCACGGTCCGATCGCTCGAAGTCGCTTCGGCGGCTGCCCGTCGCTACGTCGAGCAGAGTCGCGCTCAGGCGAACCGAGTCACCACCGATACTGACGAGTTGCCCGAAGACGGCCAGTCGAGCGCCGGTGCGCCGGCCGAGATCCTGGGCTGAGGTGGGATCCGCGCGACCGGCCCACCGACGTAATACGGTGGTCGGCGACACGGTCCGAAGCGGACCCAGACCATCGAGCGTCCGGGCCAGCACGTCCACTAATCCCTCGCGCCAGAGGTTGAGCTTGGGGTCGAGGACATCGAAGGGTGCGACAGCGATAAGGTTCGCGTCGAGCACGGGCTTGGCGGCCTCACGCGACTGCCACATGCCGGCAGCGACTGCTGCGATTCCGGCTAGCACGGCCATGGCAAGCCCTGCCCGCCGGCGACCCAAGCCAAGAAACTCGCTTCGGAATGGAGCCGTCCTGAGCGCGGCCGCGAACTCAGCGGCGGTCGCGAACCGATCCGCGGGAACCTTCTGAAGTGATGTATTGATCAACCGCTCGACCGAAACCGGGACCGTGGGCCGGACGGTGCGGATGGCGGGTACCGGATCAATTGCATGGCGAGCCATGATGGCGCGTTGACTCGAACCGGTGAACGGCGGTCCCCCGCCGAGCATCTCGTACAGCACACATCCCAGACTGTAGATGTCGGCTCGGCCGTCAACCGGGCCGGCGGCGGCCTGCTCCGGGCTCATGTAGGCGGGGGTACCCACCGATAGCCCCGTCTCCGTGAGCTTCTCGCCTCCGGCAGCGTCGATGGCTTTGGCAATCCCGAAATCGGCCACCAGAGCCTGCACCTGCCGGAGAGGCCCTGCTCCACCACCAGAGCTATCCTCGCTGAGCAGGATGTTCTCCGGCTTGATGTCCCGGTGTACGATGCCTTGCCGGTGGGCATAGTCGAGCGCGTCCGCCGTCTGGACCGCGATCTCAATTGCCGCATCGAGCGGGAGCTGGACGTCGCGGCGCAGGCGGTCGCGCAGCGACTCGCCCTGCACGTACGGCATGAGGTAGTACACCAGCCCGTTGGCCTCGCCGGAGTCGAGCAGCGGCAGAATATGGGGGTGCTGCAGACGGGCGGTGAGCTGGATTTCCTGAAGGAACCGGGCGGGCCCGATCGTGGCCGCCAGCTCCGGATGAAGCAGCTTGAGCGCGACTGGTCGCCCGTGCTTCAGGTCGTGCGCGAGGTAGACGGTCGCCATCCCGCCACGCCCGAGCTCGCGCTCGACGGTGTAGCGACTGCGCAGGAAGTCCGCGATTGCTGCGAGAGGGGCGGACATAGTATGGCCGAAGCTTTGAGTCTTCTAATGTGTCCATTCGAGCGGCGAAGCACCAGCAGGTGACTAATCAGCGCCCCTCACCTGAGAAGGGCCCCGCGGTGGCCGGCGCGGCTGGGGGGCACTATCCTGCAAGTTGGGGGGCGCGCTTCGATAGTGCGCCGGGAAGAACCAGCAATCAACGGAGTCGACGATGGCAAAAGTCCTGATGGTACTCACATCCCACGACCGGTTGGGCAATACCGGTCAACCCACCGGTTTCTGGCTGGAGGAGTTCGCGGCACCGTACTACGTGCTCAAAGACGCGGGGGCCGACATCACGCTGGCGTCGCCCAAGGGCGGCCAGCCGCCGGTGGATCCGAAGAGCGATGATCCCAAGGCCCAGACGCCGGCCATGCAGCGATTCCGGAAGGATCCGGAGGCGCAGCGCGCGCTGGCGAACACGGTCAAGCTCTCCACGGTAGCGGCGGACGACTACGACGCGGTCTTCTATCCGGGCGGCCACGGGCCGCTGTGGGACCTGGCAGAGGACCGGGATTCGATCGCCCTCATCGAGCGACTGTACGCGGCGGGGAAGCCCGTGGCCGCGGTCTGCCATGGTCCGGCGGCGCTGCGCCGCGCCAGGGCGGCGGATGGGACGCCGCTGGTCAAAGGGAAGAAGGTCACCGGGTTCTCCAACAGCGAGGAGGCCGCGGTCAAGCTCACGGACGTGGTTCCGTTCCTGGTGGAGGATGTGCTCAAGGCTGCCGGGGGGAAGTACTCGAAAGGGGCGGACTGGGCGGACTACTCGGTGGTGGACGGGAATCTGATCACCGGGCAGAATCCGGCGTCGTCGGAATCGACAGCTAGGGCGTTGCTCAGGGAGCTGGAGGCTCGGCTCGGGACGGCTGCGGGGGGTGGGAAGGAGCGACAATAGTAGGGATGACCAGCGGCGCTCCTCAGGTCCTGCCGCTGCTGCGGACGATGGATGCCCGGAACCGGATCCGGTTCCGGAACGACCTGCCGGCGCTGGAACAGTGGGTCAGCGCGCGGACGGTGTGGAGACTCCCCCGGGGGTCAGCGGAGTCAGAGATACCAGCGCCTATGGGGAGGGGGGACGCTGGATGCAGGTGGCGAGGTGAGGCCCGCGGCATGAACCGGGGGCGTGCGAAAATGGGTCGTCTAAAGGAGGATCACCTTTGGCCTGTCAACTGCATCCGCGGTACAGGCCACGGACATGGCCAATGGATCACCCGTCTACCAGGTTTGCGTAATAGTACTCCTCCGGCAGGCGTAGCAGCGTCGATTCCGGTTGCAGGAGTAGGTTAGTCTCTTTATACCCCAAAATCGGAGTTGACCCTGTAGCGAGTGCGCGTGTGTAATGATGAAAGGTTACTAGCAGGAGCGCTGCGAGCGCATTCAAAGCGTTTTTCAAGGTTGCTTCACCGAAATGCAGGTCCCGCTTGTGCTTAACATTGTTGTAGCTGCGCCACCAATGGGGATTGTTCGCTCCACTCCATTCCTCCCATGGCTTTAATGTTAGTCCGTATCGCGGGATGAACACGTTGCTGACAGGAAGATCCGGCAATGCTCTCAGAAGAACGGCCTTGTACGCGTTGATGTTGTTCTTTCTCGGTGCGCTTGGCTCCAGTTCACTGCATAGGAGTTTCGAGACAACATCTACCTCGGAGGCGGCAGCAAAGAGTAAGTGGGCCAGCTCGATAGAGTAGACCTGGAAGTTGGGCACTGCGAATTCTATGTAGCGTGCGACGACTTCCATGTCACGTTCCAGGGCCAAGAAGTAGTTCCAATGCAGCTTAGCCACTGAAGCCTTAATAGCCATGCCCTACTCCTTGGCAGGATTGCCGGCCCTCCCATCCATCTCCGACAAAGGCGCGGAGTTGCTCAGCGCTAGGCCCCAAAGGGCGGTACTGACAAATTGAGGGGGTAGGTGACCCGGTGAGCGCATCTCCCAGTCCGCTCGAAAGGGGTCCCGCTCGGGCCGTCAAGAAAGCAAACCGGAGGCCTGCGAAGATTGATTTCGGGAGTCTTGCAAGCGCCTTTCTTGATGGCTTGACCGCCAGGGGGGAGGCGCTTTCGCCGGCTGTCTAGCCCACAACCAAATTCAGCAACCGATTCGGCACGTACACCACCTTCCGCACCTCCTTCCCCTCCGTAAACCGCCGCACCGCCGCATCCCGCTGCGCCGCGGCAACCACGTCCCCTCGTCCGCGTCCCGCGGCACCGACACCCTCGACCGCGTCTTCCCACTCACCTGGATCACCACCTCGACCTGGTCCTCCACCACCATCCCCTCATCCCACGCCGGCCACCGCGCATCGAAGACCGAGGTCGCGTGCCCCAGCCGCTCCCAGCGACTCCTCGGCGAAGTGCGGCGCGAACGGCGCCAGCATGATCACCAGCCCCTCCACCAGCGACCGATGGGTGCAGGTATCGCCCCGCATCGCGTTCACCAGCTCCATCAGCGCCGCGATCGAGGTGTTGTAGTGCAGCTGCTCCATGCCCTCGGTCACCCGCTTCACCGTCTGGTGGTACTTGACCAGCACCTCGTGCCGGACCTCGTCATCCGGCGTGGGTCGCGGCAGGCGTCGCCCACCAGCGCCCAGACCTTGTCCAGGAACCGCCGCGGTCCGCTGATGCCCTCGTCCCGGAAGTCGCCGCCCTCCTGGAACGGCCCCAGGAACATGAGGTACATCCGGAAGGTGTCCGCGCCCCACCGGGCGATGTACTCGTCCGGCACCACCACGTTGCCCCGCGACTTCGACATCTTGGCCCCGTCCTTCACGATGAGCCCGTGGGCCCGGAACTTCCGGTACGGCTCGTCGAAGTGCAGGTGGCCCAGGTCGTGCAGCACCATGGTGATGAACCGGGCGTACAGGAGGTGCAGCACCGCGTGCTCGTTGCCGCCGATGTAGCTGTGCACCGGCAGCCACTTGCGGGTGCGCGCCGGGTCGAAGGGACGGTCGTCGAACTCGGTGCTGGGATACCGCAGGTGATACCACGCCGAGTCGAGGAAGGTGTCGCTCACGTCGGTCTCCCGCCGGCCCTGCTTGCCGCAGGTCGGGCAGGGCGCGTAGTACCACTCCTCGTGCCGCGCCAGCGGCGAGATCCCGCTGTCGTCGGGGTAGAAGTCCTCGATCAGCGGCAGCTCGACCGGGAGATCCTTCTCCGGCACCGGCACCGCGCCGTGCTCGTCGCAGTAGATGATCGGGATCGGCGGGCCCCAGTAGCGCTGGCGGGAGATGCACCAGTCGTGCAGCCGGTAGCGCACCACGGCCTTCCCCGCTCCCTTGCGACTCGAGCCACGAGGTCACCGCGCTCTTGCCCTCCGGCACCGGCAGCCCGGCGAACTGGCCGGAGTTGACCAGAACGCCGGCCTCGTTGTCGTCGTACGAGGTTTCGAGCGGAGCGTCGGCCCCCTGCCCCGGCTCGGCCACCACCCGCACGATCGGAAGCCCGAACTTTCGGGCGAACGCGAAGTCGCGCTCGTCGTGGCCCGGGACCGCCATGATGGCGCCGGTGCCGTATTCCATTAATACGTAGTCCGCCACCCACACCGGGATCGGCTCGCCAGTGGCCGGGTTCACCGCGTAGCCGCCGGTGAAGACGCCAGTCTTCTCCCGCTCGCCCACCTTGCGGGAGACCAGGTCCTTACCCGCCGCCGCGCGGCGGTAGGCCTCGACCTCCGCCCGCTGCTCCGGCATGGTGAGCGCGTCCACCAGCGGGTGCTCCGGCGCCAGCACCATGAATGTGGCCCCGAACACCGTGTCGGCCCGGGTGGTGTACACCCGGATCGCGGCCCACTCGTCTGTCGGCCCGTCGGTCCGCCGGTCCGCCGGTCCGGCGACTGGAAAGACCATCTCCGCCCCCTCACTCCGCCCCAGCCAGTTGCGCTGCGTCGTGGTGGTGCTGTCGGACCAGTCCATCTTGGACTTGTCGTCCAGATCGGCCAGCAGCCGGTCGGCGTACTCGGTGATCCGGAAGAACCACTGCTCCAGGGTCCGCTGCTCGACCACCGTGCCGCAGCGCTCGCAGCGGCCGTCGATCACCTGCTCGTTGGCCAGCACGGTCTTGTCCTTGGGACACCAGTTGACCGCGGCCGCCTTCTTGTAGGCCTTCCCCGCCTTCAGGAGCTGGAGGAAGATCCACTGGGTCCACTTGTAGTAGCCGGGGTCGGTGGTGGACAGCTCGTGCCGCCAGTCGAACATCCCTCCGATTTGCCGGAGCTGGCGGCGGAAGTTCTCGATATTCCGCGGGATCAGGATCGCGGGGTTGATCCCCTCCTTGATCGCGTAGTTCTCGCTGTGGATGCCGAAGGCGTCGTACCCGATGGGCTCGAAGACGTCGTACCCCTGCAGCCGCTTGAACCGGCCGTAGGTGTCGCGCGCCGGTAAAGGCGAACATGTTCCCCACGTGCAGCCCTTCGGCCGACGGGTAGGGGAACATCATGAGGTTGTAGAACGGCCGCTTCGCCTGGTCGAGATCGGGCTCGTTGGTGTGGCGCTCGGCCCAGCGGGCCTGCCACTTGGCCTCGACGGCGTCGGGATGGTACCCGGCGTCGGGCGGGGTGCCCGGGGGGGACGGTGCGGTCGGCTTGCTGGTATCGGTCATCGCTTGACGGCTCGGGGGCACGGAAAGGGCTAAATCTAGCCCGGGGGATGGGTTACTGCCATCGGATGCACCTTCCGTGGACTCATCTCCGCCGGTATCTTTGCCACGTCTCCCCCTCTATTAAAGAGCCTAATGACCGATCAGGTAGCGGCGTTGCGCGAAGGGTTGCGCGAGCGGTACGCCTTCGAGCGCGAGCTCGGTCGCGGGGGCATGGCCACGGTCTTCCTCGCGCGCGACCTCAAGCACGACCGCCCCGTCGCCCTCAAGGTGCTCCACCCCGAGCTCGCCGCCGTCGCTCGGGCCCGAGCGCTTCCTGCGCGAGATCCAGCTCGCCGCCCGCCTGCAGCACCCGCATGTCCTCACCGTCCTCGACTCCGGTGAGAGCCGCCGGGCCGGCTCTGGTTCACCATGCCGTTCGTCGAGGGCGAGAGCGCTGCGCGACCGGCTCCGGCGCGAGCGGCAGCTCCCGGTGGAGGACGCGCTCCGCATCGCGCGGGAGGCGGCGCAGGCGCTGCAGTACGCCCACGAGCCACGGCGTCGTCCACCGCGACATCAAGCCGGAGAACCTGCTCCTCACCGACGACGGCAACACGCTGGTCGCCGACTTCGGCATCGCGCGGGCGCTGGAGAGCGGCCGAGCGAGCAGCTGACCGAGACCGGCTCGCGGTCGGGCACGCCGGCCTACATGAGCCCGGAGCAGGCGGCGGGCGACAAGGGCGCTCGACGCCCGCACCGACGTCTACTCGCCTTGCCGCCGTGCTGTACGAGATGCTGGCGGGCGAGCCGCCTTCACCGGGGCGACGACCGCAGGCGATGCTGGTGCGAGCGCCTCACCGAGCCGGCGCCGAGCGCGCGGGCGGTGCGGCCATCGTGCCGGAGGCGCGCGGACCAGGCGATCCGGAAGGCGCTCTCGCCGGTGCGCGGCCGACCGGTTCGGGAGCATGGCCCAGTTCGGGGCGGCGCTCGAGGCGGCGCCGACGACGAGCGCGGCCACCGCGGTCACGCACTGCCGTCGGCGACCGCCGCACCGCTGCGCCGCCGCCGCGGACGCGGGCCGCCTTCCGCCGCGTTCCCGCTCGCCGCGGCGACCCTGGTGCTCGGCCTCCTGCATCGGCCTCGGCGTGCTCTTCGCCTGGCGCCGATCGCACGGCTACGCGCCCGCGCGGCGCGCGGCTCGCTGGCCGTGCTGCCGTTCGAGAACGTGGGCGACTCGGCCGAGGAGTACTTCGCGGACGGCATCACCGACGCGGTGCGCGGGAAGCTGACCGGCCTGCCGGGACTCGAGGTGATCGCGCGGCCGCAGCTCCAGTGCAGTACAAGCACACCGACAAGGACCTGGCGCAGATCGCGCGCGGAGCTGGGTGTGACCCACCTGGTGACCGGCGAAGGTGCGCTGGGCCAAGGCGGCGGACGGCAGCCGGCGGGTGCAGGTGAGTCCCGAGCTGGTGCAGGTGACGCCGGGCGGATCGCCGACGACGAAGTGGCAGCAGCCCTTCGACGCCGCGATGACCGACGTCTTCAAGGTCCAGGCGGAGGTCGCCGAGCAGGTGGCCGAGGCGCTCGGCGTCGCGCTGGCGGACAGCACGCGCCGGGAGCTGGCCGACGCGGCCGACGCAGAACCTGGACGCGTACGATCTCTATCTCCGCGCCGAAGCCGTCAGCGCTCGCGCCCGGGCGCCTCGATCCCGCGTCGTTGCGGGGAGCCATCCGCTTGTACGAGCGGGCCGTCGCGCTCGACTCCAGCTTCGCGCTGGCCTGGGCGCAGCTCGCGATCGCCCGAGCCTTCCTCTACGCGAACGCGGGCGCCGACGCCGGAGCTGAAGCTCCAGGCCCGAGCCGCGGCCGACCGGGCGCTGGCGCTGGCGCCGGAGAAGACCCCATCGGTGCTGGCCATCGTCCGCCTACTATCGGAACGTGCGAGCGGAAGCTGGAGCCCGCGCCTGCCGCGAGGTCAGCGCCGCGCACGCCAAGAATCCCAAGGACCCGAGACTGCTGACCTCGCTGGGCGGCATCGAGATCGGGCTCGGTCGAACAGCGGACGGCATCGCCCATCTCCGGGAGGCCGCAGCGGCTCGATCCGCAGTCCGTGAACATCGCGTCCAGCCTCGGTAACAGGCTGCTGTCGCTACGCCAAGTACGAGGCGGCGGACTCGATCTTCAGGCGGGCCCTGGAGCTGGAGCCGGGCAATCTCATCGTCATCCTAAACAGAGTTGAAGCACGGCTCGGGCTGGGCGACCTCCCGGGAGCGCACGCGGTCGTCAACGCCGGCGCGGCGGCCACGGGACACCAGGACGGTCGCCATCTACATGGCCACGTACCTGGAGCTGTTCTGGGTGCTCGACTCGGCCCAGCAAGCGCACGTGATCGGCTCGCGGATCGAGGATTTCGACGGAGACGTGGGGACCTGGGGGCTCGGCGCAGGCCAACATCTCTCGCCGCCTGGGGCGATCGGGCGCGGTCCCGCGCCTACGCCGACTCCGGCCGCGCCGGCTTCGCCAAGGCCCTGGCCGCGACGCCGGACGACGGCAGCCTCCACGCTCTCCTCGGCCTCACCCTCGCGCTGTTGGGTCGCACCGACGAGGCGATCGAGCACGGCAAGCGCGCCGTCGCGCTCCAGCCGGCGGACCAGAATGCCGACATCGGCGTGTATCTGGAGGAGCATCCTGGCCCGGATCTACGTCATGGCGGGACAGCCGGAGAAGGCGGTCGAGCATCTCAAGGTGGTGCTGGCGAATCCCTGGCCGGTCTCGCGCGCGTGGCTCAAGATCGATCCCCACTTCGCGCCGATTCGTAACCATCCGGCCTTCGTGCGGCTGGTGAGCGGGGCGCCATGAGCGCGGACAGTCTGCGCGAAGCGCTGCTGGACCGCTACGCGATCGAGCGCGAGCTCGGTCGCGGGGGCATGGCAACGGTCTACCTGGCGCGGGACCTCCGCCACGACCGGCCGGTTGCGCTCAAGGTGCTGCATGCCGAGCTCGCCGCCGTGCTAGGCGCCGAGCGGTTTCAGCGCGAGATCAAGCTGGCCGCGCGCCTCCAGCACCCCCACATCCTCACCATGCTCGACTCCGGCGAAGCCGCCGGCCAGCTCTGGTTTGCCATGCCGTACGTGGAGGGCGAAAGCCTCCGCGACCGGCTCCAGCGCGAGCGGCAGCTTTCCCTGGAAGACGCGCTGCGCATCGCGCGGGAGTCGGCGCAAGCGCTGCAGTACGCGCACGACCACGGGGTCGTGCACCGGGACATCAAGCCGGAGAACCTGCTCCTCACCGGGGACGGCAATACCCTTGTGGCGGACTTCGGAATCGCCCGTGCGCTCGGCGGGGCGGCGGAATCGCGGCTCACCGAGACCGGGCTGGCGATCGGCACGCCGGCATACATGAGCCCCGAGCAGGCGACGGGCGACAAAGGCGTGGACCCGCGGAGCGACGTGTACAGCCTCGCCGCAGTGCTCTACGAGATGCTCGCGGGAGAGCCGCCCTACACCGGACCCACCACCCAGGCGATTTTGGCCAAGCGCTTCACCGAGCCGCCGCCGAGCCTGCGGGCGGCGCGGGCGAGCGTGCCGGAGAGCGTGGACCAGGCGATCCGGCGGGCGCTGGCGCCGGTGCCGGCCGACCGGTTCGGCAGCGCGGCCCAGTTCGCCCAGGCACTCCAGCCCACCACGGCGGTCACGGCCACCCCAACGGTAGTGACGACTCCGGCAGCGGGAACTTCGGTCACGCCCGCCGCGGCCGCGCCCGCCAGGCCCCGTCGGGTTCCGGTCGCCGCCACGGCCCTGGTGCTCGGGATTCTGATCGGCCTCGGCGTGCTCTTCGCCTGGCGCCGCTCCAGCAATCACGCCACAACCGGTTCCAAGGTGCTGGCCGTGCTTCCCTTCGAGAATCTGGGCGACTCAGCCGACGCCTATTTCGCCGACGGCGTCACCGACGAGGTGCGCACCAAGCTGTCGCAGGTCGCCGGACTCGAGGTGATCGCGCGCCGAAGCAGCAACGAGTACCGCGGCACCAGCAAGCGCGCCGAGGAGATCGCCCGGGAGCTGGGCGCCGGCTATCTCCTCACCGGCACGGTGCGCTGGGTCAAGTCTGCCGGCGGCGCGAGCCGGGTCCGGGTCACGCCGGAGCTGGTCGAGGTGCAAGCGGGGCAGACGCCCCGGACCCGATGGGGGGAGCAGTTCGACGCCGGGCTCACCGATGTCTTCCAGGTACAGGCCGACATCGCCGGGAAAGTGGTAAGTGCGCTCGACGTGGCGCTCGCCGACAGTGCACGTGAGGAGCTGGTCTCCAAACCCACCCTGAGCGTCCCGGCCTATGATGCGTTCCTCAAGGGCGAAGCGGTGAGCCAACGGGGTGGGCTCGGGGATCAGCGCCGGGCGATGGCGTTGTACCAGGAGGCCATCCGGCTCGACTCCACGTTCGCGCTCGCCTGGTCCGGCCTCGCCGGAGCGGTCGGGCTCATGTACGCCAATACCGGCGGAACCCGCGAGCTGGCCGAGATTGCCCGGGTCGCGGTGGAACGCGCGCGAGCGCTCGCCCCGGACCACCCGGAGACCTTCGTCGCACAGGCGTTTTACGAGGCGTACGTGGGCGGCGACCCCGCGCGGGCACTCGCGACTGCCGAAGCCGGGCTACGGTTATCGCCCAACAACCCCGATCTCCTGAGCACTGCCGCCAATCAGGAGCAGACATTAGGACGTTTCGAAGCAACGGTGGCTCGTCTGGAGCGGGCCTTCGCCATCGATCCGCGCTCCGCCACCATAAGCCGGCGCCTGGGATATGCTCTGATGGTGCTCCACCGTTACCCCGAAGCCCAGGTCGCGTACGAGCGCGGCATCACGCTCACACCGGGTAGTCTGACCATACTGCAGCACGTGGCGCTTCTCGGCCTGGCCCAGGGAGACGTCGGACCGGTGCGGCGCGTCGCCAGCGATCCGGGCGGTGGCGTTGGGCGGGATCAGGCACTCGCCTATCTCACGCGGAACGATGAGCTGGCCTGGGCCCTCGACTCCTCTCAGCAGGACCGCGCGCTGCAACTCGGCCTTGAGCTGTTCGACGGCGAACGGACCGACTGGGCGCTGGTCCGGGCGAACCTCTACTGGCTGCGCGGCGACCGCGCGAAGATGCGGATCTGGGGCGACACGGCGCGGCAGGCATTCACGCCCGTGCTGCGCGAGGCCCCGGACGACGGCCAGCAGCACACCCTGCACGGCGTCGCCCTCGCCTATGCCGGCCGGTACGAGGAAGCGATCCGCGAGGGCAAGCGCGGGCTCGAGCTGCTTCCACCAAGCAAGGACATGTACTTCGGCCCCTACATCCAGCACCAGCTGGTGCGGATCTACCTGCTGGCCGGCCAGCCCGAGCGCGCGCTCGACCAGCTCGAGCCGCTGTTGGAAATGCCCTACACGCTGACGCCTGCCTGGCTCCGGATCGATCCGATGTTCGACCCGCTGCGCAAGAATCCGCGGTTCCAAAAGCTGGTACAGGGCAAGACGTGACCTTAGAGAGGCACTTGGTGGATCCGATCGCGACACTCCGGGAAGCCCTCAAGGACCGCTACACCATCGAGCGGGAGCTCGGCCGCGGCGGCATGGCCACGGTGTACCTCGCCCAAGACCTGCGGCATGACCGCCCGGTCGCGCTCAAGGTCCTCCATCCCGACCTCGCCGCGACCCTCGGCCCGGAACGCTTCCAGCGAGAGATCCGCTTCGCCGCCCGCCTGCAGCACCCCCACATCCTCACGGTCCACGACTCGGGCGAAGCTGGCGGACAGCTCTGGTTTACCATGCCCTTCGTCGAGGGGGAGAGCCTGCGCCAGCGGATCGGGCGGGAGCACCAGTTACCGGTGCATCTCGCCCTCCAGGTCGCGCGGGAAGCTGCCCGGGCGCTGGACTACGCCCACCAGCACGGCGTAATCCACCGCGACATCAAGCCCGAAAACATCATGCTCACCCATGACGGGACCACCCTGGTCGCCGACTTCGGGATCGCGCGCGCGCTCGACGCCCAGGACCAGCTCACCCAGACCGGGCTGGCTATCGGAACTCCGGCCTACATGAGCCCGGAGCAGGTCACCGGCGACAAGAGTATCGACGCCCGCACCGACGTGTACTCGTTGGGCGCGGTGCTCTACGAGATGCTCGCCGGCGAGCCACCCTACACCGGACCGACCGCGCAGGCGGTAATGGCGAAACGCTTCACCGACCCGGTACCTAGCATTCGGCGGGTACGACCCAACCTGCCGGAATCGGTGGATCACGCCATCGGCCGGGCATTGGCCATTGTGGTGGCGGACCGCTTCGCCAACATGGGGGAATTCGCCCGGGCGCTGGAATCACCCACCGATACCGAGAGCCGGCCGACGGCTGCCACCCAGGCTCGACCGGCGGCACCCTCCCGCCGTCCGGTGCCGGTCCTCGCCATCACTCTGATTGCCGGCTTTCTCCTGGGCCTCGGCGTTCTCTTCGCCTGGCGCCACTCGAGGGAAAACGGCGCCGCTACCGGTGCTTCAGGCGGCAAGGTGCTGGCCGTCCTGCCTTTCGAGAACCGGGGCGATTCCACCACCGACTATTTTGCCGACGGCATCACCGACGCCATACGGGGCAAGCTCTCGGCACTGCCGGGATTGCAGGTGATCGCCAGCAGCAGCTCGAACGAGTACAAGCACAGCAAGAAGGCCCTATCGGTCATCGCACGTGAGCTGGGGGCCGATTACCTGCTTATCGCCAGGATCCGCTGGGCCAAGCTCCCGGACGGGACCAGCCGAGTCGAGGTCAGCCCCGAGCTGGTAGACGTGGGGCCGGGCGGCGCACCGACCACGAAGTGGCAACAGCCGTTCGACGCCGGCATGACCGATGTCTTCAAGGTGCAGGCCGACATGGCGGCACAGGTCGCGTCCGCGCTGAACGTCGCCCTGGGAATCGACCAGAAACAGACCCTCACAGCCCGTCCCACCAGCAACCTCGCGGCTTACGACGCTTTCCTTAAAGGCGAGGCCTCCGGCGCCCTGACGGTGGCCGACGGTCCGACGCTCCGCAACGGCATTGCCTATTACGAGCGGGCAGTGGCTCTCGACTCCACCTTTGCCGATGCCTGGAGCCGGCTCTCCCGGGCGCAGAGCCTGTACTATGCGTACTCCACTCCTACTCCGGCGGGAGCAGAAGCCGCGAAACACGCCGCCGACCGAGCCGTGACGCTGGCGCCGTCACGCCCGGAGAGCCGGCTCGCGCTGGGGGACTTCTACAACTTCGTCCGAGTCCAGTACCCCGAAGCCATGGCAGCATATCAGGAGGGGCTTCGGACGGCACCAGACAATGCCGACCTGCTCACCAACGCGGCACTGGCGGAGCAGAGCCTGGGCCGATGGGACGTGGCCGTGACCCATCTCCAGCGCGCGGCCAAACTGGACCCACGGTCCGCCACGACCGCACGACGGCTGGCCTACACCCTGCTGCGGCTGCGGCGCTATCCCGAGGCGCTCGCAGCCGTCGAGCGGGGTCTGCAGGTCTCACCGACCAACCTCGACCTGCTCGAGAACAAAGTCATGGTGTACCTCGCCCAGGGCGATCTGGACCGCGCGCGGGCCATAGTGCACTCGGCTGAAAGCCAGGTGGACCCGACCACACTCCTACCGTTCTTTGGGAATTACTGGGACTTGTTCTGGGTGCTGGATGACGAGCAGCAGCGGTTGCTGCTCCGACTGCCGCCTGCCGTCTACGACATCGACCGATCCACCTGGGGCCTGGTGCGGGCACAGACCTACTACATCCGAGGCGATATCGCCGCGGCACGCACCTACGCCGACTCGGCACGTCTGGCATTGGAGGAAGTTCTCCGGTCTTTACCCGATGACCCGCAGCGTCACGCCGCTCTAGGCTTGGCCTTGGCCTACCTCGGCCACAAGGCGGATGCGGTAAAATCCGGAGAACGGGCCGTGGAGCTTCTTCCCCGGGCCCGCGACGGCTATACCGGACCCTACCTCGAGCACTTGCTGGTGCGCACCTACATTCTCCTGGGCGAGCAGGAGAAGGCGCTGGACCGGCTCGAGCCGCTGCTCAAGGTCCCGTATCACCTTTCTCCCGGCTGGCTCAGGATCGACCCGGCCTTCGACCCGCTGCGGAAGAACCCTCGGTTCCAGAAGCTGATCGCGGGGGCATCGTGAGATAACGACCGCCGCCACCCTCCCGCACCCGACCACATCGGTATCCCGACTGCGAAACGGCCCAACCGCACCACAGGGAGACCATATGGCGAAAGCGACGATCGGACACGTAGCTCTCTTGGTAAGCGCTGGGACCGTACTTGGCACCGCCTGCCTTGATCCCAATCGCGAAGAGCTCACGAGCATCAGCAGCGGGCTCACTCGCTGCGGCGAGACCGCAGGCACACCGACCCTCCCCTTGCTGTCTACCGACCCAATCAATAAGGCAACTGGTGCGACGAGCTGGAACAGGCCGCTGGCGGTCGCATCGAATGGCGACTTGTACATGGTCGCTAACGTCACCGTTGGACCGTATATGCGTCTTGTCGTCATCAAGCACGACGGGTCGACCTACCAATCGGACTACCTCAGGACGCCCAACGGGCCTACTTACAGTACACTTCCGATGACCCCGACAACGAAGGCCACAACCTTCTCTCCATCTCCATCGATGGCGATGGATTCATCCACGTTGTCGGCGGCTTTCACAACCAGACCACCAGCCCCTACTACTGGCGTTCGACGTTCACCACCAGCCAGCCCTTCGCGTCCAAGGGGTTCGTGGCTGGAGCGATGGTCAAGCCATCGCACAAGGCGTTCCCTTCGCGGTCCACAGTGGCGGGTACGATCACGTTTACCTCAATGACTTTGCGAACCAAGTCTTGAAGGTGACCAAGCTGTACTGATTACTCTCTTGATATCGGCTTGATCCACCGTTGCTAGACTGGACCCCGAATTCGGGATGACCCGTTCGCCGTCTTCGGGAGGCCCCATGCTCCGCCTGTCGTCCGGTCTCTATCTCGCTGTCGTTGGAAGTGTTGCGCTCGCCGCGTGTGAAGATCCCACCCAGCCCACCGCGCCCGGTGCGGTGGGTGAGGTAGTCTCCCCAGCCACTCCCGGCACCGCCGCCGCCTCGGCGGCCTTGAACCTGTTCCAGGTAAGTGGCGGATCAAACCTCACCTGCGGCGTAACGACCGACAGTGTGCCCTACTGCTGGGGCGCGAACGTCCACGGGCAACTCGGCATCGGCGATAGCCTCGGTCCCGAGCAGTGCCAAGTCTTCAACACGCTCAGTGCCTGCAGCACGAGGCCGGTCCGCGTGGCCGGCAACCACCGCTTCGGCCGCGTGAGTGCGGGGGCTGGCCATGCCTGCGGCGTAACCGCCGACTTCCAGGCCTGGTGCTGGGGATGGAATCCCTTGGGCGAGCTCGGCGATGGCACCCAGAAAGCCGCCCTCGTGCCGGTGCGCGTGGCCGGGGTTCGGTTCCGGCAGGTGGATGCCGGGTCGCTGTATACCTGCGGCGTGAGCTACCCGGACAGCCGCCTCTACTGTTGGGGCCACGACACCCAGGGCAGGTTGGGGATCGGCACCCAGGGCTCAGCCACTGTGCTCAAGCCGACCGCGGTGCTCAGCACGTTGACCTTCCGGCAGGTCAGCGCGGGAATCGACCACACCTGTGCCATCACCGCCACCACCGGCCGCGCGTTCTGCTGGGGCCGCAACAACAGCGGCGAGCTGGGCGACAGCACCCACGTCCTGTCTCGCAACCGGCCTGTCGAGGTGGTCGGCAAGCACGTATTCCGGCAGATCGACGTCGGCGGAACCCACACCTGCGCCGTCACGACCACCAATAAGGCCTACTGCTGGGGGAACGGCCGGAATGGCGAGATCGGCAACGGCCACGCCTACCTGAGCTTCTGGCCCCGCGCCGTGTCGGGTGGGCTCAGCGTCCGGCGGGTGACGACCGGTGTGCCGTTCAGCTGTGCCGAGACCGTGGACAACAAGGCCTACTGCTGGGGCTTCAGCAGTGGCGTGCTCGGCAACGGCGACGTCTCGGGCACCGCCGTGCTCACGCCGGTGTTGGTGAGCGGCAACCACGCCTTCGCCCAGATCAACGCCGGGTACAGCCACACCTGCGGCAAGACCACTCTGGGTGTGGGGTGGTGCTGGGGTAACGACCAGTATGGTGATCTCGGCGATGGGAATACCGTGCAGACCGTTCGCTCGACTCCGGTGAAGGTGCTCGGGCCGAGCTGAGGACGAGCAGGGTCTATCATCGAGACCGCGCGCGGATCCTGACCCCGGCTTGCCCGACCGAGTACTGCAACGGCGCCTCGGCCGCCGCGTTGCGATCGATGCGCTGGTAATCGAATGAGGCAAAGCCTTGGAGCTTCGCGGCCGGATCACCGACCTCGACGCCGAGGCCGATTTCCAGGCCAAGGCTGGCCGAGCCTCCACCGCTGAATCGCGTCACCGGGAGATAGGCCCCTCTCACCCACACTCCGGCGATCCGGGCGAGCCGGACCTCGCTCAGCACACCAACCCGTATTACCCCCACGTCCTGCGCGACAAGCTCCGGGCTGACGAAGCGCCGGGCCACTCCTATCTGTGGCGCCAGGTAAGGCCGCCACAACCAGGTGGCCAGCAGATCGACCTCATCCACGTTGTAGTCCGGCTGGATCGAGAAATCGGCCTTCAGCGCCGCGTGGAGATAGTTCGCCTCCACCCGGAGGCGCGGCAGCTCGACCCGGGCACCGACCCCGAAGCCGAGGCCGCGCGACTGGCGGGTGTCCTCCACCTCGGCGTTGGTGGCGGCCACTCCGAAGGCGGCAACCCGCACCACCTGAGCCGCGGCGACGCCAGGCGCGAGGAGCACAACGAGCGACCAGCCGGCGGCTCCGAGATAGGACATCAGGGGACCGGTGCCACCGTGACCAGGACCTGCGATCGCCGGAGGGTGTTCTCCCGGGAGATATCGGCATTCTGCCGGGACAGCAGCTCGCGGAGCAGTTGGTTGTACAGGATGTTCGCCTGCGACGGTCGAGGCTCCGGCTTCCGCAGGCTTATGGCCAGTCCGGTTGCCAGCGCGGCTCCGCTGATCGAGACCAGGGCGGTCCGCGGCCCGGTGCCCAACTCCCCCTGCTGGATGACCAGGAATGCGCCCGCGCCCAGTCCGGTATAAAGGAAGGAGAGCAGCAGCGGTCGGTAGTCGCGGGGAGGAGACACCAGCTCCGGCTGCTCCTGGTAGCCGGGCAGGCTGCTCAAGTGGGCCAGGGTGTCGCGGGCTCCATGGGTGATGCGGACCGCGAACGGCGGGCTGGAGAACTCGTTCTGCTGGCTTTCCAAGGCGGTCGTGATCAGCTGGTAATCACCGGGCGGCAGCGGAGTGCCGTCGGGGCCGGTCACGCTCCAGGCGAACTGGGTCGGGCTGCCGCCCAGCACGGTCTGAGAATCCACCACCTGGTCCACTACCCCACCCACGACTCGGGTCCGGGTCCGGGCGGTGCGGGAGACCTCGAAGTGCACGGTGGCCGCGCCCTGGCCGGCGGTCAGGGTGGTGGAATCCACTCGGAGCCGGCGCACCACCAGCACCTGTCCCAGGGCGAAGGCGTAGAGCGACGTGATCCGCGGCGAGACCCGCTCGACGTCGGGCTCCCGGTCGGGGTCGAGGAAGATCAGCTGCCGGAAGGCGTCGACCGCCTGGCGGGTAGAATCGAGCGCGCCGTAGGCGAAGCCGAGCAGCTCGTAGGCGGTGACCTGGTCTTCCCGGTTGAGCGGCTCCTCCAACGCCGAGCGGAGGACAGTGATGGCCCCGCCATAGTCGAGCGAGTCGTACGCGGCCTGGGCTCGGCGGACCGTCGCGTTCTGCTGCGCGGTGGCGACGGAAGCGGTCAGCAGCAACGCAAGCAGCGTGGCGAGCCGCTTCACTGCCCTTCCTTGATGAGCGTCCGGCTGAATCGCACTTCGTTGCCGGCGGTGAGCGTGACGGTGGAGCTCTCCGGCCGATAACCCGGGCGGGTAATGCGGACGGTGTGCTCCCCAGGCGGGAGCCGGCGCCGCACGATCGGCGTGTCCCCGATCTCGACGCCGTCGATGCTGACCGTGCCGTAGGGCACTGCGTTGATGGTGAGGAAGCCCATCTGTTCAACCGGTGCCACTCGGGTGGACTCGGGTACGACGGCGGGGCGCGGGCGCGGGCGCTGTCTCGGCGGCGGCACGGCCTTGGCCTTCTTCGGAGGCTCGGGCGCAGGCGGCGGCACGGAATCTTCGACCGCGGTATCGGGTGGCGCGACTGGTAGCCGTGCAGTTTCGCTCGGAACCGAAACCGGCGGCGCCGGGGGCGCAGCGGACTCCCCGGGAGGCGGCACGAACTCAGAGCGCGGAGGAGCCGACTCTTCCGCTTGCTCGCTTCCCCTGTCCCAGCAGGAACGCCGCTGCCAGGCCGGCCACGCCCAGGGCGGCGGCAACCAAAGCGGGGACCCGGTTCCGCCGTCGCCCGATCAGCTTTGCCAGAGCCGCGAACCCAGGCACGGTGGGGGTCGGCTGCCCCGCGTGCACCGGCCGCTCCGGCCAGATGGCGGTGGCGAAGTCCTCCATGGTGGCGAAGCGGTCGCCGGGCTCCTTGGCCATGCCGCGCTGCAGCGCTTCCGAGATCTCGACCGGAACCTCCGGCCGAACCGACTGCGCGCTCGCCGGCACCTCGTAGATGTGCTTGTACATCAGCGCGTGGATCGAGTCGGCCACCAGCGGCAACCGGGCCACGAGCATCTGGTAGCCGACCACGGCGAGCGAGTACTGGTCGCTCCGCCCATCGAGCGGAAGCCCCTGGGCCTGCTCCGGGCTCACGTAGCGCGGGGTGCCGATCAACTGGCCGGTGTTGGTGTACTGGGTGTCCTGCTGCAGTGCCTTGGAGATGCCGAAGTCGGTGATGATCGCGCGGCCGTTCTCGTCGATCATGATGTTCGACGGTTTCACGTCGCGGTGGATCACGCCGCGCTGATGGGCATGACCCAGCCCGCAGGCCGCCTGCCAGAGGACCTGGCGGCACTGCTCGATGGGCCAGGGCTCGCCGGTGAGCAGCTCGTCGAGCGACTTGCCGGCGATGTACTTCATCACGAAGTAGTGCAGCCCGTCCGTCTCCTCGACCGCATAGACCGGAATGATGTTGGGGTGGTCGAGCCGGGCGGCGATGCGGGCTTCTCGCTCGAAGCGCCCGATGGAGGCGCCTTCGGTCGCGAGCTCGGGTCGGAGGACTTTGATGGCCACCGTGCGGCCGAGCCGGAGGTCCTCGGCCAGGAAGACCGCGCCCATGCCGCCCTTGCCGAGCAGGTCGGTGACCTTGTAGTGCCCCTCGGCGGCGACTTTGATGGCGCCGAACAGCTCCTTGACCACCGCGCGCGAGCGGGTGCTGACCTCGGGGTCGGAGAGGTCGGCGCCGCAGGTCATGCAGAAGCGGGCGCCCTCGGGCAGGGGGGCTTCACAAATGGAGCAGTTCATTCAGGGGCGCCAGGCGGGTTGCCCATCATCTAACTCGTTGTTGGTGATTCGAGTCTGATTGGTCCCATCGGCATTCATCACGTATAGCTCCGGACTGCCGTCACGGTCGCTGGCGAAGACGAGTTGCCGGCCATCGGGTGACCAAGTCAGGATCGACGTTGTCTTCAAGCTCCCTGGTCAGCGCACGCGGCGTAGCCGTATCGGCGGGCACCACGAAAATCCGGGACCGGAGGGGTTGAACACAGTGAACGCGATGCTTCCTCCATCGGGCGACCACCTCAGGGCAACAAAGGTCGAAGACTCTTCATCCGGTTCCGCCAACACCTGGACCGACAAGTCGGCCAGCGCTATCACCTTGAGGCTCCCGCCGATGAACTCCTTGGAAATGGCGTACGCGATTCGATTCCCGTCAGGCGACCACTGCGGGTCACTCAGTCCCCCGCTCTCCTGGTCTCATCCAGGACCTGAATCGACGAGTTGGCCAAGGTTATCACCCTGAGGCTCAGGTTGATGCCGTCGGAATGGAGGTAGGCGATCCGGCTCCCGTCCGGCGACCAGGTCGCCTGGAAGCGAAAGAAGAGATTTCCGCAGTAAGTCGTCGGGGTTCAGCGCCGTCGGGCTCTACTAAAAACAAGTCGCTAAAGTCGGATTCCGCCGAACGCGATCTGCCGGCCGTCAGGAGACCAAGCCGGCGCCGTACCGCCTTCAGTCCCCGGAATTTGCGTGCTGGTACCGGAACCGAGTTCGAGATCCGCAGGTCACCCGAACCGCCATTCCAAAACTCGGAGCACCAGGCGGCTGCCGTCGGGACTCCACGTCGGATATGAACGAAGTATCGGGCAAACTCAATAGTATTCGGGTCCCGGTGCCGTCTTCGTTCATCACGTGCATCCGAAGTCTTCTCCAACGTTGCTGATAAGAGCGACCTCGTGGCCCCGCCCGGCCGGCGGCGCCGCCGCACATTCGATTTCGAAATGGAGGCTGACCAGCCCTCCAACGGAGAACAGCACGTTCTGAGGGTTGGCATCGCCGGCACCACAGTTGGGAGTGACGTCATCCAGCCCCACGCTGTGAATCCCAGGCAGCCGAGCCTGAAAAACGACCGTTGCGGTCTACCCGGCCCGCGGGTGAACCGTCGATGGTCACGGTGTAGCCGTTCGGGTCGAGCTCGACGCCTCCGGTGCTGACTGATATCTCGAGCGCGCCGCCGGGGCTTTCGCAGGCCACCGAGAAGCTCACGGCCGCCGTATCATCTTCCTCGACCAGCACCTCCTGAACCTCGGCGGCTTCGGGCCGGCAATTTCCCGAGAGGCCGGCCAGCTCGAGCCGGTGGGTGCCGCGAGCGACCGGCGCGAAGAGAAGAGGTCCTACCCCGTCGAACGGCACCGCAGCCCGGCGGTCGAGCACCAGCTCGAAACCGTTGGGATCGGCCCCGCCGGACACAGACCCGGTGACCGAGATACCGCCACCGCGCGGCTCCGTGGGGCCCTCACAGGCGAGCACGAGCACACTGGCCCACACAACCGCGCGCCAACCCCTCATGGATCGCGGCCCCATGCGGGTTCGCTGTCGAATACCTCGTCCGGCGATTGGTAAGCTGGGTCAGGCCGCTGCCGTCCACGTTCATGACGAAGAGCCGGGAATTCGAGCTGAATACGATTCGGTTGCCGTCCGGCGAGAAGCTTGGCTCATGTGGTCCCGGGAAGCCTGCCCCCGGTGATCGGGACCGGGGAGCCGGAAGGCAGGGTGAGCAGGTAAATGTCCTGTGCGGTGCTGGCCGATCGATCGGCCACGAACGCCAGCCGTGTGCCGTCACCCGACCAGGCGACATCCTGGACCCCTCGTCCAGGTAAACCACCGAGGACTCTTAGGGATTGCCACCGCCGGCATCGATGATGCGAACGTCTCCCACCAATGGAGTGCTATCGAGTGGCAAACGCGATGCGGCTTCCATCCGGTGACCAGGCCGGACAACCGAGGATCAAGACATCCTCAGAGCCGAAGAGCGTCCGCGGCTGCCGGTGACGACGTCGGCGGTTACCAGGCTCCGAAGTCGCCATCCTGGCGCAGGTACGCGATGGTCTGTCCATCGGGCGACCAGCGCGGGCAAGTCGTGGGAGTCGCCGATCGGCGGATGGAGCCGGCGTGTCCGAGTCCGGCTCGGCATCGATCAGCAGGATACCATTGAGCGACCAAACGGCCAGTCTTTTTCCATCCGGGGACCATGATGGATTGGCAATCGACCCCAGAGGTAATTCGAGCTCATTGTACCGCTCGGACACATTGGTCAAACCGGTCCCGTCGCCCCGGACCACAAGAACCTGGAAACCGGAGAGATCTTCCCGCTCGAACGCGATCCTCCCGGCCGGGAGAGGCCAGCAGGTAACGGCGAAGAGGACTCGAGCGGTGTCGGCTGCAGGGATGATGACGCTGCGGGGATTTTCTCCGGCCACCGTGCAGGTGGGAGGAACGCCGATGAGCCGGAGCAGGTGCTCACCCTCAACGAGGCCGTCCACCGCCACGGCGCCGTTCAAAGCGGCCTCGACCGGGGGCGCGGGGTCGACGGCGAGTTCGTAGCCAGTGCTGGCGGTCGGAACGCCGGAGGTAGTCGTCGTAACGACCAGAGTACCCAGGCTCACGGGAGCACGGCAGGAGACCCGAAAGTCCAGAGCCGAGGTCTCGTGATCGAAGACCGTAACGGTGCGGGGATTGTCGCCGGCCACTGAGCAATTGTCGGCTACGCCGGTCAGGGTCACGGCGTGTTGGCCAGTCGCGATCCCCGAGAGCTCGAGTGCGGTATTCGCTCCCACGGGCACAGCGTCGGCCTGGTCCACGGCGATCGCGTAGCCATCCGGATCGAGATCCACGCCGGTGCTCAGCGTGCTGACTCGCAGCACCCCGGCAGCGGGGCCTACCAGGTCCTCTCCCTGCCCGCAACCGAGCCACAGGCCCAGAGCGCAGAGCATCGCCAATCCGTGGCGTCGCATCGGTTGTGTCAAGTTAGGGCCGCTGAGATCGAGGCCGGGTCGGAGTGGGAGAATATGAAGGCTTGGCGAGTCCCTTGGCAACGAGTCGATGGGCGAGCCTGGCGCGACTGGGAGTTTGCACTAGGTTGGGACGATCCCCAGGAGAGCTGCTCCAGTGTTCCGACCGACCGCCTTGCTAGCACTAATGGTGTCGGCTTGTCTCTTTCCGACCGATGAGAGCCGGTCAGTCTTCCTCACCGTGGAGCGCGGCAATGGCGTAGTCAGCCGCGGCGGCGAGTTGAGACTTCGTGCCCAGGCCTGGGCGACCGCCTCCGACGGCTCCAGCCGAGCTCTCGAGGGAGCCACCTTCACCTGGACTACCAGCGATTCGAGCATTGCGTCGATAGCTCCCGGCATCGGCGGAGAGGCCACCGCCACGGGTGTGCGTAGCGGATCGGTTCGAATCACCGCGATCCCGGACCAGTTCGCCGACGCACCGCCGGGAGAGGTGGAGATCAGGGTCGCCAACACGGTCGAGATCGACCGGGTCGAGCCCGACACTGTCAGGTTCGGCCAACAGCTGACGGTGTACGGCATCGGGCTTGGAACGATCGACCGCGTGTTTCTCGGCAACGCGCCGCTGATCCCGGTGAGCGGCAGCTTTTCCGGAGATTCGGCGGGTGTGGGCAGCGCCCGCTACTGGGTCCAGGCCCCGGCATCGAGCCAGCGGCTCCTGGCCGCGGCGGTGGAGGGATTCTCCGCTTCGTCTCCCGATACGGTTGTGGTCATTCCGGAGGACATCTACGAGACCGGTAGCGCGACTCCAGCCGACATATCGCTCGACGGCCCTCCCATCGGTCCCCGCAATGTACTCTTCTACAATCCCGCCCTGACCATCGAAGGGGTTCCCACGCAAGAGGACACGGTCCCGGCCACCGACATCTTTCGGTTCACCAGAAGCAGTACCGCTCGACCACTGACCCTCATCTTCAAAGCCACGGTTCTCCCGCTCGGGCGATTCGAGGCCAACATTCACCCCGATCCGATCGAGTTCGGTAGGGAGTGGGGCATCGGCGTGCAGGCGCAGGTCTGCGGCTTCCACACGTTTGTGACCGGCACTCGCACGGACTCGGTCATTCGGGTGGTGGAACCGGCCAGCACCGACACCTTTCGTACCGATGTCTTCGGGGACCGAGGCAGCTATTCCATCGAGGTGCGTGACGGAGCTCCTACGGAGGACCCGGCGGTCCCCGACGACCGTTTCGAGTACAACGACCAGTGCCAGGCAGCGGCGCGGAACGCTGCCGAGGACGGCCGTCGGATGGACCTCAACGTCGGGACCTTCGACGAGACGATGACCATCAGCCGGCCGTTCGACATAGACTGGTACAATGTCGTGGGTGACGATGGTCTGGTCTCGGTACGAATCGCCTCGCTCCCGACCGGCGCGATCGATGCAAGTGACCTCGACCTGTACGTGATCGGCCCCTTTAGCGGCGAGGTGCTTTCTCCCGCACCCGTGCCTGGCTCGTCACAGGAGGGAGCGCAGTTCCTGGGCATCGGTCTAGGCTTCACAGTCCTGGTGATCGATCAAGTAGGGGTTCCCACCCGCTACGCTCTCTGTATCTCTCGCGGCACCGCCTGCGCGCCGCTGGCCGCCGCATCGATGCGCGGGCCGTCAATCCGTCCTCGGTAACATCGGTCGTCAGGCGGGGCATCCCTCGTCCCCGGTGCCGATAGCCGTATCTTTGGCGGTCCCCCTCAACCCCCAAGGGGATGACATGTCCGACTTACCTCGCTGGTCTCACGCACTGCCGTCCCGAGAGCCGTTCAGCCGGCAGTCGGTCCAGAAGGCATCCCGGCTCCGCGGCGCCACCGTCACCGAAGGCCTCTGTCCCTACTGCGCCGTGGGCTGTGGCCAGCTGATCTATACCAAAGGTGGGAAGCTCATCGACATCGAGGGCAACCCCGATAGCCCCATCAACCAGGGGACGCTCTGCCCCAAGGGCGCCGGCGCTTTCCAGCTCGCCGTCAATCCCCATCGGGTGACCCAGGTGCTCTATCGCGCCCCCTACTCCGATCACTGGGAGACTCGCACCCTGGACTGGGCCCTGGACCAGATCGCCCGCCGCACCAAGGAGGCGCGGGACGCGGACTTCACCCTTCGGAACGAGTCCGGCCGCTTGCTCAACTCGGTGCGCTCGATCGGTACCCTCGGCGGCGCGACGATCGACAACGAGGAGAACTATCTGATCAAGAAGCTGTTCGGCGGCGGACTGGGAGTGGTCTCCATCGAGAACCAGGCCAGGATATGACATAGCGCCTCGGTGCCCGGTCTGGGCACTTCGTTCGGCCGCGGCGCGGCCACCAACTACCAGCAGGATCTCGCCAACAGCGACTGCGTCCTGTTCATGGGCTCGAACATGGCCGAGGCCCATCCCGTCGGGTTCCGCTGGCCGATGAAGGCGAAGGAGCAGGGCGCGACCCTGATCCACGTGGATCCACGCTACACCCGCATGTCGGCGATGTGCGACGTGCACGTCGGCATCCGCGCCGGCAGCGATATCGCCTTCCTCGGCGGCCTGGTCAATTACGTCTTGAGCCACGACCGCTGGTTCAAGGACTACGTGCTCAACTACACCAACGCAGCATGCATCGTGCAGGGGGGATTCCGGGATACCGAGGACCTCGACGGCCTGTTCAGCGGCTACGATGGGGACCGGAAGACCGGCACCTACGATGCCCGCGCGGGCCGCTGGCGGTATTCCTGCCTGGAGGAAAAAGAAGAGGAGGAGTGGAGCGGCACGACTCCGATGTATCGGATGTTGCGGCTCGGGATGCACGGCCACAGCCTGGAGACGGGATCCGGCACGTACGTGGGAAAGCGACGGGAGAGTACCAGCGTAGAGGAAGCCGCGCCGGACCGGGACTCCACTCTGGAGCATCCCCGCTGCGTCTTCCAGATCCTGAAGCGCCACTTTGCCCGCTACACGCCGGAAATGGTCTCGCAGGTTTGCGGCTGTGCCCCGGAGGAGCTGGTGCGGGTGGCGGAGCTTCTGTGCGCCAACTCCGGACCGGAGCGGACCAGCGCGGTGGTGTACGCGCTGGGTTGGACCCAGCACACCACCGGCGTGCAGATGATCCGCACCGCCGGCATCCTGCAGCTGCTGCTCGGCAATATGGGCAGGCCGGGCGGCGGCATCATGGCGATGCGGGGCCACTCCACCATCCAAGGCTCGACCGATCTGGCGACGTTGTACGACGTGCTGCCGGGCTACCTGCCGCAGCCGCACGCCGACGAGCGCCACGAGACCCTCGACTCCTATGTCGACCAGGAGGACATGGACACCGGATACTGGGCCAACTTTCGCGAGTTCATCGTCAGCCTGCTCAAGGCCTGGTACGGTGACGCCGCCATGCCGGAGAACGACTTCGGCTTCTCCTGGCTCCCGCGGGTGGACGACGACTATTCGCAGCTCCCCTACTTCGATCGCATGTCCAAGGGAGGGGTCAAGGGCTACTTCCTCTTCGGGCAGAATCCCGCCGGAGGCGCGCCCAACGCGCGCCTGCATCGAGCGGGACTGCGCAACCTCGACTGGCTGGTGGTGCTCGACTGGTTCGAGATCGAGAGCGCCGTGTTCTGGAAGGACGACCCGGCTGCTCCCCCGCCCGCCGACATCAAGACCGAAGTGTTCTTCATCCCCGCCGCCGCCGCGCCGGAGAAGGAGGGGAGCCTCACCAATACCCAGCGGCTGCTGCAGTGGCACGACAAGGCGCTCGACCCGCTGGGAGACAGCCGCTCCGACGCCTGGTTTCTCTACAACCTCGGCAAGCGCCTCAAGCAGCTCTACGCCGGCTCGACCGACCCCCGGGACCAACCCCTGCTGCACCTCACCTGGGATTACGACTTCGATCAGCCGCCACGACTGCCCGACGGCAGCCTCAGCCGGATCGAGGGAGAGCCGGACATAGAGAAGGTGCTCATGGAGATCAACGGGTATCGGCTGGATGAGAAAGATCCTCGCACCGGCCGGCCGCGGCTGCTGTCAGGGTTCTCCGAGCTGACGGACGACGGCACCACCTCGTGCGGATGCTGGATCTACAGCGGAGTGTTCCCCGAGCCGGGTCGCAACCGCGCCCGGGAGCGCAAGCTCAGCTCCAACCCGATTCAGCCCGACTGGGGCTTCGCCTGGCCGCACAACCGGCGCATCCTCTACAACCGCGCCTCGGCGGACCCCGACGGGCGCCCGTGGTCGGAGCGAAAGAAGCTGGTCTGGTGGGACGCGCGAGTGCGCCGCTGGGTCGGCGCGGACGAGCCGGACTTCGACCCCGAGCTGCCTCCGGACTACCGCCCGCCGCCCGGCGCCAAAGGGCTGAGCGCGATCGCGGGAAACCATCCCTTCATCATGAAGCCCGACGGCGTCGGGTGGCTCTTCGCGCCGGGCGGCGTGAAGGACGGACCGCTGCCGGCGCACTACGAGCCGGTCGAGTCGCCAGTGGGCAACCTCCTTTATCCCAAGCAGGCGTGCAACCCGACGGTGCGGTTCTTCGAGGGTCCGCTCAACCACCTGGCCCACACGCCGTCGTCGGACTACCCGGTAGTCGCGACCACCTATCGCCTCACCGAGCATTACCTGAGCGGGCCGATGAGCCGATTCAACAGCTGGCTCAACGAGCTGCAACCGGAGATGTTCGTCGAGCTGAGCCCCGAGCTGGCGGCGGAGCATGGCATCGTGCACGGCGGCTGGGTCACGGTGGAGACGGCCAGGACCCAAATCCAGGCGCGCGCGATGGTGACGCGGCGCCTGTGGCCGCTCCGGGTCGAGGGGCGCGTCGTGCACCAGATCGGGCTCCCGTTCCACTGGGCCTTCGCCGGCGAGGTGGTGGGCGACAACGCCAACGATCTCACCTCGCTGGTGGCCGACCCCAACGTCAGCATGCACGAGGCCAAGGCGTTCGCCTGCCGGGTGCGCGCCGGCCGGCGCGAGGGTCCGGTGCCGAAGCCGACCAAGGCGCCGGCGCCTTGGCCGAGCCGAGAGCCGGTGCCGGACACTCCGGCGGCGGCGCAGCCGGAGGGGAGATTCGAACGTGACGATTAAGGCGCTGGTGGAGCCGTTCCAGCGGGTGCCTGCGCCGGAGCCGGAGCCGGCCACCGGGTTCTACACCGACACGACCGTCTGTATCGGCTGCAAGGCGTGCGAGGTCGCGTGCAAGCAATGGAACCAGCTTCCCGCCGACGGGTTCGACTGGCTCGGCAACAGCTATGACAACACCGGGGAGTTGTCGGCCACCTCCTGGCGGCACGTGAAGTTTATCGAGCAGCTGACCGGGCCCGATTCGGATGGCCTCGATCCCGGCCGCCTGCTCATGATGAGCGACGTGTGCAAGCACTGCGTCACGGCGCCGTGCCAGCAGGCCTGTCCAACCGGGGCGCTCATCCACAACGAGTTCGGCAACGTCTACATCCAGCCGGACATCTGCAACGGCTGCGCCTATTGCATTGCCGCCTGCCCCTTCGGGGTCATCACCCGCAGCACCATCGACGGCCACGCTCACAAGTGCACCCTGTGCTACGACCGGCAGGCTGACGGCCTGGTTCCCGCCTGCGCCAAGGCCTGCCCGACCGAGTCCATTCAGTTCGGCCCGATCGACGAGCTGCGGGAGCGGGCGCGAAAGCGGGTGGAGGACCTGCACCGGCGCGGGGTCTCCGATGCCTACCTGTACGGCGATGCGCCGGGCCCCAGCTACTCCGCGCTGAATTCGTTCTACCTCCTGGTCGATCGTCCGTCGGTGTACGGGCTTCCGGAGACGCCGGTGAACCCGTGGCTCACCATGAAGGGAGACTATCTCCGAGCGATCCTGAGCGGGCTCATGTCCATCGCCGCCCTGCTCGCGGCGATGCTGCTCGGTGGTGGGCCGACATGAGCACCGAGATGAACCTCGAGTCCACCCGGCATGCCACGCGTAGCGGCTACGCCGATCGGCCGGTGACCAAGGTCCCCAACTGGCACGGCCTCGTAACGCTGGACATCCTGTTCAACAACCTGAGCACGGGGCTGTTCCTGGTGGCCGCGCTCGGCGAGCTGGTGGCGCCGGCAACCTTCCGGGCGCTCGCGGAGGTGGCGTATCCGATCGCGCTGCTCTTCCTCATCGCCGACCTGGTATGCCTGGTGCTGGACCTGGGTGACCCGTTCCGGTTCCATCACATGCTCAGGGTATGGAAGCCCAGCTCTCCCATGTCGCTGGGGACCTGGTGTCTCACGGCGTACGCCGTTCCGCTCACGCTGCTCACCATGATGAGCCTTCTGCCCGGCGGCGGGGCCGGGATCGAATGGCTCCGCCGGATCATCCTGGTCGTCGGCTTGGTGCCGGCCCTGGGCGCGGCGGTGTACAAGGGGGTCCTGTTCAGCACCACCGCCCAGCCGGGATGGAGCAATGCCCGCTGGCTGGGGGCCTACCTCGCCAACTCCGCGCTGGCGTTGGGTGCCGCCGAGCTGCTCTTGCTGGCGACCGTGATGGGGCAACCGAAGGCGGCGGCCGTGCTGCGTCTCGCGTCGATGCTGTTGCTGGTCCTCAACTTGCTGGTGCTGGGGCTGCTCCTGGCCGAGCTTCGCGGCCCGCTGTTGCGGGCCCATGGCAGCCGTGGGGTTGCGGTCATCGGTGCGGTGGTGGTCGTGGCCGGTGTAGTCGTGCCGCTAGGTTTGTTGGCGCTCGGCGCGCCGATCGGAACGGTGGGAGCGGCGCTTCTCATCCTGCTCGGAGCGGTGGTGATCCGCTCCGAGATCGTGCGGCTGCCGCATCTGCTGACCGAAGCTCAGACCCGCTAAATCCAGTTGCGGGGATGGGTTACTCTCATAAGTGAGCACCTTCCCCGCCCTCCTCCACCGGCGTATCTTTCGGGGTTACCTCCCTTTTCAAAAATGAGGCCCATGCCGGATCCGGTCGCCACATTTCGCGAGGCGCTCGCTGACCGCTATGCGTTCGAGCGCGAGCTCGGCCGCGGCGGCATGGCCACTGTCTATCTCGCCCGGGACCTCCGCCACGACCGGCCGGTGGCGCTCAAGGTGCTCCATCCGGAGCTCGCCGCGAGCCTCGGACCGGAACGCTTCCAGCGCGAGATCAGGCTCGCCGCCCGCCTGCAACATCCCCACATCCTCACCGTACTCGACTCGGGCGAAGCCGCCGGCCGGCTCTGGTTCACCATGCCCTACGTCGAGGGCGAGAGCCTGCGCGACCGGCTTCGCCGCGAGCGACAACTGCCGGTGGAAGACGCGCTCCGCATCGCCCGCGAGACCGCCGATGCTCTCGACTACGCTCACCGGCACGACGTGATCCACCGCGACATCAAGCCGGAGAACATTCTCCTCGCCGAAGGTCACACGCTGGTGGCCGACTTCGGCATCGCCCGGGCGCTCGGCGCCGCGAGCGACGATCGACTGACCGAGACCGGACTGGCAATCGGTACGCCGGCCTACATGAGTCCTGAGCAGGCGATGGGCGACCGCGGGGTCGACGCCCGAAGTGACGTCTACTCGCTTGCCGCCGTGCTCTACGAAATGCTGTCGGGCGAGCAACCGTATACCGGAGCCACTACCCAGGCCGTCCTCGCCAAGCGCTTCACCGAGCCGCCACCGAGCGTGCGAGTCGCGCGGCCGTCCGTGCCGGAGGCGATCGATTTGGCGATCCGGAAGGCGCTCGCCTCCACCGCGGCGGATCGGTTCTCCAGCATCAGCCAGTTCGCCCAGACACTCCAGATCTCATTGACGACAGGGACTCGCGAGCCGGCGACCGCCGCCACTCCGGCCGCCGCTACCCCGCCGCGCAGCCGGCGATCAGTGCCGGTCGGTGCCACCGCCTTGGTGTTGGGCATCCTGATCGGCCTGGGCGTGCTCTTCGCCTGGCGGCGCTCGAACGGAGGTACCACGGATGGCGGCCGCAAGGTCCTGGCGGTCCTTCCCTTCGAGAACCTGGGAGACTCTTCCGACGCATACTTTGCCGACGGGGTCGCCGACGAAGTGCGGACCAAGCTGGCCCGGGTGGAAGGTCTGGAAGTGATTGCCCGGGGCAGCTCCATCGAGTATCGCGGCACCTCAAAACGGCCGGCGGAGATCGCCCGCGAGCTGGGAGCGGACTACCTCCTTACCGGCACGGTGCGTTGGGAGAAAGCCACCGGCTCCGCCAGTCGGGTGCGGGTCACGCCGGAGCTGGTCGATGCGCGGCCGGGTCAGACCGCTCGGACTCGCTGGGGCCAGCAGTTCGACGCGGCGCTCACCAACGTATTCCAGGTGCAGGCCGATATCGCGACCAAGGTAGTCGACGCCCTGGACCTGGCGCTGGCCGACAGCGTGCGGGCCGAGCTGGTGGCCCGGCCGACGGTGAGCCTCGAGGCCTACGATGCCTTCCTCAAGGGCGAGGCCGCCAAGGCAGCATCGCTCGACATTGCCAGTATCCAGCGAGCGATAACCCATTACCGGCGAGCGGTTTCGCTCGATTCCACCTTCGCGCCGGCCTGGGCCGGGGTCTCCCGCTCGGCTTCGTACTTGTATGGCAACCGGGCCCCCACACGGGAGCTGGCAGAGGAGGCGCGGAGCGCCGCCGAGCGCGCCCGACGGCTGGGCCCGGCCCGGTCCGAGGGATTCCTCGCGCTGGGTTCTTACTACCGGCTGGTGCTGAAAGATTCGCAACAGGCGCTCGCCGCCTTCCGCGCAGGACTCAAGCTGGCCCCGAGTAACGGGGACTTGATCGTCGAAGCGGGAGCCGTCGAGCAGAGTTTGGGAAACTGGGAGGGCGCGCGGGTGCAAGGCGAGCGGGCCGCGGCGCTGGATCCTTTATCTCCCACCGCTGCCCGGCGATACGCCCAGACCCTCTTCTACTTGCGCCGCTATCCGGAGGCCGAGGCCGCTTACGCTCGAGCCAACAGTCTCGCGCCCGCCGACCTGACGACTATCCACGAGCGCGCGATGCTCGCCCTCGCGCAGGGAGATCTTGCCCGGGCCCAGCGGATCGCCCGCGAGGTACCGCCGGGCGTGGACGCCGCGGAACAGGCGGTGTACTTCGCCCGCTTCGAGGAGTTGGCGTGGCTGTTGAGCGACGCGCAGCAACGGCTGGTGCTCACCCTGCCACTCAGCGCGTTCGAGGGAGACCGGGCCAACTTCAGCCTGGTTCGGGCCCAGCTGCATGCGCTCCGGGGTGAGACCGCACTCATGCGGGTCTATGCAGATTCCGCCCGGCTCGCCTATGAAGAGACCCTTCGGGCGACCCCTGACGACGCACAACAGTATGCCCTACTCGGCTTCGCCCTGGCCTTCCTCGGGCGGAAGGACGACGCCATTCGGGCGGGCGAGCGCGGGGTGGCAGCTCGCACCCATCAGCCGCGACGCGTACTTCGGGCCCTACATTCAGCTCCTGCTGGCCCGGGTGCATATCATGGCCGGCAACTACGACAAGGCCGTGGAGCTGCTCGGGCCTTGCGTCGATGTGCCCAACAATCTGTCCCGCGCCTGGCTCCGGGTGGATCCCACCTTCGCTCCGCTGCGCAAGCATCCGGGCTTTCAACGGTTAGTGGAAGCGACCTCGTGAGACTAGAGGCCGCACTCGGGATGACACGGGGGGCGCGTTGAGCGCCGACCTGCAAGCGAAACTGCAGGCCGCGCTCGGGGACAGGTACGGGATCGAGCGCGAGCTGGGCCGCGGCGGCATGGCGACGGTCTACCTCGCGCGCGACCTCCGCCACGACCGCCCGGTCGCGCTCAAGGTGCTGCATCCCGACCTTGCGGCGACGCTCGGCCCGGAGCGCTTCCAGCGAGAGGTACGCTTCGCCGCCCGGCTCCAGCATCCCCACATTCTCACGGTGCTCGATAGCGGGACCGCGAGCCAGCCGGATGGCAGGTCGGACCTGCTCTGGTTCACCATGCCCTTGGTCGAGGGCGAATCGCTGCGCGACCGGCTGACGCGGGAGCGGCAGCTTCCTCTCGACGACGCGCTCCGAATCGCCCGCGAGGCGGCGCAGGCGCTGCAGTACGCCCACCGGCATGATCTGATTCACCGCGACATCAAGCCCGAAAACATCCTGCTCACCGCCGAGGGACACACCCTCGTGGCCGACTTCGGGATCGCGCGCGCGCTCGATGCCAGCGCCGGCGACGGGCGGCTCACCGAGACGGGGATGACG
This sequence comes from uncultured Gemmatimonadales bacterium, assembly GCA_963812755.1. GTDB lineage: Bacteria > Gemmatimonadota > Gemmatimonadetes > Gemmatimonadales > GWC2-71-9 > CAVVWJ01. Next base: position 1,026,653 of record CAWEWK010000004.1, on the reverse strand, counting down.
CTCGGGACGCCGGCCTACATGAGCCCGGAGCAGGCCACTGCGTCCCGGGAGCTCGACCCGCGGACCGACATCTACAGCCTCGGCGTGGTGCTGTACGAGATGCTGGCGGGCGAGCTCCCCTTCAGCGGGCCGACGGCCCAGGCCGTTCTCGCGCGCCGGGTGGTCGAAGACGCCCCGTTGCTTCGCCGGGTCCGCTCCGAGCGCGCCCGAGGCGGTAGAGCAGGCAGTCGCCAAGGCGCTGGCCCGGACTCCGGCGGACCGGTTCGCCTCGGCGGGCGACTTTGCCCGCGCGCTCGAGCCCGGCGGCTCCGCCGCGACGACGCCCACCCCAGCGACTCTCGCTGTACCGGAGAAACCGCGCCGGCGGGTGCCATCGGCGCTCGCCTTCGTACTGGGCCTGCTGGTGACCGCGACGATGGGGATGCTGATCTGGCGTGGCACCCATCGGGGGCCCCCGGCCGGCGCGGACGGCAGCCGGGTGGTGGCGGTGCTGCCGTTCGAGAACATGGGCGGCGCCGAGGACGAGTACTTCGCCGACGGGGTAACCGACGCCATCCGGGGCAAGCTCGCGGCGATCCCCGGCGTCCAGGTCATCGCCCGGAGCAGCTCGAGTCCGTATAAAGGAAGCGACAAGCGGCCCGCCCAGATCGCCCAGGAGCTCGGCGCGCAGTACCTGCTGACCGGCACCGTGCGCTGGAACCGCGAGGCGGGCAGCAGCCGGGTGCAGGTGAGTCCGGAGCTGGTGCAGGTCCGGTCGGGCGGCGCCCCGACCACCGAGTGGCAGCAGCCGTTCAGCGCCGGCATCACCGACGTATTCCAGGTGCAGGCCGAGATCGCCCGACAGGTGGCCGAGGCGCTGGACCTGAAGCTGGGTGAACGCCAGCGCGAGACGCTGTCCGAGCGGCCGACCGGGGATCTCGCTGCGTACGACGCCTTCCTCCGGGGACAGGAGTTGTTGGATCGGGGTGCCACCGATCCGATGCTGCTGCGGCGGGCCATCTCGGCGTTCGAGCAAGCGGTCGCGATCGACTCCGGGTTCGTGCTGGCCTGGGCCCAGCTCTCGCGCGCCCATTCGTTCCTCTACGGGAGCGCGACGATCACGGCCGAGGGGGCCGAGCGGGCCCGCCAGGCGGCGGACCGCGCCTTACGCTTGGCGCCCCGCCAAGTGGATGGCTACCTGGCACTGGGGGATTACTACTCCTACATCCCGGTGGACAACGCCCGGGCGCTGGAGCAGTACGCGCTGGCTCAGCGGATCGCCCCGAACAATGCCGAGGTGCTCTCCGGAGCCGCGCTCACCGAGCTGTCGCTGGGGCGGTGGAAGGACGCCCTCGAGCATTACACTCGCGCCTTAGCGCTGGATCCTCGGGCGAGCCGAACCGCCTACCGGATGGCCCGGACCCTACTCTGGCTCCGGCGCTACCCCGAGGCCGAAGCGGCAGCCCAGCGCGCGCTCGCCCTCGCACCGACCAGCACGGCCGCCATCGAGAATTATGCGATGGTCTACCTGGCGCAGGGCGACCTGGCCGGGGCCCGCGCGGCGTTGCAGCGCAGCGGGCGGGAGGTCGAGCCCACCGCGCTGGTCTCCTACGTCTCCCGCTACTGGGACCTCTTCTGGCTGCTGGACGATGCTCAGCAGCAACTGCTCCTGCGGCTCACGCCGGGACCGTTCGATGAGGACCGCGGGGCGTGGGGCCTGGCCCTGGCCGGTACCTACGCGCTGCGCGGAGACAGCCTCCGATCCCGGGCCTACGCCGACTCGGCCCGAATGACACTCGAGCGCCAGATCGCGGCCGTGCCCGAGGATGCCCAGCTGGTCGTGCTACTGGGAACCGCGCTCGCCTATATGGGCCGTAAGGCGGAGGCGATGCGGGCAAACGAGCGGGGCCTGTCCATGGTGTCCACCCTCCAAGGATGCCTTTTCCGGCGCTTACAACCAACACCAGCTCGTGCGGACCTACCTTCTCGTGGGGGAGCCGGAGAAGGCGCTGGACCAGCTCGAGCCGCTGCTCCGGATCCCGTACTATCTCTCGCCGGGTTGGCTCAGATCGATCCAACCTTCGACCCGCTCCGGAAGAACCCACGGTTCCAGAAACTGATCGCGGGGGCGCCGTGACCGCTCCCGAAGAGCTGCCTAGCAGAAGGTCCCTCGCTACGCTCGGGATGACATAACGCGGGATGACATGACGTTCGACCTTCTTTCTCAACTCCAAGCCGCCCTCGCCGAACGCTACGCCATCGAGCGTGAACTCGGCCGCGGTGGCATGGCCACCGTCTATCTCGCGCACGACCTCCGCCACGATCGGCCGGTCGCGCTCAAGGTGCTGCATCCCGATCTCGCCGCGACACTGGGACCGGACCGCTTCCTTCGAGAGATCAAGCTCTGCCGCCCGGCTGCAGCACCCGCACATCCTGACGGTGCATCGACACGGGACGGCGGCCGCGCCGGGCGGGCCGACCTGCTCTGGTTCTCCATGCCGTTCATCGAGGGCGAGTCGCTCCGCGACCGACTCCGACGGCGAGAAACAGCTCCCGGTCGAGGACGCGCTCCGGATCGCGCGGGAGACCGCGGACGCGCTGGACTACGCCCACCGGCACGGAGTGATGCACCGCGACATCAAGCCGGAGAACATTCTGCTCAGCGAGGGCCACGCGCTGGTGGCGGACTTCGGGATCGCGCAGGCTTTGAGTACGCCGGGACGATGAGGCTCGGCTCACCGAGACCGGGCTCGCAGTGGGGACGCCAGCGTACATGAGCCCCGAGCAGGCGGCCGGCGAGCGCGAGCTCGATGCCGGCACCGACATCTATTCGCTCGGCGCGGTGCTCTACGAGATGCTCGCGGGCGAGCCGCCCTTCACCGGTCCCACCGCCCAGGCGGTGATTGCGAAGCGGCTGAGCGAGCCGCCGCCGAGCGTCCGGCGCGCGCGACCGGCCGTACCGGAGGCGGTGGATGCGGCGCTGCAGCGGTCGCTCGCGCCGGTGCGGGCGGACCGCTTCGCCACTGCCGCCGAGTTGGGCGCAGCGCTTCACGCGGTGCCGACCTCGTCGGTCACGGTGCCGACGGGGGTTGCAGCACCAGCGGGCGACAAACCGGCTTCGCGGCGGCGGCTTCCGCTGGCGGCGCTGGCAATGATCCTCGGTCTCCTCATCGGAGCGGGCGCGCTCTTCGCCTGGCGCCGCGGCCATACCGAGGCTACCTCCGGCAACGAGCGCCGCATCGCGGTGCTTCCCTTCCAGAATCTGGGCGACAGCACCGAGGAGTACTTCGCCGAGGGCATCACCGATGCCGTGCGCGGCAAGCTCACGGCGCTCCCCAGCATGCGGGTCACCGGCTCCAACAGCTCGGCCCAGTACCGGGGCACCAGCAAGAGCCCGCAGGAGATCGGCCGTGAGCTGGGCGTGGATTACCTGCTGGTCGGAAAGGTGCGCTGGCAGAAGGGTGGCCAGGGCGCGAGCCGGGTCCAGGTGAGCCCCGAGCTGATCGAGGTCGCGACCGCCGATGCCCGTTGGCAGCAGCCGTTCGACGCCGCGATTACCGACGTCTTCCAGGTGCAGGCGGACATCGCCGGGCGGGTGGCCGAGGCGCTCGACGTGGCGATCGGCACCCGTCAGCAGCGCGCGTTGGAGGCGCGCCCGACCCAAAATCTCGCGGCATACGACGCCTTCCTGAAGGGGAAAGCGTTGCGCGCCCTGGGCACCAACCCCGTCAGCCTCCGCCAGGCGGTCGCTTCCTTCGAGCAGGCGGTGGCACTCGATTCGTCGTTCGTCGCCGCCTGGGCGCACCTGTCGGTGACCAGCTCCGTTCTCTACAGCAATGGAGCGCCGTCGCCGACCACCGCCGATCGCGCGCGCACCGCCGCCGAGCGCGCCCTCACCCTCGACCCCGAGTACCCGGGCGGTTACTGGGCGCTCGGCGGCTATTACCGGCTGGTCACCGGTGAAGCGCAGCGTGCGACCGAGCAGTACCGGAAGGGGCTCGCTCTCAGCCCGCGCGACGTCGATCTGCTTCGCGCCCAGGCCCTGGCCGAAGTGGGGCTGGGCCGGTGGCAGGAGGCCGTCGAGCACCTGCGGCAGACCCGGAGCTTCGACCCGCGATCGGCTCCCACGGCGTTCGTGCTAGGCGAGGCGCTGCTTTGGCTCCGCCGCTACGACGAGGCCCTCGCAACCTACAACCAGGCAATCGCCCTCGCGCCGTCGGCCGTCAACATGATCCAGGGCAAGGCAATGACCCTGCTGGCCCAGGGCGATCTGGCGGGGGCGCGGTCGGTGTTGGCCCGGCCGCCGGCCGAAGTAGACCTTCCGACCTTCGTCGCCTACGTAGCGGCCTACTGGGACACTTACTGGGCGCTCGACGACGACCAGCGGGCGCTGGTCAAGCGGCTGACGCCGACGGCTTTCGACGGCGATGTCGGCACCTGGGGCCTCGCGCTGGCCGGGGTGTACGAGGTGGAGGGCGACATGCGGCGGGCCGCCGCGTACGCCGACTCCGCCCGAGCGGCGTTCGAGCAGCAGCTCACCGCGACACCGGAGGATGCCCAGCGACGCGTACTGCTCGGCGTGGCCCTGGCCTACATGGGGCGCAAGGATGCCGCGGTTCGGGAGGGGGAGCGTGTCGTGAGCGTAGAGCCGGTCACGACGTCGGCGCAGAGCGGCGCCTACTTCCAGCATCAGCTGGCGCGGATCTACATCCTGGTGGGCGAGCCGGAGAAGGCGATCGACCAATTGGAGGCGCTGCTCAAAATCCCGTACTACGTCTCGCCCGGCTGGCTCAGTATCGATCCCACGTTCGATCCGCTGCGGAAGAATCCGAGGTTTCAGAAGCTGGAAGGCAGTCGATCCCTAAGCCGGAGGAGAAGACGTAACACCGGGAGCCACGCTGATCCGCCGGTATCTCGCGTTGAGCAGCTCGTACACCGCGTACGCCACCAGCCCGAACCCAACGATAGCGAGCGGCCAGCGGCCCATGCCCGCAAGAATCTCCAGCGACTCGCGCACCCCACCGGCCTGACCCGGGTCCTGCTTCTCCGCCGCGCGGATCAATAGGACTCCGATCAATCCGAAGACGATCCCGCGAGCCGCGATGCCGGCGCGGCTGATCGCGATCACCCACCGGGCCGTGCCGGCAGGCAGCGCGGCCAGGCTTAGCCGGCGGCCGAGCTTGGCCTCGTACGCCCGGTAAAGCTGGTAACCGGCGTAGCCCAGCACGCCCAGTGCGGCCAGGTAGACCAGCCATTCACCGCCGGGCAAATCCAGCCCCTGCGCGACCAGTCGCCGGGATCGCGACCCGCCGCCATCACCCGATCCGGTCGCGACGTGGAAGGCGGCGAGCGCGAGCAGCCCGTGAGCCAGCCCGCGGAACGCGCTTCCCACCCGGACGGCGATGCCCTTCAATTCCGAGCCATGGCCCTCGGCATCGGTGATCGCGTCCACCACTCGCCAGACGGCATAGCCGGCGAGGCCGAGAGCGGTAAGGAAGAGAATGACCTCTCCCAGTGGTGCCCGCACCACTTCGCGCAGCGCCCCGCCGAGATCGGTGGTTCGCCCGCCCGACCCGAGGGCGGCTTTGGCCGCCAGAAACCCAATGGTGCCGTAAAGCAGAGCTTTCGCGACGTACCCAATCCGTGCCAGGTGCGCGATCCAGGGCGCGACTTCGTGGGCGGCGTCCTGAAGCTGCTGAGCGGTACCTGCTGCGGAGAGACCCATGAGCCTAAGCTCGACGACAACATCGAGCGGTGCGGTGACGGGCGCCGCACCCTGCGCGCTGGCGCTAACGCGTTGCGAGCGTTTACTTACGTACCGTCTCCGACATCCAACTGAAGCCCCGGGAGCGCCCGCATGGGTGAGCTGGAGGGACTGCGCGCAGCCCTGAGCGACCGCTACGCCATCGAGCGCGAGCTCGGGCGAGGCGGGATGGCGACAGTGTACCTGGCCCGGGATCTGAGGCACGACCGCCCGGTCGCGCTGAAGCTGCTCCACCCCGACCTCGCCGCGACGCTCGGCCCCGAGCGCTTCCACCGCGAGATCAAGTTGGCCGCCCGCCTGCAACATCCCCACATCCTCACAGTCCACGATTCGGGTGACAACGACGGCCGGCTCTGGTTCACCATGCCGTATGTCGAAGGGGAGAGCCTGCGGGAGCGGCTCCGGCGCGAGAAACAGCTCCCGGTCCATGACGCGCTGCGGATCGCGCGCGAGGCCGCTACCGCACTCGATTATGCCCACCGGCACGACGTGATCCACCGCGACATCAAGCCCGAAAACCTGCTGCTGACGATGGACGGTCAGGTGTTGGTGGCGGACTTTGGCATCGCGCGCGCGCTCGGCGAAGCGGATACCGAGATTACCAAGACCGGTATGACCGTGGGCACGCCCGCCTACATGAGTCCGGAACAGGCGAGTGGGGAACGCATGGTGGACGCCCGAACCGACATCTATGCGCTCGGAAGCGTGCTGTACGAGATGCTCGCGGGCGAGCCGCCCTTCACCGGCCCGACGGCCCAGCTGATCATCGCCCGCAAGTTCACCGAGACCCCGCGCCCGCTGCGCTCGGTGCGCGAGACGCTGCCGGCAGCTACCGATTCCGTCGTCAGCCGTGCCCTCGCTCGGGCACCGGCGGACCGATTCGCCTCGGCGGCGGAATTCGCCCGGGCGCTCGAAGGCATCACCCAAGGTGACGAGTCGACGCTGGCGGCGCCGGTTTCGGATGCCGCCGCAGCCGGAGCCGCGCAGTCTCCCTCCCGCTTCCCGCCCCCGCGCGCCGTCTGACCCGGCGCTACGCGATTACCATGGCACTCCTGGCCGGATTCGTCATCGGGCTCGGCGTGTTGTTCGCCTGGCGCTCCAACCACGCGCGCTCCGGATCGGATGCCAAGGGCATCCGCCGAGTGGCCGTGCTTCCCTTCGAGAACCTGGGCGACTCGGGCGACGAGTACTTCGCCGACGGCCTGACTGACGCGGTGCGGGGCAAGTTGATCGGGCTGCCGGGCCTGCAGGTCACCGCGCGCGGCAGCTCGGTCGAATACAAGGGTCGGAATACACCAGTGGAGCAGGCGGGACGCGAGCTCGGCGTGGATTACGTCCTTACCGGGACCGTCCGCTGGGAGAAGCGGAAGGATGGTACCAGCCGGGTGCTGGTCCGGCCGGAGCTCATCGAGGTGGCCCGGGCCGCGGCAACCTGGCAGCAGCCGTTCGACGCTTCGCTGGAAGACGTCTTCGAGGTCCAGGCGGACATTGCCGGCCGGGTGGCCGACGCCTTGAACATCGCGTTGGGCGCCGATGAGAAGAAGAATCTGGCCGACAAGCCGACCGCCAATCTTGCGGCGTATGACGCCTTCCTCAAAGGCGAGGCCTTGTCGGCAGGGATGGCCACCCAGAACCCTCCGGACCTCCGGCGGGCTATCGGATTCTACCGGCAGGCCACGACGCTGGACACGGCGTTCGTCCCGGCCTGGGCTCAGCTCGCCCGGGCCCACGCCGTGCTGTACCGCGCGAGCGTGCCCTCGCGCGAAACAGCGGAGCAGGCGCGCGAGGCGGCCCAGCGGGCGAGGTCGCTCGGCCCCAACCGGCCGGAGGCCTTCCTGGCGCTCGGAGACTACCAGGGCGACGTGCAGAAGGATGACCGGCAGGCGATCGCCACCTATGAAGAGGGTCTGAAACTCGCACCCGACAACGTAGAGCTGCTCTCGGCGGTGGCGCAGCGCGAGCAGTCCCTCAACCAATGGGAATCGGCGGCGACGCGGCTGGAGCGTGCCGCGGCTCTCGATCCACGCTCGGCAAGCGCCGCACGGCGATACGCCTACACCCTCATGTTGTTGCGCCGCTACCCCGAGGCGGAGGCAGCGCATGAGCGGGCGCTCCGGCTCGCCCCGGGAGACCTCACCCTGATCGAGCAGGGCGCTCTGCTCGCGCTGATGCAGGGGGACATCGGACGCGCGCGGCAAATCGCCGCCTCGCCGCCGGCAGGAGAGGATCCAGCCGAGTACATCGCCTACTTCGCCACCTACGAGGAGCTGGCGTTCCTGTTGAGCGACGCGCAGCGCCGCCAGCTCGTCTCGCTTTCACCAGCTCCCTTCGCAGGCGACCGGGGCGCCTGGGGCGTTTCGCTGGCCCAGGTGTATCGGCTGAAGGGAGACTCGACAAAAATGCGGGCCTATGCCGATTCGGCCCGGCTGGCGATGGAGGACCAGCTGCGTGACGCGCCGGACGACGGGCAGCTCCATGCCATCATGGGACATGTCCTCGCGCTCGCCGGGCGGAAGGCCGACGCGATCCGCGAGGGACGGCGGGCGCTCGAGCTCCTGCCTCCCGAGAGGGATGCCTACTTCGGTCCCTATGTCCAGCATCAGCTTGCGCGGATCTATATCCTGGCCGGTGAGCCGGAGCGGGCCCTCGATCAGCTGGAGCCTCTGCTTCGAATGCGGTACACCCTGACCCCCGGATATCTTCGGGTGGACCCCTTGTTCGATCCCCTCCGGAAGCATCCCCGGTTCCAGCGGCTGGTCCAGGGAGGTAGGTGATCGCGGACACCCCTCGTCGCCGTAGATCCAGTTACCCTCACATGATCTCCCGATGAGTGCCCGCTAGCCGTATCTTTGGCCCATCTCATAGAAAAAGGCCGCATGTCGGATCCGGTCGCTACACTCCGTGAAGCGCTGGTGGATCGCTACGCGGTCGAGCGGGAGCTCGGCCGCGGCGGCATGGCCACGGTCTACCTTGCGCGCGACCTCCGCCACGACCGGCCGGTGGCGCTCAAAGTGCTGCATCCCGACCTCGCGGCGAGCCTCGGTTCCGAGCGGTTCCTGCGCGAGATCCGGCTCGCCGCCCGGCTCCAGCACCCGCACATCCTCAGCGTCTACGACTCGGGCGAAGCCAGCGGACTCCTCTGGTTCACCATGCCGTTCGTCGAAGGCGAGAGTCTCCGGGACCGGCTGGTGCGGGAGCGGCAGCTTCCCATTGCGGACGCGGTCCGGCTCACCCGCGAGGCGGCGCTGGCGCTCGACTTCGCCCACCGCCACGGCGCGATGCACCGGGACATCAAGCCGGAGAACATTCTTCTGGTCGACGGCCAGGCCCTGGTGGCCGACTTCGGGATCGCCCGGGCGGTGGGTGAGACCGACGATCGGAAGCTGACCGAAACCGGGATGGCGGTAGGAACCCCCGCGTACATGAGTCCGGAGCAGGCCGTAGGCGACGCCGGGCTCGATGCTCGCACCGACATCTACAGCCTGGGGATCGTGCTGTACGAGATGCTCGCGGGCGAGACACCCTTCGCGGCGCCGAGTGCGCAGGCTATGATCGCCCGGCGCATCACGGAGAATCCCCGCCCGCTGCGGCAGCTTCGGGACACCATACCCGAGGCGCTGGACCGGGCGGTGGTCAAGGCCTTGGCCAAGGCGCCGGCCGACCGGTTCGCCACCGCCGCGGAGTTCGCCCGGGCGCTGCAGGAGTCTCCGGGGCAGACGACCACCGGGGCCGAGCCGTCACCCGGCAAGACAACGGTCGCAGGCGTCGCGCAGGGACCCCGGGCGCGAGGATTCCGCAGGGCTCCCCTCACCCTGACGCTCGTCCTCGGGTTCGTGCTGGGCCTCGGGGTGCTGTTCGGGTGGCTGCGCTCGCACAGAGGCGCCGACTCGACGACGCCGGGAGCGACCAAGCTGCTGGCCGTGCTCCCCTTCGAGAATCTGGGCGCCGCGGGCGACGAATACTTTGCCGACGGCATCACCGACGAGGTGCGGGGCAAGCTGGCCACGCTCCCCGGCCTCAAGGTGATCGCCAGCAGCAGCGCGGGCCAGTATAAGCGTTCTCCCAAGTCACCCCAGCAGATCGCCCAGGAGCTCGGCGTGCAGTATCTCCTGATCGGCAAGATTCGCTGGGAAAAGCGGGAGGGTGGCCAGAGCCGGGTGCGGGTGAGCCCCGAGCTGATCCAGGTGAGCCCCGGAACCGCTGCTACGACGAAATGGCAACAGCCGTTCGACGCAGCGCTGACCGATGTGTTCCAGGTGCAGGCCGACATTGCCGGCCGGGTAGCCCAGGAGTTGAACGTCGCGCTGGGCGACAGCACCCAGCAGGACCTGGCCGAGAAGCCGACCCGGAACCTGGCGGCCTATGACGCTACCTCAAAGGCATCGAGGCTCTCCAGCAGGGCGGCAACCCGGTCACGCTGCGGGAAGCGGTCGGCTATTTCGGGCAGGCCGTCGCGCTGGACACTACCTACGCGCCCGCCTGGGCCCGCCTCTCCCAGGCGGCGTCGCTCTTGAGCATCGTCGGAGTGCCGTCGCCCCAGATGGCCGAGCGCGCCCGGGTCGCCGGCGAGCGGGCGATCGCGCTCGCACCGGACCGACCTGAGGGCCATGCGGCGATGGGCGACTACTATCGCCGGATCGGACAGGACTACCGGCGCGCGCTCGAGGAATACACTCAAGGCGAGCGCCGGTCGCCCTCGAACGCTGAGCTGTACCGGGGACGGGGACAGGTAGAAATGTCACTGGGGCAGTGGGAGCCCGCGCTGCAGCATCTGCAGCAGGCCGCGCGACTCGACCCCCGCGCGGTGAACGTGGCCAACGTGTACACCAATGCGCTGCTCTGGTCCCGGCACTACCCGGAGGCCTTAGAAGCGGCCGACCGGTGGATCGCCCTCAATCCGAATTCCCCCCAGAGCAGTGAGTGGAAGGCGATGACCCTGGTCGCCCGGGGCGATCTCGCCGCCGCCAAAGCGCTGGTCCAGTCGCCCCCGCCGGACATACCGCTCACCCGGTGGGTGGCCTACTTCGCCACCTACTACGACCTCTTCTGGCTGCTGAGCGAAGAACAGCAGACGTTGCTCATGCGGCTCTCGCCGATCGAGTTCGATGACGATCGCGGGTCCTGGGGACTGGCCCTGGCCGGGACCGCAGCGCTCCGGGGCGACGCGAAGCTGAGTCGGATCTACGCCGACTCGGCCCGGATCGCGTTCGAGCAGCAGCTGCGCGACGCGCCCGACGATGCCCAGCTCCATGTGCTACTAGGTACCGCGCTGGCGTATCTGGGCCAGAAGGCGGAAGCGATCCGGCTGGGGCAGAAGGGATTGTCCCTCCGGCCGATCTCGGCCGATGGGTTGACCGGGCCCTACTTTCAGCACCAGCTGGCCCGCAGCTACATCATCCTGGGCGAGCCGGAGAAGGCGCTGGACCAGCTCGAGCCGTTGCTGCGGGTTCCGTACTATCTGTCGCCCGGATGGCTCCGGAGCGATCCGACCTTCGATCCGCTGCGAAAGAATCCCCGGTTCCAAAAGCTGGTCGAGGGCGGTTCCTGATGGCCGACCAGCGGAGCGAGCTGGCTGCCACCTTGCAGGGCCGTTACACCATCGAGCGTGAGCTGGGGCGCGGCGGGATGGCGACGGTGTACCTCGCCAGCGACCTCCGCCACGACCGGCCGGTGGCGCTCAAGGTGCTGCACCCGGAGCTTGCCGCGGGCCTGGGCAACGACCGCTTTCAGCGGGAGATCCGGCTCGCGGCCCGGCTTCAGCACCCGCACATCCTGACCATGCTCGACTCGGGTGAAGCGGGCGGCCGCCTGTGGTTCACCATGCCGTTCGTAGAAGGGGAAAGTCTACGGGACCGGCTGGTGCGGGAGAAACAACTACCAGTGGAGGATGCGCTCCGGATCGCCCGCGAAGCGGCCGACGCCCTGGAGTACGCCCACAGCCACGGAGTCATCCACCGCGACATCAAGCCGGAGAATATCCTGCTGTCCGAGCGGGCATGCGCTGGTGGCGGACTTCGGAATCGCGCGCGCGCTGCGGGGCGGCGAACAGCTCACCGAGACTGGGATGGCCGTCGGTACCCCGGCCTACATGAGCCCGGAGCAGGCGGCGGGGGAGCGGGAGCTGGACGCCCGCACCGACATCTATTCACTCGGCACGGTGATCTACGAGATGCTGGCCGGCGAGCCTCCGTTTACCGGGCCCACGGTCCAGGCCATCATGGCCAGGCGGCTCACCATCGAGGCACCGAGCCTTCGGCAGCTCCGGCCTTCGGTTCCCGAGGCGGCCGACCAGGCAGTCCGAAAGTCGCTGGCCAAGGTTCCTGCCGACCGTTTCGCCACGGCCGGCGAGCTGGGCCGAGCACTGGCATCGCCGCAGCTGTCGGCCGCCACGGCAACGGCACCTTCCCCTGGCCCGACCGCGGTCGTGCCGGCCACCCAGCAGCGCCCCCACCGTCATCGGTCGGTCGTGCTGATTGGACTCGGCTTCATCCTTGGGCTCGGCGTGCTTTTCGGCTGGCTCCGGCGGCACAGCGGCGAGCCGGCGGGCACCGGCGCCGTCAAGCGCCTCGCCGTTCTCCCCTTCGAGAATTTGGGCGACTCGGCCGACGGATACTTCGCCGGCGGGGTGACCGACGCCATCCGGGGCAAGCTCACCACCCTTCCCGGACTGCAAGTGACCGCCTCCAGCAGCTCCGGCCAGTACAAAGGGATGAGCAAGACGCCGCAACAGATCGGCCAGGAGCTGGGAGTGGATTATCTGGTCATCGGCAAGGTGCGGTGGGACAAGAGAGCCAACGGAGGAAGCCGGGTGCAGGTGAGCCCGGAGCTCATCCAGGTGAGCTCCGGCGCGGCCAAATGGCAGCAGCCGTTCGACGCCTCGCTGACCGATGTGTTCCAGGTGCAGGCCGACATTGCCGGCCGGGTGGCCCAGGAGTCTGAACGTCGCGCTCGGCGCCAGTGACGCAGCAGAACCTGGCCGAGCAGCCGACCCAGAACCTGGCGGCGTACGACGCGTACCTCAAAGGCATCGAGGTCTACAACCAGGGCAACAACTCGACCACGCTCCGGCCCGCGGTGGGCCACTTCGAGCAGGCCGTAGCGCTTGATACCGGATACGCCGCCGCCTGGGCTAAACTTTCGCAGGCGACGTCACTGCTGAGCACCGTGGGCATTCCTTTGCCGGCGATGGCCGAGCGGTCCCGGGTTGCAGCAGAGCGAGCTCTCGCACTGGCACCGGATCGGCCGGAAGGGCACGTGGCCCTCGGGGATTACTACCGCAGTATTCCCGCGACTTCGCCCGCGCACTAGATGAATATGCCAAGGGCGAGCGTCAATCGCCCTCCAATGCCGATCTCTACCGCGGCAGGGGCCAGGCCGAGCAGGCGTTGGGACGGTGGGACGCCGCGCTGGAGCATTTGCGCCAAGCCGCTGCGACTCGACCCACGATCGGCGGTCCCGGCCAACGTGCTTTCCATCACGCTGCTCTGGACCCGGCACTACCAGGAAGCGGCCGAAATGGTCGACCGTGGATTGCCCTCGCACCGGCCAATCCCGGCGCCGTAGAGTTCAAGGCTTCCATTCGCTTAGCCCAGGGCGATCTCGCCGGCGCAAGAGCCATCCTGGAAGCGCCGCATCCCGAGATCCCTCTTACCACGCTGGTAGCCCACTTCGCTACCTTCTACGACCTCTTTTGGGTCCTCGGCAGTGAGCATCAGGAGTTGCTTCTGCGCCTACCGCCCAGCGAATTCGACGACGATCGCGGCTCCTGGGGACTGGCGCTTGCCGGCGTCGCCGCGCTCCGGGGTGACAAGAGGCTGGCCCACGCCTACGCCGATTCGGCCCGGATCGCATTCGAGGAGCAGCTGCGCGGAGCGCCCAACGATGGTCAGCTTCACGTGCTCTTGGGTACCGCGCTCGCGTACCTGGGCCGCAAGACCGATGCGGTCCGGGAGGGTGAGAAAGGACTTGCGATCATTCCAATATCGGTCGATGCGCAGAACGGGCCTTACATGCAGCACCAGCTGGCTCGCATCTACATCCTGCTGGGCGAGCCGGAGAAGGCGCTGGACCAGCTCGAGCCCCTGCTGAAGGCGCCGTACCTTCTGTCCCCCGGATGGTTGCGGATCGATCCGACCTTCGATCCACTGCGCAAGCACCCGCGCTTTCAGAAGCTGGTCGAGGGAACCTCGTGAGTATTCGAGAAGAGCTGCAACAATCGCTGGCCGACCGATACGTGGTGGAACGCGAGCTCGGCCGAGGCGGCATGGCGACGGTCTATCTGGCGCAGGACCTCAAGCACGACCGCCCGGTTGCCCTCAAGGTGCTGCACCCCGAGCTCGCCGCTTCGCTCGGGCCTGAGCGTTTTCAGCAGGAGATCCGGGTCGCCGCCCGGTTGCAGCATCCGCACATCTGTGGGGTGCTCGATTCGGGCGAAGCAAACAACCAGGATCTCTGGTTCACCATGCCCTACGTCGAGGGCGAGACCCTGCGTGCGCGGCTTGACCGGGTGAACCAGATCCCCGTCGAGGAAGCGGTGCGTCTCGTTCTCCAGGCGGCCGACGCCCTGGAGTACGCCCACCAGCACGGCGTGATCCATCGGGACATCAAGCCGGAGAACATCCTCCTCACCGGCAATCACGCGATGGTGGCGGACTTCGGCGTGGCCAAGGCGATCACCGCGTCGGCGACCGGACGACACTCGATCACCGGCACCGGATTCGCGCTCGGCACGCCCGCTTACATGAGTCCGGAGCAGGCCAGCGGCTCGCGCGACCTCGATGCCCGTACCGACGTGTACTCCCTGGCCAGCGTGTTGTACGAGATGCTGGCCGGCGAGCCTCCCTTCACTGGGCCCAGCGTGCAGGCCATCATCGCGAAACGACTCTCGACCGATCCGCCACCGCTCCTCGTAGTACGGCCGGATCTGCCGGCTCGCCTATCGGCGGTGGTGGCCAGGGCGATGCACCGAACTCCAGCCGAGCGGCACCAATCCGCCGCCGCCTTCGCGCAGGATCTCGAGCAGGCCATGCGACCGGCTACCGCAGCACCAGGGAGACCTGTCCCTTGGCCCAGGAGGGCGGTCGCGATCTTCGGTCTCGGCCTGCTGGTGGGGCTGGGAGTTCTCTTTGCCTGGCGCCATTCGCACGACGGCGAGCAGTTAGCAGCGGGCCGAACCAGACAGCTCGCCGTCCTGCCGTTCGAAAACCTCGGCAGCCCGGACGATGAGTACTTTGCCGACGGAGTGACCGACGAAGTCCGAGGGAAGCTCGCTTCGGTCGGCGGACTCCAGGTAACCGCCCGCAGCAGCTCCAGCCAGTACAAGCGAACCAGCAAGACGCCGCAGGAGATCGGGCGCGAGCTGGGGGTCGATTATCTGTTGACCGGTACCGTTCGCTGGGAGAAGAGTGCCGGCGCAAGCCGAGTGCGGGTGAGTCCCGAGCTGATTCAGGTGTCGACCGGCTCGAGCCGCTGGCAGCAGCCGTTCGACGCCGCGCTTTCCGATGTGTTTCAGGTACAGGCCGACATCGCGGGGCGAGTGGCCGAGGCGCTCAATCTCGCGTTGGAGGCGCCGAAGCAGCAGGAGCTGGCGAAGCGACCGACCACCAGCTTGGCGGCCTACGACGCCTACCTCAAAGGCGAGGAGGCGGCTCAGGGAATCTGGGGAACCAACCCCGGGCAGCTTCGCCGGGCAGCAAGCTATTACGAGCAGGCAGTCGCCCTCGATTCCACCTTTGTCGCCGCGTGGGCCCAGCTCTCGCGGGTCCTCTCTTACGCCAACTTCATCGGGACGCCGTCACCGGCCAACGCCGAGCGCGCCCGCATCGCCGCCGACCGCGCCATCGGTTTCGGGCCCGATCGGCCCGAGGGCCGGCTGGCTCGCGGGGATTATCACCGCAACATCACCACCGATAACGCGCAGGGCCTCAAGGAGTACTCGGAGGGACTGCGGGTCGCCCACAACGACCCCGATCTTCTCACTGGGGCGGCGCTGGCCGAGCAGAGCCTGGGCCGCTGGGAGCAGTCCGTTGCCCAGTTGAAGCAGGCCCTCGCGCTCGATCCCCGCTCGATCACCACCGCGCGGCGGCTGGCGTTCACCCTGCTGTGGATGCGGCGTTACCCCGAGGCGATGACAGCCAGCGATCAGGCGCTCGCGCTGGGTCCGGCACACCTGCAGGCCCGGTCCACTCGAGCCATGATGTTCCTGGCCCAGGGGGACCTGAGCGGTGCCCGCCAAGTCGTCCGCGAGACACCGCCGCAGGTCGATCCCACCGTCCTGGTGGCCTACATCGCTACCTACTGGGATCTCTACTGGCTGCTCGACGACCAGCAGCAGGCGCTTCTGCTTCGCCTGACCCCGAGCGCCTTCGATGAGGACCGGGGACAATGGGGAGAGGTGATGGCGGAGACCTACTCGCTGCGCGGTGACACGCTTCGGACCCGTGCTTATGCCGACTCCGGGCGTCAGGCGTTCGAGGCCCAGCTCCGGAATACCCCGGACGACGCGCAGCGGCATGCCGTCCTGGGTGTGGTGCTGGGATACCTGGGGCGCCGGGCGGAAGCCATTAAAGAAGGGGAACGGGGCGTTGCCCTGCTGCCGATCAGCAGGGACGCCTACGGTGGCGCGTACAACCAGCACCAGCTGGTGCGGGTGTACATCCTAGCGGGCGAGCACGAGAAGGCGCTGGACCGGTTGGAGGAGCTGCTCAAGATCCCCTACTATCTCTCGCCTGGTTGGCTCAAGGTCGATCCCACGTTCGAGCCGCTCCGAAAGAATCCCCGGTTCCAGAAGCTGGTCGAGGGCGGCTCCTGATGGCCGCCCTGACCGACTCAGCACTGAGGATACATTCACCGGATCGCCTGCGGCTCCGCGTAGAGGTAATCGTCCATCACGACGAGATCGAGATTGCCGCCGTCACTCAGGTCCTGTACGCCCTCCCCAAGCGCCCGTTGGCCGGAAGTGATCCGGACCTCCGCCACAATCGGCGACTCGAACACCACGCCCACGAAGGAGAACCCGGCCGGATCGCTTCGGACCGGTGCGTGATATTGGCCGAGGCTCCGGCCTTGGGCGTCGAAGAGCTTGATGGACGCCGCTCCCTGTCGTTCTACGTCGGAAAACACTACCCCGAACCCTCGCGTCGTCGCTGCGATCTCCGAGCCAGGCACGCGGAAGCTGACGGTCAGCTCCGCGCTGCCGATCGGCATGAAGGTCTTGGGCGCGCTGAAGGCGTTGAAGTCGTCGGCATAGGCCGGGTTGATGTTAGCGAAATCGTTGTCGCTGTTCTGGAATCCGGTGCCGTCGGTGCTGAAGATCGCCCCAGCCTTCACAGTGGTGTTGAAGAAGTCGCCCGGCATTAATGCCGGGGCAGCCGTCCCACTTAATCTCCCGCCGGGCGACGTTTATTGGATCTCCGAGCACTGTGCGGAACTCGGCGAGCGTCGCTGCGATCGCGCCGGTCGCGGTGAAGACCCGGAACTCGGACCGGCCCACGGCCGCAGCCATCCCATATCCTCGCGGGGTGCCGACCACCGCCGCGGTGTCCCCGTACCCGGGGCCGGTCGGGTTGGAGCCACTGTCATACCCGCACCCGGTTCCCGCTAACGTCAGAACAACGATCCCGGCGCCGAGCAGGCCGCCAAACTTCCCTGACATGAAACCCTCCCTGTCGTATTGAGCGCCAAGCGACGAGCGCATATCGCCGGCCAGCCTGGGCAGACTCCTGTTATTAGGTATTGCGTACTTCGACCCCCATGACCGGCCACGACATGACTGATCGTCCCGACTTCGTGCTCGGGCGTCGACTGCCGGTGCTATTGCTCAGGGATTAGGTCCAGCGGTGAGACAATGAGGGACGGTTTGCGACCAGATTCGGCTTCGGGAAAGGTGAGAATCATTGGGGCATGGCTGCGTCCCATGGGAAGCGATTCAAACCAGAACCCCGGACCTGGAGCAGCCATGTCGTTTCACTATCCCCTCGCCACCCTGGCCGCGGCCGCCGCCCTGACGCTGGGAGCCGCCGGTGGCTCGATTCTCAACCTGAGCCCTGACCCCGCCCTGGCTCCCATCGAGGGAGCCGGCGTTGCGAGCCTTTACCGGTACGGCGCCGAGGTGAAGCTGGGGAACGGTCTCGCCCGGACCTATGTGGGCGTGGATGGACGCACCGGGAAGCCGGTGGAAGTCGGCATAGCCCTGAGCGAGCACGCCCTGGAGGGGCTGCCGCAGCATTCGCCCGACCATGGCCCGGGTCACCACGGCCCGTATAGCGAGTACTTGCTCGAGCTGCCGGCCGACAACCCGACTCCCTATCGGTTCGTGGAGTTGGACTGGAACCCGCAGGGGCACGGCGGCCCCTACACCGCGCCGCACTTCGATTTCCACTTTTATAAAGTGCCGCTCGCGACCCGCAACGAGATCGACCTCGCCGCCCCGGACTTCGCGGCCAAGGCGGCCCGGCTCCCCGCCGAGGACGAGATCCGGGCGGGCTACGCCTCGACTCACGTGCTGCTCAATACCACGCCGGCCGGGATGACGGTGCCGCGGATGGGGCTGCACTGGGTGGACACCAAGTCGCCCGAGCTGCCGCCGTCCAACCGGCCGTTTACCCGGACGTTCATCGTCGGGTCATGGAACGGGCAGGTGATCTTCGACGAGCCGATGGTCACT
This sequence comes from uncultured Gemmatimonadales bacterium, assembly GCA_963812755.1. Classification (GTDB taxonomy): domain Bacteria; phylum Gemmatimonadota; class Gemmatimonadetes; order Gemmatimonadales; family GWC2-71-9; genus CAVVWJ01. Next base: position 1,008,246 of record CAWEWK010000004.1, on the reverse strand, counting down.
CGCGACTTCATCCTGGCGCAGCGCACCGGGCCGGCCACGGCGGCGGCGATCCCGGTGCCGGAGTCGAAGCGGTACGTGCCGGCGGGGTACTACCCCAAGAGCTATGGAATCCGGTGGGACCGAGGCGCGCGAGAGTTCCGGATCGCGCTGCAGGAGCTCACCTACCGGGACTGATCCGGTGCGGGTAATGTGAGGCATGAAATCCGAGCTTCGCGAACGAGTCAAGGCAGCCCTGGCCGACCGGTACACTATCGACCGTGAGCTCGGCCAGGGCGGCATGGCTACCGTCTTCCAGGCGCACGACATCTCGAATGACCGTACCATCGCCCTCAAGGTCATGCTCCCAGAGTTGGCCCAGACCCTCGGCGCCGACCGCTTCAAGCGGGAGATTCGAGTGGCGGCCCGGCTCCAGCACCCCAACATCCTCACCGTGTTCGACTCCGGCGACGCCGACGGCCAGCTCTGGTACGCCATGCCCTACGTCGAAGGCGAGAACGTCTACGAGAGACTCCAGCGCGAACGCCAGTTCTCACCTCCGGAGGCGATTCGGATATCGCAGGCCGTGGCCGGCGCGCTGGCCTTCGCCCACGAGCAAGGGGTGGTGCACCGAGACATCAAGCCGGAGAACATCATGCTGTCGGGCGATCAGGTGCTGGTCGCCGACTTTGGCGTGGCGCGGGCGGTAAGCGAGGTGCAGGACAAGCTCACCGCCACCGGGATGACGGTGGGGACTCCCACCTACATGAGCCCGGAGCAGGCGAGCGGTGACAAGCAGATCGATGGCCGGAGCGACATCTTCGCCCTGGGGTGCGTGCTCTACGAGATGCTCTCGGGCGAGCCGCCGTTCACCGGCCCGACTCCGCAGGCCGCGCTGATGCGGCGCTTCACCGGCCCACCCCGGCCGCTGCGGCCCATGGTGCTGATCCCTGAGGCGGTGGAGCAGGCCATCCTCCGAGCCCTGGCGCGAAACCCGGACGATCGGTTCGGCGACGCCGCCCAGTTCTCCCAGGCCCTGAGCGGCGCTCCTGCTCCTGCTCCCGCCCCCGCGGTCAGCCCCGCGGCGCCGGCGCGGAAAGGCTGCGCCGCGCTCCTCATCTTCGGCATCGGGCTCGCGGGCGCGGCGGTGATCAGCGCTTTGGCGACTACCTAGCCGCCATCGCGGACACCCGCGACTGCAACGCCCGCTTGATCCCAGCCAGATGGTGGTAGCTGTGCCGCACCGCGTGATCCTCCAGGAAGAACTGGCAGGTGAGCGGAGCGTCGGAGTTGAGCGACACCGGCGCTGCCCGATCGAGCTCCTCGTCACTGAGGGCGCGGATCGCCTTTGCCGCTGCCGCGCTGTTCCGCCGGAGCAACTCCAGCGCCGCCTGTTTCGTCACTCCGTCCTGCTCCTTGGCGTGGTTGGCATTGATTTCATGGACCGCCTCCCACGACACCCCTTCGATCGGCTTGCCGGCGGCGAGAGTCTGCGCCAACTGAATCTCCAGTGGATACATCGTGCCGACGTGATGCACGACGACCCCAACCTTGCGGCCATCCTTAGGAAGACGGGTCTGCCACTCCTGTTCCGTAAGCTCGCTTGCAAGCGCGGCAAGGGCCTCCGAGCCCTGCTCGAGACGTAGGGCGAGAGCTTCGCTGCGTCGATTCATCTGGTTTACCTCGGGCTGATGGTTACAGGGCTTCCCGGGCAGCTGTTTGCCGGGCGCCAGGCCGCTAATGTGGCTATATAAGGGAATGCGTGAAAGGGGCCGGGTAGCGGCCACATCGGCTGCTCCCGGCCCTTGGCCCCTCCGTACGGGGATCAAAGAGTAACCCTATCGAGTCCAGGCCGGCGATCCCGCGCCGTAGGTCCGGTTGGTGATCCGGGTCAGGCTCCCGCCGGTCGAGCTGTTCATGGTATAGACCTGCATCTTTCCCGTTCGATAGCTGGAAAAGGCGAGCTTGGTGCCGTCGGGCGACCAGGCGGGGCTATAATCGGCCGCGCTGTTGTAGGTCAGGCGCTTGGTCACCTTGGTCGCGAGGTTCAACACGAAGATCTCGCTGTTGCTGGCGTTGACCGACGTGGAGTAGGCAAGCCTGGTGCCGTCCGGCGAGATCGCCGGATCGGCGAGATAGCCGCTGGAGGTGAAGACGGTGGTCAGCGCTCCGCCCGGGGTGAAGCGCTTGATGGTCTTGTAGGTATTGTCGAGGTAATAGATCATCTTCCCCGTCGGATCGTACATCGGGTAGTTACCCGCGACGCCGAGGAGCCCCATTGGCGCCACGAGGGTCATGTTTCCCGTCGCCAGGTCGATCTTGGTCACGGTGGGAGTGCTCTGAATAACGACTCTGGCGAGCAGATGGGTCCCGTCGGGAGACCAGGAAGGCATGTCGATGCTGCTCGGGTAGGTCGCGGAACGGGCCCAACGCTTGTGGGTCCCATCGGCGTTCATCAGGTAGATGTCCGAGGCGCCGTTGCGCATGCGCAAGAAGGCGATGCGCTTGTGATCGGACGACCAGCTCGGGTCGTACTCCATGCCGGTGAACGTTGTGAGCTGCGCGAGGGTCGCTCCCTGGGGACTCATGGTCCAGATGTCACCCCCGGTGGCCGTGTAGCCCGTGAACGCGATCCGATCGGAGGTGAGAGCGGCCAGGACATCCGTCGCGGGCGCGGCCTCTTCCGGGACGGTCGCGGCGGCCGGCGCCGAGGGATCGCCGGAGAGATCGCCGGCGGCATCGGGAGCGAGCGGATCGGCAGCGCCCTGGCAGGCGGCGAGCGCCGCCGCAGCGGCGAGGGCGAACATGCTGGTAAAGCGGGACATCGGAATCTCCTGGGACCGAAGTCCCGGTGCAGGTAAGTTCGGTTACCGACTGAGTACGGGGCCGAGTATACGCCCGGCGGTCATGCCCGAATCACCTTGGAGTCACCGACGCTAAGCCGTTGAGGCCGAGGAGGATGGAGGGGCCGTGGTGGCTCCGGCCTCTCGCCCCCGTTGCATTTGACCGCCATACTTGGTCTGTAATGAGGAACAGTCGCCCCGACCTACCTGAGTGGAGACCCTATGCGTCAGCACGCTGGCTGGATGTTGGGCGGGGCCCTGCTTGGCGTTCTGGGCTGCGGCAATGGTGGGACGGGACCAGGGACCGACAGTGAAGGCGAGCGACTGGCCGGCCAATTCCAACATCTCGCCGACTCGGTCGGCGACGCCGGCTACTCTCCCACTGCCGAAGCGCTCCGGCACGCCGCCGAGATCGTCCGGCTCACCGGTCACGCCACGCCGGTCGCCCTGACCATCGACGGCGCGAACCGGAGTTTTCTCGCCGTGGCCGAGCAACTCGACTTCCCCAATCTCGAGTGCACCTGGCCGTCGGATAGCGGCTCCGTGCCGCCGGGCGATACGGTCGTGGTCGAGCCCCCGGATGGGAGCGGCGGCGGCTCTCCCCCCGGCGCCGAAGTTGTGTCGATGGATAGCACGATGAGCCCTCCCGTTCCCGGGCGACCCGGGGAGTGCATCGAGGTCGGCACCTACTCGATGCGGACCTTCATCGCCTGGGAGCCCGAGCACATGACCGAGGTCGTGCGGATCGTGGCCGACGTCGGCAGCAACGGGGTGGAGGCCGGCACCCCGGATGTGATGCGGGAGCTGCCCACCACGCCGAGCGACACCGCCGGAGGCGGGGGAGCGGACGGCGGCGGGGGAAGCGGCGGGTATCCCGGGTTCATGGGCGAGTATCTGGTGCGTGAGCTGGGGACCTGGTGGGCGGTCGAAGGGAGTCAGGCGAACAGCCTGGAGGGTTCCGGCGGCGCCTGCACGTCCGATCGGGCCAGCTTCGACTGGGCGGAGTTCAGCTGCGAGGGGGCCCGGTTCCGTTTCGAGTTCGCCATGCGGGTCGAGCCCCTGCGAGCCGTCGATCCGCCGGGACCCATCCTGGAGGACGCATCACCGCCCGACCAGCCGGAGGGCGATCATACTCTCTCGATGGCGGGGACGGGGGTGGACGGGGTTCGGCTCTCGGTGGTCGCCTGGGCTCCTCCGCCGGTGCCGGTGCCTCTGCCGCCCGATTCCGCGGTAGCGGAACGCTGATCGTCGCCAGTCGGCTGCAGAGTCCAGATCTCGACGTTCAGCTCAGCGGTGGAGGACCGGCAGGAATGCCTCCCAGGGACCCACCGCCTCACCATACTGCTTCGCCATCACCCGCGTGATCTGCGCGATGTGTCCCAGGTCGTGAGCCACCCACGTCGCCAGCAGCTGACCCAGCGTCACCGTGCCCAACGCCGGATGCTCCCCGGTTAGCTGGAACTGTGCCGGCGACAGATTCATTCCCCGCAGCTCGGCGAGGTTTTGCTCCCGCAACTGCCGGAACTGGCCAAGCAGTTCTCCCAGCTCGCGCCCCTGGTTGACTTTGAGATGCCGGAAGCGATCGACCGGCTCGAATCGCCGGTTGGTGCCCTGCGCCAGGATGAGCCGCGCCCGTGCCATCCAGTCGGTCTCTTCGCCATCGATCAGGTGGCCGACGACATTGATTGGGCTCCAGGTGTCGGGACCTTCGTTCTCGTTGGTCCATTCCGGCGGAAGATCGGCGAGAAGGGCCTGCAACACCGAGGGCGTCCGCTCGAGCACGGCGATGCTCTTGGATAGATCGAAGTTCACAGCAGCCTCCGGCTGTCCGTTAGACTAAGCATAGCCGCACCTAGCAGCCCCACGACGAGCACCCCGCACCAGAGCGCCGTTGAGCCGACTTGATCGAACGCGATGGTTCCGGCCCAGGGCCCGACCAGAATCGCCAGGCTGAAGGCCGACACATACGCACCGGCGTACTGGCCGGTGCGTCCCGGCGGCGCGATGTCGGTTGCATAGGTGGCGGCGGCAGGCATCGCGATCATCTCACCGAACGTCCATACCACGGTCGCCATCAGGAGGCCGGCCACGCTGTGCAGCACGGCCATGCTTCCAAAGCCGACGGCGACCAGCACCGCACCAAGCACCAGAGTCCAGCGAGGTGACCATCCCCCCATAGCGAGGTTGAGCGGCACCTCGGCCACGACGATCAGCAGTGTGTTCACCGCGAACAGGATGCCGTAGAACGATTCGCGGTAGTGCAGCTCGTCCACCAGAAAGAGCGGCATCGCGCCCTCGACCTGGTAGAACACGGCCGCCACGAGAAAGACGCCGGTGAGAAACACCACGGCGCCGGGATCGCGCAGCACGCTGCTGCCGCGCCGACTACTCTGGGCCGGCGTGTCGCCGGGGAGGCCGTCCGCGGCCACCGGCGCGGCCGGCCGCAACGCGAGGAGGGCGGTCAGCAGGACGCCGGCGGTGAGCGCGCAGGCACCGTCCACCACGAAGAGGAGCGGAAACGACACGGTCGCGATGAATCCACCCACCGCCGGTCCCACGCTCATGCCGAGGTTGATGCCCAGCCGGTTGACCGCCACCGCCGCCTTGCGTTGCTCGGGACGGACGAACGAGGTCAGCGCCGCGAGCGTCGCCGGCCGCACCGACTCGGCGACGAACGACCAGACGAAGGTGGCGGCGAGGAAGGTCTCGAAGCGGTCGGCAAAGGGGAAAGCCAGCAGGATGGCGCCCGACATCAGCAGCGCACCGCGCAACACGGCGAAGGGGCCAAGCCGGTCGCAAAGCCGGCCGGCGATGGGACCGCTGATCAGTCCGCCGATGCCGTACACCGTGAGCGCCATGCCCGCGAGCGCCGGCCGCACGCCGAGCTGCCGGGTCAGGTAGAGCACCATGAAGGGAAGGACCATGGTGCCGGCGCGATTGACGAACGTCACCGCAAACACGATCCAGACCTGCGCGGGGAGACCACCCACCCCGCGCCACGGATTCCATATGGCCATCCGGTTCCTTCGTCATGGGCGAGCCGGCGCTCCCAGGCCGAGGCTCATCGTCGGCCGCAGAGTCCAGATCTCGACATTCAGTTTGGCGATCAGGCGGTTGACCGCGTCGGGGAGCGCCGGTACCCCGCTCTTCTCGAGCACCGCCGACAGACCGGGAAGGGGACGGAGCCGGACGTAGCGTGGCGCAGGTCCGCCGGCCACCATCCGGTACCAGAGCGTCTCGCCCTGCAGTCTTGACTGACTCGCGCTCAGTGCCGCCTCGAACGCCTTTGCCGCTCCGGGCACCAGGTCCACGGTGGTGAACTCGAGCCGAGCCGTCGGTTGCGGCTCGCCGGTGCCGCGGGAGAGACCGGGCAGGTACTCGTAGAGTCCGTTGGTCACCCACTCGACATGGGGGGCGACGTTGAGCACGTTGTCCCGCTCGTCTTCAGCCGGGGTCACGGCGCTATCCAAGCTAGTCGCCGAATGCCCAAACGTCGCGTAGACGAACCACCGGTATCGATCGCCGGCCCAGATGCTCCAGCCATACCACATCCAGGGGTCTCGCGCCTGCCGGTGCCACTCCAGGTGCCGGAGATACCCGGCCTCGAAGTCGACGGTCTTCCCGTCGTGCGGTCGCAAGACCGCGATCCGGGCGTAGGGACCTCGCCCGGTTTGAGCGCCAAGCAGGGTGGGAATCACGAGGGCAATGATTCCAAGCCACCGGTGAGTCATTGCAGCCCTGCTGTCATCCCGAGCGCAGCGAGGGAACTAGCAAGCGAGTTTTGGAAGCCGGCTGCAGTATATCGCGGCGCCGGCGGCAGAATCGGACGAATTCCCGGCGTTTTCGGCCAAGCTGTTGAATCGGCCCCGCTGGATCGGGCATGTTTCTCCCATGCCCAAACCCCGCCGAATCGTGGTGCTGGTGGTTCCGCCGATCGAGGAGCTGGACCTGATCGGTCCGGTGCAGGTATTGAGCACGGCCAACCGCCTGATGGGCCGCGGCGGGCGGCAGTACGAGATCCGGGTGGTCTCGACCACGCGGGACCGGGTGATCACCGGCGAAAGCGGGCTCTCCATCGTCGCCCAGGCGCACTATAAGGACGTCGAGGGCGAGATCGATTCGCTGCTGATCGTGAGCGGGGTGAAGACGCGGAACCGGCGGGACGACGAGCTATCGGGGTGGCTGCGGCGCACCGCGCCGGACTGCCGGCGGGTGGGCACCGTCTGCATCGCGGCGTTCCTGCTGGCGCACGCCGGCGTGCTGACCAACCAGCGGGCGACGGTCCACTGGAAGTACGCCCACGAGCTGGCGTACCGCTATCCGGCACTGGCGGTGGATCCGAACCCGATCTGGGTGCAGGCGGGGAACATCTACACCTCGAGCGGCTTTTCGGCCGGCATCGACCTCGCCCTCGCCTGGGTGGCGGAGGACTGCGGCAGCGCGGTCGCGGTCGAGGCGGCGCGAGAGCTGGTGCTGTTCCTCCGGCGGCCGGCCGGCCAGACCCAGCTCAGCGTGACACTGGCCGCGCAGGCGAGCGACATGCAGCCGATTCAGGAGCTCCAGGTGTGGATCGCGGACAATCTCAGCCGGCGCGATCTCTCGACGGCCGCGCTGGCCGACCGGGTGTCGATGAGCGTGCGCAACTTCGGGCGGGTGTTCACCGCCGACGTCGGCACCACGCCGGCGAAGTACGTGCTGCACCTGCGGGTCGAGGCGGCGCGGCGGCTGCTCCAGTCGTCGTCGCACGATTTGCGGCACATCGCGACGGCGGTGGGGTTCGGGAGCGTGGATGGGATGCGGCGGGCGTTTGTCCGGGTGCTGGGCAAGTCGCCGCGGGAGATGCGTCGGGCGAGCCTACCGCGACTGAAGAACCTCCCAGCGGGTTGAAATAGTCCACGACCGTATCACCTCAGGGGTGGTACGCCAGGCGGATGCCGCATCGTACTGGTACTGCGGGCCGCCGAGCGGCAATTGCTGCTGGCTGAGGTCGGGTGAATACCCGTTGTTCATGTTCGAATCCAGTAGCCGGCCGAGCCGGCCACCGGACGCGCGAGCCATCTCCTCGGCATCCTGCTTCGCCTCGGCAAGACCGCTCGCCAACGCGGCGCGACGAGCTGAATCACTAGCAGCAGCGGCGCCGAACTGGATTGGCCCAAGCAGGGTCGCGCCGCGGCTAAAGGCGGCGGTCGCCACGTTGGAGAGCAGCTCGAGGCGCTGCAGCTCTACCCGTATTACGCTGCGAGCGGCAAAGGTCGCTCCAGGAATCGGCACGTTGCCGCCGCTGACTGCCACTCCCGGAGCCGCCCCGTAGTTGATCAGGCGGGCGGCCTGCGGCCCGAGCCCCAGCCGGCGCAGTGTGTCGAGCACCGCTCGAGCGCTGGAAGCCGCCCGCTCCGCAGCTTCGGAGGCGGTTCCCGCCGGCGCGTCAATGATGAGGTAGAGCGTTGCCCGATCAGGCGGGACTCGGACGGTAACGGGTGTGGTGATATAGACGCTGGAGCTGGGAGGACCCTGCCGCTGACAACTCGTGTCAATCTGGGCAAATGCCAGCGGCGTCCGTGATGCAACCGTGAGCAGTCCGACCACCGCGATAGTAGCCTTCCCCACGGCGCCTCCAGGGCTCGAAGTCTCTTCCGGGAGACGCAGCGGCTTGCCAGATTCACACGCGTGTCACGGCAATCCCCCCTCACCGCGGTTCGCCGATGAGGGCGGCTATTCGTGCCTTGGCTTCCGCAACGCGCGGACGTAGCTCGGGGTCGCAGCCATTCCACGCATCGACAAAAAGACTGTAGTGCTCTACCGCTTGCTTTCGATTACCCAGGCGCTCGTACAGCTCCGCTCGGCGGAGATTGGCCGGCGCGAGGTATACCGCCTCATAGGGGGTTCCTTCAAAACTGTGGCCGAACCAACGAAGTGCCTCCTCATTCCGCCCCAGCTGGTAGAATGCCTCCGCTCGCAAATAGCGAGACGCCTCCTCTGAAAAGAAAGGCACCGACAGAAGCTCGGTGGGGACCTCACCCTTGACCATCTCCAGATGCTGGAGCGCCTCCGCCGGGCGTCCTCGGCGCAGCGCGATGTCCGCGCGAATGGTACGGATGAAATCCTGGATGACTACTCCTGCTTCGGCCGGGTGCGCTAAATGGTTCAGATCGGCCGCGTATCGCAGGGCTTCAGCATCATTCTCCCTTCGAGAGCTCAGCAGCGCCAGCAAGTAGAGCCGAACCTGGGGCCGGAGCGTCCAGGCGAGACCTGGATTAGGCTCCGGCGCCTCGATGCTCGGATTCCAGGCCTCCAGCTTGGCCTGAAGTGCCTTGAGGTCCGACTCCGGCACGGTCAGGAAGGGCAGCGTGGCACCCAGTGCATGCAGCGGCTTGGCTGAGGGAATGCTCTGTTCGGCCTGCGTGAACTCCAGTTTCGCGTCACTCCATCGTCCTTGCGCCAGGGCAAGCGAGGCGAGGATCAGGTGAGCCGCTTCTCTGGTTGCCTTGGGACGGGGCGAGGCAAGAGCTGCCCGGGCGAAATCAGTAGCACCGCGGAAGTCGTTGAGATGGGCCGCCAGTGCTCCGGGAGCGAAAGGATATCCGGAGCTCTGGCTTTTCATCTCATTGAGAAGTTGCCTCACGGTAGCCGAGTCTCTCCGGACACTCGCCATGAGTGCTCGGTGCACCAGAGGAAGCTTGTCAGGCGTGAACTTTCGCCGAAGGAGCGAGTCGGCCTCGATATAATCTTCCTCGCGCACGGCGAGGTCCCACATTGGTCATATGGGGCACAGGAACCCGGGATCCCGGGCGAGCACGTGATTGAAAGGCTCCCGTGCCTCCGCGATCGGACGCCCTCGAGCCGGGTTATAGTGGAAGAGGAGATCCGCCAGTTGGAACTCAGCCTCGAGATCGTCCGGGTAGTCGCGAAGGATCGCCCGATACTCCTGCTCGGCCGCGTCTGCCGCACCTCGCTGATACGCCGCAAACGCCGTCAACAGTCGGCGATCCCGGTCGTCGAGGCGGGCGCCGAGCGTCAGCGCCTTCTGAGTCGCCGGAACGGAGATCCCTGGTCGCTGAGCCCAGCCGGCGGCGACCCCTAACCGATAGTATGCGAGAGCGAAGGTACTGTCCTCGGTTACGGCTTGCTGGAATCCACCGATCGCCGAGTCGAAATTGCCATCCCCGCCTCGCAGGTGCTGCTCTCCCTTCAGGTATGCCTTGAGGGCATCCAGCGAATGTGTCGTTAGGGCCGCGCTCTGCATCAGTCGTGAGCTCAATCCCCGGCCGCGCCCGGCGAGCAGGTCGGCCGACAGGCGATCGACCAGCTGAAATAACTGAGTGGTGTCGCCTTCGGCGGCGGCGCGGGCGAGGGTGCCTGCTGCGGTATCGGCCTCGCTGTAGAGTTCCGCCTGGATCCGCAGGCGGCCACCGATCTCGTGTACGCTACCGAGCAGATACAGACCCGCACCGAGGCGGGAGGCCAGCGCTCGGGCATTTTCTCTATCGGCCGCGCGGCGGCCGGCTCTAGACGTCGCGGTCAATACTGCGCCGGGGTCTATAGTTCGAAGATCGCCGGCACCATTCAGGTTTCGGCTCAACAGGTCCACCATCCCTTCGCCGAGAAACTCGATCTTCGAGCTGCCGGAGACTGAAAAGGGCAGCACGGCAAGCCGGGTGGGGGAAACAGCCGGCGTCGCTCCGGGAAGCCACTTCATCATGGCCCAGCCGGCCACCGCCAGGACCAGTGCGGCGGCCGCAACGATGATGGCCCGGCGGGCCGTCACAGGTGGAAGCGTGCGGCCGTGTGTCTGATGACTGGTCCGCCTGATCCACGACTGAAAGCGCGCGGGCGAAGTCGTCAGCGGTCGCAAAGCGATCAGCCGGCACTTGGGCGAGCGCACGGGTGATGGCCCGGTCAACCGATGCCGGTATTTGCTCTCGCACCGTCCGCACCGAAGGGATCGGCCCGATGAAGCGTTTCGCCAGAATTGCCTGCGCCGTAGGGCCGGTGTACGGTGTCTCGCCGGCCAGCATCTCGAAGAGCAGACAGCCTACCGCAAAGAGGTCGCTCCGTCCATCGAGCGTGCGCTGTCCCGTCGCCTGCTCAGGGCTCATGTAGGCCGGCGTGCCGAGCGCCAAGCCGGTATCGGTCAGTCGCTCATCGGTGGCGGCCTCGATCGCTCGGGCCACCCCGAAGTCGGCGACGACGGCTTCCTCGCCTTCGAGCAGGATGTTTTCGGGTTTGATGTCGCGATGGATTACGCCTTGGCTGTGGGCATAGGAGAGTGCCGCCAGAACGTCGCAGGTAATCCGCAGGGCGTCGGCCAAAGGGAGCTGTCGCTCGCGCAGCAGCCGGGCTCGCAGCGACTCTCCCTTGACGTAGGGCATGACGTACCACAACTGCCCCTGAGCCTCGCCGGAATCAAAGACCGGCAGGATATGGAGATGGTGAAGGCGGGCGGTAAGTTTGGTCTCCCGAAGGAACCGCTCGGGACCCAGAGAGGCACTCAGCTCGGGTCGCAGGACCTTGAGAGCGACCGGCCGGTCGTAGCGAAGGTCGCGCGCCAGGTAGACGGTGGCCATTCCACCCCGGCCGAGCTCACGCTCAAGTCGGTAGCGGTCGGCGAGAGCGGCTGCGAGAGCCTCAAGGTTGTTGGGCAAGGCGCACCCCGGTCGGAGGTCGCTGCTCTATGCTACCACCCCTACGCAAGGTGGGCCAGAGCGCGCGACGTTCTCGACGCCGTACGGCTTGCGCCGTATCAGCTACCGGGCCCCCGACCTGGGCCGGCAGCATTGCCGGCAGTAGGATCAGCGCAGCACTGATCCCCACCCGGTGGCGGGGAGCTAGTGTAGCCATCCCTCCGCCACTTCCAGGTCGGGAGTGAGGAATATCAGAACCTGCCACTCGCCGGCTCGATTGCTCGGGTCTTCCACGGCGAAGGAGTGTCCCAGCCGCACCACAATGACCTTGACGTCACGGTAGGGCCCGACATGCCCTTCGCTCGCGAAGTAGGCGCGGAGCACCCGATCGCAAACGGCTGGGTCGAGTCTCCGCGACGATGTCGGCAGGTTCGGGTAGGGAAATGCCTTCCGGCCAGTGTTCCAGGGTGACGCTATCACGGGTCAATGCATCGTCCCGAAAACGGGCGACCAGAATGGCGGCGGATTCAGGAGGAGCACAGGCGAGGGGAGGCCCTGCGGCCCGGCCTCTCGCCTTGGAGAACGTTGTAAGGCCGGCAGGCCCGAACTCTGCGCTCGAGCAACTGGTGGTGATCTTGTCACCAGGGAGCTGGATCGCGCGCGTAACGCGGCATCCACCCGACTCGCAGCGCACCTCGTAGTAGTAGTCGTAGGCCCGCCAGCTCACGGAGAACGCATACGCTCCACTCACAAACTGACGGGGCTGGTTGAAGGAGACCAACGTGGTCCCGCAGGTGTCTGCCGGGCTGGGTTGTCGGAGCCCCCGCTGGTGAAGATCGCCCTCATTCACTGTGGCAGGCAACGAGCTCAGATCGATGACGAACGACCGCCCGGCCTCGGCGGGCGCCACGGCGATCGTGTCGAGCACGGCCAGATAGGCGGCGCGCGGCGGGACTACCGGCCCATCGACCTCCTCAGGTATCCACACCTTGTAGGCGAGCATGTCTTGCGGAATGGTCGTCTCACGTGCGAGCCGGTTGCGGGCTCGCTCCAACGCCACCTGGTTATGGGCCCCGACTATCAGTGTCTCAGGTGTGACTCGGACACTGCCCCGCACCCGCAGCGCCGGCTCCGCGAGCACCGTATCTATGCGCCTCGCGAAAGCCATGAGCGCGGTGGTTGAATAACGAGCCGCGTGTATGCGCACCTCGGGGCGGCCCGAGCAGTATTCCCGTGACAAGGCGGATGTGTCGGCAGCAAGGGCGTGCCGGAACAACGCCCGGGCGCTATCGCCCAGGCGAGCGTGTCGAGCAGGTGGACCACGACGGAGCAGGGGAAGTCGGAATCGAACCCTACATATCCAGGAAGGGCCGCCACGATGCTGTCCTGAATGAAATAGTGCATCTGGAACTGCTCTGCGAGCGGCAGGCGGTCGGGCGACACCTGCTGACCCCAAAGCAGTCGCGGAGCGAGCGGCAGGAGCGTGAGTAGTGCCGCTGAGCGGAGCATAGGTGGAGTCGCCTTGCGGATGGGGTACACCAAGGGTGACGTGGCACCAGGCGGTCCGAGCACTCAGTGCCGCAAATGTGAATCCAGGAAGGCAAACACGTCGGCCTCCCACATGGTCACGTTTCGAAATAAGAAATTGTGCCCCTCACGGGCAGTCGTTCCCTCGGCGGGATAGATCTTGAGCCGGTGCGGCCGCCCGAGCCGCCGCATCTCCGCCGCCAGCGCCCTGCCCGAGGTAGTCGAGTAATCATTGGCCGTGTGGAGGAAAAGAACCGGAGGCGTCCGGCCCACAGCCGCGAGCAGCCGGGTTCGGAGCTCGGGGGAGAGATTCCAGCTCAGCGCCGCGCCGGAAAAGATCACGACTGCCCGCGGACTGGAGTCGCGTGCGGCAAGGAAGAGGGTGAGCGAGCCGCCGAAGGAGTGTCCGGCGATGGCGACGCGGTGCTGGTCGACGTCCGGAAGCGCGCGGAGCAGTGCAAGGCTCGCCGCGGCTTCCTCCAAATCTTCACCCGACAGCAACTCGAGCTGCACCCGATTGCGCGCCTCTGGCCCGCCGGCTGCCAATGCCTGGGCCATGAGGTCGCCATCGGAGGGGCCCTGGTCGGCCGAGAGGCCGATGCCGCGACGGAACGGGAAGAGAAACACGTATCCGTGCTCGGCGAAGACCGGACCGAGTATCTCCGGCTCCTGTGGCCGGATGGGGACAGGACTGGTATAGCGGCCGTGGTTGAACAGCACGGCCGGGAATGGCCCGCGACCCTCCGGACGCCACAGCAAGCCACGCAATCGGACCGAGCCGGTCTCGATTACGACGGTGTCCGGACCGCCGGGCACCTGGCCGTGGACCTGAAGCGGCAGCGTCTCGACTGCCAGGAGTGTCAGGGCGAAGACGCCGGCCCTCAGCATCGAATACTCGGCGTGGTTTTGGGGAAAGATGCGGTCCGCTCTCGTCCCAGTCGAGAGGCACCGGAAGATACGCCGCCGACAGTCGCGACTATCGGCGGCGGTTCAGCATTCAGTACTCCGGAGTGATCGGCTCCGGGTCATGCGGCCGGCCGGATCTCGCCACCCGTCGGCGGCGGGTCACCGGGAGCCGGCTTGGGGGTGCCGTTCTTCGGTGTAGCGACCACATTACTGGCGCTCTCCCAGGCCGCCAGCAGCTCCGGATCGTTGCTGAAGCGTAGGCGGTTGAGCCCGTCCATCACCCGCACTACCTGGACGATCTCGTCCGCCACCGCCCGGAGCTCCGCGCTGGCGCCGACGTGGGACTGGCGGCCACCTCCTCCGGCCTCCACGGCCTCGTCGAACTGGTCGAGCGCTTGGGTCAGATTGTCCAGCACGCTCTCCACCAGGCCATGCTTCACCAGCACTTCCTTCTGGTTCTGCGCCTCAGCCGCCATCCCGCGGGCGGCGGTCCGGAACGCCAGGTACGTCCTGACGTCCGACCTGAGGACCAGCTTCTGCGCCAGCTCCGGCACCTCGCGCGCGGCCATTCGAGCGGCCTGTGCGAGGTGAGACAGATGCGCCTCGCGCATCGTCCGACGCAGTTCCTGCTTCCGCGCCGTCGCGGCACGGACCTCCGAGATTCCCTGCAGCTGCTGCGCCGCCAACTGCTCGGCGCGCTCCAGCCGGTTCTCCAACCGCGAGAGCGCGGCAGTGTAACCCGGGCTGGAGTCGGGGTGCGTGCGGCTGAAATCCAGCGCGCGGGTCCCCATTTCGAGCCTACGACGTGACTTCGCATCCATACGGTCCTCCCACTTCGTCGCCGGACGACTGCCGGGCGCCGCGCGGCGCTGGTGATGATGCAGACGATGTGATCGGACCGCGCCCAGCCGCGGACCGGTCGCCCGCGACGGAGGCGAAGAGCATGCCAGTCCTTGCGCGGCGACGCGGACGCTTTCAGGTCTGCACGCGACTGTTTCGCCGCCGACGGCGACTTCTTCAGGCTCGCACGAGACACTTTCGGGTTCGCACGCGACGTCTCCGCCGCGACCGGAACGCATACGGACTCGACGGAGACGCCGACGGCTCGGACGGGCCTTCGGACGGCGCGACCGGGTCGTCGTCAGGCTCGACGGCAGCGCAGTCAGATATACATAGAAGGGGATCGAGCCCGACGCGGTCGTCTTCGGGAATGACGGAGACGCTTTCTCGGCCGCGCGAGACATCTTCGCGATCGACGGGTCCGCCGCCGGCAAAATCGGACGACCGTCGGACCTGCACGGGCCTCCGTCGCGATCGCACGGTCCGTCTCCGGAACGACGGGGCCTCCGTTCGGCTCGACCGATACGCAGTCAGACTTACCCGAGGCTCCTTCGGTCCCGCGCGATGCTCATTCGCGGCTGCACGACAGTTAGCGCGAGTGGACGGAGAGATACTCAGCCTGTCCCGTTGAGGAGACAGTCTGACCAGCTCGAGCATCATCGAGAGTGAGGACGGAGTCGTCAGACCGGAGCGCAGCAGATGGCACGCCCGATGCAAGTGGGCGATCCGCTCGCTGTTATTATCACATCAGGAGGTCTGCGACTTTCCATTGGGAGGATGTAGTCATGTCGCGCCATTGCCCTGCCCTGCTTCTGCTGGCCGGCCTCGCAAGCTCGGCAACGGCCCAGAGTGCGAACACCGCCGCCTGGACCTTCCCCAGTGGCGAGTTCACCATCTTCGGTCACACCATCTACACTCCGACGGTTACCCTGGTCCCTCGCATCGTGTTCGACACCGCGCGGGGAGTGGACAGCGCGCGAGTGGTGGACAGCGTGCGCGCGGCGGCGAGGCGCTCTCATCAGTTCGCGGTCGGCCTCACCGCCTGGCCGGCGGAGTCGTACTGCTCGGGGCCGGCGTCGGCGGCGATGCAGACCCTCAACCCGCGCTCGCTGTTGAGCCGAGTCCAGCTGGCGGACCGCTGCGGCGTCCGGCTGGTGATCGTGCCGCCCCGGCGGTTCCTCACCACCAATGGCCAGCCGATCGGGGAGTTCTCGGTGGACAGCGCCAAGCGGCTCACCGACCAGTACGCGGCGGTGCTGCCGCCGGACACGCTGAAGAAGTATCGCGCGACCCTCCTCGGCCTCAACCTGGCGGACGACTACGGCTGCACCAATTGCTGGGGTGGGAAGACCATCACCCGGCCGCAGGTCGCCGAGTGGGCGGCGTATGCCCGCGCCAAGCTGCCGGGCCTACCGCTCGGCGTGCGGATCACGCCGGACTGGGTGGCGGCCTATCCGCCGCTCGCGCCGCTGCTGGACTACACCTGGGCGCAGTACCACACTCGGCGGGGTGACCCTCAGGCTTTCTTCGATAGTGCTGCCAGGACCGCGAGCAAGCTGGGGCTTCGGGTGGTGATGGGGGTGAACGTGGAGCGGTGCTACGGTGCGGGCACAAGTCCGTGCACCGCGGCGGACCTGGTGCGGTTCGGGAGGCTGGCGGTGAGCCATCCGGAGAGCTGCGCGTTCATCAGTTGGCGGTACGACCAGGCGACGTGGCAGCGGGAGGGGATTCGGGAGGCGTGGGACAGTCTAATGGCGGTGGCGAGGGGGAGGGGGGCGGAGGAGTGCCGGCGGGCGAAGGAATCGGTGTGAGAGCTTCTGTGCTCGTTTCCAGCTAAGTGGTAGTGCGAGGTCTGGGGGCAGGTAGCACTTGTGGCATCTAGGATAGGCCTCTGAGTTAGCTAGCTGTGAAAAGGCCAGAGACTCGCGATGCCAATGACTTGGACAGAACTTGCTCGCTGAAACCGGCGGACAAACCAATGAGCACCGCAGCAATCGGATTACTAAACACTTGAACGGATGAGACTGAGCCCAGCTTTACTTCTGGCACTCCGATGTGGAACAGCAGCGCAAGGCCGATCGTGAGTAATTCAGCAAACGCGATGCGAACAGATGGTTCCAATCTGTCTGCTTCTGGCACGCTGAGATCTTCGAAGGGAAGTTGAGCTTTCCGAGCGCCGAAGGATATCCAAACCCCAGCAACGCAGCTTGCTATCAGAAAGCAGAAGTTCGAAAAGGCACTCGCTGTCACAACCCCGTGGGAGGAAGTAAGGATCGGAAACGTCGCCGCGCTTCTCCCTACAAAGGCAAGAACGAGTGATGGAATCCCGACTTTTGTGCAGGCAGTGCCAAGTTCGACCATGTACTTGTTCTTTACCCGCCCTGCCTCGCGCTCGAGGACTTCATGCCTCAACTCTGTGAGCGCGAGGCGCGCTATTTCCGGCTGAGCTCGGCTGCCAACAAGCCCTCCCTGGATAGCGAGAGAATCGGCTCGAAGTAACGCTTGAAATCCGTCTCTCGACCTGCAAACAGAAGTCGTAGTACCCGGAGGGTACGCTCTATTTCGTTGATGAGCGTCCTTTGCTCGTCCGATGGTTCCCCTTCAACCGTAGGGTCCATCTGAAAAAGGATGTCCTGGCGGTCGTCGGTCGGACCTACAAGAAAGAAGCCCTGGGGCATAGCTACAAGATTCGTCCACAACAAGTACACGAGCCCGGTGGTCCCGCGAACGCACGCTCTTGGAATCTCTCTTCAGTCATCGCCTTTCTGAGCTTTTCACTTCGATCGATTTGCAGGAGCTCCTGCAGCAACTCTGACTCTGCGCTCGAGCGCTTGGTTTCCGACTTGCCTTCAATCTGTTGCTTCAGCTGTTGTAGGCGCGGTGTTAGCACGGTCGTTCCTTTGTTTACTGAGTGAATACGGAATTGTCATTGGTCAAGAATATGGACTCCGCGCTGATCTAGCGCGATACCCCGGAAGGCCATGCACTCTGACTTCTGTACCCTGGCGTCGCGCATACTCGACAATGTGGCAGTTTCATCTAGCTCAATCATCGCGGCCAACATCCCCTCCGGCTAGCTCGGCGCCGTCGCGATTAGTGCCAGGGAGCTGGAACCTCTGAGTAAGTAAGTCGTCGCAGGGAAGGGCCGCGACGAGGCCGCTTGAGTTCTGACCACACGCAACAGAGACACCGACTGGATACCGTTTCGGTCATCTCGCTTGGAGCCATCACTGGGCTATCACTTCTCCCTCGTCATCCGCGCCTGCCCACCTTGCTCGCCTCCCGGACGTACACCCGCAGCTCCGGATCCGCATTCCGCCACATCCCCGCCACCCAGCCATACGCCTGGATCGCCCGCTCCCGCTCCCCCAACCGCTCCGCCACCCGCCCCCGCAGCAGCGCCCACAGCACCTCGCTCGCCATCGACGTCACCGTCGCCGCCGGATGCTCCCCCTGGAGGATCCGCCACGCCTCACGATCACGCCCACGTTCGGCCAGCAGCTGCGCCAGCATGAGCCGGTCGAGATAGCAGGCGGCGCACCCGTCCTCCGGCAACGCCAGCAGCTGCTCCAGCGCCGCCGAGGTGTCCGCCCGGGCCAGCGCGCCGTACGCCTTCGCCGCGGCCGCCACGTACGCCGCCCGGGGTCGCATGTCTGCATCACCGACTCGCGCGAGCGAGTCGGCCCTGGCGCCGGCCCGCCGCAGTGAGACGGTATCCCGCTGATGCGCCCACCAGGGAAACGCGACGTACGGCGGCAAGCCCGGCTGCGCGAGCCACCTGGCGAACGCGGGGCCGGCCCGCTCCACCGGCACCGCTCCGAGGAGCGCGGCCTCGGCGAAGCCGGCGGTCACGTCCTGGTCACCCATCAGCTCCGCGCCCGCTCGCAGGTGCCCCCGGCTCATGAGGGCACGGCCCAGCTCGCGATTCATGAAGACGGCGTGGTGCATGTGCATCATCCCGCCGGGGAGGGCGGCCTTGAACCGCGCCAGGCTGACCGCCGCCTCCGCGCTGTCGGGCAGCCGGGTCAGCTCCAGCGCGGCGACGATGAGACCGTCGTCGGAAAGGCCCTTGAACAGTGCCGCCGGGTCGGCCGTCCCCGGCGCCGAATCGATGAGCCGCTGCACCAGCCGAGTGCCGTCGACGCTCGCCTCGCGCGGCACCAGCGCGAGGTAGGGTCGCAGGTAGCTGCGCACGGAATCGGCGCCGAAGATCGCCGCCACCTCGATGGGATGGAGATAGGAAATCGTGAAGGCGGAGTCGAGCGCGATGGCGCGGTCGAATGCGCGCAACTGTTGCTGATACGAATGGCCGATCGCGGCGCCGAGGTGGCTCTCCGCCTCACCCAAGAGAAACCAGGCCTCGGCATCGTCGGGGTAGCGGGTGGTCGCTTCGTGCAGGGTGGCGAAGAGTCGGCGGATTCCGGCGAACCAGGCCGGGTCGCCGCCCTCGGGAGGCTGGTCGAGCGCGAGCGCGTCGGCCGATATCAGGGCGAAGCTCTGAGACGAGGCCTCCACCAGAAGACTGTCGCGGAGCGGCAGCCCGCGGTTGTTGGCCCCGGCGCGAGCCGCGTACTGGATGAGCATCGGCGAGTGTTGCCGGCTCCTCCATCCCAAGGTGCTGCTCGCCCGGCTCAAGGCCGGAGCGAAGTTGCCGTCCAGCTCGATGGCGTGCTCGTAGTAGGCCAGCGCCGAGTCCCACTCGCTGCGGCGGTAGTGCTGCTCGCCCTGGAGATAGGCCTTGATCACCGGAAGGCTGGTAGTGCGGAAGCCGGCCAGCCGGACGGCGCCGATGGGACGGCTCCGTCCCAGGCTCTTGAGCAGGCGAACGGTGAGCGAATCGGCGAGCCGGTCGATCCGGTCGGACGCATCCGCCACCTCCCATTCGTCGAGCGCTCGTCCTCCCGCCACGTCCAGCAGGGTGGCACGCAACCGCACCGAGTCGCGGCCCGCGCTCAGCAGCGAGCCGTACAGCGCCAGGCCGGCGCCGGTGCGACGGGCGAGCTGGGTGGCGGAAGGCGCGTCGGCTCGCCCGGCCCAGCGGCGCACCACCACCGTGGGCGGCACGGTGCTGAGCGGCCCGGCCCCATCGAGGTTGCGCGACAAGAGGTCCACCAGCCCCTCGTGCCAGAGCTGGAGACTGGAGTCGTAGACGTCGAACGGGGCGATGACGACGACCGAAGGCCGGAGCACCGGCGGGGGCTTCGATCGCCAGCGAAGCACACCGGCGGCGAGCGCCGCCACCGCCACCGCGGCCAGGGCGACGGCGATCCAGCGGCGCGGCGGCCGGGCCGGTGGGATCGGAAGCGCCGGCTCCGCAGGAGGGACCGCAACAACGGGAGCCGGCGGCTCGACGGTCGCGACCGGGGCCTCGGCAACCGGTGCCGGCGACCGCGCGCCCCGGCGGATCCGCTCGGCCAGCGCCTCCACCTCGGGGTCGGGCGGGAGGTCCAGCTCCTCCTGCCGGAGCGCGGCGAAGATCTCCGCGTGGCGCAGCGCGCCGGGTACGTCGCCCGCCGTCTCCAACGCCCGCATCAAACCCTGTGCTGCCTGGGCGTCGGTCGGATCGAGCGCCGCCAGCCGGCGCCACCAGAGCACCGCGGCCGCCGAGTCGCCGCGGTGGACCGCGGCGGCGGCGACCGCCTCGAGGATGCCGCGGTGGTCGGCGGCCAGCCGGGCGCGCTCTTCCTCCGCCCAGCGGGCGAAGTCTCTGACGCCGGGCAGGTTGAAGTCGCCGAGGAAGGGGCCGGCGTAGAGCCGGGCGGCTTCCTCCAACGCCCCGGAGGCGCTGGCGGTCTCGAAGCCGATGACGTCCACCTCGACCAGCTCGGGATTGAGCCTCAGATCGCGGGTGCCGAGTATCGCGTCTTCGGACCCCAGGTCCTGGCGGATGGCGTAGAGGGCCTGGTTGAGGTTGCGGCGGGCGCGGTCGGCTTCGACGTCGCCCCAGAGAAGAGTGGCCAGACGGTCGCGG
Organism: uncultured Gemmatimonadales bacterium; assembly: GCA_963812755.1. Classification (GTDB taxonomy): domain Bacteria; phylum Gemmatimonadota; class Gemmatimonadetes; order Gemmatimonadales; family GWC2-71-9; genus CAVVWJ01. Next base: position 987,562 of record CAWEWK010000004.1, on the reverse strand, counting down.
CTCACCCCGCGGTCGCCCGCCCGCGCCAGCACCGCCAGCAAGGCGAGCCGCCGCGGCTGCTGGGCATTGCCGCCCAGGGGCCGGGTGCCGTCGAAGACGGCAAGACCGCCTAACGTCTGGATGCGCTTCATTGGTAACGCCATGCGGCGTTTCGCGTTGGCTTTCCAATATAAGGCTGCTGATAATCTCGTGATTCGGGGCTGAGCGCCGCCGGTACACTGGTCTCCGTCATCAGGTCCACGAACCCACGACCCGGAGGCTCAGATGTTCGCCCGCGCTTCGATCCTCGGCATGTTCGCCGCCACCTCGCTCTCGCTGTCGTCCGACAGCGCTCCTTCCTTCCAGCTGGAGGCCAGCGGTGCCGTCACCATGGCCGTCGCCAGCGACGAGGCCAGCTACGGCCTGAGCCCCGAGCGTATTAAAGGAAGGCCGATCCTGGCCATCTCGCTCGGCGCCACCCGGGGCGAAGGCTCGCTCTCGCTCTATACCCAGGGCGACCAACTGCCCAAGACCGGCCGCTATCCGGTGTTGCCCGACTGGCCCGACGAGTTCGACGGCGACCGCATGTTCCACGCGTGCTTCATTGCCGGAACGGTGACCCGGCCGGTGGGCGCGTTCCACGGGGAGACCGGCTGGGTGACGATCACCAGCGTCGAGGAGGGGCGGATCTCGGGAGAGTTCGAGCTGCGGGCGCGGGGGATGCTGGCGGCCGATATTACCGATGAGAGCGAGTGGGTGACCGTGCGGGGGAGCTTCGTGTCGGCGGGGGACAGCACGGCGAGCCGGATTCAGGCGGTGGCGGTGGATCGGTAGAGCGAGGGCGAAGGCGTAGATCAGCGGGGCGGCCTGGCACTCATATAGCCGGGCTCCCGCCCAGCGTCTAGTTTTTCCTTATTGAATGCTGCACACCTGTACGAAGAGACGCCCCTATTCGCGCATGTCTGGCCGGAGGATGTAGTGGTGCGGTGGCTCCGAGGTCAGCTCTAATTCGAGGCGGTGTCATTGCTTCAGTAAGGTGTTAGGCTGCGAATCTTGGCTGCGTATGTTGAAATGGATGCTACTGATCCGGGCGTCGCCCAAGCCGTGGAGGTTGTCGCGAGCAGGGCCGAAGCGCTTGCCTCTAACACCCCGGAGGAACGCGGATGGGCACCATTGTCGTGACGGAGAATGCGACGCTCGACGGCGTAATCGAGCAGGTTGGCGACTGGTTCTCCCCAGCTGGGGACGACACCGAGACCGAAGACTCCGACATCGTGGCGACGCTCGCGAGCAGATGCGGACGGAGGCCGCACTGCTCCTCGGCCGGAAGACGTTCGAGTCGTTCCGAGGATATTGGCCAGCCCAGACCGGCGACACGACCGGCATCACAGCCCACCTTAACCGAGTGTCAAAGTACGTCTTCTCCAGTACTCTGGACGAGCCGGCCTGGGAGAACACGACAGTCCTACGCGGCGAACTGGCGGAGGAGGTGCGGGCGCTGAAGGCGCGAGTGGGCGGTGAGATCGGTGTCACTGGCAGCATCACGCTTGTCCATGGCCTCATAGCCGCCGCGCTGGTCGATGAGTACCGGCTGTTCGTCTACCCGCTAGCCGTGGGGCGCGGCCGGCGGCTGTTTGATGACACGACAAACGTACGCAAGCTACAGTTAGTTCAAGCCAAGCCGTACCGTTCCGGTGTCGTCCTCTTGACCTACCGTCCCGGTGCGAAGCATGGGACGTAGTAAGGAGAGAATCGCTTCTGTGCCTGGAGAACGAACTGCCATGGACTCATCATCAATGAAGGCACAGCAATTCATCCTGGGGCTTTGGGGCGTCGGATTTCAGGTAAAAGATGTTCACCGTTCGATCGCCTTCTATACTCAGACGCTTGGTTTCAAGTTAGACATGCAAAACCTGCCCGCTTTCGGCCAAGTTTCAATCGGCGATCTGAAGCTGATCTTGAGTGGTCCGGGGGCGTCGGGCTCTCGGCCGATGCCCGACGGCCGGCAGCAAGAGGCCGGCGGGTGGAACAGGGTGGTTCTCCAAGTGAAGGAATTGTCCACCCGGATTGCTGAACTCGAGAACCAGGGAGTGCGCTTTCGGAACGAGATGGAAGTCGGCCCTGGCGGCAAGCAGGTCCAGGTGGAAGATCCGGACGGCAATCCCATCGAGTTGTTCGAGCCAGCGTAACGCGACATCAGGAGCCTATCATGAAGTTTAGGGCAGTGCTGATAGTTTCGGCGATTTACCAGGCTATTGTTGGCGTCGGGATGATGCTCGTTCCCCGGCAGTTTGGTATCGGTGCCGTCCCGCCAGATGCCTCCCCCGCGCTGCTCCACTTCCTCCGAATCTTCGGCGGTCCCATGCTGGGGATTGCAGTGCTGAACTGGATGGCTCGGAACGCGGAGCCTTCCACAGCGCGAAACGCCATTTTCCTTGCCAATATCGTGGGGTTTGGTTGCGTAACTCTCGTGGACGTATGGGGTGTGTTCACTGGTGGCGCGCGCCCGATAGCGAAACTGTTCCTGGTGATTCATTTGCTTTTGACTGCCGGCTTCGTCGTTGCATGGCGGACCAACCTGCGGGCCCCGCGCAGTTAGGTCGGACCGTTAGACGGTAAAGGCATCATGGTCGCGATTCTGTCACGTTTCGAGATCGCCGTCACCATTGGCGTGCTCGGTGCGATCGGGCTGGTGGGAATCGGTCGGTCCCTTGCTCCGCGCCGCGAGTTGCTGGTGTACGGCGTAGGCCTCGGCATCACCGCCGTCGCCTACCTTATGTTCGGCGTGCAACGCGGGGCTCCAGCGAGCCATCTCGGCCTGGAGCTAGTCGGCGCGGGACTCTTTGGCATTGCTGCCGTCCTTGGCACCAGGCGGTGGCCCGCTCTCTTGGCGTTTGGCTGGACGGCCCACGTGGCATGGGACCTCTTCTTCCACTACGCGAGCGGTCCGGCATTCGCGCCGGTCTGGTACCCGTGGTTTTGCGTCGGCTTCGACCTCTTCATCGGAGGATATATCGCGGGCCTGGCCACGGCCAGACAATACGTCTCGACTACTGAGCCGCCCGCCACCTGACGCGTTCGCTCGCTGGGCTATTCGACATGACGTTGCGGTAGGAGACCCGGCGGAAGATAAAGCATGAACCGACTCAGGAAGGGAGACTCACGTGCCCATCACTGCCTTCAACGGTGTAACCGACGGGCTCGATCCGAATCAAAGAAGCCGCGAGCACTTTGTCGTCAACACTGACCTAGCTGAGCATGGACCATGGGTTCCCTACTCCGAGGGTGTCTGGCTTCAGCCCTGTTGCTTTAACGTCACGTCCGGAGGGTTTAGTGTTGTTCTGAAAGCTCTCCCCGGCGCCCAGCTCGGCGTTCACTACCACATTGGTACCGTTCGTGGGTTCACGATGCGTGGTCACTGGCGATACCTGGAGCATGACTGGGTCGCAAAGCCCGGTACGTTCATTTATGAGCCGGCCGGCGAAGCTCACACGCTGGTGATAGCCGACGACTCACCAGAGCCGGCATTGATCTTCTTCGTCGTTGAAGGCGGCCTCATCTACCTGGACAAGGGGATCAACGGCGCCTTTGCTGCGTACGAGGACGGATTCACGTTGCTCGAGCTGACTCGGAAGTACTATCGTGAGATCGGTCGCGATGTTCGCCAGTTGGACTCACTGGTGCGCTAGTCGCATCAGCTGCCCAACCTTTGCTCCCTCAGCCAGGTGATCAAGTCGCGCTCGGTCTCGTCCTGCGGCTGCCCAGGGACTTGAGGCATCACCGGCCATCGCTTCCCGGAGCCCATCAGGTACCACATGGGCGGAACCGCCGGCTCACCGCGACGCTCGTTGGCCGGGTGGCCATCGTAAGACACGAAATGGAAATTGCGGCCGCGATACTGGACGTGGTGCTGCTCGACCTTATAGCTGCTCACACGGAGGCTCGCTGTTCGGGACCGGGGGTACGGAGAGTGACGCACCCCTAAATCTAGCCCGACTCGCCTCGAGAAGTTGGGGTCGCCTCCCGAGGGTTATCTCTTGGATCGCGGCCGATAGCTCGTCACGATGGCCATGAAGGCCGCCACTTCCCGCGCGTCGCCAATTGTCGCCTCGAAGTTCGCCGGAAGCGTCAGAGGGTCGGCCCGGCGACTGGGGTGAACATGCGCTCCCGCCATCGGCCCGATGTCGTAATAGATCACCAGGCTGCTGACCTGAGCCACGATGCTCCCCGGGTAGGACTCGGTCCCTTGCTGCGCCTGGTGGGTGAACCCGGGTGGCAGCGTGAGGGTGCCGATCGGGAGAACGACCTGTTGGGCCATAGCCTGAGGAGGCGACCACTGCAAAAATGCGAGGAGAAGGATCCTTGCCAACATCGTTGGGTTTGGGTGCGCAACTAGGGAAGGATCTCCAGCGAAACGCCCACCTCGGCGTAGCGCTTCCCGACTCGAAGCAGCCCCGAGGGCACCGTCTCGATGCCGACACCACTGGCGCCGTCGGGGTAGTACTCCTTCAGCCACTCGCCGGGCTCGGGGCAACCAGTGACTGACTTGGTGACCGATGTGGGGTCCGCTTTCATCTTGATCCACACCCCGCGGTCACCCTCGTAGACCTCGAGCTCCACGTTCATCTTCGCGCTGCCCACGAGGTTGGCGACGCACATGGCCACCTGGTCCTCGGTGGGCGCCGGCTTGGTGCCGCAGGCACTGATGTCGGTCTTCCTGGAGAGCACGCCGCTGTACATCACATCCTCGTCCGAGGCGACCGGACCGCTACCCTGCCGAACCAGTGTTCCGGTGAGGGAGTCGGTCCCACCCGCCCCATCGCACATCCCCGCATACTGGCCCGGGTCGCCCGACAGCACCAACGCCACCTTCACCCCGGCGCTCCGCGTCGCCCCGCCGACGGCGGCCACGGCAAGCGCCAAGAGGATACCGGTCATTACGCGCTGAACGTTCGGCCGGACGCGATGCATGGGGCCTCCCTTGGGGCAAGGGCTCCGGTGACGCGCTGCAGCAATTGAACGGATGGGTGACTCGTCGAACGTACGGGCGATTGCGGTGCCCCGCCAGGGTTTGGGGAGGTTATCGGAGCCCTCCACGGCGCGTGACGCCATCCTTGCCACTATCGTCGGGTTTGGTTGCGTAGCTTCCATGGACGTATGGGGCTGATGACCGTCGCCTTTGTCGTGGCAGGGCGCTCCGGCATGCGAGCCCAACGACGTTAACGAGATTGCGGACGACCTGAGATCGCCGATCACGGCCGAAATGCCACCCGTAGACAACACCGTGTATGATCGGATGGCCGACAGCTGGTGGGACGAGGGCGGCTTCCTCCACCTGCTGGCCGCTCTCAATCCCGCGCGGTTCGGCTACATGCGGCGGATACTCCTGGAAGAGTTGCGGCTGGCGCCGGTCGGTCTACGAGTCCTGGATATCGGGTGTGGCGGCGGGCTCTTGGCGGAGGAGTTCGCCCGTTTGGGCTGTGCCGTGGTGGGAGTGGATCCGTCGGAGCCGTCGCTGGTGGCGGCACGGGCGCATGCGACCAGTCAGAGGCTTACGATCGGGTACCAGTGTGCCCTGGGCGAGGCGCTCCCGTTTGCGAACGAAAGCTTCGACGTAGTGTATTGCTGCGACGTGCTGGAACATGTCAGTGACGTAGGACAGGTCATCGCGGAAACCGCGCGCGTGCTCCGGCCCGGAGGGACCTATCTCTTCGACACCATTAACCGGACGCTTCGAAGCCGACTGATCGCGATCACCCTGCTGCAAGAGTGGCAGTGGACCTCTCTGATGCCTCCGCGACTGCACGACTGGAAGATGTTCATCCGGCCGGCCGAGCTCCGGCGCGAGCTGGAGCACCACGGCCTGGTGCCGGGCGGCCTGACCGGGCTCAAGCCCCGGGCCAATCCGCTCAGTCTCATTCGCACGCTGCGCCGGCGCAAACGTGGCCTCCTCAGCTATGCGGCGGCTCTCCAGGCGATGGACCTGGGCGAAAGCTCCGACACCTCGGTGTCCTACATGGGATTTGCCCGCAAGATCCCGGACAACAGCCACGGTTGCGAGCGCTTCGGCTGTCAATGATCACCGGCTGTGGGTGCGCACGGCGTCGTTCCCCCGGGTCAGCTTCGAGTAATAGCGAAACCCGTCCAGCCGCCACCCCGCGGCGACTCGCCGGAAGCTGAGCCGGTAATTCCCCCAGGTCTCCCACAGGTCGCTCCCCGCCGGCAGCGCCGGAACTCGGTTCCAGGCGTACCCGTGGGCCCACACCCCGGCACGATCTCCATCTACCTGAATCCGGTAATTGGCAACCAGGTGATGGCTCAGCTTTCCCGGGTGCAGCCCCGACTGGAAGCCGCCAATGAGCTGATCGGCCGTGATCTGGACCGGGCCGCCGCCGGCAAGCGAGCTCATATCCACCTCGATCGGCCCGTCGGCGAAGAGGCCCCGCGCGGCGGTCCAGTCTTTCAGATCGGTGGTGATGAACAGCTCGTCGGTCAGCCGCCGGAGCTCGGTTTCATCGGCGGCACGGTTTGGTGAAGTAGTCATATGACATTCGTCAGTTGCTCGCTGTCAGGTCCACCACCAACAGCGAATGGTCCGACAAGCCGCGCTTGCGAACCTTGTGATCGTACCGGCAGCTGGTGACCCGCTCGGCCAGCATGGCCGAGGCGAAGGCGTGGTCGATCCGGAACCCACGGCCGGTGCGGCCGCCTCCGGGACAGCTGAACCAGGTGTGCTCCCGCCTTTCGCCATGCTCTCGCCGCCACAGATCGACCAGGCCGATGCCCGCCAGCTCCGCGAAGGCTCGACCTGCCTTGAAGCGGTAGTTCTTGGCATCGACCCAGGAGGCGCCCGCGTTGAAGTCACCCAGCATGATGAACGGGTGGGTAGCTCGGCAAGCCAGCCACGCGGCCGCGGCATTCCAGAAGGCCGGGATCAGCGGGCCCTCCGGCGGGCCGTAGACGGCGGCGAGGCGCCACCCGCAGTCCATGAGCTCTACTTCGAGCCAGCCCCGTGGATAAATAGTAGCGTGAGGTGGTGTAGCCTCGGCGAGGCGTCTGAGGGGCGTCCGGGCCAGTACACAGAGGCCCCGCTCCTTGGGTCCGCGCGGCGCGCTGAGACCATGGGCGTATCCGGCCCCGCCAAGCAGGTGACAGAGATCGGTGGCTCGCGTGGCGACGGTCTCCTGGAGCACGATGACGTCCGGGTCGTAGCTCCGGAGCAATTTGACGATCGCGCCGCAGCGCGGGCCGCCGCCCGCCAAGATGTTCCACGAAACCAGTCGCATAGGGTCAGTACGGCTACTTCGCCCGTTTGGACTTCTTCTTTGGCTTGGCCCGGGACTTCGACGCCTTGGTTCGGCTACTCTTTCGCTTGGCAGGCTTCACCCGTTCAGGAAGCTTGGCCTTACCGGTATCCCGATTCCACTCCTCGAAAGTCTCGGGGGATATCTCTCCCTTGACCAGGAGCTCGGCGAATTTCCGACGTTGGGCTCGGCTCTTGAAACGCATGGTCACTCCCGCGCCAAGCAGGTCAGCGGAATCCAACCGTCGCGCCCGTCCGCGGCGGTCGCCCACACCCAGCCGTGCATCGCTTCGCCGAGGCCCACCTCGGCGCCGGCCCGGACCTCCAGCTCTCTCGCGGTGTATTCCCGGAGCATGGTTGCTTCTGCACCGCTACGCTGGAACCAGTCCTCGGGGACCCATCCCTCACGCCCGTCGGAAGCGGTGCACCAGCGCCAGCCCGGAAACTCCGGGTCGTCGCGGCCGACCTGGACCCGATCCCCGGCCCGCACGGTAATCGGGTCGAGGTATTGAGGCGTGTAGTCCTGTGCGACGCGCAATCAGGCTGTGCTCCTGGGCCCCGATGTTCTTGCCTCGGTTCGCTCCCGGATCGCGGCGATGACTCGATGAGCGCTGAAGAAGAGTGGCGATAGGGCGTGCTCGCCGGTCCGCAGCGAGCCTTCACCGGCTTCCGCGGTGCGGGTGCCCTCGAAGGTGCGGGCATAGAATCGGACCCGGCCCACATGGGGTAGCGGGCACTCCGTGGTGGGCTCCAGCTCCAGATGATGGCGTTCGACTTCCGCGAGGAAACCTTCGGCCGCCCGCCGCACTTCCTCGTGCTGCCCGGCCCCGATCACCCCACCGCCGCTGCCGAAGTAGAGGCTGGCGGTACCGTCACCCAGCGCGACCAGGGTAATCAGCGCGTCGGCTTGTCCCATCTCCATGAGGCCGCCCCAGACGCGAGGGCGCTCGGCGGTCGGTGAGACACCGAGCTGGTCGGGCTGCACCGCCAGCGCCTGGTCACGCAGGGCGCGCATGACGGGAATCGGCTCAGGCACCGCCTTGGGAGCGGGCATTACTCGCCAACCCCTTGACCTGGAGGCGACTGGATCGCGGTCGCATGGGACCACACAACCTGCCAGCGCCCGTAGTGGCGCTCGTAAAGATCGGTATGCCAATAGCGCTGACGGGGGATGTGGTTGCCCTGCACGACTATCTCGAGCTGCGACGAGTACCGGATAACCGCCACATCCTCGTAGAGACGCACGGCGATCGAGTCGGGCTCCCAGTAGAGGTAGTCGATCTGTCCTGAGGCGATGCCCCCGAGGTACTCCTCCTTCGAGAGCGCCCCGCCCAACGGGTTGATCAGTTGAAAGTCATCGGCATGCAGCTCGCCTGCCCTCGCCACATCGGCCTTCACCAGCGCGGCGAGCCGCTCGCGCTCGGTTGCTCGGAGGACATTCGCCTCCGCCTGAGGCGCGATAGCGGTTGCGCTTCGCTCTTGAGGGGAGCGGGCTGACGATCCGCAGCTAGTCCCCAGCGCGGCAAGCATACCGAGAGCGACGACTCGAGCGCGATCGGATCTGATCATGTTGGTTCCCAATTCGGATCCGCGGGCCTCAGCCCAGACAATCACATTCGGTTTAGTCGCCGCGGCCGCGGGTGCTTCGCCAAGTGATCGTCATTCCGAGGAGCGCCGCGCCCAGGAAGATCAGGTCCGCCAGGCTGAGATGCACTCCCAGCGGGGGCCAATCGATCAGTGGCGCGCTCAAGGACCCGAGCTCATGGCCGCTGAGATACAAATCGACAACGGTAAGCACGAGCGCGACCAATGCGGCGAATGCCGCGCCGGCGCCCAAGCTCAGCATGAGCCGTAGCCCCCAGGGCTGCTTCGGGCGGGCCTTAGCCACGCCCGGCCCGCGCTTTCTCCTCGTAGCGGTCCGGGGCGTAGCGCTGCGCATACAAGCCGGTCGCGGTCTCCGGATCGAGATCGACGACCAGCAGCGCCTCCTCGCCGTAGGCCGTGTGCCCGACGCAGCTGCCGTCCGGCGCCACCAGGCTGGTCGCGGTCTGTTGGTATCGGAGAGCGTAGTTCACACTCGCGAAGTAGATCGCGTTCTCCATTGCCCGCGCGATCATCGCATTCTCGAAGTAGGGAGCCGACGGATCGCCCCAGGAGCGAGGCACGGCTCCCTCGCGATCGCCTCCCGAGAGGTGGGGATGGAAGACCACGCGTGCGCCCCGCCGGGCCGCCCAGCGGACGGTTTCCGGGTAGCGCCAACCTTCGTGGCAGATCGCGACGCCGAACGGGACGCCATCGACAGCGAAGAGACGCCGAGTGTCGCCGGGGACATAGTGCGGCTCCTCCTCGAGCGCCAGCTGGTTCTTGGTCTGGTGGCCCTGGATGGTGCCGTCGGCGTTCACCACGAAGGCGAGGTTGAGCAACCCTCCGGTGGGGCTCTCCCACTCCATCGGCACGATCGCCGCCACTTTATGTCTGCGTGCCAAGTCGCAGACCTCCCGCAGGGCACGCTCCTGTGCACCCTGGTCGGGTGACGGGGTCGAAAGGCCGGGCCCGCGATACCCCGGCAGGTAGGTTTCCGGGAAGCAGACGATCGCCGCGCCCCGCGACGCTGCCTCGGCCAGAAAGCGGCCCACCTTGGCCAGCCCTTCCTCTCGCGTCGCGGCCACTCGCGGCGAGGCCAACCCGATCCGCAGTTTCTCCGGCATCTGCTGTCACCCTTTCAATACAGCCGCGAAGCCTGCCATCGAATCCAGAACAACAGGCCGACGGCCACCACCAGGAACAGCAGGTTTACCCCCAGCGCGGCCATTGTCAGGCGCGGTGCTCTGGTGCCCTGGCTGCGCGCTCGCCACAGGCCGGCGAAGGCCGCTCCGGCCCCGATGGGCGCGAGCAGGAACGCGGCCAATACCACTCCGGCTCCGAGAAAGTACCACAATGGTGGATGGCCTTCATCCGAAAACAGGAGCGCTGCGACGGTCGCGAGCCACCCGAATGCGAGGGCGCCCGCGGTCCAGGTCGCCACCTTCATGAGAACGGGCTCACCGAGCTTGGGCAGCAGCCGGCCGGTCGTGAGCCGGTATACCTGGTATCGCTCGCCAAACTTGGCCAGCAAGGCCTGCTCCTCGCGGGGAATCACCAGCATGCGAATCAGGGCGAATGCGACGACGGTGGCGAGCAGCACGAACCAACTGGCAGTCATCAGACCGAGGGCAAAGAAGAGCGCGAGGCCGGTGGTGTAGAGCGGATGCCGGACCCAGCGATACGGCCCTTCGGTCACCAGCTGATGTTGATCCTTGGTGAGCACCGTCTCGGTGACGTTCGGGCCGAGCGCGCTGAGCACCCGATGCACCGCCGGCAGGGTGAGCACGCCGAGCAGGAGCCCCAGCCAGCGCAGCGGCCTGGGCAGGCCGAGTCTAGCCCACGCCATCGAGTCGGGCCAGACGGCGTGAGCGACAATTGCTCCGAAGAGCGCCAGTGCCATGAGGCCGCGGACGACCAGAAAGGCGGCTCCCTTCGCTGCGGCGAGAAACCGTCTCGCCGCCCTTGCGCGCCCGGGCGCGGTGATAGCCCGACACGACGAGCGCACTCAGGAGCAGCGCGAGGGCCAGCCAGCGGAGCATAGGAGGCTAGATGCTCTCCGGGGGGAGCAGGGCTCCTCCCCGCGCCAAGCGCCAAGCCAGCAGCCCGTGAGCGGTGCCTGCCAGCCAGTACGCCAACACGACGAGCCAGACGGAAGCAGTCGACGACACCATCCCGGTGACGACCCCGGCGAGTGCACCCGCAGCCGAGCTGAGCGGCAAGAACACGAAGGTCCCGGGAATCTGTCGTCGAACAGCCGGTGGATGCTTCATTGCCGGAGAGCTCCGATCCCCTCGCCCAAGCGAGGAGCCGAGGGATCAGGCTCAGCAGCGCGAGGCCGTACCAGGCCTGCAAGCCCACCGCAAAGGCCACCGGCAGCGCGAAGAAGCTCACCGCCTCCGCCAGCCAGGACTCGGGGGCGAAGGCCTGGGCCAGGCCGAGTCCGGCCGCGGCGCCGCCGAGGAAGAGGCCTAGTAAGGCGCTGATCATTGCGAGGGGAGCACTCATGCGGCCCGTACTGTTCAGTCGCCCTTCGCGCGAGCGGTATCTCCGCTCGCCAAAAGCGTCGGCGGCTGGTTTGGCAGCTCGTCCGGCACCGAGTCGCGGGTCTCGGCCCGCGGTGCCGGAAAGCGGCCGGCAATCGTCCAGCAAGTTGTGGCGGAGCGGAACGAGCAGTCTGAGTCGCGCTCCGGCGCTACCGAGGAGGACTGGGCAGTAGCGGCGCACCCACAGAGCAGGACCACTCCCAACGCCAGAAGCGGGATCGAAACTGGTGAGCTCATCCTCCTGACCTCCTTGGCTAGCTAACTCCTAAGAGCGCAGATCAGCAACACCAGGAACGCGAGGGTGCCGAGCGCGGTCCGCACTGCGTGGAGGGCGCCCCAGCGGCGGAGCAGCGCCGCCGCTTCGGACGAGTCGGGCGCCAGGTCGGGGGCGAGCAGGCGCGCGTTGGTCGGCCGGATGGCGATGAGCGTGTAAGGCACCGGCGCGCCGAGCAGGAGGGCGCCGACGAGCAACCCGCCATGCCCCAGTTGAAGATAGGCCCCGACCGCGGCGAGAAAGCCGACGATGGCGAGCGATGCCTGCATGACGGCGCCACGGTGATAGCTCGGCCCGAACTCGCGAATCGCCAGTGCCGTGCCGCCGGCGAGCCGCGCGGGGTGCTCGACGAACGAGACGTAGATGGCCGCGCCCGCGAACAGGCCGGCACAGACGATGGCGATGGTCTCGAGCATCATGGCTCGAGATCGAGCAACGCTCTGCCGCTCACGATGTCAGTAGGCACCGAGATCTGATCGTGCACGATGAGCCAGTTGCCGTCGATCTTCCGCAACAGGTGGTCCACCGCACCCAGTAACCGCTCCGGTTCCCGTTCTTCAACGTGCCGCTCAACCGACTGAGGCTGTGCCCGAATGCCACGTCATCGCCCACCGTGATCGTGAGGTCGCGAATCTCGTAACCGAGCGGACGCTGGTATACCGTAAAGACTCTGGCCCAGTTGTTCCATTTCGCCTCAGCTCCCACGTGCTGCAGCGGCGGTTCGATGTCGAATGACACGATGTCCGGAGCGTAAATCGACTTCAGACCCTCGAGGTCCATGGCGCGAATCGCGTTCGCCAACGTCTCTATTCGCCGCCGAATGTCAGCCTCGTCGATCGCTCGTGGTGGAGCCATCAGGACTCCCTACCTCCGGTGAGTACCAGATGTAATTTGCTCTTGTTCTCACTTACCGGGATGGAGTCGCCATTGTAACGATGGCCAAGGGAGGCCTCATGTACGAGGCCTCGGGTGCAAATCTCGGCATCATCATTGCCATCCCGGACGACCAACCAGCCGTCCTTTCACGCGGCCCCAGCTAAGCCGCTTCCCTAGTTCCGGTTACGCGCCTCCTTCCGGTCTTCTGCCAGTTGCAGAATGCCAAGAATGCGGCGACCGGCGGTGCGCTGCCATGACGAAGGCTCCCAGCCCCGAGCCCGAAGCCCTCCCAGCCTCCCGCTTCCCCGTGGGCGGGGTCACCCTGCTCATCGCCCTCTACGCCGTGGGTTACCTGGTGTGGGAGCGCAGCGATTGGGGCACCCAGGAAGTCCGCGACCTGATCGGCAATGTCGCGTTCATGCCGCTCAACCTGGCGGTCCTGGCCCTCAACGGGCTGGCCTCGCGGCATCCCACCCTCGACCCCGGAGTCCGCCGGGCGCTGCTGCTGCTCGCGATCGGGGCGGGGATGGTCTTCATCGGCAACGCCATCTCGGTCTACTACCTCACCGTCCTGCACACCAACCCGGCGGTCACCTGGGCCGACCCGTTCTACCTGTCTGACTCGCTGCTCACCCTGACCGCGCTGCTCTCGTTCCCGCTGGCCCGGCGAACCCGGCTGGAGCGTTGGAAGTTCGTGCTCGACGCCGCCATGGTGCTGGTAGGCGGCGCGGTGGCGATCTGGTACTGGTCGGTCCGGCCCATGATCGCCGCCGGAGAGAGCAACCGGGTGGTGACCCTGCTCGCCTTTGCCTATCCCCTCGCGAGCATGCTGATCCTGCTGGGCATCACCACCGTCCTGCTGCGCAAGCCGACCGACGGCAATCGCCTGGCCTTCGGGTTGTTGGTGAGCGGCGTGACGGTCAGCATCTTCGCCGACCTCACCTTCAACTGGGTGCTGGTGGAAACCGGCGGTCGGAGCGCCAGCTGGACCGACGCGGTGTACCTGCTCTGCTACGTGATGCTCATCGCCAGCGCCGAGCGATACTACCGTCGTCCGGTGCCGCGCAGCACCACTGCTTCGACACCCAAGATCCGGATCCAGCCGCTCAGCCCGCTGCCCTACCTCGCGGTCGCCACGACCTATGCCTTGCTGCTGTTCGGGATCCTGCGTCCCTGGACCGATCCGGTCAGCGGCCTGGCGGTCGGTGCGCTGCTCGGCACCGCATTGGTGGTGACCCGGCAGCTCCTCGCCGTGCGGGAGAACGTGAAGCTGCTGGCGGAGAACGCCGCCCGCCAGAACGAGGCCCGGTTTCGCTCCCTGGTGCAGCATTCCTCCGACGTCATCATCGTCACCAAGCAGAGTGGGACGATGCGCTTCGTGAGCCCCTCGGCGACCCGGGTGCTGGGCTACGACCCGTCGGAGCTGACCGGTCAAAAGCTCTCCGAGGCGCTTCACCCCGACGACCGGGAGCGGGCCGCGATCTTCTTCGGCGAGGCCGCCCGGTCCCCGGGCGTGACCGGTCCGACCGAGTGGCGCTTTCGCCAGACCGACGGCTCCTGGCTCCACGCCGAGATTCTGGCGACCAATCTGCTGGGCGACCCGACGGTCCGCGGCATCGTGCTCAATACTCGCGACGTGAGCGAGCGGAAGCGGCTGGAGGAGCAGCTCACCCACCAGGCGTTCCACGACCCGCTCACCGGATTGGCCAACCGGGCACTGTTCCGCGATCGGGTGAGTCACGCGCTGGCGCTCGCTCGCCGGCAGGGCCATCCCATCACGGTCCTGTTCCTGGACCTCGACGACTTCAAGAAGGTCAACGACAGCCTGGGCCACGCCGAGGGCGACCGGCTGCTGATCGCGGCCGGCGAGCGATTCCTCTGCTGCGCCCGGGCGGCGGACTCGGTGGCCCGGCTGGGAGGCGACGAGTTCGCCATCCTGATCGAGCATGTGGACGGCTCGGATGGGCGCGCCGGATTGCTGGAGCGGCTCTCGGCGGCGATGGAGCACCCCTTCCGGCTGAGCGGGAACCAGGTCCAGGTCAGCGTCAGCATCGGCGTCGCCACCGCGACCGGAGACGAGACGGCCGACGATCTGCTCCGCAATGCCGACGTCGCCATGTACGCCGCCAAGCGGCGGGGCAAGGGCCGCTCGGAGACCTACGAGTCCCGGATGTACGCCGACGTCCGGTCGCGGCTGGAGATGGAAGCCGCCTTGCGCGAGGCGATCGACAAGAACGAGCTGACCCTGCACTACCAGCCGATCGTTTCGCTGCGCACCGGCTCGGTCTACGGGGTAGAGGCGCTGATCCGCTGGGACCACCCGCACTACGGCCACCTGCTGCCCCAGCATTTCATCCCCCTCGCCGAGGAAACCGGACTGATCGTGCGGATGGGCGGCTGGGTGATGCGGCAGGCTTGCACCCAGGTGCAGCAGTGGAAGAAGGATCATCCGGAGATTCCGCTCTCCATCTCGGTCAACATCTCCGGCCGCCAGCTCCAGGGGACCGGCATCACCCAGGAGATCCGGGAGGCGCTGGAGCAAACCGGCGTCGATCCCTCGGCGGTGGTACTGGAGATCACCGAGAGCGTGCTGATGCAGCAGACCGAGTCGGTGCTGGAGCGGTTGCGCCAGCTCAAGGCGCTCGGCGTTCGCCTGGCCATCGACGACTTCGGGACCGGCTATTCCTCGCTCAGCTATCTGCAACGGTTCCCGATCGACATCCTCAAGATCGCCAAGCCGTTCGTGGACGAGGTCGGCGCCGGGGTGGACCGGTCGGCGCTGGCGCGGGCGATCGTGGGCCTGGGTGAGACCCTGCGGCTCCGCACCATCGCGGAAGGGATCGAGCTGGGCGAGCAGCGGGCCGCGCTGATCCAGCTGGGCTGCGAGCTGGGCCAGGGCCACCTCTTCGCTCCTGCCCTTCCGGCCGAAGCCATCGATCAGATCCTGAACTCTCCACCCTTGCCCCGGCGCGTGCCCGCTCACGCGTCCCCCGCCACCTCTCTCCCGATGTAGGCTGCCATGATCTCATCGCGCCAGAAACTCACCCGCACCATTCACCTCGTAGGCCTGGGAACGGTCCTCCTGTTTTCCCTGGCCGGAGGTGCGATGGTCTGGTATGCGGCCGGCGGGGCCGGCGCCGATGCGATGAGGGCAGCCGTGCAAGGCACTCTGGCGTTCGCGGCACTCGGCTTGGCAGCCGAGCTGCTGCTGGTGCACCTCTTGTTCACCCGGATTCTCCAGGCGACCGGAATGGCGGCCCGGGTGGCCACCCGGGTCGCGGAAGGCGATCTGAGCCTGCCGAAGTGGACCCGGAACGCGGAGACGGCGCCGCGTGACGATCTCACCCGATCGGTCGCGGCGATGCTGATGAAGCTGCGCGACCTGGTCGGCACGATCCGGCAACACGCCCACGACGCCGCCGCCATGGCGCAGCAGATCGCGGCCTCCACCGAGCAGATGAGTGCGTCGACCCAGGAGGTGGCGAGTACCACCGGCGATCTGACCGAGCGAGCCAACCAGCAGGCGCTGGTGGTCCGTGCCGCGGCGGAGGATGCGGGCAAGATCCTCGACATCGCCCAGGAGCTGGCCGCGGGCTCGACCCAGGCGGCCGAGCGCAACGCCGCGCTGGCGCGATTGGCTCGGAGCCATCGGGAGCGGCTGGATCGCAGCACCGCCGAGCTGGGCCGGCTGGCCGACGAGGTAGAGCAGGCGGCGGTCGAGGCCGACGCGCTCGCCGCGGCCTCCGAGGAAATCGAAAAGTTCATCACCCAGACCAAGACCATCGCCAAGCAGACCCACATGCTCGCGCTCAACGCTTCGATCGAAGCGGCGCGCGCCGGCGAAGAGGGCAAGGGGTTCAGCGTGGTGGCGGAGGAGGTGCGGAAGCTGGCGGGTCAGGCGGCGCAGGCGGCCAGCTCGACCAGCGCCACGGTGCAGACCGTACTCGCCCGAGTACAGACCGCGCGGGAGCGATTGATTCGTCTGGGACAGAGCGGGATGGCGGCGCGGGACGCGGCCCACTCCGCGGCCGAAGGCCTGAAGAACGTGGCGGCGGACGCGGAAGCCAACGACGAATGGACCCGGCGGATCTCGGCCTCGGCCGGCGAGGTGAGGGGATTGGTGGAGGGAATCGCCGGACGGATGCGGGAGGTGTCCGCCGGTACCGAGGATTACGCCGCCGCCGCCCAGGAGATCGCCGCCGCGGCCCAACAGCTCAACGCGTCCACCCAGGAGATTTCTTCGTCGGCCGGCCATCTGGCGGATGCGGCGGAGCGGCTCCTGGCCGCCACCGGCAAGTTCAGCCTGGAAGGCGCCGGACCGGAGCCCGCGGCGCCGCCGGCCCCCAGCATCAGGATGCCCGCTTCGCCTTCGACGCTTGCGCAGCCCGCTTGACCGAGATCTCGCAGCTGGGCGCGCCCCGGTGCATGCAGGCGTCTTCCTCGATCTTCAACTTGTCGCCGAAGTGTCTGGCCAGCCCCCGGATGATGCCGCGCGCCAAGGCGCACATCTTCCGGGCCGAGTTGTAGCTCACCCTTACCTCACCCTCGCTCAATCTCCGACAGCGCAGCTCCGGGGGCGATGCTCCCGGATTCCGCATCCGTACGACGCTATGGATGGTGCGCTCGGTGTGCTCCAGCAGATCGAGGGTCCGCCACCGAGGATCGAGGAGCGGACGGTACATATTGACCAGGTTGGGCGCGATGAACTCGCCGAAGTCTTCCAGCAGCTGAGGAACCGGCGTTCCGGTCATCCGCGACGCGGTAGTGACCAGGGTGACGACGTCGGAGTCGGGATAGTGCTGAGACACCAAATACGATTTTGAGCCAAGGCCGGACTGCTTCAGCAGCTCCTGCCAGGCCATGCGGCCATGGCGGGCCATGACGAATTTCTGAAGCTCAGCGTGGACGATGCCGTGCATAGGAAGCCGTGAAGGGTGAAGGGGGAAGGGGCAAGCGGAAAGAGTGCAAATATCGGACCCCTTCACTCTTCACCCTTCACTCTTCACCCTTCACCCCCTCGCCGTTATCCGGCTATCTTACTCCATTCCTCCCAACCACTTCCCCATGATCGAGCTGCTGCGCAACGCCGAGTTGTACGACCCGGAGCCCCGAGGCCGCGCCAGCCTGCTGGTGGCCGGCGAGAAGATCGTCTGGGTGGGCGTCGAGCCTCCTGCACTGCCCCGTGGCCTGGGCGCGGTGGACCGCGATCTCGAGGGACGGCGGGTGATTCCCGGCCTGATCGACGGCCACGTCCATCTGACCGGCGGAGGCGGCGAGGCCGGGCCGCAGACCCGAGTGCCGCCGGTCGGCTTGAGCCGGCTCACGGCGGGAGGGATCACCACCGCCGTCGGCCTGCTCGGCACCGACGACGCCGTACGCCATCCAGCGGAGCTGGTGGCCGTGACCCGGGGGCTGGTGGCCGAGGGACTCAGCGCCTACTGCTATACCGGTGGATACCATCTCCCGCCGGCCACGATCACCGGCAGCGTGCGGCTCGATCTGGTGCTGATCGACGTGATCGTCGGCGCCGGCGAAGTGGCGATCAGCGATCATCGCTCCAGCCAACCGACTCTCGACCAGTTACTTCAAGTGGCGGCGGAAGCCCACGTGGGCGGGCTCATGGGCGACAAGGCCGGGATCCTCCACCTGCACGTGGGAGATGGACCGCGAGGGTTGGAGCTGGTACGCCAGGCCCTGGACCGCAGCGAGATTCCCCCCAGAGTGTTCAACCCCACCCACGTGAATCGCAGCAAGGGTTTGTTCGACGAGGCGCTCGCTCTGGCGGAGCGGGGCTGCACCATCGACCTCACCGCGTTTCCGGTGGCAAAGGACGACGACGCATGGTCCGCCGGGGAGGCCCTGGTGCGCTGCCTTGACGCCGGCGTTCCACCGAGCCGGGTGACGGTGAGCTCTGATGGCGGCGGCTGCCTGCCTACGTTCGACCGGGAGGGCCGGGTCGTGGCGATGGACGTCGGCCGCCCCGCCGCGGTGGCAGACACACTCAAGGAATTGCTGCAGGCCGGGCACGCACTCGAGCGGGTGCTGCCGGCCTTTACCAGTTCTCCCGCGGAGCTGCTCCGGCTGGGGAGAAGGGCCGGCTGCTGCCCGGTACCGACGCCGACCTGGTGGTACTGGATGCCGAGGGAGGGGTGAGTGAGGTGATGGCCCGAGGGCGCTGGCATATAAGGGAAGGACGGCCAGTCATTCGGGGCACATTCGAGGAGGCGGAGTGAGTCCGGCGAAGAGCGATGGGCAGCGGGGCTACATCATTGCGGTAGGCGGGGCCGAGGAGAAGATCGGCGACGTGGCGATCCTCCGAAAATTCGCCGATATCTGTGGGGCCGGCAGTGGCCGCATCGCGATCATCCCCACCGCCTCGGAGGTGAGCGAAACCGGGAGCCGGTACGAGGCCGTCTTCAAGGGACTAGGCGTCAAGGAGGCCCGTTCACTCCCCATCGCCAGCCGGGAGGACGGCGAACACCGGGAATGGCTCGACGTGCTGGAAGAGGTGGACGGGGTATTCCTGACCGGCGGCAACCAGCTTCGGCTCAGCACCATGATCGGGGGAACCGAAGTGGCCAAGGCGCTGCGGCGCCGGAATGCGGAAGGGCTCCACGTCGCCGGGACGTCGGCCGGCGCGGCGTTTCTCTGCGAGCACATGATCGCCTTCGGCAGGGAAGGCGCGTCCCCGCGGGCCCGGATCGTGACTCTGGCGGCCGGCCTCGGGCTCACCAACCGGGTGATCATCGACCAGCACTTCCGCCAGCGGGACCGGCTGGGGCGGCTGCTCACGGCACTGGCTTACAATCCGTTTGCCATCGGCATCGGGCTGGACGAGAATACCGCCGGCTTCATCGGGCCCGACGAGACGCTGGAGGTGGTGGGAGGTGGGGCCCTTACAATTGTAGATCCCTCGGAGCTGGAGTTCTCCTCCATGGCCCGGGTTCGGAAGAACGATCCGGTCTGCCTCATCGGATTGCGCTTGCACATCCTCGATCACGGCTCAACCTTCAACCTGCACACTCGCGAGGCCAAGGCCGCCCCGGTGATCGTGCAGCGGGTGGAGCCGGACGCCCCGCCGGACCGACGGGCCCATACCGGCGGGCAGCGGACCAGCGGGCAGCGAAAGATTCCAAGCGAATAGGAAACACATGCGGATTCTCGACAAGGCGATCTACGTCGGTCCCAGTCTGTACGCCCACTTTCCGGTCATCCGGCTGGAGCTGGACCTGGGGCCGCTGGAGGAATGGCCCTCCGGCAAGCTAGGACCGGCGTTCACCGACGCGCTGATCGCCGCCTTACCCGGCCTGCACGACCACGGCTGCTCCTACGGCGAGCCCGGCGGCTTCATCCGCCGGCTGACCGAGGGCGAAGGTACCTGGATGGGGCACATTCTGGAGCACGTGGCCATCGAGCTCCAGAATGTGGCCGGAGAGCCGGTCACCTTCGGGAAGACCCGCTCGTTGGGGGAGACCGGCCACTACTACGTCATCTATCAGTACGAGCAGGAAGACGTCGGGGTGGAAGCCGGCCGGTTGGGAGTGACCCTGCTCCAGTCGCTGCTCCCCAAGGAGCTGCGGCCCGACGGCGTGGTTCCGCCGGACTTCGACTTCGCCTCCGAACGGGACGAGTTCATCCGCTTCGCCCAGCGGCGCGCACTGGGCCCCAGCACCATGGCCCTGGTCCGGGCAGCGGAAGAGCGGCGAATCCCCTGGATCCGGCTCAACGAGCAGAGCCTGATCCAGTTCGGGCACGGACGATTCCAGCAGCGGATTCAGGCGACGGTCACCAGCCGCACCCCCCACATCGCGGTCGAGTTGGCCTCGGACAAGGAGGAGACCAACCGGATCCTGGCCAACCTCGGCCTGCCGGTCCCCCGGCAGCGCCTGGTGCAGCGGGCCGACGACGCGGTGGCCGCCGCGGAGCGGATCGGCTATCCGGTGGTGGTGAAGCCGTACAACGCCAACCACGGACGAGGCATCTCGATCCACCTGGGCACCCCGGAGCAGGTTCGTACCGCCTACGAGATCGCCCGGGAGCACAGTCGCAGCGTCATCGTGGAAAGCTTCATCACCGGCGACGACCACCGCATGCTGGTGATCAACGGCGAGCTGGTCGCGGTGGCCCGGCGGGTGCCGGGACACGTGGTGGGCGACGGGGTCCAGACCATCGAGCAATTAGTGGAGGCAGTGAACCAAGACCCGCGGCGCGGGATCGGGCACGAGAAGGTCCTCACCCGACTGGTGTTCGATCACCAGGCCGAATCGATGATGGCCCGAAAGGGCTACACCAAGGATTCGATCCCCGCGGACGGCGAGCGAGTGTTCCTCCGCTCCACCGGAAACCTCTCCACCGGCGGCACCGCCACCGATATGACCGACCTGGTTCATCCGGACAACGTCGAGATGGCGGTCCGGGCGGTGAAAGCGATCGGACTGGATGTGGGAGGAGTGGACTTCCTCACTACCGACGTCACCGAGTCCTATAAGGAGATCGGCGGCGCCATCTGCGAGGTGAATGCCGCGCCAGGCTTCCGGATGCACATGGCGCCCAGCGAGGGACGGGCGCGGGACGTGGGCGGGCCGGTGATGGACATGCTGTTTCCCCCCGGCACCCCGAGCCGGATTCCCATCGCGGCGGTGACGGGGACCAACGGAAAGACCACGACCGCCCGGATGCTGGCGCACATCCACAAGCTCGCCGGCCATCACGTGGGGCTCACCTCGACCGACGGGGTCTACATCGACGGCCAACGCACCGTGGCGGGAGACATGACCGGCCCGGTGGCCACCCGCATGGTGCTGAGCGATCCTTCGGTGGACGTGGCGGTGTTGGAGATCGCCCGGGGCGGCCTGCTCCGCGCGGGCATGGGGGTCCGCCACTGCGACGTGGGCGCCGTGCTCAACATCAAGTCGGACCATCTGGGCCTTCGCGGCATCGGCACCCTGGATGAATTGGCCAAGGTCAAGCGGATCGTGGTCGAGGTGGCCCGGGAAACAGCCGTGCTCAACGCCGACGATCCCCTCTGCCTCAAGATGGCCGACTACACCGAGGCCAATCATCTCTGCTACGTGACGATGGACCCGAAGCACGAGCTGGTGGGCGAGCACATCAAGGCGGGTGGACGGGGCGTGGTGCTGGAATCGGGAATCAAGGGTCAGATGATCACTATCTACGATCACGGGACCCACATTCCGCTGCTCTGGACCCATCTGATTCCGGCGACCCTCGAGGGCCGGGCGATGCACAACGTGCAGAACGCGATGTTCGCCGCGGCCATGGCCTTCAGCATGGGACTCAAGTTGGAGGATGTGCGCCACGGGCTTCGCACGTTCGACACCACGTTTTTCCAGGCGCCCGGACGGATGAACATCTTCGACGAGCACCCCTTCAAGGTGATCCTGGACTACGGGCACAACCCGGCAGCGGTCGAAGCGATGTGTAACCTGGTGGATCGGCTGGAAATCGTGGGCCGGAGGATTTCCGTGCTGGCGGCTCCGGGCGACCGGAGGGACGAAGATATTCGCGACATCGGGCGCATCGCGGCGGGGCGGTTCGACCGCTACATCGTCCGGCGGGATGACCACCTGCGGGGGCGGCGTCCGGACGAGGTTCCCCACCTGCTGCGCGATGCGCTGCTGGAAGGGGGAGTTCCCGCGGAGCAGATCCTGGTGATTCCCGACGAACAGGCGGCCATCGATGCGGCGCTGACCGAGGCGCAGCCGGGTGATCTGTTACTGCTCTTCGCCGACGCCGTCACCCGGAGCTGGAAGCAGGTGATCCAATTCCGGCCCGAGGCGCCGGCGCGGCCGGCCGACCGGCCCAGGGTGGCACGGCCGGAGCCGGCGCTCGCCGCTATGGCACCGGTGATGGAGGAGGGTAGGCGGGAATTCGTGCGGGATGTTCGCGGAGTCTGGCTCCCCCGAGAGGCCGACGACTAGCCCCTTCCCCCGTTGTTCCGGAGCGTGTCAGACAGCAGCCTTGAGAAGGCGACCAGCTGTCGTTCCCTTCCAGGATCAACGCCCCATACATCAAGTGCCACGCCGCGCCGCGGGGTCGGCGGTCCCAATTACGGATTGCGGGGATCGTTGCAAGCTACATGCGGGAACGGGTCTGCGCGCTAAGTCATTCTAATCTATACAGTTGGCACGGTTTTTGCTTTGACCACCCCCCGTCGCCACCCAGGCGACCCCGATCAAGGCAAACCCGTCGTGAGGCGGGGACGCAAAGCCAGGAGTCTCGGGATTTCGCGAGATCGTCCGGTTGCCGGAGCCCGACGGGAGCCTCCCGCTCGGTCGTTTCTAGCTCCTCCGGAGACGGGCACGACCACCCCAAGCGTGGAGACAGTCATGCGTAGGATCCTGTTGCTCTCGTTGGCCCTTCCGTTCTTGCTCGGCTCCAAGGCCGCGGCCCAGGCCTGTTTGGGCATGCCGTCCTTCGCCACCGCCCCGATGCAGGTGGCCGGGGGATTGAACCTCGCTGACGGCGCCACCGGCTTCGGCGGCTCGTTCGGATATGGGGTCGCCAACGGCCTGTATGGCAAGGTCGGCGTCGGTACCACGTCGTACGATGGGCTGGACGGTTCTTCGCTCGACTTCGGCGTCAGCGGCGGCTACGCGATCAAGGTCAATCCCTCGCAGAAGCACGAGGTGTGTCCGGTAGCTACGCTGAGCTTCGGCTCCGGCCCCAATGACATGCTGGGCGACGTGGACATGTCGACCCGCAACATCGCGTTCGGCGCGGCCGCGGGCACTTCGGTGGGTAAGAATCGCCCGGATGCAGATTCTGCCCAACGCCAGTTTCCAGTTCGCCAATCAGCGGATCGAGCTGGATGACGGGACCTCGGTCGATCTCCGGCTCGGAGAGCTATGCCCTGCTTACTTTGGGCACCGGTTTCGTGTTCAACTCCCGGTTCAGCCTGAACCCCAGCATCAGCATCCCGGTGGGTGCGGATGGAGTCGGAAACGGCGTTCGGTTTGATCGGTGCGATCCAATTCGGCAACTGACGGCCTTCTCACCTTTGGAGGTAGTATGCGTATGACTCGGATGCTCTCGGTGTGCGCGCTGCTGCTTTCAGCGGCCGTCACCGCCCAGGCGCAGGACGCGCCGCTGCGGCAAGGCTTCTGGATCGGCGGTGGTCTCGGCTACGGCTCGATGGGCTTGAGCTGCGATGGGTGCGTGGACGTGGGCCGCGAGGGTGGGCTCAGCGGCTACTTCAAGCTCGGTGGCACCCTTCGTCCCAACGTGCTGCTCGGCGTGGAGACCAACGGATGGACCAAGAGCGAGGGTGGGGCCACCGTTACCATGGCCAACCTCTCGGGCTCGGCGTACTGGTACCCGATCGAGACGAACGGCTTCTTCGTCAAAGGCGGCGCCGGCTACTCGGTGCTTCACGCCGACGACGGTATCAGCAGCGGCAACGACAACGGGTTCGGGCTGTTGGCCGGGCTCGGCTATGACGTGCGGGTGGGCCGCAACCTGTCGATCACTCCGGTGGCCAATTGGTTCCGTGGGGGCTTCGACGGGGGCTCGACCAACGTGCTGCAGTTCGGCGTAGGCGTGACCTCGCACTAAAGACAGTGAAGGGTGAACGGGGAAGGGTGAAGGGGGAAACCCCTTCACTCTTCCCCGTTCTCTTTTCACCGTTCCCTCCTCGCCTGTAGTATTCCGCCTCATGACCGTACTCGACTCCCGCCGGCTCACCGGCCCCGGGCTGCTGCTGGACCGCCCGGGTGCGGTGCTCGAAGCCCAGGTGGACGAATCCGTCCGCGACCAGGCGATCGAAGCCTGGCGGTCGGCGCTCGGGCGCATGCTCCAGGCAGTGGGCTGGTCCGGAGAGTCCCTCGGGGTGAGGAGATTCCGGGGCGGCGTGGCCCTCGCCTTCTCCGCGCCGATCGACGCGCTGTACGCCGCCACGGAGATCAACGAATGGGCGTGGTCGGCGGCAGAGACTGCCCTCGCCGGGAGGGAGCCACCCGCGCTCGAGCCGGATGCCGCTCGGCTCCGCGACGCCATCGCGGCGGAACGCAATCCGCCGTTGGCGGCGCTCCGGGACGCCGCGCGGGCTCGGAGCGTGACCTTTCTGAGCGACGAGGAGTGGGCCTCGGTGGGCTCGGGCACCGGGGTACGCTTCTGGCCGGTCCGGGCGATTCCCGCTCCCGAGGACATCGATTGGAAGCAGGTCCACGACATACCGGTGGCCCTGGTCACCGGCTCCAACGGCAAGACCACCGTGGTCCGGCTGCTCAGCGCGATGGTGTCGGCCGCCGGCCGGGTACCCGGCTTCACCACCACCGACGGCGTGACCATCGGGACATCGCTCATCGCGGAGGGCGACTGGGCCGGCTCCAGTGGCGCCAGGCTGGTTCTCCGCCGGCCCGAAGTCGACACCGCGGTGCTGGAGACCGCGCGAGGAGGCCTGCTCCGGCGGGGGCTCACGGTCCAGCGCGCCGCGGTCGCAGTGGTGACCAACATCGCGGACGATCATCTGGGAGAATTCGGCATCACCGACCTCCGGGAGCTGGCCGAGACCAAGCTTCTGGTGACCCGAGCCCTCGGCCCCGACGGGCGTGTCGTGCTCAATGCCGAGGACGTCATCCTGGTTGAAGCCGGGCGAAGGCTTTCGTCTCCCATCACCTGGTTCTCGCTGGATCCGGACCTTCCGGTGGTTCGGGAGCACCTCGACCGGGGCGGCCGGGCGGCGCTGCTTACCGCCGAGGGCCTGATCCTCGCGGCAGGCTCGGAGCGCACTCTGGTGGCCGAGCCGGCGGAGCTGCCCATCCTCCTCGATGGGGCCGCGCTGCACAATCTCGCCAACGCCCTCGCCGCGCTGGGAGCCGGCGAGGCGCTGGGGCTACCGCTCGAAGCGATGCGAACGGCGCTTCGGGAGTTCGGCCGGCGTATTGCCGACAACCCTGGGCGGGCCAACGTGATCGAGATCGGCGGTGTACGCATCGTGGTGGATTACGCGCACAATCCGCACGGGATGGCGGCGCTCGCGGCGATGACCGGACAGCTCCCGGCGGAGCGCCGGCTGGTGATGCTGGGACAGGCGGGTGACCGAAGCGACCAGGCGATCCGAGAGCTGGCCCGCGGCGCGCTGGCGATTCGCCCCGACCGAGTGGTGCTGAAGGAAATGGAAGCCTATCTCCGGGGCCGCGCACCGGGTGAGATCCCGGCGCTGTTGGCAGACGAGCTGAGGAGGCTAGGCTTGCCCCCGGAGGTCATCACCTCGCCCGGCTCCGAGCTCGAGTCGACCCGCGAGGCGTTGGAATGGGCCAGGCCCGGCGACCTGCTGGTGCTCACGGTACACGACGACCGGCGATCGGTTCTACGGTTACTCCAGGAGCTGATGGAGACCTCGTGGAGGCCGGGTGAACCGCTACCGGCTCCGGCCCCCGCGGGGTGAGTGGCGGCAGGCCGGGATATCTTCCCGGATGCCACGGCGCTCCTGGGCCTCCCTTGCCGGGAGCACCACCGTTCACGTGCTCCTGCTGCTGTTGGTCATCGGGCTTTCCCGGCGGCCTGCACCACCGGAGCCCAGCCGGGACAGCGCGCCGGAGGAACCCAGCCGCCAGGTCGACATGGTGTATCTCGCGCCGCCGCCGGCGCCGCCTCCGCCACCACCCCCACCACCTCCTCCCCCATCACCCCCGGAGACACCCAAGCCGGCGCCGCTGACCCCGCCCCGCTCCGCACCGCCTCCGGTCAGCCAGCCGATCCCCGAGCCGAGGGCCAACGCCCCGCCGGACGCGGTCCGGTCGGAGGGGAGCGAGAACGATGTCGACGATCCCGCGACCTCGTCGGCACCACCGCCTCCCCGCGCCGAGGCGCCGACGATGGAATCCGAGGCTCGCCGGATCTTCGGGAGGGCGAGGTTGGGACCCCGGCCCGGCGCGGGACCCCGGGCCAGCCGCCCGATGGAGGCCTATCGACCCGACCGTCCCGATCAGTGCATACCCAAGCCGTCGGCGCCGGCGGACTCGGTCCAGTATGGGACCGTGGTGGGCCGGATCTTTCGACAGAATGACGGCCGCCCGCTGGCCGGGGCACACCTCCACATGCTCGGCACGCCGTACGTCACCTTTACCGACGGCGAGGGCACCTACCGCTTCCGGTTCGACCTCTCGCTGGTGGACAACTGCCGGACGCAGTACGTCCGGGTCACCGCGCAGGGTTACGAGTCGCGCTTGCTGGTGCTGGTGGTGGGACAGAACGTGCAGAGCGAGGACGTGGTATTACGGAGGCGATGAGCTGTCGCATATCACTTCACCAACAGCAGCACTGAAAGCCCCACCGCGGCCGCGGCGAGCACCACGGCGATCAGGGAGATGTACAACGGCACCCGGGCCCGCCGGCGGCGCTCGGCGAGCTCGGCGTCCCGCCGAACCCGCGACTGTTCCCGGGCCCGCTCCAGGTTCTCCAGTCGCTCGGCTACCAGCGCTATCTCACCTCGAAGCTGATCCTGCCCTTCGGACATCTGCTCCAACGCGCCACCCAGCGGCGCGAGCGAGGGGTCGTTGAACAGCGACTGGCCCATTACTGCCTCGGCCGCGATCACCTCCTCCATGCCCGACACGAAGTGGTGCTGGTGGATTCGCTTCGCCTCGTCGGGGCCGGGCTCGGTGGTGGCGATCTGGGCCGCCTTGAGCACCGCGTTCTTGATGTCCCCGCCGCTGCGAGGGTAGGCCTCGGCCAGGGCGCGGAAGTCCACGTCGTCGGCCAGCGGGGTCTTGCGAGCGTGCAGCTGCACCCGCCAGATCCGCTCCCGCTCCTCCAGGTTGGGCATCTCGAACAGAATGTGAGTGCGGATTCGCCGCTCGAAGGCAGGATCGATGTTGGCGGCGAGATTGGTCGCGAAGATGACCACGCCGGGAAAGCTCTCCAGCTCGTGCAGCAGAACGGTGACCACCGCGTTGGACTCCCGCTCGTAGGCGGCGTTGAGCGCGGTGAACCTGCGGCCGGCGATGGCGTCGGCCTCGTCGAAGAAGAGGACGGCGTCCTGGTGCTCCGCGGCACGAAATACCGATGCGACGTGCTTGGAGGTCTGGCCTACCCAGCGCGACTCCAGCTCGGAGTAGCGCACCACCAGCAGCCGCCGGTCGAGGGCGTAGGCCAGGGCCTCGGCGCAGATGGTCTTGCCCGTCCCCGGCGGCCCGGCGAAGTGAAAGGCGAGCCCCAGCCCGGCGGAGTGCCGTTCGGCCAGGCCCCACTGGTGGAAAATGAGATCGTGCTTCCGTACCAGGGCCAGCGCGTGGTTGAGCGCTCGCATGGTCGAAGCCGGGAGCACCACGTCGTCGAACGTGCGCCGGGGCACGACCGCCTCGACCAGCTCGCGGGCCTGGGTGCCGAAGAAGAGATCTCGCAGAGAGTCGGTCATATCGGCGGGGCAGTTCCCGGATGCAGGTTCACTCTTTTACGCCGCCGGCGCCGGTTATCCGATTCCAGGCATCACGCACCGCCTCTTTGATCTCGTCCCAGGCGGAAGGATTCTTGCCCCGGTGCTCGTACCGCTCCCAGCCGGCGCGCAGATCGGGTTCCGCCTCGTCCCACGAACGGCCGAGGTGGTGACTGGCGGACTCGAAGCCATAGCGAAATGCCGGGCGAAAGCGATCGTAGTAGTCCGGCCCCAGGGCGTACGGCCGGCTGCTGAAGTTCTCGTACCAGTAATTGTCCTCGGTCTCCCAGGAGGCGGCCCATTCCTTATCGCTCAAGGGGGAAACGCGGTCCCCAGCGTTGGGGTCTGACATGGTCGTTCCTTTCGGCACGGAATAGAAGTGGACTTGGATCCTAATGCCTCGGGCAATCCGGACTCGTGAGCGGCGTCACGACCTATTCGATATCTAGCCAACCGGGGGCTCGACTCCTAGACTCTCGTGCTCCCTGGCCTCGGCCCTTTGCGTGGGCGAGCCGTTCGGGGCCATACTCCGGGGCCGGCGCACCGACCTGGCCGGCACGTCCCCACACCGGAGACCTTGCCGATGCACCCAGGCCGTCCCCCGCTCTGGCTTCTCGCTTACGCCCTCCCGCTTGCTCTCCAGGCCCAAGTCACCGCCATCAAGGCGGGAGCGCTGATCGATCCGGAGACCGGTAAGGCAGCAGCACGGCAGGTGATCCTGGTAGACAGCGGCAAGGTGAAGGCGGTGGGCGGCGGCGTGACCATTCCGGCCGGCGCCAAGGTGATCGACCTCTCCTCCTCGACGGTCCTGCCCGGCCTGTTCGACGCGCACACCCACCTGTGCATGACCGTCGACCTGAAGCGCGACGCCGGCAGCTACTATTACACCACCCTCAACGACCCCGATTCCTACCGCTCCATCCAGGGTGTCGCCAATGCCCGCAGCATGCTTGCCGCGGGGTTCACCACCGTCAGGGACGTGGGCAACGAGGGGAATTTTGCCTGCACCAGCCTGCGGAAGGCGATCAAGGCGGGGCTGGTGGAAGGGCCGACCATCATCAACGCCGGCCGGATCATCGCTCCGTACGGCGGGCAGTTTCAGCTCCAGCCGAGCAAAGGCGAGGTGCTCGCGGTTCCGGAGTACTTCTTCGCCGACACCAGGGATGAGCTGCTCAAGGCGGTCCGGGAGAACATCCACTACGGCGCCACGGTGATCAAGCTGGTGGTGGACGATCAGGGCTACATCTACTCGATCGACGACCTGCGCTTCGTGGTGGCGGAGGCGGCAAAGTCCGGTCTCAAGGTGGCGGCCCACGTGTGGACCACGGCAGGGGCGCACAACGCGGCCGCGGCAGGCGTGGCGTCGATGGAGCACCTCAACGGGGTAGCCGACGCAGACCTCGAGGTGGCCAAGCGCAACGGCGTGGTGGCGGTGTTCACCCCGTTTCCGGAGTGGGTGCTGAAGGAGTTCCGGGGCGAGGAGAAAGGACGGCAGGAATATGAGCAGGAGATCGACCGTTTGCGGAGCGGGCACCGCATCGGCGTCACCATCGCATTCGGCACCGACGCTATTCACGACCTCCCGGGCTACACCCGGGGCTCACTGGCGATGACCTGGGTAGACAGTTACCTCGCGGCGGGGCTCCCGCCCGCGGCCATACTCCAGGCCATGACGATCAACGCGGCCCGCCTGCTGGGCGTAGAGAAACAGCGTGGCGCCATCAAACCGGGCCTCGCCGCCGACATCATCGCGGTGTCGGGAAATCCGCTGGCGGACCCCAAGGTGCTGCGCAAGGTGAGTTTCGTAATGAAGGACGGGAAAGTCGTCCGATGAGCCTGCCCTCGCCTCGGCTCTGGGCCTTGCGCACCGCCTTCCGGACGGTCGGCGCGGTGGCCCCCGGGGTCGCGGCCAAGTGGGCGGAAACGATCTTCTGTACCCCGCCGCGGCATCAACCGCGGACCAACGAAGAGGCGTTTCTGGCTACGGGGTCGCGCTTCCAGGTCCGCTGGGAGGACGGGGTGCTGGCCGCATGGGAGTGGGGCAACGGGCCTACCGTAGTCCTGGTGCACGGATGGGGCAGCAGAGCCGGGCGGCTCAGCACCCTCGCTCGAGGACTGGCCGGGGCAGGATTCCGGGTGGTGGTCTACGACGCGCCGGCCCATGGACGATCGCCGGGACGGCTCGCCTCGCTGCCTGAATTCGCCCGGGCGCTGCGACAAGTGGCGGCGGCGGTAGGTCCGGTCTACGGCCTCGTCGGACACTCCCTGGGCGGGGCTGCGATCTCGCTGGCGTTGAGTGAAGGCCTGGTGGCGCAACGAGTGGTGCTCATCAGCGCCCCGTCCGACGTAGTGGTCTTCTCCCAGGCGTTTGCCCACCACCTCCGAATACCCGGCCGCGCGCATCAGGCCATGCGGCGCAACCTGGAGGCCCGCCTCCGAATGCGATGGGAGGAGCTGCACATCCCGACCCTCGTGCGCGGGCTCGAGGCGCGGGCGATGTTGATCCACGACCGCGAAGACCCGGATGTGCCATACAGCCACTGCGAGGAGATCGCCGCGGCATGGTCGGGCGCCGAGCTGCGGACGACGTTTGGCCTGGGACACCGCGCCATTCTGCGGGACCCGGCGGTCGTGCGGTGGACGGTCCAATTCCTCGAGGAGGGCGAGGAGCGGTGATCGTGATGGACCGGGAGAACCTGTGGGCGCCGGGATGGTCTCACGTTTTGTCCAGCAGCAACGATGTGGCCGAGCTCGATCGGTTCCGCGAGCGGGTGGGTGCGCCGCCTCAGGCACTCCACCTGGGCAACCGCCGCTGGCCGCACCTGGATCTCAAGCTGGAGCCGCGGGAGCGGGCGTTGGCCGACCCAACGGTCAGGGTGTTCCAACGGACGGCAGAGATGCTACGCTATCTGAAGGGCTTGGGATCTAGTCCACCAGGCGCCGGTAGACCTCGAGCGTCTTAGCAGCCGCGACGTCCCAGTCGAATAGGCGGACCCGCTCGCGCCCCAGAGTCCGAAGCCGTTCCGCCTCCTCGGGCAGGGTCGCCTTCTCGATTCCCTCTTCGATGCTCTCCACCGAGAACGGGTCCACCAGAATCGCCGCATCGCCGGCGATCTCCGGCACTGCCCCGGTATTCGAGGTTACCACGGGCGCGTCACAGGCCATAGCCTCGATAATCGGCAATCCGAAGCCCTCGTAGATCCCGGGATAGAGAAACACGGCCGCGCCGCCATACAGCCGGCGAAGCTCCGCCTTGTCGACGTATCCGAGGAGCGAGATGCCGGCAGGCAGGCTCCCTCCCCCGTCCACGAAATCGCGATCGCGGGAGGTGCCGGTGATCAGCAGGCGATAGGAGCCTCGGCGGCCGCCCCGATCTCGCCAGCGGGTAAAGGCCTGGATCAGCCGCCGGGTGTTCTTCCGCGGAGACACGCCGCCCACCGCGAGGATGTACGGCGACTCGGATCCGGTAGGGACGGGAGGCGCCTGTGGCGTGGTGAAGGCAGGATCGAGCCCGTGATAGACGACGTCGATCCGGGAAGCGGGGACTCCGGCTCGCCGGACGAGATCGTCGGCGGTATAGCGAGAGACCGCGATCAGCCGGTCGGCCCGACGCAGCACCCAGGGGAAGAGCGCGCGGTACATCAGTCGCAGGCGCCGGTCGAACATCTCGGGGTGCACCTGCCAGCCCAGGTCGTGCACGGTCGCCACGCAGCGATCGCGCGACCGCAGGGAGTACGGCAGGAATCCATCCAGCCCGTGGAACAGCACGCCTCCGTCGGGGGCGACGGTCCGCAGCGCGTGCCACTGATCGAACCACAGCTTCCACAGGGTGGCGCGAACTCCTCCCATCCGAAAATCAGGGCGACGGGCGGCCACGACCTCGCGAACGTTCGGCAGATCGAGGCCGAGCGGAGCCCAGGTCAACGCGGTGACCCGTACCGCCCCGGTGCGCGCCAGCGCGCCGAGGAGGTGCTCCATGTACACCTCGGTGCCGGTGCGGGCGCCGGCCAGATGGCGCACGTTGACCACCACCTCCATCAAAGGCTGGGGCTCGTCATGGTGCCGCAAAATCACATCAACGCGGTAGGCCGGGTCAAGTCTCCGGTATGATTACCCCGGCGTCGGCAGCCGTGGCCAGCATCTCCCGGCGCAGACGAGCAGCCGTGAGAAGGACCCGGCCCGGATAGAGATGGCATCGGGGGGTGTTGGCGCCTCGAACGCAACCGTTATAACGCCGAAGCGCGACCTGCACCGACCGGGTGCGCCGGAGGTAGTTGTTCAGCACCCTCGCTCCGTGGCAGATGTTGGTGTCGACCGAACGGAGGTTCGCCGATCCGCAGCCGTAGCTTCCGGCGTGGATCGGCATCACCTGCATCAGTCCGACCGCCCCCTGGCTGCTCACCGCGCTCGAGTCCATCGACCGGTTCTCGATGAGGAGCACGGCAGCCAGCAGACTGGGGCTCACCCGATGCCGCCCGGCTTCCCGTACCAGGGCCCAGGCCGCACGTTCCGCCACCTCCGGCTTCCGGGTCCGGCGGGCGAGCGCGCGCGCCAGCGGCTGGTGCGCCAGCCGTGCGGTGATGGCGAACTCGATGGCGGTGCTGTCTACCCGGCCGCCGGCCCGTTTCACCTGGGATGGCGCCGCCGACCGCCGCTTGGACGGGAGCGGGCGCTTGGCGCCCGCCGATGGTTTCGGGGGCTTAGCGGCAACGGGCTGCGGCGCGGGGCTAGGCGGCGGCTTGGGGCCTCCGGAAGCACACGCTGAGACAGCCAGGACCAGCACCGGGAGGGCCAGACTGAGCCACCGGCTGGGACCGACGGGGCGAGACATTCTGCTCCTCGATTGGACGCCCGGCAGTATCGGGGACGGAGGCTTCCGGCTCAAGTGTTCCGAAGTTGTAAGTGCCCAGTTAAATGACACTTGCGCCTACATAGCCGGGTGCTTTTGGGTTGGAAGTCGAAGGGGGAGTGGGGGGAGCAGAGAGGTCGGCCCGAGGTGCAGGAGGTGGCACCCGGCCGGGCCCCCGGGACTTGTTACAAAGCGCCGGTGGGCTGGGACTCCTTACCGAAAGGTGCCCGGACTGACCTGGTAGACGACGTGGTAGCTTCCGACCTCATCCTCCGGGGCCCAGAACCCAAGCTGTTCGGTCCAGCGGGTGGTCTGGAGCCGCCGGCCGGCGAGGAGAAGGAAGCCGCTGGCCCGAGTGGTCACCACACCCAGCTTGCGGAGGTCGGCCAGGTTGCGGAACCGGACCGATTTCCGGTTGAGCACGATCCGCCGTGCCGCCAGCGGCCCAATGCCCGGAACCCGCAGCAATTCCTCGTACGAGGCCTTGAGCAGCTCGACCGGGAATCGGTCGGGGTGGGCCAGTGCCCAGGCGCTCTTGGGATCGAGCCCAAGCGGAAGATTGTCCCCCGGACCGTAGACCACCTCGTCGGCGGTGAAGCCATAGCCCCGCAGCAGATAGTCCGCCTGGTAGAGCCGGTGCTCCCGCAGCGCCGGGGTGGCCGGAGTATTCTCCATCGGTGTGTCGCTGATAGGCCGGAACGCACTGAAGTGCGCGTGGCCCACACCTCCGCCGGCCGACAAGCGCGCGACGGTCCCCAGGATGGTGCGATCGGTATCAGGCGAGGCGCCTACGACGAACTGCATGGTCATGCCGGAAGCGCCGCGCGGATGCAGTGGATCCGGTGGCCTTCCTTGTGCTTGCGCCTCTCGCTCGCTGACCACCAACTTCCGCACTCGCTCGAAATTGCCCAACGTGGTGGTAAAGCTCTTGTCGGGAGCGATTCGCTCCAGACTCGCGCCGCACGGTGCCTCGAAATTGAGCGACACTCGACTTGCCAGCGACGTGAGACGGTCGATCTGCGCCTCCTCGGCGCCGGCCACCAGTTTCACATGGATATAACCGCCGAACCGATGGCGCTCTCGAAGCAGCTCGAGCGCTTTGATGAGGTCGTCCACGACTCGGACCGGCCGGGATGGAATCCCGGTGGTGATGAACAGCCCCTCGCACCAACCCCGCTCGCGAGCGCCCAGGAAGATGCGGACCAGCTCCTCGGGCTTGAGGAGGGTGCGCGGCATGGAGCGATCCCGCCGCATGGGGCAGTAGTGGCAGTTGTAGCTGCACGCGTTGGTCATCAGGACCCGCAACAGCGAGGTCCGGAATCCAGAGCGCGGTTGAAGATGCCTGATGTTGAGCGGCCTCAAGGCACCTACCTCCTTGGTGCGCCGGAGCCGGGGCGGCAGGCCGTCCCGATCGTCAACCGCCAGTGACATGAGGACGGCGAGCTTCCGTTCCAGATCTTCGTCGCGAATCATGGGGAGCTCCGACAAGCTTGACCTGGACACGGTATCCGAATAAATACCGAAAGTCAAGGAGACGGCCCATTGGCCGCAGCACGCGAAGGCGGCGGAGCTGTTGGTTGGATTCCAGCGGGTACGGGTTCTGGGCTAGAGAGGAGACTTCCCGACATGCACCGTCCCTCGGCGCTGGTGGCGCTTTCCCTGGTGGTAGTTGCTGCCTGTGGCCGGCCGGCCAAGGAGCTCACGCCGGACCACCGGCGAGCACTGGCCGACTCGGTCCTCACACTCTTCGACAGTCTCACGGCCATCCACCGAGGACAACCGGATACCGGCGTTCTGCGCAGGCTGCATCCCCCGAAAGACACGTTGCTGTTCATCGAAGGCGGGGTGATCGAATCGTTCACCGGCGACTCGCTGTTCCGTCGGGTGCTCGCGAGCCACGTTCCGGTCCGGCACATGACCCAGCGATTCTCCCAGCGAACGATTCAACTGCTCGACGGGGATCATGCGATCCTGACGGGGCAGGAGGATGTCGACTGGGTGGACACCGCCGGGCCGCACCGGTTTCACGGGATTCTGACTCTGGTGGCATCGCGCCGCGGCGGGCGCTGGGTGTTGAGAGGCTACCGCGGGTAGGTGAGGCTCTACAAGATCTTCTTCCCGAACCCCGACTGAACCAGCTCCACCGCGAAGGCGGCGGACGTGTTGCGGTCGTCCAGGATGGGATTGACCTCGACCATCTCCAGTGAGGTCATCCTTCCGGAATCCGAGAGCTGCTCCATGATGAGGTGGGCCTCGCGGTAGTCCAACCCGCCCTTCACCGGAGTGCCGACCCCAGGGGCGACGGTGGGGTCGACCGCATCCAGGTCGAAGCTCACGTGGACGTAATCGGTGCCGTCACTCACCCGGGCCAAGGCTTTCTTCATCACCCGGTGGATCCCCTGCCGGTCGATGTCGGACATGGTATGAACCTGCACCCCGGTGCGCTTGAGCCGGACCTTCTCTCCGTCGTCCAGGCTGCGAATCCCCACCAGTGCGACGTTGGCAGGATCGAGCTTGGGGAAGTCTCCGCCGATGCTGATGAGCTCCTCCGGGCCGTCACCCAGCAGCGCCGCGACCGGCATGCCGTGGATGTTGCCCGAGGGTGATGTTGCGGGCGTATTGATGTCGCCGTGAGCATCGATCCAGAGGAGGCCGACCTTCTTCTTGCGGGGCCGGCAATAGGCGCTGATTCCGGAGACGGTTCCCACCGCGATGGAATGGTCGCCCCCCAGCACCAGCGGGAAGTGACCCCGGCTCACGATGGCTTCGACCTTCTTGGCAACCAGCCGGGACGCGCGGGCGATTTCCGCGAGGTAGCGAGCGTGCTCGTCACCGACCTTCAGCTCCTCCATGTTCTTGATAGCGATGTCGCCCTCGTCCACCACCTTGTGCCCCAACTCCTGGAGCCGCTGAGACAGCCCGGCGATCCGGATCGCCGAGGGGCCCATGTCTACACCCCGCCGACCGGATCCCAGGTCCATCGGGACCCCGAGGAGGTGCACGATCACCGGGCCCGCCATCTGACCTTGGCCAACGGTAACCGACCGCCGGCGTCGAACCGGATTCCCTCCCGCTCCAGCAGCAACCGCTGGGTCACCTCGGCTCCGGGCACCGTGCGAAGGCTGCACTTACCGCCGGCATTGACTACCCGATGCCACGGCACGGTGGTCCCGTTGGTCAAAGCATGGAGGGCGTAACCCACCTGGCGCGCATGGCCCGGCAGACCTGCCAGCTCCGCCACCTGTCCATAGGTAGCCACTCTCCCGCGAGGGATTCGCCGGACCACGGCGTAAATCTCCTGATAGGTTCGGGTGATCGGCTTGACCGAGCTCATGTCCTGCGACGCCCCCCAAGCACCACCAGTGCCAGACCGGCCACGACCACCAGGCCCCCGGTCCACGCCGGCACGGCCCGCTTCTCCTCCAACGACGCTTCGAGGTCACCCACCCGGATCACGCTGCGCTCGGCGGTGTAGTGCATTCCCTGGAGGATGACGTAGCCACCGAGAGCGATGAGTAGGATGCCTAGAAAAACCAGTCGCATAGCTGCTCCGGGATTGGGTGGGCGGTGTGCCCAAACCTAATCCGTGGAGCCCGCGCGCAAGATCCCTGGCCGAGCGGCCAGACGGGGGAGAAAGAGCACCGTGGCGGTGCCGGCAAGACCCGGCTGGCGAATTCGCATCCGCTGCTCCAGCGGCGCATCGATCCGGTCCCCATCGCTGACCAGGCCGGTTACCCGCATCTCGCCGGTCCGCCAGTTCATGCTGCCGCTCAGCTCGGCGGCGAAGGAGCTTCGGTAGTCGTCGGCAGAGAAGAAGAACCAGGCGTTCACCGGCCAGATGGGCATCTGCCGGTCCGCGGCCGCACCGGCGTACTCCATCCGGATGGTCGCTAGTCCACCGACCGGCGCCGACAGCCGGCCGCGCCAGATCAGGTCCACCCCTTCGGCACCAACGCCGGCGTACTCCACCGGGAAGGAAAGCGTATCGGGCAGGCCGACCCCGACCGGAGGAGGCGTGCCGGGCCTGGGTGGGCGGGCGCCGAGGCTCCCCATGGCCGCCATTGCCAGAATAGCGAGCACCCCCGCCATGATGAGAGCGGGGTGTCGGGGGGCGGAACGGCGAGCGGGCACGGTGTCTCCAGGCCAAGGTTCGGCCGAAGGTTAGAGACAACCGCTCATCGTGATCTCAACTGGGTCTCAACCGGGGTGGCGCTAGCTGCTCGTCAGTCGCTGGAAGCGGGGGTGGGATCGTAGGCTTGCCCAGGTCGGATCGGCGCGGAGCTCGGCAACCGACACCCAGGAGGGAATGGCAAGGAGCCGTTCCAGGATATCGATCGCCTTGTCGGGAGCCCCGGCGGCGATGTACACCCGAGCCAGGTAGGCCAGAATGAACGGCCCCGACACCGCGTCCTGCGACAAGGGCAACAATTCTGCCGAGCGCTCGCCGACTCGGACCGCGTCTCGATGCCGGCCCATATGGGCGTACGCCAGGCCGAGGCCGGCGAGAAGCTTGGCGTCGTCCCGACGGGAGGCGAGCCGGCTCTCGAACAGTGCTCGCGCCGAGTCTCCGTGGGCCCGCTCCGCCGCCTGCATCCCTCGAAAGCCCTCGGCCTCCGCCTTGAGCAGGTGGTAACGCACCGTATCACCGGCGAACGCAGTGAGCGAGAGCCCGTCCAGCATGGGCCAGAAGGAGCTGTCCGCCGTCACCAGCGAGGCGGACATCCGGTCGCCGGTCTGGAGCGCGGGCGCAAAGCGCCCGGCCTCGATCCGGTTGAGCCCCTGGCCCAGCACCGCCCGCGCCCGCGCGAGGTCGCCCGACCAAGTGACGTACAACCACGCCCGGTAGATGTATGGATTGGGCCAGTCGGGCGACAGCGTCATCGCCCGCTCGAGATAGTGGTCCGCTTCGGGGTACATCCGCAGCGAGTAGTAGTTGTCGCCTACGTCGAAGCTCCGGATGCCCGAACGCGGGTCGTAGCGGAGCGCTTCCACGAAACGGGCCAGTGATTCTTCCCACCGGCCTCGCCGCCGCTCCACGTATCCCATGGCCTGGAGCAGCTCGCTGTTGCTGGGCTGCTTCCGGAGCGCGGCCTCGAACTCGCGCATGGCCCCGGCGTAGTCGAGCTCGGCCCAGTAGTGATAGTAGCCCCGTGCCATATGAGTTTCGGGGAGATCCGGCGCCAGCCGGCCGGCCGACGCCAAGGCCTTTCGGGCGAGCTCGAGTCGAGCCTCGGTCCGGTCGTAGTAGTGCCAGTAGATCTGAGTGTGACACCGAGCCAGCTTGGCGTACGCCACCCCGAAGGCGCCGTCGGCGTCCACCGCGCGCTGGTACAGGTTGGCGGCGTTGACCAGGTCGGCTTGCTGATTGCTGCGCCCGAGATAGTCATTGCCGCGGAGGTAGAAGTCGTAGGCCCCGGCGTTCCGGGTGCCCACCTCCGCCAGAGCCGCGCGCTCCGGCGCCCGCAGCGCCACATCCAAAGCCAACGTCACTCGCTCCGCGATCTCCGACTGGATGCGGAACACCTGGGTGACCTCCGCCTCATAGGGCTCGGAAGACCAGAGCCGGTTTTCGTCCGCCACCCGGATCAGCTGAGGGGTTACCCGGATCCGCCCGGCTCCGGCGGAGGAGTGCTCCCAACGCACGCTTCCCTCCAACGCATAGCCCGCTCCCAGCTCGGCGCCGATCTCCCTGAGGGACTTCTCGCTGGCCCGGTACTGGTCCGCGCTGGTGCGGCTGATGACCCGCAGTCCGGAGAGTCCCGCGAGACGACTGGTGATCTCCTCGGTGAGCCCGTCGGCGAAGTATTGGTCGCTGGGCGAGCCCAAGTTCTTGAACGGGAGCACCACCACCACGCGGGGAGCGGCCGCGTCGAGCGCGACCTTGGGTTCGCTCGGGGAAACCAGGTAGCGCACCCCGAGGACTGCTCCTGCCGCGACCACCAGCGCAGCACCGCCCTTGAGCATGAATCGCCGGCGCCTCCCCACCGAGGGAGCAGGCTCCGGGACCGCCGCGGCCTCCGTCGCCGCGGCCAGCACGCCGGCGAACTGGGCCACCGAGTCGAAGCGATCGGCAGGATGCCGGGCCAACGCACGGACCAGCGCCTGGTCTATCGCGACCGGTATGTCGGGACGGATCTCTCGCAGCGACGGCGGCGGCTCGACCAATCTTCGGGAGATGATGCTCCGTGCGTTGGGGCCAACGAACGGCGGCCGGCCTCCCAACGCCTCGAAGATCACGGCGGCGAGGGAGTATAGGTCGCTGCGTGCATCCACCGGCTCGTCGCCCGCCGACTGCTCGGGACTCATGTAGGCCGGAGTACCGAGGGTGATGCCGGTCTCGGTCAGACGTCCCCCTTCCCCACCCTCTCCATCCCCACCGGTGTCGACCGCGTAGGCGATGCCGAAGTCGGCCAGGAGGTAATGGCCGGTCCCGCTCAGCAGGATGTTCTCCGGCTTGAGGTCGCGATGGATCACGCCCTGGCCGTGAGCATAGCCGAGCGCGGAAGCGACCTCGGTCGTCAGCTGAGTCACCGCCGCCACCGGCAGCCGGCCCTCCGTCTTGAGCCGGTCTCGCAACGAGCCGGACTCCACGTAGGGCATGGTGTAGAACAACTGGCCCGCCGCGGTGCCGGAGTCGAACAACGGCAGGATGTGGGGGTGCTGGAGCCTTGCTGCGGTGCGAATTTCTCGGAGGAAGCGCTCGATCCCGAGGGCGGCGCCGAGGGCCGAGTGCAGAACCTTGAGCGCTACTCTGCGGTCGTGGCGAAGGTCGCGGGCCAGGTAGACCATGGCGCTGGCGCCCCGGCCGAGCGCGCGCTCGATCAGATACCGATCGGCGAGCGCGGCAGCGAGGTGCTCGGCCGTGGGCGTCATGCTACCGCCCGAAGTGCCTCGCGCGCCTCCGCGGCGCTCTGGAAGCGGTCGGCCGGCAGCCGGGCGAGGCAGCGGGAAAGAACCGCCTCGAGGGCGGGCGACACGCTGTCCCGCAGCGCCCGCACCGATGGCGCCGACTGAGTCAGCTTCCGGCTCAACACCATGCCCAGGTTGCTGCCCCCGAAGGGTGGCTCCCCCGCCAGCATCTCGAAGCCGATGCACGCCCAGCTATACAGATCGCTTCGTTCGTCGGCCGTGGTTTCTCCGGCAAGCTGCTCGGGGGAGAGATACGCCGGCGCGCCGATGGTCACCGCGGTACTGCCGGCGTTGCCTGCCGCTGCAATCTCCAGGGCCTCGACCAGGCCGAAGGAGGTGACGGTCAATCCGCCCCGGGTGAGCAACACGTGCTTGGGTCTGAGGTCGCCGTGCCGGACATCGTGGCCGTGGGCATAGACCAGGGTCTCCAGCAGCTCGGCCGCAATGCTTCGGGCTTCGTCCAAGGGAAGCTGGCGATCACGAGCCAGCCGGTCGCGCAGGGTGACTCCTTCGACCGGCGGAGTTGTAAAGTAGATCACACCCTGAAGGGCGTCGCACTCGCGCAGAGGAACGATCCGGGGGTCGTGCAGCTCGGCCGCGCGGCGCAAGGCTTCCAGGATCCGCTCGCCGCTGCCGAGGGCGGAGAGTCTCGGGTTGAGGACATGGAGCTCCACCGGGCGAGTGTCCCGCCGGTCGCGGGCGCTGAACGTGATGAGCATGGTGCCTTCGGCCGTTTTTTCGCCGACCTGGTAACGCTCGCCCAGCGCCCGCTTGATCTCTTGAAGCTCCCGCCCGGCCGCCTCGCGGGCCTCACCCTCGCCGGCCGGTGCCGGCCGCGATCGCACCGGGGCGGGCGCCGAGACCGAGGGCGTGGGAATCTCGCCGGCGCGGAGCCGGGCGATCCAGCGCTCGACGGTGGGATCGGGCTCGGTCTCCAGATGCTGCCGCACCAGGGCCGTGTGCACCCCGGCGAACTGGAGCGCGCCGACCCGGTCGCCGGCCGCGACCAGCGCCTCGATGAGGCCCAGCGCGGCACTGGTACTGACCGGTTCCGCCGCCGCCAGCTTGCGCCACCACCGAGCCGCGGCCGCGTGATCTTGCCTCGCAGTGGCAGCAGTGGCCACCGCCTCCAGCGCCCCGGCGTGTTCCCGGGCGTGGCGCAACCGCTCCCCGTCCTGCCACTGCTCGAATTCGGGGGCGCCCTCCAAACGGAATCCGTCGAGAAAAGCCCCGCGATAGAGTCGCGCCGCCTGTTCGTGGGCTCCCTGCACCACAGCTTCCTCGAACTCGGCCACGTCGCTGGTGATCAGCTCGGGGTTGAGCTGCAGAGTGGCCGTACCGAGGAACACTGCGTCGCTGCCGAGGGAGCGGCGGATGGCGTGCAGAGCCTGGTAGAGGGAGTGGCGGGCGGCTTCAGGATCGTTGTCGGGCCAGAGAAGGGAGAGAATTTTCTCGCGGCTGGCTCCGCGGCGGCCCGCCGCCGCGATCACCGCCAGGAGAGCCAGGCGGCGGCGTTGGGCGGCCGGGCCGGTGTGAAGCTGGCCGTCCTGTTGGAGGACCAGCCCGCCGAAGGTGGTGAGTCTGAGCATGGAAGAGAATAAGTTATCACTTCCGTAGCGACCGTGGGTCGCCGTCTACTTCTGGGGGCTCTTACTCATGATCTCTGCCCGCGAAGCACTCACCCGTCTGCGAGAGGGAAACCTCAGATTCGCCTCGAGCGCGGGCTCCGGCGCCTTTCTGAGTCAGGGCAGGCGCGTCGAGCTGACCAACACCCAAGAGCCGTGCGCCATCGTGCTGGGGTGCTCGGACTCGCGGGTACCCGCGGAGATGGTCTTCGATCAAGGCTTGGGGGATCTCTTCGTCATTCGGGTCGCCGGGAACATCGTGGCCCCTTCTCAGGTGGGCAGCGTCGAGTTTGCCGCCGCGCGCTTCGGCACCCGGCTGGTGGTAGTGCTGGGCCACTCCCAGTGCGGCGCGATCGTGGCGACCCTCGAGGAGCTGCAACGCCCAACGGAGAACCAATCGCGCAACCTGCGGGCGATCGTGGATCGGGTGAGGCCCTCGGTTCAGACTCTGCTGGAGACCGACCTCAGGCGCGATCTCGATGCGTTGGTGAAGAAGGCGGTTCGGGTCAATATCCGCGCCTCGGCGGACCATTTACGGCACGGTTCCCAGTTGCTGGAGCAACTGATTCAGGAAGACGGGCTCTTGGTGGTGGGAGCGGAGTATTCATTGGAAACAGGAGTGGTCGAATTTTTCGACGTGCCGGACGGGGTTTAGTGAGCGGGGGAATGCCACAGACCCAGGATGCGGTTGACTAGGTCCGTAGGCTGGTCGAACTCGATATTCGAGGCTATGGCGACCACGAGCCCCCTGCTTGGCATGATCGCCAAGCCGAAGGATCCGTTCCAACTGCTTCCCAGCACCCGAAGCAGTTCCCCCTGCTCGCCGTCCGTTAGCCATCCGCCGAGTGTCCGACCGGTAGGCTGGCGCGTGCTCCTCAAGGAGACCTCGGCGAAGGCGCTGTCTCGATAGGTCCCGGAGAGTAACCGCCCATCGCTCAATGCCAGCCCGAAGCTTACCAGGTCGGTCGGTGTACCCAGGTAGTTACCGGCTCCGATCGACCAGCTGGGATCTACCGGGTCGGCGTTGGCCGGCTGATCGAGCCGGGTGGATGCCAGGTGCCCCGTGGTCCAGAGCCCCCGCCATTGCTCGGTATTCGCTGCGGTACGAACGACGTAGTAGCGAGCCCGTGTATCGATGATCTCAAAGACGTTGTTCGCACGAGTGGCATGCATTCCGGCGGGCCGTAACACGAGCCTCGCCAGCGCCGAATCGTACGATTGGCCGGTGGCTCCCTCTATGACGCAGGCCAGGAGGGTGTAGCCTGCGTTCGAATAGACGACTTGAGTACCCGGCTGAGCCTGGAGGGAGTCACGAGCGAACCGGCGAAGGGCGGCCTCAACCGAAGGGTAATGGTCACGATTGAACAGGTCGCGGAGATCCGACGCGCGAAGACCTCCCTGATGGGATAGGAGGTCCCAAGGCGTGACCGGCGATCGGTGCACCCCGAACGCAGGGCAGTATTCCTGCACCGGATCGGCGAGACTCAGCTTGCCGGTTTCGGCCAGCCGAAGCACGGCAGTGGCGGTCAAGAGCTTTTGGGTGGACTGGAGGCCAAAGAGGGTGGCTGGACCGACGGCGACAGCATGCTCCAGATCTGCCGTTCCAAACCCCTTCGCAAAGACCACGTGGCCATCGGCGCCGACGGCCAGTGAAAGCCCTGGGATATGGCGAGCGTCCATGTACTCTCTGACGGCCGCCGCCAATTGGGCGTGCAAGTCGGGGGAAATCCGCGGCGATTCTTGAGCGGTAGCCAGGGAAATTGCCAGCAGTTGCAGTATGCTACCGCTGAGTCCTGAACGCACCAGATCACCTCGCGTGGAGGTACGGACCTACGGATGTGGATTGGATAGGTGATGTGCCGGTGGGGTTGCACTCTGGGGCTACGGCGTCTCGCAGTCTCCCAGCGCCAGACGGTAACCGGTCTTCCGCACGGTGAGGATGTACCTCGGTCTCGCCGGCTCGGCCTCGAGCTTCCGCCGCAACTCCCCTACGTGGGTGTCGAGCGTCCGGCTGATGACGCTGTCCTGGTAGCCCCACACTTCCCGCAGCAGCTCGGTTCGGGTAGCCACCCTTCCCCGACGCTGGAGCAAGGCGCGCAGCAGCTCGTACTCCTTGGGCCGCAGCGTGACCTCGCGCCCCTCGCGGGTAACGGCATGGGTGTCCGGATCCACCACGACCGCGCCAAAGGAGAGCGAGGAAGCTGAGCCCTTGGTGCGCCTGAGGAGGGCGCCGACCCGAGCCAGCAGCTCCCGCAACGCGAAGGGCTTGGTCACGTAGTCGTCGGCGCCGTTCCGAAGTCCGTGGACCTTGTCGCGCTCATCGCCGCGTGCGGTGAGGACCAGCACCGGCGTCTCGACCCCCTCGGCTCGGAGAGTTTCCAGCAGCCGGAAGCCGTCCAGCCCGGGCAGCATGACGTCGAGCACGA
This sequence comes from uncultured Gemmatimonadales bacterium, assembly GCA_963812755.1. Lineage (GTDB taxonomy): Bacteria > Gemmatimonadota > Gemmatimonadetes > Gemmatimonadales > GWC2-71-9 > CAVVWJ01. Next base: position 943,797 of record CAWEWK010000004.1, on the reverse strand, counting down.
TGAGATCATGGCTGCGGCGCCGGGCGAGCGCGAGCCCGGAGTCGCCGTCTTCGGCGACCTCGGCCGTGTGGCCCTCGTACTCCAGGTTGCTGCGGAGCCCGTGAGCGAGATTCCGGTTGTCCTCGACGATCAGGACGCGGGCCACGATACCTCCACCGGATCAGGCCGCGATGCCGACGCCGGGGGCAGCTCGATCCGGCGAGCACCGGGCAACTCGACCACGAAGCGTGAGCCGCCGCCCACTGCTTCCTCGACCCGGCACTCCCCGCCGTGAGCCGCCACCAGCTCCCGAACCACGGCGAGTCCAATTCCACTGCCGGGGATCCGGGCGTCGGGTCTCAGTCGGACGAACGGCTCCCAGATCCTGAGCCGGTCGCCGGCCGGGACGCCGGCTCCCGCGTCCTCCACCTCGATACGTGCCCATCCCTCGGAGAACGTGGCCCGGAGCGTGACCGGGCCGCCGCCGCCGTATTTGACGGCGTTATCCAGCAGGTTGATCACGACTTGATGAAGCGCCTCCGAATCCACGATCACGGCCAACGCTTCATCCAGCTCGGTACGGATCCGCACGGCCGCGGTACCGGCCAGCGGAGCGAATCGCTCCACGATCTCCCGAAGCAGGGCAGCGAGCGGGGTGAGCATCGGATTCACCCGTATCAATCGCCGCTCGGCGCGGGATAGATGCAGGACGTTCTCCACCAGGTGAGCCAGGCGACGCGCCTCCTGAACGATGATCGCCAGTGCCTGGCGCCGCTCGTCTTCGTTTCGCGCCCTTCCCAGCTCGAGTGTCTCTCCGAAAAGGAGGATCTGGGTGAGCGGCGTCCGGAGCTCGTGGGAGACACTGGAGGTAAAGTCATTCCGCAGCCGCACCAGCTCCTGCTCTTGCCGGAGTTGCCGAGCCCCGACGGCGGTGAGCCCCGCAGTGAGGACCAGCAGCCCCACGAGCAAGGGAAGCCGGGCTCCGGGTCGAGCAACCACCAGGCGCCCGGCGACGTCCGGCGGAAGCGAGGCCCGGATGACGATGGACCCGGGCCGGGATGCGGGGTCGCCGGCGTAGTTATCGGGCGCGACGGGAGGGCCCGAGCGGAACAATGGGTGACCCTCGGGATCGGAGACCTCGAGGCTCACCAACTTGGTATTCGGGAGGCCACCCGCGACCGGTGCCGGGAGGAGTGGCTGCCGATCGAGAACGGCGGCGAGAAGTGGAGCGAATGCCCCGGCACAGGAAACGACACCATAGGCTGCCAGGGGAGCGTCATGAGCGGCGTACCCGCTGGACCGAACCATCTTCACCGCGTAGACCACCAACGCGCCGGTCCCGGCGCCCTGGTCCGGACCCCACACGACGCGATACCGCCCTGAGCGCAGCGTGCCGCTTCGCGCCTCGGCGGCGATGGTGTCGGCCAGCCAGGCGCGCCGCGCGCTGGCCGGATCGGTCCCGTCGGTCGTGAGCACGCCGTTGCGAAGATCGAACGCGAAGGCGAAGCGAGACGAATCGGCCGGCCCGCACGGCAGCAATGAGTCGGCGGCGGGCGAGAGTGCGGCGGCGGATGGGAGCGAATCGTAGGGCGATGCGGAAGGACTGCCCGCTACCGGGCCGAGCGCCAGGTCGGCGCGGCGCTCGATCTCCTCGTCAGCGGCGGAGAGAAATTCCCATGCGGCCACCGTAGCGTAATCCCGGAGCGCTCGCTCGGCGGTCACCCGGTGGGAGCGAGTGGCACGCAGCGCCTCCACCGCCAGCAGCCCGGCCAATGCGAGCGTCAGGCCCAGCAGCAGGACCAGGAAGCGCGAAGATGCCCTCAACTACCCGCCGATCGGTGCCGCCGTCTCCGCGAGTCCCGCCGCCCGTTCCAGCCGCCGCGCCCGGGCCCGCTGCCGGCTGTAGAGAAAATAGACCGCGAAACCCAGCAGCATCCAGATGATCAGACGCTCCCAGGTGGAACGCGGCAGGCTCAGCATCTGGGCCAGGCAGGCCAACCCGCCGAGCACTGGGACCCAAGGGACGCCGGGAACCCGGAAGGGCCGGGGAACATCCGGGGCGGTCCGGCGGAGCACCACGACCCCGACACACACGAGCAGAAACGCGAGCAGCGAGCCGATGCTTACCAGCTGGCCCAATACGCCGATCGGCAGCAGTCCGGCGGCGATCGACACCACCCCACCGGTGAGCAGGGTGCTGAGCCACGGAGTGCGGAACCTCGGGTGCACCCGGCCGAAGAAGTCCGGCAGCAGCCCGTCACGGCTCATCGAGTAGAAGATGCGGGTCTGGCCCAGAAGCTGGACCAGCATGGTACTGAACAGGCCGAAGAGGGCGCTGACTTTGACGACCGGACTGAACCAGGTGAGCCCGGTGGCGTCGATCCCGACCGCGAGAGGATCGGCCACGTTGAGTCGCTGGTACGGCACGATGCCGAGCAGGACGATCGCGACCGCGATGTAGATGATGGTGCAGATGAGCAGTGACGCGAGGATGCCGATCGGCATGTCGCGCTGGGGGTTCTTGGCCTCCTGCGCGGCGGTCGAGACCGCGTCGAACCCGATATAGGCGAAGAAAATCACGGCCGAGCCCCGCATCACTCCACTCCAACCAAAGTGGCCGAACTCGCCGGTGTTGGGAGGCACGAAGGGCACCAGGTTCTCATGCCGGACGTAGGCCGCACCCAGGCCCACGAAGACGATGAGCACGGCGACTTTGAGGATCACAAGCACGGCATTGGCGTTGGCGCTCTGCCGGATGCCGGCCACCAGTAGGGCGCTCACCAAGAGCACGATGACCGCGGCCGGGAGATTGAAGACGCCAGGCACCACGCTGCCATCGGCGGCCATCACGGTGACATCCGGCGCGGCGGTCAGCGCCGGCGGCAGGGCCACGCCGAGGTCGTGGAGAAAACTCACCAAGTACCCCGACCATCCCACGGCAATGGTCGAAGCGCTCAGCGCGTATTCCAGCATCAGGTCCCACCCGATGATCCAGGCGACCATTTCTCCGGATGAGGCGTACGCGTAGGTGTACGCGCTCCCGGCGACCGGGATCATCGACGCCAGCTCGGCGTAGCACAGGCCGGCCAGCGCGCAGGCCACGGCCGCGATGATCATCGAGAGCACCAGCGCGGGGCCGGCGTTCTGGGAGGCGGCGGTACCGGTCAGCACGAAGATTCCCGTACCGATGACGGACCCTATGCCGAGGGCGGTGAGATTGAGTGGCCCGAGGGCTCGGCGGAGCGACGGCCGGTCGGCTTCGGCCTGAAGCTCGGCGATGCTGCGAGTAGTGGTGAGGGACATGCTCCATAGATACGGCGCGGCATCTCGCGTTACCTATGGGCGGAATGACAGAATCTGGTCAGAGCCGCTACGCTCGGCGCGATTCAGGCCTTTACCCGCATCGCCCCCCGTTCCGGTACGATGCCGCCGCCCCGACTCTCGGCCCAGGTTTGGGTGAACTCCGCCCCGAAGAGCAGGATCATCGAGGAGTAATAGATCCACACCAGCATCAACGCGAGCGACCCCGCCGCGCCGAACGCCTCGCCCGGGTTGCTGCGACCCAGATAAAAGCCAATGAGGAACTTCCCCACCGTAAAGAGCAGCGCGGTCACGATCGCCCCGACCCAGACGTCGCGCCACGCGATCCGGGCGTCGGGCAGCACCTTGAAGATCGCGGCGAAGAGCAGCGCAATGACCCCGAAGGAGAGCACGAAGTTGACGCCCTGGAGCACCGGCTCGGAGAGCCCACCCGGCAGCATTCTCCCCAACGTGGTCCCGAATGCCGAGAGGGCCGCGCTCAACATGAGCGAGACGAGCAGCATGAATGCCAGCGCGAGAATGATCCCGAAGGAGAACACGCGCTTTATCAGGAAGCTCTTGATGCCGCCCTGCCGCGGATCCGGCGCCACTTGCCAGCTGCGATTGAGGGCGGCCTGAAGCTGCCCGAACGCTCCGCTGGCACCGAGGAGCAGGGCCGCGATGCCCAGGATGGTCGGGAGAACTCCGCCGTGGGGGCGATCCGCGACCTCGATCATGGTCCGTACCTGAGCACCCCCGGCCGGCCCCATCAGGTTTCGAATCTGGTCTTCGATACTGCCCTGGACGTCCTGAGGATCGAGCAGGGCCCCGACCAAGAGCAGGATGAGAACCAGCAACGGAGGAAGGGAGAAGATGGTGTAGTAGGAGAGTGCCGCCGCCATGGCGGGGCAGTCGTCGTTGATGAAGTCGCGCACGCTCTGCTTCAACAACCCGAGCGGCGTGGATGCAGTCGTCGTCATGGTGGATCCCCTGCTCTGCGCCGGCTAGCGCCGCTCGATCTCAGCCCGCAGCCGGAGAAGCGCGTCTTCGGTGGCGACCAGCTCGCCCCGCGCCTCGTTGATGCGTTGCTGCTGGCTCTGTACGAATCGACGATAGGGGGCGATGGCTTCGTTCACCCGCGCGGTCGATTGTTCGATCTCCAGGTGCACCTGCCGGCTGAGCCCGTCGCGCAGCCTGGTCCGCAGCTCGCCGATCCGCCGCTGGAAATCCCGTTGTGCCTGGCGGCGCTTGCGGGGCAGCACGTAGAACCCGCCGACCGCCAGCGCCGTCGCCAGCAGGATGCCGGTGAGATCGGCCGCGGCCCCGGTGATGACCGTGGCTACCAGCGTGCCCAGACCCAGCGCTCCCGCCTCGGCCAAGGCGGTGGTGGCAAAGGCTCCCTGGACGTCGTTGGCGATCGCCTGGGCCTCGGCATCGCGGTCGTAGCCGCCCACCACTTCGCGCGACACCCGGCCGATCGACTCCAGCAGCGCCTGCCGATTGTAGGTGAACGTGGAGGGAACCTCCCCCACCATTCCCTCGCGATGCTGGGCCAGCCGCCGCCGGTCCACGAACTGGCTCACGTCCTGCCACACCTTGAGATTGCGCTCCACCACCCAGTCGATGATGCGTCCCACTTCGGCGTCGATCTGCTGCGGGGTGTCGGCGATGACCTCGCGCTCGAAGGCGCGGCGCACGGCTTCGCTGTCGAGCAGCGAGCGGATCCGGCCGATCCGGATGGTCTCCTCGAAGAACCTGGTCCCCCTCCGCTCCATCTCGCTCAGCAGCAATTCCAGGCGAGCCAGCCGGGGCTCGAAGTCTTGGAGCATTTCCTGATGAAAAAGGGTGAGCTGTCCGTCGATACTCTGGATCGCCTCGATGTCCTGAGCCAGGAGCTTGAGCCGCTCGAAGGCGGTCTGCTTGTAGCGCGACGCGAGCCGGAGCCCGACGTTGAGCGGATTGAGCAGCTTGAGCCGAATGCGTTCTTCCTGGTCGAGCGTGCGGAGGAGATACTCCTCCATCGCGACGAATCCACTCTGCTCCCACAGGCCGGCCCCGTCCTGAGACCGGGCTTCCATCGCCTGGCGGGCAGACACCGGAAAAACCTCAGGGGTCTCGCCCAGCAGCGCCGAGGCGTTCTCCTTCACATACGCCACCACCTCCGCGCGATCCTCGGGCCGGGTCAAAATGTCGATCTTGTTGATTACGAAGACGATCTTCTTCCCCCACTCGCGAATCTGCTCCAGAAAGGCCCGCTCGCTTTCGGTGAATGGCCGGTCGGCCGAGGTGACGAACAGCACCAAGTCGGACCGGGGGACGAAGTTTCGGGTCAGCTCTTCGTGACGTCGGATGATCGCGTTGGTGCCCGGCGTGTCCACCACGGTGAGCTCTCGCAAGAGCTCCGCGGGATGGGTGCGCTCCAGCAGGAATGACTCCACTGGGTTCTCCGAGACGGCGGAGCCATGATGCAGCAGGTTGATGCGGTCGGTGGTGGGAGTGACCCCTTCGGGGAGCACGCGCTCGCCCAGCAGTGCGTTGATGAAGCTGGACTTGCCGGAGTTGAATTCCCCGGCGATGACCAGCAGGAACAGTCCGGCTAATTGCTCCCGGGCCTCGCGGAAGCGCTGAAGGTCGTCGGCGGCCACATCGGTGCCGAACCGCTCCAGTGCCCCCGCGAGCCGGTCGAGCAGCTCCTGCTCTCGGGCGCGGAGATCCTGCTCTCGGTCCGAGAGGATCGCCCTGCGGCGGAGCAGTCTACCGATCACGTATCAGTCATCCGGCATCGGTGCCGCGCTCCTTGACCGAGCCCTTGACGGCCCACTTGGCCTCCTCTGTGACCCGGGCAGCCGCCTGCTTTACCTCGGTACCGACGCTCTCCGCCACATCCTGGAGCGTTGCCTTGATCTCAGGGCCACGCTGAGCCAGCTCCTCCCGCACCGCCTCGGAGGCTTCCTTCCCGGCCTCGATCGGCCGCGTCTTTGACTCGTTGCGCCGCACCCTGGGCTCTGTCGACCAGATCGTCCCGAGTCGGGCCCATGAGACGGTTCTCCCGCTCGGTCTCCGGAGTCAGCAGACCAACTGCAAGCCCCAAGACGATAGCGCCGGCCACAAGAGCCAGCGGGTTGGTCTCGAGTATCCGCTTGAAGCTGCCGCGCCGGCTCCCGTGCATCTGGTCACGGACCCGTTCGCCCAGCCGGTGGGCCTGATCTTGGGCTCGCTGCACCATGTCGCCAGCCCGTCCGGCCACGTCGGTGGCAGCTGAGGCGACCTTGTCCTTCACTTCGACCGCTCGATCGGCGACTCGGTGAGCAATGCCCCGCCCCACCTGCGAGCCGCGGCGCTCCGGACCGGTATAGGCAAACCGTGCCATTCGGTCACCGGAGATTTCGCTGCGATTGCGCTGCTGGAATAGCCAGACCGCTCCCAGGCCCACGGCTACCACCGGCAGTGGATTGTCCCGGATGAAATCAACCACCCGGCTACTGGTATCGCGAACCGATTCGCCGGCGTCGTGCATCACATCGTGCGCCTTCCCACTGATCGCTTCCTTGGCCTGACGCTTGAGGTTCTGAGGGCTCAGCTTTTCTCCCAGTGCGTCGAGGTTCTCGGTCATTCGGTCGCGGGTCTGTTCGATCTCTCGCTCCATCTGCTCGGTGCTCTTTTCTGGCGGCGCCTCGCTCTCGCCGGAGTGCACGGCGCCTTCGATGTCTCGGGGATATTCGTTCATGGCCGCTGCTCCTTCGCCCACTGGATGTCGTCCTTGATGGTCTCTACCGTCCGCCTGGGAGTCGGGTCGATTCGCTTCAGCTCTTGGAGGCCTCCTCGGAGCATCACTGCGCCGACCACGGCCAGCAACCCTCCGACCAGTGCCGCAGCAAGCCATGGATCCAGCCCAACCGGGTCGACCAGCAGAAGAATGACGGCGGCCGTCAATGCGAGGCCACCGATGAGGGCGACCACTCCCCCGGCCGCCAGCTTGATCAGGTTCCCGGTGGCCCGGTTAAGCTTCTCCAGCACTTCGGTTTTGGCAAGTTGCGCCTCCTGGCGCACCAACAACCCGACGTCTTGGGTGAGCTCCCCGAAGAGCTCCGCGACCGAGCGCTCCTGCTCCTATATCCGGTCATCGATCCCTCCCCCGCCTATGCCGGCTGGTTCGCCGCCGGCGCGGATCCGGTCATACCCGCCGTACTCGTCCGCCTTTCCGGTGGGCTCCGAGCTCTTGAAAAAGCGAGCTCCGATCAGTCCGAACGCGAAGGCCGCGCCCAGCACGATCGCCGGCTGCCGCCGGGCGAGCCGCTCGAGATCCCGGGTCATCGCGCGGGCGTCGGTGTCACGGAGATAACTTGCGACTTGGTCTGCCTGCCTCCCGACAGAGTCGGCCAGCCCCGCGATTCGGGCTTGATCCTCCCCACGCAGATGTTCGCTGGTCCGCCGGAAGGCGGTCGCAATCCCGCCGACCTGATCGGCTGCTCGTACGCGGGCCTTCGGAAAGAGTGGAGGTTGCCCGTTCGCGGGCCTGGTCGAATCGCGCTCCTGGCCTGGTCCATTACCCGATCCTTAGCTTCCCGGAGCTGTTCTCGGGTTCCTTCGCTGGTACCTTGGCCGGATTCGCTTTGACGACTGAGCCACGGCTCGGGAAAAAGCTCGCCATCCGAAGCGCCGGCCCCACCGGCGCCCAGGTCTATCGGCATTCGGTCTATTCATGATTGGCTCCCTTCGCATACGACAGCTCCGCCGCCCCGACCGTCGCGGACGGAGACAACTGATGAAGGTGGACAGGCACAATGCCGCCGCAGCACGCTCGATGCGGTGCGCTCCATCACGGGAAACGCTCTGGTGATAACCCGCCGTCGCCCTTGCGCCGGTCTGCGCCTGGCTCTATCATGGGCCCGTTGGCACAACCGATTTACGCGAGTGGAGACACTCGGAAGCCGGTGCAAATCCGGCGCGGCCCCGCCACTGTAACGGGCAAGTCGTACACCTCGCTCCACCACGCCACTGGGTAACCGGGAAGGCGGAGCGAGGGCCCGAAGTCAGGAGACCTCTCCCCTCGTGCCACCACGTCAGCCCTCGGGGGAGGGACCGGTGGCGACTCAGGCCCCGTTGATCCGGCCCGCGCTCGCCCATCTTCGAAACCCCGAGGATGGGCGCGCTGCTTGAGGGGCCTCCCTCTCGCCATCGCGCTCGTTCTCGGCAGCACACCCGCCTGCGACCAGGCCGGTGGAGCACCCGCGCGCCTGGTCGCGGTGGACGATGCCGGCGACACCCTCCGGCTCCCGCGGCCGGCGCGGCGGATCGTCTCCCTCAACCCCAGCACAACCGAAATCCTCTTCGCGATCGGTGCCGGCCGGTGGCTGGTGGCCCGCACCGCCTCCTGCGACTACCCGCCGGCTGCGGCCTCGGTCCCCAGCGTCGGTGGCGGCTTTCCGCCCAACATCGAGGCAGTGGCGGCCCGGCAGCCGGACCTCGTCGTGCTCTATCACGGCGCCGGCAACGCCGCCGCCGCGGCGCGCATCCGGCAGCTCGGCATTTCCCTGGTCCAGTTGCGTACCGATCACCTGGCCGACGTGCCCCGCGCGGCCCGGATACTTGGCAGACTGACCGGGACCGAGGCGGCCGCCGATTCGGTCGCCAGTCGGTTCGAATCCGCGCTGGAGAGGGAGCGCGTCCTTGCCCAGCCTCGCCGGCCCGACACCCCGGTGCTCATTCTGGCCTGGGATCAGCCCATCATCGTCCTGGGCTCCGGCAGCTTCATCAGCGAGCTGGTCGAGCTGGCCGGCGGCCGCAACGTCTTCGCCGACATCAAGGCCTCCTCCGTCCCGGTTACCCTGGAGGCGATCGCCGCCCGGGGGCCGGAGGCCGTGGTAACGCTGGGCGGCTCGCCCGGTTTCGCGGCGCGACCCGAATGGCAGGCCGTGCCCGCAGTTCGCAGCCGCCGGCTCATCCCCTTGACCGAATCCGTCTTCAACCGCCCCAGCCCCCGCGCGCCGGAAGCGATCGGCCTCCTGCGGGCACGGCTGGGCATCACCCCATGACCTTCATCCCAGGAATCCGCGCATGAGGCCCCTAACGTTCGTGAGCAACCGGCTCATTTCGTTGGCCGCGTTGCTCGCCGCCGCGCCCACGCTGCTGCCGGCGCAACAGACCAGCGACACTGTGTCGCTGCCCGAGATCGTGGTGACCGCGACCCGCTACCCGGTAGCGCCCGACTCGGTCGCGGCCACGGTCACCGTGCTCCGGGGAGAGGATCTGCGAGCCCAGGGTATCCGCTTCGTAAGCGACGCGCTGCGGCAAGTGCCGGGAGCGCAGGTAGTGCGCGGCGGGTCTTACGGATCGACCACCTCGCTCTTCGTGCGAGGGGGAGAGAGCGACTACGTGAAGGTGCTGGTGGACGGCGTGCCGGTGAATCAGCCCGGAGGATCGTTCGACTTTTCCTCCCTCACCACCGATAACGTCGAGCGGATCGAGGTGCTTCGGGGCCCCGGCAGCGTGCTCTACGGCTCGGACGCCATTGCCGGCATCGTTCAAATCGTGACCCGGGAGGGACGTGGTCCGATCGAAGCGAGCGGTACCGCGGAGGGCGGCACGTTCGGCACGGCCGAGTGGCAGGTGGCGGCGCTGGGAGGACAGGAACGGCTGGGATGGTCGGCGTCGGTCTCCCGCCTCACGACCGATGGGATCTACGACTTCAACAACTCCTACCGCAACACGGTGGGGAGCGCGCGCGTCCGGGTCAGCCCGGGAGAGCGCACCAACCTGGCCTTCGGAGCCCGCTATACCGATGGCAAGTTCCATTTTCCTACCGACTTCACCGGCGTGCCGGTGGACCACAATCAGTTCAACAGCGACGAGACGACTACGCTCTCGGTAGATGCGAGTCACCGGTTCAGCGACGCGGTCGAAGGCCAGCTGCTGCTGGGAAGAAATGCCTCGGACACCCGGTTCGAGAACCCGCCGGATGAATCCGGCGGGAGCGGAGGCTCCAGCACGCTCACCGATACCGAGCGGCGCTCGGTGGAGGCGCGAGCCCAGCTCCGTGGCCCCGCGGGGGTGCGAGGCGTGGCCGGTGTGAGTTTCGATCACCAACACCTGGAAAGCCAATCGACCTTCGACGGATTTGCCGATACGCCCTTCGACCGGAAGCGGGACAACTGGGGATTCTACCTTCAGGCATCGGCGCTACCGGTGCAGCGGCTCCAGCTCACCGCAGGCGGCCGGCTGGACCAGAATCAGCGGTTCGGCAGCTTCTGGACCTATCGGGCCAGCGCGCTCGCCTTCGCCTCGCCCACGACCCGCCTGCGCGGATCGGTCGGAACCGGATTCAAGGAGCCGGGCCTGTTCGAGACCTTCTCGACCAGCTTTACCAGGGGCAACCCCGATCTCCAGCCGGAGCGGACTTTCAGCGTGGAGGGCGGGGTGGATCAGGACCTGGCCGAAGGCCGGGTCACGGTGGGTGTGACCGCGTTCGCCCAACGCTTCCGGGACCTGATCCAGTTCAACGCGGCCACCGCTTCACCGGAGGACCCCAACTTCTTCAACATCGCGGCGGCAAACGCCTCGGGGATAGAGGCCACACTGCGAGTGCGTCCGGCGGCTCCGGTAGAGGGGTCGTTGTCCTACGCCTATGTCTCGACCAAAGTGACCGATTCGGGCTTCGATTCCGACCCGGCCGCCACCTTCGTGGAGGGCGATCGGCTGCTCCGCCGGCCTACTCATGCCGTCACCGTGCGGGCGGATTACGTGGGGAGCAGCCGGGTTCGCCTGGGCGCGGCGCTCAATTGGGTGGGCAATCGAGACGATGTCCAGTTCAATCAGTTTCCGACGCCGTCCCAACGGATCGAGCTACCCTCCTACGCCACGGTGGATCTGAGCGGCAGGGTAACGGTGCTTCCCCCCCGGCCGGGTGGAGTGCCCGGCCTGGATCTCACCGCGAGGGTCGAGAATCTCTTCGACGAGGAGTACGAGCAGGCAGCGCGATTCCAATCCCCCGGCCGCGCGATCTTCCTGGGCCTCGCGGCGCATGTTCGCTGACCGTCTTCGCCGACCGCGGGTCTTGCTCTCCTGGAGCGGCGGCAAGGATGCCGCTTGGGCGCTCCACGAGCTTCAACGAGACGGCGGCGTGGAGCTGGCGGGATTGATCACCACGGTGGTGCCGGCGTTTCAACGGGTGGCGATGCATGGCGTCAGGGTCGAGCTGATCCGAGCCCAGGCAGCGGCCGCCGGCCTTCCATTGGCAGAGGTCCCGTTGGATTGGCCTAGCGACAACCGGAGCTACGAAGCGGCCATGCTGGCCGCCCTGGCCCGGCTGCGGCAGGACTGGTCGGTCACCCACGTGGCGTTCGGCGATCTGTTTCTCCAGGACGTGCGGGCCTACCGCGAGCGGCTGCTCCAGGGCAGCGGCCTCGAGCCGCTCTTTCCCATCTGGCTGCGTCCGACCCGCGCGCTGGCCGATGCTATGCTGGCTGCAGGAATGCGGGCCCATATCGTTTGCCTCGACCCGGCCAAGTTGCCGCGCGAGCTGGCCGGAAGGGTGCTGGACTCCGACCTGCTCGACGGATTGCCGGCGGGAGTCGATCCCTGTGGCGAACGAGGAGAGTTCCACACCTTCGTAAGCGGGGGGCCCATGCTTCGGCGGCCGATCCCGGTGACCCCGGGAGAAGTCGTGCAGCGCGATGGCTTCGTCTACGCCGATCTTCTCGCCGAGCGCGATGTCATCCCGAGCGAAGCAACTGTGAGATCACCATGACTCGGATAGTCAGCCTCCTTCCCAGCGCGACCGAGATCGTCCTCGCTCTCGGCCTGGAAGACTCGCTGGTCGCGGTCAGCCACTCGTGCGACTTTGCCGGAAGGGTCGCCGGTCTGCCCCGCGCCACCCGCACCCGGGTGCCTGCCGACGCACCCAGCCGGGAGATCGACGCCATCGTCAGGGAGTGCCACCGGCGAGGCGAATCGCTGTACCAGCTCGACGTCGAGCTGTTGAATGCGCTGCAACCCGAGCTGCTCATCACCCAGGCGCTGTGCGATGTCTGCGCGGTGGGTCCGGACGAGCTGGGACGGGCGCTGCCCGCACTGGAATTCTCTCCCGAAGTCGTGACCCTGGAGCCGAGGACATTGGCCGGGGCGTTTCAGACCATCGAGGCCGTGGGCCGTGCGGTGGGTCACGCCGATCGCGCGCAGACGTTGGTCCGATCGCTTGGCGTGCGGGTAGAAGCGGTGCGGGGCCGGCAGGCGAAACGTGAAACCCGGCCCCGAGTGGCGTTCCTCGAATGGGCCGACCCGCCGATTTGTGGAGGGCACTGGAACCCGGAGCTGGTCGAGCTGGCCGGCGGATGCGATGGCTTGGGTCGCAGGGGAAGTCCCAGCCGCACACTCGACTGGGAAGAGATCCTGGAATGGCAACCGGAGGTGCTGATCCTCGCCTGTTGTGGGTTCACCGCGGCACGCGGACGGCAGGAAGTTGCCAATCTCAGCGCCCGACCCGGATTCGACACCCTGCCCTGCGCTCGCACTGGACGGATCAGGGTGCTCGATGGGGTGGGACACTTCAGCCGGCCGGGACCCAGCCTGGTGGACAGCCTGGAGCTGCTGGAGGAGGTGCTGCGCTAGAACGCCTCTTGGGCGGCCTCCAGCCGCCGAGTCTCCGTCATGTTGTATTGCTCCGCCGCGCGGTGCTCCAGCCCATCGAGGTCGACGCCGGCAAGCTCGGGGTATCTGGGAGCCACAAGGCGAAGTCCTCGCCACAGCGCCAATTTTCCCTGAATCCCGAGGCTCAAGGTCTCCAGCATCTCCAGGCGGGCAAGCGGGGTTCCTTCGTTGGGACCGCCCAGCTTCACTCGCGACGCCTTCTCGGTCAGCCAGGCTCCGGCTTGCTTGAGCCGGCTCTCGCCTGCGCCGAGCCGCCGCAACAGATCGCGCAGGGATTCCTGGTCCTGTTCGATGTCTTTCTGCAAGCCGGAAAGAAAGCTCGCCAGCGGAGTTCCCTGGTGAGCCTTGATTGCTCGTTCCACCAACTCGACGGCCGCGACCGACCCGGCCAGGTGGTCGTTCAGGTAGGTGGCCAATGCCTCGGCGCTCATCCTCGCACCTCCGATTCCCTCAACTCGGCGGAGTGGCAGCCCGCCGGGCCTGTGCCAGATAGGCCGGCTCCAGGTCCAACAGGTTCGCCAGTTTGCGGACCAGGTAAGCCTCATGCTGGGCAATCTGCCCATCCGCCAGAATCACTCCCCACATCACCTCGGCGAGCACCATCTTCTGACCCAGATCGTATTCCTGGGCGATCAATCTGGTGAACTGGAAGTGATCGATCGCCTGGACCCGCTCCGCTTCGGCCAGCTCGAGCAGCTCGCCCATGGTGACCTCGTCCATTCCGAAATGCCGCCGCAACGCGCCCTCGACCTGAGCCCTCTCGGTGGGGCTGAACTCCCCATCGGCGTGGGCCAGCTCCAGCAGGAGCGCGCAGGCTGCGACTTGCACCCCGCTGGGTCCATGCGCCGACGGTGACGGTACAGCCGGAGCGGAAGGACCAATGATCTTGCGGCTCACGAAGCCGCGGATGGCGTCTAGCATGGATTCGCAGGTGTGGGGCGCGGTGCTCTACTTCTTAGCCGGCTTCCAGATGCCGAGCACCCGCTGGAGGGCTACCAGCTGGCCCAGATGGTAACTGGTGTGATCGGCGACGAGAAGCAGCTCGCGCAAGATGGTCTGTCCGCTGCCGTGAGGAATGCGAGCCAACAGGTCCACGCTGGGGTCGGCGGCGATTTGTTGGAGCGCCTGTCGGTCGCGTGCAAAGGAAGCAACGCTCGCATCCCAGGCGCCCTGGTTGGGCGGGCTGTGACTTCGGGGCCAGTAGTCGTCAGGCCAGTGCAGCTCGGTATAGTCGGGGTTACGACAGAACTCCAGAATGTCGTTCTGGGTGATCCGCAGGTGCTCGAGCAGTTGCCAGGCGCTGTAGGGCAGTCCCTCGGGCACGACTCCACGCATGTGCGGAGGTATTGCCCCGACCACACTCTCCAGACCGGCGTGCGCGTCTTCCCAGCCGAGCAGACGGCTGAGCTGGTCGCGCACCGCCTCATCCCGCGACGTCAGCGGGCCGGCAGTACGGCTCACTTCCTGCTCACTCGCGGTAGGCGTCTACCGAGGCATTCAGATCCCGCCGCAGTTCGGCCTCGCCGCTCAGTATCGTCTGCCAGGAAATCTCCTGACCCTTGCGCGCGCCCTTGGGGGCAATCTTGATCCCCTCGGGAGAGATGGAGACGGTGTACAGCTTGCCCTCCAGGTCAAGCTCCCGCTTGATGGTCTTGTCCAGTTTGGTCGGCATGACTGCTCCGCTGAAGAGTGGAACTCCCTTTCCGGTTTCGGACCTCGCCTCCGCCTGGAACATAGCCACAGGCCGTACCCGCAGTATGCCCTGGGAGGGACGATCTTTCCATCCCTGAGTTATACTTGGGCCGCGGATAGCCGACCACTCGCTCCCCTCGAGATGACACGACCAGCTCAGCAGCCCATTCACCGCAAGGTGCCGGCCGGGCACGCTCGCCCGGCTCCCACCCCCACCATCCGCGCCGCCCTGGCAGTACTCCAGGTGGCAGCGGTGCTGGTCATCCTCGCCGCGTTGCCGTACCAGCTATTCCAGCTCGATCGTTTCCTCGTCCCTAAAGAGCTGGTGCTTCACACCGCGGCGCTCGGGTCCGGGCTGCTTTGCCTGGCCGCCGCCCGACGGCTGACCCTGTTCATGGTCGACGCCTTCCTGGTCGCTTTCCTGGGGCTTTCCCTGCTCTCGACCGTGCTGGCCAGCAATGGGTGGCTGGGCTTCAGGGCGGTCGGGGTAAGCATAGCCGGAGCCCTCCTGTTCTGGTCCGCCCGTGCGGTGGCGCGGGGAGGGCTCGGCCCGCAGCTCCTGCGGGTCCTGGCGGTCGCGGTGGTCATCGGCGCGGTCACCGCGCTGTTGCAGGCCTACGGCCTGGTGAACACCACACTTGCCAGCTTGAGCCGTGCCCCGGGCGGCAGCTTCGGCAATCGCAACTTCATGGCTCACCTGGTAGCGATCGGGCTGCCGCTGTTGCTGCTGGTGGCGGTCCAGGCCCGGAGCCGCGCCGGCTTTGCGCTGGGCGCCTTGGGGGTGACCGTCGCCGCCGCGGCGTTGGTCCTTTCCCGGTCCCGAGCCGGCTGGCTGGGCGCCGGTGCCTGCGGGTTGTTCCTGGGAGTTGAAGGGCTCTGGGTGGGAAGGCTCTGGTCCGACGAGCGGTTACGGAAGCGCGTGTTGCTGCTCGCCACGCTCGCGCTCTCCGGCCTGGTGCTAGCGCTCGCCATACCCAACCGGCTCAACTGGCGGTCCGAGTCGCCCTACCTCGATTCCCTCACCGGCGTCGCCAACTACAAGGAGGGCAGCGGCCGGGGCCGGCTCATTCAGTATGGCAACACGCTGGTGATGGCGGCGGATCATCCCCTGCTCGGGGTGGGGCCGGGAAACTGGCCGGTGCATTACCCCCGCTACATGTCGGCCGGCGACCCATCGTTCGACTCGGATGATATCATCCCCACCAATCCCTGGCCCAGCAGCGACTGGGTCGCGATGCTCTCGGAGCGCGGCGTTCCGGCCTTCGTGTTCCTGGTGCTGGTGGGCGGCGCGATCGCGCTGGGCGCGTGGGCGAGAATCCGGGGCTCGCGCTACACTCCCGCCCTCACCGACTTGACCATCGTGGCCACTCTGATCGCGGTGGCGGTGGTGGGAGCCTTTGACGCGGTGCTGCTGCTGCCGATACCAACGCTCTTCGCGTGGACCATCATCGGCGCGTTGGCTTCCACCGCCCGGCCGATCCGGGAGTACTCGCTCACCCCCCGCCTCCGGAACCGCCTGCTGGTAGGGTTGGGATTGATGGGCGGCGCCTTCGTGCTGCACAGCGCGGCACAAGGAGTAGCCATGGGGCTCTACCAGAGCGCGAAGCGCAGCTCGATGGAGCTTGCGACCCGAGTCGACCCCGGCAACTACCGGATCCACGTGCTGTTGGGTCAGAGCTGGCGGGCCGCAGGTCGCTGCGATCGAGCGCGCCCGCACGCAGAAGCCGCTGCCGACCTGTTTCCCAACCACCCGGCTCCGCGCCAGCTGCTCCAGCGCTGCGGCATTCGTCGCAGGTGACTCTGATGCGCTCGCAGCCGGTGTCCTGAGTCACCGCCTCGGCATTACGCCTGCTTCCATATATCTGCATCGACGTATCGGTAGCGACTCCGACTCATGGAGGCAGGTATGCGAACACCGATGGCGGCTGCTCTCGTCTTCACCGCTCTTGGCCTTTCCGCCTGCGGCGGCCGGCGTGCGGTCGAGATCGACCCGAAGGAGCAGATGGCGGCCGGTCGCTGGAATGCGACGTTAGCCACGCCGGCAGAGCAGACCGGCGCCACCCAGGTGAGAGGATCGGCTTGGATGGGTGAGAGTTCGGGGGATGCCGGCCAGACCGAAGCGAGCATCTCGATTTCCAACGCGGCGCCCGGCGGGGTGCACCCCTGGCACGTGCACATCGGGCGTTGTGGGGTTGATCAGGGCATACTTGGAGCGGCTGATGCGTACGAGCCGTTGGAGGTAAACAACGACGGGCGGGCCGAGGAGAAGGCGGTGCTGGCGTTACCGGTGCCGAGGTCGGGTCAGTATTTCGTCAACGTGCACGCGTCAGCCGATAACATGAAGACGATTATTGCGTGCGGTAATCTCGCCCCGCCGGCGCGTTAGCCGGCGATCGCTTGCTGGAGGGTGGCCGCCAGCCATTCGGCTTCGCGCTTGTCGCGGATTCCCCGGCCGGCGGCCACTTCTTTCCCACTACTCCGCCCCAGTCTGATGTCGTAGTGCGGTCGCCCGCCGGCTTGCATGCCGATTCGGGTGGTGACACCGCTAATCTCCGCCGCTGAGAAAGCGGGACCGAGGTCATTGGTCCGAGCCGGTAACGACCGGTGTGTCGGCTCTTCCGCCCCATTCGGTCCAGGCACCGTCGTACAGAGACACCTGGGTCTTCCCCATCAGATGGAGGGCGTGAATCAGGGCGCAGGCGCTGGTACCCGAGCCGCAAGTCGCGATGACCGGCCGGTCGGGGTCGATGCCGGCCGCTTTGATCCGCTGGGTCAGGGCCGACAGCGGCAAGAGTGTTCCATCCGCCGCCACCAGCTCGGTGTAGGGCAGGTTTCGGCTTCCCGGGATGTGCCCGCCCCGAAGCCCGGGCCGTGGCTCGGCCTCGGTGCCGGCGAAGCGGCCGGCGGATCGCAGATCAACGACCTGTTCCCCTCCCCCGGCCGCGGCGGCTCGCAGGTCCTCGAGGTCGCGTACCGCGGAACCGTCGAGCCGTGCGGTGAAGTGCGCCGGGGGCAAGCGTACCGAGCCGCTCTCGATCGCCCTCCCCTCCGCCCGCCACTTGCCGAAGCCGCCGTCCAGGAGGGCGACCCTCTCATGTCCGAAGACCCGAAACATCCACCAGACCCGGGCCGCGCTGACATTCGCCCCGGAACCGTCATAGATCACCAGGTCGTCGGCATCCCCGATTCCCAGCTCGCCCATCCGCTGGGCGAATTCCCCAGCCGAAGGCATCATATGAGGCAGGGAGCTGGAGCGATCACTGGTGGCGTCGAGGTCGAAAAAGACCGCACCGGGGATATGCCCGGCGGCATACTCGGCAGCAGCGTTTCGTCCGCTCTGAGGGAGATACCAGGAGCCATCCACGACTCTGATCCGCGGTTGGCGGAGGTGGGACGCCAACCAGTCGGTGGAAACCAGCGCCGGGAACGCTTCGCTCACGGGATGAGGAGTACCTTGCCGGTGGTCAATCTTTCCTCGAGCTCCCGATGAGCTTCGGCGGCCTCGGCCAGAGGGAACTCGCGGCTGATGCGGACGTGTAACGTGCCGTCGGTGACCCACTGGAGCACGTCGCCGGCCCGCTCCATCAACTCGGCGCGGGTGGAGATGTAGTGGGCGATCCCGGGCCGGGTGAGGAAGAGTGAGCCCTTCTGATTCAGCAGCTGCGGGTCCACCGGCTTGACCGCACCACTGCTCTGTCCGTACAGCACCATCATCCCCCGCCGGGCCAGGCAATTGAGACCCTTGGCGAAGGTGGTGCGCCCGACCGAGTCGTAGATCACCTGGACCCCTGCCCCGGCGGTGAGTCGCTTTACCTCGACCTCGAAGTCGTCCCGAGTGTAGAGAATGACCTCGGCGGCCCCGGCCTCGCGGGCCAGCGCGGCCTTCTCCTCGGTGGACACCGTCGCGAGGACCCGCGCGCCGCGCCGGGTCGCGATCTGGCATAGCAGCAGACCCACTCCACCGGCGGCGGCGTGAACCAGGCAGGTGTCGCCGCGTTCCAGGCGGTACGTAGAGTGGGTGAGATAGTGGGCGGTCATGCCTTGCAGGAGGACGGCCGCGCCTTGCCGAGTGGTGACCGCCTCAGGCAGCGGCACCAGGCGGTCGGCGGCCAGCAAGGCGTATTCGGCGTAGGCGCCGATGGCGTTGGCGGTGGCGACCCGGTCGCCGACCTTCCAGTCGGTGACATCGGGTCCGACGGCGTCGACCGTTCCACCGGCCTCCGCGCCGAGGATGGCGGGCAGGGGAATCTTGTAGAGGCCGGTGCGCTGGTAGACATCGATGAAGTTCACGCCGGCGGCTTCGACCCGCATGCGAACCTGGCCCGGGCCGGGCGTTGGGGGCTGGGATGTACTCCAGGCGGAGGATCTCGGGAGGGCCCGGGGAGTGGAGTCGGATGGCCTGCACATGGCTCCTGGGGCGGGACGGACCGTAATCTGGGGGCGATGTCGGGGGGAGCGCTACACGATGGCTTCCGGGTCGAACTACGCCGCGATCTCCGATCCCCGCGCATCGTCCGCCGGCGAGCGTCCGCGCAGAGTGTATTGCTCGAAGAAGGCACGCGCCTGATCGAGGTCGGAGGGATGGAAGTATCCCGGGCCCAGCCCCTCGCATCCCCGCAAAGCGATCGCCACCAGGTCGACCGCAACCCGGGCGATCGCCGGATCGCGGAGCCCTAGCCGACCGGCCCGCTCCAGCAGCCCATGATCCGGCCGGCCGAGGAGATCGGCGGCGGCCCGCAGGGCACCCGGGTCGTAGGTGATGCCGGCGCCCAGCGCGACCGGTGCCGCATACCATTGGGGAGGAATGGCGTCTGCCGACCGCAGCTCCAGATGACCACGGGGCCGCACTTCGGGGAAGAGGGTGGTCAAATGGTCCCGCCACTCCTCCAGGGTGGGATCGGCCCGAGTGAGCCACTCCTCGAAGGGGCGATGCTCACCGTCGACGGTGGGAAACATCATGGCCGGGGCGGCCATCGCGAAGTCGAAGTAGGTCTCGACCGCATTGGCATTCCAGGGAAGGCCGGTGCGCGCCGGATCCACCTGGCGCCACACCTGGGCCCTGGTACTCTGGTAACCGGTAGGCTGGAGCGAGTACACCGGTGAGTTGGCGAAGATGGCGACGACGTACGGCGCCACGGCATTGAGCACCTGCCAGCGAAGCCACGGCTCGTCATCGAAGTCGAGGCTCAACTGGAAGGCCGCCGTCTGCCGCATCATGAGGGCACCGGCTGGTCCCAGCATAGCCAGATATTCGGCCATCCGATCGTACCGCTTGCTGTGCAGCAGCAACGGGCTCGCCTCGGCCGAGTTGAAAGGATCGATCCCCAGGCTGAGCAGCCCGATCCCCTCGTTCGCCGCGGCACCCCTCAGCGGCAGCACCACCGACCGCAGCAGCGTGAGGAGAGCGCTCGCGCCGCGGCAGGGGGGCGAGCTGTACTCGAGCTGTCCCCCGGGCTCGAAGGTCAGCGTCCCACCCGCAGGGAGCTGGAAGCAGGGCGTACCCTTCTCGGTGACCGTCTCCTTCCACCCCTGCCGCACGCCCCACCGGCGAAGGAAAGGCAGCGTTGCCGGAGCGCCGTCGGCATCGATGGGACATCGCCGGCCGGTGCCGGACTCCACCGCGATGAGCTCCACCTCGGCGCCGATCCGCCGGGGCGTGAGCGAGGCCCGGGCCGGCGCCGCAAATGCCTGCTCGGCCAGATCGGCCAGCAGCGCCGCGCGGCCTCGACTCATGCCGGTGCTCCGACCACCAGGGCGAACCAGTTCCGGGGATCGGTGCGCCAGGCGTCGATCCGCAGACCGGCGGGCTCGAACAACTGCGCGACACTGCTGCGATCGTGCTTGGCACTGATCTCGGTGCGGAGCGACTCGCCGGCCTTGAATGCCACCAGGCCGATCCCCGGGATGGTGACCTCCTGATCCGCGCGGGACACCAGGTGCATCTCGATCCGATGGGCGCTGGGCTCGTAAAACGCTCGATGCTCGAAGGCCATCGGCTCGAAGTCCGCTCCCAGCTCGTGGTTCAGCACCCGCAGCATGTTGCGATTGAACGCCGCGGTGACTCCCCGGCGGTCATTGTAGGCGGCCTCGATCAGGCCCACGTCTTTGCGGAGGTCGACGCCCATGAGGAACCGGTCCCCCGGCTCCATGGCGGACCGGATACGCTGGATCAGACGGATGGCGGCGGGTGGATAGAAGTTGCCGATCGTGCCACCCAGGAAGGCGAAGAGCGCGGGGTGGGGGATTCGCCGCGGCAGGTTCAGCTCGACCGAGATGTCGGCAATCGCCGGCTCGACCTGCAGCCGGGGATAGTCGCTCCGGAGCCGGGCGGCAGTCTGACTGAGAAACGTGGCGCTGACGTCGATCGGCACGTAGAGCTCCGCCGTGCCGGCCGCCCGCATCGCGTCGAGAATGATCCGGCTCTTCTCCGCGCTGCCGGCCCCGAGCTCGACCAGGGCCCGCGAGCCCAGCTCGCGAATCAAACCCGGCATCCAGCTCTGAAGAATCGAGCGCTCGGTGCGGGTGGGATAATACTCCGGCAGCCGGGTGATCTCCTCGAACAGCTCGGAGCCCCCCTGATCATAGAAATACTTCGGGGACAGCTCTTTCTGCGGCGCGGAGAGTCCCGCGGCCACCTCCGCCAACATCTGCGGATTGGCGGGGCGGGCCGTCGCCGCGGTGAACGATCTAGGCATCGCGGGCGCACCTGAAGCCGCTGAAGATCTGGCGGCGAATGGGGTAATCCCAGTTGCGGAAGGTGTTGCGAATCGCTCCTGGGCGGGTAGCCCACGAGCCCCCGCGGAGGACCTTGTATTCGTTGCCGAAGAACACTTCGGAGTATTCCGAATAGGGAAAGCTCTCGAATCCGGGCCACGGCCCGAAATCGCTGGCGGTCCACTCCCACACGTCGCCGATCATGCCCCGGCACCCGATGGGGGAAATGTTCCCCGGATACGACCCGACCGGAGCGGTCCCGAAGGCCAGCTGATCCAGGTTGGCCAGGTGGCGGTCCGGCGACTCCTCACCCCAGGGATAGGTACGCTTGGTTCCAGTAACCGGATCCCACGACGCGGCGACCTCCCACTCGACCTCGGTCGGGAGCCGCTTCCCGGCAAACCGGGCAAACGCCTCCGCTTCGTGGTAGGACACGTGACAGACCGGATGCGTGGGATCGACCGGCGCCACCTGATCCATGGAGCGGGTGATCCACCCGCCCTCGAACCAGCTCCAGTACTTGGGCGCGCTGGCGTCCGACTCCTCCAGCCAGCGCCAACCGGCTTCCGACCAGTACTCGCGGTTGGAGTAGCCGCCGGCCGCGATGAAGATGAGGAAGTCGCCGTTGGTCACCGGGTCGACGTCGATCCAGAAGGGGGCCAGCTCCAGCTCGTGGCGCGGCCGCTCGTTGTCGTACGCCGCCGACCGGTCGTCGGTGCCGATCACCACCCGTCCACCGGGGAAGCGAACCATCTCTCCCCGGGCCGAGCGCCCCCGCGATAGCGGAACCTCGAATCGCGCCGCCGGGCTGTACGGCCGTCCTCGCTTGAGCTGGAGGGTCTGGAGAATGGTCTCGTTGTGCTGATACTCGTGCTGGAGCACCATCCGGTACACGTAGCCGTCCCGGAGCAGCGGATTCCCCTCGTCAAGGTCGGTGATGGCCAGCCGGGCCAACACCCGTCCCCGAATCTCGTCCATCTGCGCCTGGCACTCCGCCAAGCCCGGCAGCGGCAAGGCCCCCCGCTTGCTTCGGGGATGCTCGAAGGGATTGTACATCCCGGGCATCTCGACGAACTCGACCGGGCCGCTGAGATTGCGGCTGAGCCAAAGATCCTCGAAATGCGCAATGTGACCCAGGTCCCAGAGAATGGGACTCATGAGTGGATCGTGCTGGGTCCGCAGCTCGTCGTCGGTGAGCGGGGCTACCAACAGGAGGGTGCGTCCCCTGGCCTCGAGCAGCTGTTCGGCCAGTAGCTGCGGCTCGACGCCACGGGCAAGGTGGCTAATGGTCATCGTCATCTCCCGCACGCCCGCTCAGGAATCGAGCGTCGAGAAAAGGTTGTTCAGGGACTCCGCCAGCGTAGGGTGGGCGAAGACCGCGTCTCGTATCCTATCATACGGCAGATTTCCCATGATGGCGAGTTGCAACACCGCCATCAGCTCGCCGCCCTCTATCCCCAACACGGTCGCCCCTAGGATCTGCCGAGTCGCGGGATCGACCAGGGCCTTGAGCACTCCGCGGGATTCGTCCATCTCCAAAGCCCGGGCTACGTTGGACATTGGCATCCGGGCCACCCGGTATTGCCGCCCCTGGCGCTTGGCGTCCCGCTCGTTCAGGCCGATCCGGGCGAGTTGAGGGTCGATGAAGACGGTGTAGGGTACCAGCCGTCCATCGGTCGTCGCGTTACCGCCCTGTAACAGATTCGTGCGGATAATGCGGAAGTCGTCATAGGAGATGTGGGTGAACGCGGGGCCGCCCTTCACATCGCCCAAGGCGTAGACGCCCGGAACGCTGGTCTCCAGCCTGGAGTTCACCCGAACGAAGCCCCGGCCGTCGGTGTCGATACCGGCGGCGCCGGGGTTGAGCCGGTCGGTGTTGGGCACCCGGCCGGTCGCGATCAGGACGTGGGAGCCGTCGAGAGATCGACCGCCGCCGGGTAACTGCACCTCGAGCCGAACCCCGCCGTTGCTGGCGCCGGCGCAACGGGCCTCAGCCTCCAGCAACACCTCGATCCCGTCCTGCTGCATCACCTCCAGTACCGTTCCCGCCACATCCTCGTCTTCCAGCGGGAGTAGCTGTGCACCCCGCTGGATTATGGTCACCCGACTTCCGAAGCGGCGGAACATCTGGGCGAACTCGAGGCCGATATACCCGCCACCCAGAACCAACAAATGCTCCGGCACCTGGTCCAGCTCCATGACCGAGGTCGAGTCGAGCGGCTTGAGGCGGTCAAGCCCTTCGACCTCGGGAGCTGCCGGGCGGCCGCCGGTGTTGATGAAAATCGTGTCGGCCTCCAGCGATCGGTCCCCCATCGCGACCGTCCGTGGTCCGGTGAAGCGGGCCTCGCCGAAGATCAGATTCAGGTTCGGGGTCGCTTCCAGGCGCCGCTGGCTGCCATCTCGGAAACTCTGTACGATGGCTCGCTTCCGCTCCCGCACTCGAGCCAGATCAACGCTCACCGGTCCGGTCCGGACACCGTAGTCCGACCCGCGGCGAGCGAGATAGGCCACCCGGGCGCTTGCCACCATGGTCTTGGTCGGGGTGCAGCCTTCGTTGATGCAGGTCCCGCCGACGTGCTCCCGCTCGATCAGCACGGTTCGCCTGCCGCTTCGGGCCAAGGCCGCGGCCAGCGGGCCTCCAGCCTGCCCGGCACCGATCACGATAGAGTCGAACCGCTCCATACTGGGCATCTACTGATCTCTCGGCGGGAGGGCGAATGTGACTTCAACGATGGGGCTGGCCAGGAGGTTCCATGGCTGGGGTGGAAGTTTGGTGGGGAGTGACCGGCGGTGCGGTGTGCGCGCTCACAGCAGAGTCCGGCCCGACGAACCCAAGTTCTAATCACCTTTGATCTTGGGTGCGCGATGCAGTCGGTATACGAGCTTCATCTGCGATATCTGGCTCTCCGAGAGCCCAAGCGAGAGGCCCGGCCGAGGAGGAGCGGCCGGACCCGCCGCGCCGATGCGGTGCAGGCCGCCCAGTCGGCCCGGGCGGAGCGACTCAGGGAAATCCTCTCGGAGGTTCGCGCCGACCGGCGAAAGTGGGCCTCGTAAGCGGTACCGGAGGTCACTCAGCGTCGCGAATGCCGAGGTCCTTCAACGGGATCCGGTATATGTCCCCCAGTCCGTTTCCTATCCCGGTCAATCGTCGCTGCATTTCCGCATAAGGAAGCCGCTGCCCCGGCATGCTGTCGAAGGCTCCGCGGGTACTACTGAAGAAGAGATACCTGCCGTCCGGGCTGACACTCTGGTTGAAATCACCCTTGGCCGAGTTGACGCCCCCGCCCAGCGGTCGAGCCTGCTGCCAGACCCCGTCACGGCGCTCACTGACGTAGAGGTCGAAGCCGCCCACCCCATCCGTCCGGCCATTGCCGCTGAAAATGAGGTAGCTCTCGTCCGGCGCGATCCAGGGCTCGATCTCGCCTGCTTTGGTGTTGATCGAGTCTCCCAGGTTTTCGGGCTCGCCGTAGGCCCCATCGGTCCAGCGGGCGACGTAGAGATCATTGCCGCCCTTGCCGCCTTCACGGACCGAGCCGAAGTAGAGGTTCCCATTCCCGGCCACCGAGGGGGACCACTCGGTGACGCTATCGCGGTTGACCGGCGATCCCAGATGACGTGGCTCGCCCCAGCGTCCGCCAGCGGTGCGCTCCACCACCCAGATGTCATACTCGTCGGTAGGCTGGTCGCCGGTGACCGGCCGGTTGGAGATGAAGAACAGCTTGGACCCGTCCGGGGAAATGTGTGGATCGGCGTCGCTCCACCTTCCGGAAAACGAGGCCGCCGCCGGCTGGCCCCACCGGCCGTTCACCAAACGGGACTCCAGGATCGTGTAGTAGCTGAAGTCGCCGTTGGCACGACAGAGATAGGCGGTCCGCTGGTCCGGGGTCAGGGCGACGAAGAAGTCCCACGCCGGGGTGCTGAAGACACCGGGCTCGAAGACTTTCGGCCCGCTCTGAGCCTGAGTTCGACCGGCGCCGGCCGTCACGACTGCAAGCAGCAGCCAGGAAACGATACGCATCCGGTAATGCCTCCGCGATAACAGGTTACGGCGGACCGGACGGCGGCTCCATCAGGCGGGTTTCATGATCGCAAGCTCCAACCCATCGCAGAGCGCCAACCAGCTTGCCTCGATGATGTTCTCGGAGCATCCCACCGTACTCCAGCGCTCGGCCCCGCGGGCCGACTCGATGATGACCCGGGGGCGGGCGCCGGTCCCCAGGTGCTCGTCGACTATGCGTACCTTGTAGTCCACCAGGTGGACCTCGGCAAGCTGGGGATAGTGCGGGAGCAGTGCCTTCCGTACGGCGCGGTCCAGCGCGTTCACCGGGCCGGCGCCCTCAGCCGCGGTGTGCATCACCTCGCCATTGACCCTCAGCTTGACGGTAGCCTGGGCTTTGACCCCTTCGCTGCCTCGCTTCTCGACGATGACCGTGAAGTCATCCAGCTCGAATGGGGAGCAATAGCCGGGCGCGGCTCGGCGCAGCAGCATTTCAAAGGACCCTTCGGCCGCCTCGAACTGCCAGCCCCGATGCTCCAACTCCTTGATCCGCTGGAGCACCGCGGCCTCGGTGCCGTTGGGCTCGAGCCCGAGTGCCTCCGCCCGCAACCGCACATTGCGGCGGCCGGCCACCTCGCTCACCACCACCCGGGTCTCGTTGCCCACCACGCCCGGGTCCACATGCTGGTAACTCTCCGCCACTTTGGCGATCGCAGCCACATGGATGCCGCCCTTGTGGGCGAAGGCGCTCCGGCCGACGTACGGGGCGTGCGGGTCGGGGTGCTGATTGGCCACCGCCGCCACGTACTGAGACGTCTCGGTGAGCAATCGTAGGGCGCGATCTTCCAGTACCTGATGGCCGAGCTTCAGCTGAAGAGTCGCCGCGAAGGGCACCAGGTCCAGGTTTCCGCAGCGTTCCCCATAGCCGTTGACGGTGCCCTGCACCTGAACGCAACCCGCCTGAACGGCCGCGAGCGCGTTGGCCAGCGCCAGCCCGGCGTCGTTGTGGGGGTGAATGCCAAGAGGAACGTCCACCCGCTCGCGGATCTCGCGCACCCGCTGGTGCACGACGTCGGGCAACTCTCCGCCGTTGGTGTCGCACAGCACCACGCAGTCGGCCCCGGACGCCGCCGCGGCAGCAATCGTGGCAAGAGCATACTCCGGGTCCAGGCGGTACCCGTCGAAGAAGTGTTCTGCGTCGTAGACCACCTCACGGCCCATCAGCTTCAAGAACTCCACGGTCTCCTGTACCATCCTGAGGTTTTCCTCGCGGCTGGTCTCCAGGATTCGCTCGACGTGCAGGACCGAGCTCTTACCCACCACGGTAACCACCGGAGTCTCCGCCTCGACCAGCGCCCGCAGGTTGCCGTCGTCCCGGCAGGGCAGCCCTGGACGCCGAGTGCTCCCGAACGCCGCCACCCTGGCCCGGACGAGCGGGGTTTCCCGGATACGCCGAAAGAACTCCGCGTCTTTGGGGTTGGAGCCGGGCCAGCCGCCTTCGATGTACGCCACCCCGAGCCGGTCGAGAGCGCGCGCGATCTTGAGCTTGTCATCCACCGAAAGGGAGAGGCCCTCACGCTGAGTTCCGTCTCGCAGAGTGGTGTCGTACAGCTGAACGGGCATAACTGACCTGGCGCCGGTGATGAGTGCCCTGAAAAAGCAACGCGGCCTCTCGTTCGAGGAGAGGCCGCGGCTGGGAACGTGGTCGGGTTGGTTCTATTACCCGGGTGCTCGCGCGCCGTCTCTCGGGAAGAGTCGGAGCGAAATAATGTTGGAAAGAGTGGTACGCATCATGAATATCTATACATCGCGGAGTCGCCCCGCGTCAAGCACCCTCAGTGTCATCCCGAGCGAAGCGAGGGACCTGGCTCGAGTGGTTCCGGACCCAACCTACTAGGTCCCTCGCTCCGCTCGGGATGACAGCAACGGCTCCTCCGAAGGGCAGGGGTGACCGCCGCGGGAAAAGCCGGCAGGGGGCGACGGGGAAGAGCGAAGGGAACGGGGCGGAGGTAGAATGGAGGGTGAATCGGACGGCCTCGCATGGTAACTTCCCCCATAGTGCGCGGTTTCACCGGTTTCTCCCATAGCGGCCCGCGAGCAGCACTGGCCCCCTGACTTGCCGACGATGCCCACTCTCGAGACCATTATTCCTCGCTTCAAGGCGGCCGATCGGACCACCCGCCTGGAGACTCTGCTGGACTATTCCCGTAAGTTGCCGCCCCTCCCTGAGCGCCTGGAGCCGGAAAAGGGTCGCGACGAGAACCGGGTGCACGAGTGTCAAACACCGGTATTCCTCTGGGTCGAGATCGAAAACGGGAAGGTCCACATCTATGCCGATGTCCCCCCGGAGGCGCCGACGGTACGCGGCTTCATCTCGCTCCTGGCGCGAACTCTCGACGGAGTAGCGCCGGAGGAGGTGGCCAGGGTGCCCGACGATCTACTCGATCGTCTGGGGCTGAGCGAGACCCTGGGAATGACCCGAACTCAAGGACTTTCCGCAATTCTCCATCGAATCAAGCGCTCGGTGGCCGCCGCCTGATGGCCGGCGTCCTGGAGCTCGCCGGCCGAGGCAGCGGGTTCCTCCGCCGGCGCGAGACGGGCTATCTCCCGGCCCAGGGAGATGTGCACGTCGGCGAGCGAACCATCCGCCAGTACGGACTCCGACCGGGTGATGAGATCGAGGGTGAGGCGAGGCCCGGCGGCAAGGGCCGCGGGCCTTCGCTCGATCGAGTCATCCAGATCAACCGGCGGAGTCCGGAAGAGCTCCGGCAACGGCCCGACTTCAGCCGGCTGGGAGCGGTCCACCCCAACGAACAGCTCCGGCTCGAGTTCGGTCTGGTCCGCCAAGGCCAGCCCGACCACACCAATCGGGTCATCGACCTGCTCTGCCCCCTCGGCAAGGGGCAACGGGCACTGATCGTGGCCCCCGCCAAGGCCGGAAAGACCATGGTCCTGCAGTCGATCGCCGAGGGAGTCAACGCCAACTACCCTGCCGCCGGGTTGCTGATCCTTCTGGTGGACGAACGACCGGAGGAAGTCTTCGAGATGGAGGCGGCGGGAGTCGGTGAGGTGGTGGCGTCCAGCTTCGACAACCCCGCGGCCCAGCACGTGGCGGTGGCCGAACTGATCCTGGAGCGGGCCCGCCGCCGGGTAGAGCTGGGCGAGGACGTGGTGCTGATCGTCGACTCGCTCACCCGGCTGGCCCGGGCCTACAACACGGTGGAGAAGGGGACCGGCCGAACTCTCTCCGGAGGATTGGACGCCACGTCATTGGAAAAGCCCAAGCGGTTCCTCGGCAGCGCCCGGAAGA
This sequence comes from uncultured Gemmatimonadales bacterium, assembly GCA_963812755.1. Classification (GTDB taxonomy): domain Bacteria; phylum Gemmatimonadota; class Gemmatimonadetes; order Gemmatimonadales; family GWC2-71-9; genus CAVVWJ01. The sequence goes on along the minus strand of CAWEWK010000004.1, from coordinate 915,160 downwards.
TCGACCCCACGCAGGGGGGTGGCTCGCTCACCATCATCGCGACGGCGCTGGTGGACACCGGCAGCCGGATGGACCAGGTGATCTTCGAGGAATTCAAGGGCACCGGAAACAGCGAGCTGGTGCTGAGCCGGGAGCTGGCCGAGCGGCGGATCTTTCCGGCCATCGATCTCGTGGCGAGTGCTACCCGGCGGGAGGAGCTGCTGCTGGGGCCGGAAGCGCTGGCGGTGTCTCGAGCCCTACGCCAGCGGATTGCCGGGATGACCCCGACGAACGCGATGAACGATTTGCTCACCGACCTCAAACGCAGCAAGACCAATGACGAGCTGGTGAGGGCGCTGGCGGTAGACTGACATCCTAGTTCCCCACCGACTTCACCACCGCAGCCAGCCGCGACTCGATCTCCGCCTTCGGCAACCAGCGTCCCCGCAGCATCACCCCGGCCCGCTTGGTGGTGTTTCGGACATCGGCCAGCGGGTTGGCGTCGAGCAGCACCAGGTCGGCCCGCTTCCCCCGCTCCACCGTTCCAGTTTCCCGCAACGTTCCCAGGAAGACCGCCACGTTGCGGGTTCCGGTCTCCAATGCCTGGTAGGGCGTGAGGCCCGCCGCCACCAACGCTTCCAACTCACGATGAGTGGAGAAGCCGGGCACGTTGTACACCTGAGGAGCATCGGAGCCCAGCAGCAGTCCGGCGCCGGCCGCATGCAGCGCCTTGATCAGCCTCCGGCGCACCTCGATGACCTTGCGCGCGGACGCTGGGGTGGCGCCGGTCCCCTCCAGTAATCCGTTCTTGGTCTCGGCCCACTGGCTCCGGGTCTCCGCGCCGATGTAGCGCATCTCCGGCCGCGCGGCCAGCTCCTCGACGCTCTCCACCAGCACCAGGTTTTCCAGCAGTATCTCGGTGGGCACGTTCCACACCGCGGCCTTGCGGGTCGCCTCTACCAGCGCCGGAAGTCTGGACTCATCCAGCTGATCACCGAAGTTGAGACCGAAGAAGGCCGACTGCTCGGCGGTCAGCGAAGCGCCGTCGCGAAGCATGGCCTCCACGTACCCGTCGAGGTGATCGATGGTGGCGTACCGGCTCTCCAGCGCGCGATCCAGTCCTACCTTGGCCGGGACGTGCCCCGCGAACCGGATTCCTAGCCGGTCGGCCGTCGCATCCAGCGTATCGAAGACCTCGCGCTCGACACCCGGATGGATCTTGAGAAAGTCGTACCCCGCCTCCTTCTGCTGGCGGACCATCGTGGCGGCGGCTTCGGGGGTCGGGACCGTATTGCCGTTGAATGAGGGCCCCGAGGTATAAATCGTCGGACTCAGCAGCTCGCCGCGGGCCGCCCGGGCCCGAAGCTCGAGATGCCGGGGATGTCCCAACATCCCGCGGACCGTGGTGATTCCGCCCGAGACGTACAGGAAAAGAACCCGCTCCACGATACTGTCGGCCGCCTGCCCTCCGGGAATGTGGGCGTGCATCTCCGCCAGCCCCGGCATGAGGAACTTGCCGCTCCCATCGATGCGGGCACCACCGCTGGGGACCTTGATCTGCCCGGTGGGCCCCATTTCGACAATGCGATCGCCTCGCACCAATACGGTCTGGTGCGGCACAGTCCGTTCCCGATCCATGGGGACGACGGTGACGTCGACAAACGCGGTGACGGAATCGGGCGCCGGGCCCGGGACGGGACAGGCGAAGATGAGGACGCAGGCGAGATGGAGCATGAAAAGCCCGGCTCCGTTTCAGGCCTCAGCGCACCGCGGCCGCGCGGTTGGCCCGTTCGAACTCCTTCATGAATGCCACCAAGGCCTCGACCGCGGCACGAGGGCAGGCGTTGTAGATGCTGGCCCGCATGCCGCCCACCGAGCGGTGACCCTTGAGACCATCGAGGCCGCGTTTAGTCGCTTCGCTGATAAACTTGGTTTCCAGCTCCTCGGTGGGAGCCCGGAAGCAGACGTTCATGAGCGAGCGGCTATCGGGCTGGACGGTCCCGCGGAAGAAGTCGCCCTGATCGAGGTAGTCGTACAACACGCCTGCCTTGGCCCGGTTGTGCTCCGCCATCGCCGCCAGGCCGCCTTGTGCCTGAATCCACTTGAAGACCTCGCCCATCACATAGATCCCGAACGTAGGCGGAGTGTTGTAGAGCGACTTCTCCGCCGCATGGGTCCGGTACTGGAGCATGGTCGGCAGGGTCTTAGGACCGGCCTCGACCAGGTCGTCGCGGATGATGACCAGCACCACGCCCGACGGTCCCAGGTTCTTCTGCGCCCCGGCATAGATCAGCCCGTACTTCCGGACGTCGATCGGGCGGCTGTACATGTCGCTCGAGGTGTCGGCAATCAGGGGGACGCCGCTGGGAACCGCCGGCTCGGTTTGCCACTGGGTTCCGAAGATCGTGTTGTTGGTGGTGACATGCGCGTACACCGGCTCCGCCGACCAGCGGATCTCCTCCGGCTTGGGAATTCGATCGAAGTTGGTAGCCTCGCTGCTGGCGGCGATATGAACCTTGCCGCCCAGAACCTTGGCCTCCTTCACCGCCTTCTGGGCCCAGACCCCGGTGAGGAGATAGTCGGCGGTACGCTCCGCCGGCAGCAGGTTCATCGGTACCATGGAGAACTGGAGCGATGCCCCGCCCTGAAGGAAGAGCACCCGGTAGTTGTCGGGGATGCCTGCCAGGTCGCGGCAGTTCCGCTCGGCCTCCTCGATGATGCGATCGAAGGTCTTGCCTCGGTGGCTGTGCTCCATGATGCCGATGCCGCTTCCGTCGACGTTCCAGAGCGCGTCCTGGGCCTTCTTGAGAACCGGCTCCGGCAGCACGGCAGGGCCGGCGCTGAAGTTGAAAATGCGGTCGGGCATGGGAGGTCCTAGTGGTTAGGGCGTCGGCTATTGGCTATTGGCTGATAGCCAATGGCTCATTTCCCATCAATCTCGCTCAACTCCACACTAATGATATCCGCGTTGCCCGCGCGGATTCGCTCGATGGCGCCGTGGTTCGGCTCGCCATCCAGGTGGATACGGGCCAGAGTGGCCTGGGCGCCGTGGTAGATGATGTTCTCTACCTCTTCCACGTTGATCTCCGCACCGGCCAGCACGCCGAACACGTGGGCCAGCACGCCGGGCCGGTTCTTGTGCCGGATAGACAGCACGTGGGTGGCGGAGCTGCGAGCCAGGCGATTGACCACGTTGGGCACTTCGCCGGTGGCCTGGAATGCCTGCACGATCCGGATCACCTCGTGAGCAATGGCCACCTGGGCCTGCTCGGTCGACGCGCCCACATGGTGAGTGCCGAATACCCCGGGCGTCTGGACGATGCTGTTGCGGAACTCGCCGGTAGGAGTTCCCGGCTCGTTCTGAAAGACATCCAGACCGGCCCGAATGCCCTTCTCCCGAATGGCGCGGTCCAGCGCCGCCTCGTCTACCACCGACCCACGCGAGGTGTTGATCAGGTACGCACCGGGCCGCATTGCGGCCAGGAATTCGGCGTTCACCAGATGCTTCGTCTCGGCGCTACCAGCGACGTTGACGCTGACCGCGTCGGCCAGCCGGGCCACCTCCAACGGGGTCTGGGCGTAGACCAACCCCAAGCGGTCGGCTTCCTCATGGGTCAGACTGCGCGACCACGCGACCACCCGCATGCCGAACGCCTGCGCTCGACTCGCCACCTCGCGGCCGATCTGGCCCAATCCCACAATGCCGAGGGTGCGACCGAACAATCCGCGCGCCTTGGAGAACTCTCCTTTGTTCCACCGTCCCTGGCGCAGCTCCTGCGACTGATCCGGAATCCGCCGGTCACAGGCCAGCAACAGCCCCAGCACCAGCTCGGCCACCGCGATCGAATTCTTTCCCGGGCAGTTGGAGACGAATACCCCTTGTTGCGAGGCGGTGTCCACGTCGATGGTGTCGATCCCGGCGCCGGCTCGAATCACCAGCGACAATGCGGTACCGGCCTTGAGCGACTCCGCACTCACCTTCTTGCCGCGGACGATCAGGATGTGGGGATCGACCTGCCGGATCAGCTCCGGCAGCTCCTCCGCCTTCACCGCCGGCTGCACCACCACGGTACAGCCCAGCTCCTTGAGTCCGTCTATCCCTACAGTTTCGAACTTGTCGGCGACTAAGACCTTCATTTCGATCTCCGATCGAGCTATCGGCTATCCGCTATCGGCTATCGGCCAAGCAGCACATCGGCCGCCGTTTCAAAGCCGATAGCCGATAGCGGATAGCTGATAGCGTCTAGCCTCACGCTATTCTAACTCATGCACAAACAGCCCGCTCCGCAGCTTGGGCTCGAACCAGGTGCTCTTCGGTGGCATAACTTGCCCCGAGTCGGCCACCGCCATGAGCTGCTCCAGGCTCGTCGGATACAGCGAGAACGCGACCGCCGCTTCTCCCTGATTCACCCGCCGCTCCAGATCGGCCGGACCTCGGATTCCACCTACGAAGTCGATTCGGCGGTCGGTCCGAGGATCACCGATGCCCAGGAGGGGGGCGAGTACCCGGTCCTGGAGTAGGGAGACGTCGAGCGAGCCGATGGGGTCGCTCCGGTCGATCGAGGCGGGGTCCAGCTGCAGTGAGTGCCACCCCCCTGCGAGGTAGACGCAGAAGACGCCCGGCCGTGGCGGAGCCGGGTCCTTGGTCGGCGTCAGTTTCCCAATCCGCCCCAGCCGGGTCATGAACTCGGCCGGCCCCATACCGCTCAGGTCTCGCACCGTGCGGTTGTAGGGAAGAATTCGCAGCTGGGCGGCGGGAAACAACACCGCGAGAAACCAGTTGTACTCCTCGTCACCTCGATGCCGGGGGTTGGCCGAGCGAAGCTCCTTCCCGGCTCGCCAGGCACCGGCCGTCCGGTGGTGTCCGTCGGCCACATAGGCATGCGAGATCGCGCCGAAGGCTTGTACCAGAGGCGCAGGGTCCGAGATTCGCCAGACCGTATGCCGGACCTGGTCCGGCGCGGTGAAATCGTAGAGCGGCGACCCCTTCGCGACCGAAGCCGCCAAAGCGTCGATCTCTCTCCGCTCCCGATAGGTCAGGAAGACCGGCTCGGCGTTGGCGTTGAGGGTCAGCATGTGCCGAGTGCGGTCGTCTTCCTTGTCCGGCCTGGTCTTCTCGTGTTTTCGGATCAGATCCCTTTCGTAATCGTCGACATGGACGCAGCCCACCACCCCGGTCTGCTCCCGGCCGTCCATGACCTGTCGATAGAGATAGAGCGCGGGCTCGCCGTCGCGCACCATGGTGCCCTCGGCGATCAACCGATCGAGCTCATCCTTGGCCTTGGCGTACACTATGGCGTCGTGGGGGTCGACTTCCGGTGCCAGATCAATATCGGAACGTCCCACGTGCAGAAAGCTGTGGGGGTTCCCCTGAGCCAGGGCCACCGCTTCCTCCCGGTTGACCACATCATAGGGAACCGCGGCCACCTGCGCGGCGAGCTCGGGCACCGGCCGGACAGCGCGAAACGGATTGAGTCGCATCGGAAAACCCTGATTGGGAAACGTTCAGCGAGGGTGACATCCTACCCGTGCGGCAGAGGAGGGTCAAGCGAGCGTCAGCGACCAGGCCGCACCAACCGCTCCGCTCCAGCCAGCGCCGCATCCACCGCAAGCGCCAGCAACGCCGCGGGGAGCGCGCCGGAGAGAATCATCCGGGTGTCCGACAACGCCAGCCCGGCGGCGATCGGGTCGCCCAAGCCACCGGCTCCGATGAACGCCGCGAGTGTCGCGGTGCCCACGTTGATCACCGCCGCGGTCCGGATGCCGGCCATGATCACCGGCGCGGCGAGGGGAAGCCGGATGTAGCGAAGGATCTGACCCGGCGTCATGCCCAAAGCCCGACCGGCAGCGACCGCCTCCGGCGCCGCGTCCCGCACTCCGGTGTACGTGTTCCGCAGTATGGGATAGAGGGAGTAGAGAAAGAGCGCCACGAGTGCGGGAACCACGCCGATGCCGAGCAGCGGAATCATGAACGCCAGGAGTGCGATGCTGGGCATCGTCTGAAGCAGTCCGATACCGCGAATCACCGACTCGGCTCCCCGGCGCAGCCGCTCCAGGCCGAGTCCCAGCGGCACCGCCAAGCCGATAGCGGCCACCAACGACACCGCCACCAGGAGAAGGTGACGACCGGTGAGAGAAACCAGCGTCCGGCGCTGCTCCCACAGGTAGGCTGCCACCCCGGCCCGCCGACTTCTGGAGGTATTGCTCGGCTGTGCGCTCGCGATCAGATCCAGCTGGTCGAGCGCGGCCCTGGCCACCGCCGGGATCGGCTCGCCGTCCACTTCCACCCTGCGGTTGAGCCCCCGCATCGTCTCCACATCGAGTTGTCCGCTCAGCTCGGTCAGCACAGCCACCGCTCGCGGCTGATTCTCCGCCAGGTTCCGGCCTACCAGCGCCGCCGCCTCGTACGGCGGGAAGAAAGCCCGGTCGTCCTCGAGCACCACGAGATCGTAGCGGGCGATCAGGCCATCGGTGGAGTATCCATCGATCACGTCCACCTCGCCGGCTGCGAGGGCACGGTACTTCACGGCCGGCAGCAGAGCGCGCACCGCGGCAAAGCGAAGCTGGTAGGCCCGGGCGAGCCCCGGCAATCCGTCCGCCCGGCCGATGAAGTCCGGGGTGAGTCCGGCGCGGAGCCGGGGACCCACCCGCGCGAGATCACTCAGCGACGCGAGGCCGAGACTCTCAGCGGTCTGCTTGCGGACCGCGATGGCGTACGTGTTCTCGAAGCCCAAGGGCGGCAGCCAGCGCACGCCGAACCGCCGGCGGAACTCGCGGGAAACCTGGGCATATACCGCCCGAGCGTCCGGGTTGGGCCGCTCTCCCAGAATGGCCAACAGTCCGGTGCCGGTGTACTCGGGATACACGTCGGCAGCGCCGGAGCGAATCGCGGAGAACGCGATTTCGGTGGCACCCAAACCCAGGCGCCGTTCGACCACGAGGCCCCGAGCCTCCAGGAGCTGGGCGAACATCTCCGCCAGGAGATAGGACTCGCCGAACGGCTTGGAGGCCACCACGATCGGGCGGGCGTCGGCCTGAATCGCAAAAGCCAGGGCGAGAAAGAGTCCGCTCATGCGCTCATCCGGGCCCGGCGCAGCAGCTGGCGGACGTAATCGGTGGCCGGCTCTCGCCGGAGCGTCTCCCCGGGTGCGATCTGCTCGATCCGGCCCTGCCGCATCACCGCGATTCGATCGGCCAGGAGGAATGCTTCCTGGAGATCGTGAGTGACGAGCAGAGCGCTCAGCCCCAGTTCGGCGCGAAGCTGCTGGAAGGTGGCCTGGAGGTCAGCCCGGGTAATCGCGTCGAGCGCACCGAAGGGTTCGTCGAGAAGGACCACGTTGGGGCTGGCTGCGAGAGCGCGAGCCACCGCTACCCGCTGGCGCTGCCCTCCGGAAAGCTCCCTGGGCCAGCGGCCCCCGAACGATGCCGGTTCGATTCCCACGAGACTCAGCGCCCGATCGGCCAGCGTTTCCCGATCCGGCATGCCTCGCAGCCAGGGGACCAGAGCCACGTTGCGCCGAACCCGCCAGTGAGGAAGAAGGCCACCATCTTGGGGCACGTAGCCAACTCGGCGGCGGAGCGCGATGGGGTCGACTCCGGTGACATCCTCTCCTTCCACCGCCACCCGTCCCTGATCCGGATCGGTCAGCCGGTTGAAGCACCGGAGCAAGGTGGTTTTCCCCGCCCCACTCTCGCCAATTAGCGCGACGCACTCGCCGTGGGCCACCTCAAGGGAGACCTGATCGAGTGCAGTGACTCCGCCGTACCGCTTGCTGACGGCTTCCGCGGAAAGCGCCGAAGGAAGCATTGAGGCAGAACATACAACGCGCGGAGTCGTGCAAACTACCCGCGCAAGAATCGGCGTTAGTTCCGCTGACCACCCTGGCGCTTGCCATCACGACACCAACCCGGTCCAACGGGCGATCGGTAACCTCGGCGCAAGCCCCTTTCAATACGGAGGTTCGCGAACTCTATCAGGCGACGGCCCCCTTCCGGCCACTGTAGTGGCACTACCCCGCCTCTGCCACCGGGTCATGCAGGTGGATGCACCACGAGCGAGCACGAAATTGGCATGTCAGAAGGCGCACTACCCGTACGCTCGAGGTTTCGAGGTATGTACCGGATCGAAGTCTCGCCCGGCGAAGAAACGGTGTTCCGCACGATCGAGGAGCTGGCGACCGGGATTCGCAACGGAGTCATCACCTCGCGTGCCCGCATCCACCACGGCGCCTCGGCCAAGTGGTTGCCGATCGAATTTCATCCCCATTACAAGAAGGCGGTCGAGCTCGCGGCCCATCCGCCATCGGCCGTCGAACAGTCGCATCCCACTCCGACTCCCGCTCCGCCGAAGCGTCGCAGCGTGCCGACGACGATCTTCGAGCCAGCGCCCATCGTCGAGCCACCGCCCCCGGCCGTAGTCCGCCCGGCCCCCAGTCCGGCGACTTCCAGCGAACCGGAGTTTGTGCTCCCCCGGATTTCATATCCGGAAGTGCCACGAGAGGAGCCCCAGACCGAGCCGCAGCCTCTCTTCAAGAGCCGCCGCAGGATGGGTCGCCGCCCACTCATGCTGGCGGCCGCGGTGATGGTGGTAGCGGTGGGTGCCCGGTTCATGCTGGCAGCGGCGCCGCCAATCGAAGAGCCAGACCTGCCCACCACGACACTGGGGTCGAGCCCGGCCCCGGTGGCCGAGCCGAAGCCAGCACCGCGGCAGCCAGCACCTAAGCCAGTGGTCAAGCCGGCACCTAAGCCAGTGGTCAAGCCGGCACCGGCTCCAGCGCCGGAGCCGGCCCCGGCACCGCCGCCTTCGCGGCCCGAACCCCTGAAGCCAACCGTGCCGGGGCCGGCCTTTGCCCCCGCGTTGCCGTCGACGTCCATGCCCGCCAAGGCCGTCGCCAAACCCGCGGTACCGGGCGGAAAGGTCACCGGCCGTGCGGACTCCACCCCGCCTGCAGCACCGGCCATCGAGCCGGCTCCGGCGCAGATCGACCTCGCACTGCCCGGAGCGCTGCCCAGCACCGACTCCATTTCCGTGATCTCCAAGTCGGCCGATTCCAACGCCATACGCCGCATTCTCAAGGCCGTAACCGGAACCAAGGCCCAGCCTACCAAGGCAGGCACGCGTTAGGCCCCTCCCTGTGATTCAACCCACAGCAGCCCACCCCTTTCGCAGGCATTATCCGAAGCCGTAAGTTGTTATTTATCAACAGCTTATGTTGAAAACCTTGTGGATATCGCGGTCCGGGTTGTGGAAAACCGCCGCGATAGCCCGGAGAGGGGAGACCGAGTCATGGCCCGAGCGATCTGGAGTGGATCGATCAGCTTCGGAATGGTGAGTATTCCGGTAAAGCTCTTCGGCGCTACCGAGAGCAAGGACATCTCGTTTCACCTGCTGCATTCCACTTGCGGCACCCGTCTACGGCAGGTCCGCTGGTGCCCCACGGACGAGGTAGAAGTGCCCTGGAACGAGACAGTCCGAGGGTACGAGTACGCCAAGAACGAATACGTCACCCTCACCGACGAAGACTTCGAGCGTCTTCCCCTGCCCAGCAAGCACGTCATCGAGCTCAGCGCATTCGTGGAGGAGAAGGAGATCGATCCGGTCTTCTACGAGCGGAGCTACTACCTCGCACCCGACGAGCGCGGCGTGAAGCCTTACCGGCTGCTGCTGGAGGCGTTAGAGAAGAAGAAACTGTCCGCGGTCGCCACGATCACCATCCGGAAGAAGGAGCAGTTGTGCATCCTCCGCCCCCAGGAGGGAGTCGTGATGATGGAGACGCTCTACTACCCGGATGAGGTGCGGGAGAAGCCCGAGGTCGGCACCAGCGCCAAGGTCTCCGAGCGCGAGCTGGAGATGGCCTTGACCCTGATCGATATTCTGCGCAAGCCATTCGACCCGAGCGAGTATCAGGATCACTACCGGCAGGCACTGGCCGAGCTGATCGAAGCGAAGTTGGAGGGCCGCCAGGTGGTGAAGGCGCCAGCGGCTCCGGAGTCCAAGGTGATCGACCTGGCCGACGCCCTCCGCAAGAGCGTCGAAGCCGCCCGCAAAGGCGCCAAGCCCAAGCCGGCCGCCCGCCAGAAGGCCCGTCCCACCACGGCCCGCCGGCGGACGCGCAAGGTCAGCTGAGATCGGTGAATTAGAACCAGATGCGGGGTACCATTCACTCGGTTCTGGAGCAGCTCGACGTCGCGAAGCAACGTGCGATGCTCCAGGTTGACGGCCACGAGATTTCGGTCACCAACCTGGACAAGCTGCTCTGGCCCGCCGCAGGACGGCGGAAGCCCATCAGCAAGCGGGACCTGCTGCGGTACCTGACCCGAGTCTCCCCCTGGATCTTGCCCCACTTGGCCGACCGGCCGATCTTCGCCACTCGGTTCCCCAACGGCGTCGAGGGCAAGAGCTTCTACCAGAAGCATTGGGAGGACGCGCCACCGTTCGCCCGGAAGGTCTCGATCTACTCCAGCCACAACGACCGCGATAGCGATTATCTGATCTGCGATTCGCTTTCTACCCTCCTCTGGCTCGGCCAGATGGCGGCGCTGGAGCTGCATCCCTGGTTCTCCCGCGTCACCCGGGAGCCCGACGCCCGGGCCCACGGGACCCGGTTTCACGGCTCGGAGGAGGCGCTTGACCGGTCGGCCCTCAACTACCCCGACTTCGTAGTCTTTGACCTGGACCCTTACCTCTACTCCGGGCGAGAAGCTCGCGGAGCAGAGCCGGAGCTGAACCGCCGTGCGTTCAACCGGACCCGATCGCTGGCAATGCGGATCGGCGAGATGCTCGACCGGCTGGGCTTTTCTACCTGGCTCAAGACCTCGGGCCGCACCGGCCTCCATCTCTATCTCCCCATCGTGCGCGACCTCGACTATGACAGCGCCCGGGAGGTAGCGGAGATCATCGCGCGGCACGCGCTCCAGAGCTTTCCCCAAGAGGTTACCATCGAGTGGTCGGTCGAGCGCCGCCGGGGGAAGGATTTTCTTCGACTACAACCAGAACACTCGAGGGAAGTCATTGGCCGCGCCCTACTCTCCCCGGCGCCATCCCGGCGCCACGGTGGCGACCCCGGTGACGTGGGAGGAGCTGGAGCGGATCTATCCAACCGACTTCACCATCCGCACCGTGCCCGATCGGCTGGAAGAGCGAGGTGATCCGTGGGCAGGCATCCTCGAAGCCAAGCAGGATCTCGGCGAGCTCCTCGGCGCGGGAAGGGCCGAATGAGCCCCTCCCGACTGGCGACGCTGGGCAAAGGGGCGGCAGGCCGCCTGCGCTACCGTGCGCAGCCGTCCTGGATCTCTCCCATGTTGGCCACTCTGAGCGAGGAGCTGCCCTCGACCGGCCACTGGCTGTACGAGCCCAAGCTCGACGGAGTGCGGGCCCTGGCTTTCGCCTCCGGCAAATCGGTGCGGCTGTACTCCCGCAATCGAAAGCCGCTGGACACGGCGTACCCCGAATTGGTGGAAGCGCTGGGCACGGCGGTCCGGGGCGATGCCGTCCTGGATGGTGAGATCGTGGCGCCCGACCGTCACGGGCGTTCCAGCTTCGCCCGTCTGCAACAGCGGATGCAGCTACGGGACGCGGTGCGGGCAGTGCGGACCGGCGTGAAGGTGGAGTTCTATCTGTTCGACTGTCTGTTCTACGAGGGGATCGATCTCACCCAGATGCCGCTGGTCGATCGCAAGGCCGTGTTGCGCGACGTGGTCTGGTTCGACGGTCCGATCCGGTTTACCCCGTTTCGCACAACCGGCTCCGCGGCAATGCTGCGCGCCGCCTGCGCCAAAGGCGCCGAAGGTATTCTCGCCAAGCGGGCCGACTCCCGGTACGTGAGCGTCCGATCTCCCGATTGGCTCAAGATCAAGTGTGTCCGGCAGCAGGAGTTCGTGATTGGTGGCTACACTGCGCCCCAGGGATCGAGGGAGCGGCTCGGCGCGCTGCTGGTGGGCTACTACGACGACGGAGTGCTGAAGTACGCGGGCAAGGTGGGCACCGGCTATGGGCGCGCCGCGTTGGAAATGCTCTACCGGCGACTCCAGCCGCTGCACCGCCGCACCTCGCCGTTCGCACCCGGGCCCCTTCCAACCGGGGCGGTCCAGTGGGTAACGCCCCGACTAGTGGCACAGGTGGGGTTTTCCGAATGGACCGAGGCAGGACTGCTTCGCCATCCGCGCTACCTGGGCCTGCGAGAAGACAAGGCAGCACCGGAGGTCCGGCGGGAGGGATAGCTGCGATTCGCCTTCCCTACTCGCAGTGCCCCGCGTCGTCTGGTGCAGGTTTTGGCACTCCACCCATTCCCTTCAACACAAACCCTTTCCGCACGGAATTTGCCCCGTCCCGGCTGGTCCCAATTCCCCCGCCGAGCGGAGGTTCCATGTTTGGTCGAATCGCTTCGATGGCCCTGGCCGTGGTTGCCCTGGTAGCCGTGAGCACAACGACGCTCCACGCGCAGGGCAAAGGGCACGGCAAGCGGTACCAGGTCTCTAACGACAAGGCGTTTGACGTCACCCGCACAGTTCTGGTCCGTCAGGGATTCGAGGTCGTGCGCGTGGTGCGATCGGAGGACGCCCAGGTGATCTACTATCGCCGGGGCAACAACGGGCGCGGCAAGGGCAAGGGTCCGGTCGAGCGGATGATCATCCGCACCGTGGAGCGCCGCATAGTGTTCGAGGAGACGCCGTCGGCGATCCTGGTGGACATCGACGTCAGACTCAGGCTGTAACTCGCCGCTCAGTCGATCTCGGCGACATAGGCGTAGTTCTCCAGCTGCTGCTTGATCGGAGGTCCTCCTGCCACCGGCAGGGGGACCTCCGCTCCATGTTGGACGGTGAGGTACATCCGCTCCACCGCCTGCTTGAAAGCTGGGGCACAGAGTCCTTGCACCACCGCCTCGTGGTCCGGTGTCGGAACCCAGGCTAAGCGTGCCGAGACCCCGGTGGGGCTCAACTCATCGGGGACCACCAGTCCGGTCATCGCGACTCTCCCCTTTCCCTCTAGAATCAGCTCGCAGGTACCGGCGTCGCTGCCGTGGGAGCCGCAGAAGATCAGGCGGGTCCGTCGGGTGAATGTTCCGGAGTAGCTATCGTATCCGGTCCGGACCAGGACCCCTTCCACGGTTTCGAGTCCACCATACGCGCACCTTGCCGGAGCGCCCTCCCACTGGGGCCACGTGCTGGTCAGCCGAAGCCGGTAAGCCGGTTCCAGTGTGCCGGCCACGGGACGCGGCCGCGATCGAGGATGGGTGAGCACCAACTCCTGCGGTGCGGAGAAGCTCGCGATCAGCCCGCTCAGCACCAGGGCGCTCGCCAGCCCATAGAATGCCTGCTTCCTCATGTTCACTCCCTTGTCCAGGTGAGACTCGAGCTCGAAGGTCGAGCGCGTATGCGTCGAACCGGCAAGCGCGAAGTCGCGCCTCGGTAACGTCACGCCGACTACTTAGACAAGTCGCGTGCCGGGGCACCGTGACACCTGGGGAAGGGCCTGGAGACCGTGTAGACGGTTACAGGCATGGTACTTGGCGACTCGGGCAGTGGCCTACCGGCGAACCCCGTCGGGAGGAGCATGGAACATTCTGGTGGAGTGCTGAGGAGGAACCTTCAGAAGTGTCGGACACTGACGCGAGCTGCGCCCGATCTCAGCCCCGGAATCGCTGGGGATCGATCCCGTAACGGCGGATCTTGTAGCTGATGATCCGCTCAGTGGTGCTGAGTAGGCGGGCCGCGCGGGCGCGGTTACCCCTGGTGCTCTTGAGCGCGTCCTGGATCAGGTTGCTCTCGAAGGCAGCCACCGCCTCCGCCAGCGATCCCGTCACCACGGTGCCGGAGGCCTCGGCGGTCTGCAGGGTGGGTGAGAGATGATGGCCGTGGATCACGTCACCCTCGGCCACCAGCACGGCACGCTCGATGGTGTTCTCCAGCTCTCTGACGTTTCCCGGCCAGTGATAGCTCACCAGCATGTCGATTGCGGGCGTGGAGATTCGCTTGATGCTTCGCCCGTGGAGCCCGGCGTACTTCTCCACGAAGTGATCGGCCAGCAGCAGCACATCAGACTTCCGCTCTCGCAGCGGCGGCACGCAGATGGCGAAGACGTTGAGCCGGTAGTAGAGGTCCTCCCGAAAGCTGCCGTCCGCCAGCCCGTCTTCGAGATTCTTGTTGGTGGCGGCGATGAGCCGGACATCCACCCGAATGGTGGCGGTGCCGCCTAACCGTTCGAACTCACGCTCCTGAAGCACCCGGAGAAGCTTGGCCTGGGTAGCGGGGCTCAGCTCGCCGATTTCATCCAGGAATAGGGTTCCGCCGTCGGCCAACTCGAAGCGTCCCTTGCGGCGCGCCTGGGCACCGGTGAACGCGCCGCGCTCGTAGCCGAAGAGCTCCGATTCCACCAGGGTTTCCGGCAATGCGGCGCAGTTCACCCGGACGAATGGCTTCCCTTCGCGGGGAGAATGGTGGTGTACCGCGTGGGCGATCAGCTCTTTGCCGGTGCCCGACTCGCCCCGGATCAGTACCGTCGCGCTGGTACCCGCCACCTGTTCTACTTGCTCGTAAACCCGCCGCATCGGCCCGCAGTTGCCCACCAGGCTGGTAAAGTCGTATCGCTCTCTCAGCTCCTGGCGCAATTGGGTGTTCTCCTCCAGCAGGCGACGTCGATCCTGGTTTACCAGTCCCTGGATCCGAAGCGCCTGGGATATCATGGCAGCGGTGATTCGGAGGGCCTTGAGCAACCTCTCGCAATCGCGCTCGGGGACGAATCGCAGTTCGATGGCCAGAGTGCCCGCCGCCTTCCCGTCGAGCAGGATCGGCACGCAGAGAAAAGTCACTTCGTCGGTGCGCTCTCCCCGGGGGGCAGCACGGTGAAGAAACTGCGGCTCCCGACTGACCCGAAGAACGGCCAGCGGCAAGCCGGTTTCCGCCACCTTCCCAGTGATCCCCTCGCCGATTCGATAACGGACCGGACCGCTGCGCCGGGGATAGCCGAGGGCCGCCTCGACCACGAGCAGTCCGCTGGCTTCCTCGATCAAGGTGATCGCCCCCCGGACGGCGCCGCAGCGCCGCTCCAGCACCTCGAGCACGCCGAAGAGACCGGCTTGAAGATTGAGCGTGCCGGCCAACGCCTGGCTCACCTCCATCAAGGTGCCGAGCTTGCGGACTTCGCCTCCGTCAACCCCATGGTCCTCCGCCCGAAGCTCTTCTGGACGGGCCTCGACTTGGGATGCGAACGGACGAGCTCCGCCGGGGTCGTTCAGGAGAGCGGGCATGTTGAAGACGATCTTGCGAGGGGAATGGGCCATGAAGAAGTGTTAGCGGGATCTTGCAGAATTAGCAAACTCTTGTAGTCGGATTTGCTGAGATCAGAGTCTGCAATGCCCTCCCTTCAGTGTTTGCTGCAACAATCGCACACTGGTCGTTACAGTGGCGTTACTGGCGGCGGGACCGTTTGGCCTTGCCGGCGGCCTTTCGCCGGGCCACTTCCATCGCCTTCTGCACCCAGACACGGAGCTCGGCGGAGTCCTCCAGCACCGCCGCCGGCAGCTCGTAGTAGTGCATCGAGTACGATTCGTCCCCGTAGGGGCGAAAGGGCGCGCACCCCGAAGCCTCGTAATCGTTCCGGTTGCTGTCGTCCACCTTGAGATACAGGGTGTCGTCGGCGATGAGCCCGAAGAACAGGCTTTCGTGGTACAGGCCGACACCTCCGAACATCGACCGGGCCGACACCGTGCCGGCGACCCGGAGTTGGTCGAGTACATAGGTCTTGTAGCTGGCGCTTACCGACATGGTCTCGCCCTCGGAGCGACCAGTGAGACCAGCCAGCAGACACCCGCGGCGATAAGCGCGCCGGCCACGGCCAAGCTCCATTGCGGCACACCACCCCGGTACACCAGGCCGGAAACGAAGGGCAGGAGCAGCCAGAAAGCGCCACCTCCCGCTACGGCGCCGAGCGTCGAGGCCCGGAGCGCCGTCGATGTCCAGCGGGGGCGGCCTCGAGTCGGTTCCGGCCCAGCGGTGAGCAACCAACAGGTGGCGGCACTGGCGAGCAGCGCGCCGACGGCCAGGGAGGCGACGATGAGCGCCGCCCAACGCTGGGGCGCGAGCGCGCGCGACACGGTCCGCCCGATGTCGACGGCTTGGCCGAGCTCCTCGATCGGCTGGGTGGCACGAACTACGAGTGTAGAAATTCGATCCATCCAGGCGGCAGCCGGCAGGTACAGCTCCGGCGCGCTGGCACCAGTGAGGCCCCTCCCCCGCACGTCGCCCACGATCCCGACGACGGTGAGCCACTGGGTGACAGTTCCCGCCTCCAGGACTACCAGCACGCGCTCGCCCAGGGCGGGAATCCCTGGAAGGAATCGATCCACGAACGCCTGATTCACCACCACCTCATCAGTGACCCCAAAGCCCGCACCCTCTGAGAGGCCGGGTCCCGCACGAAGCGGCAAGCCCATCACCCGGAAGTATTCCGGGCTCACCACCCGAAGATCGGCCAGCGGCGGGAGCAGGGGCGACGGACCCTTCCATCGTTCCAGCTCGAACGTGGTGTTGTAGGTACGCCGCCCGAAAGGCGCCTCTGCGGAGAAGGCAGCGGATTGAACGCCGGCTCGAGTGGCCGCGTTGCGCCGCCATTGCTCCAACTGTTCAGCCCGGGACTCGGTCCGGCTCACTCCGTCGAGTGGCCTGGCCAGGAGGGCGTAGAGGCCTTCGGCCTGGAAGCCGGGGCCTTCTTCCTTCAGCGAGCGATAGCTGTTTCCGAATACGAGGGCGCCCGCCAGGAGCACCCCGGCGCACCAGGTCGAAACCGCGGCCGGCAGGGCATGTCCTCGCGAGCCGCGTACCCATCCGCTCCACTGTTCGGCGACGAGCATCACGCCTAAGACCACCAATGATGCCGTCGCCACGAAGAGCAGGGGCGAGCCCATCGGCAGCGAGCGAGCTTCGGGCAACCAGGCATCGATCCACCGCAGGGGCGACCGATCGGCGACGGTGACCATGGCCCCCGCACATACTCCGCCGAGTCCGGCGCACCACGCAGCGCGGAGCCAGCCGCGCCGCCGACCCCGTTGCCGGCCTTTGTGGCCGCGCCGGGAGAGTTGCCGACGCACGCCGGCATAAGCCGCAGCCGAGGCGGCCGCAGCCACCGGAGCGATCATCGCCGCGGCCAACACCACGCGCAGCAGGGGGGCTTGCACCGGAGCCGGCCCCCACGGATCGACCGCGATTCCCCAGGGAATTCCCAACGGCCCAAGAAAATTCTCCGGCTGCGCGGCCTGAAGACGCCGGCTCAGTCCGCTCAGCTCGGCCCCGGCATCGCCGCGAGTCACCCCTCGTTTGAGGCGGCCGATCACTCGGTACTGCCGGGCGGCCGTGTAGGAGAAGAGCCGGGTGGGTCGCAGGGGTAGCCACAGCTCCGGCGCGAGGCCCGGAAGACGCAGACCGGCAGCCGCGACGCCGGCGACCCGATGAGCACGCCCGTCGAGAAGCACTTGCTTCCCCACGATCTCCGGATCCGAACCGAATCGGGCCTGCCAGAGCTCATTCCCCAGGATCACCGCCGGCTCCGCATCTCTCGCGAAGTCGTTCCTCATGAACCCGGATCCCAGCTCGAGCGGGGAGCCCAGCACGGTCAGAAACTGGGGAGTGACCAGCGCGCCCTGCAGCACAGCCGATTCGTCTCCTGTCCCCAGCGTGAGGTCTACGGCGCGAAAGGCGGCGAGGCCCTCCAAGGTCCGGGTGCTCTTGCGATAGATCGCGAACTCGGCCGCGGACAGGGCCGAACGGTCCAGCCCGGCGGCCGGCGCGCTGTTCCATACCTGCACCAGACGGGAGGTAGCGGCGGAACCGGGCCGAAGGAGGGCCTGGTCGACCATCCCGAACACCGCGGCGGCGAGCCCGATCGACAGGCCGAGGGCGGCGATGGTGAGCCCGGTAGGCACCGGCGTGGCGCGGAGATCGCGTGCGGCGGCCCGGGCGTCGCGAAGCAAGGGTGTGCTCCCGAACTCGCGGCCGAGCAGCCAGGCGGCGTGACGATAGGCACCGAGGCATCGTCGCCAGAGATCGACCCTGGCCCCGACGCTCAACAACCCGTGACGCTCCAGTAGCAGCACTCGGTGCCACAGCTCCGCCTCCCACTCTTGCCGCCATTCAGAGCGAGCACCGAAGGGAACGATCCAGCTGGCCCCGGCGAGCGTGAGGCGGCAAAGACGGAGCGTCGACCGGCTTTGGTGATGCATCGGGGTCATCCCAGAGCCGGGGAGGGGTTGCCCTGCGAGCCGGGCCGGCGGCGGCGCGGCGCCAGCGCGGTGATCCGCCGCATCGCCTCACTGAGGGTGGCCGAGCCGGCCCCGGTGATCTCGTAGTACCGCCGGGGCGGCCGTTTCTCTCGCCGGGCGATCCGGGAATCTTCCCACGCCGATCGGGCCAGGCCGGATCGCTCCAGCTTACTGAGAATCGGATAGACCGTGCCGCTGGGGAGCTCCGTGGCATCCATGATATCGAAGCCGTAACGGAACCCCCCAGCCAGGGCCTGGAGGACGAGGATGGTAGAAGAGCCGAGGCTGCGTCGCATCAAAGACCGGGAGCGGTAGGTATGTAGAAACTGTACCTAATTCGCGCTCCCGTCCAGGCTGGTACCCGCTTCGACCCTTCTATCGCGGCCGGTAGGTGAGATCGAATAGCGGAACCCAGGTCGCGCCGCCGTCGGTACTGGTCTCGCCGACCTGACGCACCTGGCCGCCCCCGAGCGGCTCCCAGGTGAAGCGCTGAGTCGACCCGGCGTCGGTGAGCACCATGTTGCCGCCGACAAGAGTGCCGGCCAGCCGAATCTCGGCGCCGACGTTGTCGATGAAGGTCTGGTGCCAGTTTTCAGTGTCCGGATTGAAGACGCTGATGCTCACTCCATGGTTGTTGAGATCGGTGAAATCCTCGAAGATGGCGCAGCCTCCGGGTTCGGCCGTGATCTCGCTGCGAGCCTGCCGGGCATTCGGCGGTGAACCGGTGGGCGCAACGTCCCAGCTTCCCAGCCAGAAATCGAACTCCCGGAACGGGGCGGCAGTGCAGGGTGTGGCGGGCTGGCGCCGGCCTACACCGTAGGTGCCGGCGACTTCGATGGCCGCGCTGGTGCGGTGGGCCGCAGGCTCATTGGAGCCACCGGGCAACGCCGACCAGGAGCGGCCGGTCAACCTCCGAACCCCGAGCTGGTCCTCGGCTACGCCGTCCGGTGCCTTGGCCGGGTCGTAGGTCAGGGTCAGGTCGGCTGGAATGGCAAAGGTTAGCCCTGCCGGGCGGAACTCGAACGCAGTCCCCGCCGCCGTTGTGGCATCCAGGGGTCCGGCGGCGCGGACCATGGTGATCCCCACATCGGCAGCCAGCGCACCGGGGGGCACGGTGAGCACCACGGTGCCTGCGAATGCCGATACGGTTCCACCGCCGGCCCCGACCACTCCTCCCTCGACGATATCGATCAGGGCGATAGCCAGCTTCGACTCGCTGGTGGCGGTGATGCTGACCTTCCCGGCATTGACACCGGTGACGAGGCCGGTAGCGGAGACTTCCGCGACGTTGGGGTCGCTACTGGACCAGGTGATCTCTCGATCGGTGAGAATGTTTCCGGCGTTGTCCCGGGTGGTGGCGGTCAGTTGGCTCTGCTGCCCGGGGAACACCGCCTGAACCGGCGGGCTGATGCTTATCGACGCTACGCCCGCGGGGCCGACGGTGGCCGTTACCTGCGCGCTGTGGGATTCGACGGTTGCGGTAATCGCCGCCGCACCCTGCGCCACCCCGGTTACCACTCCCCCGTCGCTCACGGTGGCTATCTCAGGGGACGCGGTGGACCAGGTCACCGTGCGCCCACTGAGCGGCTGATTGTCGGCATCGAGCGGAGTGGCGGTGAGTTGCAGGGTCGCGCCCGCGGCCAGCGCCGGCTCGGTCGGCGCGATGGTCACCCCGGCGACCGGGGCGGGCTCGGGCGAGGGGCCGGCGCCGTCGCAGCCGGCGAGGCTGGAGAGGCTCACGACAGCGGCGAGGAATCGAGACGCGGCTCGGGGGGACATGGCCGGAGGCTCCCGGGGAAAGGGGTCGGTGGCGCTGTATAGGAAGAATATCTAGCTATGTAGATATCATAGCTATAGGGAAGACGTCAAGCGGCGCCCGTCCGACACACGAAGACGCGCCGGGCTGACGTTCCGCCCGGCGCGTCCTCGTTGACTGCAGTCTGCGTACTACGCCGGTGAGCTTATGGCTCGTTAGCGTCCGCCCGGCCGCCTAGCGCTATCGAGAGACCCAGCGACGCGACCAGGTCGTTCTGGAAATCGTCCCCGCCGCCGAAGTCGCCGTTGTACATGTAGTCCTCGAGGTCCAACCGCAGCGCCGTTCGGCCGCTCTCCCCGAGGGCGAAGCGGGTGCCGATACCAAAGTTGGCGCCGAAGTCGGTGCGGCTCCGGTCGTCGTCGAATGGATCTCGTCCCCGGGTCAGGAGCGCCGGGCCGCCGGCGATATAGAAGCCGACGCTGTTGGTGATCGGGCTCAGCGCGAAGAGCAGCCGCGCGTTCGCGACCAGGAGATCGGTCCGGCCGGTCTCGTTGAGCGTCTCGCCCGAGATCTTGGCCGGCGCGTAGCCACCGGTGGCCTCGAAGCCAAGCCGGCCGGTGCCCCAGAAGGTGAGCCGGGCACCGCCGATCACGCTGATGTCGCGGTCGAAGGCCGCGTTATCGAGGTCGGAGAAACTGTTCTTGGTGGGGATGTAGACGCCCGCCCAGGGGGAGAGGTCCACTCCACCTTGAGCCGCCACAGGATTGGGAACGGCGGTCACCAGCGTGGCCACCAGCAACCACGCGGGCATCACTGTATATGGCTTCAGGATCGACATACGCTCTCCCTTTCAGATGGGCATACCAGAAACCGGTTGTTTCGCCGGTGCCACCAGAATGGCGGGTTTTCCCCGGGAGGCGCTGTGAAGGGAGGGTGGCGGGGAGTGTGATGGGGGACACCTAGGGGGGCTATCTGCTGGGGGCGCTATCGGCTATCGGCTATCCGCTGTGCTTCGTTTCGGTACGAAGCCAGGCGTGCAGGATCGCAAGCGGATAGCCGATAGCCGATAGCCGATAGCACCAAAGGCGGGTGGAACGGGCTTTTGGGCCCGTTCCCAGCGAGATGTGTGTTAGAGGAGGGATGAGATGGAGAAAGAGCAGCGAGAGCTCTAGCGAACGGCTCGTCCGGCCACAGAGCAGGGACTCAGGGCGGGGTATCGGACGTCTCGCATTTCGCCGTTCTGGGGTGCCCTCACTGGGCTTGAAGATAGACCCGGGTAGCACCGATGCTGTGGCGTGGATCACACGTGAGCCACTCGGAGATACTCATCGATCACATCGTGTCGGAGAATCTGGGCGGAACTGACCATACGCACCCCTTGATTCAGCCATTTGGCGATCAATCGGTCGCCTTCGTCCGGCACGATGGCCCGGATCGCGTCGGTCACCAGGTGAAGCTTCGCTCGTGGCGCGTGCCGCATGAGACCCTCGATCGCCCAGCGATTGCAGAAGTCGGTCGCCACACCGTAGAGCACCACCGCGGCCGGATCCAGGGCCTGGAGCAGCACCGGCAGGTTCAGGTTGTCGGAGAAGATGTCGAGCGAGCGCTTGTGCAGGAGAAAGTCGCCCTGATGCCACGCTACCTTCCGGAGCATCACAACCGGATCCTGCAGCTCGGGCTCGATCACCAGTGGCTGCCGCAATGCCGTCTCCGGAATCCTGCGCTGGCCGGGCGTGCCTCTCAGACAGTGGGGCGGAAAGGTCTGCTGCCAGTCGGGATTTTCGCTGATCTCGGGATCGGACACCTCGTGGTTGTCGGCCGAGGCGACAATCGGAATCTCATGCTGGTGGGCGAACCGGGTGAGTGCCCCCAGCGCCGGGATGATGGTCTCGGCCCCGGGAACGTAGAGTTTGCCCCCAGGCCGCATGAAATCGTATTGGGTGTCGACATCCCAAAAAATCAATCGTGACATCAGGAGCCCCCGTTCACTTCCTGCTCTGTGAACCACATCGCTCCTCTTTGAGTTCCTCCAATGCCCGCCGGAGCCGGCGCACGGTGGGATCTCCCGGATGGCGGTCGATTCAGTCCAGCGCGGCGACGATGGGAGCCGGAAGGCGCACGGATCGAAGGTATGGACCGCTGCGAGGCCCATCAAGCGCGGTTGACTTCGCGGGGAGCCAGCCCTAAATCCCGGGGACCTTATCCCCGTCGTCCCACTCGAGGAGCCCACGCATGCAGGACTGCTGTTCCCGCCGCAGCTTTCTCGGCCTGACGGGCGCGGCCGCGGTCGCCGCCACCCTTCCCTTCCCCGCGCCGGCGATTCACCGCAAAGTTGCACACGCCGCGGCGGTCAGCTCCGCCAACGGTCTGCGCGCCGTCACCCGTGCGATGGAGCTGATGCAGAGTGGAACCGACACCCTCGATGCCGCCGTCGAAGGCGTAAAGATTCAGGAGCTGGATCCCAGTGACAACTCGGTGGGGTACGGTGGTCTACCCAACGAAGACGGCGTGGTGCAGCTCGATGCTTCCTGCATGCACGGGCCGACCAAGCGCGCCGGCGCAGTGGGAGCGCTGGAGGGAATCAAGACGCCGAGTGAAGTGGCCCGGCTGGTGCTCAAGTACACCGATCACATTCTGCTGGTCGGCCTAGGGGCCAAGCGGTTCGCGCTGTCCTACGGATTCAAGGAAGAGGACCTGCTCACCCCCGAGTCGCGCCAGCTTTGGCTCACCTGGCGGGCCAATCGGGGCGCGGAAGACGATTGGCTGGACGTTCCCGAGGGGGAGCGTCTGGTGGTGCGGCCCACCGGCACCATCAACCTCAACGTGGTGAACACCAAGGGTGAGGTCTCCTCGGTAACCACGACCAGCGGGCTGGCTTGGAAAATCCCCGGCCGGGTGGGCGACTCCCCCTTGGTAGGCGCGGGGCAATACACCGACAACGAGATCGGCGCGGCCGGCTCGACCGGGCGCGGAGAGTCGAACATTATGGTGTGCGGTGGGTTTCTCACGGTGGAGCACATGCGCCGGGGACTGGCGCCCACCGATGCCTGCATGGAAACGCTGAAGCGGGTGGTTCAGCTCACCCCACCCCGGCTGCTCGACCCGAACGGCCGGCCCAAGTTCAACCTCAACTTTTACGCGGTCAACAAGCGGGGCGACATCGGTGCCGCATCGCTCTATCCCGGACGCTACGCGGCGCACGACGGCCGCGAGGGCGGACTGCGCGACACCGCCCACCTGTTTCCGAGGCCTAAGTGATGCGGCGAATCCATCTGCTCCTTCTGGCGATTCTGCCGCTCGCCCCACTGGCCGCCCAAGAACCGGAAGCCGAGGAGCCTGAGCCTAGAGAACCATGGATCCTGAGTTACTTCCCCTACCTCCATGGCCTGGTCAACGATGGCCCGGTCATCGCCGCGCGGGCCCGGTATTGGCAGCGAGCCTCATACGATGCGCGGTTCACCGCACTGGCCTCATTGGACGCGGGGGCAGGGACCAGCTTCCGGGGCAGCCGCTATTTCAAGCTGCAGTTCCGGGCTCCCGGTCTGTGGGAGGGTTGGCGGGTCATGGCCTCTGCCCGAGCCGAACGGCTCGCCCGCTTCGGCTACTTCGGGTTGGGCAATGAGACCGAGCATAACAAGGATCTGGTCAATGAGGACAATCCTTTCCTCTACCGGGCCCGGCGAACTCGCTATGAAGCCGGGGGCGAAGTCACCCGGCAGATCAGAGGGCCGTTTCACGTCGCCTTCCAGGGACAGGTGGAAGATGTGCGCTTCACCTCCCTTCCCGGCCCCTCGCACTTCAAGACCGATTTCGGGCCGGAGCTGGATGAGACCGACGTGAGCGGCCGGCTCGCGCTGATCTACGACACCCGGGACATCGAGTACAACACGCACCAGGGTCTGCTGCTGGAGGCGGGGGCGCAGATCGGAAGCGGAGGGGATGGCTACACCCGACTGTATTCGATTCTCCGTGGCTATCTCACCGTGCGGGAGGGCACCGTGATAGCGGCCAGGCTCGCGGCCTCGGGGATGGGCGGCACGCCGCCGCTCAACGCCCGGTTCACGTTACCGGGCTGGGAGTCCGAGGTACGGGTGTTCGGTGGGGAGTATTCCCATCGTTCGCTGGATAGCGGGAGGCTTGCCGGCAAAGGAACCCTGTTCGGCAATCTCGAAGTGCGGCATGATCTGCTGCCGTTCGGCGATCTCGGTGCGGTGACCTTGATTGCGTTCGCCGATGCGGGAAGGGTCTTCGAGGAAGAGTCCTTCCGACTCACCACCGATGACATGAAGGTCGGTGGCGGTGGCGGAGTGGCGATTCGAATCCTCCGCTCGTCGATCTTTACTCTCAACTTTGCGGGCGGACCCGACGGGTTCAACTTCTCAGTCGGGACTGGCTGGATGTTCTAGAAGGGAGAATCCGCTCGCTGCCAGCACTTCGCGCAATGTGCTCTCGCCCCGATCCTTGGCATACCACTTTCGCGCCTGGGGGTACAGCTCGGCCTTAGGCATCGTGCCCAGGTTGGCCATGACCCAGGCCTGAAGTACCGCCGGCCGCGGCCCCCAGTGGCCCATCTCCTGAAAGTCCTGGTCCAGCGCGATCACGATGGGAATGGAACGCGAGCCATTGGTGAGATAGCGGTTCATCACCTCGGGGTTCTGGTCCCGGAGGATGACCCGGAGCTCCAGCTCCGGCACGGCATCGGCCAGCTTGGCCAGGATCGGCACCGTATTCGATGCGTCGCCGCACCAGTCTTCCGCGATGACCAGCAGCTTTCGATGCACACCGGCAGGAACCGCGGCGATGGCCCAGTCGGGAATCCGGGCAATCTGATAGATGCCCTGCCACAACCCGCAGTGCTTGGTGCTCGCTCGGACGAACTCGTCGAAGGTCAGGGCACCGGACCAGATCGTGGGAAAGTCTAGCATGCAGGCAGAACCGCCCGCCTGGCGCTAAAGTTCCTCGATCTTGATTCCCCGTTTCCCCAGCTCGGCAACATAGGGCCTGAATGGCATCGCTTCGTCGGGGGTGTGCACCCCCTTGAGCGTGACCCGGCCGTCGGCCTGCATCTGGCCGGTGAGCGAGAGCGAGTATCCGGTGGTCCGCATCATGGCGCTGATGCCATGCTCCGCATCGTAGTAATCGATCAGACGGAAGCCCACTTCGGCGGACTTGTTTCCCTTCATGCCGCTCACCTGCACCTGAAGCGCAACCAGGTCCCGCCCCTGCGGCTTATGCAGCTTGGGCTGGACCGCGGCGATGAAGAGGTCCCGGGGAACCACGGTTTGTCCTTTCACCTGGAGCGGGGTGAGATCGAGCAGGCCCAGCTCCCGGATCGGACGCATGATCGCCGCGTGACCGGGATAGCGCAGGGTCTTGTACTCCATCACCTCGATCTTTCCCTGATAGGCAAACGGCAGGGTGCTGATTCCGCCGCCGGTGTGAAACGCCTCCAGGGTGCCGACCGGTTGGGGGAACTCGACCGCTTCCACCTCGCTCAGGGCGTCCACCTGGGTCGGCTTGCCGTCACGGAGTACCCACGACGGGGTGGTGTAATAGTCGAGCGCGCCTTCCAGCGAGTAGACGATTTGGTAGTTGAGGGGCGGCTCCGGACGCTGGGGCAGGCCGCCTACGTACACCCTTACCCGCTCCGCGCGATCCAGCCGGCGAATCCCCTCGGCGGCGAGAATGTTTACCATGCCAGGGGCGAGCCCGCAGTCGGGGATCACCGAGACCCCTCGCGCTGCGGCCTGAGGGTCCAACTTCTTCTGCTCGAACACGATTTCGGTGTTTCCACCCAGATCGGAGAAGTGACAACCCATTTCCACCGCCGCGCAGGCCATGGGTCCGTTATAGTAGTAAGGGATCGCGCTCATCACCGCCGCATGGCCCCGCATGACGTCGCGGACCTCCATGGCGTTGTTGACGTCGAGCCGGACCGGCCGGAGGCGTCCTCCCCAGTCACCTGCCAGAAAGGGCGGCAGGGTTTCCGGCCGCAGATCCGCTATGGTGACCTGGGAGATGGCCGGATTCTGGAGGAGATCGTATGCGCAGGCACATCCCTGAAGCCCGGCACCGAGGACCAACATTTTCATCGACGACCCCGTAAGAGAGTGACCGGAACAAAGCCCCGCAAAATAGCCGGGTGACGGGGCTCGCTTCAACGGGGCAAAGTCAGGCTTAGCTTTGGCTCATGACTCAGACGACGACTGTTCGCCGCGACGGTGAGGCCACCCGCCAGCGGCTGCTGCGAGCGGCACTCGATCTCTATACCTCGATTGGATTTCGCGCCACGACCACACCGGCGATTGCGGCCCGGGCAGGGGTGGCCGAGGGAACCATCTACCGCCACTTCAGCGGCAAGGAGCACCTGCTGAACGAGGTGTACCGCGAGGCCCAACGCTGGGGCGCTTCTTCGGTTACCGAAGGGGAAGGCGAGGAATCGATCCGCGCGGGCGACCGGCTTCAGCGGGTCGGAAGGCGCTTGCTGGAGGGCGCCGCACGAGATCCGGCCCGCTTGCGCATGCTGTTACGTACCCGGGACGACCAGCACCTCGACGAGAGCAGCCTGGAGTCCGCCCGTGAGTTCCACAGGGCGCTCCAGCAGATCGTGGCGCGGGGGAAGTCCGACGGCCTGGTGCGCAGCGGCCCAGCGGAGCTGTGGGCGGAGATCTGGCTCGCGTTGGTGGCCTTTGCCGCGGAGCGGGTCGGCTCCCGGGAGTGGGACCCGGAGAGCCCGGAGGTGGGAATGACCCTCGACGCCGCCTGGGACGCCATCGCCGCGAAGTAGCGGCGACGTAGCGTCTCCTGGCTAGGGCGCGGGGACTCCGGCGAAAACGGTGACCTGGCGCGGCCGGATCGCGTTGCTCCAATCCATTCGCCGCGGCCGGCCCTGGCCTAACGGCCGGATCCACAGACTTCCGCCGGCGAGATAAGCGACCGAATCGTCGCCCCAGCGCGCGGCGTCGCGTGCGTCGTGGGCGAGCAGCCCGGGTGAGCCGGTGTCGGCCTGGACGCAGAGATCGCCGGCCTCGGCGCAGGGCACCACCCGGGCGAACACCGGGCGGCCCAGCAGCACGGACAGACTCGATTCGGCCACCGCACGCGCGGACGCGGGAACCGGCCGTGGGTCCGGCGCACTGGGCGGGGCGTCGATCCGGTAGAGACCCTGCTCCGCGGCGACTACCAAGGAGCGGCCGTCGGTTGCCCAACCGACTCGGCTAGTCCTTCCGGCTCCCTTCGGCAGCGCTAACTCCCGCTCGGCGCCGTTGAGCAGGTTGAGCACCCAGACCGAGCCCGGCACCGAGTCGCGCAGCGATTCGCCGCGCAGAAAGGCCACGGCGATCCCGTCCGGCGAAAGGGCCGGACGCATCTCTCCCACCGCGGTGAAGGTGACCGGGATTGCTGTCCCACCCTCGGTCCGCACCGCGTAGAGGTCTCCTCCCGCCGGACCACCGCCGCCTACGAAGATCGCGTAACCGTCGCGGCCGACCTCCATTTGACCCCGGAGGGGAGGAAGGGTGCCGTCACACGCGTTGAGGATAGTGACTGCCGCTGTCACCCCGAGGCGCCAGCCTCCCACCGACTACTTCCCTAACCTCGCCTGATAGAAATCCACGATCCGGGTCCACGCCCGCTCCACCTGGGGCCCGTCGGAGCCCTGGCGCCCGGGCTTGAGGAAGCCATGGCCGGTGCCGGGGTAGACCTCCTGGTTGAAGGTCTTTCCCGACTTCTGCATCGCAGCACTCACGTCGGGCAGCGCCTGGTTGATCCGGGCGTCATCCTCGCCGTAAATACCCAGCACCGGCGCGCGGATGCGCTTCATGGCCGCGGTATCGGGTGCCGGGCCGTAGCAGACGACTGCGGCCCGGAGATTCGGGTTGTTGGTGGCGTACCGGAAGCTTTGGCCTCCTCCCCAACAGAAGCCGATGCTGGCGATCCGGTCCTTCATCACCGCCGGAAGCTGGTTGACATAGGCATAGGTCGCATCGAGATCGGCGGTGATCCGGTCGGGCTCGAGCTGCTCGATCAGCGCGCGCCCCGAGTCAGCATCGGCCGGCGTGGCTCCGAACTTGGAAGAGAGGAGATCGGGTACGATGGCGACGAATCCGTTCTTGGCCAACCGATCGGCTACCGTGGGCTCCCACTTGGTGAGCCCGTAGATCTCGTGGATCACGATGACCGCTGGGGCCTTGGTCTTCCGCTCCGGGTATGCGACGTAGGCCCTGATCGAGTCGGTGCCCCGCTTGATGTGGACCCATTCGCCGTGAGTGGTCGGCTCCACCGCTCCGGCCGGTCGTCGCGCCACGCTGGCACCGGCGGCGCCGAGCACCATGGCCAACACTCCGACGACCCCATACGAACCCAGCCGGGCGAGCATCGATCGCGTCTGTGTAGTCATGGGGTTCCTCACCGGCTCCCATCAGGTAAGTCGAGGAACTCGACTCGGTCGTTCATCAGCAGCGGAACCGCCACCCGCCCCTGCTTGCGATCGATGCCGATGTCGGCCGGGCCTGGCAGGCCGCCTGCGAGCCTGGTGAGCTGTCCGTTGGCCAGCAGGTTGAGGCTCGAATCGGTCCAGCTGGTGATCAGGAAACGCTCGTTGCCCAGGGGCTCGATCCCATCGAATTGCCCTTTGCCCTCCACCAGCGGAGCCGGCGCCGAATCTCCCGGCGCCCAGGTAACGACGGTGGGCGCGCCGAAGGGCGCGATCACGAAGCGGGAGCCGGCGGAGTCCCAGGTGATTCCGTTGGGAGCGGCCAGATTCTTGAGCGTCAGTGCCAGCGTGGCCTTTCGGCCGGCGATCCGGAATATCTGGTCCGGACCCGTGTGGTCCAGCTTCTCGCCTTCGAGCCCGCTATCGGTCACGTACATGCCGTCCGGACCAACCGCGATGTCGTTGAGGAACTTGGCCCGCTTGGCCAGGCTCACCGTCGCCACCGCCGCGCCGGTGCGCTTGTTGAAGCCTCGCACCGCGTCCAGGTCGGCTACCCACAGCGTGTCACCCACGATCGCCATGCCCTTCGGCGCGTTGAGGGTAACTCCCCGCTTCCCGCCTTCGACGAACTTGAGCGAATCCACCGAGCCGTCCGACTTGAGGCGGGAGATGTAGCCGTTCCCGTCTTTGGCGGTGGGGTTGCCGTTTATGTTGGCCACGAACCAGAGGTTCAAGTCGGCATCGTAGCGGACCGCTTCCGGATTGTTCAGACCGCTGGCGGTAGCAACCCGCTTGGCTTCGGCGGGAGGGCCTGCGGATACGGTATCGGCAACGACTCCGCTCTCGTCCTTCGCCGGACGCTCCGAGCTACAGGCCGTCGTGGCGAGTAGGAGGAGCAGCGAGCGGCGTACTATGGGGTCGAACATGGCGAGACTCCGACGTTGTAGATGGGTGAAGATATCCGGCTCACTGCTCCTCGGGGGCGCCGCCGCTACGCGCCACTTGATCGGCGCGAATCTTGGCGGCGTCGAACCGGCGGGCCGACGACAGCATCTTGTCCAGCGTTTCGTCGAAGTCGGCCTCGCCCTTCTTGAACCGAATGGGGTTGATCCGGGCGACTACGAACGGCTTGAGATAGGGACTCTCGAAGCCGCGGCTCTTGAGCGCGGCGACCGCCTGGTTCACTGCCTCGTCCACCTCCAGCAGCCGGGCCGCCCGTTCGGCGCGAGTCTCCAGGGCCAGGGAGAGCCGGGAGCCGAGAAAGCCGTCGATCCGACGCAGGATAGAGTGATAGGCTCCACCGGCAAAGCGGCCATTCTCCTGATAGCACAGGCCAAGGGTCAGCAGCGACGCCTCCTCGAACTCGAGCGCGTAGTCTTTCTCGGGCCGGTCGTCGAGAGTCGCGAGGCTCTGGGCCAGCCGCGACACCTCCAGCGCGCGCTCGCGCAGGTTGTGGGCCTTTTCGGTGTTGAGGAGCAGAATCCGGTGCGCGACCTCGACCTCGGGGACCACGATCGCGACGGTGGCTTGGGCACCCAGAGCGCGCAATGCCGCCAGCCGGTGGTTGCCGTTGGGGGTCCAGTAGCCGCCCCCATCGTTTCTCACCACGATCATGGGATCGAGATAGCGTCCCAAGCCGTCGATGGCGGAGGTGAGCCTGGCGACGTGGGCGGCCGAGAGGTCGCGCTGGTAGGGAGTCGGCTGGACCAGGTCGATCGGCAGGCCAGCCAGGATCTGCCAATGGCCGCCCAGTGGATCACGGTACTGGGCTAGGACGCTGCCGCCATCGGCTTCGATGGCCTTGGCCAGCCGAGCGATTGCGGCCGGCGGCTCGCCGGCCGCGAGCGAATCGGGGGCGACCCCGCGGGAGCGGGGTGCCACCTCGGCTTTCTTTCGGGAGCGGCGTGCCGGTTTCTTGGCACTCTTTGGCTCGGCCACCTGGCACCTCGAGCGTAAGCGGGCCCTGGGACCCGGCTGCCCTTACGTAAACCGGGAGGTGCAGGTTTGTCATCCCAGCATCACTTCTTCAGCATCTTGGGATCCTGGTAGATCATGAGATGCGCGTACGGCGTCCCGGCAAACATGATGTACGTCCCCCCGGCATTCGGGCGCGTCGGAATGCCGCTCGTGGCCGGATCGACCGGCCACAGGAGCATCCAGTGGGGCGGCTCCTTCACTTCCTTGGTACCGGCCGACGGCGCCATTACGATCTCGCCCGAAGCCTTCTCGTAGTGCACCCCACCTTTCGCCATGTATCCTATGCCCGGCTGGGTGGCGCTGGGCGGCTTGGGCTGGTGAGACATGGCTGCGACCATCCAGGGGAAGCCGTTCCGGTCGCCGCAAAACGGCGCGTTGCTGCCGTCGGGCATCAGGGTGCAGGTGAAGCCGTTGCTACCCGGGCGAATCATGGTGACCTTGCCGGTCGGCTCGAGCCGGGCAATCGCGGCCAGGCTGGAAATCCGGGCCGGCGCCGCTTCTTCGGCTGCATGAATGAACTCCGCCTTCCCCTCGGACCCGCTGGCGGCGAGCTTGGCTTGCGCGTGGAGGGCGGCGGCGGGCAGGAGCAAAGCAACAGCACAGCAAGCGATAGCGACTCTCATAGGAGGCCTCCGTCGATACCTACCGAGTAGGTTAGGAGTGTCCCGGCGGCGGCAAGAGGTTGCCATGGATACCCCGAGGCCCTTTCTGACCGCCACCTGGCGATACCTGGCCCTGCTCAACTACGAAGTGCCACGAGCGATACTGCAGCCCCTCGTGCCGGCGGGAACCGGGCTCGACACCTGGGCAGGCGTGACGCTCGCCAGCCTGGTGGGATTTCGGTTCCTGGATACCCGGATGCTGGGTCTAGCCATTCCGTTGCACCGCGATTTCGACGAGGTCAACCTCCGTTTCTACGTCCGCCGGCGCGGCGAGGATGGCGGCTGGCGTCGCGGCGTGGTGTTCGTGCGCGAGCTGGTTCCCCGGCACGCCATCGCGGCGGTGGCGCGGTGGTGTTACCACGAGCCGTACTCGGCGGTGCCGATGCGGCATGAGCTCGAGCTTGCCGGTGCCGCTGAGGGCAAGCCCGGCAGGGCCCGGTACGGCTGGCGGTTAGGTGGACGCTGGCATCAATTGGAGGTGACCACGACCGGCATGCCTGCTCTGCCCGGGGACGATACCGAGGCGGCGTTCGTGGCGGAGCATTACTGGGGCTACGCCGCCCAGCGCGACGGCGGCTGCAAGGAATATCGAGTCGACCACCCGCCCTGGCGGGTGTGGGCCGCGGCCGGAAGTCGATTCGATGGCGACGCGGGCGTGGTGTACGGGCCGGGCTTTGCCGAGTGCTTGAGCGACCCGCCCCGGTCGGCGTTCCTCGCGGAGGGCTCGGGGGTCACCGTCTATCGTGGCCGCCGGTTGTCGATTTAGGAGAATCAGGATGAGTCTCAAACTCGATGTGCATCAGGCCCTGCGTGGCATGCGCCGCCGTCCTGTAGTTACCCTCGCCACCGTTTTGACGCTTGGTCTGGGAATCGGGACTGCCGCTACCATGTTTGGGGTGGTCCACGACGTTCTCCTCCGGCCGCTGCCGGTTCGAGATCAGGACCGCATCGTGGTCGCGTGGGGAGCCTTTCAGAGCTCCAGCTTCGGGCACGTTCCCCTGTACTACTCGGCGTTCACCACCATTCGACGGCACTCGCAGGTGTTCGAGCAGCTCGCGGCGCTCGACTACAACGGCTCCTGGGCGGTCTATGGGCGCGCGGGAGGCGAAGTGTTACCCCTGCGGATTGGGGTGGTCGCCGGCGACCTCTTCAATACGCTCGGGGTATCGCCGGTTCGGGGCCGGGTGCTCACCGGCGAAGACGATCGGGTGGGAGCAGCCCCCGTCGCCGTCATCAGCCAAGGCCTGTGGAGACGAAGGTTCGGCGCCGATCCGGCCATCATCGGCAAGCCGCTGCCGATCTGGACCAGCAGCTACACCATCGTCGGCGTCTTGCCCGACGACTTCGAGCTGCCGGCCGGTGCGGAGGCTTGGGTCACCATGGCGGCAATCAGGCCGGGCGTGGTGGAGGACGAGTATGGCGCGCTCGACCTGGTGGGACGGCTGCGCCCCGGCTACACCGCCGCCGACGCGAATGCGGAGCTCGAGCGCCTCTTGTTGGAGACCAACGACAACCAATGGGCCACCGATGCCCGCCTGGTCCCGGTGGTGCAGTCGTTCCGAGACGTGATCGTCGGCCAGGTTCGGCCGGCGCTGCTGGTGCTCTGGTCGGCCGCCATACTGGTCTTCCTGGTGGCGGTCTTGAATCTGGGCAATCTCCTGATCGTGCGAGATCTCGAGCGGCAACAGGAGTTCGCCCTCCGCCGGGCGCTGGGCGCCACCCGCAGGGCCCTGATCCGCCAGGTGACGGTCGAAAGCGGCATCATCGTCGTCCTTGGCGCTTTGGTCGGAGTGGGATTGGCCTGGGCGGCGCTGCAACTGATTCCCGCCGTTGCGCCGGAGGATCTACCGCGGATCGGAAACCTCGGCTTCCGTCCGGGAGTGGTTGCCGTGAGTCTCGGTCTCGCAGCGCTGGGAATGGTGGTCGTGAGCGCACTCCCGGTGCTCTCCATAAAGGAGTCTCACCTGCGCAGTCCGAGAGGAGTGACGGGGAGCTTCGTGGAGAGGCCGTCACGGGTTCCGACCCGAACGGCGGCGGTCGCTGCCCAGGTGGCTCTGGCGATCATCACTGCCGCCACTGCCCTGTTGCTGCTGAGAACTCTCTCCCGGCTCCAGCGTCTCGAGCCAGGGTTCGATACCGTGGGGCTTACGGTCCTTCAGGTCGCATTTCTGTCCCCAGACATCAAGAGCGATTCACAGGTTACCAGGCACCTGGAGAGCGTGCTTGACCGAGTTCAAGCGGTCGCGGGTGTAGACCGCGTGGCCGCGGTCTTGAAAGAACCGCTCTCCGGCACCGGTGGCTACGACTTCGGCTTTCAGGCGGAAGGCCAGACGGAATCTCAAGCGGCCGCAAATCCCTACTTGAACTACGAGGCGGTCACGGCGGACTACTTCTCGACCCTTCGAATCACGATCCTGCGGGGCCGGGCACTCTCGGGTGCCGACCGGGCCGGCACTTTGCCTGTCGTGGTGATAAGCCGGAGCCTCGCCGAGCGCATGTGGCCCGGCCAAGACCCTGTGGGCAAGCGGATTCGCTGGTTGGCGGACACCTCAGCCACCGGCGTGTGGCGCACGGTAGTCGGCGTGGCCAATGATACCCGCTACCGCGAGCTGCTGCAGATCAGGCCCAGTGTGTACGTTCCGGCCGGCCAACAGGCTTGGCTGCTGACGTACTTGCTGGTCAGAAGCGACCTGCCGCTTGGTTCCCTGGTCCCGTCGCTGCGGCGGACCGTTCACGAAGTCGATGCCGGGCTCGACCTCACCGAGGTCTCTTCCATGTCGGCGTTACTCGGCCGCCCGCTGGCCCAGCCACGCTTCAACGCCGGAGTGCTCCTCGGCTTCGCGATGGTCGCAGTGCTGCTGGCGGCAATAGGGCTCTACGGCCTGATCAGCTTTACTGTCACCCAACGCGCCCGTGAGGTCGGAATTCGTCTGGCGGTCGGGGCTCAGCCCCGGCAAATCGTGACCCTGTTCCTGAAGCGCGGACTGGTGCCGCTCATCGCCGGCTGCGCGGTGGGCGTCATGGTGGTCCTGGTGGGCGGAAAGGTTCTCACTTCGGTGCTGTACGGTATCTCCCCGAGCGATCCGGTATCCATCGTCGGAGCGGTCGTGGGATTCGGCCTGATAGCGGTTATGGCAATCCTTCTGCCCGTGCGCCGGGCTGCTGACAGCGATCCCTCGGTGGCCTTGAGACTGGAATGAGACGCGGTTTGTCATCCCGAGCGCAGCGAGGGACCTAGCCTGACTGACTTCGAGGCATGCGCGCTAGGTCCCTCGCTGCGCTCGGGATGACAAGACATTCGGAACAGAGCCCATGCACCTACATCTGCATGCCCTGATCGCGCTGGTCGCCCTTCCGCTGGGCAACCATACAAACTGGACCGTCATGCTCCGGCGAGTGGGCCCGGTGCGGTTCGGCATGCCGGTGGGCGAAGCCGCCCGCGCGGCCGGAGGCGGCTTCGAGGACGTGCGAGGGAGCGGCTGCGAGTACACTCGAATTCCCGCCATGCCGGCCGGGCTTCGCCTCATGGTGGAGAACGGACGGGTGGTGCGCGCCGACGTCGACTCGGCAGGGATCCGGACCGGATCGGGAGCCGAGGTAGGCCAGACGGAGGAGGAGATCGAGCGGTTATATCCGGGCCGGCTTACTCGCCAACCGCACAAGTACGTCGAGGAAGGCTTCTACCTGGTCTACATTCCTCGCGATCCAGGGGACCGCGACTATAGGCTGATCTTCGAGACCGACGGCAGGGTGGTGACCAGGTACCGGGCCGGCATTCGGCCGGCAGTCGAGTATGTCGAAGGGTGCAGCTAGCGGAGACCTCGTGTCCACCAACCCGGTAGATCTGTACAACAACGTCTACACCGATTTCGCCAGCAGCGTCGAGGCCGCCGTCCGGCGGGAGACGTATGGCGAGGACCTGGGCCAGACCAGTTGGCTCACCGCGGAGGAGTGGCTGGAGTTCGCCGATCGGCTCGGCGTCACCGCCGGCGCTGCTGTCCTCGAAGTAGGCAGCGGTTCCGGTGGCCCCGCGGTTTATCTCGCTCGCTCGCGCGGGTGCCGGGTCACGGGCGTGGATATCAATGAGCATGGAGTCCGCAACGCCGCCGGACTTGCGGAGGCCCACGGCTTAGCGGATCGGGTCCGCTTTCGGACCGTGGATGCCAGTCGGCCGCTGCCATTTCCCGACGCGAGCTTCGACGCCATCATCTCCAACGACGCGATGTGTCACATCGCGCAGCGGTTAACGGTCTTGCGCGACTGGCACCGAGTCCTCCGGCCCGGTGGCCGAGCGCTCTTCACCGATGCCATGGTGCTTACCGGCGTCGTCTCGCAGGAGGAGCTGGCGACCCGCACCTCGATCGGTTTCTACCTGGTCGTGCCGCCCGGTGAAAACGAGCGACTGCTAGGAGAGGCGGGGTTCGAGGGACTGGAGACCCAGAACGTTACGGGAAACGCTTTGGAAGTGTCACGCCGGTGGCACGACGCTCGTGCGAGACACGTTGAAGCCCTGATGGCGAGGGAAGGTCGGGAGAACTTTGACGGCCTTCAGCGGTTTCTGGCCTGCGTGCACACACTGTCTGCCGAGCGCCGCCTCTCACGATATGCCTACCTGGCCCGCAAGCCGGTGGGTTGACCATGATGGTGCTGCTGCGACACCTGCTGTCCATCGCCGTTCTGCCATTCACCGTCACCGTGCTCATCCCGCTATGGCTGGCGCGCCGCAACGGCATCGGCCTTACTCTCGGGGACACGCCGGCTCAGCTGCTGGTCCAGGTGGCCGGCCTGCTACTGTTGTGCGCCGGCCTCGGCCTGTTCGTGGCCTCACTCCGCCGCTTCGCCAATGAGGGCAAGGGCACCCTGGCGCCGTGGGATCCACCCCGACACCTGGTGGTGAGCGGGGTGTACCGCTACGTGCGCAACCCGATGATTTCCGGTGTGGTGTTGGTGCTCCTGGGCGAGGCCCTGGTGCTCCGCTCGGCGCCCCATGGGCGGTGGGCAGCGCTGTTTCTGCTGATCAACGCGATTTACATCCCGCTGCTCGAGGAACCGCTCCTGACCGCTCGATTCGGGGACCCTTACCGGGACTATTGCCGCCACGTGCCCCGACTGCTGCCTCGGCTTCGTCCGTGGGAACCGGGCTCACTCGATCGGGGCCAACCGGGCCAGGATGGCGGCACGCTGTGATTCCAGGAACGGCGGCAACGCAACGCTCTCGCCCAAGGTCTCCGGATTTTCGTCGACCGCGAATCCGGGACCGTCAGTCGCGATCTCGAACAAGATTCCGTTAGGCTCGCGGAAATAGAGGCTCCGGAAGTAGTACCGATCGATCTCGCCGCTGTTGGGAATCCCCAAAGTATTCAGTCGATCGGTCCACCCGTGATACTCCGCCTCGGTGGGAGTCCGAAATGCAACGTGGTGGACCCCGCCGGCGCCGAGGCGGGCCCGGGGCATATCCGGCTGAACCGCGACGTGCAGCTCCGCGCTGGGACCTCCCTCACCCATTTCGTAGACGTGAACCCGCTGGGTGGGACGGTCCGGGTCGGGATACTCCCTTGCCGGCCGGAGGTTCATGACCCGGGTGAGCAACGCCTCGGTGGGCTCCAGCTCGGGTACGCTCAGTACGATCGGGCCGAGCCCGCGGACCTGGTGCTCGGCGGGTACCGGGCTCTGCTTCCAAGCACGGGACGGACCGCCCCGGCCGCCATCATCGATCAGCGAGAGCCGCTGGCCTTCCGAGTCCTCGAAATCCAGCGTCAGCCGTCCGTCGCGCTCGCGCACGCCTGCGTTCTTTACCGGGAGCGCGTTCAGCCGATCCGCCCACCACTCGAGAGTGCCAGGGCCGCTCACCCGCAGATGGGTGCGGACAATGCTATGGGTGCCGCGCCGCTCCGGTGGCATCTTCCAGTCGAAGAAGGTGAGATCGGTGCCCGGCGAGCCCACCGCATCGGCATAGAAGAGGTGATAGGCACTCACGTCGTCCTGGTTGACGCTGCGCTTTACCAGACGCATGCCCAGATTTTGGGTATAGAAGCGGTAGTTTTCCTTGATCTTCCCGGAAACCGCGGTCAGATGGTGAATGCCGGCCAGCTGCATGCTGCACGCTCGTCGAGGGTGGGTAGAGGCTCATTTACACCGCAGGTGAACAGCTCCTGCGCTAGGTTTGTTCCGCCGCGCACGCACAAAGGGACGGACTATGCGTCAAGCCGTGACTGGGTGGATCGTGGTGGCCGGTTGCCTGGTGTTGCTGGGCGTCGGGACAGTGCTCCAAACCCGAAGCTTTTCCCAAGACGAGATGTCGGCGGCCACGATCGAGCAGTGGCGCAAATACGCTGACGACGTCCAGCGCGGAACCCGGACGGCCTCCGGGATCAATACTCGCCTGCTCACCGAGGTCGCAATAGCCCAGAACGAGTACGCCACCTCGGCCACCCAGCTCCTTCGGATGGTAGGTACGGGGATCGCAATCCTCGGCCTCCTTCTCACCATCGATCTGGTTCGATTCCGCGCTCGCCAACACCACGCCACCAGATGGAAAGCAGGGGTGAAGCCCGACGTTTCAGAGCGAAACTCGATAGAGCGCGATCCGTAGGGGGCACCTGGTTCAGCAAACCGGAGGCGCCGTGATGCAGTTGCTGGTTGCGCTCGCTCTCGCCCAGGCTCCGTCGCTGGAAGCGACCTTCATCGGCAACGAGGCGGTGGCGTTCACCGACGGTCGGGTCACTCTGGTGACGGACTATCCTTATCAGCCGGGGTATTCCGGCTACATGAGATACGACCCGACCACGCTGCATCCTCGGGGACCAGTGCTGCTCCTCGTCACTCATCGTCACCCCGATCACTTCGATCCGCGGCAGCCTCGCGATGCCGGCTGGCGATTCCTCGGGCCCCGAGAGGTCTCGCGGTCGCTGCCGGCGGCGGGAGTCATCGCCCTGGACACAATGGTTGTGGTGGGCGACATCCGCATCCGGCCGATCGCGACGCCTCACGCCAACCTGGAGCACTACTCCTATCGGGTGGATTGGATGGGAAGGAGTCTCTACTTCGTGGGCGACACCGACGACCCTACCGCGCTACTCGGCCAGCAGGATCTCGACGTCGCCTTCGTGACCTCGTGGCTCTGGCAGGAGGTGCGGGATCGCGGCGCTACCATCGATGCACGGAAGGTCGTCATCTACCACCACCGGTCCGGCGAGTCGGTCCCGGGGTGCACCGGATCGTGCCGGGTACCGCGTCAGGGGGAGCGGTGGACGGTGGAAGGCGATCCCCCGTCTTGATCAGGACTGTCTGACGTAGATCTCCCCGCCCTGCTCCCGGAACTCCGCCGCCTTACGCTCCATCTCCAGGGCGTAGTCCCTCACATCCTGGGTGATCTTCATCGAGCAGAACTTGGGGCCGCACATCGAGCAGAAGTGCGCCACCTTGGCCCCCTGCGCCGGGAGGGTCTCGTCGTGGAATGCCCGGGCGGTCACCGGATCCAGCGCCAGGTTGAACTGGTCCTCCCACCGGAAGTCGAACCGCGCCTTGCTCAGTGCGTCGTCCCATTCGCGGGCGCGGGGATGGCCTTTGGCCAGGTCCGCCGCGTGAGCCGCGATCTTGTAGGCGATGACCCCCGCCTTCACGTCGTCCCGGTTGGGCAACCCGAGGTGCTCCTTGGGAGTCACGTAGCACAGCATGGCGGTGCCGTACCAGCCGATCATCGCCGCGCCGATGGCGCTGGTGATGTGATCATAGCCCGGCGCGATGTCGGTGGTGAGCGGGCCGAGGGTGTAGAACGGCGCCTCGTCGCACCACTCGAGCTGCTTGTCCATGTTCTCCTTGATCAGGTGCATGGGGATGTGCCCCGGGCCCTCGTTCATCACCTGGACGTCGTATTCCCAGGCGACGCGGTTCAGCTCGCCCTGGGTCTTGAGCTCGGCGAACTGGGCCTCGTCGTTGGCGTCGGCGATGCTTCCCGGACGGAGCCCGTCGCCCAGCGAGAAGGAGACGTCGTACGCCGCCATGATCTCGCAGATCTCCCGGAACCGGGTGTAGAGGAAGCTTTCCTGGTGATGGGCGAGACACCATTTGGCCATGATCGAGCCGCCCCGTGACACGATCCCGGTGACTCGTCGGGCGGTGAGTGGCACGTACCGCAGCAGCACGCCGGCGTGCACCGTGAAATAATCCACCCCCTGTTCCGCCTGTTCGATCAGGGTGTCGCGGTAGATCTCCCAGGTAAGGTCCTCCGCCACCCCGGCGACCTTTTCCAACGCCTGATAGATGGGCACGGTGCCGATCGGCACCGGCGAGTTGCGGATGATCCACTCTCGGGTCTCGTGGATCTGCTTGCCGGTGGAGAGATCCATCACCGTGTCGGCGCCCCACAGCGTGGCCCAGCGCAGCTTCTCCACCTCTTCATCGATGGAGGAGGTCACGGCGGAGTTGCCGATGTTGGCGTTGATCTTCACCAAGAATCGCCGGCCGATGATCATCGGCTCCAGCTCGGGGTGATTGATGTTGGCCGGGATGATGGCCCGTCCCCGAGCGACTTCGCTTCGCACCAGCTCGACGCTCACCCCTTCCCGCAGCGCGACGAACTCCATCTCCGGAGTAATTAGCCCACGGCGAGCGTAGTGGAGCTGGGTCGCGGGCTTGGCCGGCCGCGCCCGGACGGGCGGCAATCCCACGCGGACGTCGTGCCCCTGGGGGCCGCTCGAGTCGTACACCCGGAGCGGCGGCTCTCCGCCGGAGAGGGCGATTTCACGCATGGGCACCCGAACTCCCGAAGGGCCCTCCAGGTAGGCCTTGGTGGAATTGGGAAAGGCGTCGCCGTAGTCGGAACGGGCGGTGGGGTCAGTCGAATCGAGCGGACGCGCGGTGGTGGCCATCGGAGACTCCCTGTCGTAAAACGGCAAGGAGCGCGGGCGGGACGACATGCCTGCCGCGCTCCCTTCGCCGGTATCAGCCGGATCAGGTTCCAAGGGTACGATCTCAATCGGAGAGGCTATCGGCTATCAGCTATCGGCTATCGGCCGTTTCAAGCGACTCCTGAGGGACCCCTGCGAACGGAGTAGCTGATAGCCCATAGCGGATAGCTGATAGCGTCTTCCTCCCGATGCCCCTGGCGGCTCAGGAACGTTACACCCCACCGGGCTAGGACGGCAGTGCAGACCTGTGCACTGATGCTGGCACGTGCGGGCACGAGGATTGCGCTTCACTACCATCGCAACTCCAGAAATCTCCTCGGGTGATACGCCTCAAGTGCACGGCAACGGTGTGGTTACCCGAGTGCTGCAGCGACCAACCCGGACCCTGACCGGAAGGACCGCTGGCTTGAAGCAACGCAAGAAATTGCGCGGGCACTTCGCACTAGTCTCGCGCTCGATCACCACGCACCCGCAGGTGGGAGAATGCGGACACTCGGGATCGTCACCGCTATCGCGCTGTCGCTGCCGGCCAGCCCCAAGGGGGCCCAGGCCGTACAGCGGCTAATCGATTTGCGGCAGATCCCACTCGACACCCTCCGCGACGTCGCCATCGCCACCTTCGAGCACGGCCGGCCAGTCATTTACTACAATCCGCGGCTGCTCCAGCAATTCGGGCCTCAGCTCACCACCTTCTTCTTCGCCCACGAATACGGCCACATCTACTACGGTCACACCGGCGCGGCATTGCTGCAGGCCCACGGTGAGCTGACCGCCCTGCGGCAGCAGCAGGAGCTGGAAGCGGACTGCTACGCCACCGCGATTCTGGCCGACGACGACCGGGCGGCGGTGGAGGCCGCGCTTCGCTTCTTCACCCGACTGGGTCCCTACCGCTACGACGCCTACCACCCGACGGGATCGCAGCGGGCGGCCAAGATTCTCGCGTGCCTGCCGGAGCGGGAGATCGCGGTGTCGGCGGACGATGAGCCCAGCAGCAGCGTCGCCACTCAGCATGCGACCTTCACCCTTCGGACTCCGTCCGGCGCCACCGGGGCGTACGGAGTCGAGGCCCGGATCTGGATCGACGACGCGCCGGTAGGCGTGATCTCCAGCCTGCGCCAGCCCGGCCGGGTCGAAGTGGGCCGGTTCGCGCCCGGCGCGCACCGCTACCGGGTGACCGTGCAGCTCTACAGCTTCGACGCCCTGCTTCAGCTCAACCCCAGCGGGACCGCCAGTGGGGACGGGCTGCTCAACGTGCGCGACGGCGATGTCTTCGCCGTGCACTGGAGCGAGGGCCGGCCGCCCACTCTGGTGCGGCAATAGCGCCCGACAATTCTGTCGGCATGTTGACAACCGATGAAGCGCCCGCTACCCTAGACTCATGAGCCACCGCTTGCCCCTCTCGTCCCACTCCCGCGCTCCGCTCTCCAGCGGCATGTGCGCGTGTTGTTGTATGGTCCAACCTCATCCCGACGGGACAACCTAGCGGCTCGCATTCGTTCTTACCCGGTACTCCAGCCCGCAGGTTACGTCCTGCGGGCTTTTTGTTTTCCGGCCATGAGAGGAAAGAGCGGAGGAGTGGAGATGCAGGCTGTCAGGGCGAAGGTCGAGGCGTTAGGGGAGGACGCACCGCCCCAGCAGATCGTGGGCGAGATGCTGGATCGCTTTCCCACCGGCGTGGTGATGACCACCTCGTTCGGGATGGAAGGCTGCGCCCTGATCGACATGGTCGCAACCCTGGACCGGCCGCTTTCCGTGGTCTACCTCGACACCGGATTTCTCTTTCCCGAGACTTATCGCCTGCGCGACCGGATGGTGGCGAAGTATCCCCATCTCCGCTTCGAGGACCGGGGCACCGGTCTCACGCCTGAGGACCAGGCTCTCCGCTTAGGGCCGGAGTTGTGGCGCCGCAATCCAGACGTCTGCTGCCGGTTGCGCAAGGTGGAGCCGATGCGGACTGCCCTGACCGGAGCCAAGGTGTGGGTCACCGCGCTGATGCGCAGCCAGTCCCCCAGCCGTGCCGGGATTCAAGTGGTGGAGTGGGATCGAAAATTCCAGTTGCTGAAGGCGAATCCGCTCGCCGCCTGGGACCGGCCGCGCATCTGGGAGTACGTCCAGCAACATGGGGTGCCCTACAACGAGCTGCACGAACGCGGCTACCCGACACTCGGCTGCACTCACTGCACGGTGCAGGTGCCGGGTTCTTCGCCGACCACGTATTCCCGCGAGGGCCGTTGGTCGGGGACCACCAAGATCGAATGCGGTTTGCACGATGGTCGCCGGTCTCGACCCTTGACCGTGCTCTGAGAG
The DNA here is from genome assembly GCA_963812755.1 of uncultured Gemmatimonadales bacterium. Lineage (GTDB taxonomy): Bacteria > Gemmatimonadota > Gemmatimonadetes > Gemmatimonadales > GWC2-71-9 > CAVVWJ01. The sequence continues at coordinate 872,885 of CAWEWK010000004.1, read as the reverse complement.
CGAATCATGACCCAGAAGCCCCAATCCAAAGTCGAGTCCGCCAAGCGGCAGGGCCGGTATCTGCGCGGCTCCATCGCGGAGACGCTCGCGTCCGAAGCCTCCCACTTCGGCCACGACGACGTGCACCTGCTCAAGTTCCATGGGACCTATCAGCAGGACGACCGCGACGCGCGGCACGGGCGCGAGGAGGGCGAGGAGAAGACCTACAGCTTCATGGTCCGGGTGGCCATTCCCGCCGGAGCGATTAACGCCGACCAGTACCTGGCTCTCGATGGGATCGCCGAGCGCTACGCCAACCGCAGCCTCCGCGTCACCAGCCGCCAGGGGTTCCAGCTGCACGGCGTGCTCAAGGGCGACCTCAAGAACGCGATCGCGGCCATCAACCAGGAGCTGCTGACCACTATCGCGGCCTGCGGTGACGTGGAGCGCAACGTCATGGGCTGCTCCGCGCCGCTGGGCGATGCCGACCACGCGGCGGTGCACGCGGTGGCCGAAGGCATTGCCCGGGAGCTGCGGCCGGCCTCCCGCGCGTATCACGAGATCTGGCTGGATGGTGAGAAGCAAGTTTCCACCCAACAGGAGGAGCCGTTCTACGGCACGCAGTACCTGCCCCGGAAGTTCAAGACCGCGGTTGGCCTGTCGAACGACAATTGCGTAGACATCTGGGCCCAGGACGTCGGCCTGCTCGCGATAGTCGAAAACGGCCGGATTCAGGGATTCAACCTGCTCGTGGGTGGCGGCCTGGGGATGACCCACAACAAGGGCGACACCACCGCGCGACTGGCCGAGCCGTTGGGCTTCGTCCCCACGGAACACGGTGTGGAGGCGGTCCGCCTGGTGGCGGCGATTTTCCGCGACCACGGCAACCGCAGCGACCGCCGGCACGCACGGCTCAAGTATCTGTTGGCCGAGTGGGGGATCGAGCGGTTCCGTGAGGAGTTCCAGCGGCGCGCGCCGTTTGCCTTGGGGCCCGCGGTCAAGCTGCGGCCGCTTCCCTTCCACGACCACCTGGGCCGGCACCGGCAGAACGACGGCAGATGGTTCTATGGAGCCTTCGTCCAGAGTGGCCGGATAGTCGACCACCCGGGCCATAGGCTCAAGACGGCCTTGCGCGAGATCGTCACCCGACTCAAGCCCGGCATCAGGCTCACCGGGCAACAGAACCTGTTGCTCACCGACCTCGATGAAGACGGCGTCGATCTGGTTGAGCGAATCCTCCAAGCGCACGGCGTGGCGCTTCCTACCGCCCTGCCCGCGGTTCGCCGCTACTCCATGGCCTGCCCCGCCCTTCCCACCTGCGGACTCGCGCTCGCCGAGTCGGAGCGGGCGATTCCTGCGATCCTGGACCAGCTCGAAACGGAGCTGGAGGCACTGGGTCTTCGGGATGCTCCGATCACGGTCCGCATGACCGGGTGTCCCAATGGCTGTGCCCGCCCCTACACCGCCGACCTCGCCTTCGTGGGCCGCTCGCTCGGACTGTACAACGTCTACGTCGGCGGCAGGCTGGCCGGAGACCGGCTGGTCGATCTTTATCGCGCGGACGTGTCTCAGGAGGAACTGGTCCCGGCAATTCGGCCGCTCCTGGCCCGCTGGGCATCGGAACGGGTCGATGATGAAGGGTTGGGAGACTTCTACCAGCGGCTGATGGGTCTTCGGACGCGCCGATCGGTTGTCACCGGCCGGGAGCTGCCCACGGCGGATCTGATTCCGCTGGAGGTGGCGCGGTGAGATTGTCTGCCGAGAGGAGCGGAAGCCGGGCGCTGGTGATCGCGGCACACGGCTCGCGCCGCGACGCTGGAGCCAACGCGTTGGTTCGCAAGCTGGGTGAGACCATTCGCAGCCGCCGACTCTTCGACGAGGTCGCGGTTGCCTTTCACCAGGGCGAGCCGGGCTTCGACACCGTGCTCGACGAGCTTTCGGCTGACGAGATTACGGTGGTGCCTTTCATGACCAGCTCCGGGCACTACAGCGACGTGGTTCTGCCGGCGGCACTGGCCCGAAGCCGCCGCTACGCCGAGGTTCGCCTGAGGATCACGCCGCCTGTCGGGGGCCATCCCGGTGTGGCACCACTGGTGGCGAGGCGAGTCAGTGAGCTGCTCCGAGAGCACGGCCTGGAGCGGGGCGCGACGTCGCTGCTCCTGGTGGGGCACGGCACCCAGCGTCACACCCAGAGCCGCCGGACCACCCTCGAGCTGGCAGCCACGCTTCAGCGACGCCGGGTAGCGCGAGAGGTGCTCGCCGGATTCCTCGACGACGAGCCCTCGGCGGCCGAGGCCATGGGACGGGTCACCTCCGGCAGCACGATCGTGCTTCCGTTTCTCATCGGCGGCGGCAGTCACACGGTGGAGGATTTGCCCAGGCTGCTCGGGCTGCCGTCCGGTGCCACCCCGCTTTCGGCCGAGGGCGACGGGCGGGTGGTCGTGCTGGATCGGGCCATCGGCAGCTTCCCGGGATTGGCCGAGATCGTGATCGATCTGGCCCGGCGGTACCTGCCGCCGCCGCCCAAGCTGCGCCGCCGCGGCGGGCGGGAGCTGCCCGGCAAGCAGCCGGGCACGGTACACCTGGTCGGCGCCGGCCCGGGTGATCCGGAGCTCATCACGGTGCGGGGCGCCGACCTGCTCCGCCGGGCGGACGTGGTGGTCCACGACCGGCTGGTGGGCGCGGAGCTGTTGCGTGAGGCGCGGTACGACGCCGAGCTGGTGGACGTGGGCAAGGGTCCGGGGCACGTGCCGCTGGGCCAGGAGCAGATCAACGATCTCCTGATCAATCGGGCTCGCCGGGGAAAGACAGTCGTCCGGCTCAAGGGCGGCGACCCCTTCGTCTTCGGGCGCGGCAGTGAGGAACTGGCCGCCTGTCGCCAGGCCGGGGTGAGCTGCCACGTAGTTCCCGGGATCTCCAGCGCCATTGCCGGGCCCGCCGCGGCCGGGATTCCGGTGACCGCCCGGGGTTTAGCACGCTCATTTGCCGTGGTCACGGCGCGCGCAGAGCGGGAGGGAGAGGTCGACATCGCCCGGCTGGCGGTGGTCGACACCCTGGTGGTGCTCATGGGTCGGGCGGGGCTCGACCAGATTGCCCGCCGGCTGGTGGAGGCGGGCCGCGATCCCGCCACGCCCGCGGCATGCATCCAGTCGGCCACGACCGTGCGGCAACGCGTCGTGCTGGCGACGCTGGGCACCATCGCGGAGGCCGCGGAGCGCGAGGGGCTGGAAGCGCCGGTGGTAACGGTCATCGGTGAGGTGGCTGCGCTGGCGACGGCTCCGGACGTCCGAGCCCCTGTCATCCCGAGCGAAGCGAGGGATCTGGCCGGCTGACCCACGTAGTACCTTTCGCGCCATGGCCGACACGATGCGGGCCATGGTGCTGGACGCGCCCGGCGAGGCGCTGCAAGAACGCGCCCTGCCGGTACCCCATCCCGGTCCCGGCCAGCTTCTCCTTCGAGTCCGAGCCTGCGGCATCTGCCGCACCGATCTTCACGTCGCAGCGGGCGAGCTGGCCCAGCCGAAGCTTCCCCTGGTGTTGGGCCATGAGATCGTGGGCACGGTGGTGGACTGCGGCGCCGGAGCCGATCGCTTTGCCCCCGGCGACCGGGTGGGAGTTCCCTGGCTCGGTTGGACCTGCGGCACCTGCCGATTCTGCCGCGCGGGCCGCGAAAACCTCTGCGACCGCGCCCGGTTCACCGGCTACCAGATCGACGGCGGCTACGCCGAGCTGGCGGTCGCCGATGCCCGCTTCTGCTTCCCGATCCCGACCACCTTCTCCGACGACCGCGCGGCTCCGCTTCTCTGCGCCGGCCTGATCGGGCACCGGGCCCTGAATGCAGCCGGTGAGGCCCGGAAGCTCGGGCTCTACGGCTTCGGCGCTTCGGCACACATCGTGGCCCAGGTGGCACGGCAGCAGGGACGCACCATCTTTGCGTTTACTCGCGAAGCGGATGAAGCAGGACGCAGCTTCGCCCGGGAGCTGGGGGCCGCCTGGGCCGGTGCCTCGAGCGAGCTGCCGCCCGAGCCGCTGGACGCGGCGATCATCTTTGCCCCGGTGGGCGCCCTGGTACCGGCTGCGCTGCGCGCCGTTGACAAGGGTGGTACGGTTGTTTGTGCCGGAATTCACATGACACCGATTCCCCAGTTTTCCTACGACCTGCTCTGGGGCGAGCGGGTGGTTCGATCGGTGGCCAATCTGACCCGCCGCGACGGTGAGGAGTTCCTTCGGCTCGCGGGCGAGGTGCCCCTCCGGATCAGCACCGAGCTGTACCCGCTGGAGCAGGCCTCCCAGGCAATGCAGCGGCTCCGTGACGGCCAGGTCCGCGGCGCGGCAGTCCTCATCCCCTGAGGACTGCTGGCGCCCGCGCGAGGTCGGTTATACACTCCGATACCTTCCGAACCCCAAATGCTCCAGCCATCACCGACATGAGGACGCACGGTATGCCACGAAATTCGTCCGGCCTGCTGCGTGATCACTTCCTCTGCTTCACCCTTCTCTTTCTCATCCTCTTTCCCCGGCCCGCATTGACTCAGGAAACCGGTACCGTCACCGGGACGGTCACTCGCGCGAGCGAGGGCGGACCCATCAGCAGCGTTTCGGTCACCGTGCAGAGTACCGGACAGAGCGCGGTCACCAACACCGAGGGCAAGTACACCCTCCGGCGGGTTCCCGCAGGGCCGCAGACGATCGTCTTCCGTTGGTTAGGTTATCGCCCCACTCAGGCCGACGTCGTCGTAGAACCGGGCCAGACGGTGACCGCCGACGCGGTGCTGGAGGCGGTGACGATCTCGCTGGCCGAAATCGTGGTGGAAGGCGCATCCCGGGCACCGGAACGGATCGTGGAAGCGCCGGCGGCGATCTCGGTGGTCCCGCCCGAGGTGCTCCAGAACACCTCGATCACCGGCCAGGCCCCGGTCGCACTTCAATCGGTGCCCGGAGTGGACGTGGTGCAGAGCGGCGTCAACGATTTCAACGTGAACGCGCGGGGATTCAACTCCACGCTCAACCGCCGGATGTTGGTGCTCCAGGACGGGCGAGATCTGGCGATCGCCTTCCTGGGCTCCCAGGAATGGAACGGGATGACCCAGCCGCTGGATGAGCTGGGCAAGGTGGAAGTTGTGCGCGGCCCGGGCTCGGCCCTCTACGGAGCCAACGCCTTCAGCGGAGTGGTCAACATCACCACTCCCACCGCGCGAGAAGTGCTGGGGACTAAGGTGACCGTGGCCGGCGGAGAGCTGGAGACCTTCCGCACCGATCTCCGCCACGCCGGCCTCCTGGCAGGCGATCGGCTCGGCTACCGAATCAGCGGCGGCTACAACCGCAGCGACACCTGGTCACGCTCGCGCACTCTGCGCAACGGCACCTCGCTCCAGCAGGAGTACGCCCCCGCCACCGACGAACCGATACCGCTCGCCCGGGAAGTCCGGCCGCTCTTCGGGCAGGACACCCTCCCGGTTACTGGAGAAGTGGTGGGCGACAGAGATCCGCTCCAGAACGCCTACGGAACGGCCCGATTGGACTACTACGCCGACAACGGCTCGGTGTTCACCCTTGACGGCGGCGCGTCCCAGGTGGAGAACGAGATCTTCGTGACCGGGATCGGGCGAGTGCAGGTAGACAAGGCGATCAAGCCTTATATCCGCGGCTCGGTGGCTGCCGAGCGATACAACGTCTTCGGCTACTGGTACAGCCGCACCTCGCTCGATCCCCAGTTCTCTCTCACTTCCGGCATCCCGATCGAGGAGCGCTCGGACATCTTCCACTTCGAGGGCCAGAACAACTGGAACTTCCAGCAGGAGCGCGGCCGGGTGGTGTACGGGGCGTCCTATCGGAACACCAAGGTGAACACCGACGGTACCTTGATGGACCCGGTCAACGACGACCGGAGCGATGACCTGTATTCCGCATACGGCCAGGTCGAATACAAGCTCGTTCCTCAGGTTCGGGTGGTGGGTGCGCTCCGGGTCGACGACGGCGATCTGATCGAGAGCCAGGTCTCACCCAAGGCTGCGTTGGTCTATAGCCCGAATGAGAACCATTCGTTCCGGTTCTCCTTCAACCGCGCGTTTCAGACGCCGAACTACTCCGAGTTCTTCCTCCGAGTCCCGGTGGCGCAGCCGCAAGCCGGCCCGCGGACGCTGGAGGCCAGCATCGAGGGCTACTACGCGCAGGTCCGGGCCAACGTGCCGCCCTCCGCGCTGGCGGGCCTCACCATCACCGACAATCTCCCCTGGAACTTCTCGCCGCAGACCCAGGCGCTGGCACTGGGCAACGCCAACCTCGAGGTGGAGCATGTCACCGGATGGGAGCTGGGTTACAAGGGCAGCCTTTCCGACAAGGCGTACGTCACGGTAGACGGATACATCAACCGGCTCACCAACTTCGTCACCGACCTCCTGCCGGGAGTGAACCCGGACTTTCCCAGCTTCAGCCTGACCACCGGGGTGGATGTCTCGGCGGAGCTGGCGGCGCTGGACGCCCGGTTCGCCTCGCAGGGGTTGCCGCCCAATCATCCGCTGCGGGTGCCGATCCCGTTGCTCCAGGCAGGATATGCCGGGCTCCAGGCCGCCACCCGGGTTCAGGGCGTCAACGCCCTGGCCACGCTGCCCGGCGACGTCAGGGCAGTCGTGCTGTCCTATACCAACGCCGGTCGGGTCACCGAGCGGGGTGTCGAGATCGGCGTGGGCTATCAGTTCACCCCCGAATTCCGGGGTGACGCGTCGTTCACCGGATTCGACTTCGATGTCTCCGAGCAGGCCACCGGCGATCAACTGGTGCCCAATACGCCGAGTAAGAAGGTCAGCTTCTCGGTGACCTACGCCGGCGAACAGGGATTCGATGCCAGCGCCCAGCTTCGACTGGTAGACGGCTACGAATGGGCCACCGGCGTCTTTCAGGGCTACATCCCGTCCAGCGAAACCGTGAACCTCAGCGCCGGTTACCGGATCCACCCCTTCGTCCGGGTTCACGCCACGGCGACGAACCTCCTCGATCAGGAGCGCTTTCAGATCTTCGGTGGGTCGGTGATTGGGCGGAGGATTCTGGGGGGAGTGACGGCGACGTTTTGAAGAAGCTATCGCCGATAGCTTCTTGCCCTACTCCACCACAACTCTCCCCACCATGAACGGGTGAGTCTCGCAGTGGTAAGGAAATTCTCCCGCCGAGCCGAAGGCCTGGGTGAATGCATCGCCGGTGGCCAGGCTCGGCGAGGCCCAGCTTCCGGCGTCGGCGGTGCTGGTGTGGATCTCTCCCGCGTCGCAGTTCACCCAGGTGATTCGCTCTCCGGCTCGGACCAGTATCTCGGCCGGCACGAAGTTGAATCCCCGGATGAGGACCAGCCTGGACCCTCCGGTCTCCTCCCCTACCGGCAGGCTGCACTCTCCCTCACTGGGTGCGGCGGTGTTTCTGCTGGAGAAGCATCCGCTTAACCCCGCGGCGAGCCCAACGGTCATCCCGAGCCAGACAATGGCGCGGAGCAATCCGCCCCCAGCTCAGCGCACCACGATCACGCCGGTCATGAACGGATGCGGCGTGCAGTGGAATGGGTAGGTGCCGGACTTGGTAAAGGTGAGCTCACGCCGGTCTCCCGGCTCGAGCAATCCGGTGTCGAAGCCGCCACCCTCGGCGGTCACGCTGTGGGCCACCTGGCCGCCGTTGGTCCAGACCACGGTCGTGCCGGGGTCGATCTCGATCCGGGAGGGGCTGAAGGTGAAGTCCTGGATCGCGGCCGCCACGGTGTCCGAGCCCGCCGGAACCGGCTGCGCGGCTTCGCCGGTGGGGCGGGCGGCCGGAGGAGCGGGGCGCCGCCCTCCGAAATAACGACTCAGGGTGACCGGGATGGTGAACTCGAAGCCATAGCGGGTCTCCCCGGTGCCCCGAGACGAGCTTTGGAGCGTCGCGTTGTTGGCATTGGTGGCGTGCAGCGAGATGGTGTGCGGCGTATGGGGAATCGCCAGGTTGAGGCCTGCTGCCCAGGCGACCCGCTCTCCCGGATCCCGTTTGGTAACGGTGACGACGTCGCCCGACACACCGATGTACCGGCTCAAGCGCAGCACCAGTCCGCCGGCGAGCGCAAAGTCGGCTCCGCTTTCTTCTCCCGGATCAGCCAGGACCCGCAGGCCGGCGAGTACCCGGACCCGTCCCTCCCGCCGGGCCACGGCTACCTCGCCGTCGAGACCCTCCGCCGCAAGGTTGTATCCCGCCTGTACCGAGGCATCGACCGGATCGCCTAACTCTTGATCCAGTGGGGCAAACCGGCCGAAGAACTCCCACTCGTTGGGATACCGGGGCGACAGCTCGGAGTTGGTGGCGTAATGGGCGCCGAGCAGGGTCCGGTGGGGCAGGCCCGCCGCCAGCAGGAAGGTGGGAGTACTGGTGACCTTGCGCTCGGGGGCCGAGCTGATGGAGAAGCGATGGAGAAAATTGAAATGCAGGACGCCGGGAGCTCCGACCCAGGCACCGGAAAGGTTGGGCGTACGGTCGAGGACCGTTTGAGCACCCGCATGGGACACCGCGACGGCGCCCAGAAGCGCCAGGAGCGCGCTGCGGCGGAACATACCGCTAAATAGTGGGTCGCTCGGAGAGCGGTCTTGGACGCCCCGAGCCACCTTGGATGCTTCTAGCCCGGCTGAGCCGCGAGCGCTCGCTCGGCCGCGGCTTGGCGGGCCAGGAGAGTAGGACTCTGTCGAACCGGGTAGGTAGCCGCGTCTCGCAGCCGCTTTACCTCCGGCGGCAGGCGGCCCAGCTCGGCCGCGCAACGCTCCCGGGCCAGAATCAGGGGTGGGTGGTTCTGGAGCGGCTTGCCGCCACGCATGACAGGGTGGAGCAACGGCTCCGCGGCATCGGGCCCCGGTTCGTCCCAGAGCCCGATGATGTCTCGCCCGGCCAGCCGCCACACCTGCTTCTCTCCCACCCAGGTTCGCTTGCCCTCGCTCAGCTTGAGCACGTCCCGCCCGGCGTAGCGCACCAGCTTATAGACCATATCCAGCGTCGCCGCATCGACCGATGCGTTCATCCGGGTGCCGACTCCGAAGGCGTCGATCGGTGCGTCGTTCGAGACCAGCTCCTCTACCGCGTGCTCGTCCAACCCGCCGCTGACGAAGATCGATACCTCCGGATGGCCGCCGGAATCGAGGATCCGGCGCACCTCCCGGCTCAGCGCGGCGAGGTCGCCGCTGTCGAGCCGCACCCCCGCGAGGCGGTGTCCCCGAGCCGCGAGGTCGTCGGCGACTTCGACGGCAAGCCGAGCCGCGGCCACGGTGTCATAGCTGTCGAGCAACAGCACTGCAGAATCGGGGAAGGTCCGGGCAAAGGAGTTGAAGGCGTCGCGTTCCCGAGGAAACGCTGTGACGAACGAATGCGCCATGGTGCCGGTGAGTGGAATGCCGTAGGCCCGGCCGGCCGCGACATTGCTGGTGAGCCCGCAGCCGGCGATGTAGCTCGAGCGCGCCGCTTTGAGTCCCGCGTCGATTCCGTGAGTCCGGCGGAGGCCGAATTCCGCTACCGGCCGTCCCCTCGCAGCGAGCGCCACTCGCGCTGCCTTGCTGGCCAACACGGTCTGCAGGTGGCAGAAGTTGAGGACCGCGGTCTCCAGTAGCTGGGCCTCGACGATCGGGGCGATCACCTCCAACACCGGCTCGTCGGCAAAGAACACGGTACCTTCCGCCATCGCTCGGACCTCGCCGGTGAACCGGAGGGTCTCCAGATACTTGAGAAACGCCGGATCGAAGCGGCGGAGCGAGTCGAGGTAGGAGAGGCTTGCCGGGGAAAACCGGAAGCCTTGCAGCAACTCGAGCACGTCCTCCAGGCCCGCAGCCACGAGAAAGCCACGCTCCGGTGGCAGCCGGCGCACGAACACGCTGAACGCGGCCTCCTCCGCCATGGCCTCGCGGAAGAAGGCTGCCGCCATGGTGAGCTGGTAGAGATCGGTGAACAGCGCGGCATCGCGCAGCACTACGGGCCCGGAAACGAAATCTCCGGGCGAGGCCGGACTCGACATGCCGATCCTCGGCGGTGAAGATTCCGATAAGCTACCGTTCCTCCGGCAACCTCGGCAAAGGAGACAGTCCGTGCAGCAGATAAAGGGGGCGGTCCTCAAGTCGCGCATCGCCTTCGTGCAGGAGCATTTCGGAAAGGAAGGCGTGCAGCGGGTGCTGGAGGGGCTTCCTCCAGACGACCAGCGTACCCTCAAGATGCTCTTTACGTCCAACTGGTATCCCTTCGCCATGGGGAAGGCGCTGGACGACGCGATCGTGCGGGAGCTGGGCGGCGGGAGGACCGAGTTCTTCGAGCGGCTGGGCGAGGCCTCCGCGGAGAAGAACCTCGCCACCGTGCACTCGGGCTACCTCACCAAGGGGGACGCTCACGGATTTCTGGCGAAGTCTCCCTCCATCTACTCGCTCTACTACGAGGCCGGCCGCCGGGAGTACCAGGAGGTCGGACCCAAGGAAGGGGTGCTGACCACCTACGACGCGGAAACCTTCAGCGCGCCGGATTGTCTTACGGTGGTCGGTTGGTATCGAAAGGCACTGGAGATGTGCGGGGTCAAGGGCGCCCACGTGGTCGAGGAGGAATGCCGCGCCAAGGGTGGCAAGGTGTGCCGCTATCGGGTCAAGTGGGAGTGACGGCGGGACCGCATGGGTGACGCGTGCGACGTCCGCCACAGCCTTCTCAGCTGACGGGCGCTCTCGAATCCGCACTCCCGGGCCACTGCCTCTACCGTCAGGCTCGGATCATGGATCAGGTTTCGCGCCAGTTCCAGGCGGACCCGGCTCCGGAATTCCTGAACCGAGATCCCGGTGGCCTGCCGAAAGGCTCGAGTGAGGTTCCGTGAGCTCATGGCCGCCACTCTGCCGAGCTCCGTGAGGGTGGCATGCTCCGCCGGATGCGCGATGAGCCAGTCCTGCACTCGATGAACCCCGGGATGCAGGTGAGTGCGATACTCCAGATAGACGCTCCGCTGCCCGTGAGCCCCGTCGCGCCGCAGGTAAACCACCATCTCTCTCGCCGTGGACGCCGCGACCAGCGGGCCGTGACGCGCTTCCACCAGCCAGAGCGCCATGTCGATGCCCGAGGCGATGCCGGCGCTGGTCGTGATCCGTCCCTCGTTCACGAACAATCGATTGCGCTGCACCAGCGTCGCCGGGAACAGGCGTTGCAGGTCCTCCACTCGAGACCAGTGAGTGGTGCAAGGCTTTCCATCCAGTAGCCCTGCCTCCGCCAGCAGGAAGGCGCCGGTACACACCGACGCCACCTGCGCCCCAGCCTCATGGGCCCGCCTCAGCCACCGCACCGCCGGCCCGGTATCGGGACCGAGCGCCTCGAATCCGACTCCGGGGACGAGCACCAGATCGTCGGACGAGGGCTCCGGCAGCGGCTCGACGTCGGCGAGACATGCGACCTGGTCGGTGGGCACCCGCGGAGAGAGCCCGCAGATCCGGATCCGGTAGTCCGCGCCGTACCGGTTGGCTTCGTGAAACGCCTGGAGGGGCCCCGCCAGGTCCAGGATTTGGACCCGAGGGAGCGCCACGACGATTACCTGCTGGATGGCGCGATCACTCCCGCAAGCTCCTGCTCGAGCGCGTCGACGGTGGTGATCCTGGCGAATCGCCGGCGCAGCACGAATTCCGTCCGCCGAAAGATGTCTTCCACGCTCAGCTCGTCATCGACCGCCGGATCGGCATGGCGAATGGGAAAAGTCTGGGTCGCCTCGGTCACGAAGTCGACGTCGTAACCCAGGTCTGCGCCCACCCGTGCCGTAGTCTCGCAGCACTGCTCGGTCTGGATACCGGTGACGACGATGCGGCGGGCGCCCCGCTGCGACAGCAGCTCGCCAAGGTTGGTGCTGGTGAAGGCGTTTCGGGTATCCTTGAGAATCAGGGGCTCGTCGGGACGGCGCTGGATGAAGTCCATCAGCTTGAGGTGCGGACTGGTAGGCTCGAAGCCGGGATCCTCATCCGTGTGGGTGATGAAAACCACCGGCAAGCCCGCCCCGCGATAGGCCCGAATGAGCCGGTCAACGTTGGTTTCGAACTGGAGGTTTCCCCGGCGACTCCAGCGGCTCGGATCGGCCCGGAAAGAGTCCTGGACATCGATCACCAAGAGAGCCGATTGTTCGATTGGAAGTGGCTGCGAGAATGACACTTGTGGCCTCGGCGCGTGGGTGGTTGGGCTGCCACCTACTCTAGCGAGTCGCCACGCTCGGCGCGAGAGCCCGGCCAGGCCGATCAGCGGTCAAATCGGGCCACCGATCAGGGGGACAATCGCTCGACCTTCCACCCCCCACCTTCCCTGCGATAACGGATCCGGTCGTGCAGCCGATTTTCCCGCCCTTGCCAGAACTCGATCGCATCGGGCAGCAGCCGGTATCCACCCCAGTACGGTGGAAGCGGAACCTCGCCGGCCGGGTACTTCGCCTCCATGGCCCGGAGCCCTTCCTCCAGAATCGATCGCGACGGGATCACCTGGCTCTGATGCGACGCCCATGCACCCATCCGGCTCCCCGGCGGCCGAGTGCGAAAGTAGCGCTCGGATTCCTCCCGCGAGGTGCGGCTCACGCTGCCGGTGATCCGTACCTGCCGCTCCAGCTCTCCCCAGTAGAACACCAACGCCGCCCGCGGATTTTCTTCCAGCTCGCGTCCCTTCCGGCTCCGGTAGTCGGTGAAGAAGACGAAGCCTTCCTTGTCGAAGCCCTTGAGCAACACCACCCGGGCGGAAGGGACGCCGCCGGCCGTCGCGGTGGCCAAGGTCATCGCGTTCGGCTCGGGCAGCTCGGCCCTTTGCGCCTCGGCGAACCAGCGGGCGAACTCCACCAGGGGGTCCGGGCTGACGGTGGATTCGTCCAGCCGGGCACGGGCGTATTCGCGGCGCAGGTCGGCCAGCGACATGACATCCTCCGGTCAGTGCAGCCTGGAAGCTACTAACGGTTGTCGTTGCATGCGGCAGCGGAGCGAGGGATCTTTGCGTGCGTGGCTCGGACCTGGTTGATGCTTCGGAACGCAGTGCTCGCGGCCGGCTGGCTCGTTTTCTGTGCGGGCGGCCTATCCTCTGCCACAGCCCAGAGCGCCGCCACCGACGAGCCCAGAACCCTGCACGTCGCCGGCGGCGAGCGGTCGTACGTGATCCGGGTTCCCTCCTCCTACCGGCGTGATCGTCCCGCTCCCCTCCTGCTGGTGTTCCATGGCGGTGGCGGCCGAGCCCGAGGCATCGCGAGGCACACCGGCTTCGGCGAAGTGGCCGAGGCGGCGGGGCTGGTGCTGGTGTACCCCGAAGGCGTAGCCGGCCGCTGGAACGATGGGCGGGGCTTTGGCGCTCCGACCGACGACGTGGGCTTCATCCGCGTGTTGCTCGACACCCTCCGGCGGGAGATTGGCCATCGATTCCCATCGGATCTACGCGACCGGCATCTCCAACGGCGCGATGTTCACCTACCGTTTGGCCTGCGACCTGCCCGGGGTGATTGCCGCCATTGCCCCGGTCGCTGGCGCGCTCCCCGCTCAATTAGCGGAGAATTGCCCTCGGGCGCTGCCGGTGGCGGTGATCGCCTTGCAAGGCACGGCGGACCGGCTCATGCCATACGGCGGTGGCGGAGTCGCCCGGCGGCGGGGGCGGGTTCTTCCGGCCGAGCAGAGCGTCGGCTTCTGGGCGAACGTCGCCGGCTGCGCGGCCGAGCCGGTGATTACGGCCGAACCCGACCGGGTCGCCGACGGCACCCGGGTTCGCCGCGAGGCCTATCCCGGCTGCAGGGATGGACGCGACGTCGTGCTCTATGCCATCGTAGGTGGAGGTCATACCTGGCCCGGCGGCCCGCCGGCTGGACGGAGCGTTGGGCGGGTGAGCCGCGAGCTCGACGCCACGCGTACCATCTGGGACTTTTTTCAGCGGCATCCTCGACCGTGACCGGCCCACCGATGCAGGGCCTCACGATGGACTACCAGCTCACCATCCCGGCGATTCTCCGGCGCACCGAGAGCTACTTCGCCGGGCGGCCGGTCGTGAGCCGCCGTCCCGATGGCTCGTTGCACCGCACGACCTACGGAGACTGTCTCCGCCGGGCTCGGCGCCTCGCCGCGGCCCTGACCAAGCTCGGCGTGCGCCCGGGCGATCGGGTAGCCACGCTCTGCTGGAATCACGACCGGCATCTCGAGGCCTATTTCGCCGTTCCGATGCTCGGAGCCGTGCTCCACACCCTGAACCTCCGGCTGCACCCCGACGAGTTGGCGTACATCGCGCGGCACGCGGAGGACCGCGTGCTGCTGGTGGATGATTCCCTGCTGCCGCTGCTGGAGCAGTTCCGATCCCGGGCGGACTTTCGAGTGGTGATCTCCATCGGCGGAGGGGGAGCCGAGTCGGACACGCTGGATTACGAGGCGCTCATCGCTGGTTCGGCGGAGAGCGATTTCGTGTCCGCGGATCCGGATGAACATTCGGCGGCCGCGATGTGCTATACCTCCGGCACCACCGGACGACCCAAAGGCGTGGTCTACTCCCATCGCGCGCTGGTGCTGCACTCGATGGCGACGGCGCTGGCAGAGAGCTTCGCCCTCCGCGAGGGCGATATGGTCCTGGCCGTCATCCCGATGTTTCACGCCAACGCATGGGGTCTTCCCTTCACCGCGGCCCTGGTGGGCGCCGGCCTGGTCTTTCCGGGCGAGCGCCCCGACGCTCGAGCCCTGCTCCAGCTTTGTCAATCGGAGCGAGTGACCTTCAGCGCCGGGGTGCCCACCGTGTGGCTGGACGTCCTGGCCGAGCTGGATGCCGCACCGGGCAAATACGATGTGACTCACCTTCGCAGGCTGGTCATTGGCGGCGCCGCGGCCCCCGAAGCACTGATTCGAGGCCTGGAGGAGCGGCATGGCGTCGCCGCGGTGACATCGTGGGGAATGACCGAGATCGCGCCGGTCGGTACCCTGCAAGGGTTGCCCGGGGCGCTGTTGGAGTTGAGGGTGCGGAACGAGGCCGGTGAGGTGCCGTGGGACGGGATCAGCATGGGCGAGCTGGAAGTGCGCGGGGCATACGTCGCCTCGGCCTATTACCGCGAGGAGCAAGGCACCCGCTGGTTCACCGACGACGGCTGGTTCCGTACCGGAGACATTGCCACGATCGACGCCCGTGGGCACCTGGAAATTCGCGACCGGAGCAAGGACCTCATCAAGTCCGGCGGCGAATGGATCAGCTCGGTGGCGCTCGAGGGAGCGCTGATGAGTCACCCGGCGATAGTCGAGGCGGCGGTAGTCGGTGTGCCTCACCCCCGCTGGCTGGAGCGGCCCGTGGCGGCGGTAGTCTTGCGCGATGGCAGAACCGCAGGCGCCGCCGAGCTGAAGGCGCACCTTGCCGGCCGTTTCCCCGAGTGGTGGCTGCCGGACGATTTCGTGTTCGTCCCGTCCATCCCCCGCACCTCTACCGGCAAGTTTCTCAAGTCGGCCTTGCGGGAGCAGCTGCGGCATCGCTTCCAGTCGGGCAGCGCATGAATCCCCTCCTCGACCTCGACGCCCGACCCATCATCGCCCATCGGGGAGCATCCGGCCTTGCGCCGGAGAACACCCTGGCCGCCTTCGAGCTGGCCGCGCGAGAGGGGGCGGACGCCTTCGAGCTCGACGTGCGTCTCTCGCTCGACGGCGCGCCGGTGGTGATCCACGATCACTCGCTCGACCGTACCACGGACGGGACCGGCATGGTTCGGGCTCACACGTTGGCCCAACTTCGAGCGGTCGACGCGGGCGCCCGGTTCACCCGTGATCGAGGGCGCACTTTCCCCTATCGCGGCACCGGGCTCACCATCCCCACGCTGGGGGAAGTGCTCTGGACCTTTCCGAAGATGCCGGTGCTGGTCGAGGTAAAGGAGCCGGAGGCGCAGGAAGCCGTGCGCCGGGTGTTGCTGGAGGAGGACGCGTTGGGCCGATGCGTTCCCGCGTCGGACCTCGGCGCAGCGTTGGATGCGTTTCGCGACGAGCCCTTCACCCGGGCTGCGTCGGCCAAGGAAGTGTCCGAGCTGTACTGGGCGGTGATGTGGCGCCGCCGGATTCCCCAGGTGGGTTACCGGACCCTCTCGGTGCCGATCCGTTATCGCGGAATGCCGGTCCCGACCCGGACGTTCGTGGCCAAGGCGCGGGAACTCGGCTGTCCGGTGCACGTCTGGACCGTAAACCGACCCGCCACCGCCCAGCGCCTCTGGGCGCGGGGGGTGGCGGGTGTGGTGACGAACCTGCCGTCAGTGATGCGTCAGGCTACTTCTTGAATGTGAAGTACGCGAGGTTGGTTCGTACCGATCCCTCGCCCAAGTCCAGGCCGATCGTCTTGCAGGTGGACGCGTAGGTGTTGGGCGTCTTCCAATTGAACTGGTAATGACCGTCGCCGAAGTTCTGGAGTCCAGACTGCCCGGACGCGTACTCCTCGAGTTGGTCCGTGTTGTTTGCCGCGGCGCATCCCTGGTCGGCAGCTAGAACCTTCACCGAGGCCAATGTGGTCACGGGATTGCCGAAGAAATCTCGCAACTCCCACTTGAGCGGGATCGCCTGGCCGGCCTTCGACAGGTTGTAGGTGTTCGGCCGGTCGACCGGCGGCGCGAAGCCGATGAAGTTGAACTTGACCTGCTGGATGACCGAGCCATCGCTCTCCTTGAAGCTGGGGTTGCCTGCGTAGCAGGCCGTCACGGTGTGATTGCCGGCCCCGAGGCTGGAGACGGTAAAGCTCACCTGGCCGGTGCCGTTGAGCGCAGTCGGGCCACCCAGCGACGCCCCCGTGGCGCAGGTACCGTCCTTCAGGGTGACGTCGCCCTGCGGCGTCGCAACCGCCGGAGCGACCGGACTCACCGTTACGGTGAAGGTCACCGGCTGCGCCAGGATCGACGGGTTCACCGATGAGGTGACGGCAGTAGTGGTCGAAGCCTTGTTTACGGTCTGCGCCACGGAGCCGTCGCTGGCCTCGAAGCTGCCGTTGCCTTCGTAGCAGGCCGTGATGGTATGCGGGCCTACGCTCAGCGTCGAGGTGGTGAAGCTGGCCTCGCCGCTGCCGTTGAGTGCGCTGGTTCCGATATCAGTACCCGACGCGCAGGTTCCATCCTTGAGTGTCACGTTGCCAACCGGCGTCGCAACCGCCGGCGGCACCGGGCTCACCGTGACATCGAACGTCACCGACTGACTGAACACCGAGGGATTCGCGCCGGACTGCACGGCGGTGGTGGTGTGGGCCTTGTTCACCACCTGGGAAACGCTTCCGTCGCTGATCTCGAAGTTCGAGGTACCGAGATAGCATGCCGTGATCGTATGAGTCGCAACCACGAGTCCGGCTGTACTGACGCTTGCGTGACCGGTGCCATCGAGCGCGTCGGTCCCGAGCGTCGTTCCCGAGGCGCAGGTGCCGTTCTTGAACGCCACGTTGCCCGTCGGCGTCGCGACGGCCGGGGCGTCCGCGGTCACCGTGGCCGTGAACGTCACCGTCTGGCTGAATACCGATGGATTGGCGCTGGACTGCAGCGACGTCGTGGTCTCAGCCTTGTTCACCTGCTGAGTAACGTTGCCCTCGCTGTCATCGAAGTCATTGTCGCCGGGATAGCAGGCGTGGATGCTGTGCGATGCGGCATTGAGCGAGGAGGTACTGAAGCTCGCTTGGCCGCTTCCGTTGAGTCCGTCAGAGCCCAAGACAGTGCCCGCGGCGCAGGTCCCGTCCTTGAACGTGACGCTGCCGGTCGGCGTGCCGGCGCCCGGCGATTGGACGGTGACAGTCGCGGTGAACGTTACCGATTGGCTGAACACGGACGGATTGACCGACGACGTAACCGCCGTGGTCGTCAGTGCCTTGTTCACGACCTGGGAAAGCGATGCCTCGCTGGCGGCGAGTCCTGGCGCGGGGCTGGGCGACCCGCCGTAACACGCTCGGACCACGATCGGACTTTGTGAGGCCGCGAACGTTGCGGTGTAGGCGACCTGGCCGCTGCCGTTCGGGGTCTGCCCGGCCTGAACCTGAGTCGCGTCGGAACAGTTGC
Organism: uncultured Gemmatimonadales bacterium; assembly: GCA_963812755.1. GTDB lineage: Bacteria > Gemmatimonadota > Gemmatimonadetes > Gemmatimonadales > GWC2-71-9 > CAVVWJ01. Next base: position 854,923 of record CAWEWK010000004.1, on the reverse strand, counting down.
TGCCGCCGGTCTTGAAGCTGAGCTGACCGGTCGTGACCGGGCTGGAGTTGTTGGTGACGGTTGCGGTGAAGGTGACCGACTGCCCGGTCTTCGACGGATTGGCCGAGGAGGCCAGATCGATCTCGGTTGCAGTGTTGCTGACCTGCTGAGTTACACTGCCTTCGCTCGCGGCAAACCCCGTCGCTCCGCCGTAGCATCCCCTAATCACATGAGAACCGAGCGCGAGGCTCGAAGTCGCGAATGTCACCTGCCCACTGCTGTTTACAGTCTGCGGCGCTTGCAGCTGAGCCGCATCGGAGCAGGAGGTGCCGCCGGTCTTGAAGGAGACTTGGCCGGTGGTTACTGAGGTCGCCGGGCTACCGGAGGTTACCGTTGCGGTAAAGGTCACCGCATCACCGAGGGCAGACGGGTTTTGCGAAGAAGTTACCTGCGTCGTCGTCGCAACATTCGCCGCTGTAACCGTGAAGGTAGCCGAGCCACGCTCCGGCCCTCCCTGACATCCGCTAGCGCCGGCTCCTGTGATGTTAAGGTTCGCGCTTTCACAAAGCAGGGCCGTCCAGGTACCGACGACGGTGGGGGTGAACGCCGCAGAGAAGGTCTGAGCGCCCGACGTGCCATTGGGGAAGTTGGGCGATCGTGCGGCGACTGCCACGATCGTGCCGCTCGGGTTCTTCCAGCGGATCGACACCGGCGTCCCACCAGTACCGGACACGCTGAACGCTCCCAATGCACAGATCTGCGACCCCGATGCAACGCTAGTTCCGCTCACGCCGGAACAGCCGGCCGGTGGAGAGCCGGTGGTAGAGCCGCCAGGTAAGAAGGTGAAACTGGTAAAGGTGATGACACCGTCAGTAAACACTACGGTGAGCCATCGACCCGTTAACTGACTGGTTGCAGTAAGCGTGAACGTTACGCCTAGGTCTCCGACATCGACCACGTATGTCGAGTCCAGGAAGGTTCCATCCTCCCCGGTCGATATGGTCCACCGGTGCGGCTCGTGCGTCGCCGGCTCGTCCTCGAGCAAGATGTCCAAGACATCGTTTGCCGGCCATCCGGCCCCGGTGAAGAACACAGTGTCGCCGGGCTGGTAGTCATCCTTGTCGGTTGCGATCGAAAGCCCGTCATCCGAAGAGGCAACGGCGAATGCAATGGTACCTCCGCCTTTTACCCCCGATTCCGGAGCAACCGCTCGCTCCGGCACGACTTCGGTCGGTTGATCTCCGCAAGCCACGCCCAACACCGCAAGCACGACACTGGTCAACCACACACGCGTCCGCATACTCGACTCCTGAGCGCAAAAGGGGCCGCGTCGCCCCGCACTGCAGGCGCCGGAACTGCATTTCAAGAACGGGCACAGAGAGAAAGAATCGGGCGGACGGCGTTGTTACAAAACGCGCCGGGCGCCCGCTTGGGTCAGTCGAATTTGGGGAAGCGCGGGGGAGGGGTGCAGAAAATAGACCAGCCACCCGCCGTAGGACCGGGCAGCCTAAGTCGTTATGAAAACACCCGATACTCCAGGGTCGTAGCGCTTGACGCTGTGCGCTGTGGTCGCGTCGCTACAAACGTTTGTGGCCGATCTACGGCGGACGTGCAAAGGGGCGCACCGCGGTGCGCCCCTCCGAAACCGACGGTTGGCTCGTCCCCTGCTCGTTACGGCTTCTCCACCGGCAGCCGCACGGCGTTGCCCCACTCGGTCCACGACCCGTCGTAGTTCCGCACCTTGTCGAAGCCGAGCAGATAGGTCAGCGCGAACCAGGTGTGCGATGACCGCTCGCCGATCCGGCAGTAGGCGATCGTCTCCTGATCCTTCTGCAGCGCGTTGTCCTGCTCGTAGAGCTTCTTGAGCTCGCTCGCCGGACGGAACGTGTGGGTCTCGGGATCGATGGCCTTGGCCCACGGAATGCTCTTGGCACCGGGAATATGGCCGCCGCGAAGGCAGCCCTCCTGCGGGTACTCCGGCATATGGGTCTTCTCGCCCCGATACTCTTCCGGGCTGCGGACGTCCACCAGCTGCCCCTGCTTCTTCACATGGCCCAACACCTCGTCCCGGAATGCACGGATCTTGGTATCGTCCCGTTCGCTCAGCTTGATGTTGCCCGCCGGGTAGCTGGGTACGTCGGTAGAGAGCTTGCGGCCTTCGTCCACCCAGCGCAGCCGCCCTCCGTCGAGGATCTTCACATTCTTCACGCCGAACAACTGGAGCACCCAGAGCGCGTAGGTGGCCCACCAGTTGTTCTTGTCGCCGTAGAAGACGATGGTGGTGTCGTCGTTGATACCCTTCGAGCGCAGCAGCTTCTGGAGCCGATCCCGGTCGATATAATCGCGGACCACCTGGTCATTGAGATCCGTGGTCCAGTCCAGCTTCACGGCACCCGGGATGTGCCCGGTGTCGTAGAGCAGGATGTCTTCGTTGGACTCTACCAGCCGAACCTTGGGATCGTCGAGGTGCTTGGCGACCCAGTCGGTCGAGACCAGCATCTCGGGGTTGGCGTAGCCGCGACTCTCGATCGGGGTCACTGCTGGTGCGGCTTGAGCTGTGGGCATGACTACCTCCTTAGGTGTTTGGCGGCGGACGCCTCGCAGGCCAAAACGAAATCGGCCGCGATCTCCCGGAGGGAGTGCGGCCGGCTTGGAGCAGGAACGTCCAGACCTAGCGTACCGCCGTTTCCCTCCGAAAGACGGACGTACCGCTGCTACAGCTGGACATCGCGCGGGCGAGCGCATTCGGCGAAGGAAACGGCATTGGATCGTGACTCTGGTCGGGTGACGTAAGGCTGAACTTATGGCCCGGTCGCGGGGAATGTCAACCGGAGGCGGGAATCACACCGAGGGGCGAAGTGTTCCGCCCAGCCCGCCCAAGGCGCGCCGCTCCTTCCACTGCTGTCGCCGCCCGGCCAGCTCGCCAATGGCCCGGAGTACCTGATGGCATGCCGGCGTCGTTCCCCGGATCAAGGTCATGCGCCGGCGCAGGGTGGCGCCGCGGTGCACCTTGGGGTAGAGCGCGGTGGGCCCCAGGTCCAGCTGAGATACACCCGCCGCACACGCCATCCCAATCGGCAAGTACATCAGGTTGTTGAAGTAGACCGGCCCGGCCTGGACCTCGGAGTCGAAGGTCGGGAGGGCCACGTCCATCACCTCCCGGCCGGCCAGGCCCAGGCCGCCCGCGACCAGCCGGCCGGCCTTCCCGCTGACCAGAGCCGCAATTCTGGGATCGGCCGGCTCCGCCAATCCGCGAAGGAACCCGGCAACACTGGATTCCTTGCAGTGGCGTCGGCGATATCCCGCGCACCAAAGCTCATCCATCTGGGCCACCGCCGCGCCGAGGTCGGATGAGCAGCTGCTGCGCACGGCTTCCCGCTCCAGCCACTGCAGCTCGTGTTCGATGCCCCGACGCACATTCTCGCTCCGGCTGTCGAGATACTCCTCGAACGAATCCCAGCAGATTGCCAGACGAGCGCTGGCGCCGGCATAGACCTGTACCCAGCCTCGCGCCTTTCCAGCACGCAGCAGGCGCTCCCCCCACTCAGCCTCCACAAAGGGCCACACCGCGGCAACGGCGTCGTCCTCGATCGCCTGTCGCTCCAGGGCCTCCAGCAACTTGTGCAGGCCCGAATCGGACACCGAGTCCAGACAGCCCAGCGGGTCCGATACCGCGGCGAACGGCGATTGGACCGCGATGGTGGGTCGCAGGTCCAGTCCCGCTTTGGCTACTGCCGCCGCCATCGGACCGAGCCAGTTGTGACGGAGGCCCAGTGACGAGCCGTGGTCCGCCAGATACACCGGAATGATGGCGGACAGGCCGGATTCACCTCTGACCTGGAGATGGCGCGGTTGCCATCCGTTCCGTTCGGCCGCAACGAACCAGCGATGAAGTTGAAGTCCTCGGGTAGCGAGCGCATCCCACTCCGCTTGGGGCAGGCGCTCCGCCCGCCCCAGAGGAACCACCTCGTGCTGCCGGACGACTTCCGGTCGTTCCAGCAGGGTCATGCCGCGACCCCCGGGCCGGTCACGCGGCTTCTCTCCGGGACCAGGTCTGCAACTCGCCGTAGGCGCGGAGCACATCGTCCCGCGAGGCTCCCAGCACAACCACCCCACACTTTCCACGGCCCAACGATGCCACGTTGTAGGGCACAACCCCACTGCCGGTCGCCGGCTGATACAGCAGGTGCGCGGCGGCTTGCCGGAAGCCTGCGAAACCGCGCGGACGGGTGTCGATGGTTCCCGAGACGAACGCGGCACTCTGGGGACGGCCGGCACTCCGTTGCACCGAGTTGAGCCGTTCCTGCACCGCGAGCGGATAGGTGGCACCGCCGGCGCGCGGGTTCACCTCCGCCAGAAAGGCTCGCGGCTTGCCGCTCTCCGGGTCGGTGTATTCGACGAAGTCGAGTCCGACGAGACCGGCGTATCCCTCCTCGAGGAGCCACCCCGCCAGGCGATACGACCACTCCATCATCGCCTCGTTGGCCTGCCCGCTCGAGGGAGACAGGTTGCCGCCGGGCACCAGCGGTCGCTCCCAGCGCTGATCGGTCACACCCACGCAGGTGACCCGGCCTCCGGCCGGGTCGAGGTGGAGCTGGATATTGGGGGAGACGGTCACCGGGACCATGACTTCGACCAGATAGATCCGGTTGTCGCTGCGGCCCGCGAGTCGCCGGAGCAGCCCGTCCACGTCCTCTCCACCCGACCCGACCACGAAGTTGGCCGAGCCGGAGGTGCCCGAGGCGCCCCGCACGATGACCCGCCCGGTGCTGCGCAGATGTCGCTCCACCGAGGCCCGCAGCGGATCGTAGTCTCGCCGCCGGCGCCCGCCTGCCACCTGGAGCTCCACCACTTCGCCGTCCGCCACCGGAATGCCGAGCTCCATCGCCTTGCAGCGGATGTGATGCTTTTGATCGGCATACTGCACCAGATGCGGGTCGCCGCCCGCGACCCGTACTTCGGTATCGGCCGCGACTTCCAGTGCCGCCGCCAGGGCGAACTGCCCTTGCGATGCGATCAGCGGTTGCAGGCGGGTGGAGCCCTGGCGCTTCACCAGCGTGCCGAGCGCCCGCAGCGCATCGGTGTTCCCGGCGAGACGAGCCCACAGCGCCCGCCCCGGCGCCCCCTCGCCGAAGCGGGACGCGGCAAGCACGTTGTCGGCCCTCGGTCCCAGTCCCAGCTCCGCCAGATAGCGGAGGTAGCCGGGATCCACCTCTTCCGGCACACACACGATGTCGTGGGGGCGGGCCAGGACCAGCGCCCGCTCCGGGTACCGGTCGAGACCGGGAACCCTGTCGCCGACCTCGGCGGCATAGGGAAGTGAGGTGGCGCAATGGACGAAGAGCTGTGAGGCGGAACCCGATTCGAGGCGTTCGAGCAGGCTAGCCATGCGCGGCCAGCGGTGGAGCGTCGTCGTTCGAGGTCACCAGTGACAAAGAGTGAGGGAGTTTTCCGTTGGCGTCCAAAGGAAGGTCGGGAACCGGCTCAACCCGAAATTCCACCGCCGGACCCAGAATGGCCGAAACCGGCTTTCCCATTCGGGCCGAGAGGTCCGGAGAAACCTTTCCTGCCGGGACGATCCGCAGGACGATGCGGTCGGGACGGACCTGCACCAACTGATACTGACGAACCCACTCATGAATGTTCGGAGGGAAGCACTCCAGGATCCGACTGGGATAAATGGTTCTACCATCGGGGAAGCTGAAGGCGTCGGTGACCCGCCCCTGAATCGTGCTGATGGCGGAGAAGGGCTGGCCGCAGTGACAGCTCTGTGGCCCCCGGGTTACTACGTCGGCCAGCCGGTACCGGATAAGCGGCATCGCGTACGCGTTGAGGTTGGTGGTGACGACTTCGCCCTGTTCTCCGGGACCAACCGGCACGTCATCGCGCAAGACCTCGACGATGGCGCCGTCCTCGCAGGCGTGGATCGCTTTGGTGGCCCGGCATTCCCAGCCGAGCAGTTGAACTTCGTGGCTGGTGTAGATCTGAAGCGGCTCGACCCCGAATACCCCGGTAAGTCGCTCGCGCACGAGCGGGGTGAGCACCTCTCCGGCAGTGACCACGATTCTGGGCCTGATGTTGTGACCCCGGTCGCCTTGCAGGTGATTCGCCAGGAGACACAGCATGCCCGGCAATCCGACGATCATGTCGGGCTGAAACGCTTCGAGATGCGCCGCGGTTATGGCCGGCCCCAGCCGGCCGTCGAGCGAAAGAGTAGGATGAATGCCGACACTCTCGATGGTCCGGCCCACCAGCTTGTGGTGCTGATAGTCCGCCGGCCTCGGCACTCCTACCTCTGCGATCCGGCCCCGCATGCCCAGGCCGAAGGAGGCAAAGGCGCGAGCCCGGTACAGCGCGGCATAGCTCTGCTCCAACCAGGTGCGTCGAATCACGAACGGCCGATCGGTAGCGCCGCCGCCACGTACTGGGATCAGGCTCCCTGGGTCGATGCCACGGGTGATCAGATCCCGCGGTGGAGCCGCGCGAAGGTCGTCCCCAGTGCTGGGGGGAATCAGGTCCAGGTCCACCGAGCCGCGGATGTGGCGTGGATGAAGCCGTTGGCGGTCGAACAGCTTCCGGTAATAGGGCACGTACTCGTACGCGTGGATGACCAGCTGGCGGAGACGGGCGTCCTGGAAGGCCTTGAGCTCCAGCGCGGAAGCGTGCGGGTGTCGGTGAACGGCAATGGCAGTGTGGAGGTACTGCCGTCCCGCCCGCATGGCGGCCCGCCCGGCCGTTACCGCGATCGCGCTGGTCACCAGGTGCTCGAGGGAAGTTCGGTGAGCATCGGACGGGCCGGAGCGCGGCGTTGTACGTCCTGATAGATGCCGAGGTAGCGGGCCGTCACCCGCTCCCAGGCGAGGTTCGCCTCGGCCTCGGCCCGGTTGCGCCGGCCCATCCTGGCGCGGAGGAGAGGGTCATCCACCAGCCGCTGGATGGAGTCGGCAAGCGCCGTAGGACTGCGCAGCGGGACCAAGAGACCGCTGCGCCCGTGGTGCACCAGGCTCGGGACGGCCCCGACTTCGGGTCCCACGATGGGTAGCCCTGTCGCCAGCGCCTCGGCCAAGCCGTTGTCGAAGGCCTCTGCCCAAGAAGTCACGGCGAAGAGATCGGCGGCGCGATAACGGAGCGCGACCTGGTCGAGGTCGAGCCGGCCGGTGAACGTCACCCGATTCTGGATGCCCAACTTGGAGACCAGCTCCACCAGCGGGCCGTCCCCCATATGGTTACCGAGGATCTCGAGCTCGAAGCGATCATGCGCCAGCGATGCGATGGCTCGAATCAGGTCGGCCAGACCCTCGCCCTCCATCAAGCGCGACACCGTCAGGCAGCGGATCCGATCCGCCCGGTGCGGGTGGCGCGCGGTCTTGGGCCGGAAGCGAGCGACGTCAACCCCTCGATGAATCAGCGAGTAGCGCAGGCCGGGGAGCGTGGCCTGCGCCAGCCGGCCGAGGCTCTCACAGTCCACCACGATCCGGTCGGCGCGACGCCAGATCCATCGGGTGAGCGGGCGCAGAAGCCGGTAGGCAGCCGGGCTTCGGTCGTGGCCGGGGACGTCGGGGCCGTGGAGCGAAACGACGATCGGAGTGCCCCTGAGATCGAGGAAAGGGAGGATCGCACCCGCTGGGAGCGAGGAAAACAAGTGCACCACGTCGTACCGCTCCGCACGCATCAGGCGGCGAGTCAGCGGCAGGCAAGCGCGGTAGCCCTTCACCCGATGAACGGTGAGGGTTCCCTCCTCCGGCGCCACACCGTCCCAATGCACCTGACGAACGCGCGCTCCCTGGTGGCCTACCGTGACCACGTCCATCAGGGCGCCGCGTCCGGCGAGTCCGCGCGCGAGTACCTCGGCGGCGGCCGCGGTGCGGCCGCCCTCGGGTGGATATTCGGCGCTGAGGAGAAGAACTCGCATCAGTCCTCGTCCCTCGTTTCGGGGCAGGGCCCGGCCCGGCCACGCCGCGTGCGGGTGGCGAATCAGATCGTGAGTCGTTTGGGCTCGAGAGGATGTCGCGCGGTGGAGGGGCAATTCACACGCCAATGGGGAAGACTACGAGAGCGAGCTCAACTCGGCCCGTTCGGTCGACTCAACTCTCTGATGTGGCGGGATTTCTATTCCGAGAGGAACTCGAATGCAGAGCGTTGCGCGACTGGAAAGCGCACCGGCGGTTGTAGCGAAGCGACAACAACTAAGCCGCGGGTTGTTACCCGGCGAGCAGCCGCTCGATCTCTTTCACCGCCGACGCCTGCGCTGTCGCCTCGCCTTGCAGCTCGCCGGTGATCTCCGCCAGCTCGCGCCCGCTCTCCTCCGACGTGCTCTGAAGCTGTCCCAGGACCGTCATCGCCTCGAGCAGGCGTTGTACCAGCGCGTCCCGCGAGCGCTCGGAGCGGGACAGGGCGTCGAGCCAACCGGCCGGGAGCTGCGCCTGCCGCTCCCGCTGCCGCTCGAGGCGCGACAGGTTGTCATCCAGCGCCGCGAGATCCACCGCCGCGGAGCATGAGGCGGTAAGCAGCTCGCCCAGCTCCGGCCCGAGGTTCCGGGTGTCGCCGGTGCGCCGTAGCCGTCCGAAAAGGCCGTGCGCCATCCGAGTGAGGTCGGCGAGCAGACTCCGGGCGGTGCCGTCGGGGAGCTCGGTCAATGTCCGGAGTACTTCGCGCTCCAGCTCGGGAGGAAGCTCCCCGCGATGGCGGGGCTGGTCGACCAGCGGGGTAATGAGGTCCCGGCGGGCGCTCAGCAAGAGGAGGCCGGCCAGGAAGGGGGTGGTCCACAGCAACAGCGGCATCGCCGTGACCCCTGCGATACCTCCTCCCGCCAGGACCGAGCCTACCGTGAGCCATACCCCGGACGGCATCCGGCTCCAGGAGCGGCCCGCGGCAATCGAGCGCGCGGGCAGCCGGTGGCGGGCCAATCCCTCGACGACACGCGATGCGTTCTCTCCGGGAACCCGAAACAGCGGCCGCTCGCCACGCACTGCCTCCTCGGCACCGGCCGAATGGGCCGGCAGCAGGGCCGCCAGCCGGGCCTCAGCCTCCCGGCGCTGATCTCGATCGGACAGTGGCTCGAGAAAGACCAGAGTGTCGATCGAGCCGGCCGCTCCTCCACCGCACGCGGGACAGAGCGCCTGCCCCAACGGGTCGGGGCCGCCACACAGCAGGCAGCGGGCGCTGAAGCCCGGCTCGACCGGAAGGTTGCTGGATTCCTGCTGGGCCAGGGCCTTGTCGAAGGCGGCGGCTGTGGGATACCGCTCCTCGGCCGCGGCGGTAGTCGCCCGGGCGATGGCCGCGTCGAGCCACTGCGAAACTCCGGGTGCGGCTCCGCGAGGACGATATCCGTTGGGCGAGGGTGCCGGCGGGAGATGAGCGGAGGGTTGCTGAGGCAACTCGGCGGTGAGCGCGTAGTACAGGGTGAGACCCAAGGCGTATACGTCGGCACGGGCATCGCCCCGGCGGCCGGCCAGGATCTCGGGTGCGGTGTACGCCAGCGTGCCGGCCAGGGCGCCGGTTCCGGTGACGCCGAGCTGCCCGTCGAGCTTGGCCGAGCCGAAGTCGGTGAGCCGGGCACGGCCGTCGGGGTCGAGCAGGATATTCTGCGGCTTCACGTCGCGGTGCAGGATGCCCCGCCGATGAGCCGCGCCCAGCGCCGCCGCGATGTCGCGCCCCAGCCGAACCGCCTGGTCACCGTCGAGAGCACCGCGCTCGCGCACCCGAACCTGGAGATCGGGCCCGGCCACGTACTCCATCACGATGAAGCTCCAGGGTCCTTCCTCCAGAAAATCGAACACCGCGACGATGTTGGCGTGGGAGAGGCCCCGGACCGCCTGCACCTCTCGCCGCATTCGCTCCCGCGCCACCCGGGCGGCGGCGGGAGGTGGCACGAGGAGCTTGACCGCAACATCGGCCTGCACTTCCCGATCCCGGGCCAGGTAGACCACGGAGAACCCACCCCGCCCGATTTCGCGGACGATCTCGTAGCGTCCGCGAAGGACGGTGCCGGGTGCGAGATAGGCCTGCTCGCTCATTGTGCCGAGGGCGACGTGATTTGTCCCAGTACCTTGCGGGCGTTGGCGCGCCAGCCGTCTTCCGGCTGGTACATCTTGAGGAACTGCTCCAGGTGGGTACGGGCGAGGTCGTGCTGGCCCAGCATGTACTCGGAGATGCCGGCGTGATAGACGGCCATGAAGTTTTCCGGCGTGTAATCCACCACCAGCCGCATGATGGGGCCGGCCGCCTGGTCGTCGCCGGCATCGGCCACCGGATGGCCGACGTTGAACACGATCCCGGCGGCAGTCCTACGATCGGATGGGTCCAGGCCATCGATGATCTGGCGGGCCCGATCGATCTTGCCCGCGAGGGCGTAGCAAGCGGCGCTGTACCCGGCCCCTTCGGTCCCGGCCGGTGGCGGAATCTGTCGCTGGAGGACCTCGACCTCTACCGCGTTACAGGATGGTTTCACCTGGGCGAACCACTCGCCCGCCTTCCCAGCGAACGGGGCGGCCGCCGGGTGGGGCCGCCCCGTCGCCGGGGTGGAGCGGGCATTGGCCAAGACCAGACCGCAGATCGCCACGTAACTCCAGCCGGCGGCGTAGAGCGCTCGGTTCATTGGGCCTTACCTCGCATTGGGATGGGCGTCTGTTCGGGACAGCATGGGGCAATGTCCATGCCCCCGCAAGGTAGGGGATGCTGGGTGGCCTGTTGGGATGCACATGGGTCTAGCCAGAGCGGCTTCGGTGCGCTTTCACCACGAAGGCACGAAGACACACGAAGGACACGAAGAAAACAAAAAGAAGTTGTTGGGGGGTGGCGGCTTGGAGTCCCGGGCTACTCTCGCGTAACCGCATACAGAAACTGGTCCAACAGCTTCCCGTCCTTCACTGCCGCCCGGCGGAGCCGGCCTTCGAAGTCGTATCCGGCCTTCTCCAGAACCCGGCACGAGGCTGGATTCCACTCGAAGATCCCGGCGTAGATCCGATGCAGGTGGAAGGCGGAGAACGCGTGTTCCGTCATGGCGCGGACCGCCGCGGTCATGATCCCACGACCCCAGTGCGCTTCGCCCAGCCAATAGCCGATTTCTGCCGAGAAACGATCGACGTCTTGTTGAGGCGTGATGCCGACCCCACCGGCGGCTTCGCCATCCACCTCGATGGCGAACTGGGTCACCGGTTCGACCGGGCCCACCATCTCGATCCACGACTGCGCGTGCGCGAGCGTGTAGGGATGGGGAAAGTGATCCCGAACGTTGAGCCAGATCCTGCGGTTATCGGCGTGCCGCGCCAGCGACGGCGCATCGTCCGCCAGCCACCGCCGCAGCCGGCCACCGGGAAACTCGAGGATGGGGTCCATTCGGAGAATCTAAGATTACGACAATGTCATCCCGAGCGCAGCGAGGGACTTACTGAGAGGTTTCGGAGCAGCGGGCTAGGTCCCTCGCTTCGCTCGGGATGACAGTCGACCTACATATGAAACAAGTAGCTCATCTTGAAAAACAGCCCGTCTGCCACCCGCCGCCACCCGGTGCGCAACGGATCGGTTGGATCCAGCGGGTCGCGCAGGGTGCTGCCATAGCCCAGAAACAGCACCGTGCCTGGATTGGGCTGATAGGAAAAGAGGATGTCGCCGCGGAAGGAATTGCGCTTGAAGGCCGTGGTTCGGACGAAGTCATCGACCTCGGGATCGAACTGGAGCAGCGGGGCCTCGGTGCGAGTGTCGTCGCGCAGCGAGTCCTGCCGCTCGTTGGTGTACTCCCCGACCAGTCGCACGAAGATCGGTCGGGACACCTGGTATTCCATCTTGAGCCGCGGGAGGTGGGCCACGCTGACCAGGCTGCCGTCGCTCCGGCGCCGGGTCTGCTGCACGGCGTAGGTCCCCTCCAGGCGGAGCTGGCTGGTGGGACGCCAGTTGAGTCCCCCGTTGGCGATCAAGATTCGACCCGAGGACCATTCGAAGAAGTTCTCGTCGTCGCCCCAGAGAATGAAGGCGTTGCCCGAGAGGTGCTTGAACTCCGGACTGGTCAGCGTCAGCGCGTAGTCCCGATTGGGGATCCGCTCCCCACCCACGAACGCCACCGTATCGGCCCCACCTCCCGGCCGGGGGAGCTCGATGCGGGTGCCCCGGTAGATCTCGAAAGGATACCCGAAGCTCTCCACCAGCAGCGAGGTAGTAAGCTGCCACCCGCCGCGGAGCGTGGTGTTGGCATTGAAATGCAGCTGCTCGTCCATGATCTCCCCGCCATCCATCAACTCCTGATAGCGCCACCGCCCATTGAGGTTCACGTCGAAGGTGAAGCTTTCCACCAGTGAACCGCCGGCACCGTACAAGGTGACCCTGGGTTGGAATTGCATGTGGACCAGACCGGGCCGGGGGAAGAAGCCGCTCCGCGCGCGGAACTCCTCATGGCTGGCCCTGATGTTGGTCCGTAGGCCGAACCGGCGACCGTTGGCGACGAACCGCGCTTCCCACAGTGGCCCGTTGGTCACCTCACCCGCGGACCGGGTCCGGCTGCCCGCCAGCTGCAGCTGGAGGGTGTACGCCTTGCCGAAGATCAGCCGTGCATCGGCGCCCGCCACCCGGTTGTACTCCGCACCCTCGATCCGGTCGGTGTAGACGATCCCCACCCGGGAGTTGGCGCCCACGTCCCGCTGGAGTCGGAGAATGTTGTATACCGGACGATCCTTGGTTTCCGAGGCGTCGTCGTCATCAACCGCGGACAGGAACGCGATGTCGGTGCCCAGGCCCTTGCCGGTGAGCTTGAGGGCGGCGACCGGCTGCACCACCCGCCGGCTGTAGATCAGACTGTTGGGAGTGGTGAACTGCTCGATCCCGTCGAGGAAGAACGGGCGCTTCTCCTGAAAGAATCGCTCGTCGCGAGGATCGAAGAGCAACTGCCCCGCGTCGGACTCGACCTGGCTGAAGTCGGGGTTGGCGGTTCCGGTCATGCTCAGATTGTTGGTGATGCCCCAGCGGGCCGAGCCGCCCAGCTCGGGGCTGCCCCCGGTGTAATCCCATTCGCTGCCGACCCGCCGGCCGGTGGTCCGCGAGGTGAGCGAGGGATTGAAATCCAGCACCAGGCCACGGCGCAGATCGGTGAGCCCAACCAACCGCCCAGACTGAGCCAGAAACGATGCGCTGGCTCGCCGCGCCGGCGTCCAGGAGTCCTCATAGCCCGAGTGCTGGACCCGGCGGGTCACGTTGATTCCCCAGCTCTGCTCCGGCCCCGACTGGTAGCGCAGGCTCTTGAAAGGAATCGTGACTTCCACCTCGTAGCCGTAGTCGGTGAGCCGACCCTTGGAGTAGTACACGTAGTCGGGGCTCAGGTCGGCCGTCTCCCGCCGCACCACCGCGCTGGTAAACCCGTTGCCGGTGACCGAGCCGGTCTCCACCAGCGCGCCGTCCGACTGCACCCCGAACGGGTTCACCGCAAACACCGTTGCCTGGCGGCTGTCGTTGAAGGTGCCGAGCAGGATCTGAATGTGATCGTCGGAGTTGATCCGGTCGCGGTCGGCTAGAGTGGCGTGTACGCTGCCGTGAGCCTCGAAGGCGCGAATTCCGAAGTGGATCGCCGTGGGGGAATACCACACCAGGACTTCGGTAGAATCCACCGCCGCCACCCCGTCTACCGGTGAGAACTGGGAGAACCCGGTGAGCATCGCGGCTTGAGACCAGACCGCCTCATCCAAGATTCCGTTGACCTCGACTTCGGCCTCGTGGCGGGGAATCCGTACATCCAACTTGCCCGAGCGGCCATGGTAGACGGCGCTCGGGTCGGTGGGACCGGAAGCGATGGCAAGAAGGAGCTGCAGCAGCATGTCACCGTTCCGGGAGGGTCTACTTGGGCCTACGCTGGCGTCCACCGGCCGGTTTCGGGCTCACCCGATCGGCCGAGGGGAACTCCCCCGTCCGGCCGATGTTAGATGGAGAGACCTGCGCCATTCTCCTGACAGCTAGCGGAAGCATCCCGCCCCGCTCGAGCCTCGGAGAAATACATGACAGCATCTACAGCCACCCCGTCCGGCTTGCTGGCCGGGCTTTCGCGCGACCTGGCGGCGACCGCCGAGCTGGTGGGTCGTTCGGTGGTCGCGGTACACGCCCGCCGGCGGATTCCCTCGTCCGGTGTGGTCTGGCGGCCGGGAGTCGTGGTGGCTGCCAGCCATACCGTCACCCGCGACGAAGATATCAACGTCACCCTCGCGAGCGGCCGGACCGCGGCGGCCACTCTCGCCGGCCGCGATCCCGCCACCGACGTCGCGGTCTTACGTCTCGAGGACGCGGCGGTACCCGCCGTCGAGAAAGGCCACGATGACGATCTGCAGGTCGGGCGGCTGGTGCTCGCACTGGGTCGTCCCGGCCCGCAGCTCACCGCCAGCCTCGGCATCGTAAGCGCGGTGGGTGGAGAGTGGCGCACCTGGCAGGGTGGCAGGATCGACCGGTTCGTGAGACTGGATCTGTCGATCTACGACGGATTCTCCGGGGGCCCGTTGGTGGAGGTAGGCGGACGAGTTCTGGGACTCAATACCTCGGGACTCGCCCGCGCCATGGCGCTGGCCTTGCCCGCCGGCACCGTCGATCGGGTGGCCGATCAACTGCTCGCTACCGGCCGGGTGGCTCGCGGCTACCTCGGCCTCGCTGCTCAGCCGGTCCAGTTGCCCGAGGGACTTCGCCGCCGGCTCGAGCTGCCGGGCCGCCTCGGGCTCGTGATCGTCAACCTGGAAACCGATGGACCCGCCGAAAAGGCCGGCCTTCTGCCGGGGGACATACTCGTGGCCCTGGAAGATCAGGAGCTGGGTGATCCTTCCGATTTGATTGCCAGCCTCGGGCCGGACCGGATCGGCCGGCCCGCGACACTGCGAGTGATTCGGGGAGGAGAGCTACAGACCGTGGCGGTCACGGTGGGCGAGCGCCCACACCGACGGAGCCGGTAGGATGCCCAGAGTCCTAGTGTCGCTCGCCGCGGGCGCCATCGGCCGCGAGCTCGCCAGCCTGGCCGACGGATTGCGCCCGATGACGGTGCAGGTCCGGGTGGGCCGTGGCGCCGAAGGCTCCGGAGTGGCCTGGAGCAAGGACGGAGTGATCGTCACCAACGCCCACGTGGCGCGGGGAACCCGGGCCGAGGTCAAGTTGTGGGACGGCCGCGTGCTCGATGCCCGGCTCGTGGCGCGCGAGCCGGACAACGATCTGGCCGCGCTCCAGGTGGCAGGACCACTCATTCCGGCACTCCACGGCGAACCGACACGAATCCATCCGGGCGAGCTGGTCGTCGCGTTCGGCCATCCGCTCGGTGTAGCCAATTCGGCCGCACTCGGCGTGGTCCACCAAGTGCTGCTGGCCGGCGACGGCAGTCCATGCTGGATCCGTGCCGACGTTCGCCTCGCACCGGGAAACTCGGGTGGACCGCTGGTCGACGTTGCCGGCCGATTGCTCGGCGTCAACACCCTGATCGCGGGCGGGCTGGGGCACGCGGTCGCGCTGCCGGTGATCGAGGGGTTTCTCAGCCGGGCCGGGCTCCATCCGTCCGGCGAACGAGCCGCGTGATCCGGGTGGTCATTGCCGCCGCGTCGCCGGCGGTGCGCGCCGGTCTCGGGGCACTGCTGGCGGCCCATTCCGGCTTTACCGTGCTGGAGACGCTGGCTCGGCCCGGCGGTCTAGGTCACGTGCTGGAGACCGTCGAAGCGGATGTGGTGTTGCTGGCACTGGAGCCCGGCGAGCCGCTTCCGCTGCCGTTGGCGGTGCAGCCGGACGGGGCGGGACGGGAGCCGGCGATCGTAGTGCTGGGAGACGAGCCGGCCGATGCCTGGGCCTCTCGCGCGCTCCGGGCCGGGGCCCGGGGCGCCCTGCCCCGCACTGCCGGTGGAGACCAGATCGCGGCCGCGGTCTCGGCTGTGGCCGCAGGATTGGTAGTCCGAACAGCGGAGCCGGCCGGCGCTCTCCCCCTGCCCGCTCTCCGTCCGATAGCTCCCCCGGTTCAGCCGCTGACTGCCCGCGAGGTCGAAGTGCTCGCCATGTTGGCCGAAGGGTTAGGCAACAAGGCCATCGCCGTCCGGTTGGGTATTTCCGATCACACGGTCAAGACTCACGTCGGCTCGATCTTCGGCAAGCTCGGCGTCTCCACCCGGGCCGAGGCGGTTGCGAGCTCCGCACGGCTGGGACTCATCATGCTGTGAAGCTCAGCGTGGCAACGGCTCCGGCAAGTCGGCGATGACGTAGGCCATCACCGCCAGGACTGCCACGCAGCGCGCCACCTCGCCCGGGTCCAACTTGTCCAGTGTGTCGCCGTCACTATGGTGATACCAGAAATATCGGGTTCGATCTACCAGAAGCCCGATGCCGGGAACCCCGCGCTCGACCAGCGGGGCGATGTCGGCCTCGGGGCTGTCCTGCGATCGCTCCACCTTGGTGGCGCCCAGCGGCCGCAGCAGCTTTGCCACCTGGGTCACGATCGCGGCAGCGGAGTCCGATCCGGCAAATTTGTATCCCTGGGGCTGGAACACCCCATTGTCCGATTCCATGGCGAGCCGATGCTTGGCCAGCTCACTCGCATGCGCGGCACGGTAGGCGGATCCACCCTGTACCCCGTTCTCCTCGTTGGTCCACAACACCACCCGAATCGTCCTGCGAGGCCGCAAGCCGAGCTGCCGGATGAGCCGCAACGCCTCCCAGGCCGCCACCGAGCCACCCGCATCGTCCATCGCGCCGGTTCCGACGTCCCACGAATCGATGTGACCGCCCAGTACCACCACCTCATCCGGCTTCTCCCGACCCACGACTTCGGCAACCACGTTGCGGGAGCGGACGTCGGGTAGGGTTCTCGCGCCCATCTTCAGGGTCACCACTACCGGCTCACCCCGCGACTGCAGCCGGTGCAACAGCATGGCGTCCTCGACGCTGAGCGCCGCGGCGGGAATCCGGGCGGCGGTGGAGTCGTAGGACACCCGTCCGGTGTGGGGGCTCCCTATGGAGAAGGACGCGACCGAGCGGATCAGACAGGCGACCGCGCCCACCCGAGCCGCCGCGGAGGCTCCGTCGGTGCGATAGCGACGGGTATCGGGGTATTCGGTGAAGGGCGCGTCGAACAGCACGATCTTGCCCTTGGCTTCGGCCGCGCGCTGTTTCAGCTCGTCGAAGCTCGAGACCACCAGCACCGGCGCGGTAATTCCGGCCTTGGGAGTTGCCACACTTCCCCCCAGTCCCAGCATTCGCAGCGGCGCCCGGCGGGGCTGCACCAGCTCCGCCGATTCGACACCCCGCTCCCAATGGGTGACCATGACCGGCTCGCCGCGAACGTTCTGCAGCCCGTCCCGGCCCATCTCGCCCAGAATCCAATCGATGGCCGCCTCGAGACTGGCGGACCCGCTGAGCCGGTGGCCGAACCGGTCCACCAGAATGCCGAGGCGGGCGTAGGCAGCGCTATCCTCGGTGGCCGCTCGAATGAGGCTGTCGGCGATGGGCTGATACCCGGCGATCGAGCCGGCCTGAGCCGCAGCCTGAGTTGGAGCATGCAGCGCTAGGACGCTAGCGAGCGTGGCGAGCGAGAAGAGTCGAAAGCGCATCGAGGGTCCGTGTGGTCGAGGAAACGATTGTCGGCAACGCCGCAGAAGAATCGCGGGGGCCTGGCCAATTGAAAAGCCACCCGATGCTTACCGCCGAACCAGTCGCTCCAGCGCCTCGCCCAACCGGTCGATGTCGGCTGTCGTAGTGTAGAGATAGGCCGATGCCCGCGCGGCGGTGGTGGTCCCGAGCCGCTGGAGCAAGGGGAAGGAGGCGAGGTCACCGCCGCGAAGAGCTACGCCGCGCGCGTCCACCGCACGCGCGATCTCGGGTCCGGATTTTCCATCGAGGGTAAAGGAGAAGACCGAGATCCGTTGCTCCGGAACACTACGGCCCAGCAGCCGCAGGCCCGGCACCTCGGCCAGTCGCGCCAGCGCGTGCCGGATGATCGCCTGCTCGTGATTCCACAGCGCCTGGTGGCCGATCTCCCCCAGAAATCGAATGGCGGCGGCAAGGCCGACCGGCCCCGACACGTTGGGCGTCCCGGCGCCGAACTTGAGCGCCCCCTCGGCGAGATGGGCATCGAGATGGGCGGGGTCGGTCTCGACCTCGTGAGCCATGTTGCTGCCACCCTGATACGGCGGCATGGCGTCGAGCAGCTCCCGGCGCCCCCAGAGTACGCCGACTCCCATGGGTCCCAGCATCTTGTGGGCGGAGAAGGCGAGGAAATCGCAGTCCAAGTCCTGAACGTCCACCGGGAAGTGGGGAACCGACTGGGCGGCGTCTATTACGACCACGGCGCCGGCCCGTCGCGCCCGGGCGCACATCTCCTTGGCCGGGTTGACCAGGCCGAGCACGTTCGACACGTGCGCGAAGGCCACCAGCTTGGGGCGCGAAGCCAGACGGGCGTCGAAGTCTTCCAACCGCGGCTGTCCCTCGTCGGTGATGTCGAAGAACCGAAGCGACGCGCCGGTTCGCCGGGCGGCGAGCTGCCACGGCACCAGGTTCGACGCGTGCTCGGCCACACCCAGCAGAATCTCGTCACCGGAGCGGAGGTTGGCCGTCCCCCAGGCCGCGGCGACCAGGTTGATGGCTTCGGTGGTGCCGCGAGTGAATACCACCTCGCTGGGGTCGCGAGCGTGGATCAGCTCGGCCACGGTCCGGCGGGCCCCTTCGTAGTGGTCGTTGGACCGCCGGGCCAAGGTGTGCAGCGTGGCGCTCGGATTGGCGTTGTCGCGGCGGTAGAACTCGGCGATCGCGTCGATGACGGCGTTGGGCCGGAGGGTAGTGGCGGCGCTGTCGAGAAAGACGAGGGGGTGGCCGTTTACCCGTTGCGCGAGCGCGGGAAAGTGTTCCCGCCAGGGCGAGCCGGGACGAACCCGCCGCAAGGTCGCCACCATGGCTGCTCCTCCCAGTGCGTGTAGGAACTCTCGCCGAACCATCATCGCAGCCAGAACCACGCGAGGTCGCGGGCCAAGCGCGCTCGACCGGAGTGAGCGGAGGCGGGGAACTTCCGCAGCGACGCGTACAGCGCGTCGTACAGGAAGGCGCTGCGCTCGACGGTCTCGTGATCGTCTCGGGCCACCAGGGGGAATCCGCGGGAGATGGCGACGAGGCCGGGCGCTTCGCGGGAGAGCTCGATTTCGTCCGCGAAGTCGGCGCTCTGGATGATCCTCGCCATAGCCTGGAGCGCCGAATCCTCGGGGCGGAGCTCCTCTGCCAGGGCTCGAAAGGAGCAGCGTCCCTCGCGGTCGCGATGGGGGTAGCGAGCGCCGGGCGCATCGAACCCGACCGCGCCCTCCGCCTGCTCGACCCGTGCGACACTCCCGGCATCCACGAAACAGAAGGTTGCCTCCGGATCGACGAATCGACGGATCAGCCAGGTGGTGGCCGTCCGGTTGACCCGGATGTGCTTCTGCGGGTGACCCACAGGGGCGGCGGCTCTTGCATAGTGACGACTCGAATGATACAGTTGTGACAATGAATGACACATCAGAAGCATTTGCGCAAGAGGAGCCCCAGAACTGGCTGCTCCTGATTCACCAGCTCCCTCCCGAGCCGGCCTACTTCCGGGTCAAGGTGCGCCGCCGGCTCCAGCGCCTGGGGGCGGTGGCTCTCAAGAACTCGGTGTACCTGCTCCCCCGCCGGGACGAGACCCTGGAGGACTTTCAGTGGTTGCTCCAGGAGATCCAGGCCGACGGTGGGGAAGCGACGCTATGTCAGGCCTCCTGGCTCGGGGGGATCTCCGACCTGGAGCTGACCGCGGTCTTCCGAGCGGATCGGGAGGCGGACTATAAGGAAGTCGAGAATCGGGCGCGGCAATTGGCGGAGGACAGAGACATGCCGGACGACACCGAGCTGGCCCGGTTGCGCAAACGAATGAGCGAGATCACCGGGATCGATTACTTCGCGGCATCCGGCCGGGCCGCGGCCGAGCAGGCGATCCGGGCCGCGGAGGCGAGGCAGGCGCCGTCGGCCCAGGCGCCGGGTGCAAGACCGGAGGCGCCCAAAGGAGTCACCTGGGTCACTCGCCAGGGCGTGTACGTCGACCGCATCGCGAGCGGGTGGCTGATCCGCCGCTTCATCGACCCGAAGGCGCGGTTCAAGTTCGTGCCGGCAAAGGGCTACCGCCCGGCCGCCGGGGAGCGGCGTTTCGACATGTTCCAGGGCGAGTATACCCACGAGGGCGACCGTTGCACCTTCGAGGTGCTCCTCGATCGCTTCGGACTTGCCGACCCCGCGCTCCGCGCCATCGGCGAAATCGTGCACGACATCGACTGCAAGGACGACAAGTTCGGCCGGGCGGAGGCGCCGGGGATCGCCGCGATTCTCAACGGGATCGTTCTGGAGCGAGGTGGAGACGAAGCCCGGCTGGAACAGGGGGCGGTGGTGTTCGAGGGACTCCTCGCCCAGTTTCGCTCGGGGTCGGCGCCGGGAGAGGGCTAGAAGCAGGGCTATATTCCGAACAGGCGCACCGGCGCCATTCGGTTATGCCCTGGAGGATTCATGTTTTCCCGCAGTGCGCTCTGCTGTGTTGTCGTGCTCCTGCTCGGCAGTACGGCCGTCTGGGCCCAAGATTCTCTCAAGAACAGCCGGGAGCCGGTTTCCGATGGGCGGACCCTGAGCGAGTGGGTGGCCGATCTCAAGGCTCAAGCTCCCCAGATCCGGAACGCCGCTGCGTACGAGCTGGCCGGCATGGGTCCCGCCGCCGCTCCCGCGGTTCCCGCTTTGATCGCTGCGCTGGACGACCCGGAGGCCTCGGTCCGCTTTCCGGTAACCGTGGCGCTGGGTGAGATCGGACCCGCCGCGGCGGCCGCCATTCCCCGGCTCAAGCAGATGGACGAGGAAGAGATCAACGACGAGATCGCCGCCGCGGCCCGGCGCGCGATGCGGAGGATCAAGCCTGCCGCGGCAAGCCAGACCTCACCTTGATGCCACTTTGTGTCGCGCGGCGGCGAACTTGGGCAGCGCGCGCTCGATCATGTCATCGTTGGCGGTCAATGACGCCCGGAGATAGCCCTTCATATTGACGACGCTGCCGGGCAGACAGAATATGCCCTCCGTTGCCAACACATCCGAAAACTTCACGTCGTCTTCGATCGGTGCCTTGGGCGTCACGTAAAAGGCTCCCTCGGGCGTACTCACCTCATAGCCACACTGGCGCAGCCCAGCGACAAAACGGTCGCGCCGCCGCTGCAGGGCGCCGACGTCCAGGGACAGCCTGGCAAGATCCTTGAGGGAGTGCTGCATCAAGGCGCTGGTCATGGCCCATCCGCTCAGGATCTGGCTGGAGTAGAGAATGGTGCGCAGCTCCTCGAGATGATCCATCCGGGGCGAGAGCGCGACATATCCAACCCGCTGGCCCGGTGTCAGCAGCGTCTTGCCATAGGTGTACACCATGATCGAATTGCGATAGAACGTCGTCGGGCTGTGGAACTCGGCACCATCGTACACGATGGTGCGGTAGGCTTCGTCGGACAGCAGGTAGATCGGGTGCCCGAGGTCCTTGCTGGCCCGGTCGAGAACGTCGCCCAGCCGCACCAAGGTATCGGGTGGATAGACTTTGCCGGTCGGATTGTTGGGTGAATTGACGATGATGAAGCGGGTGCGGGGCGTAATCGCCCGCTGAATCCGGTCCACATCGAGATCGAACGTGCCTGGATCGACGTCGACCGCGACCGGCCTACCCCCGCTGTTCAAGATCATCCCTTCATAGAAGAACCACGGCGGATTATTGAAAATGACCTCGTCATCGGGGCCGATGAGCGCATTCATGGTCACCAGAAGGGCCCCAGTGGCGCCGTTGGTCATGAATATGTTCTCCGGTGGGTAGTCCAAGCCGGTGAGAGCCTTCAACGACGCACACACGACCTCACGGGAGGAAGCCTCATTGGTCTTGTAGGCGTACCATGACTTGTCGCGCGGCGTCGCCGCGTCGCGAAGCGCCGTGACGAACCCATCCAGCGGCATCGTCTGCGGATTCCCCAGAGCAAAATCGCAATGGTCATCGCCGGCGGCGGCAATCCAGCGCTCGTACTTGGCGAGGAAGTCGTAAATCGGGATGATTCTCTGGTGGGCCTTCTGAACCCGCACCGGCGTTCGCGGCGGGAACACAGCAACCTCCGTCCTATGAATTCGGGGTGGGCGATCCCCCGACCAACTGGAGCCCGATCCGGCCCACCGCCTCCACCAGCATCGCGAAGTCTTCCCGCCGGCTGCGGTGATTGGTGATCGCCACCCGGATCGCGTACCGATCTCCCAGCACGGTGCCCGAAGGCACCGCGAGTCCGCTCTCCTGAATCCGGATGAGGATCTCCTCGTTGAGCGCATTGAGCTCGGCACCGCTCACCCCAGGTGCGACGAAACGGAAGCAGACCACGTTGAGCGGGACCGGCGCGAGCAGCTCCAGCCGCGGATCCGTCAGGATGAGGTCGCGAAGGTAGCGCGCCTGCTCCACGTTCTGCTGGATCAGCCGCCCCAGGGTGTCGGCGCCGTGGGTCTTGAGCGCCATCCACACCTTCAGGGCGCGGAAGCCTCGCGAGAGCTGGATGCCCAGGTCGGCAAAGACCAGTCCCCCGGCGACGATGCCGCGAGCGGTGGGATTGAGATAGCTCGCGGAGGTGGCGAAGCTCTCCCGGTGGGCCTTGCGGTCGCGCACCAGAACACAGCCCGCCTCGAACGGCAAATACCCCCACTTGTGCAAGTCGATGGCAATCGAGTCGGCGTGCTCCATCCCGGCGACCACCGGCTTGAGCGCGGGCGAGAGGGCGGCCAGGGCCCCGAAGGCACCGTCGATGTGAAACCAAAGGCCCTCTTCCCGGCAGATCGCTGCCAGGCCCCGCAGATCGTCGGTTGCTCCGGTATTCACCGTGCCCGCGTTGCCGATCACGCAGAATGGCCGCTTTCCGGCGCGGCGATCCTGGGACACCGCCGCCTGCAGCGCCGCGACATCCACGGTGAAGTCGGCCGCGACCGGGATTCGCCGGAAGGCCGAGCTCCCCAGCCCCAGCAGCTCCGCCGTCCGCCCGGCCCAGCTATGGGTCTCGGTCGATCCATAGAAGACCAGCTTCGGGGCGTCGGGGTGCTGTAATCCGTGGGTCCGGAGATCGAAGCCGGCTCCGCTATTCCGGGCGACGGTCAGGCCGATCAGGTTGGCCATGGTACCGCCGCTCACCAAGAGTCCGCTCGAGTCGCGAGGGAAGCCCAGCAGCTCGGCCAGCCAGCGGAGCACCTGATACTCCACCAGCGTGGCCGACTGATCGTATCCCGCGAGGTGGGGGTTCATGCCCGAGGCCAGCATGTCGGCCAGCATCGCCAACGGAGTGCCGGTCCCCATGACCCAACCCCAGAAGCGGGGGTGAATGTTGCCGGTGGGATAGGGGAGGATGTTCTGGCGGAATTCCTGGTACACTGCCGCCGGGTCCGCCGGATCGCGCGGAGCCGGGACGTCGAACTCGGCCTTGACCGCGGGGGGGACCGGGCGCCACACCGGACGCTCCCGCACGCCGGCGAGGTAGTCGATCATCTCATCCAGCATCCGGTGGCCGAGCGCGCGGAAGGCGTCCCAATCCGCCGGATCCAGGGTTTCTTCCCGGATGGATGGTGCCCGCTCCGGAGCTACTCGCGCCTGCGTATCGGTCATGGCTGAGGTGATATCCTCGGGTGATGACGGCCCGCGACGGGGAAGCTGATGCGAGGGGGACGCCGGGACAAATGCCGAGTCGTACACGACGGCATCGACGGGACTAATACGCTAGGCTCGGGCCCGCACCCCGGCCTGCGGAGTCCGCGGCGTCCCCGGGTCGAGGACCGGGCGCTGAAGCGACCCTGGTCCCCAGGCCAGCAGCTCGGCAAAGGCGAGCAGGTATTCCGGCGTCGCCTCCTGGCGGACCGTAATGGCGCTCCACTGGCGGTGAAAGCCACCCTTGCTCAGCGGCACCGCGCGCAACGTGCCGGCCTCCAGATGAGGGGCCACCGCCCAGCGGGCCAGGACGCTGACGCCGACTCCTGCCTTGACCAGCTCGACGATTCCCTCGGTGACCTGAATCGAGGAGATCCGCGCCGGCCGCACGCCGGCCGGCAGCAGCACTTCCCGCATCAAGGTGCTCTCGCTCGCGACTATCGGGTAGACGATGACGTGCTCCTCCGCGAAATCCTCGGCCAGCACGTAGGGCCGCCCGGCCAGGCGGTGATCGGGATGCATCACCACGACCAGCTCGTCGCGGAACAGCGGGTGCACGTCCAGCCGCTCGTCATGCACCGGCGAGAACACGATCCCGAGGTCGATCTTGCCGTCGTAGATCGCCTGGAAGGGATGGCGCGTCGCTTCGGTGACGATCTGCACGTCGACTCCGGGAAAACGCTCGCGATACCGCTCCAATACGCCGGGAAGCCAGTGGTAGCAGGTGTAGCACTCCGTGGTCAGACGCAGCACCGCATCGCGCCCCGAGGCGAGCCGGCGCAGATCATCCTCCGCGGACAGTAGTGCGGGGAGTGCCTGCTTGGCTGCGTCGAGCAACCGGAGGCCCGCGACCGTCGGGACCATGCGCTTCCCCATCCGGTGAAACAGGGACACCCGGAGGCGGCCTTCGAGGTCGAGCAGTTGATGGCTGAGGGCCGATTGGGTGAGGTGGAGCTGCTGGCCGGCCTTGGTCAGACTGCCGACCTCAGCCACCGCCGCGACCAGCCGCAGGTGCCGGGTTTCGAGGATCATCGCGTGCTCGCCGACTGGAAATGAGTATTACTCAGGATGTTAGCGGATTACGCGCAGAAAACTAATTGGACGGGGGTACCGGCGGCAGTCCCATCATGAGGCAGCCTCATAACTCTCATGAGAACGTTGCGGTAGACTAATAGTTCGCCGACCGTGAGATTCCGCCTCGAGTGGTCCGCGGTGCTCCTCCACCCCAGGGGGTCTCATGTCCGAGCCGGCGTGGTACCAGGATTACGGCGCAGCGATGGCCTCCGCAAAAAGCGCCCAGAAGCCACTGTTGGTCGATTTCTATTCGGAGACCTGTCTGGGCTGCGAGAAGATGTCGGCGGTGACCTACCAGCAGGCGCCGGTGGTGGAGTTCGTCACCCAGCACTTCGTTCCGCTCAAGCTCAACGTGAAGGAGCCCAAGCCCGAGTTCCGAGAGCTGCTGCGCATGGCCAAGCCGCTCTTCACCCCGCTGCTCTTGTTTCTCGACTTCAACGGCACCGAGGTGCGGCGCTTCACCGGCTATCTGCCCCCGGCGGAGTTCCTGGCCGAGCTGCACTTCGTGCTCGGGTGGGTCGATCTCCTGCACACCAGGTTCGCCGACGGCTACGCCCGGTTCCGGGGCATCGTCGAACAGTATCCCAAGAGTCACGTCGCGCCGGAGGCGCTCTATTGGTCGGGAGTCGCGGCATACCGCTGGAACAATCGCGGCCTCGACGGCCTCATCCCCGAGTGGATCGAGCTGCGCGCCAGGTATCCCGAGAGCACCTGGTGGACCAGGGCGTCGTGTATTGCGGAGCGGATGCCGACGCTGATGTCTGCCTGAACGACTGTAAGGTGCGCAGTCAATCTGCCGCCACGACGTGTGGCGCTCCCTCGCGCAGGAGATGCTCCCGCAGGGCCTCGATGCCGACGCTCTTGCGCGCCCGCACCTTGTACTCCAGGACCCCGGCGCCTCCGTCGCTGGGTGTTATCTGAGCAAGCGACCAGCGCTTGGCGTCACGGGCGAGAAC
This sequence comes from uncultured Gemmatimonadales bacterium, assembly GCA_963812755.1. Classification (GTDB taxonomy): domain Bacteria; phylum Gemmatimonadota; class Gemmatimonadetes; order Gemmatimonadales; family GWC2-71-9; genus CAVVWJ01. Next base: position 829,258 of record CAWEWK010000004.1, on the reverse strand, counting down.
CGCTTCTACCGTTGGCCGAGCGGACTCCACTTGATCGACATAGATCCGCATGACCATACCGCCATCGCTCTCGTCGGGAGGGACCAGCTGCCGCATGATGGGATGCTCGCCGGTCGCCTTGGAGATCTCCACCATGTCGGCGCCGGAGGGGAGGCAGAGTCGGGCGAAGGTCCGCTCGAAATCCGCGCTGAAGTTGAATTTCCACAGCGCCAGCTCCAGCGCCACGAAGAACACCGAGAGCACCGTCGCCACCGACAGGGCATGGATGCCGGTGGCGAATCCGATCCCGATCGAGCCGAAGATGTAGACCGCGTCCCCCGACTCCTTGAGGTTATTGCGGAAGCGGACCGCCGCCACGATGCCGGCGAGGCTGAAGGCCAGGGCCAGGCTGTCGCGCACCACAACCAGGATCGCGGTCACCACGATGGGGAGCACGATGACGGTCTGGACCAGCGAGTGGTCGAATTTGACCCGGGTGCGGGTGCGCACGTATGCGAAGGCCATCGGCAGAACCAGCAACAGCGCGCCCAGCATCTGCACCAGCGCGTCCACCCACCGCGGCGACCCCGTGGGAAACACGGCCAGCTCGCTCTGTGCCCATGCCAAGGCCCCGGCCGGCTCGGTCGGGGGCGCGGGGCCGGAGCTGATCGCCGGCTCGCCCGGGAACACGGCGGTGATCAGCAGCAGCACCGCTCCCGCCACGAGATAGTAGAGGACAAGCCGGACGACTGTCACCCGTCCGATCTCCCGCACTACCGCCCGGGTCGAATCCGATATCGTGACATTCTTGGCCATTGCGGTCGTCCCCTCAGCGAGCGTCCGGCGCGGCGGGAACCGCCACTGCGGCATCGGCCAGGGCCGCCACCAGTGAGCCCCGGTCGCGCGGCCCATCGTAACGAGTGCCGTTGATGAAGAGCGACGGCGTCCCCTTCACTCCACTGCGGGCGCCGCTGGAGAGGTCCTCCATCACCCGGTCGGCATGGACCTGGGCCGTCAGCGACGAGCGGAACCGGTCCAGATCGAGTCCCACCTTTCGCGCGTGATGCTGGAGGTCCTCATCGGTGAGCGCCATCTGGTGCTCGAACAACCGGTCGTGCATCGCCCAGAACTGCCCCTGCTCCCCCGCGGCTTCTGCCGCCACGGCAGCTGCGAAGGCATGAGGATGGGAGGAGCGGAGTGGGAAATGACGGAACGCCACTCGGAGGTTGCTGCCGAAGGCCTTGATCACCTGTTTGATCACGGCATGGGCCTCGCCGCAGCTGGGACACTCGAAATCGCCGTATTCGACCAGCGTCACCCGGGCGGACGCCGGTCCGATCACATGATCCCGCTCGCTCACCGGGGGAGTGAGCTGAGCCGCAACACCGGACGTTTGGGGTTGAGCCATGAGTCGCTACTCCCGGTGCGCCTGCATGCCGGTCTCGACCAGTTCCTGGAGCAGCACCCGTACCGCGCCCACGCCCTCCAGCCGGTATCGCGCGTGGGTGGGACCGGGTCCAACCCGCACGGTGACCGCTTCCGGAGGCAATGCGGCGAACAGGTCCTCATCGGTGCGGTCGTCGCCGACCGCCAGAATCGCGGTGCGCGCCAGCCGCTCAGGAGGCAATGGTGGCACGATCCGGCCCTTGTGAATTCCGTAGGGACGAATCTCGATCACCCGGTTTCCCGCCAGGATTTCGACCGGCTGGTTGCTGAGCAGCTGGTTGAGGTGCAGCCGCAGCTCGTTGGCCCGGCGGGCACCGGTCTCCCGATCGGCCAGGCGGTAGTGCCAGGCCAGCGCCACGGCCTTGGCCTCGATCAAGGAGCCGGGAGTGCGGGCGGTGATGTCGCGCAGGATCGCCAGCACCGGCTCGCGCCAGCTGCCGCCCACTTCCGCCGCGGCGGTCCATTCGCCACCACCCGGTGGCCGGGACCAGAAGCCGTGCTCGGCGTGCAGCCAGACCGGCAGCGCTCCCAGCCACTGCTCCAACGCCTCCCGCGACCGGCCGCTGACCACGTGCACCTCGGTCTCGGGTCGCTCGGCTAATGCGCGCAACAAGTTGAGCAGCGCGCCGTCGGGCCGGGCGAGCTCCGGCGTCGGGGTAAACGGCACCAGGGTTCCATCGTAGTCCAGCAACAGGAGCAGCTCGTCGGCATCCTGCATCCGCCGGGCAAGCTCGGCCCGCACCGCGGCCGTTCCGGCGACCGCGACACCCATCCGGCTCACCGGCCGAGGCGCCGCCTCGAGCTGCTCGAGGAACGAAGCCACCCAGCGGTGCACGTCGAAGGTTTCCACCCGGGCCCGCAGCGGCCCTAAACGAGCCCGGCGCTCCTCCGGCTCCATGCTGAGCGCGCGGTAGATGCCTTCCGCGGTACCGTCGGCATCGTAGGGATTCACCTGGAGTGCCTCCGGCAGCTCCCACGCCGCGCCGGCGAACTCGCTCAAGACCAGCACGCCGTCACCATCGATCCGGGATGCCACGAATTCCTTGGCCACCAGGTTCATGCCGTCACGCAGCGGGGTCACCAGCATCACGTCCGCCGCGCGGTAGAGTGCCACCAGCTCGGAGGGAGTCAGGCCCCGGAAGATGTAGTGGACCGGCACCCATCGCGGGGTGCCGAACGCCCCGTTGATCCGCCCCACCAGGCCATCGACCAGGGAGCGAAAGTCCTGGTACGCGCCGACCCCGGTCCGCGATGGGACGGCCACCTGCACCAGCCGCACCCGCTCCTGGAGCTCGGGGTGCAGCTGAAGCATCCGCTCGTACGCCAGAAGCCGCCGGGGGATGCCCTTGGTGTAGTCCAGCCGGTCGACCCCTACCAGGATCCGAACGCTGCCGTCTCCCCGGATCGCCTGCGCTTCGGCTTCAACGGCAGGATCGCTTGCCAGGTTCCGAAACGAGCCCGCGTCTACTCCCATGGGGAAGACCCCGAGCCGGACCTCCCGCGCCGGGAGCTGAACCCGGTCGATCTCCACCGTCAGACCCAGGATGTCCGTGAGCGAGGTCGCGAAATGGCGGAGGTAGGCCGGGGTGTGAAAGCCCACCAGGTCGGCGCCCAGGATTCCCTCGAGCACTCGGTTCCGGGCCGCGAGCGTTCGGAACAGCTCCTCGGAGGGAAACGGAATGTGGAGGAAGAACCCTATACGGGCGTCGGGCAGCCGTCGCCGCAGCATCGCCGGCAGCAGGAGAAGTTGGTAGTCGTGGACCCAGATCAGGTCGTCGGGCTGGTAGTTGGCCGCGACCACGTCGGCGAAGCGCTCGTTGACCTCGACATAGGCGTCCCAGTCGCTGACCTGAAGCGGGATCTGGTCCAGCAGGTAGTGGAACAGGGGCCAGAGCACCCCATTGGAGTAGCCCTCGTAGTAGCGGGTGACCTGATCGGTAGACAGGGGCACCGCCACCAGCCGCAGCTCGGCCAGTTGCTTATCCAACACGGCCTGCTGCTCCGGGGTCAGCTCCTGGCTGGCCCCGTGCCACCCGATCCACAGCCCACCCGATTGTTCGTGGGGCCGGAGCAGCCCGGTTGCCAGCCCTCCCGTACTGCGCTCGACCTCGACCTCCCCGTTCCGAACCTGAACGGTGACGGGCAGCCGATTGGCGACGATAAGCAGGCGCGTCATAAGGGAAAGGTAGGCAAACCGGGGGCGAGCGACAGCCGGGGGGCAATACTGGCAGGGGTATGTCATCCCGAGCGGAGCGAGGGACCTAGTGCGGCGGTCTTCCATGCCGGCCGACTAGGTCCCTCGCTTCGCTCGGGATGACAGGCCTATCTCCTCTAATGACAGGCTATCTCCTGTAACAGCTCCTACCTAGGCCACTCCTGGTTCTCCCGGTCCACGTCCGGGAATTCATTGGCGGGGTCGATCTCGATCCTTCGGATGGCCGGCTCCTTCCCCACCCGGATGGTGGTGCGCTTGACCCCCTCCGCCCAGACGGTGACGGGGACGTTCAGGCTGTCGGCTTTGCCGTCGCTCCTGGTGACCACCAGATGGATGGGCATCGGCGCGCGACCCTTGTTGGCAACCACAACCTCGACCGAATCGCCGGTGGTGGTCACCGTGTCGATCGCCTGGTCGAGCTTCCAGGTCTCGAAGAACCAGGTCCGCCAGAACCAGGAGAGGTCCTGCTTGGAGACGTCCTCGAAAGTGTTGAACAGATCGTACGGTGAAGGGTGCTTGAACAGCCACCGCCGGCCGTATTCGGTAAGGGCCTGGTTGAACAGCTCGCGGCCGAGCACTCCGCGCAGCGCCACCATCACCGAGGCCGGCTTGTAGTAGGCGGCGACCCCATAGGTGGCGTAGTTGGGGTAGCGATCGCCGTGGTGCATCAGCTCCGTTTCGCCGCCGAATTCGGCCAGATCGAGATAGTTCTTCCGGTTCCGGGCCTCGTCGTCGAATCCCTTGAAGAAGTCGTCCATCGACTGCGACTGGTCGAACTGGGTCAGCCCCTCGTCCATCCAGGCGTACCGTTTCTCGTCCGAGCCTACCATCATGGGAAACCACATGTGCCCGATCTCGTGGGTGACGACCTCGTACATGCCGAGCGTGTCCCAGGAGCCCCCGATGCAAGTCATCATGGGGTACTCCATCCCGCCACAGGAATTGGGACCATCGATCTGGCTCATGTGGGGATAGGCATAGGGCCAGAGGTGCTTGGAAAAGAACTCCACCGAGTGGCGGCCGTAGCGGGCGCTCTCGTCCCAGTGATTTCGCTTCTGCTCGGGCCGATAAAAGGCGCTCACCATCGCGGTGTCGGCCTTCCCGTCGCCGTCGCGATCGCCCACCGCGGCATTGGTGGCGTCCCACAGATACTTGGCCGAGGTGCCCCAGGCGACGTCCCGGACGTTCTCCGCCCGGAAGCGCCAGGTCAGCTTCCCGTCCTTGCCGGCCGTAGTGGACTTGCCCGGCGTCCGATCGTCCTCGGTCACCACCCGCACGACGCTGTCGGCGTGGGCGGCGGAGTCGAGCCGGGAGCGGGTCTGCTCCGACAGGACTTCATCGGGGTTGGTCAGCTTGCCGGTGCTCTCCACCAGCCAGCCCGCGGGCACGGTGACGGCCACGTCGTAGTTGCCATAGCCCATGTAGAACTCGGCGTTCCCGTAGTACTGGTCGATCTGCCAGCCGTTGATGTCGTCGTACACCGCCATCTGGGGATACCAGTAGCTCAGGTAGTAGACCTCGCCGTCCTGTCCGCCCCGCGGCGCGCCGTCCGGGGGAACCCGCAGCTTCCAGGCGAACTCGAAATCGGCGGAGCCTCCCGGCGGAATCGGCTGAGGAAGCTGAATCCGCATGATGGTGCCGTCCACCTGATAGCCGGTCTCCTGCTCGCCGGCCTGAGCCAGCGTCTTGCCCTGGGCGGCGACTTTGCTCAGCTCCATCCCTTCGACCGCCCAGGGAACGTCGGTGTTATGTCGCGCGCCGGGAGCGAAGATGTTGGGCAACACCTGGACGTACACCTGGGCCAGCGTGTCGGGCGAGCGGTTGTGGTACTTCACGGTTCCCTTCCCCGTGAGCCGCTTGGATACCGGGTTCAGCTCGGCCTCGAGCCGATACTCGGACCACTGCTGCCAGTAGCGTGGGCCGGGTGCCCCACTACGGAGCCGGGTACCCTGCGCAATCGCGCGCTGGAACGACTCGAGCACCGGTACCTCGAGGGCGAGCCCCCGGGAGCCAGCGGTGCCGGCCGTGGTGTGCCGGGGGGCGGGTGCGGGAGCCGGAGCGGTTCCGGTGGGAGCACCGCGACCGCTGCTGCAAGCGGCCAGGACGGAGACGACGCAGAGGCCCACAAGCGAGTGTGGGGAAAGGGCTACCAGGCGATCCATCAGCTTCTCCTACAGTCAAGTTACCGGACGGGCCTTCCGCCGGCGGCGGGGGATGATGCCCTGACTACGGCCGGGAGGCAAGGCTCGGTTTCGCCTGCGACAGATCGGCCCGCTGGGGCATTAAGAGAACGTCCGGGTTGTTCTGCCCGAAAAGTTCGTACCAGCCTTTGAGGAAAGGACGTTATGACCCAGGGGTCGTCACACCGGCTCATGGCCGGCAGCGTAGGTATTGCCTTTCTCGCCGGCCTGATGCTTGCCGGCCTGCTGCACTTGCCCCGGTTCTCCGCCGCCCAGCAGACCGATCAACGCTACGGCGCCGCTACCCCGGTAAAGGCCATACCGCCGGCCGGAGCCCCCAATCTCGAGGGCCTCAGCGAGGCCTTCGCTTCGGTGGCCGAACAGGTGAAGCCCAGTGTGGTCTTCATCAAATCCGGCCGTAAATCGCGAGACCAGGCGAATGGCCCGCAGATGCAGGTGCCCCCTGGCTTCGAGGAGTTTTTCCGGCAATTCCCCCGCTTCCAGCAAGGTCCCGAGTTCGAGGAGGCCGCCGGCTCCGGCTTCGTGGTGTCCAAGGATGGCTACATCCTGACCAACGAGCACGTCGTGGATGGGTCGGATCAGGTGACGGTGCGCCTGCTCGACCGGCGGGAGTTCAAGGCCAAGGTGGTGGGCACCGATCCCAATACCGATCTGGCCGTGCTGAAGATCGACGCCACCAACCTCACTGCCGCGCCTCTAGGCGATAGCGATCGGGCCCGGGTGGGCGAGTGGGTTCTCGCGGTAGGCAACCCGCTGGGCGAAAATCTCACCTTCACCGTGACCTCGGGCATCATCAGCGCCAAAGGCCGGAGCCTGGCCCTCCCCAATGCCAGCGACCGGAGCATCCAGGACTTCATTCAGACCGACGCCGCGATCAATCCCGGCAACTCGGGCGGTCCGCTGGTGAGCGTCCAGGGACAGGTCATAGGAGTGAACTCGGCGATCGCCAGTCGCACCGGCTTCTATTCCGGCTATGGCTTCGCCATCCCGATCAACCTGGCCCGCCGGGTCATGGACCAGCTCATCGAGCACGGTCGGGTAAGCCGGGCTGCGCTGGGGGTCTCGGTGCGGAACGCGTCGGCCAACGACGCGGCCTACGTGAGCCTGCCCGACATCAGGGGCGTGTTGGTGGAGGATTTTGGGAGCGATTCGCCGGCCAAGCGGGCCGGGCTGGAGCCGGGAGATATCATCATCTCCATCGATGGAAAGCCGGTCGAATACGTAGGTCAGCTCCAGCAACAGATCGCATTCCGGAAAGCCGGTGAGTCGGTCAAGGTAGAGGTGGCCCGAAAGGGCGGCGTCCGAAAGACTCTCGAGGTCCGGCTCCAGGAGCTGCCTGCGCCGAGAGACACTGCGGTCGCTTCGGCCGACTCGTCGGCTGAGGGGGAGAACGCGGCCTCGCTCGGTAGCCTGGGCATCACGGTGGCACCGGTCAGCTCCGATGACGTGGCCCAATTCGGGCTCTCGTCCGGGCAGCGCGGGCTCATCGTCACCGACGTGCGCGCGGGTGGGCCGTCGTGGGGTGAGCTGGCCGACCCCGACCGCGGCGGGCCGGACATCATCCTCGAGGTCGAAGGGAAGCCGGTGAGCAGCGTCGCCGATTTACGCAAGCGGCTGTCGGGCATGAAGGATGGTGACATCGTCAGCATGCGGGTGTACAACACCCAGGTGAAATCCCGGCGGGTGGAGCGGATCAGGATCGGGGGAGAGTAGACCGTCATTCCGGGCGTAGTCAGGGACCTAGTCAGCCGATCTTGCAGCACCGCGCGCTAGGTCCCTCGCTGCGCTCGGGATGACATCCTACGGCGGTGGCCGCTTGAGACAGCCCTCCTGTTGGAACGTGTCGCCCAGCGAGAAAATCTTCCAGCCTTGGGCCGTGCGTAGCAACTGAAACGCATCGGTGCCGCAGTGGCTGAACTTGGTGCCGAGGTGAAAGTCGTACTCGGCCCACACCGTCGCGAGCGAGAGGACCAAGAGGCTCGCTCGGGTCATCGTGGAATCACTCGTGCGATCCGGGCCGGAATGCCGGGTGAGGCTCCGTAGGCCAGCCAGACCGCGCCGTTCTTGGGGTCGATCGCAAGATGGCGGACCAGTGCACCTCGAGTGGGAAGGTCATAGACGTCGAACTGTTTGGTAACCGGGTCATAGCGCAGCAGCGCGTCGGCGGCGGCGGTGCCGATCCACAACTTGCCGTCGCGCGGGTCGGTCCGCACCACATAGGGGTTGGCATCGGGAATCGGCAGCCGGGTCTCGGTGAATTTTCCGCTGGCCGGATCGAGGCGCACCAGGAGGTTGGCCGAGTAGGCCGGGATCCAAACGATTCCCTTGGAGTCGAGGTCGAAGCGCCGGGGTCCACTATGGGTGGTGGGGAGCGTAAAGATCCGGAACTTCCCGGTTCCCGGCGTGAACGACACCAGTCGGTTGCCCCCCAGCTCGGAGAGCCAGATCCTGCCGTCGGGGGCGGCACGGATCTCATAAGGGATCGGCCCACCCGCAACCTTCGCCAATTCGGGATGGGGTGGAACCGGGTGGGTGGCGACCTTCCCGCTCGCGGGATCGACCGCGCCGATCAGCTCGGGGTCCTTGGTGAAGTGGCCGTTGAACCACACCTTGCCGTCAGGCGCGAGGGCCAGACTGTGGGGATACATCCCGACGTCGAAGGCGCGCCACTGCGAGTCCGCTAGCACCGCGAGCTTCATCGGCTGGCCCAATACCACCCAGACCCGGCCTTCGGAGTCGCGGTCGATCGCGCGAGGATTGGCGTTCGCGGTCACTGGAATCGGGATTTCCCCGACCGCACCATCGCCCGGTTTCACCCGGTAGAGCTTGTGAGTGAACATCCCGGTGACCAGCACGTCGCCGTTGGGCTCGATCGCCAGGTCATGCGGCAGGTCCTGGGGCACCGGCATCATGAACTCTTTGATGTCGGCCGTCTTGGACCGGGGGAGCGCGACGTCGGCAACGTCGCCGGCACTCAGATTCTGCGCCAGCCAGGCGGCCGTTGCCTTGGCGTCGCGATCGGCGGCAATGATGGGAAACGAGGTGGTTGCTCCGGCGTATCCCAGCATCCGGGTGACCGCCTCCACCCACTGCGCCTCGGTCCGTGGCTTGCCCTGAGGGCGGGCAATCTTTTCGTCGAACTGGTGGCAGCCGGTGCAGTCGAGAATGAACTTGCGCTTGACCTCGCCGTCGGGAAGCCGGGAGAGCCAGGCGGAGCTGCGAGGCGGCGGGGCAGTGGTGAGCGCGGCGGTGAGGCCCAGCACAACGCCGATGAGAATTGAGGTGGGGCTCATCCCTTCTTCTCCGGCTTCATCTCCCACAGCACGTTCACGATCACCCACTTGCCGTCCACCTTGGCCACCTGGAGGTAATCGATCCACTCGGCCATCACCGCCTTGACGCTGGCGGCGTTGGCGAAGATGTCGAGGATGGTCACCTCCTTCTGCTGCCGGTCCTTTGGGGTGCTCTTGCCGTAGCCGTGGCGGGTACCGTTCACCAGCGACGAAGCGCCCATGCTCTGCAGCACGCTGCGTCCGGTGGTGGTATCGCTGACCACGATCCGTTTCACCAGCTCGGGATGAAGGGCTCGGCTCATCCGCTCGGGGTTCCCCTCGTACCAGCCCTCGACGTAGTCGAGGGCGGTAGCACGAATGGATGAGGAGTCGGCGGCGCTCTGAGCGGCGGCCGGTGTGGCGACTAGCAAGACCGCCAGGAAGGCGTGGCGAACGGTCATGGATTGGTCCGTGGTCGGGGAGGGCGAAAGTGCTCGGCCTCTCTACGGACCTATGGGACCGGGCGTTTCGGGAGACTTGTCATCAGGCTATGGCAGCCTCCACAGCTCCACCCGGTTGTCCCGCACCAGCGGGACGCCGACGATCCGCCCGACCGGGTCCACCCCTATGTCCGCCGCGTTGGGCACCCCGCGGATCACCGGCCTCATTCGGCCGCCGGCGACCACGCTCACGCTCGAGTCATTCCAGGCGGAGACCAGGATCTTGCCGTCGGGGAGCACCTCGATGCCGTCGTAGCGGCCGGCCGCTCCGCGGGCGACGTTGGTCGGCGCGGCGCTTCCCTCTTTCCATTGCTTGTATCGAGCTGTCTCCGGCGATGGGGGCCAGGAGAAAGCGACGGTTCCGCCGGTCGTAGGTGATCCCGTTGGGTTGGGCCAGCGCCGGCGTCTCCAGCGCCACCGACGGCGTCCTGCCCCGAATGCGGAAGATCCGATCGGGGCCGGTGTGACTCCTGGTGCCGGCCGAATCGAAACGAACCCCGCTGTCGGTGATGTACAGCGTTCCATCGGGCCCGACGGTGATGTCATTGAGGAAGAGCGCGCCCAAAGGCTGCAGGTCGACCGCAGCCACCGGTGCGCCGGTCCGCCGGTTGAATCCTCGAACCGCGTCGAGGTCGGTAACCCAGAGCGTATCGCCTGCGATCGCCATCCCCTTCGGACCGTGCAGGGTGACACCCGCGTTGCCACCGGCGATGAAGCGGAGGCTTTCGACCTTTCCTGCCGGGGTCAGGCGGCTGATGAAGCCGTTGTTGTCATGTTGCTGGCCGCCGTTGATGTTGCTGACGAACCAGACCCGCTGCTCGGCGTCCCAACGCATACCTTCAGGCAGCAGCAGGCCTTGATCGATGGTCGCGAGCTTCACCGCGCTGTCGGCTTGGACAGGCCCTGCGCCGTCATACGCTACTCTCCAGATTCGATTGGCCGGGTCGTCGGCCACGATCAGCGAACCGTCGGGCAGCAAGGCGACGCCGAGCGGCCTCCCGTATACCTCGGACCGTCCCGAGTCGGCGATGAACCCGCCGAGAAACTCCTGCGCCGGCCCCGACGGGCGGCCATTGGTGAATGGCACGAACATGACCCGGTACCCGGCCAGCTGCGACCGATTCCACGAGCCGCGCTGGCCGATGTAGGCGCCGCTTCGATAAGGAGCGGGAAAGGCACTACCCTCGTAGAAGACCAGGCCGAGCGACGCGGTGTGCGCGCCGAGGGCGAAGTCGGGCTTTACCGCCGCTGCGACCAGGTCGGGGCGCTTGCCCAGCTGCCGAGGATCCTGGTTGGGGCCGAAGTAGGAGTATGGCCAGCCGTAGAACGCGCCCTCCCGCACGCTGGTGAGGTAGTCCGGCACCAGGTCGTCGCCCAGCCCGTCACGCTCATTCACTACGGTCCAGAGGGTCGTGTCTCCCGGGATCCAGTCCATGCCACCAGGATTCCGCAGCCCACTGGCGAACACCGTCATCCCGCTTCCGTCGGGGTTGAGCTCCAGGATTGCCGCGCGGCGCGGATCCTGGGCATCGATACCCTCGGTGTCCACGTTGGTTGCCGAGCCCACGGTCACGTAGAGCTTGGTCCCTGTCGGATTCGCGACGACGTTCCGAGTCCAGTGATTGTTGTAGCCTCCGCCGGGAAGCTCGAGCACTCGGCGCGGGGGGACGATCACGGTGGTATCGCCCAGGCGGAAGGGATAGCGGACCAATTCGTCGGTATTCGCCACGTAGAGCCAACCGTCGAGAAACAGCATGCCAACCGGCCGGTCAAGTCCGGCAAGCAGGGTGGAGCGAAACTCGGGTTTGCCGTCGCGATCCGCGTCGCGCAGCAGGGTGATCCGATTGGCCGAGTGTCCTCGGTTGCCCGAGCCCCAACGGACGGCGATCTCTTCCTCCGACAAGAGGGTGTCGCGGCGACTGCCGGAGTTGGCCGACTCCGCCACCAGCACGTCCCCGTTGGGCAAGACGTAGAGCCACCGCGGGCGCAAGAAATCGTCGGCGTAGAGCGAAACGTTGAACCCGGAAGGGGCCACCGGGGTCCGGCCCTTGGGCCAGGGAACCAGCTTGGAGAAGTGGGTCACGCCGGCCGTGGTGTCGGGCGCAGGCAAGTCGGGGTTGGGCCCGGTCATGGGTATTTCCGAGCTTCCACCTGCGGGCGCCGCGGCGGCAACTTGGAGCCCGGCCGCTCCCCGTTGCGAGGTACAGCCGGCAGCGGCCGCGGCGAGCGCGAGAAAGGCAGCGATGGTTCCTCGCATGCTCACCTCCCACTGGCCTGGGCCGAGAGCGGCCGGCGGTCGAAGATCTTCCCCACGATGGTCCACTCGCCGTTCACCTTGAGCAGCGACATGTAGTCGGTGATCACCGCATCGGCATAGCGCAGCTCCAGCTTGGCCGTCGCGGCCCCACCGGTCACGTCTACCGCCACGACTCTGCGGGGAAAGCTGTCGGGGCGGGGCGGATTGGGTGCCTTATCGGCGATGGCGGTCAACCAGTCGGGGATACTGCGCTCGGCGAACCCGCCGTCGCGGAGGAAGTACATCTTGGCCACCGGATGAAAGGCCCGGTGGGCCGCGGCCGTGTCGCTGTTGCGAACCCCCTCGAAGTAATAGCGCTCGATGTGCCGGCGGATGGCCTGCTCGTCCGGGTTGCGCCGCGGACCCGCTGCGGTAAGCGCGGCGAGGGGCAGTGCCAGCCAGAGAATGCGCGATCGCATAAGCTCGTCTCGGTTGTGAAGTGTCCGTGTCATGGAGCCCTGAGCACCGGCCCAGGTTGCCAGGATGGACGTCCGGCGACAAGCGGCAGCCGACGAGCGGCCGCTCTCAGCCGGTGAGCGTCAGGAAAAGCGCGCCTTGAGCCGGGCCGCGTAGCGCCGGCTCAGGGTGAATGGGGCGGAGTGGCCGCGCAGGTGTACGTGGAAGGATTCGTGGGACCATTCCTCGATCCGCTCGACGTGCTGGAGATTGACGATGGCTTCCCGGTGAATCCGTATGAATTGCTTCTCCGGCAGCCGCTCCTCCCAGGCCTTGAGGGTTCGGGGAACTCGTCCACCTCCACCGTCGGCGGTAAGCACTTGGGTGGCGTCGCCGGCGGCGGACACGCTGACGATCTGGTTGATCCGAAGGAACCGGGAGCGACCGTCGATAGGTAGAAACACGAAATCGCCGATCTCGAAGCGCCGCTCCGGCAAGGGCGACGGAGGTCCGTCTCGCAGCCGGCCTATGCTTTCGGCCAGCCGGGCCGGAGCCACCGGCTTGAGCAGATAGTCCAGTGCATTGACGTCGAAGGCTCGGAGCGCGTGGGCGTCATGAGCGGTCACGAACACGACCTTGGCCGAGACCGGCGCGCGGGCGAAGAGATCGAATCCCGACTCGCCCGGCATCTGAATGTCCAGAAAAATCACTTCGGGATGCTCTCGCTCGAGCAGCGTGACGGCCTCATCCACGCTGGCCGCCTCACCCACGACCCGGATTTCGGGGTGCGCGGCGAGGAGGGCCCGCAGCTCCTGCCGGGCAAGCCGCTCGTCGTCCACGATGAGCGCGGTCATCCGCTCGGTCATCGCGCGGGCTCTCCGATCCCCACGATCTCGATCCGAGCTCGCACCCACCCATCGTCCTGGGCCACTTCGAACCGGTGCCGACCGGGGTAGAGGTGCTCCAGCCGTTGGCGCACGTTGGCCAAGCCCACTCCGGCGCCGCCATCGAACGTCGCCTCGGACGAGGGGCCCTCGTACCAGCGCCCGGTGTTCGCGATCTCGATGTGCAGGGTGTCTCCCTCGGCGTGGGCCGCCACCCGCAGCCGGGCCGGTGCCGGGCTGGTTCGCACCCCGTACTTTACCGCGTTCTCAGCGAGGGGATGGAGCAGGAAGCTGGGCACCCGACGCGTTTCCGCGGCCGGGTCGATCTCGAAGACGACCTGGAGTCGCTCCTCGAATCGGACCTGTTCGATGGCCAGATAGCGCCGGATCGACGCGATCTCCTCTCCCAATGCCACTTCACTGCTGCCGGCCGGCAGCAGGGAGTAACGGAGAAAGCCGGACAGTTCGGTGACCATCTCGCGAGCCCGAGTCGGGTTCTCCACGATGAGAGCGCGCAAGGAATTCAACGCGTTGAACAGAAAGTGCGGCTGGAGCTGATACCGCAGCATCTCGAGCTGGGCTTCCTTGGCCAGGGCCACCGCTCGAATGGCGCGCTCCCGCTCCGCCTGAAGGTCCTGCCAATGCTTGATGCCCAGGTAGAGCGCGCTCCAGGTCAGCAGCACCGGAGTCTTGTTCAGCACCGCCTTGGCATAGGTGTCCCACCCTTCGAACGGCAGCACCCCGCGCCAGTGGAGGAAGCCGTCGTACAGCAACAGCCACACATTGGCCAGGACGAACGACGCCACCGCCGCGATGGTGATGATGGCCGGCTGAGACAGCGGCCCGGCCCGCAGCCGCCGGTAGAGCGCCCGGAGCGGCCAGGTCAGCAACAACCCCAGCCCCACCAGCAGAGCCACCCGCCACACGGTCGGATACGCCGACCGTGACAGCACGTACTTGGCCAGACCGTACGTGCCCCATCCGACTATCTGGGTGGTCCAGAAGGGGGACAACTTCCGGAAACTTGGCTCGGGCATGGTCTCGTTCTTGAGTTCTTGGTCCTGATTCACCACAGAGTGGTGAACCTAGCACCGGAGTCTAGAGTCCGGGCCGGCGGGCGACAACCAACGGCGGGTGAGCGGCGGATCAGGGCCGATGAACGGCGAATCACAGGGGGTGAGCGTGGTCACATCCCGCGGGTCCGATCAGTCCGCATCATCGGGCAGATCATCCAGGAGGCCGTCGTGGCAGGCAAGAAGAGGGTGGCAGCAACCCAAGTGGGACAGCGGCGTTATCCTACACCGCCATTGCCCAAGCAGCACCAGAAGAAGCCCGGCATCGAGGCGAAGCTCAAGCCGCGCCCGATGTATCAGGCTCCCCGGTACCTCGGCTCGGCCAAACTAGAAGGAATGGTGGCGCTCATTACCGGCGGGGACTCCGGTATCGGACGCGCGGTCGCCGTGCTCTTTGCCCGTGAGGGGGCCGACGTGGCAATCGTCTATCTGAGCGAGCATGAGGATGCGGAAGAGACCAAACGTGCGGTGGAGGCGGAGGGACGCAGGGCGCTGCTCATCCCCGGCGACGTGACCGATCCCAAGTTCTGCCGCTCGGCGGTAGAGGCCGCCGTGCGGCGACTGGGCAGGCTCGACATCCTGGTCAACAATGCTGCCTTTCAGCAGCACGTTGCGTCGCTGGAGAAGCTCAGCGAGGAACAGTTCGACCGGACCTTCAAGACCAACATTTACGGCTACTTCTACATGAGCAAGGCGGCGTTGCCCCACCTCGGGCGGGGTGCCTGCATCATCAACAGTGGGTCGGTGACCGGGATCCAGGGGAGTAAGGAGCTGCTGGACTACGCGTCCACCAAAGGCGCCATCCACGCCTTCACCAAGTCACTCGCCCAGAACCTGGTGGAGCGAGGGATCCGGGTGAACTGCGTCGCCCCGGGTCCGGTGTGGACTCCGTTGAACCCCGCGGACCAGTCCGCGGAGGAAGTGGCCGAGTTCGGCGCCGACGTGCCGATGAAGCGCCCGGCCCAGCCGGAGGAGATTGCGCCGGCGTACGTGTTCCTGGCGGCCCCGGCGTGCTCCAGCTACATCACGGGAGAGGTGCTGCCGATTCTGGGAGGGGAGACGATAGGAGCCTAAACACTCTCACCCTGGAGGCGCGCACGTCGGCTCCAGGGTGACGCACCGGTTTCCCCCGCTACACGGGTTGAGCGATGTCCTCCGGACTCTGGATCCGAAACACGCCGGCCGCCGCCGCACCACCCAAGAGTGGACCCACCAGGTAGAGCCACAGGTTGGTGACGCTGCCATCGGCAATCAGCGCATTGACCAAGATCGGTCCGGTTCCCACGGCCGGATTGAAGGCTCCACCCGAGATCGAGCCCCCCGCGAACGCCGCCACCGTGATGGTGAAGCCGATCGCCAGCCCGTAGAACGAGTTTCCCTTGGTCTTGGTCGCGGTAGCCGAGTTGAGCACCACCAGCGCAAGCGCAAAGGTGTAGAGGAACTCCACGATCAGCGGCCGAAGGACACCGGCCCCCTCTCCCGGCGCCGGGGCGAAGGATCTCCGCATCACATAGTAGACCACCAGCGCAGCCGCGATGGCTCCCAGGAGCTGGGCCGCCCAGTAGGGCAACAGCTCGCGGGCCGGCAGCCGGCCCCGGAGCCAGATGGCGAAGGTAACGGCGGGGTTGTAGTGCGCGCCCGAGACGTGCCCACCCATGTAAACCATGACCATGAGCGAGGCGCCGATGGCCAGCGGTGCGAGCGGCGTGCCTTCCAGCACTGTGAGCCCGATGGTCAGGACCAGAAAGAAGGTGCCGATGAACTCGGTGAGGTAGGCTCCCATCGCAACGTCCTCCGACAGGGTGGAACTTCGAGGTTGGCCCGCCCGAACGGCCGCATACGATGGTACTGGGGCGCGGCTCCCGCAAGATGGTCTGCTGTTTCCTCTGCTTGCTATCTCACTGCCGGTTCCCCAGAATTGAAGTTCCTTCCTCCTGAAGCATCCATTCGATGATGACTTTGCAGCCGATCGGAGGTTAGCGCCGTGAGACTCCTTGCGGGGTGGCTCTCAGTGATTGCGCTCGCCGGCCTGGGCCCCACGGCGCGGCCGGCGGCGGCTCAAGCGCGGTTACAGGATATCGTCTGTGAGAGCACCAACAACTCGTTCCGGCAATGTCCGGCGCGAACCGGGGGCTACGCTCAGCTGGTGCAGAACATCTCCAACACCCGCTGTGTATTCGAGCGGACTTGGGGATTCGATTACGATGGCATCTGGGTCGACCGAGGGTGCCGCGGCCGATTCCGTATCGGAGGCAGCGGCGGAGCGGGTTGGGAGAGCGGCCAGTCGGGCCGGAAGATCGTCTGCGAGAGCAGGAACAACCGCTACCAGTTCTGCCAGACCGAGACCCGCGGCGACGTGCGGCTCTCGCGGCAGATCTCATCAGACCCCTGCGTCGCGGGACGGGATTGGGGATTCGAGCAGGCGGGGATCTGGGTCAACAACGGCTGCCGCGCCGAGTTCGAGATCGGGTACTCCGACGTCACCTGGGACGGAGACAACCGCACCATCGTGTGCGAGAGCCGCGACGGGCAGTACAGCCGCTGCCGGGTGTGGACCTACGGCCAGGTGAGACTGACCCGGCAGCTCTCCAATACCCGCTGCATTCAGAACAACACCTGGGGCTTCGACAACAACGGCATCTGGGTGAACGGGGGCTGCCGGGCGGAGTTCACGGTGGGGAAAGGCGGCGGTGGCTGGGGACCGGGGAAGCCGGTTCCGGGAGGGCCGGGAGGCGGCGTAGAGGCTCAGGCGCTGTCGGCCTGCGAGATGAAGGCTCGCACCACCGGCTTCTCATCTCTCTCGCAGAGCGGCAGCCGGCACACCGGCTCGATCGTCCAGGTCAACTTGGAAGGCACCAGCCGAAACCGGCGCTACGACATAGAGTGCACCTACCGTATCCCCCAGCGGACCGCGATGCTCACCAAGCAGACCGAAGTCGGCTATGGCGGAGGCGGGGGCGGAGGCGGCAACAACCCGGATCTGTTTAGACGGGCGGAGCAGGCTTGCGGTATGGAGGCCCGTCGCCAAGGGCTGGACGTCCTTCAAGCCGGGCCGTCCGAGCTCCAGAGATGGGGCGTGCTCCACCACATGGTCCTGCGCCGGGGGAGTATCCGCTACCACAGCGCACGCTGTAATTACCTCAGCAACAGCGGCCGGGCCAACCTGGCAGTGGGAACGTCCGACGGTGGCGGGGGTAATGAGGCCGCGTTATATGCTCGGGCGGCTCAAGCCTGCGACGGCGCGGCCCGGCGGCAGGGTTACGTCGTGTTGGAGTCGGGCCCCTCGCGGTTGGAAACCTGGGGTGTGCGGCACAGCATGGCGCTTCGCCGTTCCGGCAGCGACTACCGGGACGCCATCTGCAACTATCAGAGCACTCTTGGGCGGGCCACCATCTCACCGGGACAACCCGCCTATGTACAGCCTCAGCCCCGCGAGGTGCCCAATCAGGAGCGGCGCTGAGGTCGCTACACGGCATCCGCCGGGATCCTGGTGGGCGGGGAGCCGAGACTCATCGGCTCCCCTCCACCCACAGGCTCATTGAATCGCGATGTTACCCTGCTCCACCGGCCAGGTCCGGGCGTTGCCGTCGGGCCAGATCTTGACCTGACAGTATTCCTCTGAGGTGGTGATCCCACCGCCGCCCTCAAAGCCGAGGAAGGTGCTGCGGTCGGGGCCGGTATTGCTGGCGCCGAGGTCGAGCACTCGGAACCAGGCATCATCGCCTACTTCGGTAATCGGGTCGGGGTCGTTGCTCTGGGTGAGGACGCCGCCGATCCAGGCCCGGTGGTTTACCGGGTCGATGGCGAAGCAGGTCACATCGCCCTTGTAGGTGAAGCCGAAGGCCGGCTGGTGTTGCTGAAACCGGCCGCTTACCCGCCCGTCACCATGGCGGGTCGCGGTGAACGCAAAGGTGACCGTTCCGAAGTCCGGATGGACGAACTGCCCGCCTCCCGAGACCTGCTCCAGGATCCCCAGCTCGCCTACCAGAGGCGACGCTGCTTGAAATCCGCCCTTCGCCGCATCGGGCGCTGTCGGACCGGAGCATCCTGTTGCCAGGACGCCAATCAGGCCGACCCCCTTCCATATGTTCTTGCGCATCGCTGCCTCCGAGTGAAAGGAATCCCCCGGAGGCAGGATAGGATCGTCCGGCGGCCCGGTCTTGAACCGGAGCCGCGGCGGTAGAACCGGGCGAGCATCCAAGCTGTGCGTCCCCGCTCAGCTTGAAACGTCTGATTGGGCATGAACACCCTCCCCCACGCGGTACCGGTCACCATGGGCAGCCCGGCGTTTCGATCTCTGGAGCTGGATGGCTTCCTGGTGGTCGAGGCCTGGTTCTCCCCCGGCGAGTACCTCCCCCGGCACACGCACGACCGGGCCTGCGTTGCAACCATGCTGGAGGGATCGTTCGAGTTGGAGATGGGCGGGAGGAGACATCACTGTCTTCCTGCCGCCGTGTTCAACGAGCCCGCCGGCCAGACCCACGCCAATCGGATGCACCGGGCCGGCGCCCATGTTGTCGTGGTTCAGCCCGACCCCACCCGCCGCGACCTCCTGGATCCTTTCGCCCGATTTCTCGAGCAACCCTCGCACCGGCATCACGCCGGTATCGCCGCCCGTGCCGCTCGGCTGGCCGGTGAGCTGGACCGGCCCGACGATCTCACGCCGCTCGCGGCGGAATCGGCGGTGCTGGAGATGCTGGTGGCTCTGGCGCGAACCGACACCGACCGGCGGACGCCGCCGCGCTGGCTGCGTCAGGCCCAGGAGCTGGTTCATACCCGCTTCCGCGAGCCGCTTCGAGCGGTCGAAGTAGCGGACGCAGTCGGGGTCCACCCGGCGCATCTGGCGCGCGCCTTCCGATGGCACTTCAGGGTGTCGTTGGGATCCTACGTGCGGCGGCTACGGCTGGACTGGGCAGCAGGGCAACTGGTTCGGTCGGATACCGCGCTCGCGGCGGTGGCCTTGGCGGCCGGGTTTGCCGACCAGAGCCACTTCACCCGCGCGTTCAAGTGTTACACCGGCCTCACACCGAACGCGTACCGCCGGACCAGGCACCACTGAGGGCAGCAGGGGGCGATGGGGGAGCGACCGGTCCATACGACTGGGGTTGGCGATCCATGACTACCAGGATGATGGCCCGGGGATCCTGACAGACCGAGCCGATCGCGCCGAGCGAGAGATAGCCACCGTCCTTCCGCCGGAACATCGCGGCGGTGATCCGCTCCTGGCCCTTCTCGATCAATCCCCAGACTCGGCAGGACTCTTCCCGGCTGGCGAAAAGACCCAACACGCCGGCCATGCTGAGCAGCTCCGCGGGAGAGTCATAGCCCAGCAGCCTGGCGAAAGGCCGGTTGGTCACCAAAGGCGTGCCGTCGGGCGCTACCAGGCAGAGCCCAACGGCGGCGCCGTCGGTGAGGAGACGTAACTGTTCCTCCCCGTGGCGGAGGGCGTCCTCCACCCGGCGGCGCGCCGTCATGGCCTCCTTCAGGTCGGCCACTTGTTTCCGGAGCGCCGCAACCTCGGTAATCAAGTCCTGCTTGGGCCGGTGTTGATCTCGCATGGCAGAGCATAAGACGGCCGTGTCGTCCAGTCTTGCACCGGACGAACCGGACTGGAACGCGGCTCACTTGATCTTGATCTTCAGGTTGCTTCCTGGGTCGACCTCACGGACGATGAGGGCCTCGGGCTGGTCCCGGCACCAACTCTCGGCGGTGATGGCGACGCCGGGGAACTTGAAGCCGAGGCCGGAGGTGGCGTCGAGGGCGGAGCCCTCGCCCTGCCCGTTGTCGATCGAGCGCCACCACATGTCCAGCCCGACCAACGCCTGATCCTCCGGATCGGGACTGTCGATGCTGTTCACGACCCCGCCGACCCAGGCCTGGTTGCCGGCGGTCGAGATGCAGGTCACCGGGCCTTCGACCGAGAAGCCGGCCGCCTGGAAGTTGTAGAAGTACGAGCCGGTGGTGGTCCCGTCGGCCTTTCGCTCGCTGTCGAAGGAGAAGAGTGTCAGCGCGGTGACGGTGCCGACGGTGCGCAGGTGGTCGGCGGTGCCCTTCACCTGCACCACCACACCGTTGCTTTGAGCTTGCGCCAGTGCCGGCGGGCCGGACTCCGGCTCCAGAGTGGAGCGATCTTCGCTACAGCCGGTGAGCGCGAGCCCGAGCGCCAGCGCTCCTAAGCGTCGAAGGGTATCCATGTGACGCCTCCTGTAAGTGAGCAGTTGTCGGGAGAGGACTGGGGTCACGCTATCGGTGCGCCGGTAGGTGAGCCAGATCGATTGCGACCATTCGACCGCAGATGCCGGCCGACGCCCGCAATCGGCCGACGAGTGACCGGGATGGCCGGCCGGCGCGGCCGGTCGTCCCCGGCGAGGAGGGGACACAGGTGGACCGGTGATTGGTCGCACCGTGGGGCCCGTTCGTCGCAGCGGGAGAGCGACTCACCGACCGAGGCGTAGATTGGAGCCGATCATGGCATTCCAACCCAGCACCCGCAGCACCGAGTCGGCAGGGCCGGGGTGGCTCGCGATTTGGCTGCTCGCCTTTGCGCTGGCGACTCCGCTGGCCTGGTCCTCGGTCGCCTTCGTGTATTTCGGAATGTTGGCCGCGGGAAGGCCGCTCACCTTCGCGCACTCGCTGGTGGCGGGCCTGCCGGAGTGGTACGTGTGGGCCGGGCTCACGCCGCTGGTGTTTTCGCTGGGGCAGCGCATCCGGTTGGAGCGGCAGCAGTGGGTTGCCGCCGGGCTGTTTCATCTGGTGGCCGGCACCGTGGTGGCGCTGGTGGATCTCGCGCTGGTGACGGCCATCAACCGTTACTTCGGGCCTACGGTCAGCTATGTCGGGCCGGAGTTCTGGGACGTCTACCTCAAAATCGTGCTGCGCTACTACCACTACTCTTTCATTATCTACTGGGTGATCGTGGCCGCGGCCCATGCCGCCCGGTATTACCGCACCTCCCGGGACCGCGAAGTCGAGGGAATCCGGCTCCAGGCCGAATTGACCCAGGCCCAGTTGGCGGCGCTCCGGATGCAGCTCCAGCCGCACTTCCTCTTCAATACCCTGCACACCATTGCCTCCCTAGTCCGAGACGGCCGGAGCGAAGCCGCCACGTCTACCATCGCCCGGCTGGGTGAGCTGTTCCGGCAGACGCTGGGCAACGTGCAGCGCAACGAGGTTCCGCTGCGGGAGGAGCTGAGCTTCATCGAGGCGTATCTGGAGATCGAGCAGACCCGATTCTCCGACCGGCTCGCGGTTCGATTCGACGTCGACCGGGGAACCCTGGGGGCGATGGTGCCCAACCTGTCGCTTCAGCCGCTGGTGGAGAACGCCATCCGTCACGGGATCGCGCGAGATCCCAGCGCGGGCCGGATCGAGGTCCGGGCCATCCGGCGCGACGGGGCCCTGCGCATCGAAGTGCGCAACGACGGACCGTCCTACACCGGGAACGGCTCCAGCCGCGGCGTCGGTTTGGCCAATACTCGGGCTCGACTCAACCGGCTCTACGGATCGGCGTACCGCCTGGACCTGCTGCCCGACCAGGCGGGCGGCACCCTCGCCGTACTCGAGGTTCCCTGGCAGGCTGACGAGGAGGACGGGTGAGCAATCCGATCCGGGTGCTGATCGCGGACGACGAGCCGGCGGCGCGGCGCACCATCCAGCTACTCCTCGCCGGCGACTCGGACTTCCAGGTGCTGGGCGAGTGCTCCGACGGGCTCCAGACGGTGGACGCGATCCTCCGGCTGCATCCCGACCTGGTGTTCCTCGACGTGCAGATGCCGCGGCGGGACGGCTTCGAGGTGCTGGCTCGGTTGCCGCCGGCTTCTGCGCCGCTCATCGTCTTCGTCACCGCGTTCGACGAGTACACCCTCCGGGCGTTCGACGTGCACGCGGCCGACTATCTGCTCAAGCCGTTCAGCGACCACCGGTTTCGGGCCGCGGTGGCGCATGTGAAAGAGCGGCTCCGCCAGCGCTCGGCGGCGGATCTCGAGCGCCTGCTGGCGTTCGTACGGGAGTTGGGCGAGCTTGCCAGCTCACCGGAGGGGTGGCCCGGATCGATGACCGCCCAGGCAATCCCGGATCGGATCGCGATTCACAGTGGGCAAGGCGTGCTGATGCTGGCGCTGGACGACATCGAGTGGGTGGAGGCGCGAGGAGACTACGTGCGGATTCATTCTGCGGGTCGGGTGGACCTGGTGCGGGAGACCATCAGCGGGGTCGAGCGGCGGTTGCCGGCCTCTCGGTTCGTTCGCATCCATCGATCGACCATCGTCAGTATTGCAAAGGTGAAGGAGATCAAGCTGGTGCCGGGGAACGAGCCGGTGGCGGTACTACAAAGCGGCGTCCGCTGCCGGCTGAGCCGGAGCGGGCGGGAGCGGTTGGGGCGGCTGGTCGGAAAGGTGATCTGAGATGAACCCTCGGCTTCTCCTCGTCCTGAGTCTCCTGCCCTTGAGCGCCTGCGGGACCGATACCGACGAGTTCGGCCGATGCACCGGTGACTTCGTGATCACCGTGAGCGATGAGGCGGCGCCGGAATTCGCCTGGGGTCCTTCCGGGTGCGCGGTATACCAACTGGTCGTGGACCAGGCGTCGACGCTCTACTGGGCCATTGGCACCCAGGATCCGGTGAACGCCATCAATTCTCCGATTCGTTACGGAGATTCACCCTTCACCGATGGGTCCTCGGGCGCCGTGCAGCTGACACCGGGCAACAGCTACCGGATACAGTTGGCCCGGATCAACGCCGACGGGTTGATCGAGCTTGCCGGAGAGCGAACCTTCTTGTATCAAGGCGCCACGGCTCTACAGTCTCAGCGGACGAGCAACCCGCCGGCGCATTGAAGGCCCTTCCAGAGTTCCTGTCAGAGCGATTGTAAGAAGGCGACCAGCGCCTCCCGCTCGCGGGCGGACATCCGAAGCACTCGGTTGCGCGCCGCCTCGGCTTCCCCACCATGCCACAGCACCGCTTCCAGCAGCGTGCGCGCCCGGCCGTCGTGCAGGAAATTGGTGTGCTCGTTCACCGTCTCCACCAGACCGATTCCCCACAGCGGCGCCGTGCGCCACTCGCTGCCCGAGGCATCGAAGTCCGGGCGACCGTCGGCGAGTCCGGGCCCCATGTCGTGGAGCAGCAGATCGGTATACGGGTGAATCGTCTGTGACGACACTTCCGGCACCTCCGGGTGCACGCCGGTCCGTAGCGTGGACACGTGGCAGTTCACACAGCCGCTCTTGTAGAACAGCTTCTCGCCCTTGTCGGTGATCTTGTCGTCCAGGTCGCGCCGAGCCGGCACCGCCAGTGTCTGGGCATAGAACGCCACGTTGTGGACGGTCTCGTCTTCCACCTCGGCCTCGTGTGGCTCACACCCCGGATAGTGACTCTCGCACGACTCGGCGGGGAATATCGACGATGTCACCCCCATGTCGCCGTTGTACGCGCCGGCGGTCTGCTGGATGAGGTTGGGGTTGTTCGCCTTCCAGCCGAACCGTCCGATCCTGGCGCGATGCTGGATCTCGTCCCACGCATAGTTGGGCCGACCCGAGACCTTGTTGCGATCCCGGTCTTCCGGATCGGCCAGCGCGAGTATGGCCTCCTCCGGCACGGCCTCGAGCAGGCCCAGCCCGAACACGAACGGCGCCACTCGGGGCGAGATGAGGACCCCGGCCGGCAGCGGAGAGTATCCGCCGGTCAGGGTGTAGGTCGGAACTCGCAGCGAGAACTGGGTGCCATCGGTGAAGGTCCCGACCGACTCGGCGTAGGCCACCGCGGCATAGACGTCGGGGCTGAAGCCGGGGACGGAGCGGAGCTGAAGCTGGCCGCCGAAGCCGGGCACCGGCGCGGGACCGTTGTTCGGGCCCTGGCCCGCGACGCTGGCGCGGAAGAGCGAGCTGAACGGCTCGGCGCCGAACGGCGGACGGCCGCGGCCGTCGCCCACGTGGCAGGCTTCGCAGGACACGTTGTCGAACACCGGGCCCAGGCCAGAGTTCTCGGCCGCGGGGGCGGGCACGAACTCGATCTCGAACTCTTCATCTCCCTCATCGTGGCGAGCGAGGCCCTCGCCTTGGAGTGTAGGTATGGGAAAGGAGAAGGCGTCGGCCGACACGTCGAAGACCGTGGTCGCTCCGCCGGAGAGTGGTGTGTGCGCTTCCTTGAGACCGCGGAGGCTGAGCTCGATTCCCGATGATTCGTCGTCAGTGGTGAGATCATCGGCTTGGCCCGGAGCCGTTACGCTCCGGTCGTCGGTACAGGCGACGGCCCACAGCAGCAGAACTGCGAGGAGAATTCGCGACATAGGCCCTCCTGTCGCACCAAGACACAGTGGTGGCCATGATGCGCGAGCGCGCATCGGGAGAGGCTGCTGAACTGTCGAGAGGCGCCTACAGGGACGCGGTCGCGGTGTCGCTCGAGCCGGGAAGCCGGGGCGCACTCGCGTTGTGGCGGCCGGAGCGGACGCCTAGGAACAGGGAATGTGGGGAGTTTGCTGCGACGGAAGCCGACAGATCGCGATGGAATGGACGCCGACCGGACGCCATCTCGTGTTCATAGTGCCTATGCTCGCGATGGGGATACGATGGGAAACAGGCGCCCTGCTGTCAAGAGTGTACTGCAGGCCGAACCTGGCTCATCGGAGATGGAAGCTGCATCTTATGAGCCGGACCCTCCTCGAAAAAGGTGACGCCATGAGCACAGAGCTTGGCACTGCGGCGAGCCGACCGGCCGCAGTGAGTGCGGCAGTCGTCGGACGCAGGCGCGACCGGTGGTTCTTCCCTGCCATGGCAGTCGCCGCTGCTCTCACCGTCTTTGTCGGATTCGCCCGAACGTATTACCTCAAAGACCTCTTCGACGCACCCGCGCTTACCACGCTCGTCCACCTCCACGGCATCATCTTCACGTTGTGGATTCTGCTTTTCATCACCCAGACCTCGCTGATCGCCGCAAGCCGGGCCGATATCCACCGGCGCCTGGGCGTCGGCGGCTTCGTGCTGGCGGTGAGCATGGTGCTGGTCGGCTACCTCGTCGCCGTCGAGGGGGCCAGGCTGGGCCATTCACCACCCTGGGGCCCACCTCCCCTGGTGTTCCTGTCGGTTCCCCTAGGCGCCTTGGTGACCTTCACGATCCTGGTGGCGGCGGGTCTCTCCCAGAGGCACCGGAGCGCCACCCACAAGCGGCTGATGCTGCTGGCCACCATTACCCTGCTGTCGCCGGCCCTCGCCCGCATGCCGGTCATCGGGGGAAAGCCGCAGGTAACCATGGCCCTCACCAGTGTGTTCGTGGTGGCCTGCATGATCTATGACCGCGTGACCCACGGCCGAGTGCATCCCGCCTTCCTCTGGGGCGGCCTGTTTCTCATCCTCTCGCTGCCCCTGCGCGCCGCGGTCGGCCACACGGATGCCTGGCTTCCCTTTGCCCGGTGGGCGACTCAGTGACCGACCCAGGAGCCCACGGCAATCGTGAACCTGTCGTTTGCGCGGGCCGGCGCTCCCGACGCCGCGACCGTTGCGGCCCTTCGCACTGCCGTTGCTGAAGATCTGACAGCCCGGCACGGCCGGGGACATTGGTCATCGGCAGTCACCGAGGGGGGCGTGCTGCACGCCCTGACGCACTCCGTTCTGCTTGTCGCCCGAGATGACACCGACATCGTGGGCGTCCTGCGGCTCGCCACCAGGAAGCCCTGGGCGATCGACACGGCATCCTTCACCCCCGTCCAGCGACCCTTGTATCTCACGGACATGGCGGTGCGACCGGCTGTGCAGCGCCAGGGCATCGGACGCCGCCTGCTGGCGGAGGCCATCGCTGTTGCCAAGGGATGGCCGGCCGACGCCATCCGGCTGGATGCTTACGACGCGCCGGCTGGTGGCGGGGACTTCTACTCCGAAGTGTGACTTTCAAGCAGGTCGGGCGGCACAGTTACCGGGGGACACCACTGATCTACTTCGAGCGGTCTTTATGATCGGCCGGTCGGGCACCCGCCTTCGCCTCCGCGCCGCGAGCCGCCGCCGCACCAGCGGACTGGTAAGCTCCCTCAGCGCCTCCTTCCCCACCCACCGGGCCGCAGGCTCGGCCGACTCGGCCAGCCGCCGCGACACCTCGACCGCGGCAGCGTTGATCGCCTGATTGCGCCGGCCCATGACTCGCAGCGCCCAGCTCACGCCCTTCTTCACGAAATTCCGATCGTCCGAAGCAGCGCGCTCGACCAGGACCAGCGCGCGGATGAACTGCGCGTCGCTCGCACGCTTGTCATGGAGGGCAAGGCCGGCCAGCAACGCAAAGGCCGCCCGCTTCACGAACTCGTCGCGGCGCCGGCTCCACTGATCGACCTTCCGCCAGGCGTGCGGCGTACGGTCGAACAGATGGAAGCACACCGTGTCGCAGATGCCCCAGTTGTCGAAGTCCTTGGCCCAGCGATCCATCTGCGCCGCCGTGACCTCCGCTGGGTCGTCGACGAACGAGGTGAGCATGCGGGCTTCGTACCAGCCGGTGTCCCACAGGGCGAGGGCGAGGTCGTGATCCTTTCCCAGGCGTTTGGCCAGCTGCTGGATCGCGGACACCCGCACGCCGAATGCCTTGGGTGTGTGGATGCCGTACCGCGATCCCATCTCCTCGCGGATCTGCTGGCTCGCTCGCCGCTCCAACCACTGGAGCGCCTCCTCGACCCGGCCGGCCGTCGCCTTTACGCCAGCGCTCATCGCGTCTCCTCTTCCTCGAGATGTTGAAAGTATCCATCCAGCCGATAGGTTGTCAGGTTGTGAAATCTCTGGCTCTACGTCCCGCTCGGCTGCTGCTTAGGTGCGCGGCGCTGGCGCTCATGCTCTGCCCGGCGCTGGCCGCCCAGGGACCGCCGCAGTCCCGCCCCAACATCGTCGTGTTCGTGGGTGACGACCTCGGCTGGCGCGACACCGGACCGTACGGCAACGCCGCCATCCGCACACCCAACATCGATCGGCTCGCCCGCTCGGGCTTGCTGGTGCAGCACGCCTTTGGGACCACGCCGCAGTGCAGTCCCTCTCGAATCAGCATCCTGAGCGGCAAGTACGCTCATGCGACCCGAACCGAAGATCTGCATACCCCTCTGCCCGACGGGGGGCGCCTGCTGCCATCATACCTTCAGGAGCAGGGCTACTTCACCGGGCACATGGCAAAGACGCACTACGGGCCCAACGCCGATCGTCAGTTTCAGTGGTATTCCTCCAGCACTGCGACGGCGCTGCCCAGCTTTCTCGACTCAGCCGGCACTCGGCCGTTCTTTCTCTGGGTAGGATTCCACGAGCCGCACCGGCCGTATCGATCGGGACTCATCTCCCAGCCCCATTCGCCCAGCCGAGTGTCGTACTGCCACCATATCTCGCAGACACGCCGGAGACCCGGGCCGACCTGGCGCTGTATTACGACGCGATCGCGTACCTGGACGGGGCTCTGGGCGACATGCTCAGGCAACTGGAGCAGAGAAAGCTGCGGGACAACACGCTGGTGATTTTCCTCAGCGACAACGGTGCCCCGTTTCCACGCGAGAAGGGGACCCTGTACGACGGAGGAACCCGCACGCCGCTCATCTTCTCCTGGCCACGGGTCGTGCGGGCCGGCGCGGTCTACCGGCGCGGTTTGGTAAGTACGATCGACCTGATGCCGACCATCCTGGAAGTCGCCGGCATCGTGTCGCCGGAAGGCATCCAAGGCCAAAGCTTCGCCGCTCTCCTCACGGCCCCGGCGTCGTACGCCGGCCGGGAGTACGTCTTCAGCGAGCGCAACTGGCACGACTGCGACGAACACCAGCGTGCCGTTCGCACCGAGCGGTACAAGCTCATCCGCACTGACGCCTACACCGAGCTGCCGCTCTGCACTGCCGCGGACATCGGCGCCAGTCCATCATTCCTCGCCTTGCGCGCGCTGGCCAAGTCGGGCCGGCTCAACCCCGCACAGGCTCGCTTATTCGAGACGCCGCGAGCGCGGCTCGAGTTGTACGACCTCGCCGCCGACCCGTGGGAGCTCCGTAACGTCGCCGACCAGCCGGCGTATGCGAAGCAGGTGCGCGAGCTGGCGGCTGTGCTGGAGGAGTGGATCGAAGGGTCGGACGATTTCCCCGCGGCTTACCGGGTGCGGGACGACAACACCGATCGCGTCACCGGCGTGCAGTTCAGCGACAAGATTCCACCGCTGCGCAGCCCGGACGTGCCGCCGGCTGGTGAGCGGTGGGGTCGTCCTGGGCCGAGCTAATCACACACTGTAAGGAGCCAAGAGAATGTTCGGAACCAGGTCCCCTTGGTTAAGCCTTCTCGGATTCGCCCTGATGAGTCCGCAGATCCTCACGGCACAGTCCAGCGCCACCGACAAGGTTGCTGCGCTGGTTGCCCATTACGACAGCAGTTGGAATCGCAAGGACACCGTCGCCGTGGGCCGGCTGCTGGCACCTCGGTATCAGTACTTCAGCTCGCTCGGTGACGTGTCGTCTCGCACCCAAACGCTTGGCTTCCTCGGCAACCCGCAATACGTCTTGGAGCGTGCAGCCCGCTCGGAGGTCGTGATCTCTCCGAGTGGAAGCCTCGCCGTGGTGAGCAGTCGCTGGCGGGGGGCGGGCGCCTACAAAGGAGAGCGCTTCACCGACGACCAGCGTTGCGGGCTGGTCTGGCAGCAGGCCGGATCCACCTGGCAACTAGTCAGCGAGCACTGCGTCCAGATCGCTCCAAAGCCCTCTCCGGTGCAAGCAACGACCTCGGACAGCGCTGCGCTCCACCAGCTCGGCCGCCAATTCTCCGCCGCCTACGTCCGGGGCGACGCAGCGGCGATGGCCCAGCTGTACACCCCGGACGCGGTCATTTTTCCGGAGCGGTCCGAGATGATCGCGGGCCGGGAAGCGATCCAACGCTACTGGACCCCGAAGCCCGGGCAGCGAATCACCCACCATGCTCTCACGCCCGCTCGCGTCGTGGTGGACGGCCAGCATGCCTACGACTACGGAACCTTCGAAGTCGCCGGCGAGCGTGAGGGTACCAAATGGGGACCGTTGGGAGGGAAATACGTCGTGGTCTGGCGCCGCGAGCCGGGTGGCACCTGGCGCATCCAACTGGATATCTGGAACAGCCTGCCCCAGCCGGGCTCATGAGCCGATGTGAAACTGCCTTAGTGCTCCCGCCGTAGAAGCAGAGTCCTCGAACCGGCCAGAGCGCTATGTCACACCGAGCTGGGTCCCGCCCCCGCCCGTTCCATCTCGCAGCCATCTCGCTGATGCTCGCGACCAGTGTCGACGCGGCGGCGCAAGCCCCCCGGTCGCGCGGGTCGTTGGCAAGCGGCTCCTACGCGATCACCAACGTCGCCGTGGTTCCGATGAGCTCGGAGATAGTCATTCGCGATGCCACCGTGATCGTCCAGGACGGACGTATCGCCGAGATCGGTCCCAGCATCGCGGTTCGAGTGCCCTCGAGCATGCGACGAATCGACGGCACCGGGAAGTTTCTCATGCCCGGCCTCGCCGACATGCACACCCACCTCTATTCGGACGGTGAGACTCCCGATTCGGTGGCGCCGTACGAGCTGGGCGTCATGGTGGCCAACGGCGTCACCACCACCCGAATCATGATCGGCACTCCGGAGCACCTGACCCTCCGTCGCGACGTGGCCGCCGGAAGGGTGCTCGGCCCCCAGCTGTGGATCGCGAGCCCTCAGTTCGCCGGTAAGGAAGAGGAGAATGGCGTCGTGGTGGCAACCCCGGATCAGGCCCGCGCCGCCGTTCGCCAGGTGGTCGGCGCGGGTTACGACTTCGTGAAGCTGACCACCGACATCACGCCCGAGGTCTACGACGCCATCACCGATGAGGCGAAGCGCCGGGGAATCCGGGTGATCGGCCACGTGGATCCGCGGGTCGGCGTGCCCCATGCGCTGGCGGCCGGCCAGCAGATCGAGCACCTCGAT
Source organism: uncultured Gemmatimonadales bacterium (assembly GCA_963812755.1). Taxonomy (GTDB): domain Bacteria; phylum Gemmatimonadota; class Gemmatimonadetes; order Gemmatimonadales; family GWC2-71-9; genus CAVVWJ01. The sequence goes on along the minus strand of CAWEWK010000004.1, from coordinate 799,101 downwards.
GGCTACTTCGAGTCGGTGATGGCCGACTCGGCCCCGCGCGACCTCTCCATCAGCAACTACGGAATCTTCAAGCCCCGGAACTGGGAGACCCTCGATTACATCGACGACGGCAAGGTCGATCAGATCGCCAAGGCGACCGCGAAGGCCGGGGTCTGGTCCACCCCCACCCTCCATCTCTTCAACACCGCGTTCGGCACCGGCGAGACCGATGAGGCCATGCGGAACCGGCCCGACTGGTCGATGATCACCCCGGACGTCCGGAGACTCTACCTCGGCGCGCGCACCAAGTACTGGAAGCAGGCGGCCAGCGAGACTCGCCGGAAACGCTACGTCGAGGTCCGCAACACGCTCACCAGGAAAATCGCCGAGGCCGGCGGCAAGATCATGGCCGGCTCCGATACACCGGAATGGCTCATGGCTTACGGTTGGGAGGTCCACCGCGAGATCGAAGCGTTCGTGAACGCGGGCCTCACGCCCTATCAGGCGCTCCAGACCGCCACCACCAATCCGGCCGAGTTCCTGAAGGCACGCGAGTGGGGCTCGATCGAGAAGGGCAAGCGGGCTGATCTCGTGCTGGTTGCCGGGAACCCGCTAAAGGACATACGGAACACCACGCGCATCGAGGCGGTGGTCGTGGGCGGCCGCTGGCTCGCGCGCCCGGAGCTCGACCGGATGATCGCCACCGCCACGGACCGGCTCAACGGCACCCCGCCCGACTCGGCCGGTGCGCTGAAAGGCGGGAACTAGCCTAGCGGCCAAGCCGATGCTTGGCCACTCGATTCACGCGATCATCCGGATCGTCGGCAAGCCGCTCGACGCTCTCCTGGGGAGCTTGGAGGTTACCAGCAACACTTCTCCGAACGTTCCAATCAGGATCACGGCTCAACCTCCGCAGGTCCGCCGCAGAAGTGCCCGGGTTGGAGGCAACCCACGCCCTGGTGTACTCGTCAGAGTTCTCGCTGAGTCGCTCGAGGAGGTCCTGGGGTGCGTTGGGGTTCCGTGCGAGGCCCCATTCTATGAGATAGCCTCCTTGGCTGGCGAGCCTGCGCAAGGTGGCCTCAGAGGTCTTTTCGCTGGCCGCCACGTCGCTCAAGACGTATTCATCCGGCGAGCTCGCCAGTGCTTCCACATCCTCCGGAGCCACGTTGGGGTGCCTGGCCACCAGTCGCATCACGGCTAAGCCCTTTCGATTCTCGCCCATGAGGTCGAAGACGCTCCCCATCCGGCGGTGAAGCTCCGGGTCGGGGCTTGCCACGATCTGGTGCAGCATAGCTGACGTCGCATTGAGATTCTGAGCAATCGCGCCGAGAATGAACTTGTTCTGCCGCAGCTCAGCGTTTTCCAACACTCGCTGCAATCCGGACCTATCCGTAGCCAACACCCGGTTGACTTGCCGGGATAGCTGGAGCCGCTGCGCGACGAGGAAAGAGATGATGCCGATGATGGAGAGAGCCAGCACTCCCGCGGCTATGGTGAGCCACCGGTGCGAGCCCGCCGCGACCCCGATGCGAGTTCGCAGATAGCCCACGCAGAGTCCGACTGCCAGGGCCGGAAGTCCCCACACTGCGGCATAGAAGGGGACGAAGAGCAGGCTTATGGCGGAGGTTGAGTTGGTGGTTCGAACGATGGCCTGAACCATGACAAGCGCGGCCAGGAGCGATCCGCCCACCCAACCAACGAGACCGTAGCGAAGGACAGTGTTCCCGATTGGCGACACCAGGAAGAAGGGGTAGCCACCCTACGGATAGGGTCCGCGGCCCGTTTCCGAGGAGACCAACCCGTCGGCCCTGGTGACCTGCGCCGACACGACTCTCCAGTCGTTGTCGATCAGCGCGTAGACGTCGGTGTAACGGCTGACCCCGGTCTCACCGTTCGTGCGGGTGAAAGCACCGGTCGCCTGCACCACCCCTACCTCGCCGAAGACCCGCACCTGCACCTGATCGAGGCGGTACTTCAAGTAGCCCGATCCGTTGGACACCTTTCGGACGAACTCCGCCTTATTGCGCAGCGAGCCGTCGGATTCGATGCAGACGAACTCGTCGGCCAGATGGCGCTCGAACCACTTGCTGTCCGCATTCAACAGGCCCTGGATATACTGCTCGTTCAACCGGCCAAGCTGTCGCGCAATCGACATGGTGGACGATCCTCTCGTGTTTGCGCCGCCGTACCTCGGGCCTCCAGGATACCCAAGCCAAGAGGAGTTGTCTCGCCGTTTTCGGACGCCGAATCGAGAGGTGAAACCGCGTCACTCCAGCCCCGTAGGTGGTCCCATGAAGCTCTATCCGGTGTTTCTCCTGCTCGCCGCCACCACCGTCTTGAGCCCGGGTCCCGGCGTCGTCATGACGCTCACCAATTCGATTCGCTCCGGGCTGCGAGGAAGCTTCAGCGGCATCCTGGGCATCTCCTGCGGAGCCCTGGCTGTCGCGGCACTCTCCGCTACCGGCCTGGGAGTGCTTCTCGCCACGTCGGCCGCGGCGTTTACGGTAATGAAGTACGTCGGGGCGGCTTATCTGTTTTACCTGGGCATCAAGCTCTGGCGGGCACCGGCTTATCGGTTCGAGGACCAGATCGTGCGGAATACCGGGTTCATGCGCGGTTTTCTTCAGGGCCTATCGCTTCAGCTCACCAACCCGAAGGCGATCTTCTTCTTTCTCTCGGTGTTTCCCCAGTTCATCGATCCTTCTATGGAGTACGCCCCACAGTTCACCGTTCTGGTCCTGACTTACAGCTCCCTGGTGGTGATCATCCATTCGGTGTACGCGCTGACGGCGCAGCGAGCCAGGGCCTGGCTTACCTCGGAGCGTGGGGGACGCACCATAAACCGGGCCGGTGGCGCCGCGTTTGTCTTTTTCGGGGCGGCGCTGGCCACGTCGAAGAGGTAGCCGCGCTGGCTCAGTGCTTCCCCGGCTCCCAGGTCACGATCTTCAGGTCCAGCACCGCAATCGAGTAGAACACCGGCACCAGAAGCAGCGTGATCACGGTCGCCACCGCGAGCCCGCCGATCTGCGCGTAGCAGAGTGGCTCCCACAGCGGCCCGCCATGTAACGCCAGCGGCACCAGAGCGAAGACAGTGGCGCCCACGGTAATGAGTACCGGCCGGAGCCGGAGGATGCCGGCGTCCAGCAGGGCCTCCTCCAGCCCCTCGCCCTTCTCTCGTGCCTCCTCGATGAAGTCGAACAGCACGATGACGTGGCTCACGATGACGCCGACCAGGCTCACGACTCCAAGGAACGCCATGAAACCGAAGGGCGCGCCCATGATCCCCAGCGCGATAATGGCGCCGACCATGCCGTAGGGGATCGCGCCGAAGACCAGGAGCGGCTTGATGGCGTTCTGGAACTGCACCGCCAGCGCAATGTAGATCAGCGCCACCGAGGTCCCCAGCACCAGCGCCAGCTCGAGGAACCCGTCCTGCTGCTTCTCCTGCTCGCCCGCAATCTTGAGCCTCACCCCGATCGGCAGATTGGCGGCGAAGCTGTCGAGCGCGGGTTTCGATGCCAGGAACACCTCGGAGGACAGTACGCCGGCCTTGGGGTAGGCGCCGATGGTAATCGTGCGGAACTGATCGCGCCGGTTGATCTTCTCCGGCCGCATGCCGGTGGACAGCGACGCGATCTGCTGTAAGGGAATCTTGGAGGTACCCTGGGTGCTGTAGACGTAGAGGTTCCGCAGGTCGGCCAGCTGGGCCCGTTCTTCCATGCGGAGCCGCGCGACGACGGGGATGACGTTGTTGCCTTCGTAGAGCGAAGTCATCCGGTAGCCGTTCAGGCCGACCGCCGTACTCCTGGCCACGTCCGCGTTGGTGAGGCCGGCCATGCTGGCGCGATTGGGATCGATGGTGACGTCCACCGCGAAGCTCTGGGACCCCCAGTCGTCTTCGACCCGCCCGACGAGCGGATTCTTGCGGAAAATGTCCGACACCTGGGCGCCGAGGGCGCGAAGCGTAGGGATGTGGTCTCCGCTCAGGCGGATCGCCACCGGGGTGCCCACCACCGGCCCGAGCTCCAGCTCCTTGACGTTCACCCGTGCGCCGGTGACCTCTCGGGACATCGCGTCCTGGAGTGCGGGGATCAATCCCGGCGTGTCGTGCTTATTGATGGTCTGCATCACGATTATACCGTAGTTGGTCTGCCTCGGCTCCGGCCCGAAGCTGGACCAGAAGCGGGGGCCGCCACCACCCAGATAGGTGGTGAGCGAGACCATACCGCCCGGCTCGCCGTGGGACTCATGATGGGCGAAGTACTTCTGCGACTCCCGCCGCACGATGCCCTCGACCTGCTCGGTGATTTCCCGGGTCGCGATGAGGGGCGCATCTTCCGGCAGCCAGACTTCGACGTACGAGAGATACTGCAGGTCCTTGGGGAAGAACTGGGTCTTGAGACGGCTCATGACCCAGCCCCCGAGCACCAGAAATCCGAGCGAGGCGATCGCGAAACGCCAGCGATGCTCGATAGCCCGGCGGCCAACCTTGTAGTACCAGCCGCTGAACCCGGTGGTGCGCCGCTGCTCGATCGGCGGGGACTGTTTCTTACTGGGCCGAAGCAGCAGGTCGCCCAGCATGGGGATAAAGCTCATCGAGACCAGCCGTGACGCGACCAGCGAGCAGGTCAGTACGATCGGAAGGCTGTACAGGAACTGCCCGGTGGAACCCGACAACATGAGGAACGGCAGATACGCCACGATATTGGTGACGGTGGCGAACATGATCGCGCGCGCCAGCTTGGTGGGTCCCAGCCAGGCGGCGATCCTCCCCGGGTGGCCGTGGTCGAGCTCCCGTTTGATGGCATCGCCGGCGACGACCGGGTCATCCACCAGGAGACCCAACGCGATGATGAGCGACGCGATCGAGATCTGCTGGAGGTCGATCCTGACCAGCGCCATCATCCCGAAGGTCATGGCCAGCGTCAGGGGAATGCTGATCGCCAGCAACAGCGCCGAGCGCCATTCCCAGAATCCCACCAGCGCGATCAGCACCACCAGGATGATGGCCTCGTAGAGACTGCCCATGAAGAGATCGATGTTCTCTTCCACCTGGAGCGGTTGATCCGACACGCGGGCCATGATCAGGTCGGGCGGAAGGCGGGTGCGGAGCACCTGCATCGTGGAGTCTACCGCAAAGCCGAACTCCCCGATCTTCTCTCCCGGGCGCATCTGCAGCGCAAGGGTGACGGCCCGGCTCCGATGCCAGCGGCCCGATGAATCGGCCCAGCTGTAGAAGTTCAGGTAGCGCGGCGGGCTCTCATAGCCGCGATCGATATCCACCAGGTCGCGCAGGTAGAGCGGCGCTCCACTGCGGGAATTTCCCACGATGACGTCGCCGATCTCCTTCTCGTTGAGAAACTCGCCGGTCGGGTTGAGCGCGACGGTGCGGCCTTCCACCTCGACCAGCCCTCCGCCGAGCGCGGTATTCCGGGCCCGCAGGATATCGGTCAGCTTCCCCATCTGCACGCCGTAGGACGCGATGCGTTCCTGGGAGAAGCTCAGCGTTACCTGTTCACCCAGCACCCCCAGCCGGTCCACCTTGCTGACCTGCGTGACGGTCTGGAAGGTCCGTTTCATGAGCTCGGTGAGATCGTCCATTTCCCGGTAGGTGTACTTGTCGCCTGACACCGCGAGGAGCCTGGCCCGGGTATCGGCGGGATTGCGGATGACCACCGCCTGCCAGGCATCGGGATGGAACTCGGAGACTCGCAGCCGGTCCAGCACGAAGTGCTGAAGGTGAGCCGTAATTGCGGCGTCATCCCGATCGCTGACCCCGTCTACCCCGATGAACTGGGCGCCCTCGAGCAGGCGGGCATCGCGGAAGACGCCGTCCCGAACCGCCTGCGCGAGGTAGAGCCGGGCCGGCCGGCTGACCGAAGCGATGGAGACGGACGAGGGGAAATTGTACACCACGGTGACTCGCGGACCGCGGGTGCCCGACCGGATGTGCTCGATGGCCCCGCGCACTTGCTCGGCTCGGAGGGACACCTGGACCTCGTCCATCGGCGGGCTCGCCACGATCAGGGTGAGCGCCGCCGTGCTGCCGAAATCCTTCAGGAACTGGATCGGCCCCGCACCCTCGGGCAGATCGTCGATCGCGTTCAGCTTGAGGGCGATGTCGTCGAAGATCTTGCCGGTCTCGGGAGTTCCCTCCTTCAGATCCACGTAGACGTAGGAGACCCCGGTACGGGTGGTGGACCGGATCACGTCTACCGCAGAGTTCTCCGCCGCCACTTCCTCGATCCGCCGAGTCACCCGATCCTCCACCCGCGCGGCGTCCATCCCGGGCCACGGAGTGATCACCATGGCGGTAATCACCGGAATGTCCGGGTCCTTCCGTTGCGGCATGCTGAAGTAGCCGAAGACCCCCCAGAGTACGGTTCCGATAAGGGCGACCCATGCCACCTGCCGCTGCTCGGTGAAGTAGCGCGCGGTGTTGTGGGTCTTCTCGATGATGGTGGCGTCGTCGAGGTGGGCCACGGGCAGGCTCCTACGGAATGACGTGGACCGACTGTCCGTCGGCGACGATCGTGGCGCCTCTGAGGATCACCCGATCTCCGGAGCGCAGTCCTTCCCGCACGGCGATCAGGTTCCCGGTCACATCCCCCAGACTCACACGCCTCAGATGGGCCTTGGGAGGAGACGCCGAGTCCACCAAGTAGACCGCGTAACCAGTAGAGTCACCGGCCGGCCGGACCACCGAGGCGAGCGGAACGAACAGAGCCTCCTTGGGGCTGCCGTTCCCCAGGTTCAGGGTAGCGAGCATACCCACCTTCATCCGGCCCTCGGGGTTGGGCAGCGCGGCTTCGACTTCAAAGACTCGGCTGGAGGGATCGGCCGACGGCGAGATCCGGGTGATCCGGCCTTCCAGGGTGGCGCCCGGCATTGCTTCAGCCTGAATGGTGAGTTTGCCGCCCGGGCGAAGGGTGGAGACGATCACATCGGGAACGCCGAAGACCACCTTGACTACCCGAGTATCGGCCACGGTGAATGCCGGCGCCGAAGGGCCCGCGAGCGAGCCCACCTCCACCGTCCGTTTGAGGATCACGCCGTCAATCGGTGAGCGCAGGGTCGCGTCGCGCACCGAGAGCACCGCCTGGCTCTGGCGCGCCCGGCCTGCCGTGTAGCGGGCGTAGGCGGCATCGTAATCCGCTTTGGACACCGATCGATTCTCGTAGAGTTGCGAAGCCCGCTCGAAATCGGCTTGTGCCTGGCGCAGGGACGCATCGGCATCCGACAGCTGGTCGCGGAACTCGACCTGGCGGAGTCGGGCCAGCGGAGCGCCCCGGCGCACCTGGTCCCCGTCCTGAAGGTTGCGCTGGCGGCCATCCGCGCCGCGCACCTGAGTTACGTCCTCTACCACACCACTCACCTTGAAGGCGACGTCCACCGAGGCATCGGCGTGGATCGAGCCGGAGTAGCGGGTCTCATTCGCTGCGGCGTCGCTGGCTCCGATACGCACGACGGTCACCGGCAAAGGTGGCGTCGGAGGCGGCGGGTCGTCTCCGCATCCTGCGATCGTGCCCAGCAGCGCGGCCACGATCCACCCGTTGCGCTTCATGGTTTCTCCTCGTCGTCGTGCGGGCTCACGGCACCGGTTTCTCCGCCAGTGCTCGCACCCGCGCCAGAAAGTCCTGCCGCTGCTCCGGTGGCTGGAGAGCGCCGAAGGTGCCCATGGCGCGCTCGACCCGCATGAGATCGAGCAGGAATGCGTGCACCGCGTTGGCCGCGGATTCTGATGCGTTGAGTGCCGCGTCCTGGGCGTCGAGCAGGGTGGTGATCGAGGCGGCGCCGCTGGCGTACGACTCGCTGACCAGGTCGTAGTTGCGCCCGGCGGCCTCCGCGGCGTCGCGGGTGAGGGCGATGGCGGCGTAGGAGGAGGCCGCGGTTTCCATCGCGGCGCGCACCCGCTGGTCCACCGCGAGCTGGATCCCGTTTCGTTGCACTCCGAGCCGCTCCAGGTCCAGCCCGGTCTGCGCTCGGGTCGAGGTACGCCCGAATCCGGTGAAGAGCGGCAGCGAGGCCTGGACTCGGAACTGCCAGGTCAGGTCGGGAGCGACCGGGAACGAGGACGGCAGCGATGGCACGCCCGATCCCGCACCGCCGCGGTCGAAGATGTCAGAGACCCCGCCCTGGAGGCTGAAGGTCGGCAGCCAGAATGCCCGACCTGCGGCGGTCCGTTGGCGTTCCTGCGCGGCAATCGCCGCACCGGCCTGCTGTAGTTCGGGCGACACTCGGCGCGCCTCCACCACCATGAATTCCGTGAGCATGCTGAATCGGGCAGGCTGATCGAACCAGGCCAGCACGGTGGAGTCCTGGGCGAGCAGCGCGGGGTCGCCGAGCGTCACCGGCTGCTGGGCAACGGGCCGGTCGAGCGGCCGGTTGAGAATTCGTTTCAGCTCCAGGGTCGCGACCCGGAGCTGCGCCTCCGCGGAGATCAGGTCTCGTCGGGCATTCGCGACCTCTCCCTGCCAGCGGTAGATGTCGGCCCGACTGGCGGTGCCGACACCCTCCCGCAGGCGGGCCACCTCGAGATTGGAACGGGTGCGGTACAGGTTGGAGCGCCGTACATCCGCCAGCGTCCGCGCCTCAAGCACCGTCAGGTACGCGTCCGCCGCGTCGAGGACGACGTCGAGCCGGAGCTGGTCGCGGTCCGCCTCCAGGGCCCGCTGCAGGCTGCGCTGCGAGCTGTAGCCGGCCCAGGCGTCCTCGGCGTAGAGCGGGAGAGAGAAGGAAATGCCCCCGTCGAACAGCCGCTCGGGCTGCTGCCCCAGGCTGGCGGCAGCGGTGCCCTCCCGGGTAAACGTCTGGGTGAGCTGGCCCTCGATCTGAGGCAAGAGATTCGAGCGCGCCAGGTGGACGGTCTCGACTCCCGAGGCGACCTCCAGATTGGCGGCCGCGAGATCGAGGTTGGCTTTCACGGCGCCCTGCATAGTTGTCGCCAGGGTCAGCGTGTCCGCCGGGCCGGCCGAATCCACGCCTACCAGCTGGGCATCGGTGAGGACGCTCCACCCGGGCGAGAACCCGATCTGCCGTGCGGTTGCGAGGTTGAGCGTAAGGCGCGGCGCGCTCACCAGCTGCACCGGCAGGGTCCCCGCGTCTTCGCCGGCGAGAATGCGCTGGAGGTCGACCGCCACTCTGCGGGCGCGCCGCTGCCAGTTCTCCGGAGGCTCGTAAGATGCCAGCGCACCGATTCGGACCTCGGGGTCCGCGAGGTAGCTCAGGGTGGGGAGCCGCCGCGCATTTAGTCCTGCGATCAAACGACTCAACTCCTCGTCCGACATGGCGGGAAACGGGGTGAGATAGACCGCATCAACCCCGGGAGGCAACGCGGCGAGGACCTCGCTCGAAGCGCCTCGAACCGGAACGATGGCAGCCTCGGCCCCGGCCGCGCGCACCAGATCCGCGGCCTCCCGCTCGAGGACGGGGATGGCCTTCATCAGATCCTGATCCAGCAGGAAGGCCAACTTCTGGAAGGGAATCAGCCGATGGAAATCCACCAGCGTACTGCCCACGGGGTAGGACTGGTCCACATAGGCCAGGCGGCGGACTCCGCTCGTGCCGTCACGCTGGGGAATCTCCTGCCAGGATGCATCGATGATGCTTGCGGCGATCGAAGGCTTGGGCGGGCTGCCGGAACGGGCCAGCAGATGGGATCCGATCGACCCCACAGCCACCACTACAGACACCGATGAATCCCCCAGAGCGCGGTTCAGGGCATCGGACACACTCGCGCTGGTCCCGTTACCTGCCACCGGGGGAAGCAATTCGATCTCGCCCGACCGGAAGAAGGCTAGGATCTCACGTTGAAACGCTTCCAACAGCGGCTGGAATCGAGGACTGTTCTGATCGAGGATGAGGGCGACGCGCGCCGAGCGAGCCTGGGCCACGAGCGGGACGGCCAGGACGCACGCGAGGATGACACAACAGGTCAGAACCCTGCTCCAACCCGAGCGTCGTACGCGGAGGCCTGACGACCCGAAAGGTCGCCGTCGGGTGGAACTCATCGCTGGTCGCTTGAGAGGTCTACGATGCGTTCCGAAGGGACGGGCGTCAAGGCTCCTGGCGGGATAGCTTTCGGCACATTCTATTGGTCAAATCCAACGCGGTATGCGCTTCCCTTCTCTCGCATTTCTGGCCGAGCAAGCCACCCAGGTCCTGCGCCGCTTTCCCTGGACGCTGGCCGCCGGTACTCTCGCGGCCGTCGCGGGCATCGTCGAGTCGACCGATGGCCCTGGTGACATCTGGCTCCGTCTCGCGTTCGTCGCCGCGCTCGGGCTCCCGGTCACCATCGCCCTCACTCTCCTGGCCGAAGTCCGTGGCTGGTCCGCAGGCATTCGGACGGGCGTGCTGGTGGCCGGCGTTGCCCTTCTGGCCTTGTTCTTTCTGGTCTGGCCCGGCCTCGATGACCGACACGAGGCCATCCGCTACTTCCAGCTGAGCGCGGCGCTCCATCTTGGTGTCGCATTCCTTCCCTTTCTCGGGCCGCACGAGTCGATCGCCTTCTGGCAATACAACCGCCGCCTCTTTCTCGGCTTCCTGCGCGCCGCCGTCTTCTCCGCCGTACTCTTCATCGGCATCGCCATCGCCCTCGCCGCGCTCGACAAGCTCTTCGGCGTCGACATCGAGAGCGAGACCTATTTCCGCATCTGGCTAATCGTCGCCCTGGTGGTGAATACCTGGATCTTCCTCGCCGCGGTGCCGGAAGACCTTCACGCGCTGGAGCAGGACACCGAATACCCTCGCGCGCTCAAGGTGTTCGCCCAGTACATCCTGACCCCACTCGCCTTCACTTACCTCGTCATCTTGCTGGCGTATCTAGTCAAGATCCTGGCCGGCGGTGAGTGGCCCAGCGGCTGGGTCGGCTGGCTGGTGGCGAGCGTGTCGGTGACCGGCATCCTGGGGTTCCTCCTGGTGCACCCGCTTCGGGGTCAAGCCTCCGAGGGGTGGATCCAGACCTATGCCCGCTGGCTCTTCATCGGCCTGGTGCCGGCGGCCCTCATGCTCCTGGTCGCGTTCTGGAAGCGGATCGCGCCTTACGGGCTGACCGAGCCCCGGATGCTGGGACTGGTGCTGGGGCTCTGGCTGCTCGGGATCGCGCTGGTCTTTACCATGCGAAGCGCCGCCAGCATCAAGTTGATTCCGACCACCGTGGCGACGCTGCTGCTGCTCACCCTATACGGCCCGTTGAGCCTCAGTCGGGTATCGATCTCGAGCCAGGGCCGCCGTTTCGCCATGCTGATCCGGTCGGCCGGGGCCGGGAGGGAGAACGCCCGTGAGGCGAGCGCCGCACTTCGCTTCCTGATCGACCATCGGGCGGGCGACGAAATCGCCGCGCGGCTCGGGCGCGAGCTGCCCCTGATCGACTGGGACTCGTTGCCGCGCCATGGTGGGCAACGCGACTCGGTCGCCACGCAAATCATGGCCCTTGCGGGAGTGAGGTACGTGCCCGAGTACGGGAGAGGACGGAGCCAAGGATGGTTCTACCTCAACACCGACCAGAAACTGCCGTTGCCGGTAGCGGGCTTCGAGTGGATCGTACAGGTCTACAGCGGCGACACGACTCCAAGGGTCGTCGGCGCCGACACGGTAAACCTGGTGCCTCGCATCACCAATGGGGTCGCGCTGGTCCGCCTCGGGAACGATACGCTGGCAATCGATCTGCGTCCGCTGGCGCGCCGATATGCCGACTCTGTCCCGGCGAACAATGTGATCCCGGGCAAACGGCTCGCCATCGATACCGTGGCCGGTCGATGGCGGGCGCGGCTCGCACTGACCAGTCTCTACGGCAATCTGATCGGCGACTCGCTCCGGATCGACAACTGGAGTGGGTGGCTCATGTTGGGCCCCCGTCACCAGCCGAATCGCATACCGTAGCCATAGTCCCACCACCCCGCCCAACTGAATCCGCCGAGGTATGGATCGGGATACAGTGAGCGAACGTATGCGGGTGGCGGCTTGACCACGTAGGTCGAGATGTCGTAGTCGAAGCGCTCGCCGCCCGCCTGCATCCGGTGAACGATGTTCCTGAGCTGGGTCTCGGGATCGGCCTTCACCTCCCGCGCGTCGGCCGAAAGGGCGGTCGAGTTCCAATGGCCGTCCCGCTCGAACGCCTCGAAGCGGAAGGGGGTCGTGGAGTACGCGGCGAATACGGTGCCGTGGCCCAACGTGTCCTCCGCTACAAACGCCTCACGGCCGCCGCGACCCTTCAACTCATACTTCTTGCCGCCCACAACCCGTTGATCGTCCTGGGGATCGACCGGAAACAGAACCCGCACCCGGCCATCGACATCGGCTCGGAGCACCACTAAGTAGCCATCGCCGGTGGACTTGGCATACACCTTGGCCCGATCGCCGAAGGCTGTAATCGCCTCCGGAGTTGAACCAGACACGTATTGGCGGATCCCCGGGCGGCGTGGCGCCGGCCAGAGTGGGAAGGAACTGCAACTGCGCTGCAACCAGCAGCAACTGCCTGAGCATATGACACTCCTACAGAGACACCCTCCTAACATCCACCTCAAGGCGCGGGTTCCGAGCCGGCGAAAGCGCTGGGGATGAATCCCGGCACCCTTCGCTCGAGGAGTGGAAGCTGCCAATTCACCGACACACGGTCCGGAGCTTGTCGAACAGCACCGTGATGACTCCTTGAGAATTCACGGTGATGTGAAACACCTCCTGAATCAACAGGTTCGGTGCCTGCCCCCGGCCGATGAGGTTCAGGCTTTCGGTGAAGGTCTCGTTGCCGGTGCCGTCATCCAGGTCCACGTTGACATGGTCCTTGGTGGCTCCGGTCTGGTTCCAGATGCGCCCGGTCGACGAGTCCTACCGCAGAGGTACCCTTGTCGTTGATGACGAAATGAGCGTGCTCGGTTCCGTTGGCATCGACGGTCAGGTGCTCGACCACCTGCTGCCGGAGCTGGTATTCGAGATCCTCGCCTGGACACGGCTCGAACTGGACGGCGGTCTCGTTAATCTCGGTCTTCGTGGTAATAGTCGCTGCGCTCAGCGACGGCTGATTGGTGGCGGGAGCCGTCGGTGTGTCGGCGCAGGCTGAGAGCAGCGCCGCGGCAGCGAGGCCGAGCGGGAGACGGGTCATGCGCCCTCCAAGGGGTTGAGGACGTCTGAGGCGGAGAATTGCCCATGGTACGTCCCACTCGGTGGAGGGTCAAGAGCGCGGCCGCCTGCCCTGGTGGCCCGGGTCGTGAGCACTAAGATCATTGGAAAGGATCTCCGGATCAGCCAGGTGGCTGGCGAAATAGCTCAAGAAGACCGTTCTCTGTAGAGGTCAGCATGGACCCCGAGGTGCAACCCGACACGCCCAGTGCGGCCCCGACGCTCCAGCGTCGCCGCTTTCTCTCCCGCCTCTCCCTGGCCTTGTCGGGGGCGGTTGCCGCGGTGATTGCCGTTCCCGTCGTCGGGTTCCTGCTCTCCCCCCTCACCCGCAAGCCACCGCGCCAGTGGCGGGGCGTCGGCCCGGTTGATCGGTTCAAGATCGGCGAGATCGTGAACGTGAACTTCGAGGATGCTTCGCCGCTGCCATGGGCCGGGGTCACCGCCCACACCGCCGCCTGGCTCCGGCGCGACAGCGCTACCGAGTTCACCGCGTTCTCGGTGCACTGCACCCATCTCGGGTGTCCGGTGCAGTGGTTCGCCAACGCCAAGCTCTTTCTCTGCCCCTGCCACGGCGGGGTCTACAACGACGATGGCACCGTCGCCGCGGGACCGCCGCCCAAACCACTGGGTCGCTATCCGGTGCGGGTCCGGGGCGGAGAGGTCGAGATTCTGACCAGCCCGATCCCCATCGCCTGAGGCGGGCATGATCCGACGCTTCCTTGCCTGGCTGGACGACCGCAGCGGACTAGTGACCTGGACGAAGCACGCGCTGGAGCACCCGGTGCCACCCCGCACCGGGTGGTGGTACGTCTTCGGCAGCGCCACCCTGCTTGCCTTCGTGCTGCAGGTGGTGACCGGCATTGCGCTCGCGACCGCGTATGTGCCCTCGAGCGGTGAGGCATACGAGAGCCTGCGTTTCATCACCGAGCAGGCGCTCATGGGGCGCTTCCTCCGCGGCCTGCATTACTTCGGCGCCTCGGCGATGGTGCTACTCATCGGCATCCACGTGTCGCGCACCTATCTGATGGCGGCCTACAAGTTCCCCCGAGAGCTCAACTGGCTCAGCGGCGCGGTTCTCCTGCTGCTGACGCTGGCGCTGGCGTTCACCGGACAGCTCCTCCGCTGGGATCAGACCGCGGTCTGGTCGGTGATCGTGGGTGCGGCGCAAGCGGGGCGGATGCCGATCGTGGGACCCGATATGGCGCGCTTCATTCTCGCGGGCGACACCATCGGCGGCGCCACCCTGAGTCGCTTCTTTGCCTTCCACGTCTTCTTCATTCCCGCGCTGGTGTTCGTGCTGATCGGGTTGCACCTGCTGCTGGTTCTCAAGCACGGGATCTCGGAACGGCCCCGAGCCGGTGAGCCGGTGGACAAGGCGACGTATCGGGACCGCTACAACGAGCTGTTGCGCCGCGAAGGCGTGCCCTTCTGGCCTGACGCCGCCTGGAGGGACGTGGTCTTCGGGGCGGCCATGGTGGCGACTGTTGTCATTCTCGCGCTGGTCTGGGGGCCGCCGGCGCTGGGCAAGCCGCCGGATCCGAGCATCCTCGAGGCCTACCCGAGGCCCGACTGGTATTTCCTCTGGTATTTCGCGGTGCTGGCCCTGGCCCCGGCCCACCTGGAGACGATCATCATCGTCCTTGGCCCGCTCCTCTTCGGCGCCGCCATCCTCCTGATCCCGCTCTTCAACACCGGTGAGCGCAGCGTGCGACGGCGCCCCTGGGCCGGACTGTTGGTGGTGATCATTTGGACCGTCATCGTGACCTTTTGGATCGCAGGCGAGCGGGCGTCGTGGTCGCCGGACTTCACGGCCCGCCCCCTGGCGGCCGATGTGGTCCGAGACACGACGCCCGCCGTGGTGGCGGGCGCGAAACTGTTTCACGATAAGGGATGCCAGTTCTGCCATGCGATCGGAGGGCAGGGCGGAACCCGCGGACCGGACCTTTCCCAGGCTGCGTCACGGATGAGGCCCGAAGAGATGACGCTGCGGATTACCAACGGTGGGCCCAACATGCCGGCTTACGCGCGCAGTCTCACTCCCGAGGAGCTACGGGCCATCGTGGCATTCCTGGCTACGCGGCGCTGAGCCAGCGACGCGTAGCGACCGGGTCGTAGATGCGGCTGCTCCTGGTGCACGGGATGGGACGAACCCCGCTGTCCCTCGCCCGGCTCGCCCGAATTCTCCGGCGGGACGGGCATCAGGTCGAGCGGCTGGGCTACCTCGCCGCGGCCGAATCGTTCGATCGCATTCGGACACGGGTCCGGCTGAGGTTGGAGCGGCTGGCTCGGTCGGCAGAACCGTATGCCGTCATCGGCCACTCGCTCGGCGGAGTCGCGCTGCGGGCGGCCCTGGATGGCTTGAGTCCTGCACCGGCGCTTTTCATCATGCTGGCTACTCCTAACCATTCGCCGCGCCTGGCCCGCCGGCTGCGCCGTTTCTGGCCTTACCGGCTCATGTGCGGGGAGAGCGGGCAGTTGCTGGCCAGTGAAGATTTCTTCGCCCAGCTTCCGCGCCCGCAGGTACCCTATACCATCATTGCCGGTGCCGTCGGCCCGAGAGGGCGGCGCAGCCCGTTCGGTCAGGAGCTCAACGATTGGATCGTCGCGGTGGAGGAGACCAAGATCGTGCCGAGCGACCGGCCCGAGGTTTTTCCAGTGGGACACACCTTCATGATGAACGATCGGCGGGTTCAGGCGGCGATTCGGCAGGCTTTGTCGGAGTATTGAGCTACGAGAACGAGCTGCAGGAGGCACCCACATGAAAACCCAACGGATCTTGCTGGCGCTAACGGTCGCCAACATCGGTATCTTCGTCGCCACATTGGCCCACGCCCGTCCCACTGGCGCACAAACCGCCGACCCCGTCCTGCGGGGCCGCGGACTCGAGCTGATGGACGAGCATGGCCGCTCTCGCGCCAGCATCCGGGTCGAGCCGGGTGGCGAAGTCGTATTCCGCCTGACCGATCAGAAGGGCACCATTCGGGTCAAGCTGGGAGCGGGAGAGGACGGATCCGGGCTGGTCCTCAACAACGATGCCACCGAGCCCGGCGTCCACATTCTGGCCAAGTCCGACGGCAGCAGCTTGAAGCTCAAGAACAAGGATGGGCGGGAGCGGGCGATAACACCGTAATCGGGCAGAAAAGCAGACCCTAGCGGCCACCGCCCGGACGCCGCATTATGCAGCCGAAATGACCAGTCGATCTCATCGATGACCGCCGCACCCGAATCGCAGTCCGGCATCCTTCGAGTAGGCGCCTTCGCGGGCTTCTACCAGAGGTTCGAGGATCTCATCGGCTCCGCCAACCAGATGGTCCTCTATTTCATCCATTCGCGGCGATGGCGGGAGAACCACGACGCCGCGATCAAGGCTTTCCTGGGCCGGGAGAACACCACACTGGAAGCGTTCCTCCCCGACCTCGAGAACCACGAGCTCATGTTCTCGCTGGAGAAGCACTTCGAGGACGGCCCCCAGATCCCCGGCCTGGTGACCGACGCCTACCGTTATTTTGCCCGATTGGCGAGAGACTTTCAGAAGCCGGTGCCGATCTGGCTGTTCGGCCGCTATCCTACGTTTTCATTCTACAAGTTCGATGAGCGGGCGGTGATCGCGCTGTATTCCAACACGGCTTCCAAGAAGGACCTGCCCGCGTTCGAGATTACCACCGATTGCTTTCTGGGGAAGTTTCTCGCCACGGATACCGAGGACCTCAAGCGGGAGTGCCGAAAGCGGGCACCGGAAGAGCTGGAAACGGTGATCCGAAACGCTACCGCACCACAGAGCTAAGGAGATCCGGCTTCATGTCCTTGGGCGCCAGTTTTCTCGATCAGGTGAACCGAGCCTTCGACCGAGCCGCCGGATTCACCCACCACGATCCCACGCTGCTCACCAACATCAAGGCGAGCAAGAACCTCTTCTACACCAGTTTTCCGATCAAGCGCGACGACGGCAGAATCGAAGTGATGCACGCCTGGCGGGCGGAGCACAGTCATCACAAGCTCCCCTGCAAGGGCGGCATCCGCTACGCCGAAACGGTGGATGCGGAGGAAGTGCAGGCCCTCGCCGCGCTCATGACCTACAAGTGCGCGCTGGTAGACGTTCCCTTCGGCGGAGCCAAAGGCGGCATCAAGCTCAACCCCAAGTCCTACTCCGTCGGGGAGCTGGAGCGGATCACCCGGCGCTACGTCTTCGAGCTGGTGCGCAAGAACTTCATGGGACCGGGCCTCGACGTTCCCGCACCCGACGTCGGCACCGGTCCCCGAGAGATGGCCTGGATCGCGGATACCTACAGTCAGCTTCGCTCGGGAGAGGTGGACGCGCTCGGCTGCGTGACCGCGAAACCGGTGAGCGCCGGCGGCATTCGAGGCAGGGTCGAAGCCACCGGACGGGGCGTGTTTTTCGGGGTCCGTGAGCTTTGCAGCGTGGCGGAGGACATGAAGGCGATCGGCTTGTCACCCGGTCTCCAGGGCAAACGGGTGGTGATCCAGGGTCTGGGGAACGTGGGCTACTTCGCCGCCCGGTTCTTCCTGGAAGGCGGCGCGACCCTGGTCGGCCTGTCCGAGTCCGAGGGTGCCATCGCCAATCCGAAGGGTCTCGACCTCGAGAAGGTCATGGCCTATCGGCGAGAACGCCGCTCGTTGCTGGGCTTTCCCGGAGCGACCGATCTGGCCCGTCGCGAGGACGCCCTCGAGCTGGACTGCGACATCCTCATTCCCGCGGCCCTGGAGCGGCAGATCACGGCGGAGAACGCGCCCAAGATCAAAGCTAAGATCGTGGTGGAGGCCGCCAATGGACCGACCACGCCCGAAGCGGACGAGATCCTGGGCCGGCGGAACATCCTGGTCATTCCCGACGCGTACATCAACGCCGGTGGAGTCACCGTGTCCTACTTCGAGTGGGTGAAGAACCTGGGACACGTCCGCTTCGGGCGGATGCAGAAACGGTTCGAGCAGAGCGCCTATACTCGAATATTGGAGGCAGTGGAAACGGTGACTAAGGAGCATTTCGCTCCGGCTGAAGTCGAGCGGGTGACCCAGGGTGCGAGCGAGGAGGACCTGGTGAACTCGGGCCTGGAAGAAACCATGATCGGTGCCTACCACCCGATCCGCGCGGTCTGGAAAGAACACGGCGGCAAGGTGGACATGCGCACCGCCGCCCTGATCGTGGCGATCGACAAAGTCGCCTTGAGCTACGAGCAGCTAGGCATTTTTCCGTAGTCTTCGCGGGCGCTCCGCCCGATTCGCCACGGCCACGCTCACGTCGAGCGCGAGCTCGGTAACCCGCCGCACCCAGTCGAAGTTGATGACCTCGATCTGATCGGCCGGTGTGTGATAGTACGGCATGAGCCCGCCGCTGAACATCGAGATGCTCGGCACCCCCCGGCGGGCGAAATTCACGTTGTCGCTCCGGGGAAAGAAGTCGGGCGCAAAGTCGCCGGTGGTGAGACGCAAATCGGGACGCGATGCGGCCGCCTCGCGTACCACCCCGCCGAGATCGGAGCTGTCGGCGCCGTTGATAGCGAGCGAGTCGCCCCGGGCCGGCCCGCCGATTCCATCGATGTTGATGTCGGCCACGATCTGCTCGAAGGGGACCGGCGGGTGGGAAGTGAAGTACTCGCTTCCCCACATGCCTCGCTCCTCTCCGCTGGTGGCGACGAACACCACGGAGCGTTTGGTCTTTACCCTGCCCTGGCCCAGCGCCCGGGCGATGGCGAGCATGGCCGTGGTCCCGGCGGCGTTGTCATCGGCGCCGTTGTAGATGCTGTCGCCCTTTGCGTCGGGCTTGCCCACGCCGAGGTGGTCCAGATGGGCGCTGACCACCACATATTCGTCACGCAGCGCGGGATCGGATCCTTCCACCAGACCTACGACGTTGCCCGCGGTAAATCCGGCCACCTTCCGATTTGGCGTCAGCATGGTCACGGTCGCCTTGGGCGGGCGCAACACTACGAGGCTGTCTCCCGGGGGCGGCAGGCGCATCCCGAGCTGGGCGATGGTGGGAGCCAGGGTCGCGGTCGGCACCGTAAGAATCGCGTGACTGTAGCGCAGGCCCCCGGGAGTCGACGCGGCGTCTACGTCCAGCCGCCGCGACGGTGCCTTCTGGTTGGCGCGCATTCCCTCCGCAACGGAGTCGCTCACGTCTGCGGCGATCATGATGCCGATCGGGTTGGTGCGCATGACCGCTCCCAGGGCGTTTCCGAAGCTGTCGGGGAGCGCGCCCTGCGGGGTGACCCCGGGGACCATTACCAGGATCGATCCGCTCAGATCGAGCCGCACCAGGGAGCTGTCCAGGAGATTTCCACCCACAATGACCAGGGGTCCGGTCGCGCGACTGGGTGCGCTATGATCGAAGTAGAGCAGGAAGTCGCGGCCCTGCTCCAGGCGCCGTCCGCCCGGCATTACTACCGTGACGCCGGGGTCCACGACCACATCGGCGATGGGGTAGTGCTGGAGAAATCCGCCGCGCTCGCCGAGCGGCTTGAGCCCGGCGGCTTTGAACTCTGCGGCGATGTAAGCCGCCGCTCGATCCAGCTCGGGCGAAGGGGTGCCCCTGCCCCGCATGGAATCATCGGCCAGGCGGCTTAAGTCCCGGCGCAGCATCGCCGCGTCGACGCGGGACGGCGCGCCCTGGGCGGCGAGGGTGATCGGCAAGAGGCAGAGGAGCAGGCATATCCGAGTCATAGAACGTCCAAGGGAGAGTGGTCTTGGGTTCATACTATACTGACTTATGCCTATTTGAACAAGGTATGACGAGAACACTGCGCCCGAACCAGCCCACCGCGTTGTCATCCCGAGCGCAGCTCGGGATGACACTGGTGACAATCCTCGGGGCCGCGCTGCCCCAGGCCGCGGCTCAGCAACCGCCTCCTACGCCCAGCGTCGCCAAGGGCGGGATGGTGAGCTCCGCGCATCCGCTCGCGACTCGAGCCGGCCTCGCCCTGCTGGCCCAGGGCGGGAACGCGTTCGACGCGGCCATCGCGGTCGCCGCGACGCTGAACGTGGTCGAGCCCATGATGTCCGGCATCGGTGGGTACGGCACCATCCTTCTCTACGATTCCCGGCGCCGGGAGTTGCGGTTCCTCAATCCCAGCGGCCGGATCCCACGAGCAGTAGACTCCGACGCCTTCCGCGCGCCGACTCCCGGCTATCTCGAAAACCGTCGCGGTGCCAAGGCGGTATCAACCCCAGGGAACCTGCACGCCTGGGAAGCGCTGGCCCGGAAGTACGGCAGCCGTCCGTGGAGCACACTGTTCGACTCCGCGGTTGCGGCCGCGGAGGACGGCTACCAGTTGAGCGAGCGTCAAGCGGAGATGATCGCCGACGCGTTTTCCACTTTCCCGTCCCACGCCAAGGCGATCTACGGCCGCGACGGTGCGCCGCTCGCCGCGGGTGATCGGCTGGTGCAGCGGGATCTCGCCCGATCGCTTCGTCTCATCGCGGCCCAAGGGGCGAGGGTGCTATACGGCGGGCAGCTGGGCCGGGCGGTGGATTCGGCCATGCGGGCGGCCGGCGGCTTCCTGTCGCTGCAAGACCTCGAGCTGGACAAAGCCGAGTGGTACCGGCCGATCAGCCTCGAGTATCGGGGGTACCAGGTGTACACCGCGTCGCCACCGGCCAACGCCTTCGACGCGCTCGCCCGCCTGGGCATGATGAGCCGGTACGATCTCGCCGGACTCGGGCACAACAGCGCGGGATATCTCCACCGCTACGCCGAGGTGACCAAGCTGGGATTCTGGTTGCGGCTGCGTTACGCCGGTGATCCGGAGGTGAAGCCCCCACCGGTGGAGCGGCTGCTGTCAAACGCATACCTCGACTCCCTGGTCAGCCGGATCGACACGGCCCGGGCATCCCGCTTCGTACCGCCCGGAGTCTCTGCTACCGAGCTGCCCCCGACCCACACCACCCACTTCGTGGTCGCCGATCGGTGGGGAAACGTGGTCTCCGCCACCCAGACGATCGGCAACCTTTTCGGCAGCCGGATCATGCCGGAGGGCACCGGGATCTGGCTCAACAATTCGCTCGAGTATTCCACCTTCGAGCCGAAGGGGAACCCGATGGACGCCTTTGCCGGGCGGCACAAGCTCTCCGGCGACGTCCCCACCATCGTGATGCGAAACGGCCGGCCCTGGGCTGCGGTCGGCACTCCCGGCGGGCATAGTATCGGGCAGACCGTGCCGCAGATGCTGATCAATCTGATCGACTTCGGGATGGACGTGCAGGCGGCCATCGCTGCTCCGCGAATCAGCTTCTCCGAGCCGGACGAGCTGGTGATTGAATCCGGAGTGCCGGAGGCGGTGCGCGATCGGCTCGTCGCGCTGGGCCACCGGCTCCGGGTGCTGTCTCCGGGGAGCGGTATCGGGAATGCCCACGGTCTCGCCATCGAGTACGACGCCCAGGGCCACGTCCGGCGTTTTACCGGCGGCGCCGACCCGCGGGGCGACGGCCTGGCCGAAGGGCCCTCACCCGAGCCGGTCCCTATGAGGGAAGAGACGTATCATCGATTGGTCTTCGAGAATCAGCAGGTGGCGGTGTATGACGTGCGCCTGCCTCTGGGCGCGGTGATGCGCTATCACGAGCATCCCACCAATCATCTCGCCATCGTCATCGATTCCGGCACGGCGCTGAACGAGGTGTTGGGACGGCCCGGTAAGGTCAACCCCATTGGACCCGTCGGGACCGTGGTCTACCTCGGCGCCGGCCCACCTCACCGGCAGACCAACATCGGCCATACCGAGATACACTTCATCGCCGTCGAGCTACTGAGTCCTGAGGGGAAGGCGGCGGCGAAGGGCGTCGAACAGCGAGCCAGACCGGACGGAGCGGTGGGATGCCACGTCGTGATCGATCAGCCGGACATCCGGGCGTGGCGCTGCGCGGTTCCTCCCGGCCAGGCGGCGCCAAGCCGTCCAGCTTCGGGGCCGTTCCTGCGCATCCTGGTCTCGCCGGGCCCGAACCAGGCTGCCGGCACGGCAACCTGGCACCAGGAACCCGCGACTATCGCAATGACTAACGAAGGAAGCTCGCCAGTCGAATTCGTGGATCTGGAGTGGAAGTAATTCACCCGCGACCCCGGCGCCGAAGTTTTGCCAGCAAGGCCGATGGAGTCAGTGGCTTCGCCACGACCGGAAGGTCGCGGAAGGGCTCATAGTCACTGGCGGGAACCACGTCGTCCTGCCGCCCCAGCCGCAGGACCGGCATTGTGGGGGCCTTCGACCTGGCGAATCGGATGACCTCCCACCCGTGTACGCCCGGCATCTCGGTGTCCACCACCAGAAACCCGATCTCGTCGCTCCGCCGGCTGAGGATGCCGATGCCGAGATAGCCGTCGCGGGCCTCGAGCACGTCGCAGCCCTGTCGTCGCAGCGTGTTCGAGACCAGCGCGCGGCACCTCGGATCGTCGTCTACGACCAACACAGTAAGTGGGTGTGAACGGCCGTTCGTCGGCATGGAATGCACGAAGGCTCCAGCGCGATGCACCGGAGCCCGCGCCCTTTAGCAGATTGTTTAACGTGGCCGCAAGCAGCGTCAAATCGCCACGAGACGTCGGTTGTCCTTCTCCACAATAATATAGTCTATGGCTCCGTCCGCCGAGTCCCTACCTCACCCCGCCCGCCCGCGCGTCTGGCTGCTCCTGTCCGCCGGGTGGATCGGACCGGCAATCTTGGGCGCGCTGGTGGCCTACGCTCAGGGCCGGCTCGGCACCAGGCCGCCGGCCACCTGGCGCAACGTCCTCTGGCAGGGCGGCGACTGGCTGCTCTACGGCCTGCTGACTCCGATCGTGATGTACCTGGCCAGCCGTTGGCCGCTCCGACAAGGAACCCTGTCTCGCCGGATCCCCCTGCATCTCGCGGCAGCGCTGGTTCTCTGCATCGCTTGGGCCGGTGTGGGGACTCTGCTCCGGGCCGCGCTTCTCCCAGGATCGGACGCGCTCACCCGTGACTTCTTCGTCGGCTGGTCTCTCACCACCCTGCCCTTCGGGGTACTGGTCTACTTTGCGCTGGTGGGCATCGAGCACGCGGTTCACTACTTCGTTGAAGCGCGGGAGCGGGAAACTCAGGCTGCCCAGCTTTCCGCACGACTGGCCGAGGCCCGGCTCGGAGCCTTGCGGATGCAGATCCAGCCGCACTTCCTGCTCAACAGCCTGAATGCCATCACGGTCCTGGTCCGGGACCAGGATACCCGGACGGCCACTCGCCTGCTGGAGCAGTTGGGCGAAGTGCTGCGCCGGGTGCTTCGCAGCGACCGGGGACACGAGGTCCCCCTGGCGGAGGAGATCGAATTTGTGAGGCGCTATCTGGAGATCGAGCAGGTTCGGTTCCCCGACCGCTTGCGTCCCAGCTTCGACATCGACCCCTCCGCCACCGCCGGGATAGTGCCCGATTTCATCCTTCAACCGTTGGTGGAGAACGCCATCCGACATGGTGTAGCCCCGCGCAGCAATGCCGGCCGGCTGGCCATCAGCGCCAGACGCCAGGGTGACCGCCTGTTGTTGGCGGTTCAGGACGACGGCCCCGGGCCGCCCCCGAAGGAGCGGGAAGGCGTCGGCCTGGGCAATACTCGCGAGCGACTCACCGCCATGTATGGAGGCCAGGCCCGCCTGGAACTGACCGTACACCCCGACGGCGGCACCATTGCCACCATCGAGATCCCTTATCGCGAGTCGGGCGGTGGCTGATATCCGGGTCCTCGTGGTCGACGACGAGCCGCTCGCCCGGCGCGGTATCCGGCAGTTGCTCGCGCGACACCGGGACATGGTGGTGGTAGGAGAGTGCCGCGACGGGCGAGAGGCAGCGCGCGCGCTCGAGACGCTGGATCCCGACCTGGTGTTTCTCGACGTTCAGATGCCGGGATTGGACGGGTTCGGGGTGCTTGGCTCGCAGCCGGCCGGCCGGAAGCCGGCCGTTGTGTTCGTGACCGCATTCGACGAATTCGCGGTCCGCGCCTTCGAGGCCAACGCGGTGGACTACCTGGTAAAACCGCTGGCGGAGGCTCGATTCGAGGCGACGCTTGCCCGAGTACGCGATCGGTTGCGGAGGACGGGCACTGCACCGGAGGAGATCCTGGTTCCCACCGCGACGGGCCGGCTTCTGCTCGACACAAGGGAGATCGGCTGGATCGAGGCCCGCGACTACTACGCCTGCGTTCACGCGGGAGCCAAGCGCTATCTGGTGCGCGAATCGTTGCGGGCGCTGGAGCGGGAGCTCAATCCGGCTCACTTTCTCCGGGTCCATCGCGGCGCAATCGTGCGGCTGGATCAGGTGCGGGAGCTGCGGGCCTCGACCAGGGGCTTGGTCGCGATTCTGCGCGACGGATCCAGCGTGCCGGTGAGCCGGCGGCGGCGGGAGCGCCTCAAGTCGCTGCTCCACTCCCGACGCCCCTGATCGCTGCCGCTCGCTGCATTATCGGGACCGCTTGCTGCCGTACTGTTGCTCCACCGCGGCCCCCGACCTAGCGTCGCCGCATGGGCGACGTTCTTCCACTCGACCAGCAGGCTCCGCCAGCAGTCGCCGGCAGTCGGCAGCGGATGCAGTCGCTCGACCTCCTGCGGGGCGGGGTGATGGTCCTCATGGCGCTCGACCACGTCCGGGTCTACTCCGGATTGCCGGCGGGCGGTCCCGAGCCCGGAATTTTCTTCACCCGCTGGGTCACCCACTTCTGCGCGCCCGCCTTCATCTTTCTCGCCGGTGCCGCCGCGTTTCTGCACGGGCGAAAGCTGGGCAATCCCGGCTCGCTGGCGCGCTTCCTGGTCAGTCGCGGTGTCTGGCTGATCCTGCTGGAGCTGACCCTGCTGCGGCTCGCGTGGACCTTCAACTTCGACTACGCCCACTATCTGCTGGCCGGCGTCATCTGGGTGATCGGCTGGAGCATGATCATCCTGGCCGGCTTGACCCGGCTGTCCCCCGCAATCGTCGCCGCAGCCGGAGTGGCCCTGATCGCGGGGCACAACGTGGTGGACCCCTTTCTGCCGCAGCTGCTGCCGGCACTGCAACAGAGCAGCGGCGCATGGATCTGGCAGATCCTCTATTTCGGGAGGCCGGTCCAGCTGGGCGAGGGAGGTCCTCAGCTTTTCGTGCTGTATTCGATTGTCCCATGGGTCGGCGTGATGGCTGCGGGCTACGGCTTCGGGACCGTCCTGATGATGGAGCCTTCCCGCCGGCGGCAGTGGTGCCTGCGTCTGGGCCTCGGCGCCATAGCGGCGTTCCTGGTGCTCCGCGGATTCAATCTCTACGGCGATCCCAGGCCGTGGGGCGGCGCGGAGACACCGTACCCGCCGCTCCTGTCTTTCCTCAATACCACCAAGTACCCCGCGTCACTGCTCTTTCTGCTCATGACGCTCGGTCCTACCATCGGACTGATTCCCGTGGCGGAGCGGGCCCGTGGCTGGTTGGCCGAGGCGCTGGTCACCTTCGGCAGGGTCCCGTTCTTCTACTATGTGCTGCACATCCCGCTGATTCACGCCGTGGCACTGCTGGTGTCGGTGGCTCGCACCGGAGCGATCGATCCCTGGCTCTTTGCCAACCACCCGGTCATGAACCCGCCGCCACCAGCCGGTTATGTCTGGAGCCTGGGATTGCTCTATGCTGTGTTCATCGCGGTGGTGGTCGCGTTGTACCTCCCCTGCCGTTGGTTTGCCGCCGTAAAGCGCCGCCGCTCCGACCCCTGGCTCGGCTACCTTTGACCCGTTAGGGATCGCTTCACGGTGCAGAAGGGAGGGGACATGTGGGCCAGGCTTTGGCTACTCACTCCACTGCTCTGGACGGCACGGCTTTCCGCCCAGTCGTCCGAGCAGACCGGAGACCTGTCGAATTTGCTCCTGGGGTACACCCAGCAGCTGTTGGACGCCATCACGACCGGCTCGCCGTCAATCTGGGAGACCTACCTGGACCCGGCCATGAGGTACACCACCGAGGATGGCGCGGTGCTCACCAGAGGCGAATTGGTGGCTCAGATCAAGGGACTGCCATCGGGAGTCTCGGGCAACCTCAAGGCGACCGACTTCAAGGTGACCCGCCACGGCCCCGTCGCCGTCGCGACTTACGTGGCCGACGAGCACGAGAACTATCATGGACACCGACTGCACTGCCAGTACCGGACCACCGACACCTGGCTGCAGACTCCCGACGGCTGGCGCCTGATCGCCTCCCAGGTGCTGGCGCTGCGCACCGACCCGCCGGCCGTGCCGCTCACGCCTCGGCACATGGCGGAGTATGTCGGGCGTTACCAGCTGACTCCGGAGATTGTCTACGAGATTCGGCGAGAGGGAGACCGGTTGGTTGGGCAAGAGACCGGTCGCAAGCCGGAGACGCTACGGGCGGAAGCTCCCGATGTCCTGTTCGTTCCCGGTCGCCCTCGTTACCGCAGGATCTTCCAACGCGACACCGGCGACCGCATCACCGCGTTTGCCGAGCGGCGCGAGGCATGGGACCTGGTCTGGACCCGGGTCCGGTAACCCTCTCCCTATCTTGCGCGCCTGGATACGCACGGCATCTTAGCAGCGTTCCCGATTCCATTCCTCGATGCCGGAGCCACCCATGGATCTCACGTCCTTGCTTCTTCAGCTCGTGTCGGGTGCGGTTGGAGGGAACGTCGCCGGAGTAGCCAATAAGGCCAAGAGTCTCGGGCCGCTGATCAACACCATCCTGGGCGCCCTGGGCGGACTCGGTGGCGGTCAGTTGGCGGGGGCAGCCACGAACGGCGGCACCGCGACCGAAGTCGGTGCCTCGGCGGTGGTTGGGGCCCTGCTGCCTTTGATCGTGGGGATGCTGAAGAAGAAGAGCGCGTAGCTCAGGGCGTCACGGAGAACCGCCGCCGGTACGCGGTCGGCGTGGTACCGTAGGCCCGGCGAAAGTGATGTCTGAGCGTCATGGCCGTCTCGAACCCTACGGCAGTCGCGACCTGGTCGATCGAGTCGTCGGTGGTTTCCAAGCGGCGTTGCGCGGCGAGGAGCCTCTGGTGAGTGAGCCAGCGATGGGGCGTGCTCCCGGTCTCCTGCAGGAACCGCCGGGCGAGGGTGCGGGCCGACATGTTGGCCTGACGGGCAAGAACGTCGATACCGAGGGGACGGTCCAGCCGGCCGAGCGCCCAGTCGAGCACCGGACCCATGCCGGTACCCGGCCGCTTCGGGGGAACTTCCGGAACGTACTGCGCCTGGCCGCCCTCCCGGTGGGGTGACATCACCAGCCGCCGCGCCACCTGATTCGCCTTCTCCGCCCCGTAATCGCAGCGAACGACGTGGAGGCAGAGGTCGATCCCGGCCGCGCTCCCGGCGGAGGTGAGCACGCTCCCCTCGTCCACATACAGTACGTTGGGCTCGACCTGGATCCGGGGGTAACGGCTGCGCAGCCGGTCGACGTAGCGCCAGTGTGTCGTCGCCCGCTTGCCATCCAGCAATCCTGCCGCGGCGAGAACAAAGACTCCGGAGCAGATCGAGAGCAGCCGGGCGCCGCGCTCATGCGCCCGGCGAAGCGCGCTCAAGAGCCGAGTGGGTGGCACCTCGTCGGGATCGCGCCAGCCGGGGATGACGATGGTCCCGGCCTTCTGTAGGCCACCCAAACCGCCGCGCGCGGCGACCCTCAGCCCACCGGTGGCCCGCAACGGCCCCGCATCGAGCGAGCAGAGCGAGAAGCGGTACCAGTCTTCACCCATCTCGGGCCGGGGCAGCCCGAACACCTCGACCGCGATGCCGAACTCGAAGGTGCAAAGGTTGTCGTACACCAACGCGGCGACCTGCCGGCGGAATGTGCGTCCCATGGCAGGATATTAACGGACAACGTCATTTTTGCCTATAGCGCCTCGGACCCGAGGCTCGGGATATTCCGGTACCCCTCTCCCAGGAGCCGTCCATGCCGGATACTGCCGTCACCAATTCGGTCACCGAGATCGCCGCCGCGTCGCCGGAAGATGCCGCCGCGCACTTCCAGCATCTGCTGACGGTGGAGACCGATTGTTGGGACGTCCATCAGGCCTTGAAGCGGAGCGAGACCGGGTTCGTGCTGCTCGACGTTCGAGCCGCAGAGCTGTACCAGGCCGGCCACCTACCCCGGGCGGTAAGCCTACCGCACCGGAAGATCAGCGAAGCCGGCCTCGCCGCCTATCCCGCGGATACGCTCTTCGTGGTGTATTGCTCGGGGCCTCACTGCAACGGCGCGGACCGGGCGGCCCTGCGCTTGGCACGCCTGGGCCGGCCGGTCAAGAAGATGATCGGAGGGATCATCGGGTGGGGCGACGAGGGGTTCGAGCTGGTCAGAAGCTGACCTTGAGGATCCTCCCCTCGGTGCCCACCAGCCATCCAGCGCTGGGGCTGGCAAAGGCGACGGCCCAGTAGTTCTGGGTGCCGGGGAAGAGAGACCATTCCTCTCCCTCGTCCGGCGTCCAGGCTGCGCCGCCGGGACCAGTGGCCACCACCGTGGTCTCCAGCCCCGGCACATAGTCAAGGCCGTAGACCGCGCCGGGGAACGGTGTCCGGGTGGCCAGCTCCCACGTCTTCCCGCCGTCACTCGAGCGAGCCACGTTGTCGGCGAAGACGGTCGATGCGACCACGTCGCCGCCGCCGAGGAAGCCATGGTTCTTGTCTCGGAAGTCGACCGAGACCGCGCCGGAGACCCCGGTTCCCTGCAAGATGGGCACGTCATACGACTGCCACGAGTTCCCACCATCGGTGGTCGCCAGAATTCTCGCCTTGGTCGCACCACCGGTCGCGATCCACGCCCGATTCCCCCCTTGAGTAGCGACGCAAGTGCCGCTGGCGGCGAAGGCCGCTTCCCCCGTCTGCGCGGCGGGCAGGCGGTCGCCGATGTCCTTCCAGGTGGTACCGTCGTCGGTCCGGATCACCGGGAAGCGACCGTTCACGGCATCGCTCATGGTGATGGCCCGCTTATGCCAGAAGGCGAAGCAATCGTAGAACGCGTTGGGGTCCTGGTTCTGGAACTGAAGGGTCCAGTTGGCCCCGCCGTCGGTGGTGTGGTAGATACGAGACGCCGCGCCCGATCCGGCCGCCAGCAGGTAGGCCTCGGTCGCGCTCTTCCCCTCCACGTCGCGAAACTCGAGGGTCTCACCACCCGGCACCACCGCCGCGCGCCAGGTCTGACCCCCGTTGGTGGTGACCGTATAAGTACCGCCGACACCGCTGGCCCATACGACTTGGTCGTTGACCGGGCTCACTGCCTGGAGCCGGTTGGTGGTACCGCTCTGTTGCGGGGTGAGAGTTGGAGCCGCGGCCACTTGAATCGAAGCGAGAAAGGAACGAAGCATTGAAAGATCTCCGATAGAAGTAAGCCGGGTGACTCGGCCCCGCAGTATCGCGAGATCCTTCGATGCCCCGCAAGCCAAGCCTCAAAAGAAGGTGAACTCCGGCGGCGCCATACCGTTCTTCCGGAAATTCGCGACCATCTGGCCGGCAGTCCAAATCGTGTGCAGCTGAATCTCGTCCCAGACTTGCCAGGCCGGCATCGACTGGCCGAAGAGATCGGCGGTCTTGGTCCGCGCCTCCGCCGTCTGCGACTTGAGCAGGCCGGCGGAGTAATCGAATGCGGCGTTGACGTAGCGCTTGAGGCCGGCCCTGCTGTTGAACGCGGTAGCGGTATCCGGCAGAGTCGGCTTCGGCCCCTTCATGGTGGTCGACGAGATAAAGGCCGCGGCACTGGCGGCGTGATGCACCTGTTGGGCAAAGTCTCGCTGGGCCGGCGTGGCCTTGTCGCGGTAGAGCCGCTCCGGCATGGAGTCGGCCATAGCCAGGAGCAGCTTGCGCTGATGCTCCAGGGCCCGCAGCTGGCTCTCGCGGGGATTCTCTCCGGCTGAGGTCTGCGCCTGCAGCGTGGGCGCGGCGAGTATCGTCGTCAGGGCAATCAAAGTGCTCAGTCGCATGTGGGGCTCCGTTTAGGGAACGAATGTGTGGGTCAGCTTGACCCGCAGTACCCGGGCTTCGGAGAGGGGCAGCTGGGGCATGCCGTCGGGGACCCTCGCGCTCGGTATTGAGCCGCTCATCGTACACCAGCCAAAGATCGCTCCCCTCGCGGAAATTGTAACGCAGCCGCAGGATGAGACGGCGGCCCCTCATCCCTGTCCCCGTACCCCGCGCCACGCCCGCTCGACCAGGACCTGAACCGTGGTCCGCCAATCGGCCTCCGGAACCGAGTCGGTCCAGACCCGGTAGCCCCGCCGCTGATCGTCGAGATTGATCGCGCTCTGCACCTCGTCCAAGGTGAGGCCCTGCCGCGCGAGCGAGTCGGTGCGCCAGGTCGCCGCCTCCAGCAGCTCGCGGACTTTGCGGGTGTAGCGGTGGTCCCGCAGCACCGGCCCATGACCGGGGACCACCGCGGCCACCGGCACCGCCTCCAGCCGCCGCAGCACCTCGATCCATGGCACCGGCCAGGACGCGCCCACGTAGGGCAGAGGATCCTGTACCAGGATGTCGCCGGTGAAGAGGATTCGCTCGTCGGGGAGGTAGACGGTCACGTCGTGCGGGCTGTTGGCGCGGCCATGGTCGCGCAGCTCGATCCGCCGGCGTCCGAAGTACAGGGTCAGCTCGTTGGAGAAGGTCAGGTTGGGCGGCACCACCTTGAGGGTCGACAGCTCGTCCAGCTCCACCCGTCGCTGGCGGATGTTCTCCCCCAGCTTGGTCTTCTCCTCCGGCGACAATTTCCGGCCGGCGCTGTCGGCTCCGGCACGGAGCTGCTCCTCCAGCTTCTGGAGCGTCTGGCGCCTGGTGGAGTTGGGCGCCGTGACCATCCTGGGGTACCAGGTATTGTTGAGCTCGATGAAGCGGCGGGTGTCGCGCTCGCTCACGATCATCACGCCGGGATAGGCGTCCTGGTATGCCACGTTGCCGTTGTTGTGGTCCATGTGCCAATGCGACATGATGAGCCACCGCACCGGCTGGTCGGTGACCGACTTGATGAGCGCGATGTCGGCTTTGGCGCGCGAGGGGAGATACGTCGCGTCTATCACCACGACCCCATCGTCGCCCACGATGACCCCGGTATTGCTGTGAGGCCATTCCTCGGTCGCGTTCTGGTGAATGATCACGTAGACGCCTTCGCTCACCCGCTCCATCCGGGCGCCGGCGTCCTTGGCCTGGGCTGCCGCCCAGTCCGGGGTTACCGCCGCGAGGGCGAGCGCCATCCCGGCGCGAACCAGCGATGTGTTTGGCATGGGCACACGGTAATGGCCACCGGGCAACCGGGGGGTTCGCATTGTGTGGCGCTTGGGCGACGGAGTGTTACGGACCTGTGAACCTCGACAAGGCGGTGCTGTGCGCAGGGTTTGGTGACGCTAGGTTCTCGTGGAAGCCATGAAGCACACTCATCCCGCAACCCTCGCCACCGGAGGCCATCCGCGGCGGCGCTTGTTCGCGCTCGCGTTGCTGCTGGTGTTGAGCCTGAGTCTCGCGGCCGCCCTCGCGCTCCAAGCCATCGCGACCGCGCGGCGGCATCGGGAGACCGCACAGCGGACCCTCGAGGACTACGCCTCGTTCGCCGCATTTATCCTCGCGTCTCAGAGCTATCGCCAGCTGGGCGGGGCCGTGGTGGAGACGTTCACCTCATGGATGGTTGCCGAACCCCCCGTGAAGATCCCCCAGGGCACCGAGTGCCGCGCCGGAACCCGGTATCTGGAGCGGGTACCCGGCGCGGTGGCCCATCGGTTCAGTGGAGCGGCGCCGACCCCGACCGAGGTCGCCTTTCTTCAGGACACCCTGCGCTACGCGATGCAGTTGCTCGAGGAGGTGAGCTGGCGATTCCGCTTCGTCCGGATGCCGGCCGGACCAGTGGACGGCTACTTCATCACTTCCTATCGCGCGCCATCCGGTGGCTTCGGCCTTCGGGGCTTCTCTGCCTGCCTCGGCGGCTCCGACTCTCCATTCCGCCGAGTGATGCTCACCGAGCGAGCGCTCCCGCCTGCGGTCACCGGCGATCTCCCGTCCGACTCTCTGTTTTCCGTGAGTGTCGCAGGTGGAGTGGGCCTTCCGCTCTTCGCGTCACCGATGCGGTATTCCTCGCCTTATCACGGCAGCGCGCGGCTGGGCACCGAGTTCGGCGACCTGGCGCTTCAGCTCCAGCTCCGGCCTGACATGGCTGGGCGGCTGGTCATCGGAGGCATCCCCTCGTCTCCCACGCCCCTGGCGCTCGGCCTCTTGGGACTCAGCACCCTGCTGGTCGTGACTGCGTTGCTCCAGCTCCGGCGGGAGTACGAGCTGATCGCGATCCGCTCGGACTTCGTATCCAACGTCTCTCACGAGCTGCGCACCCCACTCTCGCAGATCCTACTCTTCACCGAGTTGCTCAAGCTCGGCCGGCTGCGGTCGAGTGCGGAGCGGGACCGGTCCATCGAGATCATCGACCAGGAAGCTCGCCGGCTCATTCGGCTGGTGGAAAACGTGCTCCAGTTCTCCCGCTCCGGCGCCACCCGGCGCCGGCTGGAACGGGAGTCGCTGCCGTTGGCGACCGTGGCGAGCGAGACCCTCGACGCCTTCCGGCCCTTGGCCACCGCCCGGGACGTCATCCTCCGGACCGACGTTCCGGCCGACGCGTCGGTGCGCGCCGACCGCCACGCCTTGCGGCAGATCCTGCTCAATCTCCTGGACAACGCGGTGAAGTACGGCCCCCGAGGGCAGACCGTCCTGGTCCAGGCGGAGACGCTGAACGGACGCACCCGTATCGTGGTCGAGGATCAGGGTCCGGGAATTCCGCTGGACGATCGTGAGCGGGTGTGGGAGGGGTACTACCGGCTCCAGCGCGAGCGACACTCCGCGGTCGCCGGGAGCGGTATCGGGCTGGCGGTGGTTCGCTCGCTCGCTACCGACATGGGCGGCAAGACCTGGATCGAGGACACCGACACCGGCGGCGCGCGCTTCATAGTGGAGCTGGCCAGCGGCAACGGAGCCGAACCCTGAGGCGAGTGCTGCTGGTGGAAGACAACGCCAACTTGGCGTTCGGCCTTCAGACCTCGCTCGAGGTGGAAGGCTACGAGGTGATGCACGCGGAGAGTGGAAGCGAGGGGCTGGCGTTGGCTCAGGCGAATGCGCCGGACCTCATCGTGCTCGACCTGATGCTGCCGGAGATGAGCGGATACGAGGTGCTGCGGCGCCTGCGGGGAGGTCGCGGCGAGATGCCGGTCCTGATCCTCACCGCCAAAGGCGAGGAGGTGGACAAGGTTCAGGGCTTTCGCCTCGGTGCCGATGACTACGTGGTAAAGCCGGTCGGGGTGCTGGAATTTCTCGCCCGGGTGGAGGCCCTGCTCCGCCGAGCTCAGCCCCGCAGGACCAGCGGCATCTATCGGTTTGGCGATCTGGAGATCGACACCGACCGCCGCACCGCCGCGGTGGAGGGGACGGAGATCGAGCTCAGTCCGTTGGAGTTCGACCTGCTCGACACTCTGGCGCGGCGGGGCGGCACCCTGGTGTCCAGAGCCGAGCTGCTCAAGGACGTGTGGGGCTACCGCTCCAACATCGAATCCCGCACCGTGGACACCCACATCGCCAAGCTCCGCGCCAAGATCGATCGGGGCGATCGCAGCCACATCGTGACCGTGCGGAAGAAGGGCTACCGGCTCCGCTGATCGCTGAACCCCCACCCGTAGGATCTCGTAGGGTGCGGATGAGGTTCTTGGACTCCCTTGTCTGGATCAGCTTTCTTTTCAACCTCACCGCTGGCGCCTTCGGGGTACTCCAGGCCCAAGCGAACCTGGGTTCGATTCCGCTCCGGCCCGGCGAGTTGGTCGACCGGGTCGTGAGCCACGCCGACACCAGCCAGAGCTACGCGCTCTACCTGCCGTCGATCTACGGGCCGGAGTCACTGCGCCCCGTCCTAGTGTTGATGGATCCTCGCGGCCGGGCCTTGCTACCGATGCGGCTGGCACGGAACGCGGCCGAGCGTCTCGGCTTCATCGTCTTCAGCTCCTACAATACTCGCAGCGATGAGGCGGTGGACTACAATGGACCGGCGCTGGCCGCGATCCTGGCCGATGCTCAGCACTTCTTCTCGATCGACGGCCGCCGGGTTTACCTGGCTGGCTTCTCGGGAACAGCGAAGCTCGGGTGGATCTACGGTTACCGGCTGAAGAACCACGTCGCCGGCCTGATCGGCTTCGGCGGGGGCTTTCCCGGTGGCTTCGACCCCGTAGCGTCTGGGAGCCCGCCACCGCTGGTGTACTTCGGGGGCGCGGGCACGACCGACTTCAACTACGAGGACGTCCGCAAGCTGGAGGGGCTGCTGGATCGCATCGCGATCCCGTACCGGATGGAATACTACGATGGGCCCCATAGTTGGCCCACCGAGCCGGTGATGGCCGGGGCGCTGTATTGGATGGAACTGCAGGCGATGAGGAGCGGCCTTCGATCCCGCGACACCCGATGGATCGATTCGGTCCTCCACGTGCAGCGCGACTCCGCCCGACGGTTGGAGGCCGCGGGACATCACTACGCGGCCTACCGATTGTATCGCTGGATGGCACGGGATTTCGCCGGCCTCCACGACGTAGCGGCCGAGGCAGCCCGAGCGACCGAGCTCGACAGCTCCAGCGCGGTTGAGAGGGTCCGGCGGCAACTGGATGCAGAGAGCCATCGGGTAACCGATTACTCCCGCGAGATGGTCGGCTTCTTCCTCGACGCGCGAAAAGCCTCCGCCCCGCAGCCGCTGAAGCGGTCGTTGAAGCAGCTGCGAATCCGTGACCTGGAACGGCACGCCGCGAACACCGCCGATTCCCTCGGCGCGCAGGCGTCGCGGCGGATGCTGGAGAACGTCTTCGTGCTGGCCGCATTCTACGAGCCACGCGAGTACCTCGCGGTCGGTGAGGCGGAGCGGGCGCTAGCTCTCTTGGCCTTGGCCGATGAGATCAAGCCAGACGCGCCGATGGTGTGCTACAACCGCGCTCGCGCCCTTGCCCTGCTCGGGCGAGACGACGAGGCCATCTCCAATCTCGATTGCTGGGCCAGGGCCCTAGGCGGCGATGTGGCACGGCTGGCCCAGGACTCGAATCTTGCGACCCTACGCGATCACCCCGGCTTTCAGGCCCTGCTGGCGCGCCTCCGGCAGCCATCGGAGCCCCGCTGATCACGGGGTCTTCTCGATCAGCTGCACCACGTCATCCTGGATGAGACCGATCCCACTGGCAAAGACCTTGATAGACTCGGCTCCCGGCTCGAGCGGAGTGGTTTCCCGGAACCGCACGGTGGAGGTGAAGGTCCCCGCCGGAACGGTCACCGTCTCGCCGACGGCGGTGATCACCGCCCGGTCTTCCGCGACGCCGGGAGCGACCTCCTGGCGAAAGGCCTGGCCCACCGCGGGCGAGGCGGGCATCAGGATCCCCGGAAGCGCGCCGTTCACTCCCGCGCGCCACGCTCCCTCGTGGCCCACGATCGTTCCGCCCTCGTAGATGTCCACGTCCTCGCCGAAATAGCAGACCGTCCCATCGGGAGCCTGGGCGAAGAAGTTGCGGGAGATCTCGACCAGCGCGCCGTCATGTGTCTCCCGCTCCTCCAACACCCGCGTCGTTACCCCGGCGACCGTCTCGGTCTGGTCCAGGACCGTGACCTCCAGCCGAACAGCGGTGCCGCCGTCATCACCCTCGAGCACCAGCTGCGATCCCGCCGCCAGCGGGAAATAGGGATTGTCGATCTCGATGGTGAACGGCCCCGCTGAAGGATCGCAGACCGCGACGTCGATAGTCTCGGTAAACGTGTTGGGCTCGGTGTTGCTGCCACAGGCTACGATGAGGATGAGCAGTGCGGCGCCGCGCATGGACGATCCTCCCGCCGAGTGGTCCCGGTTGGTCGACCTGGTGATTCCTGGGAGGAGCAGATCAGGGCGGGGTTTGTGACAGATCCACCCGGTACCGCCCAGCCGAATCGGCCTCCGTGGAGGCCACGATCCGGCCGTTCTCCTTGAGCAGGAGGCTCCGCGAGCCTACCCGGATCTCGATCCGGCGGGCGCTCCTGGGCAGCTCAATCTCGTAGTCCGCGGACGAGTTGGGGTTGTTGACCGTGAGCCCGTCTACCCCGCTGGTGAAAGTGGCGACGCCGTTCGCTGCTCTCACGATGACGTCTCGCCCCTCGGTGACCCAGACGGTTGCCCGGCCTCGGCTTTGGGGCTGGGCAAAGCGAATGGTGAAGCGCTCGCCCGGTGTGACCGCTATGCCGGCAATCGCCGGAGCCACTGGGGTCGGTTCGGGTACGCGGGCTCGAGAAGGACCCATGATACGCTCGGCTACCTGCGCCACCCAGCCGGGCACCGGCGATCCCGGCGCCGCATACGCCGCCCCCGCGGCGCCGAGCGCGAGGACGATACCCGCAGCGCGCCGTCCCCAGATCGCGGCCCGCCGGCCACGGGCGGCCAGTCCGTCCGCCTCGACGGTGGGTGCCGGGTGATCCAACAGTCCTAGCAGGTTGAAGACCCGCCGCTCCTCTGCCGCGGCGCCCTCGATCCGGAGCCGGCACTCGGTGCATCCCGCCAGGTGTCTCGAAACGTCGTCCTCGAGACCGTAAAGCTCGTCATGCAGGATGCGCTGGATCTGTTCATCCTCGAGGTGCATCGGCCTCGGCCTCGTAGTGCTGAAGAAAGGCTTGCTTGGCCCGCGCCAGCAGGGTCCCGACGCTTGCTTCCTTGAGCTCCAAAACGTTGGCGAGATCCCGATAGCTGTAGCCTTCCGCCCGCAGCAGAAGCAGGCGCTGCTCCCGCTCGGGCAACTGGTCCAGCGCCGCCCGCACCCGCTCCCGGGAGTCCTCCTGCTCCACCACCTGTAACGGCGGCAGCGGTGGATCGGCGAGCAGCTCGCTACTTGGCCGGGACGTCAGCAGGCGAGACCGCCGGGTCCGAGTCGAGCGCTCGTTGCGGAACAGGTTGGTCGCGACCGTAATCAGCCAAGCCTCGGGCCGGTCCGGAGGGGACCCTCTCCGGTACAGCCGCACGAAAGTGTCCTGGGCCAGGTCGGCAGCCAGGTCCGGATCGCCGGACAGCCGATCCAGATACCGGTAGAGCCGGTGGAAGTGCCCCCGAAACAGCTCCACGAAGCAGTCGTGGAATGACGGATTCATTGCCTCGCTGCCGTCGTGGCCTCACTAATACGAACTGACCAAACGCCGGATTTGTGACGGGAAGGGATCAGAAACGCCAATCGATCCCGACGACCAAGGGGGACAGTGGCCGCATGTCGATCGAGCTGCGTCCTCCGGTCAGGGGATCCAGCGCGAACGTCAGCAGGTTGCGGCGACTCAAGATGTTGGTCACCGTGCCGTAGAACGCCACCAGGCCATGACGGCCCGCGATCGCGAGCGGCCAGTGCTTACGGAAGCCGAGGTCCAGCCTGAGATAGGCGGGCAGGCGGGTGGATCCGAGAGGCTCCGACCGGGCACCGGGGCTCCCGGCGAACTCGCATCCGCGATCCAGCAGGTTGCAGGACTGCCATTCCAGCGGACCCTCGATGGCAGTGGTGCGCCGGCCGATCCGGCTACTCACCCCCAGCCGGAGGCTGGAGGATGACGTTGGCAGAAGGGTGAGACCGAGGTCGATGGAGTGGGTCACGCCGTGCTCCGGCACGTAGCTGGTGTCTCCGTACTCCAGCCGAACCCGTTGAAGGCCGTAACTCCCCACGATCCCGTATCTGACCCCGGCGGCTCCGGCCTCGAGCGCAACGCCATACGCGCTGCCGGCGCCGATGGCGTAGCCGTTAGTGGCAAACGGGTCGGCACTGAGAGGAGCGACCAACGCCAGGTCCCCGAAGCTCCGGGCGTAGGCCTGGACTCCAAGTCGTAGCGAGGCCGCGGGGCGGTACTCCAGCGCCGCGAGCCCCAGGTCGCTCCGTGCGACGGGAACGCCTCCGCTCCCCGCGCCGAGGTAGACATCGGCCGGGAAGATGTTGCTCACCACCGACTCGGGATTGCGCAGCGACTGGGCGAACTGGTGCCGCCTGGTGTAACCGGTGGTCAGGGACCAGCGGTCCGAGAGCCGCCACCGTAGCTGGGCGCTCGGGCTCAGGTGGACTCGGCCGGCTGCCACGGTACTGGTGAGCGCGACTTCCACGTGGCTCCGCGAGCTCACCGGCTCGTGATGCCGGATAAAGGCGGCAGCGATCGGGGTCCTTACCCTGAGGGTCGAGGGTTCGACGCCGCCGGAGATCGGCTTGAGCCGATACGAGGTCCGGCTTTGCTCGGCGCGGATCCCCAGGTTGGTCGTGCGTGCGGCACCGGTGAGCTCGACCATCGCCACCAGGCCCGCGTCGTTGCGGCTGGCAGTGAGCTGATCCAAGGTCGAGTCCGCCCGGCTCCAGGTCGCGCCTACGTCTCCCACCGCGCGCCAGGCTCGAAGCTGGATCGTCGCCCCGCGGATCTTTCTCGTCCACCCGCCACCGATGGACTGGGAGGTCCAGGCAAACGTGTTCTGCGGATGGGGAGCAGGGAGTGTGTCCGGCTCGGCGACACTGGCGGTACCGATCTCGTTGCTGCTGCCATAACCGAGAAGCCGGAGACGGCCCCCGGCTAAGGGGGTCTCCATCTTTCCCAGCCAGTCGTGGCTCTCTCCGTTGAGGTAGGACGCCTCGGTTGCGGGAAGAATCAAACCGGGAAATGCGGAGCGCAGGCTCAGCAAGTATCCCGCGTCCTGGCTGAGGGGGCCATCGGCGGTCACCCGCGCCTGGGTCGTGCTGATGCCCCCCTGAGTCCGGTGCCGTGAGCCGGGGAGGAGTGTCGTGGCCGACATGACGCCCGACAAGGCGTTGGGGTCGGCTGCCGAGGGCGACGAGGTGACCAGATCGATTCGGGAAAGTGCGTCGGGGTTCCAGGCGCTGAAAGCGCCCGCGGTGTGATAGGGGCTGAACACGGGAATCCCATCGAGCGCGTACGCGACCTGATCAGACGCACCGCCGCGCACATGCACACCGCTGGGCGATTCCGGAGCCAAGACGACCTCGCCGCCGCCGGCGGCCTGGAGTACGTCAGGCTCGGCGAGCAGCGGATTGTTGCGCACTGCCTCGAGCGAGAAGCTGCGATCGGGAAAGCTCGCACCGGAGGCGTCGTTCGCACCGTCCAGGCCACTGACCGGGACCGCTGCGTGCACTTCTATGGTCTTGAGGGTGAACGGTTCGGGGGCGAGGGCGACGTTGATCTCCAGCGTTCCCTGGGCCGGGACCAGGGCCTGGAAGGTCCGCGGCTCGTATCGAACCCGGCCCACCAGCATCTGCCGCCGGCCGGAGGGCACCCCGGACAGCCGGTAACGGCCGTCGGAATCGGTGAAGGCGAACCGGTCGAGTTCGACCAGAGAAACAGTTGCGCCGCCGAGGGGTGCTCCCGTCTCCCCGTCCGTCACCACGCCCGTGACGGACCCCTCGCCTGCCTGAACCGCCAGCAGGACCGTGGCGACACCCAACCAGAGGGCCATGTTCGCTCCCTCTCGAACATGGCGCTTCGGCGTCGAATCGGGCAAGAGTGCAGTTGCAGTTGTCATCCCGAGCGCAGCGAGGGACCTACTCCGCGGTTCCGGAGACTTCCTTGTGACATATCTTGCACCACATGCACCCCCGCCTCGCCGAGCTCCTCGACTATACCGAAGCCCAACGTGGCGTATCTCCTGGCCGCCGTAGCCGAGGTGCCGGAGCCGGTGCGCGAACTGCGTCCCCAGCCGGATGAGTGGTCGGTAGCCGAGGTGCTGGAGCATCTGTACCGGGCGGAACGGGGCATCGCCAAGGTGATCGGACAAGCTTTGGAGAAGGCCAAGGTGGAAGGACTTGGGCCGGAGTGGGAGAGCGGATCGCTACTGGGTAGTCTGGACCGGTATGGCCTTCCCCGCCGGGCCACCCGGGTGCCGTCGCCCGAGTTCGTGTTGCCCCGGGGTAAGCTCACCTCGGCCCAGGCGCTGGCGGCGCTGGCCGAGTCACGCGGGTCCCTTCGAGCGGCGGTGCACTCGGGCGACGGTTTGGCGCTGGGGACGCTCAGCTATCCCCATGCGATCCTGGGGCCGCTGACCTTATACCAATGGATTCTGTTTGTGGGCCAGCACGAGGCCCGTCACGCGCTGCAGATCCTGGAGATCGGCCGGCGGCTCACACCTCGGCTGCAATCGCCCGCTTGACTTCCCGGATTCGCCGCTCGTCCCGCCGGTAGAAGGTCCACTGCTTGATCCGCTTGCCCCGCACCAACCCGGCCTGGGAGAGGATCCGCATGTGCTCGCTCAGGGTCGGCTGGCTGACCCGAAGCTTCCGGGCCAGGAGCAGGCCGCACACGCCGTCCTTCACCAGGTCGCCGTCGACCTGGGGCGGGAAGTGGCGGGTAGGGTTCTTGAGCCACTCCAGGATCTGGAGCCGGCGCTGATTCCCCAGGGCCCGCATGGCGGGGACGAGTGACATATTGCCAATAAGCTAAATGGCAAATAAGTTGTCAAGTCAGTCTGCCAGGATTCCCCCATGTCGCCCGTCACCAGTATGCCCCGCGCAGTCGACCGCGAACGGATCGCGGCGGTTCGCCGCATCCTCGAGCCCCACATCCGCCGCACCCCGGTCCTCCAGGCGGCCGCGGCCGACTTCGGCCTGGATCCCTCGCTGCACCTGAGCCTCAAGTTGGAGCTGCTGCAGCACACCGGCTCCTTCAAGCCCCGGGGCGCCTTTGCCAACCTGCTCACCCAGGAGGTCCCGCCCGCCGGGGTGGTGGCCGCCTCGGGCGGCAATCACGGCGTCGCCGTCGCCTTTGCCGCCATGCGGCTGGGACGTCCGGCTCGGATCTTCATCCCCACTGTCGCGTCACCGATCAAGGTGCAGCAGATCCGGGACTACGGTGCCGACCTGGTGGTCGAGGGCGACCGCTACGCCGACGCCCTCGCCTTGAGCGAGCGGTGGGTGGCCTCGTCGGGCGCGCTCCCGGTGCATGCCTACGATCAGCCGGGTACCCTCCTCGGCACCGGCACGCTCGGCGCCGAGGTCGAGGAGCAGATGCCGGAGCTGGATACCCTGCTGGTGGCGGTCGGCGGCGGAGGACTCCTGGGGGGTATCGCGAGCTGGTTTGCCGGCGCCCCCGGCCGCAAGCCCCGGCTGGTCGGAGTCGAGCCGGAGCTGGCGCCTACCCTCACCCACGCGCTCGCCGCGGGTCGGCCGGTCGACGCGCCGGCCGGTGGAATCGCGGCGGACTCCCTGGCCCCCCGGCGGGTCGGAGAGCTGATGTTCCCCCTCGCTCAAAGCCAGGTGGATCGGGTGATCCTGGTGACCGACGATGCGATCCGGGAAGCCCAGCGTGCGTTGTGGCAGGTAATTCGGGTCGTGGCGGAGCCGGGTGGTGCCGCGACGTTCGCGGCCCTGCTGTCCGGACGGTACCGGCCGCAAGCCGGCGAGCGGGTTGGAGTCGTTGTCTGCGGAGGGAACACGACGGCGGTGGACTTC
The DNA here is from genome assembly GCA_963812755.1 of uncultured Gemmatimonadales bacterium. Taxonomy (GTDB): domain Bacteria; phylum Gemmatimonadota; class Gemmatimonadetes; order Gemmatimonadales; family GWC2-71-9; genus CAVVWJ01. Next base: position 757,659 of record CAWEWK010000004.1, on the reverse strand, counting down.
GAGCGTTGAGCCTCGCCCTCAGCGCCAGCGGCCTCGAAGTGCCAGATAGCTGAGGGCCGCGGTGACACTGACGACCAGCCCCACCACCAGCCAGAATCCCCCACGGTCGTCGGCCAGCGGGATGCCGCCCACGTTCATCCCGAAGAGTCCCGCGATCAGGTTTACCGGCAGCGCCAGAACCGTGACCACGGTGAGCAGGAACAGAATCCGGTTGTTCTGCTCGTTGATCTGGGCGGCCAGCTCCTCTTGCAGCAACCGGATGCGCTCGACCAACGAGCCGGAATCGGTTACCACCGCGGAAAATTCCTCGGCCGACTGCCGGAGGTCCTGAAGGTCGTCCTCCCCGATCCATTCCGGCGGCCGGCTCAAGAGTCGAAAGAGCGCCGCCGGCTCCGGTGCCAGCAAACGCTGGAGCCGGACCAGCACTCTCCGGAGCGTCCCCAGCTCCGCTCGGCTCACCGCGACCTGATTCTTCAACAGCTTGTCCTCGATGGTATCGACGCGGCTGGTCACGTGCCGAACGATCTCGACCAGCACCCCTGCCTGATCCTGAAGCAGGTGGGCCAGAAGCCCGGCGGTAGAATGGAAGGTCGCGCCGGCTTTGACCGAGGCCCGTAGCCGATCGATCGAGCGCACCGGCCTGGGTCGGGCGCTGATCAGCACCCTCGGCTCCACGCACAACGTCACCGTGGAGACATCGGAGGCGTCGAAGTTGAAATCGAACAGCACGTCGTGGATCACGGCCAGCAGCGAGTCGCCCGCCTGCTCCAGCCGGGTCGAGCCTACCGACTCGTGCAACGACTCGTGGAATGCATCGGGCAGGGAGAGGTTTTGGCGCAGCCACCGCTCCGAGGCGGCGTTGGAGAGAGAAAAGTGCAGCCAGAGGAACCAGTCGGACTGGGCACCCGACCGCCCCGCGAGCAGCACCGCCGCGGCGTCGCAATCGACCAGGTGTGGGGGTCGGTCCGGGGTGAAGTTATAGCCCCAGACCAACCCACCCTGGTCGGAGCCGTAGATGGGTTCGACGCTCGTCACTTCACTCCGTCCTGTCGGGCCGGAGTGTAGAGATTAGGAGCTTTGCGGCTGGAGCGCTACCGGGTGGAGTCCGGTGCCACGGTCAACTGGATCCGCTCGAGCACATCGGCCCGCTCTTGCTCGCACACCTTGGGAGCCGATTCCGCCATGGGCTCGGGGGCCAGCCAGCGGCTGGTGGAAGCCAGTTCTGCCGAATCGGCACTGCCCCGGACGTCCAACGCGAGAGCCACCCGGCAGCTCTGGGCCGACCCTACCTTGGAGTTGGCGCTGGGGAAGCGAGTGCCGGTGATGTGCCCGCCCAGGGAATCCACCACGTCCAGGGTAAAGGTCTCGGCAGTGAGAGCCCGCCGGACTCGCGCGTAGGCGGAATCGCGTGAGGCCGGGACCGGGCTCGCCGCGCGGACTTCCGGGCCGGCGGTCAAACCGGTGCAGGCGGGAGCGGCCAGCAGAACCGCCGGGACGGCAAGGCGAAGCATCGAGCGCATCGAGCATCTCCGATATTGGGAACGGACCGGGATGCTACACTGCGATTGTAACAACCAGGAAACGAGCTTTTCAGGCGGCGGATTCGAGCCGGCGCTCGCGAAGATAGAGAAACAGCGGCAGGCCCAACGAGACGCCGACCGCGAGGTTGGCCGCGATCGGGGCCCAGAGCCCTCGCACTCGCGCTCTCCGCCCCTCGATCAGAACCAGGACCCATAAGACCACCGACGATACGATGACGTCCATCCCGAAGAAGCCGCTCACCGGCGTGGCGAAGAGCTGATCGAAGAAGGCTCGGAAATCCAGGCCGTGCTCCCGCAGAAACGGAACGAACTGGACGTACGGCAGGACCGTGCCGGCGACGCACAAGAGCAGGTAGAGATGTTTGGGTTTCATGCTGTTGCTCGGTGTAGAAGTCGCTCATTGGCGTTCCCGAGTATCGGTCGGACGCAAAGTGAGCATCTAGCTCGGGGGACGCAACCGCAGGATGAGGCCTAGATCGGTGCCCAGGTAGAGATATCCGTCCCGTCCCTGACGCACCACCCGCACTCGTCCGATTCTCCCGGCCAGCAACCGCTCTTCCCGCGCCACCTTCCCATTCTGGATGACCAGCCGGTTCAGGTGACGCTTGGCCATGGCTCCGATGAAGAGATTGCCCCGCCAACGGGGAAACGCGCTCCCGGTATAGATCTCCATCCCGCTGGGGGCGATGGACGGCACCCAATAATGGATCGGCTGCTCCATTCCATCCTGCTGGGTGATCCCCTGACCCACCGGCTCACCCGAGTACTCTCGTCCATAGGTGATCACCGGCCACCCATAGTTTGCTCCCGGACGGATGAGATTGACTTCGTCGCCGCCCATGGGACCGTGCTCGTGCTCCCAGAGCGCTCCCGCCGGATCGAGCGCCAGTCCCTGCGGATTGCGGTGGCCATAGCTCCAGATCTCCGGCAACACGTCGCGACGGCCGGTGAAAGGATTGTCCGCCGGGATGCGGCCGTCCTGGCGCAACCGCAGAATCTTTCCGTTGTCGCTCTTGAGGTCCTGGGCCTGCTCGCGCTCATCCCGGTCACCCACGCTGATGAAGAGGTAGTCGTCCTTCAACGCAAGGCGTGATCCGAAGTGAAAGCTGCTGTCGCTCAACGGCCGGGTCTGGAACAGCCGCTTCACGCCGGCCAGCCGGCCTCCCTCCAGCCGGGCGCGGTCCACCACGGTGGCGGTGCCGTCCGGTGTGCGAATGGCGTAGGAGAAGAAGATCAGCCGGTTCCGGTCGAAGCCGGGATGCACCGCGATATCGAGCATCCCGCCGTCGAACTGTCCGTACGCCCGCGGTACTCCCCGGACCTGCTCCAGTATGCCGGTGCGAAGATCGAGCAGGCTGATCCGGCCGCTGGGCCGCTCCCCGACCAGCGCTCTCCCATCGGGGAGAAACGCCAGCGCCACCGGGATCGCCAGGCCGCGGGTGATGACGTCCACCCGGATCGGCCCCTCCTCGGTCTCGATCAACGCCGAGTCTCGCACCACGGAGTCGGGCGCAGTCTCAATCAGTCCCTGGGCCGCCATCGTCCGGGTCATCAGGGCGGCCGGGATCGCCGCTCGCCAGATCGCCGAGATCACGTGTGGTCGCATGATTCGCTTTCGTCGTTGTGGACCATGGGGCCCTACCGTACGGCCGAACCCATCGGGGGCCCAATAGCGTAGGGACCAACCGTGACCCCAACGGACCGAGCGTTCGCAGGGCGTGCCGAACTGGCCCTCATCTTCGCGGCGTGGACCGCCTATGGCTTGGGCTACGTCGCCTTGCTCGAGACGGTGCAGCCATCCGGCGCGGCGGCTCTGCCAGGCCTGGCGCGGGTACTGGTCGCCAAGTGGTACTGGGCCGCGCTGACGCCGGGGATCCTCCTGGCGACGGAACGGCTGCTGCCGGCGCGGGTGGGAACCGGCCGAAGCGGTGCGGCGCATGCGGCTCTTGCGCTCGCCGCGGCCTCCGGTGGGGCGCTCGTGAACTGGTCCATGCGGACGGCGCTGGATCTGGGCGATCCGGACTACCTCTACCTGCTGGTGTTTCACCTCCCTTACGACTTGGCGGCGTACCTCCTGCTGGTACTCATCGCGCTGGCGCTGCACTCGCACCGCCAGTCGCTCGCTCAGGGCCGGGATCTGTTGAGGCTCGAACGCCAGTTGGCCGGAGCGCGGCTCCGGTTCTTGCAGCGACAGCTTCAGCCTCACTTCCTCTTCAACGCCCTCAACGCGATCGCCGAGCTCACCCGTGAGGCCCCCGCGTCGGCAGCCCGGATGCTCGGCGCGTTGCGCCGGCTCCTGAGTGTGGCACTGCGCCGGGATTCTCAGGCCGTGGTTACCCTGCGCGAGGAGCTGGCCGCACTGGAGCCCTTCCTCGACATTCAACGGACTCGCTTCAGTGATAGCCTGACGGTGCTGTGTCGGGTGGACGAGGCGGCACTGGAGGCGCGGGTGCCGACGCTGATCCTTCAACCTCTGGTCGAGAATGCGATCCGGCACGGCCTCGCCGGCGAGGGGCGGAAAGGAAGGGTGCAGGTCCTGGCCGGGATCGAAGGTGGCCGGGTTCGAATCCGGGTGATGGACAACGGTCCCCGGCTTCAGGGCACCACCTCACCGCGGCGGCAAGGCATCGGGCTCCGCAACACCGCGGAGCGACTGCGTCACTTGTACGGATCCGATGCCGCCTTGGAGCTCCGGGTCGACCCAGGGCGAGTCACGGTGGCAGAGCTGAATCTCCCAGTGGTGACCACCGCGGAACCGGGTGGCACTGACCCCGAGCGAACGGCCGAGCCGCGGCACCGTGGGTGCGCTCCAGCGCCTCCCGAAGCCGGCGGCCATTCTCTGGCTCGGCGCAGGCGCGCTTTGGGTAGGGCAGACCTGGTTGATGCAACTGGTTTCGCTGGGCCGGGTCGAGCGGTGGAGCAGCGGCATGATCGGCCTGTGCTCATCGCTGGCCTGGGCGCTGCTTGGGCCGCTCGTGCTCCGCCTTGCGGCCGCGCTACCGATCTCCGGCGCCGACCGGCTGGGACGGCTTGGGGCACACCTCGGAATCGGGCTGTCGCTTGCCGCCGCTCTCACCGTGCTGGCGCGGGTGGTGGCAGCTTCGGGCCAGCCGATCGCCGGCCCCGGGGCCGCCAATCTCTTCACCTTGAACGCGCTGATCTATGGCGCTCTGCTGATGTGGGCCCATGCCGATCGGCTCATCGCTGCATTTCGTGAGCGCGCCCTGGCCGCGGCGCGACTGGAGTCGGAACTGGTGCAGTCGCGGCTCCAGGTGGAATCGCTGCGGCTGCACCCGGCAGTGCTGCTCGACACTCTGGCGCGGGCCGAGGCTCTCGCCGAAAATGAGCCGGAGCAGGCGGAGCGTCTGATCGAGCAACTGGCGGATTTCTTACGAGAGACTCTCGATGCATCGGCCACCGGGCGCGAGAGAAACCACTCCGGCCCGGCCGTGGTTCTGGGGAGCTGAGCGATGACCATCCGCGTGCTTTTGGCAGACGACGAGCCTCTAGCCCGGCGGCGCCTCGAGCGCTTGCTGCGCGACGAGGCAGAGGTGAGTGTCGTAGCGGTCTGTGAGAGCGGATGGAGCGCGGTCGCCGCGCTCCGAACCAGGGACGTCGATCTCGCTTTGCTCGACGTGCAGATGCCGGATCTCGACGGCTTTGGGGTGGTGGCAGAGTACGGCGCCGAGCGCATGCCCTCGGTGATCTTCGTAACCGCGTTCGATCAGTATGCCATCCGCGCCTTCGAGGTGCATGCGCTCGACTACCTGCTCAAGCCGGTGAGCGCCGAGCGCTTTCGGTCGGCGTTCCGCCGGGCTCGCACCCATCTCCACCAGGCCGCCTCGGCCGAACGGGGCCGGCAGCTCCACGCCCTGCTCGCTCAGGTGGTGGCGGCGGATGCAACCTTGAAGCCGTTTTACGCCGACCGCCTGCTGGTCAAAGCCGATGACCGCAGCCTGCTACTTCGCGCCGCCGAAGTCGACTGGTTCGAAGCCGACCGAAACTATGTCCGGGTACACGTAGGAAGGAGCGTTCATCTCCTGCGGGAGGGTATCAGCGCACTGGAAGCGTCTCTCGACCCGGGCCAGTTCGCCCGGGTTCACCGCAGCACCATCGTGAACCTCGACCGGATCCGTGAGCTGCAGCCGTGGTTCGGTGGCGACTTCATCGTGATCCTAAAGGACGGGACCCGGGTCAAGTTGTCCCGTACCTACCGCGAGCGGCTGCCGGTCTGAAAAGATCTCGTCACGATCTACCGCCGGTGTGAGCGAGCGCACCGAGGGGCCCGCGACCCTCCCCCCATTTCTCTCATCCATATGACTCGACGGACCGTCCGGCTTGCGCCGATGCGGCCGTCGATATTTATTTGACTGTTCAATTAATAAGCCCTTGCAGCTTTGGAGTTCGCCCAGTGGCTCAACCGATTCACCCGCCTGCTCTTCCCGACCCTTCCCCCCCGGGGGAACCCCTACGCCAGCCCAAGTGGCAACGCCGTCCGGAGCAGCGCCGGCCTGAAATCCTGGACAGCGCCCTCTGGGCCTTCGGACAGTTTGGCTACCGCCGCGCCACCCTGGCCGATGTGGCCAAGCGGGCGGGGGTGAGCCCGGGCACCGTATCGCACTACTTCGGTTCCAAGGCCGAGCTTTTTCAGGCGGTGATCGCCGACCACTTCATCGGTTTCGTGGTGCAGGAGGAAGCCGTCCTCGCCTCCCACCAGGGATCGATGCGGCCACTGCTCCATCAGATGTTGCGGCGGATGTGGGACCACGCCTGGACGCCGGGGATCCTCCAGCTCATGCAGGTGGTTCAGGCGGAAGTGCAGGAGTTCCCCGAGTCCGGGCGGTTTCTCTGCCGCCAGGTCAGTGAGCGGTGGCGCTCGCTGTTCGGCCGGGTGCTCGACGCTGGCTGGCAGAGCGGGGAGTTCCGCCGACTCAACCCCGATGTGGCGGCCCGGGCCATCGGATGGAGCATGCTGGGCGTGGCGCAGAAGATCTCGGCCTTCTCCCGCTTCGAGCCGGATATGCCCGACCGGGAAGTCATGTGGAAGGCGATACTCGAAATGATCGATCGCTTCGTATTGGCCGAGCCGCCCTGCGGCGACGCGGCCGCCGATTCCGGAGAAGAGGTGCATCGTGAGTGATCTGTACGGCGCGGGAGCACTGTCGCGGGCGAGTCTCCCGATTCTAGCCTTGATCCTTCTCGCCGGCTGTGGCAAATCCGATCCACCGCCCGCACCTCCACCTCCGGAGGTGGCAGTGGTCTCGGTGGAGCCCAAGCCGGTGCCTGAGTCCTTCGAATTCACCGGCGAGGTGCAGCCCTTCCGCCGGGTAGAAGTACGTGCCCGGGTCGACGGCGTCATCGAATCGCGGCCCTTCACCGAGGGCGCGCTGGTCAAGCCCGGTCAGGTGCTCTATCGCCTGGACCAGGTCCGCCCCGAGGCGGCCTATCGCAGCACGCTCGCCCGCTACCAGAACGCAAAGCGCACTCGCGACCGCTTGCAGCCGTTGGTCTCCCAGAACGCGGTCGCTCAACAGGACGTCGATAACGCACAGGCCGAGCTGGAATCGGCCGACGCGGACCTTGCCGAAGTCAAGAAGAATCTGGACGACGTGGTGGTCCGGGCGGAGATCGAGGGCCGGGTCGGGCGGACCCTGCTGGAAGTGGGCGCCCGGGTCACCGGACCCGCGGACTTGCTCACCACGATCGACGTGCTGGATCCGCTCTACGTCAGCTTCCGGCCCTCGGCCCAGCAGCTCCTGGCCTGGAAGCAAGATCCCCACTCCAGCACCCTGATCCTGCCGGGGAGCACGCTCTCGGTCCAGGTGACTCTGCCCGACGGCAGCGTCCTTCCCCGGACCGGACGACTGGACTTCGTCGCTCCTTCGCTGGACGCGGCTACCGGCACCCAGGAATTCCGCGCCCGGTTCGAGAACAAGGACCGGATCCTCGTGCCCGGTCAGTTCGTCCGAGTGCGTCTGGTCGGTTTTACCCGTGACAGCGCTCTCGCGGTTCCTCAGCGCGCGGTCCAGCAGGCGCTGGGTCGTCAATTCGTCTTGCTCGTCGGCAAGGGCGACACGGTGGTGAGCCGCGACGTCCAGCCCGGCCCCTGGAGCGGCAGTCTGTGGATCATCGACAAGGGGTTGGCGCCCGGCGACCGGGTCGTGGTAGACGGCTTGCAGAAGGCCGCCCCGGGGCATCCGGTTCATCCCGTGGCTTTGGTCGATAGCGCGAACGTGCCATCGGAGACCGAGCAGTTAGGAGCGAGCCAGTGAGCCAGCCTGCATCCGGGGCCGCTCCAACCGCGGACTCCGAAGTTCACTATTTCTTCATCCGCCGGCCCGTATTGGCGGTGGTGATCAGTGTCATCATTACGCTGCTTGGCATCTTTGCCATCCGGTTGCTGCCGATCTCGCGGTACCCCCAGATCACTCCTCCCGCGGTGACGGTGCAGGCCACCTTCCCCGGCGCCACCGCCGAGGACGTGGCTGAGGCGGTCGCCGCGCCGATCGAAGCCCAGCTCTCCGGGCTTCAGGGACTGCTCTACTACTCGTCGGCCAACGCGAGCGACGGGACCATGAGCCTTCAGATCTTCTTCGACATCTCCCGCAGTCAGGACCTGGCGGCGGTCGACGTGCAGAACGCGGTGAAGCTGGCCGAGCCGCAGCTGCCCGACGCGGTGCGCCAGAACGGGATCACCATTCTGAAGGCGAACACCGACATCCTGGGTGTCGTCGCCCTTACCTCGACCGACCCGCGCTACGACGCTGCGTATCTCACCAACTACCTGAAGCTGTACGTCGAAGACGAGATCAAGCGGGTACCGGGAATCGGCAACGCACTGACGTTCGGCGGGCTCGAGTTCTCGATGCTGATTCAGCTCGACCCCGATCGCATGGCCCAGCTCGGCATCACCACCAGCGACGTCGCCGCCGCGGTGCGAGAGCAGAACGCCACCAGCCCCGCGGGGCGGGTCGGGCGCGAGCCGGCTCCGTCGGGCACCGAGCTGACCCTGCCGGTCACCACGCTGGGCCGGCTCAAGACGCCGGAACAGTTTGCCGACATCGTGGTGCTGGCCCAATCCGACGGCTCCATCGTGCGGATCCGCGACATCGGCAAGGTGGTGCTCGGCTCCCGCAACTACGATCTGGCCGGCCGGCTGAACGGGAAACCGGTGGCTCCCCTCCTGCTCTATCTCCGCCCCGGGGCCAACGCGCTGGCCGCCAAGCAGGCGGTGGTGCAGCGGATGGACGAGCTGTCTCGGGCCTTCCCCGCGGGCGTCCAGTACAAAGTCCCGTTCGACACCACGCCCTTCGTGACCGAGTCGATCCGCGAGGTGGTCACCACGTTGGTCGAGGCGATGCTCCTGGTGACGCTGGTGGTGTTCATCTTCCTCCAGAGCTGGCGGGCCACCCTGATCCCGATGTTAGCCGTGCCGGTGAGCGTGATCGGGACGTTTCTCGGCCTCCTGCTGCTCGGCTTCACCATCAACGTGCTCACTCTTTTTGCCCTGGTGCTGGCCATCGGCATCGTGGTGGACGACGCCATCGTGGTGATCGAGAATACCGAGCGTCTCATGAGCGAGGGTCTTTCCGCTCGAGCCGCGGCGGACCGCGCTATTAGGCAGGTGGCCGGGGCCCTGGTCGCCATCGTGCTGGTGCTCTGCGCCGTGTTCGTGCCGGTGGCATTCCTGGGTGGGGTGACCGGAGAGATGTTCAAGCAGTTCGCCGTGACGCTGGTGATCGCGGTGGTCCTCTCCGGGTTGGTGGCACTGACTCTCACGCCGGCACTCTGCGCCCTCCTGCTGCGGGAGTCCAACGAGGCCCACACCACCGGCCTCTTCGGCCGGTTCAACCGTTGGTTCAACCGACTCACCGGCGGGTACGCCCGCCGGGTGGATCAGGTCATCGGGCGGCCTCGTACCTGGCTGGCCGCGTTCGCGGTGCTGGTGGCGCTGGCGGTGGTGCTCTGGCGAAGAGTGCCCACGGCTTTCATTCCAACGGAGGACAAGGGCTACTTCGCCATCGCGATGCAGCTGCCCGACGCTGCCTCGCTCCAGCGCACCCAGGGCGTGGTCCGGCAGGTGGAGGGGATTCTCAAGCAGGAGCCCTCGGTGCTCAACGTGGTGGGCTTTGCCGGACTCGACGTGCTCACCCGAACCAATCAGACCAACAGCGCGACCATCTTCATTCTGTTGAAGCCCTGGGACGAGCGGGGTAAGGGCCAGTCGATCGACGAGATCACCGGCAGAGTCAACGGCAAGCTGTTCGGCATGAAGGACGCCGTCGGATTCGCCTTCAACCTGCCCGAGATTCCGGGGCTGGGCGCTACTTCGGGAGTGGAGGCCAATCTCCAGAACCGCTCGGGGCGCGACGTACGCGACTTCGCTCAGGCGGTGCAGGCCTTCACCCAGGCGGTCAACAAGTTGCCGGCGGTCCAGGCGATGAACACCAACTTCCGGGCCAGCGTGCCGCAGGTGTACGTGGATGTGGATCGGGCGACGGCCAAGGCGCGCGGAGTGAGTCTCACCGACCTCTTCAGCACCCTGCAGACGTTTCTATCGACGCTCTACATCAACGACTTCAACCTCTACGGCCGGACCTACCGGGTGCAGGCCGAGGCGCAGGCGCAGTTCCGGCAAAGGCCGGAGGACATCGGGCGGCTCTACGTGCGGGGGCGTAATGATGAAATGATCCCGGTCTCCGCGCTCACCCGGACCCAGTTCCGCAGCGGGCCCACCCAGCTGCTCCGCTTCAACGGTTTCGGCTCGGCGCTGTTCACCGGGACCCCGAAGCCGGGGAACAGCTCGGGCGAGGTGTTGAGCCAACTGGACCAGCTCGTCGCCACCGAATTTGCGCCTCAAGGCATCGGCATCAGCTATTCGGGCCAGTCCTATCAGGAGCGCGCCGCAACCGGTCAGGCCGGCCTGGTATTCGCGCTCGGCCTGGTGATCGTGTTCCTGGTTCTGGCCGCGCAGTACGAGAGTTGGGCCATTCCCTTCGCGGTACTGCTCGGCGTGCCCTTCGGAGCGTTCGGCGCCCTGCTGGGTATCTGGATCCGGGGATCGCCCAGCGACATCTACTTCCAGGTAGGCCTCATTACGGTGGTGGGACTCGCGGCCAAAAACGCGATCCTGATCGTCCAGTTCGCCAACGAGATGCGGGAACAGGGCGCCACCCTGCGCGAAGCCGCAGTCGAGGCGGCTCGGGAGCGGCTGCGTCCCATTCTCATGACCTCGTTCGCCTTCATCCTCGGCGTATCGCCGCTGGTGATCGCGAGCGGCGCGGGCGCGGCGAGCCGGCATTCACTCGGCACCGGTGTGTTTGCCGGGATGCTGTTCGCCACCACCATCGGAATCTTCTTCATCCCGCTCTTCTTCCGGCTGATTCGAGGGCTGGCGGAGCGGCTGACTTCGCGCCGCCCAGCCGGAGCGGGAGTACCGGCCCCGGTGCCGGCTTCGCCGGAGGCGCGATGATCAGGTTGCTTCTTGGCGCAGGCCTGCTGATGACGGCGGCCTGCGCCGTCGGACCCAAGTACCGTCCGGCCGAAGCGGTGGCGCCCAAGACCCGGATCGGTGCCGCGGGTGCGAGCGGCGAGACGCGAGCCTTCTTCGACTCGTTGGCCGCAGCGAGGCAGGCAGACACGCTTCCCGCGGCGGATTCCCTCCCTGTTCCACGGGCGTTCGTGGCCGAGTCGCTGGCCGACGTCGCCTGGCTGGACCTGCTACAGGACACGACCTTGGTCCGGCTGGTGGGAACCGCCGTGCGGCAGAACCGCGACCTCCAGGTGGCGGTGGCACGGATTCGGGAGTTTCGGGCGGAAGTCGGGGTAGCCCGCGGGCCGCTCTTCCCCGAGGTCAGCGCCAATGCCAGCGCCAGCACCAACCAGGTGGCCCTGGGTGCGCTGGCTCCTCAGTCGTTCGATGCGCTGCGGGTCACCGGCGACCTGGCGTGGGAGCTGGACTTCTGGGGCCGGATTCGTCGCGGAGTCGAAGCCGCGCGAGCCGACCTCGGCGCCGAGGAAGCGAGCCAGCGGGCCGTGCTGCTCTCGCTGGTGAGCGACGTGGCCAGCGGTTACCTCCAACTGCTCGAGCTGGACCAGGAGCGATTGATCGCCGAACGGACTCTGACTTCCCGACAGACGACGCTGGACCTGGCGCGGCAGCGGTTCCGCCAGGGGCTCATCTCCGAGCTGGACGTGCGCCAGTTCGAGGCCCAGGTGGCCGTGCCCGCCTCGACTCTGGCACAGGCCGAGCGATTCCGGTCGCAGCAGGAACATCAGCTCAATCTTCTGTTGGGCGAGACGCCGGCCCGGATTCCCCGAGGCGGGTCACTCAGCCGTGCGGTCAGCGCACTGGAGGTTCCGGACTCGATCTCGGCCACATTGCTGGGCCGCCGGCCCGACGTGCAGCAGGCAGAGCGCGCGTTCGCGGCGGCTACCGCGCGCATTGGCGTGGCTCAGGCAGCGCGGCTGCCGACTTTCTCGATCACCGGTTACTACGGCACCCAGGTACCGGATGCCGGCAACCTCTTTACCTCGACTGGCGAGATCTATCAGCTCCTGGGCGGGGTTTCGATTCCGCTGTTCACTGGCGGCCGGTTGGTCAACGAGACCAGAGCGGCACGGGCCCGGGCGGACCAGGCGAAGGCTCGGTTCGAGCAGGCCGTGCTCATCGCGCTGAGGGAGGCAAGCGACGCGCTAGTGGCGGTTCGCACCGCGCGCGACGAGGTCACCGCTCAGGCAACCCAGACCCAGGCGCTCCGCCGGGCGCTCCAGCTGGCCGAGCTGCGTTACCGTAACGGCGTGGCGAGCTACATCGAGGTGCTCGACGCGCAGCGCGGATTGTTCGATGCCGAGCTGGCGCTGAGTCAGGCGCAGCTGCTCCAGCTCTCGTCCGCGGTCGAGCTGTACCGGGCGCTGGGAGGGAGCTGGCAGACGGCGCAGTAATCCCGATCGCTCATCTAGCGTCGCTTGATTTGGAGTACGATCCTTCCGAGCACGTGCCCCCGCTCCAGGCGCGCATGGGCCTTCGCCGCCTGCGCGAGCGGATAGCGGGCGGCGATCGGCACCCGAAGCCGTGCCTTGGTCACCGCACGCCCGAGCCGGGCGAATTGTCGTGGGCCGGCTGCCGCATCGAACCCCTGCTGCCGAATCGCCAGCCGACGCCGTGGCTCGGGTTCGATGCCGTTGGGATAGACCAGCCGCCCGCCCGCTCTCATGAGGTCGAGGCACCGCTCGAGTGCCTCCCCGCCGGCGCAAGCCAGTGCCGCATCGATCCCCCCCGGGGCCAGCCTCTGGAGCCGCTCGACCATGTCAGGACTCCGGGCATCGATCACGGCGTCGGCGCCAAGCCGCCGAACCAGGCGGGCAGCTGCTTTCCCCGATGCCGTCGCCACCACCCGCACCCGCCGGAGCTTGGCGAACTGTATCGCCAGCGTGCCTACCGCACCGGTCGCGCCGAATATCAACACCGTCTCGCCCCGGCGCAGCCGGAGCGCATCGATCCCCTGCACCGCGGTCAGACCGGTGACCGCCGCCGCGCCGGCCTCGAGCGAATCGAGCGCACGTGGAATCCGAGCCGCCGCCTGCGCGTCCACCGCCACATATTCGGCCGAGAACCCGCCCTTGCGGTTGGAAAACAGGTAGCTGTACACCCGATCGCCGATCCGCAACCGGCGGACTCGCCTTCCTCTGGCCACTACGACGCCAGAGCCATCGGTGCCCAATACGAGCGGAAACCTGACCGGCCCTTCCCGGAAGGATCCGTCGCGCACCGAGGTGTCCCATATGCCGACGCCGGCGGTGTGCATGGCGATGAGCACCTGGCGAGGACCAGGCCGAGGGACCGGAAGCGTGTGGAGTCGGATAACCGACGGCGGGCCGAACCGATCGATGGCCGCGGCTTTCATCCGGAATGATCCAGCCGCTGCCCGGTCTCGGCGTCGAACCAGTGGAGTCGCGACCGGTCGAGCCGGAGGCCCAGCCGCTGCTCGACCGCGATCGGAAGGTCGGGAGACGTGACCACTCGTAACTCGTCCCCGGAAGCCAGTCGCACATACACCAGCTGCTCGCTTCCCCGCGGCTCCACCACGTCCACCACCGCATCGAGGTGGCCGGCGCCTTCGGCGACGACTTCCACGTCATGAGGCCGGACTCCGAGGATCAATCGGCCCGACACACCCTTGGGCAGCTGGATCCGGCCGCCGGCCACCGCCGCCACTCCGTCCCGGCCCTCGGCTGGGAGAAAGTTCATTGCCGGCGACCCCACGAACCCGGCCACGAACCGATTGGCCGGCCGGCGGTAGAGCTCCATCGGCGGCGCCACCTGCTGGAGAATGCCGTCCTTGAGCACCGCCACCCGCCCGCCCAGGGTCATCGCTTCTTCCTGATCGTGGGTGACGTACACGACCGTCGCGCGGAGACGCCGGTGCAGCCGGGCGAGCTCGGCCCGGGTTTCCACCCGAAGCTTGGCGTCGAGGTTGGAGAGCGGCTCGTCGAAGAGAAACACTTTCGGCTCCCGCACGATGGCCCGCCCCAACGCCACTCGCTGCCGTTGCCCGCCGGAGAGCTGCGCGGGCTTTCGGTCCAGCACCGAGGCGAGATCGAGCACCCGGGCCGCCTCCTCCACCCGCCGGACGATCTCTTCCCGCGCGACGCCCCGCATGCGCAGCCCAAAGGCCAGGTTCTCCCGCACGCTCATGTGGGGATAGAGCGCATAGCTCTGGAACACCATGGCGATGTCGCGTTCCTGTGGCGGGAGCGAAGTGACGTCCCGATCGCCGATCAGAATCCGTCCGGCCGTGGGTGTCTCCAGCCCGGCGACCATCCGGAGTGCCGTGCTCTTGCCGCACCCCGAGGGGCCCACCAGAACCATGAACTCGCCGTCCTGGATCTCGAGATTCAGCTCCCGGGTGGCCACATGGCCGTTGGGATAGGTCTTGCCCACGCTTTGGAGACGAACCGACGCCATGGATCAGCCTTTCACCGCGCCCGCGGTCAGCCCCTGCACGATGCGCCGCTGGAAGGCGAGCACCAGAAGTGTTACCGGCGCCGTAGCGACCAACGCAGCCGCCAGGATCTGGCCCCAGGGCACCTGGTACTGTCCTCGGAACAGCGCGATTGCGACCGGCACCGTCTGTCGCTCCGGCCCCAAGGTGAACGACAGGGCGAAGAGAAACTCGTTCCAGCTGTAGACGAATGTGAGTATGGCGGTAGTCGCCACGCCCGGCACCGCGAGGGGGAGAATCACTTCGGCGAATGCCCGCATCCGGCCGGCGCCATCCACCAGCGCCGCCTCCTCCAGCTCGGCGGGAAGCTGGCGAAAGAATCCTACCAGAAGCCAGACCGTGAGTGGCATCGCAAAGGTGAGATAGGGAAGGACCAGCCCGGGATAGGTGTTGATCAGATGCAACTCACGAAGCAGCAGGTACAGGGGTGAAACCACCGAGATCTGAGGAAACATTCCGACCGCGAGGATGAAGCCGAGGAGCAGCGTCTTCCCCCGGAACTGCAGTCGGGCCAGAGCATAGGCGCAGAGCGCCCCGATAGTGACGCAGAACAGCGTCGTCGCACCGGCCACGATGAGCGAATTGCGAATCGGCACCCAGAAATTCCGCTCGGTGAAGAGCGCCCGGTAGTGATCGAGCACCAGATGCCGGGGGAAAAGCGAGGGAGCCTGGAACAGGCGCTCTTCCGGAGTGAAGGACGCGAGAATGGTCCAATAGAATGGAAAGGCGCTGGCCACAACCAGGAGGGTGATGGCCACGGTCGGCCACCAGCGCCGGCCGTTCACCGTTTGGCCCCGGTCAGCTCGGCGCCCAGCAGCTTGATGTAGATCAACGCCAGCCCGAAGGTGATCAGGAACACGATCACCGACAACGCGGAGCCGTAGCCGAATCGCAGGTTCTGCAGCAGGGCGTTGAAGGTGTACAGGGCGATGGGCTCGGTCGAGGTCCCGGGTCCACCACCGGTCAACGCATAGATCAGATCGAACACCCGGAATGCATCCAGCGTGCGGAAGATCAACGCCACCAGAATCGCGGGCTTGAGCAGCGGCAGCGTGACGTAGCGAAACTGGCGCCAGGCTGATGCGCCGTCGATCCGGGCAGCCTCGTAGAGTGAGGCTATCGATGTTCTGGAGACCGGCCAAGAGCAGGAGTGCCACGAACGGCGTCGTCTTCCAGACGTCGGCCAGGATCACCGGCACCCACGCGGTGCCTGCCTCGATGAACCACACGATCGGAGCCTGCAAGACGCCGACCTTGACCAGCACCGTGTTCACGATTCCCGACTGCCCCTCGAACATGAAGCGCCACAGAAGCCCCGCGACCACCGTCGGGATGGCCCAGGGGATCAGGACTGCGGCCCGGACCAGACCCCGGCCGCGGAAAGCTCGGTTCAAGGCCAGCGCCAGCCAGAGGCCGACCACCAGCTCGAGTCCCACGCTGGTCACCGCGAAGAACAAGGTGTGTCCCAGCGCTCCCCAGAACCGGGGATCCCTCAGTGCCTCGGCGTAGTTGTCGAGACCCACGAACGGATTGCCCAACCACGGCATCCGCAGGTCGTGCAGATGGACCGATTCCCACAGGGTCCAGCCCAGCGGAAAGAGCGCGACCAGCAGAATGGTGCCCACCGCGGGGAGCGCGAGCCAGTAGGCGAGCCGGGCTTCCTGCCGCTCCATGCCGCGTGCCGGCTCAGCGGGCGGCAACATTCCTCCCGACGCCCAGCCCTGACCGATCCAGCAGTCTCTGCATCTCTGTCTGGGCTCGCCTGAGCGCGATAGCCGGCTCCAGTTGGCGGGTCAGGGCGCGGTGGAGATAGATCTGGAGAATCTCGGAGAGCTGGGTGTAGACCGGTGTCACCGGTCGGGGAACGGCATACTGGATCACCCGCTTTGCCTCTGCCGGCGGGATGGAGAGGACCAGGGAGAGCCGGGGATCGTCGTAGACCCCGATCCGGCTAGGAAACTGTCCCACCACTTTGGCTCGCTCCAGCATCTGTTCCGGCCGGGTGAGATACTCGACCACCGCCCACGCGGCCTCGGGGTGCTCGGTGTTGCGGTTGATGGCGAGCTGCGCTCCGCCCAAAGTCGCGGTGGGCCTCCCGCCCTCCGCCGCCGGCATGGGCGCCACCGCGAACTTGCCTGCCACGCGCGAGGACGAGCTGTCCTGCAACAAGCCGTAGGGATAGGGCCAGTTGCGCATGAAGGCCGCCTCGCCGTTCTGAAAAGCAAATCGAACCTCCTCCTCGTGCCAGGTGAGCACTGATCGAGGAACGATCTCGTCGCGATAGATCTGGTCCCGCATCGCGGTGAGCGCGCGCAAGCCGGCCTCGGAGCTTACCACCACCCGGCCGCCTTCGAGGATCCGCCCGCCATGGGCGCCGAGATACTCGACGAAGGTCGCGACCAAACCCTCGTACCGCGCGCCCTGCCACACCAGGCCGTATCGAAGACCACGTTCCCTTCCCCGGCGGGCGATCCGCACCAGCTCATCGAACGTCGCCGGCGGCGCCGGCGCCAGGTCGGTGCGCCAGTAGAGCATCCCGACGTCCACGAACCAGGGAATCGCGTAGAGGCTGTCCTGCCAGGTGTTGGCGGCGATACCCGCGGGGAAGAACGCGGCGGCGTCGGGCTGGAAACGGTTGAGCGGAAGGATCCAGCCCGCGGCGGCGAACTCCGGGGTCCAGATCACGTCGAGCTCGAGAATGTCCGGGTCGCTGGCCCGGGCATTGAGCCACTGGACATAGAGCTGGTGCCGCTGGTCGGCGGCGTCGGGGGTATCGCGTTGCACCACCTTGATGCCGGGATTCTCCGCCATGAACCGGGCAAGCTGGGTGACCAGCACCTTCGCCTGGGCGCCCAGCACGCTGCCGGGGAAGGTCACCACGATGGGGCCGGCGGCTGGTTGGCCGCCGCATCCGGCGAGAAGCAGGGCAGTACCGAGAGCGATGGGTCGGGCGAGGACGCAGAACCGCAGGAACACCACCTGGCGAGGACCCCCTATAGTGGTACCCACCCCGAGGTCACGCCAGGGGACACGATTGGGAGACGGGGACCGGCCAGCTTGGCGCATGTCCCTCTCCCTGGCGATCTCCGCGGAGTACCGTCCGTTTCCCAACGAAAGCGACCGCAACTGGCGCCAGGAGCATCTCGAGATTCCGCTGATGCTGGTGGCGCTGCGGCTGCCGCGGAGCGCTCGGGTACTGGAGGTGGGCTGTGGGCGCGGCATTGCCCTGCCCCCGCTGGCCCGCCGGCTCGCGCCATCCCGCCTGGTCGGCCTGGATATCGACCCCGCTCTGCTGACCGAGGCTGAACGGCGGCTGCGCGACACCGCCACCACCGCGGAGCTCGTCTTGGGCGACGTGCGGCGGCTGCCCTTCCCTGATCGGGAGTTCGATGTGGTGATCGACTTCGGCACCTGCTTTCACGTCGCCCGCCCGGAGGTGGCCCTCCGGGAGATCGCCCGGGTGCTCGCGCCCGGTGGCATCTTTGCTACCGAGACGAGACTCAGCCAATTCCTCTCCCATCCGGTACGAGCCCGCGGGCGGGTCCTGCCCTGGTCGGCCGTGTCGGAGCTGCTGCCCCGAAGCAGCGCGGCCTTGTGGCAGAGCCGCAGACGGCCGGCGTGAGCACCGGTCTAACGGCCTGGCCCCTCCTCGGCCACTTGCCGGCGTTTCATGCCGACACGACCGGTTTCCTGCTGCGGCTGGCGCGGCGGCAGGGTGACGTCGCCCGATTTCGGTTGGGCCGCCGGGAAGCGTTGTTGCTGTCGAACCCGGAGCACGTGCGTGCGGTACTCGTCGATCAGGCCGCGTCCTTCACCAAGGGACGCCTGATGCAGCGCGCCCGACGCCTCCTGGGGGACGGTCTGCTCACCAGTGAGGGGAGTGCTCACCACAGTCAGCGTCGCCGGACCCAACCGGCGTTCGCCCGAGAGCGGCTGTACCAGTACGCCGCGCAGGTGCCCGGCATCGTGGCCCAGCGGACAGCTGACTGGCAGGACGGCGCGCGGGTGCGAGTGGACGCGGAAATGGACGCACTGGCAATGAGCGTGGTTGCCCGAACGCTGCTAGGTGTCGACATCGAGCGTGACGCGCCGGAGCTAGGCCGTTCGCTCCGGCGGCTCTCTCGTTGGGCCCCGCTGCTGTTGGCTCCGGGCGGGCGGGCACTCGAGCGCACCCAATCACTGGCATTGCACCGCCTGACGGCCGCGCTCGACACGGTCGAGAGTGTGATCGACCGGGACCAGGTGATGACCATGTTCCTCGCCGGGCACGACACCACCTCCGCAGCGCTCACCTGGATCTGGTTGCTGCTGGGCGCCCATCCCGAGATCGCAGCCCGCCTGCATCGGGAGCTCGACGCGGTGCTGGGAGCGCGAGAGCCTGGCGCGGCCGATCTTCCCTGCCTGCGGTATACCGAGATGGTGGTGAAAGAAGCACTCCGGCTCTATCCGCCGATCGGCCGCATCGGCCGAAGGCCGACCCATGACGTGGACCTGGGCGGCGTGGTATTACCCCGGGATGCTGCGGTGTTCCTGAGCCCCTTCGTCACCCAGCGCGATGCCCGCTGGTTTCCCAATCCGGACGAGTTCCATCCGGACCGCTGGGCCGACCCCGCTTCCGAGCGCCCGCGTTTCGCCTGGTTTCCCTTCGGCGTGGGGCCTCGCTCCTGCATCGGCGAGCACTTTGCCCGGTTCGTGCTGGTGCTGGCGGTCGCGGCGATAGCTCGGAAGTGGCGGCTCGGGGCCGTGGAGAAACTACCGAGGGTACGATCGTTGCTGACGCTCAAGCCGCGAGGAGCCGTGTGGATGACAGCAGAGCGGCGATCAGGCGAGCCGGCTCAGCGGTAAATCTTCCGCCGCACTCCGTTCCAGATGTCCATCGACGAGGTTCCCGGCTGCTTGCCATCCAGGTCTTCGTCTACCCGATAGAGATACACCAGCGTCATCAGCATCGAGCTGGCGAAACTGCGCTGGTCGGCGGCCCGAGTAATCAGTGGGAGATAGGTGCCGGTGTTGATATACATCTTGACGCGTCCGTCGCGATAGCCGGAGAGATAGTCATGCCGGGGACGATGGGTGTGGCCGTAGATCACGCGCTGAATCCCCTTGCCTTCGTTTCGGGCCTGGAACGCCTCTTCCGACCAGGCGCCCTTCAGTAAGCGGTCGTCTTCCTCGCCGAATATCCGGGCGAACACCTGCTGCAGCTTTCGAAACGCCTCTACCCGGCCGCGGAAGGAGCCGAAGCTGGCGCCCAGCAGAATGTCACGAGCCTGCTGGAGCCGGTCCACCAGGTCTGCCGACACGATGACGTCACGCCGCAGATGGTCCCACTCCCGAGCGAGGCTCGACTCCAGGACGCCGTCGAGCGCGCGGCGCAGGGCCTCGTAGAGCAGTCGCTGATTCGTCTGCCCGCGTCCCTCCCCGAACCACTCCAGCCATTCGAAGACATCTGGCAGAGGCCGCAGGTTGTTGATGTCCAGCAGCTGTTTGACCACACCCTCCGGCACACCACCCTCCCGGGCGTAATGAATCAGCCCGCCCATCAGCTCGGCCGTGATCACCTCCCCGATCGCCATCACCTCATAAGCCTCGGGAGCAAACCGATCCACCGGGGGACCCGGCCGGAGCACCCGCTCCCGGAATTGCCAGCCGTGGGTGTTGACGTCCCATTCGTGCCCATGGCGGGCCAGCACCGCGTACTCCGTGCTCTCGAAGCTGTGGCGGATGGCGGTGATCTGAGGGAAGGCCTGCTTCACTTGTTGCTGGAGGGCGGGAAAGTTCCACAGCACCCGATCGTGATTGCCGACCACGTAGGTCGCCCCGAACGGCACTGTGCCGGCGGCCATTTCGCGCATGGCGTCCGCCAGTGCCTTGGCGGCTGGAGTAGCGAGGATGCCGCGTAACACCTCCGCGAACTGAGCCTCGACCGCTGCCGAGTCGACGTTCATCGCAGTCCGCCGGTCCAGCCGGCCGCCCCACGGCCTCCGCTCGGCGGAGATCTTTCGGTGCCAGTAGTCGGTGCGCACCAGGTCGAGGATGTCACCCAGGAGCACGAGGTGCAGCTCCTTGGCTTTGCGCTTTCGGGCGGTGTCCAGCACCAGTGAGGCCACCAGGTCGAAGGCCTCGTGGCTCACGTTTCGCGCGGTGCGCTCATCGCAGAGATGAAGGTCGCTGACCAGAACCAGCATGACTGGATTGTAAGCGGGTTCTTCCTCGGTTTGGAATGACACGGCACGGGTGTGATGCAGGCGCTGGCGCACTGGGAACCATTGGGGCAGTCTTCAGGGGTGGGCGGGGAGCGCCGCCCCTAGCCAGGAGGTCAGTATGGCCCGATGTGAAGTCTGCGGCAACGACTACTATCTCTCCTTTCAAGTCGTGGCCGCGGGAGCAACTCATACGTTCGACAGCTTCGAGTGTGCCATCCATCAGCTCGCCCCGGTCTGCGAGCATTGCGGCTGCAAGATCATAGGGCACGGGATCGAGGCGAACGGCACCTTCTTCTGCTGCGCCCACTGCGCCCGGGAGACCGGAGTGACCGCCGTGGCGGATCATGTGTGAAGGAGCTATTGGCTATTGGCTATTGGCTATTGGTCTGTAGGAGCGGAGGCTCGCCTGCAAAGACCAATAGCTAATAGCCAATAGCCAATAGCCCAAACATTCTCACCATCACCACAATCACTACGATCCCCACCAGGTCCAGGATCGCGCCGTAGCGAATCATGCGTCCCAGCGGTATGTAGCCCGATCCGTATACGATCGCGTTGCACGGGGTGGAGACCGGCAGCATGAAGCCGAGACTCGCGGCCATGGTGGCGCCGAGGGCAGGTTCCAGCGGATCCACCCCCGCCGCTCGCGCAATAGAAATGACCACCGGTACCACCATGTTGGCGGAGGCGGTGTTGGAGGTGGTCTCCGACAGGAGTACGGCAACCAGCACCGAGGCGATCAAGAGGCCGAAGCTGCCGTGCAGCGGGAGCATACCGGTCAGCCCCCGTCCCACTGCTTCGGCCAGACCGGTCTGAAAGGAGAGCACTCCCAGAGAAAATCCTCCGCCATAGAGCAGCACCACTCCCCAATCGATCTTGACCGCCTCCTCCCAGGTAATCGCGCGGCCTCCATTGCCCGGCAGAATGAAGAGCAGCAGGGCGCCGCCGATCGCGACTACGCCTTCCGGCATGCTCTGTGACAGCCGTCGGTACGATTCGCTCCCCTCCCCCGCCACCAAGGCCACGATCCCGGGAGTAACCCAGAGCGCCACCGTGAGTCCGAACGCAATGGTGACCGATCGTTGGGCCCGGGTCCAGGGCCCGAGCGCCTGTCGCTCCCGCCGGATCAGATCGGCGCCGCCGGTGAGCTCTCTTACGCCGGCAGGGGACAGCGCGTTCAGATAGAGATAGAGAATGGCAAACAGCACCAGTACCACCGGCACCCCGATCAGGGTCCAGCGAAAGAAGGAGATCTCGACGCCTACCAGGGTGCGGATGAAGCCGAGCCCGATGAGGTTGGGAGGGGTGCCGACCGGGGTTGCCAGCCCGCCCACCGACGCGGCAAAGGAAGTCATGAGCATCAGGCCGGTGGCGTAGCGGGGATCGATCTCACCCCGATCGCCGCGGCCCCGAAGCGCGGCCAGGATGGAAAGGCCGATCCCATACATCATCGCGGTGGTGGCGGTGTTGGAGATCCAGGCGGAGATCGACGCGGTGACGGCGCCGAAGGCCAGCAGAATCCGACTGGGCCGCGCGCCGACCCAGGGAAACGAGAGCACCGAGTAGGCCACTCGCTTGTCGAGGCCGTGGAGAAAGATCGCGCGGGAGAGGATAAAGGCGCCGATGAAAAGGAACATCAGCGGGTCGGCGAAGGGAGCGAATACCTCCTTCGCCGGTGCCACCCGAAGAACGACGCAGGCCGCCGCACCCAGGAGTGCGCTGGCCGGGAGTGGGAGAGCCTCGGTAACCCAGAGGACCACGACAGCGGCCAGCACCGCGGCGAGCCGGTGCGCCGCCGGCGTCAGCCCGGGGAGCGGGAGCGCAAGGAGCAGGAGAAATACCGCCGGGGCGAGCCAGGCCCCGACGCGCTGGCGCAACATGCAAGCTCCGTGTGTCAGGAGGTTAGTGCCGCTGATCATACTGCGAGAGGGCGGGCTCGCCCAGGTGACGCCGACTGTTGCATTGTGAAACGGAGAAATTTGACTGAATATGGCCGGGCTTGAGTGCAACTGGCCCACCCGCAACACGCCCTCCACTGATCCATGCCAACGATTCAGGTTACCGATTCGTCCAATCAATGTGAACGAATGCCAATTCTGGAACGCACGAGCAGTCCGCGTCGTAAAGAGAGGGCAAACGGCAGCTCATCTCAACGCAATGTGCAACCCACGATTGGGAGCGCGTCAAGAGTCGAGGGATGGCTTCCTCACCGTTAAACGACGAGCGCATCATGAGCGCGGCTGCCAAGGTCAGGGAGGGCCAAGTAGGATCTGTGCTCCCGGCCGACGCCGAGCGGCTTCGCCTGGCGCTGTACAGCGGCGAGTATCTCACCCGGATCCTGGTCCGGGAACGCGATCGCATTCTCGTGGTGCAGGTAACCGAAATCGAGCGGTTGGAGGCGCGGGGCGACTACGTCGCACTCCATTCCGCGTCTCACCGTTATCTGGTGCATGCCGCCATCGGCGACATGGAACGGCTGCTCGACCCATCGAAGTTCGTGCGGATTCACCGCTCCTACATGGTCAACCTCGACTACGTCGTCGCCTTCAATTCCGCCTCTCGGGGAACCCTCCAAGTCGAGCTTCGCAGCGGCGTCAAGCTGAGCGCCAGCCGGGCTCGAGCGCAGGTCCTGCGCACTCTCGTTCTGTAAAAGGCTATCCGCTATCGGCTAGCAGCTATCCGCTAAACGGCTATCAGCCATCGGCCGATCTAGCCCATAGCCGATAGCCGATAGCCGATAGCCGATAGCCTTCCTTAGAAATTGATCTCGAAGCCCAGCCGAGCGCGCCGGCCTACGCCGGTGTGGATCTGCTCGCCGCGAGCGGCATCGTAGAGCGTGTTGATCGCGTTGCTCTGCTCCTCGAGGGTGTAGACGTGATCGCCGTTGCCGAAGCGCTCTTCCGCCCGGATCAGGTAGAGGCAGTTGGCCGCCGCCGGCGCGTTCTTGCTCGAGACCCAGGTGTTGCAGCTCTCGTGCGCCGTGGGGAGGACGATGGCGCCTTCCGCGCCGGCTGCGTTGTTGATGTCCCGCTCCGTCGCCAGATCATCCAGGTCGGCGTCCAGATGGGCCGCCCGTTCCTCGTCGTTGCGGGTATCGCCGTTCACCGCGAACACCTGGAGCACGTTCTTGAAGTTGAGGAGGTTCCGCACGTCCAGGTAACCGGTCATGTCCAGCCCACCCAATCCGAAGCTCTTGGTGAAGCGGGTGTTGAGCTCCTTGAAGGCCGGCAGCCGCTGGGTGTTGAGCCCCTCGGGGAAGAGCCGTACGCAGTTCTCGATCGAGAGCACGCTCTGCTCTTCGTTGCTGATTCCGCACTTGGAGTACGCCGTGCCGCTGGTGTAGCGGAAGGTCGAGAACACGCTCACGTTGCGCAACACATTGCCCAGCACCGTGCCCTGCCGCCAGTCACCCGGGAAGGTGACCGAGAACGCGCTGGTCAGGGCGTGCGGCCGGCTGTCGTCGGTCGGCAGGATGCCCTGCGGCGGCGGCTGGGCGCCATTGGTGCCACCCACCTGATTCACGATCCGGGAGCCGAAGTTGGTGTAGGTGAACGGATCCGACCCCGTGTTCTTGGCTTGCTGATAGGAGTAGGTCACCGTGCCGTTGAAGAAGTTGCCGAACCGGCGGTCCAGCCGGACGTCCAGCCCGCGGACGTTGCCGAAGTCCAGGTTGGTGAGAATCCGGAAGTCGGTATCGCGGCCGGCGACCGGATCGAACAGGCTGACCAACCGGGCCGCCGGATCGCTCACGATGTCCTTGTTGTAGGCCGCCACGTCCAGCACCATGTCGTCGCTGAAGGCGTGCCGGATGCCGAACTCGAAGGTGATGGTCTTGCCGAAGTCGAGATCGGAGCCGTAGACCTGGTTGGTGTTGGTGCTGCTGATGTCGGTATTGATGCCGCCGAGCAGCAGGCCGAAGTCGGGCGCCTGCACCTGGTGGGCGTAGCTCAGGCGGAAGTTGGTCCGGTCGGTGACCGGGAACGACACCTGCACGTGGGGGCTCAGGTAGTTGTGGCTCTGGTCCCGGACCAGCACCGAGGTCGGATCGTCCTGGTTGAAGTCCGGATTGGTCGAGAGCCTGGGGAACGCATAGCGCTCGCCGTTCTGCCCGGTGACGAACGGCCGGGAGGCGCGGGTGTCGTAGAAGTCGTAGCGCAAGCCGCCCACCACGACCACGTCGCCCAGGTCGAGGCGGTCTTCGACGAAGGCGTTCCACCGGATCGGCTTCTCTCTATACGCATCGGAAAACAGCTTGCTGGCCACGAAGAAGCTGTAATTATCGATCGAGTAGCGGGTAAGCTCTCCACCCAACTTGACCCGGTTGTAGCGGTCGGCCTGCCAGTCGAGGGTGGCCTTGCCGATGTAGCGGTTTTCCTTATAGAGGCTGAGGCGTGAGAACGTGCCGGGGGAATTGGCCGGCCCGCCGGCCTCACCGAAGACGTACGTCGACAGGTCCTGGGTATTGGCGAAGTTCTGGTACTGCCCGTAGAGCCCGTAGGCGTTGTTTCGGACGTTGTCGATCAGGTTGTACTGCCCGCCGTTGTTTGCATCCAACGGAGTGATGCGGCCAAGGTTGGTCCGGACGTTATTGATCAACCCGTCGGTGACCGGGAAATTGTCGAAGTTGAACAGGAACTCCATCGGCGAGAAGATGAATCCGCCGAAGGGGTCGCGGGATTCGAGGTCGCCCTGCGGCGTCAGGGGACCTTGCTGGGTACGGTCCTGCTGAAAAGACAGCGCCACGTCGAGCGCCAGCGCCCGCTCGCTGCTCTTGGAAAGATTCTGGGTCCAGTTGAGCGTGGCGAGCTGGTTGCGGTTGCTGAAGCCTCGCATGCTGGTGTTGGACGCCAGGTTGTTGAGATACGAAATGGAGAACGGGCTGGTGTGACCGTGGAACCGGCTGCTCGCCAGGCTGAAGGACAGCCGGGAGCCGGTGCCATAGGTGTAATTCAGCTTGCCGGTAACGCTGTGGAGCGTGCGCGCGGTGCCGGGGCGCCGGACTCCATTGCAGTCCACGCCGTAGTTGCTCCGGATCGCCTGGATCTCGGCGGCGTCGGCCCCACTGACGCCGGCCTCGCCGGCGTTTTGGTACGTGTCGCAGGTGCCGCGGGACACCGCGTAGTTGTAGACGTCTACCATCGTGGTATCCGCCCCCGGCACGCTCGTCAAACGGGGTCGTCGGATCGTCCTGCACCACACTCAGCTGGCGGATCGTGGTGTCGACTCCCGCCTGCAGGAAGATCGGCGCGTTCTGGCTGTTGAAGCCCTCTTCGACTGACCGCCGGCCTTCCAGGCTGCCGTTGATCGCGAACGTGAGGCGGCCGGCCAGCGGCCCGCTCAAGCCACCTTCCAGCCGGTTGAAGCCGAAGCCGTGATTGACCCCGAACGGCTCGTCGGACTCGATGCCGAACGAGCCGACGTAATCGGTTCCGCCGGTCTTGGTCACGATCGAGATGATGCCGGACTTGGCGTTGCCGAACTCGGCCGAGCTCGACCCGGTAGTGACCGACGCCTCTTCGAACGCGTTGGTGCCGATCTCGATTTTCGAGCCCAGAGAGCCGACGAAGGTGTCGCCCCGATAGCCGGCCTGAATCGGCACGCCATCGACGTAGGTGGCGTTTTCGCTTTCCCGGCCGCCGCGGATGGAGAGCCCCCCATCGGTATCCTCGATCACGCCCGGTTGGAGCTGGAGCACCTGGTCGAGCCGGTCCACCGGCAGGGCACTGGCAAACTGCCCGTCGACTCGCTGCTTGGTGGTGACCTCGTCGCGCGGCACCAACGGCTGGGTCTGGGTGACCACGGTGATTTCCTGCAACTGCACCGTGGTCGCCTCCAGCTGGATATCGACGGTCCCGGTCTGCCCGCCCAGCACCTTTACCCCGCCGACCTGGGTCGACTTGTACCCGATGAAGGCTGCCCGCACCGCCACCGTGCCGGCCGGAACGTTGTTGATGAAGTAGTAGCCCTGCGGGTTGGTGAGAGCGTTGAAGGCCGTCCCCACCACATAGATCTGGGCACTACTAATGGGTGCGCCGGCCTGATCGCGCACCCGGCCTTCGATCTTACCAGTCGCCCCTTGAGCCAGGAGCCCACCGGCTCCGTACCCCAGGGCCACTGCCGCGAGCGCGAGCGATCGCGCGGCGCGGACGAAGGCGCTGACACGGGTTTGCTTCATGGATACGTCCTCCAAAGGCGTGAACCTGCGGGTCCTGCACAACTCACCGATAGGGAAGCATTGCGCCGAGTAGCGACTGACTCGGCGCATCGTGCGAAGGAGCGGCCCCGGTTCTCACAGGGAGGGCCGCAGGTCGAGCTATGTGAGGGAACGAACGGCGATTACGGTCCAACACGTAGGCTTCGCCGGACCGGTAGTTTCTTCCGCCGAAGTGCGATCTGGACTGGATGAACGGTCTTCCGTTTCCTTCCGTGACATCTCCGCCGGCCGGGCCGACTCCCTGGGGTTCTCGTTCGTTTTCCGGGAGCACCGTGCTATACTCCAGTTCTCGCCCACTTTTCCAGATCTTCAGTGCAGTCATAGAGCCGTTCATGGCCCAAGAGAGCCCGGCCGGAACGCCGCCGTACGCGCAGCCGGCCGACGATCTAGACGAAGACATCGGCGCCCATTGGGCACCTCTGGTCGCGGGGATGCTGGCCGTCGGCTTCGGCGTCGTCCTGCTGGGGGCGTACGTTCTCGGCGTCGGACGGCTGGTTCCACTGCCGCCCTTTCTGCCACCGACTCAGCCGCTCACGGCGGTGATGTTCGTGGTCGCCGGGGCGAGCCTGCTTTCCTTCCGGGTCTCGGTTCCCGGCCTACGCCAGGCCGGTGCGCTGGTCACCGCTCTGATCGGGGCTCTGGTTCTCGCCGAGTACCTGCTGGTGCGCAACCTCGGCATCGACACACTCCTGTTCCCGACCACAGTGGCCCGCTTGGCCCGGATGTTCCCCGGGCGACCGGCCCCGTTCACGGCCGCCACTTTCCTTTGTATAGGATTGACCCTCCTGCTCGCGCGGCCGGGGCGGCCCGGCACCCCACCCCGCTGGCTCAGTGCGCTGGCGATGTGCGGCGTTCTCCTGCCGCTCGTCGCTATCGTCGGGCATCTCTTCGACCTTCCCGAGCTGTACGCTCTGACGCCGAGGACCGGCACGGCGCTCCACAGTGCGCTTGCCCTGTTGCTGGTCGCGCTCGGCACCCTGGTCGCGACTCATAGAGCCGAGGTCGACTACCTGCTTCACAGCCGGGACCCGGGTGCCGGGCTTCTGCGGCGACTGCTTCCCATCGCGGTTGTGCTCCCTCTGGTCTTCGCCGTCAACAGCCTCTGGAGCCTCCGCCTGGGACTCTCGGAGGTTCACGTCGGACTGGTGCTGTGCCTCACCAGCTTCATCGCGATCTGCCTCGGTGCCGCTTTCTGGGCGGCGGGCATGGTCCGGCGGGTTGACGTGGAGCGGCAATCGTGGGCCCAGATCGAGGCCGAGCTGGCGGTGCGCGACCGTCTGCTCAAGGCGGAGGTCACCGCCGGCGCGGCGGTGCGGGAGACGGAGACCCGGACGCGGGAGTTGTTGGAGGTGCTCAGCCACGCGACAGTCATGGCGCGAGGCCTCGACGGCAGAATCCGATTTTGGAGCGCCGGAGCCGAGCGGGTCTACGGGTGGTCGGCGGCTGATGCGATCGGAGCGCAGACCCACGAGTTGCTGCACACGGAGTATCCGGTGGCTCCACGGGAGGCGGAGGCCACGCTCCTGGAGCAGGGTGAGTGGCACGCGGAGCTGACCCGGCGAGCTCGCGGAGGCAGGCGCGTGCGGGTCGCCAGCCACTGGATCCTGCATCGGGATGCCGCCGGCCGGGCCGATGCGGTGATCGAGGTGGACAACGACATCACCGATCAGAAGCGGGCGGAGGAGGCCCTACGTGGGAGCGAGGCCCGCTATCGTGCCCTGGCGGTTGCTACGGCGCAGATCGTATGGACCGCGACGCCCGAGGGCAGCATGACGGTGACCGATCTCGCGCAATGGGAGTCTTTCACCGGCCAGGCGTCCGGTGAGGGTGCATGGAGGGGATGGCTGGAGGCGATTCATCCGGATGATCGGGCGGAAGCCACTCGCGCGTGGACCGCAGCCATTCGGGATGGCCGGCCGCTGGCGACACGGCACCGGCTCCGGCGCGGCGACGGCGAGTTCCGTCACATGGAAGTGCACGGTGTGCCGGTATTGGATGAAGGCGGGACGGTTCGGGAGTGGATCGTGGCCCACACCGACATCACCGAGCAGGTGAGAGCGGAGGAGCAGCTCCGCCAGGCCCAGCGACTTCAGGCGGTGGGGACCCTCGCCGGCGGCGTCGCCCACGAGGTCAACAATCAGCTCATGGCGGTGCTGGGATTCGGCGACTTCGCTCTCACGGCGCTGGGCCCTAATCACCCCCAGACGGCTGACGTGCAGGAGATGGTTCGCGCGGCGACTCGGGCGGCACAGGTGGCGCAACAGCTTCTCACCTTCAGCCGACGCCAGGCCAAGCAGTCGCGGGTGGTGGAGTTGCACGCCGCGGTGGAGGGGTTGGCGCCGGTGCTACAACGGGTGCTTGGTGCCGACAAGACCCTGGTGTTGGCGCCGACCAGCGCGCGCCGGTCGGTGCTGGCCGATCCGACTCAGATCGACCAAGTGCTCATCAACCTCACCGCCAACGCCCGGGACGCGATGGGCACCGGAGGAAAGCTTTCGATCGCGGTGGAGGATGTAGTGCTGGATGAGGCCTATGTGCGGTCTCAGGGTGCCAACGAGCTGCTTCCCGGTCCCTACGTGCGGCTTACGGTGTCCGATACCGGGGTCGGTATGGATCAGGCGACGCTGGCCCAGATCTTCGAGCCGTTCTTCACCACCAAGCCGGTGGGTCAGGGCACCGGCCTGGGACTCTCCACGGTATACGGCATCGTGAAGCAGCACGACGGCTTCATCACCGCCCGAAGCGAGCTGGGTGCCGGAACCACGATGCAGGTGTACTTGCCGGCGGCACCGGACGAGCTGGTGGGTGAAGTGGAGCCGCGGCGAGAGGAACGACCCGCGACTTGGCCGGCGATGCGGGGTGCCACAGTCCTGGTCGTGGAAGACGAGCCCGCGATCCGCAATCTCGCCCGGCGCTCGCTGGAGGCAGCCGGTCTCATCGTGGTCGAGGCGGAGAACGGGCGGCACGCCCTCGAGGTCGTGTCGGCCGGTGGGGCGCCACCCCAGTTGGTGCTGACCGACGTGATCATGCCGGGCCTGACCGGCCGGGAACTGGGCGAGGCCGTCGCGGCGGCTCGGCCAGGGCTGCCGGTCCTCTTCATGTCGGCCTACACCGGAGACGACGTCATGGCCCGGGGCCTCCTACCGGAGCAGGCTCCGTTCATCCAGAAGCCGTTTGCACCGGAGGAGCTGGTGGCGAGGGTGAGGAGTTTGTTGGCGGGGGTAGGCTAGCCGATAGCGGATAGCCCACATCTATCCACACACCCAATCCACTTGGGCATGTGGGCAACCCAGCCGCGATCTCGTTGCGGTGCAAGGATCTCCGGAAGGTACTTCACCTTTCCACCTTCGACGTCCGGTTACGATGTCGAAGACTGGCTTACCCGCCGGCCCCCCATTCGGCACCGCAGGCACACCGATGCGGCCCGGCGTGGCCTGCGTCCCGGTAACACGCACACGACCGGGAGCTGTGCTGCGGTCCGTCCAGGCACACTCGCGCCAGGTCACCCCCGGTCTCGAGCCGCTCCAGGTTTCGAGCGATCTCCCGCACGTGCATGCTGGACGTATCAAGGACCGTGTTGGTCACGAAACCCACCTTTCAGCAGGGTCCCTGTTGTCGGAAGGGCCTCAAGCTAGGGATCTGGATTCCACATCGCCAGTCCCCCTTTGTCAACGTTACGCGAGTGGAGAATGTGGAGAATTTTCGACGGAGGACGGCTCAGGCCCACGCGAGAGCGGACCGGTGAGAGTCTCGATAGCCTGCCGTCGGAGCCAAGAACTCCGAGCAGCCGGCTAACCGATGCAACACGCCGGCGGCCTGAGCGCAGACTAGAGACAACGTTGCATCAGATTCGATGGCCAACCGCAGCAACTGTCTGACCGACTCGAGGTCCAATCGCCTCACCGCCCGCCGCAGGGCGACGTCGAGGAGAAATGACAGGCACGCGCCGCGGCGGTCGGAAGGCAGATCGTGAATGTGCCGGTACCATTGCCGCTGCCGGGAATCGGCGAGTTGTCGGAGCAGCTCGTCGGCTCGCTTGGTCGAACCCGGCGCCGAGGGCAACGAGGCGCGTGGAAGCCGGCGCAAGCGAAGTATCGCCCCGCAGAGCATCCCCATTACGTACGCGGTATGGTAGGTCACCGCGGCCACGTAGTGCCGTCGAGACGCCGCCGGCTGCCGATCGTACGCGGCGCGATCGATCGCCAGCGAAGGAACGATGCCGACCTCGTCTTCTATCCGCGCCAGGACCGCAAAGGCGAGCGATGAAGTCGTGCCCCAGCCGGCGCCGAGGCAGGGCCAGGTGAGCAGCAGCTCGCCGGCCAGATCGAAGTCGTCATCGTCCAGCGCCCCCGCCAACGCGCCTTCCGCCATGGCCAGTGCGCCACGCGCCGATCCCACGAGTCGCACCGCATGATGGCCGAAGTCGCTGGCGTACATGACGGCGTGGGTAAAGGCGTACACGTCGTCCCGGCTGCCGGTGAGCAGGTCGATGCCTCCGGACAGGGCGGTGCGGCCAACCAGCTCACCCGAGGGCGCGGGGGCACCGATCAGAAAGTCGAGCCAGGCCTGCTCCAGCTCTCGGTGGGGCAGCCGCTCGCGGGCGCGGGCCGTCGGTGCCGCCCGGGCCGCTGCGAGTGCGCCATCGAGCACCGGGTCGGGGTACCCGGCCTTGGCCAGCACCAGGTGGGGTACGGCGTAGTCTCCCGCCAACGCGGGACGCAGCGCAATGCCCACGGCCACGCTGGGATGCCGGGCATGAGGCAGAAGGCGCCGCATCAGCTCGTGGGCTCGCTGGGCCAGGCCGGGAGCGACGGTCGGGGGAACCTCAGCCACCTCCCTCAGCAGCATCGCCGTCTCCGCGATGATCTTCCGGGGCGGCGCTTCCAGCGCATCCAGGTCGATGCCGGGGTCGTCGGCTTCCACCAGCGCGATCGCGGCCTCGGCCGCGTCGAGTGCCCGCCCGACCCGGCGGGCGAGATCCGAGCTCGACCACTCGACCAGGGTGGGCTCGACGCGGGCAACTGTCGGCTGGGAAATCATGGGTTCTCAGCGTCCCCCTGGCAGGTCACGGACGATGTCCCGGAGCACCACCAGCTCCTCCAGTCCGACCCGGGGGCGGGGCCAGCGATAGATGCGGAAATCGCTGCCACAGAACCGAATCCAGCCGTCATCATCCATCAACGCGGACTTGGGGCCGAGCACGGCGATTGCCTTGCCCAGGGCATCGAAGTTCACCGCCTTCGTCTCCAGCAAGGTGCTCACGATCTCCCGGTCGATCTGCCCCAGCTGCCGAATGGCCGGTGCCGCGTTCGGAGGGGCGGGGTCTAGTCTTGCGGTCATACTGTCTCCCTGTGATGGGTGATTGCGATTGGAGATGAGGAGTGTATCGGAAGGCCGTCACCCCCTGGTCATCGGATCGTCACTTGGAGGTGACGGCAGCGGCAACGCTCGAGGAGCCCGGCGTGGTGCCCGGGCTCCTCGACTACTCGGTGGATTGGAGTGGCTGCGAGTTAGGGAGTGGTGTCGGTCGCCGTGGAGTCGCGGGCGGCAGCGGCGGTGTCGGCCGGGGGGGTGGACACATCGCCACCGCCGTTATTCCCGCCTTTGGGACAACCGCTGAGCAGCACTATGCCGAGGAAAGCAGTAGAACGAGCAAGCCAATGGAGTCGCATGAGACCGTCCTGGGTTGAAAGATGGAGTAGCTAACGGGTCACCATGTCGCGTTCGTTCCCGCCCTGCCGTACCTGCCACTGAGCAAGATGCCGCTTGCCAAAGGCGTAGGCTAGACCACGCAACACCAAGTGGCCCGACGGCACCCGTTCCGAAGTGAGGGCCAGGTTCATGTAGGCCGTGGCCGAGTCGAGTCGCCCAAGATGGGAGTAGGCCTCCGCCACCAGCCACCGGAGTGTGAGACTGGGAACGCGGTCGAGGCTGGTGGCATCATGCTCACCGGCTCGGGCCGCCCCGGCCAGCGCCCGCACGACATTTTCCCAGCGACCCGCCCGGTCGTCCAACAACGCATCGATGGTCAATGCCCCCTGGCCCAGGCGGGTCTGCTCCAGCGGCGGCAGGGCCCGGGCGCGTCGCGCCTCACGGCGGGCTCCCACCGTATCACCCAGCAGGGCTAGTCGGATACCGCGGACGATGAGCGCGCCCGGTGCGGTGTCGGCGACCATCACCGTTCCGCCATCGAGTCGCCGGTGTCCGCTGGTGAGTGCCAGCAGGGAGCGCGCCGCTTCATACCAGCGACGCGGCGCGCCGGTCGAGGTCGACGCCGCCACGGCGAGCGTACGATCCGCCTCCGTCACCGCTCCCCGGTTGGCCAGTGCCCCCGCGCGAGCGGTGATCGCCTCCACCCGGAGCGCGGGCGGGGTTCCCGGCGCGGCCAGGACCTGGAGGGCCAGGCTGTCCGCGGCTTCCCATCGCCCGGAGACCGTCAGGATTCGAAGCTGGGCGTAGTGGGCGTAGGCGCCGGTCAGCTCGCGTGCCTTCGCACTGGCCCGGTCGAGCTGGCCCAGCACGACGAGCATGTCGACCGTGTTCATGATCGCCGGCTGGGCTTGATCGGGACCGAAGGGATTGTTGTTCGCCGCCTGCTCGAAGTCCTCCAGCGCCTCCTGGTAGCGCCCCAGCAGCGAGAGGTAGAGTCCCCGGTTGTTCCTCCCGCCGATCGAACGAGGAGTCTCCTTGAGGTACTCGTCATACCAGCCAATGGCGGCCGGAAGGTCGTGCTCGGTGGTATAGGCGGCGTCAGCCAGGAGCCGAAACCGTTGAGCCCGGCTGAGACGGGTCGGCCGCCGGAGCGCCTCGGCGAACGCGATCCGGGCGGAGTCGAGGTTGCGCGCCTCGACGAAATTCATCCCCATGAGAGCCCACGCGGCCGCGAAGCCGGTGTCGAGTGCGGCCGCTTCGAGCAGCACCCGGGTGCTTCCCGCCACGTCGCCCCGCTGCTTCCGCGCCAGCCCGTCGACGTATTTGCGGTACGCCGGCAAGGACGGGGTCGCGATGTCGAGCAGCAACTGGTTGGCCTCCAGATCGTCCCGCCGTTCGCCGAGCTGCTGGCGTACCCGGCGCCCCAGTTGCTGAACCGCGTGGATCATGCTGTCCGCCGGTGCGGCGGTGGAAACCGAAACCAGCTCCCGCCCGTCAGCGGCGTCCACCGCGCGTACGGTGAGCCGATATCCGCCGCCGCCACTGTCGATCCGGCCGCCGATCACGGCGCGCACCGCGCTCCGGAATGCCAGCTCCCGCGCCAGGTCCACGTTCACGGTCGTACTCTCGGGCAACCCGGCGGCGCGGATCGCCCCCGCGAGCTGCTGGCGCGGCATGGTGGTGATATGACGGGATTGATTCAGCTCGGTCGTCACCAGCTCGCGGACCGCCCCGGCGAGGGCAGGATCGCCTTGGGGTCCCTCGAAGTCGGCGACGAGGACCCAGTCTCGCTCGCGCAACGGAGCCCGAAAGGGCTTGGCCACGACAAAAGCGGCGGCCAGGAAGAGTGCGCTGGTGGCAGCGGCTGCCCCGGCCCATCTCCATCCAAGCTGAACCGGTCCCTTGCGTCTTCTCGGGCGGCGGCGCGTTGGATCGACCAGGGCGGCCGCGAAGGCCTCGGCGGTCTGGAAACGGTTTGCCGGACTCTTTGCCAGCGCTTGATCGAGACTGGATTCGACCGCGGGGGGAACGTCCTCCCGCAGCTCCCGGATCGATGGCGGTGGATCGCAGATCTGCTGCGCCACGATCGCCTGTGAGGTGGGGCCATCGAAGGGCGGCCGCCCCGAGATGGCCTCGAAGAGCACGCATGCCAGGCTGTAGATGTCGCTGCGATGGTCGATCGAGCCGCTCCCGCCTGCCTGCTCCGGACTCATGTAGTACGGCGTGCCGACCACGACGCCGGTCTGGGTAAGCCGCGCCGACGGCGTCTCTTCCAGCGCGAGCGCGATCCCGAAGTCGGCCACCAGGGCCCGGCCATTCTCCAGCAGGATGTTCTCGGGCTTGATGTCGCGGTGAATGATGCCGTGTTCGTGGGCGAAGCTGAGCGCGTGAGCCACGTCGCTCACCACTGCAACCGCCTGCTCCATCGGCAGCGGTCCGTCCCGCTCCAGCCGCTGGCGGAGCGACTCGCCCTGCACCAGCGGCATGGTGAAGAATAGGAGACCATCGGACTCACCCGAGTCGTAGAGCGGAAGAATGTTCGGGTGGCTGAGCTTGGCCGCAGTGCGGATTTCGCGAAGGAACCGCTCGGCGCCCAAGGCGAGCGCAAGCTCGGGGCGGAGGACCTTTAGAGCGACGAGACGGTCGTGCTTGAGATCGTGGGCGACGTAGACCGTGGCCGTGGCGCCGGAACCGAGCTCTCGCTCGATGCGGAAATCGTGGTAGACCGCCAGGCTGAGGCGCTGAAGGAGAGTCATCGGGGCGTCCGCCCCAGGGTAAGAAGGCTTACAATACCACCCCTCCTAGGGGGCGACAAGGGTACATTGAGTCGTATGCTCGAACCCGTTGTCCTCTCGTGATTCGATTGACCACATTCGGCGGCGTCCTGTTACGACAGGATGGCACTCCCCATGTCGGGGCGGCCAGCCAACGCCGTCGCCTCGCCCTTCTGGTGCTCATCGCCGGCGCAGGCCGCCGCTCGATCCATCGCGACAAATTGCTCGGTTATCTCTGGCCGGAGACCGATTCCGAGCGTGCCCGGCACGCCTTGCGGCAGTCGCTCCACGCAGTGCAGCGCGCGCTCGGGGTGGAGCCGCTCTTCCTCGGGGCCGACGCGTTGCAGCTCAATCCCGCGGTCATCTCGTCCGATGTAGAGGACTTCGAGGAGGCGGTCGAGGCCGGCGACCACCAGACGGTGGTGGCGCTCTTCAAGGGCCCGTTTCTGGACGGCTTCTTCGTGAACGATGCGCCGGAGTTCGAGCGCTGGGCCGACAGCCAGCGAGCCCGTTATGCGGGCCGCTTTACCGCGGCGCTGGAAGCACTGGCCGTGAGCACCTCGGCTAAAGGCCAGCACGCGGCCGCGGTGGCCTGGTGGCGCCGCCTGGTCGGCGAGGACCCGGTGAGCTCGCGCTACGCGCTGGGCCTGATGCGGGCGCTGGCTCAGGCCGGTGACCGCACCGGCGCACTGCACTTCGCCTCGTTACACCAGACCACCGTGCAGCAGGAGCTCGGCGCGGAGCCCGATCCCGTCGTCGCCGACTTCGTGGCCCAACTGCGCGCTGGAGAATCGGTCGGGTCGTCGGGAGAACAGTCCTCCGGCGCAGCGGCGGCCGCCGGCAAGCTCGCCGCGGCCCGCGACCGCGCGCGAAATCGCCAGCGCGCCTGGCTGGATCGGGCCCTCGGGGACCGGTTCCTTCTCGAGGCGGCTCCGGCGTCACAGGGCGCGGTCGTCGCCTATCCGGCCATCGACCGGGTGCAGCGGGTGCCGGTCGAGATTCATCTGCTCGACCCCGGAGTGTCCGCCGTCGCGGATATCGATGCGCTGCTGGCCAGTCTGGATCGCATCGCGGCGCTACGCGAGCCCCACATCGTCCCTTTGCACGATCACGGTCACGCCGACGGGATCGTCTACTACGTGGTGAGGCGCCCGGCCGGCGAGTCGTTGCGCGACAAGCTTGCGCGCGAGCGCCAGCTTCCGGTGGGAGAGGCCCTGACCATCGCGGACGACGTGGCCGCGGCGCTGGCCTGCGCCCATGAGGCCGGTGTGATGCACGCCGACCTCCGGCCCAAGCACGTCTTCGTATCCGAGGGGGGAGCCGCGCTCGCCGGGATCGGCATCGCGGAGGCGCTCACCGCTGCCACCACGTCGGACCGGACGTCGGCGGCTTTGCGGATGGGGTCGCCCTCGTATCAGAGCCCCGAGCAGCTGGCCGGGGACTCTCGGGTCGATCCCCGATCCGACCTGTACAGTCTGGGATGCGTGTTGTACGAGATGCTCGCAGGCGAGGTCCCGTTCGCCAGCTCCACCGCGACGACCATCGCGAGCGGCAAGCTCACCACGAGTGTGCCGTCGCTCAGTGCCCGCCGGGACACGGTGAGCCCGGAGCTGGACGGGCTGGTACAGCGCTGTCTGGCGCGGGCACCCTCCGATCGTTTTCGCAATGCCGGTGAGCTCCGCGCTGCGCTGGCGGCATTGCTCGCGCGGGCGCCGAGATAGCTACCCGACCCGGCAAGGCTAGTTGAAATGATTTACCTCTTGGCGATCGGCTCCGCGGTGCTCTATGGCGCCGCCGACTTCACCGGCGGTTTGGTGACCCGGCGGATCGCCACCATCCCTGTCGTTCTGCTCTCCCAAGCCAGCGGATTGGTTTTCCTCGCTCTGATGCTGCCGTTGCTGCCCGGCGCCGCGCCATCCCGGTCCGATCTGTTGTGGGGGGCCGGCGCCGGCCTGACCGGTGGAATCGGCGTCGCCCTCCTGTATCGCGGGCTGGCCATCGGGCGAATGGCCGTGGTGGCGCCGACCACGGCGGTATGTGCCGTCGTCATTCCGGTCGCGGTATCGGTACTGCTCGGTGAGCGGCCGGCGCAGCTCGCGCTGGCCGGCATCGCTTTGGGCCTAGTGTCGATCCTGCTGGTGAGCCGGCACCAAGGCGGGGCGGGGCCCGAAGGCAGCGGCCAGGTGTCCTCGCCGAGCGGCCGCACCGGGCTCGGCATTGCGTTCGCATCGGGCATCGCCATAGGCCTCTTCCTTCTGTCGCTCGCTCAAACCGGTTTCGACGCAGGCCTGTGGCCGATCCTGGTGGCACGCTTTGTCTCGGTGACCCTCTTCGGAGTGATGGCGATCGTGGGCCGGCAATCCATTCGCATGCCGGCGGGGTCGGCCGCGCTCACTACGTTCTGCGGTATCATCGACATGCTTGCCAACGTGCTGTATCTCTTGGCCGTGAGACAGGGGCAGCTCAGCCTGGTAGTGACGCTGGCGTCGCTGTATCCCGCCAGCACGGTACTCCTGGCCCGGGTCATCCTGCGCGAGCGCCTCAACCCATGGCAGATCTCCGGGGTCGGCTGTGCATTGGCTGCCATCGTGCTGATCGTGAGTGGAGGCCAGCGGTGAGGCACTACCCCAAGTTTCTCCGATACAGCGGTGACGAGAGGACCAGCAATGAAACAGTCTGGCGGAGTAGGTCACGACCTCCGACACGGCTGATTCGGAAGACTCTGCGCCTTTGCGCTTAGCTCGGCCATGGCCGCTTGGATATCGGGCCCGGTAACGGTGGGTTCGAAAGGCGCCGCATTGGAGGCGAGTGAGAATATGGTGAGATCTGGCTAAGACGGGCTCAGTAACCTCCTTCGCAAGGGTCGTGTGTGCGACCAATCAACTCTTCTTGCAAGGACCGGAGCCATGCCGTACCGCCAGATCAGTCGCTTCCTCCCGAGGACACTCACCCTCGGCACGCTCACCCTGCTCGGGATCACCGGCTGCCAGGGCAGCCTGTTCCCGAGTGAGCCCGGGTCCGCGACCGCGGCCCAACCGAACATTACCGATGTTGCCGCCGTAGTCTTCCCAAGCAACAGCTGGGAAACCAGGCCCTCCATGCCAACCGGTCGATACGGATTGGTCGCAGCCACCGTGAACGGCGTCATCTACGCCATCGGGGGGTTATTCAACCAGCCGCTCCGCACCGTCGAGGCCTACAACCCTGCCGGCAATACCCTGGTGATCTGGGGGCCCAAGGCGCTCCTACCGGCCGCGCGCGTGTGGCCGAGCGGCGCCGGAGTGATCAACGGCAAGATCTACGTGCCGGGAGGGCTCAATGGTGAATACGGGCCGACCAAGAGTCTCTTCGTGTACAACCCGGCGACCAACGCTTGGGTGTCGAAGAAGGCCATCCCTGTCGCCAGCGCACAGGGAGCAGCAGGGGTCATCAACGGCAAGCTCTATGTGTACACCCCGGCCTTGCTGGGAAAGGGCCCCTACCTGCACCGCTATGACCCGGGCACCAACGCGTGGACTCAGCGCGCGACGCCGCCACTGGGGAACCAACAGCCTGCCGCCGGTGTCATCGATGGCAAGCTCTACCTGGCCGGCGGAGCTGTCAGCGTATCGCCTTCGGCGGCCCTCATCGTGTACGATCCGGTGGCCAACAAATGGACGAGCAAGAAGTCGATGCCGAAGGCCCGCTGGTTGGCGACTGGCCGGGTGCTCGATGGCAAGCTCTACGTGGTCGGGGGCGGCACCGCGGACAAGCCGCTGGCCCTGGTGGAAAGGTACGACCCGGTCAGTAACACCTGGGTCGCGAGAGCCAGCATGCCGACGGCCCGGTGGAACCTGGCGGCCGCCACGGCGAACGGAATGCTCTATGCGCTGGGTGGATTGAGCTTCAGCGGCTACACCGCCAACGAGGCCTACAAGCCGTAAGCTCATGATCGGGACCCTGTGCCGGTGGAGGCACAGTATGGTCGACAAGAGCCGCTATCACTCTCCTACGGCTCACGGCGTGACTGCGGCGGCGAACGATCGTGACCCGGCCCCATGGGACTCGCCGGTCACCGGGGGCCGCCCCCTGTCGTCGAGGTAGAGCCGGGCCCACATCTCGGTGAGCAACACTCTCCAGAGGCTGCCCGCCTGCTGCTTGCTGTAGCGCCCGCTCGGCTTCCGGCGCCGGAGGCGCTCGATCTCGGAGGGCTCGAAGATACCGCGAGCTGCCACGGCAGCGGGCGAGAGCAGCTCGGCCGCCAGGCGATCCAGGACCTCGCTCAGGTCGGTGTCGTGACGCAGCCGCTGAAGGCTCTTCTTCCGCTGCAGGATCGATTCGGGAACCAGGCCCTCGCAGGCGCGGCGGAGGATGTGCTTTTGCCGCAGGCCGCGGATCTTGAGGTTGTCCGGCACTTGGAAGGCCGTCCGCATGACGACCGCGTCCATGAAGGGCGAGTTCCACGCCAGGCCGTGCGCCGCGTGGAGTTGAAAGGTGGCCCCGAGCTTGGAGGACCCTTCCAGAATATCGCGGCGCAGCTTCTGGTTGAGCGGCTGGTCGCTGTCGAACGGCAGGGGCCGGGGAGGCGGCAGCTCCTCCGCGCCTCGCACCGTGACCGCCTCGGGGAGATCGCCCCGGAAGTAGAGCTTCACCGCAAGCCTGCCTG
Organism: uncultured Gemmatimonadales bacterium; assembly: GCA_963812755.1. Taxonomy (GTDB): domain Bacteria; phylum Gemmatimonadota; class Gemmatimonadetes; order Gemmatimonadales; family GWC2-71-9; genus CAVVWJ01. The sequence goes on along the minus strand of CAWEWK010000004.1, from coordinate 717,626 downwards.
CCGGGCTGGTGGGAAGCCGGCGAGTCTGAGTAAAGTGGAAGAACTCCTCGAGCAGACCCCGGAACGGTGGCAGCATGATCCCGAGCTTGAGAAGCTTGTGCCGGGGCATCCCGCCGAACTGCACGTCGGACTTATGGCCTGAGAAGATGATGTCCACGTGGCCAGCGGCCTCTCGGGCGGCGATGAACTGATAGGTCATCTCCTCGCCGCCCACCGGATCTTCCATGTACCACAGAACCTCAGGTAACACTCGGGGCAGGACTTCCGGACCGACCACGATCTCGTGGTGTTCGGTTCGGAAGTGGCCGGCGGCCTCCCGGGCGCCGATGATTTCGGGGTCTCGGTCGCCATGGCCTACGGTGAAGGTGTTGACCATCCTCTCCGGGGCTACCTGCCGCATTCCAGCGAGCACCAGGGCGGAGTCCAGTCCACCGCTGAGTCCGAGACCGATTGCCCGGTAAGGAGCCATCTGGCGTCTCAGGGCGTCGAGCAGCGCCGACCGCACCGCGGCCGCATGCTCGGCCTCGGATCGCTGTACGATATCAATCGCGATGTCCCAGAACGGCGCGCCCTCGGACCGGTCGCCCTCCAGGGCCAGCCATGCGCCGCGGGGTACTACCTCCACCCCGACCAGAAAGCAGGCCCGGGGGTTCCCGTGCTGGGTCTGCATGGTGTACCGGATCGAGGCCAGGTTAGGGCGGGCGGGCACGTCGGCGATGGCGAGCAAGGCTTTGTATTCGCTGGCGAACAGAAGTCGCCCTCGGCTCCGGATGTAGTAGAGCGAGCGGGAGCCCCACCGGTCCCGCGCCAGTATCAGTCGTCGGCGGGGCGTGTCCCAGATCGCGAGCACGAATTGCCCGCTCAGGTGGCAGAAACCCTCGACCCCGAAGCGCTGGAACACGTCCCAGGCCAGCGCACGGTGGGAGACCGCTCCGCGTCCGGCTGTCCATGCCCAGCAGCTTGGCGATCTCGGGGGTATTGTCGAGCACCCCGTCGAACACGATGAAGGGCGACGCTTCTTCAGCATCGCCCGCGGATCGTTGACCCCAGTGCACACCTTCGGCTGGAGACCACTCCCTTCGGCTCGGCCCGCGGTGAAGCAGGCGCTCCCCCATAGCCGCCACCTCGGAGGCGTCAGCGTCACCGACAATTCCGTAAATGGCACCCATACCGAGGCTGCTCCATGCCCCGGGGTGCTCCCAGGCGCCGTGAGGATGATGCGCGATCCGCGAGTGAAAGGGTGTTGACCGAGAATGTAATGCCTGGGGCTGCCTATTCAATTGGGAGAGGGCGGGAGGTTTCAGGGCTCCAAATCGTGAGCCCGCATCCGCCGCAGCTCGATCTCCTCGTATCGCCGGTGAATGGAGGACCTGAGGCCGAGCGGAACGACCGCCGCGAGGAACCCGATGAGTAGCAGCGGATAATACACGGCGTAGGGCTGTGAGCGGCTCAGTGCGACGACGCCGGCGGCAAACGCCAGTGTTCCTCCGACCGCCAGGGAGACAATGGCGATCGTGACGAACCGCTTCGCGCGGCCGCGCGACGCGAGCACACCGATGAGAGCGCCGATGCAGCCGACCAGGCCGCCGGCAACGCCGCCGATGAGCCCGGCCGTGCGATCGAGCGACCCTGACGCCCCATTGGCGTCCGGAATGCCGTCGACCAGTTGAAGTGGTCCGAGATAGACGAGTCCACGCCCGGGAAGCACGACGTTGACAACGAGCCGTGTTGGTGGTGGTGCACCCGTCGCATCGAAGGGCAGCGTGAACTGACGCCATCCCGAACTGCCCTGCAGCTTCATCATCGGCCCGAGGTCGGCGAGGGTCCGTGAGAAGTACTGGCCGCCGTTCGGGAAGTGATTCCACATTTCCAAATAGCCGGTACCCTCGACGCCCTCGTAGCGCACCTGCCCGGTCACCGCATACCGCGGCCCATTGATCGCTGGACGCTCGATGATCGCGACGGTCACTGGCGCCCCGGCGCCGCCGTCGATCTTCAGACTGCTGAACGGCGCTCCCGCCGTTGGCGGAACCACCGAGCCAGCCGGCAGACTCCCCTTACGCTGGAGCTGGTCCCAGCGGATCTCCTGAACCTGCGCCGAGAGGGTGATCCACGCGATCGGCAGACTAAGCAGTGCGAGTGTCGCGCCTCGTGCGCTCGAGGTCCTTCTGATACGCTGCCAGCAGCGTCTTGAGCGTCTCCGCATCGATTCGTCCCTCGGCGTGTTGCGCGCGCAGAACGCGCTCGAACTCGCTGTGAATAACGGCGTTGTCGATGATCCTGATCTTGGCGATGAGGCGATCGAGCCGCAGCCGCACCGTCGGATAGCTGATGCCGTAGCCCGCCGCCACCTCCTTGAGCGAGCCAGAGGCGAGGACGAGTCGCTTGATGAACGAGAGATCCTCCTCGTTGAGGTAGTCGAGCCAATGGGCAGACAACATGGGTCCAGAGTGAGATTTTGAGTTAACTTCAAGTAAATATTAAATAAACTAAGGTGAAAACGCAAGGATCCCTTAGTTTTGTGGAATCGACGTGAGCGGCGGCGGGTGTTACGGCGGGTCAGCGGTCAATGACGGCCATGTTCCGTTCTTCGTGGCGCTCGCCGGCGGCCGGTGCGAGGTTGTTTAGCCGTTCGACCTGCTCGGCGCTCAGCTCGATGCGGTCGGCGGCTGTGTTCTCCTCGACCCGGGCGACCCGCTTGGTGCCGGGAATCGGGGCAATGTCGTCGCCCTGCGCCAGCAGCCAGGCCAGAGCGATCTGTGCCGGTGTCGCACCCGCCTCGGCAGCAACGGCCTGGACCTCGTCGACGATGCGCAGGTTGCGCTGGAAGTTCTCGCCGGTGAAGCGCGGGTTGGTCTTGCGCCAGTCGTCGTCGGAGAGCTGCTCGGGCGAGCGGATCTCGCCGGTAAGGAAGCCGTGGCCGAGTGGCGAGTAGGGAACGAAGCCGATGCCCAGCTCACGCAGCAGGGGCAGCAGTTCGGCCTCTGGGTCACGGGTCCACAGGGAGTACTCGGTCTGCAGCGCGGCGACCGGGTGCACGGCGTGAGCGCGGCGGATCGTGGCCGGGCCGGCCTCGGACAGGCCGATGTGGCGGACCTTGCCCTCAGCGACTAGATCGGTCAGGGCGCCCACGGTGTCCTCAATGGGGGTGTCCGGGTCGACCCGGTGCTGGTAGTACAGGTCGATGTGGTCGGTGCCGAGCCGCTTCAGGGAGCCCTCGACCGCGACGCGGATGTTCGCCGGGCTGCTGTCGAGGACGCCCGGGCCGCCACCGGAGTGCGAGACGATGCCGAACTTCGTCGCCAACACCACCTGGTCGCGGCGGCCCTTGATTGCCCGGCCGACGAGCTCCTCGTTGTGGTAGGGGCCGTAGATCTCGGCGGTGTCGAGGTGGGTGACGCCCAGATCCAGCGCCCGGTGGATGGCGCGAATCGACTCGGCGTCGCTGCCCTCCCCGATGTTGTAGTAGCCGGACATCGACATTGCGCCGAGTCCTAAGCGGGAGACGTCGAGTCCGCCGATCGAGATGTGCTTCATGGTGAGGTGACTCCGTTCTCTGAATGATTGCGGTGGTGCCTCTGCACCTTTGCTCATTCCTGCTCTGTACTTAATCTGCTCGGGAAACCAAGGTACGCATCTCCGCCCTCCTGGGCCCTGCCCAATCGTGGACGATGCTTGCCTATTCCTCCATACCTCTGGAAGCACGGCCGGAGCGGAGATATCGTCCGACAACGTTGGTCACGGCAGCCCGCTGGAGTTTCAGCCCCCGAGCAGCGCACGCCTCGGGCTTTCAATCGATTTTGGAGCCGAGGACTGAGGTCCTACTGTCCACCCCGGCATTGAGGCGGGCCAGCGCCGCTCGCCCCGTCGCCCACATAGGCCTGCAGCTCCGGATCCGCGTGGCCCAGCTGATTGCCACGGGACACCGGAGACCAAGTCCAGGAGGGTGTAATCGATTTCAGGTACTGTACACCAGAGCGGCCCACCCGCACAGGGTGGCCGCTTGCTTGGTAAGGTCCGTTGTCGTCGAGGGGAGTTACGACGAATGGCCAGGGAGGGAATTGAACCCCCGACACGCGGATTTTTCAGGGCGGCAAAGGTCGATCGGCTGAGAGCCACGGAGAACCATTCGACAACTTCAGCAACGACTTAGGACGATCTAAAGAGCGATCCAGCGCCAGCCAGAACCCTCCAGGAACGCGGAGTTCAGGTACTAATCAGGTATTAGCTCCGCGAGGGGAATCAGGCAATCTCACCGGCTCGAGGGCGCTCCTACGCGCTGGTCCGACACCGTTCGGCCTGGCATATTAGGTCAATCTCCATACTCGGCCAGAGCGTGTCCGCCCCTCCCGCCTCATTTGCGGACTCCTTGCGCAGTCGCTACACGCTCGAACGCGAACTCGGGCGGGGCGGCATGGCGACGGTCTACCTCGCCCGCGACCTGAAGCACAAGCGCCCGGTGGCGCTTAAGGTGCTTCATCCTGAACTCGCCCAGGCGCTCGGGCCGGAGCGCTTCCAGCGCGAGATCGAAACCGTCGCCCGGCTCCAACACCCCCACATACTGAGCGTCCACGACTCGGGCGAGACCGCCGGGTTCCTGTGGTTCACGATGCCGTTCGTCGAGGGCGAATCGCTGCGGTCTCGGCTCTCGCGCGAGAATCAGCTGCCCCTTGACCACGCGCTCCGTATCGCGGTTGAGGTCGCGCGTGCTCTGGACTATGCCCACCGTCGGGCATCATCCACCGCGACATCAAACCCGAGAATATCCTGCTCTCCGACGATCAGGCGCTGGTGGCTGATTTCGGCATCGCCAAGGCCCTGGAGGCCAGAGGCGGTGAGAAGCTCACCCAAACGGGGTTTTCGCTGGGCACCCCAGCCTACATGAGCCCGGAGCAGGCTGGCGCAGGGCCGGTGGACGGACGGGCTGACATCTACAGCCTGGGTGCGTGCTCTACGAAATGCTCGCCGGCCAGCCGCCGTTCACCGGCTCGAGCCCTCGGGCCATCATGGCTCGGCACGCCGTGGACCCCGTACCCGCGATTCGCACGGTACGGCCAGCCGTCCCAGTTCAAGTAGAGCGGGCGATCGACCGAGCACTCCAGAAGGTGCCCGCCGACCGATTCCCAACCGCAGTCCAGTTCGGGCGCGCGCTCGAAGATGGCGTTGGGGAGGAAACATCCCGGGCCCAATCGGCGATGACGCTCACTCGACCGCGACGTCGACATGGATTGCGCTTGCGCTGTTGGCTGGGTTTGCGACAGCAGCCGTGGCCATCTGGCGTTCACGTGGGCCACCGGAACCTGTGCTCGACCCGAACCTGGTAGCCGTCGCGCCCTTCGACGTCCTCGATCCCAAGCTTGCCCTGTGGCGCGAGGGACTGGTGGACGTGCTCGCCCGCACGATCGATGGCCTGGGACCGCTGCGCACGGTCTCGCCGACGGTCGCGCTACGCCGCTGGGCCGGTCGGGCTGATTCTCCTTCGGCCCGGGATCTGGGTCGCCGCACCGGCGCTCGGCTGGCGATCTTCGGTCAGCTCGTCGCGATCGGCGGTGACTCGGTTCGCCTGAGCGCGACCGTGGTCGACGTGCCGACCGGCACGCAGCGCAGCGAATTCGAGCGTTCAGATGGCGTGTCGAGTCGCGGCCCGGTGCGCCTCGGGTCGGTGGGAACTACCTCCATTGTTGCGCTCAAGGCGTTCCTTCAGGGTGAGCAGCACTTTCGCCGGGGGGCGCTCGACTCAGCGATCGCGTACTTCGAGCGCGCCACCTCCCTGGACACAACCTTCGCTCTAGCGTTTTGGCGTCTGGGTCTCGCCCACGGCTGGAGGGACGTGTCATCCGTGTCATCGAGCCCCTTGTACCTCCGAGCGGGCCGGCTCAACCATGGCCTATCCCCGCGTGACAGTCTCCTCATCACCGCCGATTCCCTGGCTGCCGGCGACGACGACCTCCTCGATTCGGCGAGGCGGTCACCTATGGAGAAGAGGCGCTTTCAAGCGCTGGAAACCGCGAGCCTGCACTATCCCGGCGACCCGGAGGTCTGGTACCAACTGGGAGAAGCGCGCGAGCACAACGGCCCTGAAGTCGGTGCGACCGTGGCCCAGGAGCTTGACGCGTTCGATCGCTCGATCGCACTGGACTCGACTTTTGGTGAAGCATATGTACACCCGATCCAGCGCACGTTGCAGCGGGGGGATTGCAGGCAGGCTTTGACATACCTTCGGCCTGCTGCGTCCATGAATCTTGCGCTCGAGAACATGCCTGCCGCGCTTGCTGCTGGCCCCGTTCTCACGCAGCTCCTGTATCCCGCCGTCGGAGGAGCCGCGGAGATACAGCCCATCCTCGACACGCTGTCGGACGAGATGGTGAACAACGTGGCCTTTATGCTCCGCCACTGCGCCGATTCGGCCGAGACGGACATCCGGCTGGCGCGGCAGCTGGAGCGACCCCGCCCTGGCCGAGCCAAAATGGCCTATCCTCGAGACGCCAATAACACGCTGGCATTGACCCTGGCGAATCATGGCCATCTTCGGGAGTCGTACGAGGTGCTGCAGCGGCAGCCGATCGCGGCGGATGGCTCCGGGTTAATCCTCATCCAGCTCGCGCTACTCGGGGCGGTGCCGAAGGATACTGCGGAGATGCTCTTTCATCGGTGGCTGAGGGGCCCGGATGCCGAGCTGGCGATGTTCCCGCTGCCGTGGTGGGCCAGTCAGGGCGACACGTCCGCGGTCCAGGCTGCGATCACCCGAGCGGGTGCGACGCTGTTGGCGAGCCCGGACAATCCCGTTGCGAGCGAAGCCGCCGAAATCGGTCCGATGTACCTGGCTCTGGCGAGACACGATACGATGGAGGTCTTGCGATGGCGTCCCGGCCTGCCCGAATGGCCCGACGTGCTACTCCTGCGGGCCAGACTCCTCGTCGCTCAGAGGAGGGATTCTACGGCTGCGGCATGGCTCGACTGGTATGACTCCTGGGGACCTCTCAACGTACTTGGGCGGTTGGAGCAGGCCCGGGTTAACGAGCGCCTGGGCGAGCGCGGCCAGGCTGTCGTCTCGTATCGATTCGTCGTCGACATGTGGCGGCATCCGGATCCGGAGCTGCTGCCGTACGTCAGGGAGGCCCAGGCAGCGCTGGTGCGGCTCACGGGGGAGAACATACCGTAATTCCGGCTTAGGGCGGCGCTCCCGGATTGAGGCGTCGCGGAGGCGGGGTACCGGGCAGAACGAAACCAGTCAAGAATGGCCAGGGAGGGAATTGAACCCCCGACACGCGGATTTTCAGTCTTCGAACACTGTTTCACGGAGATTGGCTGAGTTCGCTTTAGTTATTGCGTTTTCGTCTCTTAGCCTCTGCCAACCAAGGGCGGCGTTTGGGCAGAACTGACTCCGTTCCGCTGAGTTCGCACACAGTGTGCACACATCTTGCCGCTCCGTGCATTCCATACAGCGGGGCCAAATCGAAAACTCCTCACTCCGCTCCTTGGCAACGTAGTTGGCAACACGCTCCCCTGAACACTCCCATCTCCTGCTGGGACCGTGCCGCTCGCCGTGAAGGTGATGGGATTGCCAATAATTCCAGTTCCCGTCGCGGTGGCGCGCAACTCGTTGTTGTTCGTGCCAACCTCTGGACCCAGGGTCCAGGAGACAACGGTCGAAACCCCGAGCGGACCGGTTGGCCTGACGGCTGGGTCGGGCTCACTGGCCTCGACGCTACCGTCACCGGCGGTGACCTCCCAAGTGATCGGAACGCCCGGCACCGCATTGTTAAACGCATCCAGGACCTTGACCGACGGTCTCATCTGCACGGGGGTTCCCACTGTCGCCGACTGCGACTGGGCCGCGTTCGGGACCAGCTGCTTCGGCTCCCCCGGAACGATGTCGAACGCAGTGCTAGTGGCTCCGCTGGCATTTGGTGTTTCCGCTCTGAGCGTATACCCCGTCCCGGCCTTCAAAAGCGTGAGGTCCGAGAAGGTAGCTACGCCGGCAATTGCGTTGATCGTCTCGGTGCCGCCTAGTGTCGCGCTCGGGTTATTCGCAATCGCGATCGTAATCGGGTCGGTTCGTCCGGCCAGGAGCGCGCCATGCGCGTCCCGAATCTCGACCTTGACCGCCGGGGCGATCGAAGTTCCGGCGACGGCGACCGACGGCTGCACGGAAAACGCCAATTGCACCCCCGCCTGCACGCTCACATTGAAGAGGGTACTGGTCGTGCCCGGAAATCCTGTCGCGGTAGCCGTCAGCGTGTAACCGTCGGCGATCTGATCAAGCGTTAGGTCGGAGAAAGTGGCTACGCCGTTTTGTGCGTTCCGTGTGACCTGACCCCCCAGAGTTGCGCCACCCGGATTAGTTCCGATCTGGAGAGTGATCGCGTCGGAACGGCTGGCCACGGTCTGCCCCCCGGCGTCTTGCACTGCAACCTGTACAGACGGCGTGATCGCCAGGCCCACCTGCACGGCGCTCGGTTGCACGATGAAGGCGATCTGCGTGGCCGGTGCATCGGCCCCGAAGTTCGCAATGACCGTGCGGTCCTCGCTCATGACGACCGAGCACGGTGTGGTCTCGCCGCAGCTTGCGCCGTCGCCGGCCCAAGCGACAAACCTCGACCCCATTTCTGCAGTAGCAGAGAGTGTGACATCGATGCCACCGCTGAGGTTCGCCGAACAGGTACCGATGGGTGCCCCGGTGGCATTTGCGTTGGTACAGCTGATCCTCCTGACGTGCTGGTCACTGAGCCGTGCCCGCTACCACTCAGGATGATGGTCAGGCTGGCTGCTGGATCAGTGACATCATCTCCCCCGCCGCAAGAAGGAACGACCGCACTACCCGTGGCCAGGAGGATGGCAGCAAGGTACGATCGGCACTTTCGGGCTGAGGCCAAGTTTTCGGATGGGAAGAGCATTCGGACCCCCGTGGCGCCGCATTCGCAACAGCGGCTGACGCCTTTGCGGCTAAGAATGCGCTCGCACTAGTTAGGAATCACAAAGTCTGTCATCGCACAGCCGGCCCAATGATCCGGCCCCACCGCCGTGCACGGCTGCGACGAACGAGGCCGTGTGGGGCCCGCCGGGACGGCCGCAAGGACCCGTGGTTTGACGGCCCCGGCTTTCGCCGGGTGTGCCTTGGTATGAATGTGACGGTGAGTGCTACACCCTACCGCGTGGTACCCGATCGGTCAATGCGTTTCGCCGCTGGATGACTGACATGCCGGTTCGGACACCGAGCTGGTGGATTCTTAGCCCAGACGTCACGATGGGCAAGACTTCTACCGGGCTGCCCTTTCACGGTCATCACCGCCTTGGTTCCACAGTTAGGCGCTTAAGCGCCTGGTATGCCTCGACCACATACGGCTGAAGCGCCGAATCCCGCCTGCCGCCAGGCATCCGCGACGAACTGGTAGTCGCGGATCGCCCGCTCTCCCGCCGCAGCTAAGCGCCGTCGCCGGTAGCTGCAACCAGGGCACGAGCGAGAGACCGGTAACAGCGACTCCATCCCAAGGAGCTCATCACATGGCTGCCCTCAGCGGTCGGCCGACTCCCGCTCGACCGCCTCGAGCTCCTCACGCACCCGTCGCACTTCCGGCTGTAGCCCGGGCTCAGCGTCGCCGCGCAGCGCGAGATAGTGGCGGTAGGCGCGGATCGCGCCCTGGCGGTCGCCCGTGAGCGCCGCGAGCCGTCCTTCCTCCCGCAGGTACTTCACGTAATGGGGGAACGACCCCATGCCGACGTGCCCGCCGCCGGACCGCCGCCAGCGCTGCAGGTATCTCTTCCCGCTCCTCGTGGAGCCGGGCCGCGATGAGGTTGCCATACGTCGCCCAATGCACCCAGACCGGATCTGCAAGCGCCGAGTCGAGCTGGCGCAGGCGTTCCGGCGCATCGGCGCTCCGTAAAGTGGCGGCCACCTGCGCCTCGAGCAGCAGCGCGTAGGCCGCGAGGCAGGTCCGACTGCCACGGGCTGCCGGAAGCGGCCCGGGCCGTCCGGAGATCGACGATCGCCTGGCGCGCGAGATCGGCACGTCGGGTGGCCACCGCATACTGGCCGGCGGCGAACCGCGCACTCACCTGGTCCTGGTCGCCCGCGGGGAGCGGCCGGCCCAGCTGACGCTCAAGCGCGTCCCCCGCAGCCCGCCCCCGAGCCGAATCGCCGTCGGCGAACAGGGCGTCGAGCACGGCGTAGGTGTGGCGGACCGTCACCGGGCTGTCTTACCAGCGGGGGCTCGTGGCCGGGGTGGCCGCGCATCAACTCGTAGCGGCTCCAGGTCTGCTCGATACGGGCCCGATCGTCTGCGCTGGCGCGGTGGGCGAGTGCCCTGGGGTAGATGGCATGGGTGCCCGCGAGGTTCAGGGGCAGGTCGAGCGAGGCGATGGTGACGTACCACGGTCCGGGATCGAGGATGTCTGTCGCTCGCCAGAGTCTTCCGCATCTCGGCCGTGTCGCCCAGGAAGGCAGCAACGTTCCACCGCCGCGCCTGGGCAAAGGGCGACAGCGAGTCGAAGCGAGTGAGCAATGCGAGCCCGCGACGGACCCCGGCCGAATCGTCCAGTCCCGCGGCAATCTCGCCCAGGTGCTCGATCGCCGGCGAGTAGGTCGAGTCGAGCGAGAGGGAGCGGTTGAACGCCGCCGAGGCACGGCGCCAGGTGTCGGTGAGACCCGCCAGCGCGCCGTTGTGCCAGAGATAGTCGCCCAGCCTGAACCAGGCGTCCGGGCTGTCCGGCGCGAGCTGCGCGAAACGCTCGGCGGCCTTGATGTAGTCGCCCATGCTCGAAGGCGCCGGGTAGCGGGGGCCCAGGATCGTCTCCAGCCACGCCAGGTCGCGGCGGGACAACGGTCCCGGTGGGCCCAGACGCCGCGCGCAGGCGCCGTGTCTCCGCCGTACCATTCAGCCGCCCGCATCGCGCCGACCCCGGCGAGCGCGAACGTCGAATCCAGCGCCTGCGCGTCCCGGAATCTCCGGTGGGCGTCCTTGAACGCGCCGCGCCGAAGCAGCGCCTCGCCGTCTAGGTACGCCCGCAGGGCGGGAAGCGACGTGCTGGTGAGCGCCTCGAGCCGCTGCTCCTCCTCCCCAGCGCCGAGAGCCAGCAGGCTGGCCGCGAGCCGGTCGACCAGCCGCGGCAGGCTGTCCACGGGGCCCTCCACGGTGGCCTGGGCCCTGGTGGCGCCGCCGGCCACGTCGATGATCCTGGCGCTCACGGTCAGCGAGTGGCCGCTCCCGACGACTTCCCCCTGCACCAGCCGACCGGCCCCGACTTCGCCGGCAATCCGGATCGCGTCGGCCTCCCCGAGCTCGCCGGCCCGACGGCCCGTCCGTGCCCCACGCGGCGAAGACGGTGCGAGGGTCGGCCGGGCGCAGGCTCGAGGTGCCGCCGAGCTTGGTGGCCAGCAGGTCGACCATCCCCTCGCGCAGGTAGGAGAGCGAGGAGTCGGCGCCGGTGACGCGAAAGGGCGCGATCGCGACGACCTGGCGGTCGATGCTCAGGTGCCGGGGGCGGGCTGCCGACCAGGCCAGCGAGAGCATGAGCGCGGCCGCGACGACGCCGCCGGCGGCCAGCCAGCGGCCGCGGCGGGCAGGCTGGTGTCGCACCGCCACGGTAGCGGTGCCTTCCGCCGGGGTCCCAACGGCCTCAAGCGCCGCGAGCACCTCGTCCGCCTCTGCGGCCGGTCCGCCGGACGCTTCTGCAGGAGCCGCATGATCAGGCGGCCGAGCCCTGCCGGCAGGCCCGCCCGCCGCTGCTCGACCGGCACCGGCGTCTCGGTCGCATGAGCCGCGATCAGGTGCTGCGGCGAGCGGCCGGTGAAGGGGGGCTGCCCGGCGAGCATCTCGTAGCCGACCACGCCGAGCGCGTAGAGGTCGGCGCGGTGGTCAGCGGTGAGGTCGGCCATGGCCTGCTCGGGCGCCATGTAGTCCGGCGTCCCGAGCGCGAGGCCCGCCGACGTGAGCGACCCCGACCTCGGCTGAGGCAGAGAGCGCCTTGGCGATCCCGAAGTCAGCCACCTGGGCCTCGCCCTCCGCGAGGAGGATGTTCTCCGGCTTGATGTCGCGGTGGACGATGCCCTGTCGGTGCGCGTAGGCGAGCGCGCGAACGATGTCGGCGAGGACGTGCACGGCTGCGGCGACGGGCAGCTCGCCCTCGCGCGCGAGCCGGGCGCGGAGCGATTCGCCGGCGACGAACGGCATGGTGTAGTAGAGGTGGCCGGCCGCCTCGCCGGCGGCGAGAAGTGGGACGATGTGCGGGTGGTGCAGCGAGGCGGCGACCTGGATCTCGAGGCGGAATCGGTCGGCGCTGACGCCGCGGGCCAGCTCGGGTGCGAGGACCTTGATCACGACTTGTCGCCGGAGCGCCCGCTCGGAGGCGAGGAACACGCGCGACATGCCGCCGCCGCCGAGCTCACGCTCGATGGCGTACGCGCCGTTCAACGCCGTTTCAAGCTGCTTCTGAAGATTGTCGGGCAGGGAAGCTCCGTGAGAGAGCCTGCCCTAAGGTAACGGAAGGTCCGGGGACCCGCTTTGGGGGCCGGCCCGCGTCAGATCTTTCAGGTACTTTTCAGGTACTTCCCACAAGAAAGGCCACTCGGGTTGAGTGGCCTCAGTTACTCTAAGACTCTTTTCGCGAATCCAGTTAGGAGTGAATGGCCAGGGAGGGAATTGCTCGACCTCGAGGGGATCGTGGCGAAGCGGAAGCGTGATCTCTACTCGCCCCAAACAACTTGGTAAAAGGTCAAGAATCCAGCGTATACGCAGGCTGAGGAAGGGGCGAGTTGTTCCATCCACCCAGACAGCGTCACGGTTATGATTTCCCAGGATACTGTCGCAAAATCGGCCCTAAGGGTCGCAATTAAGGCCTAGATACGATCCACCAGTGAGCAAAATTGCGTCCTTACTGATCTTTCCTGCATTGAGTGCCGTCGGGCTGGTTCCCCTAGCCGGGCTCGGCGTACAGGAGAGCCCGAGTCCGGGCCACATCCGATCAAGCGTGAAATCCGCTCGGGTGGTGAGGCCCTTGCGGACGACGACGCTGTCCCGTTCGAGGGGCACATAGCCGGCTGCGGTGGCGCGAAGACGATGCGTGCCAACGGGTACCCTTCCGAGTCGGTACCGGCCCGAGGCATCGCTCGGCCCACTGAGCGCCAGGCCGACGACCCCGACGTGGACGTTCGCAATCGGTGCACCGGAATGGTCGCGGACGGTACCCTCTATCTCCCCCTTGGGGAAGCGTTGGCAAGCGGCAGTGCAGAGGAGCGCGGTGGCGAAGCCGAGCGCTGCGCCGGCGTAGCGTGGCATGTTGTCTCCTCTAGGATGTAAGTTGAAATCACCGACCTCGCTGGACGTTGCCTCGTCTACCACAGCCTAGGACTGATCTCACCGCCACTCCAGCAGGCCGGTGTCGCTCTCTACAGTCGGAGACTTTCATGACGACCCGCATCATCTTCAACGGCCAAGAGTACGACAACCCCGAGGCCATGCCGCAAGACGTTCGAAAGGCCTATCAGGAGATGCTGGACCAGTTCCAGGACAAGGACAAGGACGGTATTCCCGACATACTCCAAGGCGAGAGCGCTGGAAAAAATGTACTTGGAATGCTGCAAACCTCGGTGAGCTTGAACGGGCGCACCTTGGAGAATATGGGGGGCCTTCCTGCGCCCCTGCGGCGCCTTATTGGGAACGTGATAGCTCACGAGATCAGCAAGGGCTCCGCCCCGGCTGAGCCGCACGGCAATGAGCCCCTCCTGCGGACGCTAGACACGGCCAGCCGTGCTACCGAGAGACTGCTCGGGGTGCTGCTTGCGTTCATAGCAGGGTTCATCCTCATCTTCAGCGTTGGAGTCATGTTTGCCATAGGGGGCGGACCGGAGCTTCTAAAGGGTCGGTTGGCAGTAGCAATCGCCGCATTGTTACTTCTCGGCTGGCTCGACACCCAAGCCACCCGCCTTGCGCGGCGGCGGCAGCCGCTCCTAGCCCCGGATACCGCCGGGTACAGGCGCTTCGCAGTGTTGAGCAGCCTTGGTTTGTTCCTGGCCGCGGTTATCCTCCTTAGCCTCGCGTGGTTCTTGCCGTGAAGCAATCCGGTGGCGCTCCGTAGGCTGAGCTACTCCGCGGGCGGGGAGAAGACGCCTCGGCAATGTAGGCCTGTGGCAGGCCCGACTCGAACGCGCGCAACTCGAGACGATCACGCAGCGGCCACGTCGCGAAGTGTTCCCACCACAGATTCTCGTCCATGCCTTGACTCCCCAACGCCGGAGCTAGTCTCCTCTCATTCGCTGGAAGTAGAAGGCGTAGAACGTCAGCCAGAACAGGGCCAGCGCGGCGAGCCACGCACCCGGATGCGCGTCGATCCGGCGCCGGAACAGCCGGCGCACTGCGGCGGCCACCAGGAACGTCGGCGCAATCCGCGCCACTCGCGCGAACACCGTCCAGAGCAGCACCGCGCCCAGCGAGAGTCCCGACGCGAACGCGGCGGCGGCGTAGAGCTTGAGCGGCACGCCGCCGAGCACTAGGAGCGGCGTCCAGGGCAGCCCTCCCGCGCCGACCGCGGCGCTGACCCGCTCGATCATGCCCGCCGAGATCCCAGGCACCGCGTCGAGGGAAGCGAGGTAGCTCACGCGCGGCAGCAGCATCAGGCCGCGAATGACCGCGACCGCCACCAGCGATCCAACGATCGACGCGGCCCAGGCGACAACGCCGGCGCGATACGAGAAGAGCGCGGCGGCGCTGATGTAGACGTCGGGCACGATGAAGAAGGCGACGCCCTCCGCGAGCCCCCACCAGAAGCCGGCGTGCCGCGCCACTCGCTCATCGGCCGCGATGCGCCGGAGCCGCTCCGCCCGCCTACCGTCCCGATGTCGCATCGGCGATCCGGCGAAATCCAGCGTAGAGCATCACCAGCGCGGCCGCCTGCACCATGTGATAGACCGCGTTGTGATCGAAGTACACCGGGTGGAGCGCCACCTGGAGCTGCTGAAGCAGCGCCGCTACGGCCGACAGCGCGAGACCCAGTGCGATGGAGATCCAGCCTCCGCGGTCGCGGATCGCCCGGACCGTCGCCGCGAGGAGGAAGAGAAGGAGCGCTGGCACGTAGAACCGCACGATGCTGCCGAACGACTCGTCCACCAGGAGCACGACCGCCGCAAACGCCGCGACGTAGACCGCGGCGACCCGGCGGCGCGTGCGCTCGGCGAGAGGGGCGCGAGCACGCGCAGGCCCTGCTCGAGGAGGGAGCCATGAGCACGGCCGGCACGAGGCTGAGTGAGCCGCGGCTCGCCGGGCCGGCCAGCCGGCGGGCGAACTACGCCCCCAGGATCGCGAGCCCGAGATCGGTGACGACCACGTCGGGCTCGTGAATGGTGATCCCCAGCGCGCTCACTCGTCCCGGATGCGTCTGGCGCGGAGCGGCTGATCCGATATCACGCCGTAGGGCCTCCGGGCGAAGGCGCGACGCAGGTCGTCCTCCTCGTCCGGCGTCCAGATGAACGTCGGCCACCCCTTGGCGATCAGCCGCTCGATCACGTCCTCGTCCACCTCGTGGTTGATGCTGAGCAGGTCGGGTTTCACCAGCTTGCGGAGCGCCCGGCGGATGAACTCCTGCCGGAGGAACCACGGCAGGTCCACCCGATCCTCCGGCCGTATCTCGGCGAGGAGTTCCGGATTCCAGTTGGTGTCCATGAAGATGAGCGCGGTGCGCACATAGGGATCGAGGCGCTTGAGGCGCCGCAGCACCATCGGGTTGAACGAGCTGAGTACCACGTCGGCGTGCGCGTCGTGGCGACGGATGATCTCGACCGCGCGCTCCTCGATCCCGGTGGCGGCGGCGCCGGGCACCTTGAGTTCGACCATGAGGACGCCGCGTCCCTTCGCCGCTCGGACGAAATCCTCGAAGGTCCGGACGTACGCACCGGTGATTGCGCTGTCGTACTTGGGGCCGAGGTCCAGGGCCAGCATCTCCGAGACGGTCTTGTCACGCACCTTACCCATGCCCGAAGTCAGCCGATCCACGCTCAGGTCGTGGTAGATGACCAGCTCGCCGTCGCGGGTGAACTGCCCGTCCACGTCGACCCCGTCCATACCTGCCGCGAGCGCGCGCTCCACGGCGTAGAGGCTGTTGTCGGGCGCGTGGTCGCCGAACCCGCGATGGGCGAAGACCAGGGTGCGCTCCGGGCTCCGGACCATGCCGCGGTAGGGCGGCTCATAGAGAAAGAGCCACGCTCCGCCCAGCAGGAGCAGCAGCAGAATCGCGGCCAGGATCGTCCGCCAGCGTCGCCGGTGGCGCGGGGTCCCGTCAGGGTGGTGTGCTGTGGCCATAGCGCTCGTAAAACTGACTGGAGAAAAGCTCGCCGGGATCGTAGTACCGCTTGCGCTCGAACGCGCGAGCGGCGTTGGGGTAGGCGCGGTGCAGCTGGTCGGGGGGCGGGTAGAGCTGATACGTCAGATAGTAGGTTCCGCCGTGCTCGATCGCTGCGTCGACCAGCTCCCGGGTGACCTGGGCGGCCCGGGCCTGCGCCTCGGGCGAGAGCCCGACGTTGCTCATCTGGATGATGGCGAAGACCTCCTGGTCGGGCGCGTAGGCGAGGGTCGGCGTCCGGTTGGGCTTGACGTACCGCACCGTCGAGCTGAGCACGTTCATCCGGCTTTTCAGCAGGATGTCGCGGAAGCGGTCCATGAACGGTACGAAGCGGTCCGTGGGGACGTAGTACTCCTGGATGATGTCGGTATCCCTGCTCGACTGGTAATCCAGGAACTCGAGCGGGGCGAGCGGCGGCCGCATCGAGTTGTTGCGGGTGACGACGCGGGTGGCCCCGGCGCCCAGCTCCACCCGCTTCTGGAGCCGCCAACGGAGCGACTTGGCCCAGTTGAACCGGCGGGAGAGGCCGAAGAAGAACCGGTCCCGCAGGACGTGCTCCTCCTCCGTGAGCTCGACCGCGGCCGTGCGGCCGTCCCGCACCCGGGTCCAGGTCACCGCGACCACTTCCTTGAGGAAGCGGTCCGGGTGGGGATCGATCGAAGGCCGGGCGAGCATGAGCACCACGTCGCTGTCGCCCTTCACCCGCCGCGCGAACCAGGCGGGGAACTTCCGGTAGTCCACCGACTCGGACCGCTGTTCGTAGACCTCGTCCCGTGTGACCCGGAGAGTGACGTCAAGGATCACCCCGTACATCCCATACCCGCCGATCGCCAGTGAGAACAGCTCCGGGTTCTCGGTCCGGCTGACCTCGACGACCCGCCCGTCCGCCAGCAGCAGTCCGAAGCGCTCCACCACGTCCACCACCTGCATCACATCCACGTCGCGGCCGTGGGCGTTGGCACTGAGGGTGCCGCCCACGGTGAAGATGTTGGACGACTGCATGACCTTGATCGCGAGTCCCCGCGGGGCGATCGCGCGCTGCACCTCGTCCCAGGTGGCGCCACTCTCTACCGTGATCCGGGGCCCGGCGGTATCGATGTCACGGATGCGGTTGAAGGTCCGCATGTTGAGCACCACGCCGCCGGGCCGGTATGTGTGGCCGCCCTGGCTGTGCCGGCTGCCTGAGATGGAGACCTTGAGCCGGCGCGCCTGGGCGTCCCGGAGGACGGCGCGCAACTGCTCGACGTCGCGGGCCTCGTCCACCTGCACCACCCGGGCGGGCTCCAGGCGGGCCACGTCCGCTCGGACGAGCGGATCGTCCCGACGCAGCAGGTCGCCGTACGACACCACGAAGGTGCCGAGGTAGAGGGCGAGGGCGAGCAGGACGATTCCGAGCGCGCCCGCGAGTCGCGCGCGGCGCTTCGGTCCAGCCGTTGGTTTGGTCTGCATGCCTGGTGAGAAGAGGGGGTGCTACTGGTCGTGCATGCTAGCCAGCGGGCGCGCGTCGCGCCAGGGGCGGGCCGGCCGCCACCCTCAGGCGTCTAGCGCGCGAGCAGCTCCGGCCAAGAAAAAAGCGCGAGAAGGACGAGTAGTTCTCCACAGAGGTGTCGCGGCGTTTGATGCCGTCAAGAATCGACCAGCATGCTTCGTACGCGCGCTCCGCGGACCTGATCGCATCGCGTACAGATGAGTTCGTGGGCTAAGTCTGCTTCTTGGTCACTCTCGGGTCCGCATGGGTTATTGCAGCACCTCTGGGGCAACTCTCGCCTGACACCCAGCGACCGCACTCTGGCGAGTGGGCCCTTCCCGGATTCAGGTACTTTTCAGGTCAAGAAAGGCCACTCAACCTGAGTGGCCGCGGCTGCCGAATCCTATTGGATAGCAACGGCCTATGTGCAATGGCCAGGGAGGGAATTGAACCCCCGACACGCGGATTTTCAGTCCTTTCAAGTGGAGAACGGGGGACCACGCCGGACGGTCCAGGCATTGAAACTGCAGCACTTACGCGACGGGGTGTTGTCTCGTGTAGTCCGCTGTAGTCCCGAGTTCGGTCAAAGGTTGGTCAAAGGCCCCCCCCTCGAAGAAAAGGCCGGGGTGCTCTGGAAAAAGGCCTGGTCATGAGGGCGCGAGCTTGTGCCGCTGGAAAATGCGGGTGGGAGTCCCCCGTTCCAAAAATATAAAAATTCTGGCGTGAGGGAAATGTCGTTCCCACCTGGCTTGTGGCTGGCGGGACGCGCTGGTTCGTGCGATCAGCGCGGCCGTGACAGGTCGGGGTGCTGGTGGAACGCGGCCATGCCGCCGCGGCCGAGCTCGCGCTCGATAGGTCCTGCCGAGCGTCGACCGAAGCCGAGCGACTACCTACCGCCCGCTCGCGCTGGGCTCGAACCAGGACTCTTCTGATCTAACGCGCTGAATTCCAGCAACTTGCAGGCATCCACGCGAGTTCGTGCCACCCGCTGCTGGAATTCGATGATTCTCACGCCGTGCTTTGCCCTCCTGCGATCGCTCAGATGTCGATGGCCCAAATTAGGGAAAGCGCCACACCAGGTAGGCTGATGTGGCGCTTTCGAGTTGCCCCTCCTAGGCTCGAACCAGGACTCTCCTCGTGTCGCCCGCTGCTGGAGTTCGACGCCTTCCAAGTCGGACTTTGCCGTAGTGACTCGCTCAGATGTCGAAGTTGGTCGCAGCCCTTCGAGGCCATCGAGCCGACGTAGTTGTTCTCGCTCATCCCTTGCCTTTCCCGTATCATTGAGACGCAAGCTGCCCTGCTGCTTCCCCGTCACTGGATCAGGTTGTCCAACCTCCGCACCCAGGCTGCAGGGTGGGTTGGCACCAGCCGCATCCACTTGAGGGCTGCGTCTGGCTCGAGGTGAACGGGCAGCTGCGGCACGTAGGAGCGGCGCACCTCAAGATGCGGTCCGGACCGCTGGTCGAAGGGCAAGCGTGATCGGATGGACGAACGATCGAAGGATCTGCCGGCTGAGACGAACGCGGCTGAGGCCGGACGCCTGCACGCCGAAGCTGATCGACGCAACGCGGAACGGCGGCGGGAGGACAAGGCGCAGCAACAAGAGGCCGCCGAGGGCGAGCGGCGGCGGGCGGAGAAGGGGCGCGAGCTCCATGAGGAGATCCGCGCGAGCGCGGAAGTGATGCGGGATATGGGCGAGAACGCCCGCGAGGCCGCAGACCAGGCCAGGGTGTCGGCCGACGAGGCCCGCGAGGCTGCCCGACAGAGCGCCCATGACCTGGCCGCCGCTCAGGCCGAGACCGCGCGCGTGCGGGCCGATGCGGCCGAGATGCGCCGGCTCCTCGAGCTTGCCCGGGAGACCACAGAGGAGCAGCGCCGGCTCTTGGAGGAGGTGCGGCGCTCGCTCCGAGAGTACGAGCGACGATTCGGGCCCGGCGCCAGCCCCAGCAAGTGAACCGCTCCCTGGCGAGCGGGCGGCGCGGTGCACGGAGAGGGGGCGGGAGGCGCTGCAGTTGCTGAGAGTCTGAGAGCCCGCGACGCGCGCGTTCTCGAGTGAGAAGAGGGCCTGATACTCGCGACCGACCTGGAGCTTGTCCGCGTAGGCGTCAGCACAGTTGGGTTTCAGTTTCACCAGATAGGGTTTCCGTTCCGTTTTCACCGCGAGACTCCTTCCTCGGTCGGATGGCGCGCCAGGCCGAGGCCGAGCGGGAACGGCGCGCCCAGGTGATCGCCGCGCGGGGCGAGTTTAGCCCCGTAGCCTTGTCTTTCGTCTTGTACACACCGTTTGAAGCTACCTCAGGAGGGTGCCAAGATGCCGGAATTTCGGATGAAGGTTGCGCCCGATACAGTGGCGTATGCTGACGGGGAGAACCACAAGCTCGTAGTGGAGTTCGCCATCCCAGGAGCGCCAACGGATACCATCGATGTGAAGATCCTGGAAGACAGCGTCCACCTGACAGCGCCAGCAAGGGACATCGAGTATGTTGTCAGCACTGGCTTTAGGTTGGCCGGTGAAACCTGACAAAGCCGAAGCGACCTACGAGCACGGCCTGCTCCGAATCGAGGTGCCCTTCAAAGATCCGATGGAAGATGCTGTGAAGGTCGCCATCAAAGCAGGTGGCGCGGAAACCAAGACCAAGAAAATCGAAGCCTGATGACCCGTTAAGTTATTGGCCTATGGACGAGACAACCCAGGATTGTTGTCCGGGTTGTCTCGGTTGAGCGTTCCGGGCATACTGCACTGATGAGCGCACCGACCGACTCGTCGCCCCCTGCCGACCAGCCCGATCCACGGATCGAGCTCCTTCGGCGAGCCCTGGAGCTCACCGGCGTGGAGCCACTCATCGCCGCGTCTCTGGCCCAGGAGCACTACGGCCGAATCACCCTGCAGGGTCACCGGTTCGAGGTGAGCGACCGGGAGGGGCACCCGTACGACGTGCGACAGCCCGACGAGGACCCGATCCTCCACTTGGCGGAACGGTTGAAGCAAGGCATCCCGGCGAAGTTTCTGACCGATGACGCCTTGAAGCGGGAGCGCGAGCAGGAGGACGAGGACGCCCGTAGCAGTTAGGTTTCCGTCGCACTCCCACCACCCGTCTTCCACCCAAGGCCCTCGCCACGGCCCCGCTCAGGCCGAGCCGCTTCCTCTCCCCTCTCATCCCACGCCGAACGGACGCCCGCGAGGATGTGCTCGCCGGCCCCATCCGTAGCGAGCAAGACCCCTCGCCCCTTCGTTTGACATCCTTGCGTCAACTACATAGTTGTGATCCATTGTCATGTCACCTGATCAGCGGTCAGGCGAAAAGAGGCACCGATGTGTTGAGTTCTGTTGTGAGTTCCTCATGCGAGGACCCAATATCCGGTACCAGGAGACGTGGACGAAACGGGGAAGATCGACCGATGGTCGAGGTCGAGTGGGGACGCGGGCTGGGCGTTGGGCTGCCTACACGCCGCTGTCGACGGGAAACCAATTGCATTCGACGCCGACAAAGCAGAGTGCTCGGCGGCTTTCCCCCTATCTCTTGAACCGCGCCGCTTCCTCGGAGCCGCCGGTCACGTCGCCCGCGCTGTACGAATGCGCCCCGGCCCCGGCGAGGTGGCCACCGGCGACAATCAGGTATTCCTCGCGGATGGGACGCCCCTCGAACCAGCATTCCAGAATCTCGCGCACGCCGGCTGCATAGCGTGCTTGGGCGGACAGGCTCGTACCGGACACATGCGGTGTCATCCCGTGGTGCGGCATGCTGCGCCAGGGGTGATCCTTGGGGGCCGGCTGCGGAAACCAGACGTCGCCTGCGTACCCGGCGAGCTGCCCGCTCTCGAGCGCCCGCGCGACCGCATCACGGTCGCAAATCTTGCCTCGCGCGGTATTCACCAGATAGGCGCCTCGCTTCATCTTGGCGATGAGCGCGTCATTGAACAGATGCTCGGTCTCCGGGTGCAGTGGGGCATTGATCGTGACCACATCACAGACCCGCACCAGCGCCTCGGCGTTTGGGTGGAAGGTCGTGTTCAGCTCTTGCTCGACACTGGCCGGCAGCCGATGGCGATCGGTGTAGTGCAACTTGACATCGAAGGGCTTGAGCCGGCGCAGGACCGCGGTGCCGATGCGTCCAGCGGCCACCGTGCCGACCGCCATCCCTTCCAGATCGTAGGAGCGGGACACGCAGTCCGCGATGTTCCAGCCGCCGTCGACCACCCACTGATACGACGGGATGTAGTTGCGCACCAGTGCCAGGATCATCATCACGACGTGCTCGGATACGCTGATGCTGTTGCAATAGGTGACCTCGGCGACTGTCATCCCCCGCTCGATGGCGGCCTGGAGGTCGACGTGATCCGACCCGATGCCCGCCGTGATCGCTAGCCTCAGCTTCGGCGCTTTGGCGATTCGCTGTGCCGTAAGGTAAGCCGGCCAGAACGGTTGCGAGATCACGATGTCCGCGTCTGGCAATTCTCTCTCGAAGGCCGAGGTCGCACCATCCTTGTCCGAAGTGACGACCAGCGTGTGGCCTCGCCCTTCAAGAAACTTCCGAAGACCGAGTTCTCCCGACACGCTCCCCAAGAGCTGCCCCGGCTTAAAGTCCACCTTCTCGGGTGTTGGCAACGTTTGGCCACCGGGATAGCGCTGCAGCTTGGGGATATCGTCCCGGGCATATGACTTCGGGTACCCCGTGACAGGATCATCATAGAGCACGCATACGACCTTGGCCATTTCTTCCTCCGGTTGATCATTAGAGAACGCAGCCTGGCGAGGCTGTTCCTACAGGACACCCTGAGACCTGGCGGAGGCTGCGTGACACAAGCCCGCACGGGCACGGATAGCATGGTAGGGGCCTAGCCCCTACCATGCCGGGGGGCCGCACCTCTTGTCTCTAAATGAATGTCAGGTCGCTACCAGACTCAGCTCTCTTTCTCTGATCACGGGTACCACCCGCGTCGCGTCGTCCACGATGAGCCGCAGGTCCCCATTTGACCGGACCAGCACGTTGAGCAGGTCGTAGGTGCCCCCGATAGCGACCTCCAGGCCTTCGACGATAGTGTCCGCCGGCAGCGGACCCCCGTCGCCCTCGATCGCCACCTTCCGCAGCCGGATCGGCCCCATGGTGCAGAAGAAAACCTCCCCCTTGCCTTTGTCCCGTGCGGGGAACCAGTCGCGGGCCATGGCGGTCACTCCGATGCCGGGCAGGTCTGCCCTGATCTCCTGGCCATGCTGGACCTTCGCCTGTGCCATCCGCTCCCTGAGCCGATAGGCTTGGGAGTGGGCAGTGACATGTGCTTCCATACCTCACCTCATCCCGTGAAATGCGTGAACGCCTCAATGCAATCGCCGAGCTAGCCAGAGCAGCTCGGCGATCTTGGTAGTCCCTCGTAACATCAGATCGGTGGCGCGGGGGAAGCGAGGATCCGTGGCTTTGCGGCCCCGGCTTTCGCCGGGTGTGCCTTTGTCGATACTAGCGAGTCTACGTTAGGTGGTGGTCCGAAGAACGTCAAGAACAGTCCGTGGCCGAGGGTTCAAGCCGGAACAAGTCTGCTCTATTTCTTCATCGTCGTATCGACAGCCGTGGACTCCTTCCCCGTGGCTGGGGCGGCGGCGCTTTTCTTCTTGCATGCCGTCATGGAACCGGTGGCAATCGCCACCGCCAGCAGTATTAGCAGCAACTTGGCTTGCATGGCTTGCCTCCTGTGAATGCCATGGAGAGGTCCTGCGTCGGCAAGCCTTGCGTCGATCAGGCAGCGGCCAGAGGTCGGGAGGTGTAGGTCACGCCCACTCTCCCCAGCCTCAGCGCGATCCATGAGGCGTGCGCCGGACAGAGCGAGTGCTCCTTCCCGGGGACCTCTGCCGGCGCCCGCATGACGACGGCGGCCGGCTTCCCACAGCCGGGGATTTCACAGACTGGAGTTGAGGGACGGGCACTCATATCGGGGGGGCCCCACCATGGGCGTTCCGGGTAGCCGGTCAGCGGCCCTACTACGGGGACGCCAGAAAGAAGGCGGCCCGCACTCCCCGGGGGAGTCGCGGGCCGACCGACGCACCGGTAGCTACAAGCGCAGGTCAGACATCAGTCTCAGGACAAGTCATCGACTGAGCAATTCGACACTCGGCCATCGATGATGCGCCGGCCAAACTCACAACATCCCGTGATAGCCGATTCCTCTGTGGGGTAGGTGCTAGGGCCGCTGTAGGCCCGCAAGTCCGCGTGGCGGCCAATCAAGAGATCAAGGGTCCAGCGTCCGGAGCCACGTATCTGGAACGTGCGCGCCGTGATGGTGAAGCCCTTGTACAAGACGGGATTCAATTGCAGGCCCGAGCAGAGGACTCTCGAAGTATACTGAATCATACCGGGGCGGACGCCCAGTTAGGGCGGCGGCGCGCCTGAGGGCGCTGGTGGGGGTAACCCTCCGCTCCACGAGAGGGAGAGCTGCGGCGTGCTGCCTGAAGTGGTCTGGATGAGCCAGGCGTCCGCGGAGGTGTATGAACCCGGGGAGCGCGAGGTGTGCATTTCAATCCGCGACCCCGCTGCCCCTCTACCGGGCCTCAGCCCGAGGTTTATCGCCGTGCTCTCCCTGGAGTTCCAGGACGATCCAGAACCCGGGTGGGAGGAGCGCGGCCGCAGCATCACGGAGGCGCAGGCGGACCAGGTCATCGAGTTCGTCGAGCGTCACGTGGCGGCCCGTCGGATCGTCGTCCACTGCTTGGTCGGCGTCTCACGCTCGCCGAGCCTCGCCGCGGGACTGCTGGTCGCCCACGGGCGGTGGGCCGAGTCCGACCGGATCGTCAATCCAGGGGTGTATCAACGCATCCTGGGCGCTTGCGCGCGCCGGCTCGGGGCGCGGCGTCGCTCGTAAGCCCCCCGACGGCGGCGGCGGCGGTCACGATGGAGAGCGTGGAGATGATGGCGCAGGGCCTCGGCCGTCCCCCTCCGCGCCGTGGTCATCGAGTCGCTGGCTGCCTGAGGGAGGGTCCCATGGAAGTTCTGACCGCTGGTCTCGCCGTCGTCGTCCTCTACCTGTTCGGTAGCCTCCGGATCATCCGGCAGTACGAGCGGGCCGTCACGTTCTTCCTGGGCCGCTTCTGGGGGACCAAGGGGCCAGGCCTCCTCTTCATTCCCGCCATCCTCGCGCACGCGAAGCGCATCTCGCTCCGAATCGTGGCGCTCGACATCACCCCCCAGGACGTCATCACCCGCGACAACGTCTCGGTCAAGGTGAACGCGGTCCTCTACATGCGGGTGATGGACCCGGCCAAGGCCGTCATCGAGATCCAGGACTACCTCTATGCCACCAGCCAGCTCGCACAGACCACCCTCCGCTCCGTGCTCGGCGAGGTGGAGCTCGACGAACTGCTCGCCGACCGGGAGAAGATCAACGGAATCCTCAAAGGCATCATCGACGAGCGAACCGATCCCTGGGGGATCGAGGTCTCCGCGGTCGAGGTGAAGGACCTGGACCTGCCCAAGGGTATGAAGCGGGCAATGGCGCGCCAAGCCGAGGCCGAGCGGGAACGAAGAGCGAAGGTGATCGCGGCACAAGGCGAGCTCCAGGCGTCGCAGACCCTGGCGCAGGCGGCCCGTACCCTCGCCACAGAGCCCAGCGCGATCCAGCTCCGTTACCTTCAGACGGTCACCGAGATCGCCGCGGAGAACAGTTCCGTGACGATTTTCCCGATCCCGATCGAGCTCTTCCGCCCGTTCATCCAGGCGGCGACGGGCACGGCGGCGCTTGCGCCATCGCAGAGAAAGGCCGAGGGCTCGCCCGCGCTCCCGCCCTAATCGATCTGGTTCTAGTCGACCTGATGCTCCCCAATCTCGATGGCCTGGAGGTCATCGAGATCCTCTCCCGCTCCCATCCGGGATTGCCGCTGCTCTGCATTACCGGATTTGGCGCCACGGCGACGGCTTCCCTTGAATCCACCCTGACAGATTACCGTGTCCCGGTGCTGCTAAAGCCGTTCAAGGGTGAGGAGCTGGCGGAGGCCGTCCGGGCGCTGCTCGAGCGGGCGACTCGGCGGTCGGCACACGCGGCGGAGTAAGAGCTGAGGATGATTACGAGGCCTAGGAGACGGTGTGCTACAGAGGGAAAGTGCGGCGCCGTGCGGCACGATGGGGCAGGGAAATGCGTGGTTACTGGCACCCTGGATGGTACCCGAATTCACAGTCGGAATGAGTAGCCTAAGCAAGTTGACCCCTCCCTTCCCACCGGTAGCTTTCCCCATGCCTAAGAAACGCCCATTCCGCAAGGATGAAAACGAGACGGCCTACGCGCTCGTCCAGGCCATCATTGGGGAGGGGCCGCGCCCCGAGCCACCAAGGGAGCGGGAGAAGAACCCAGAGGCGGTAGACCGAGGCAGGGCTGGAGGCAAGAAAGGCGGGAGGTCGATGCGGCGCTGCTCATCCGACACGAGCGAAAGGGGAAGCGGGATCAGCGACGGGGTCATCGGCACTCTGCGTGATCCGAGCCTCCCGCCCAAGACCGCGCGGTATCCGGCCGAGTGGACCCGCTCGCTGATGCGGCAGGCGGGGTGGTGGCCGAGTAATGGCCGCTGCTACCTCACCTGCTACCGGCTCTGCGGCGACCCCGCCCTCGGCCGGTCTTTCCGCTACGTGGAAGGCTGGGTCTGGAACCCCGCCGCCCCGACGGCGGTCCCGCATGCCTGGCTGGAGGATACCGACGGCCGCATCCTCGACCCGACCCCGTGCTGGCGCGACACCCCGGACGCCGCCTATCTCGGCGTCATTGCGCTCACCGTGTTGGAGCTCCTGGTCGCGCAGGACGCGCACCAGCAGCCGCCGTCACTCTCCGCCGGCCCCGACCTCTGGGATGCGAGCACCCCGCTGGGCCGCCACGTGGGCACCGGACGGCAGTACGCGCTCTGGCGGACCACGGGGCGCAGCATGCCTGGTGTTCTGGCATCGGTGCAGGTACTCCTTGCAGACACCTAAGTGATTGTTCAGTAAATAGCTACACGTTGAAACAGCTGAACCAACCCTGGGGTCAGAGTGCGAGGTTCAGCCATTTCTTAGGTCGATGGCGCGATAGTGCAGGCTAATTAAAGTTAAGGCCGACGCGCGAGTCCTCCAGCCCGGTACGCACGGGGTGAGTCCTAGCGCTTCCTCGTGAAGGACTCCAGACTTAAAGCAGGCCCAAGGCGCCTGCGCGCATGGCGCGGCCCCGCCAAGCAACGGGCCCGTAACGCTGGGGATTTCTATGCTTGCCCGTCGCGACACGCTGGTGCAAGCCCTGAACGACCTCGAAATTGGTGCCCTTCCCAACGCCGAAATAATCGTCGTGAGCCGCGGTTGGTGGGAGAGCCTGTCCACCACTGAACAGACCACCTTCCGCACTCGCGCCGAGCGGACGGGTGTCACGCTGAACGTCGACGACCAGCTGTCCGCACACTATGTCGAGGTGCGGGGCGGGCCGAGCGACCAGCGGCTATCAGGCGAGCACCCGATCTAGCAGAGTTGCGTGTCAGGCCCAGGGCCGCAGTCCTAACTTCAGCGCGCATCGCCGCCAAACGTGCTACGCATGGTCGGGCGCTGCTCGAGCGGGCGACTCGGCGGTCGGCACACGCGGCGGAGTAAAAGCTGAGGATGATTACGAGGCCTAGGAGACGGTGTGCTACAGAGGGAATGTGCGGCTCTTGGGCAACCTAGTGGCTCCCAGTTGCTCTCTAAGTGGAGCTGGTAAAGCTGCCGAGGCCGCTTATCGCGGCACTGTGGGAAGCGATCGACAGACTCCGCGTGCGACGAACGAGCAGTCTTTGAGGCTTGGGCTCCCCTGGGTCTCGCTGGCAGGCTCGAGTTGCTCATCTTTGAGCTGCGGCTCGCTGGAGTGCCGGCGGAGATGCTGGTACCGCTCTGGGAGGCGATCGACGAACTACTCAGGCCGGGGGAGGGATGCCGTAAAAAGCGGCCGCCGCACGGAGCAAGCCATGCGGCGGTCTAGGGAGCAGCTCCGGTAACTCCAACTGGTCAGAGTTCCCCGCTTGGGGGGCGGCGGGATCGAAAGCCCGCCCGGGCCATTCCCGTGCACCGCCTTCGAGGGGCGGCACTTGAAGTATATGCGTCAGCCCCTCTCCACGCTACTCGACCCCCAGCCCGCCACGATTCACGTCCGACGCCACGCTTCATAGTGCCAGGGGTAGTGCCAGAGTTCAGCCGGACTCTCCGCTCAGTTATGTGACGGGCGCTAGATCAGAATTCCAACAGACCCGACTGACGAGCCACGTTCCGTCGGGTTGTTTGCGCCAGACGCCGAGCACCTTCCCCCTATCCTTCACCGGCTTTGTTGCGTCCGCTGGGAGCACTGCCATCTCGTAAGTGCCCCATGGGAAGGCGAGATCCCCCTCGCCAGCGATCTCGACCGGGTTCTGCGTGAACTCCGTGACCTTGGGGAAAGCCTCGAAGAACTGCTGAATCTCAATCCGCCCTCGCACCATAGGCGCGTTAGGCGGCATCAGGATGGCGTCATCGCTGTAGACAGCGACCACCGCGGGCCGGTTGCCCGCGAGCATATCTTGGTCGAACTTCGCGATGATGCTTCGGATGGCGGCGCGATCCTCGTCGGTCAACGGCGCGGCGGCAGCGGCTTGCATGGGCATAGGGATCTCCGTGCGTAACGAGCGAGAGGCGTATGGGTCCTCCCAGAGTAGGAGGAGGGGACCCGGTAGTTACTTAGCGGCCCCGGCTTTCGCCGGGTGTGCCTTTATCGAGGGACGGCAGAAGTGAGTTACGGACCGGTACACAGCCTGTCAAGACAACGTCCGGGAGGGGTCAGCGTGGCTTATAGAACAGGTCTCCTCTGCCCTCCGCCTGGGTATAGGCCGGATTCTTCACTTTGTACCAGATGGTGTCAGGGGAGTAGGCGTCCGACCTCCGCTTGGCCACGATGCCCTCAAGGTCCAGCCGTTGGGCCTCGAACAGCTCTCGCCCATGCTCCTCTACGGCCAGTACTCGTGAGAGGGTCGAGTGGATGAGCTGCTCGAGTCGCCGCTTGCGCTTGATGAGCGGCTGGGCTTGCAGGTCTCTCCCGTTGAGCCACAGCAGGTCGAACGCGGCATAGTGCAGCCCGCCCTTGCTGGCGATGAGAGCCCGGAAGTCCATCCGGCCATCGTCATCTAGGGCTACCACCTCGCCGCATGAACCGGTGGCATGACGATGGTGACTTCGTCGCGCACCGGCCTCGCTGGACCTGCTGGCGCGAGGGCGGACCGGTGGCTTCCCGCCACTCGTAGGTGTGAACGTCCTCGACGCGGTAGGCGACAGGCTCCGAGCCGACCATCGCGCGGAGGCGCTGCGGGGTCACCCGGAAGCGGTCCTCCAGGACCTGGGCGCCGCCCTTGGTGTACCGGAGCTGCATTAGGTCTTTGCCTTCTGCGGGTCATGGGACCCAGGAAGAACATGAGAGAGTCGGCCCGTTCCACGCACGGCTTCCACAGGACGGTGTCCCTCACGAAAGGCCAGCACTCACCGCGCGAAAGCCCGGCGCGGATAGAGTTGGACTTGTCCCAAGTAGTCCCCCGCCACGGCGCGCGCCAGTAAGGTCGGAAGGAAACCGAGATCGCGGGCGGAGGGGCGGGCGACTCGCAGGCCGACATGGCAGAGGGTGACGAGTGAGATGCCGCGGCAGAGTCGCATTAACCCTCGGCAGCCTTGATCGGGATCACAGTAGCATCGGAAACGCTGCCGGCGAGCCGGCCGACGGCCTCATGCAGGTCGCCCTCGGTGGTGATGCTGTACCGCTCGAACATGATCCGGGTCTTGTGGCCCATCAGGCGCATGGCGACGTGCTCGGGGATGCCGGCCACCGTGAGGTTCCGGGCCGCGCTCGCGCGCAGCGAGTGGAACACCCGGTCGCGACTCAGCTTCACGCCGGCCCGCTCACAGGCGCTGGCCCAGGCCCTCCTGAAATGGCCGATCTGCTTGCCCTCGCGATGGAAGACGTACTGCGGGATGGCGCCGGTGCGGCGGGCCACGTCGTCGCTGTAGGCGCGCTGCGCACGGAGCGCCTCTTCCAACGGCGCCAGCCGGCGGAACGGGAACACACGCCCTTCGTTGTTCTTCGTCGTTGTGCCGGCGATGGTTGAGGTGGGCCGCAGCCGGAGCACGCGCGCCTCCCAATCCACATCCGCCCACTTCAGGGTCAGCAGCTCCCCCCGGCGCCAGCCGGTCCAGAACGCGACACGCACAAGGTTCCCCACCTCCGGGCCGATCTCCGTTGCGATCTTCTCCATCTCCTCGCGAGTGAAGAAGCCGGTGCGGGCGTTGTGGACGCCGACGTGCGGGAAGTGTGGCCGGCTGCGGAGCTGTCCCTTCTTCACCGCGAGGGTCATTGCACGCCGCAGCACGGCCAGCTCGTACTTGACGGTGGCGGGGGCCGCATCCTTCAGGCGCTCGGCGGCGTAGCTCTCCAGTGCATTGGCCGTGATGGCGCGTGCCTTCCAGCCGCCGAAGTGCTCGCGAAGGCGGTCCCACGCGTTTCCCGCCCGCCGAAGGGATCGCCGTCCGCTGTTCTCGTAGCTCCGCCGGAAGCCCGCTTCGAGGTCCTCGAAGGTGAGCCGCTTCGCCTCGTCACCGACCTCCAGGCCTAAGGCGTGCTCCCCCATGCGCCGCTTCAGCAGCGCCTGCGCCTCGGACTTCTTGCGGGTCTTAGACGACTCGCGCTTGCGCTTGCCGTCGATGTAATAGGAGATCCAATACGTCTGCAGCTTCTGGCCGGGATTCTTCGGGATTCTCGGGCAGGTAGACCGACCCGGTGCCGCGCTCGCGCGACCTCGCCATCGACTCGCTCCGATTGAGGGGATCGGCACCTTTGTCCGCAAGATCCACACCCCGCCCGGCGATTCAGGCAGAACGGACAAAGGTTGGTCAAAGGTGGAGAGTCGTGCGGTGGGCTAAGTCCAATGGCCAGGGAGGGAATTGAACCCCCGACACGCGGATTTTCAGTCCGCTGCTCTACCAACTGAGCTACCTGGCCCGGGGCGGGAATATAAGAACCACGTCCACCCCAGCCAAGCCCGGCAAGGGCATCATCTTGCCCTCCGCCCAAACCGCTCACATCATGGTGCAGATACCCCACTAACGACGGAGGACCCGTACCATGTTCTCGAGATTCTGGCCGCTCGGCGCCCTCTTGTCGCTCAGTCTCGGCGCGTCCTGCGGTGGGGGAAACGAGTCTTCCAAGACGAGCGCGACCTCTGCCGCAGCGCGGAGCGAGCCGGCCAAGTCCAAGATCGACGCCTGCTCGCTCCTCACTGCCGAGGAGATCGAGGCGGCGGTCGGGTGGAAATCAGTGAAGGCCGAGCCGAGCTCCTACGGGGGCACGGCGGTCTGCAACTTCTATGGACCGCAGGGCATGGCTCAGAGTGTGAGTTTGCTGGTGGCGCCCGGCATGCCGAAGGTGGCGAACTCTTCGGAGATGGCGGCATGGCGCAAGGAGCAGACGGAGGGATACGGCGACATCAAGTTCATCATCGAGCCAGTGGAGGGCTTGGGCGTCCCGGCCATCCGGAACGAGGTCGAAGGCACCCAGTTGGCAACGATCGAGTCGGCGGTCAAGGGCGTACTCCTGGACGTGACCACCGCCAACCTGGAGCATTCGAAGGCCCTGACGAAGAATGCGCTCCCCCGG
Organism: uncultured Gemmatimonadales bacterium; assembly: GCA_963812755.1. GTDB lineage: Bacteria > Gemmatimonadota > Gemmatimonadetes > Gemmatimonadales > GWC2-71-9 > CAVVWJ01. The sequence goes on along the minus strand of CAWEWK010000004.1, from coordinate 686,197 downwards.
TTGCCGTAAGACCGCAGAAAGAACCGATTCCGGGCTGGGAGCGTTTCCTCGGCGTCCCAGCTCGGAGTCTTCATGTCCCGTCCCGCTCTCTTCTTGATCGGCTCGATCCTCGCGTCCGCCGTCGGTAATCCTGGCCCCGCTCCATCCTGGAAGAACCAAAGCTGGCTCAACACGGCCCAGCCGCTCACCCTGGAAGCCCTGCGGGGGCGAGTGGTACTCCTCAACTTCTGGGTGTTCACCTGCTACAATTGCACCAATACAGTCCCCTCGCTGGTGGATTTCGACCGGAAGTATCGCGATCGGGGGCTCACCCTGATCGGCGTTCACACCCCCGAGTTCCCGCCCTATGCCGGCGAGCACGACAAGGGCAACCTGGAGAAGGCGCTCCGAAGACATCACATTGCGTATCCCAATGCTCAGGACAACGATTCCAAGACCTGGGATCTGTATGGGATCCGCTACTGGCCCAGCTTCGTGCTGATCGACAAGAAGGGCATCGTTCGCTACGAAGGGTACGGGGAATTTCACCTCAACGACGGGACCTACCAGCTGTGGGATCGACGGATTCGGAACTGCTGGCGGAGTGAAACCGGTGTCACCCTGGAGGGGCGAAGCGCCTCAGGGTGACTCAGTCATAGTGCCTGTCCTCGCCGCGTGCTCGCCAGCGCCCCGCATTCCTGACCCGCTCCGCCTTGAGACTGCCCCGGCCGGCGCCGATACCCGCCTCATCCTGGTCGCCGCGCCCGGAATCAAGCTCAACGCACGGCTCAAGCCCGCCCTCGAGCTGGCCGACGGCAGCGTCCTCCGATTCGACTCCTCCCGTCTGACTCCCGACTCCGCCTACTTCGCCGAGCCGCCGAGCGCGTTGCTTCCCGGCCGACACACCCGGGTGGGCGGCGTCCTTCGCGCCAGCGTCTGCGACGCCGACGAGCTGGTGTGCCGGAGCATCACCCTGGAGTTGTAGGCCGCCATCACCGCCACTACTGCCCAGGCTGGTCCACCCGCATATTGGAGCCCATGCCCGCCGCCACTACGGCCTTCCCCAACCTGACCGTTCTGACCCACCCGCTCATCCAGCATAAGCTGTCCATCCTGCGCGACCGGGAGACCAGTACCCGCGACTTCAAGCAACTGGTCAACGAGATCGCGATGCTGATGGCCTACGAAGTGACCAAGGACCTGGCCACCGAGCCGGTGGAGATCGAGACCCCGTTGGAACGGATGACCGGGCGACAGGTTTCGGGAAAGAAGCTCACCTTGGTTCCCATTCTCCGCGCCGGACTCGGCATGGTCGAAGGCATCGCCCAGTTGATTCCATCGGCTCGGGTGGGACACATCGGCCTCTACCGGGACCACGACACGCTGCGGCCGGTGGACTACTACTTCAAGATTCCGGCGGCGGAAGTCGAGCGCGATTTCTTCGTACTGGACCCGATGCTGGCGACCGGGGGATCCGGCGCCGCCGCGGTCACGGCGCTCAAGCAAGCCGGCGCCCGGCGGATCCGCTTCCTCTGTCTGGTGGCCGCCCCGGAGGGCGTGCGCCGGATGCTGGAGGCTCATCCCGACGTCCCCGTCTTTACCGCCGCCCTGGACCGTCAGCTCAACCAGCAGGGATACATCCTGCCGGGGTTGGGCGATGCCGGGGACCGGTTGTTCGGCACTCGAACCTAGGATCCGATGCCTGCTCTTCGCCTGACCTTCTACGGTGCGGCCGGCCAGGTCACCGGCTCGATGCATCTCCTCGAGGCGGCGGGGGGCAGGTTCCTCATGGATGCCGGACTGTTCCAGGGACACCGGGCCGAGGCCCACGAGCTCAACGCGCGGCTACCGTTCGACGCCCGGCGGCTGGACGGCGTGATCCTGAGTCACGCGCACATCGATCACGCCGGGCGGCTCCCCCTGCTGGTGCGCGAGGGATTTCACGGGCCGATCCACGCGACTCCAGCCACCCGCGACCTTTCCGCGGTCATGCTGCCCGACTCGGCACACATTCAGGAGAAGGACTTCGAGTACCTGGAACGCAAGGGCAAGGCGGGACAGCCCAGCGAGCCGCTGTACACCATGGCCGACGCGGTCGCGGTCCAGGACCTTATGGTGGGAGTTCCCTACCGGCGGATCACCCATCTCCGCAAGCACCTCGCCCTCGAGTTCATCGACGCCGGCCATATCCTGGGGTCGGCCTCGGTCAATCTCCGGATCACCGAGGGCGGCAGCCACCGGCTGGTGTTCTCCGGCGATATCGGGCGCAGCGGGCTGCCCATCATTCGCGACCCCGAGCCGCCCTCGGGACCGGTGGACACTCTCATCATCGAATCCACCTACGCCGATCGGGCCCACGAGTCCGTGGCCGACGCCGAAGAGCGGTTGGGTGAGGCGGTGCGGCGAACCGCGGCGCGGGGCGGCAAGGTACTGGTGCCCGCCTTCGCGGTGGGCCGCTGCCAGGAGCTGGTGTACAGCCTCCACCAACTCTATCGGGCGGGGAAGATCCCCGAGCTGCCGATCTACATCGACAGCCCGCTCGCAGTGGACATTACCACCGTCTTCCGAATGCACCCCGAGGTGTTCGATCAGCGGGAGCATCTCATTGCCAGCAGCACCCACGTCTTCGACTTCCCCCTAGTGCACTACATCCGCGACGTGGCCGACTCCAAGGCGCTCAACGGGAGTCGAGGGCCGGCCATCATCATCGCCGCCTCCGGCATGATGGAGTCGGGCCGGATCCTGCATCATCTGGCCAACGAGATCGGCGATCACCGGAACCTGGTACTCATTGTCGGTTTCCAGGCGGAGCACACGCTCGGGCGCCGCATTCAACTAGGTGAGGAGGTCGTTCGGATCTTCGGGCAGGAGTATCCCCGCCGGGCCGAGGTGGAAACCGTCGGGGGCTACTCCGCCCACGCCGACCGTGCCGAGCTGAGGACCTGGGTGCGGCGGCTGGGCGGGCCGATCCGGCGGGCGTTCGTGGTCCACGGCGAGGGCGGCGCCCTCGAGGCCATGGCGATGCTGCTCCGGGAAGAGGGGGTCCGCGAGGTCCACATTCCGAAGCACGGGGAGAGCTTCGAGTTGTGATGGCGGGGCGGCCCTCGTTCCGCCACGGGCTGGGCCTTCTGCTGCTGATCGCGGCCATCACGTACACCGTGGCTCTCATCCTGGTGCTGGTGGTGAGCCAGGAGGATCAGCGGCGCCGGGTGGATGCGATCGTCGTGCTGGGCGCGGCGCAGTACAACGGCCGGCCCTCGCCCGTGCTGCGGGCCCGGCTGAACCACGCACTTGGCCTCTATCGCGAGGGTCTCGCCCCGCTGATCGTGGTCACCGGCGGCATAGGAGCGGGTGACACCACCAGCGAGGCGCTCGTGGGACGCCGCTATCTGGTGAGTCATCAGGTCCCGGACTCGGCCGTCATCGCGCAACCGGAAGGCCGATCCACCATGACCTCGATGACCGCGGTAGCCGGCTTGCTCCGGCAGCGCGGCCTTCACCGAGTGCTCCTGGTCAGCGACGCCTTCCATATGTTCCGCCTCCGGATGGAAGCCCGCAGGGTGGCCCTCGAGGCCTACACCTCCCCCACCGAGAGCAGTCCGATCTCCGACAACCCGGTGGTCGAACTGCGGTACCTGTTGGCCGAAGGTCTCAAGGTGCCCGTCGCCTGGGTGCGGGGTCTCCTCTAACCCGTGGATCGCCATGTCTCTGGTCTCAACCGAGCGGCTGTACACCGGCCGGATCGTCAACCTCGATCGCGACACCGTGCGCTTTCCCGACGGCTCCATCGGCCAGATCGAGATGCTGCGCCACCCCGGCGCCGCCGCGGTGGTTCCCTTCCTCGACAATCCCGGCGACCCGGATCCCCGAGTCCTGCTGATCCGCCAGTTCCGCCACGCGGCCGACGGCTTCATCTGGGAGGTTCCGGCGGGCCGGCTGGATCAGGGGGAGGCGCCCGAGCGCTGCGCCAGGCGCGAGCTGGAGGAGGAGACCGGCATGCGGGCCGGCAGCATGGAGCGGCTCACCACGATCCATACCACTCCGGGGTTCACCGACGAGCGGATCCATCTGTTCCTGGCGCGGGGGCTCTCGCAGGGTGAGCAACGCCGGGAGGCGGACGAGTTCATGGAGCTGCACCACAAGCGCTGGTCCGAGGTCATGGGGATGGTGGCTTCCGGAGAGATCACCGACGCCAAGACCCTGGTCAGCCTCTTGTTCGTGGAAGCAGTGTCGTTCCGACACTGATAGTATTATCGGATGCCCGCCCCCACCCTGGACTCGCTGTTCCGCTCCCTCCAGAAGGGCCAGCTTGCCGGCGCCTACTACCTGCACGGCCCCGAGGACATCCTGAAGGACGAGGCGGTCCGGGCGATCCTCGATCGCGCGCTCGACCCCGCACTCCGCGATTTCAACCTGGATCAACGCTACGCCGGGCAGCTCGACCCCGAGACCCTGGTCACCCTGTGTACCACCCTACCCATGATGGCGGAGCGCCGGGCCGTCGTGTTGCGGGAGATCGAGGGTTGGAAGCGGAAGCCCAAGGTGCGGGCGGCGATGCTCGGCTACCTTCAGCGGCCGTCACCGGAGACGGTGGTGATTCTGGTCCAAGGATCCGGCGATGAGGAACCGGACAAGGAGCTGGCCCGACTGAGCTACGCCGTGGCCTGTGATCCGTTGCCCCCGGAGCGGGCGCTCAAGTGGCTTCAGCGTCGTGCCACGACGTTGGGCCTCCAGCTTGAAGAGGAGGCGAGCCGGCATCTTCTCCATGCGGTGGGCGGCGACCTCGGCGCACTGGCGGCAGAGCTCCAGAAGTTTGCGGCGTTGCCCGAGGGAGAGCTGTTTTCCGCCGAGCGGATCGGCGAGCTGGTGGGAATTCGCCAAGGTGAGACGATGTTCGACTGGCGGGACGCGGTCTTCGACGACCACACGCAGCGAGCGATCGGATTGCTCGGTGCGGTGCTGGACCAGCCGGGAAGCAGCGGGGTCAAGCTGCTGACGCTGCTGGGCACGACCCTGGTAGGCGTCGGAATCGCCCGCACTCACTACGACGGCGGGCTCCGAGGCCGCGCGCTGGACGATGCGGTGTTCGGGATCTTTCGGCGTAACCGGCCACACGGCCTGCTGAGCTGGGGCGAAGAGAAGACCCGCTGGGTGCGTTGGGCGGGAAGTTGGCCGGCGAACCGGGTGCGGGATGCGCTGCGCGACGCTCGTGCTGCCGACAAGGCTCTCAAGGAGACCACCATCTCCGATGAGCGTGGCATCCTTACCGATCTGCTGTTGCGAACCGCAGTGCCGAGCGGAGTGGCCGCGTGATCCGGCTTCTGTCACTGGCGCTGGTCCTGCTGCTCATGTCGCTCTCGACCTCCGCCAGCGCTCAATCCGACCCCCGTCTGGTCGAGGCCATCCGTGCCGCGCAGGAGGGCCGGGGGGACTCCGCCCGCGCGTCGGTCGACCGACTGCTCGCTGCAACGGCGCCGACCGATTCGCTCTACCCCGAGATCGTCTACACCAAGGCGATGGTGGCCGGCAGTGCCGGCGATATGCGCCGGAATCTCCAGCGGGTAGTGGTCGAGTACAACACCTCGAGCTGGGCGGACGACGCGCTGCTCCGGCTGGTTCAGATGGATTACGCCGTCCGCAACTTCGAGAGCGCGGCTCGAAATTTGGAGCGACTTCGTCTCGACTATCCGGCGACGCCTCTCATTCCCCAGGCAGCATACTGGGCAGCCCGCACGTACTTCGACCTGAACAATCCGGCCCTCGCCTGCCGCTGGCTGGCCGACGGGATCGCCCAGTCCCAGGGCAACATCGAGCTCCAGAACCAGCTCCGCTACCTGAACCAGCGCTGCACCGCGGCAACACTGCAGCAGGATACGGTTGGGAAGCCCGACAGCGCGACATCGGCTCGCGACACCACGGCCCGCGACACGACCGCCCGTGACACCACGCCCGACACCACGGCCCGCGACACCACGGCCCAGGCGGGACCCGCCCGTACTGCCTTCCGGATTCAGGTCGCCGCGGTGAAGACCGCGGACGCCGCGGAGGCCGCGGCCAACCGGGTCGAGCGGGCCGGCTTCTCCACCGTCATCGTCCGGGAGAGTGGGTACTACAAGGTGCGCGCCGGTGCCTACCCCACCCGGGAAGCAGCCCAGGCAGCGGTCGCCAAGCTCAGGGCCAAGGTCGGTGGCCGGCCTTTCGTGGTCGCAGAACCCTGAGCGATACCCGCCTCCTTCCCGCGCTCCGCGAAGCCATTCGCGGATCTCATCAGGATTACACCGAAGGCTCCATCAGCCGGGCGATTCTGCTCCTCGCCGTCCCCATGGTCCTGGAGATGGTGATGGAGTCGATCTTCGCCATCTCCGACGTCTTCTTCGTTTCCCGGCTGGGTCCCGCCGCGGTGGCGACGGTGGGACTCACCGAGTCGATGCTGACCTTGATGTACGCGGTGGCCATCGGGCTCAGCATCGGGGTGAGCGCCACCGTCGCCCGGCGGATCGGGGAGAAGGATCCGGACCGCGCTGCCGCCGCCGCGGTCCAGGGCATCGCCTTGGGGATCATGATCGCCGCGGTGCTGGGCACCATCGGTGCGTTGTTGGCGCCGCGGCTGCTCTCCCTCATGGGCGCGGAGCCCGAGGTGGTGGCGATTGGTTCCCGGTTCACCGCCGTCATGCTCGGCGGCAGCGTCACCGTGCTGCTGCTCTTCCTGATCAACGCGGTCTTCCGCGGCGCCGGCGATGCCGCCATCGCCATGCGAGTCCTCTGGCTGGCCAACTCCATCAACATCGTGCTGGGTCCCTGCCTGGTCTTCGGTGTCGGCCCCTTCCCCGAGCTGGGCGTCACCGGCGCGGCCATCGGCACGACCATCGGCCGTGGCACCGGCGTGCTCTATCAGATCAGCCAGCTCGCCCGGCGCGACGGACGAGTGGTGATTCGGCGGCACCACCTCCGTCTCGACTGGCCGGTGATGGCGAGTCTGCTGCGACTGTCTGGAACCGGCATGTTTCAGACGCTGGTGGGCATGGCGAGCTGGATCGGGCTGGTGCGGGTGCTGGCCGGGTTCGGCAGTGCGGCGCTCGCGGGGTACACCATCGGAGTCCGGGTCATCATCTTCGCCCTGCTCCCCTCCTGGGGCTTGAGCAACGCGGCGGCAACCATGGTGGGCCAGAACCTGGGTGCTCGCCATCCGGATCGCGCGGAGAAAGCAGTGTGGCAGGCCGGCCTGTACAACCTCGCCTTCCTGAGCTCGGTTGCGGTGGTCTTCGTCCTGGGGGCGGAAACCATCGTCCGCTTCTTCGCCTCCGATCCGGAGGTGATACGGTACGGGGTGGCCTGTCTCCGCTGGGTGAGCATCGGCTTTCCATTCTATGCGTACGGGATGGTGCTCACCCAGTCGTTCAACGGAGCGGGTGACACCTGGACCCCGACCTGGATCAACATTGGCTGCTTCTGGTTGTGGGAAATCCCGTTGGCCTGGGTGCTGGCGACCCGAACCGACATGGGGCCGACCGGCGTGTTCATCGCGATCATGGTGGCGTTCTCGACGCTCGCGGTAGTGAGCGCGGTGATCTTCCGCCAGGGAAAGTGGAAGCTTCAGCAGGTGTAGTGTCATTAAATTCGCACCCATGGCCCCCCGTACAATTGCCTTGCTGCTGATACTGGGGTGCGGTCCCGCCCCGAGCCCTCCGGTCGCGCCCAGCCCAGCAGAGGCCACCCCTGATGCCTGCCGAATCAATCCGGGCGGCGCCACCAACGGCGATACGGTTCGGGTCGCCTCCGCCGGTCCGGAGGCCGAGCGCTTAATCTCCCGCCAGCGACACGTTCCCCTGGTACGCCTGGACTGCGAAGGTCGGCTGCGTCCAGGACTGGCGACAACTTGGAGCTCGGACACGAGTCACCGGATCTGGACTCTGGAGCTGGATTCAACTCTCGAAGCCACTCGAGTCATAATGGAATGGCAGAGTCGCCCATTGACTGGCGCGGCCCTTCAGTCGGCCGGTGTTCAGGCAGTCCAGCCGCTGGATTCTCATCGCATATCCGTGACCGTGCGCGACCCCTTCGATTCTCCACCAACCGTCTTTGCCGACCCGCTATTCGCTCTGGATCGCCCGGAAATGCCACCCGTCTTCCAGCCGCTTCCAACCGCAGGCGATGCCCGCGATGCGCTGGATCGCGGCGCCGACCTGCTGGAGACCGCCGACCCGTCGCTCCTGGAATACGCCGCCCGTAATCCCGAGTTCCTGGTGACGCCGCTGCCCTGGACCACCACGTACGTGCTCCTGATTCCCCACGGCAGCGCAGCATTCCAGTCGCTGGTGGAAGGTGATTCTATCGTGTTTCGGAAGTCCCTCGCGAGCGACGTAGTCCAGGGTGAAGCGCGGGAAGCTTTACCCCCGTTCTGGTGGGAAGCACTCACCTGCGGAAGCAGGCCCCGACTCTCCCCCGGAATTCGCGCGAAGGCGACCGTTCTCTATTCCAAGAATGACCCGGTAGCTCGATCACTGGCCGAGCGCGTGGTGGCGCTATCGGCGGCTGCCGGTGCATCTGCCAGGGGCGCCGATTCTGCCGCTTTGCTTCAAGCACTCACGACCGCTCAAGAGAGTGCCTTCGTGCTGGCCCTTCCTCGAATTGCCCTGGTTCCCTGTCGAGAGACGGGTGGCTGGCCGGCCGGAGCCACAGTAGTACCACTGGTCGAGACCCGTTCTCGCCTGATCGTGCGGCGGAAGGTTCCACCGCTCGAAGTGGAATGGGACGGCACGGTTCGTCCGGTGCCTGCTCCATGAGCTTCCGGACCCGGCTCTTCCTCGCCTTTGCCCTCGCGGTCCTGGTTCCCCTCGGCCTGCTCGCTTTCGGCGTGCGGCGGGAAATGGAAAGGCGTCTCACCGGCGAGTACCAACGGCGGGTCGCGGCCGGCATCGAGTCGATCCGGGCCGACCTGGATCGCGAGAGCGGCGACGTCGCCGCCCGGCTCGGCGCCCTCGCGTCCCAGATCGCCGGGGAGAATCGGTTTCGACTCGGCGCGATCCAGAACGATCCAGGGGCCCGGCGATATCTGCTCGATTGGGCGGGCAACGCGATGCGGCTCTCGGGTCTCTCGATGCTCCAGCTTCAGGACAGCACCGGCCGAATCCTCAGCTCCGGTCACTTCCGCAACGAGTACGACCGGGTCGAGCCGGCCCTGCCCCGAGGTCTAGCCGCGATCCGGGGGATGGCGTTGGCTCGAGTCCGCACCCCGGAAGCTCCGCTCGTGGCGCTCGCCCGGCTGGATTCCTTCTGGGTAGCCGGCGCCCGGTTCACCCTGGCCGGCGGCACTGCCGTGGGAGATCGTCTTCTCCACCGGCTCACGGCGGATCCCGATTTGACGGTTACCCTTCGGTTCCCCGGACAACCCACGACCGAACGCTCCGGGGCCGAAGTCGTGGGCGACCTGCCGGTGCCTTACCTCGACTTGACGCCCGGCGCGGCGGCCCGAGTAGATACCGCGCGGCTGGTCGTCACCCAGTCCGCTGGCACGCTGGTCGCGCTGCGGCGCAGCATCGACGCCTGGTTTCTGGTAGCCTTGGCGGCGACCGTGGGCCTGGCGTTGGCCGTCGCGGCATGGCTGTCCTCCAGAGTCAGCCGGCCGCTCAGCCAATTGGCCGAGAAGACCGCGGCGATCGATCTCGACCGGCTGGATCAGGACTTCTCCAGCGACCGGGGCGATGAGATTGGGGCGCTGTCCCGTCTGTTGGGTGCCATGACCGACCGGCTCAGGGTCGGGGCGGGCCGGCTGCGGGAGGCGGAGCGCCGGGTCGCGATGGGCGACCTGGCCCGGCAGGTAAATCACGACATCAAGAACGGGCTGGTGCCTATTCGGAATGTGTTGCGGCACATCACCGAGGTATCGGAGGAGCGGCCCGAGAGCTTGAAGGCCGTTCTGGACGAGCGACGCGGCACGCTGGATTCGGGCATCGCGTATCTGGAAAACCTGGCCCGCAACTACGCCCGGCTGTCGCCGTCGCTGAGCCGGGAGTCATGCCAGGTGAACCCGGTGGTCGACGAGGTGATCCGATCGGTGCCGCCGGGATCGGCCACCCTTCATCGCAAGCTGGCTGAGCGGCTTCCGCCGGTCCTGGCCGACCGGCTGGTGCTGCGGCGGATCCTGGAGAACCTGGTGGGCAACGCGGTGGAGAGTCTGCCGCCCGGGGCGGGCGGCAGCGTCACCGTCTCCAGCGAGGCCGTTGCCGGAGACGGCGACGGCACCCGGGTGCGGCTCACCGTTGCCGATACCGGACCGGGCATGAGCCGGGCACAGTTGGACCGTGCGTTCGATGATTTCTACACCACCAAGGAAGGCGGCACCGGTCTGGGACTCTCCATCGTCAAGCGGCTGGTGCTCGATCTCGAAGGTACCCTCCGAGTCGATACCGAGCCGGGAGCGGGAACCCGGGTCATGGTGGAGCTGCCCGCACTGACCGACGGAGCCGATGCCGGATGACGCTGGTACTGGTGGTAGACGACGTCAGCACCCTGGCCGAGCAGTATGCCTACGACCTTCAACGCCTGGGCGGCTACGAGGCGCTCACCGCTCGCGACGGAGCGGCGGCGCTGGAGGTCCTGGCCGATGGCGCGGTCGACTGCGTCATTCTCGACCTCGAAATGCCCGGGATGGACGGATTCGAGGTCCTTCGCACGCTGGAGCGGCGAGGCAGCCAGGTGCCGGTCATCGTCTATACCGGGACGGGCAGCTATGACCGTTGCATTCAGGCCATCCGGCTGGGTGCGTACGGGTTCATCGACAAGGCCGAGCCGATGGAGCGCGTGGTCCACGAAATCGAATCGGCACTGGAGCGGCGCAGGCTCCGGTCCGAGTTGAGCTCGCTGCGCCGGCAGCTCGGCCGGGAGACCTCGTCGGTGGGCAGTAGTGCTGCGATGCTGCAGCTGCGCGAGACCGTGGCCAAGATTGCTCCGGTGCCGAGCCCTGTGCTCATCGTGGGTGAGAGCGGGACCGGGAAGGAGTTGGTTGCCCGCGACCTCCACCGGTTCGGACCGGCTCCCTCGGGTCCGTTCGTGGCGATCAACTGCGCCGCGCTGCCGGAAAGCCTGGTGGAAAGCGAGCTCTTCGGGCACGAAAAGGGGGCCTTCACCGGGGCAATCGCGACCCGCAAGGGAGCCTTCGAAGCCGCCCAGAAGGGGACCCTCTTCCTCGATGAGCTGGGGGAGCTGCCACTGGCCGCTCAAGCCAAGCTGCTCCGGGTGCTGGAAGACCGGCAGGTAACCCGCCTCGGCGCCAGCCGGCAGGTGGTGGTCGATGCCCGGGTGGTAGCCGCCACCAATCGAGACTTGGAAGCGGAAATCGCGGCCCAGCGGTTCCGGGAGGACCTCTACTTCCGGCTCAACGTGCACGTCATCCAGGTGCCTCCGCTGCGGGACCGGCTGTCGGACGTCCCGGCGCTGGCCGAGCAGTTTCTGAGCGGGACCTGCGCCCGGTTCGGGATCCGGAAGAAGCGGATCGCCCCGGATGCCCTCGATCTGCTGATGGCGTACGAGTGGCGGCGGAACAACGTCCGGGAGCTCCGCAATATCGTGGAGCGGATGATCATCGCGGCGGAAGGGGAGGTCATCGGGGCGGAGCACGTGCCGGCGGAAATCCGGCAAGGGGCAAGGACCCAACCGGCGGCCACTGGCACGACGGGCACCTTCCAGGAGCAGAAGGCGGAAGCCGAGCGCCGGATCCTGGTAGCGGCGCTCGAGCGAAACGACTGGCACGTGACCCGGACGGCGGCGGAGCTCGGCCTGGCCGATCACGCCAGCCTGCTCAAGATCATGCGTCGGCACAACCTCAAGCGTCCGATCACAGATGTGTCCTGATGGACACTCACCCGCTAACTCTTATGTGTCCCCTCAAACACACAGGCAGTAGCCAATAGCCGATAGCCGATAGCTAATAGCCTTCTCCCCAACGCCTTAGCAACACCGTGTCCTCCTGGCCAGCGGCTTGCTTTCTAAGGGGCCGCCCGAGTCCCCACGCGCCGGTTGGCGCCCCAAAACCAGGAGGAGCACATGTCGTCCACCACCCGTTTCTCGGTCCTTACCGCTGCCCTGCTCGCCCCCTTCGCGGCTGGGTGCGGCGACCGGGACAATCCCTCGACGGCCACCATCTCTGCCGGCGCCGAAACCCCCGCGGCCGCTACCGCCCCGGAGTCGGGAACCCTCCAGCCGGTCGCCGTCCCCACCGTCGTCGAAGAGTCCTCGCCTGCGTCGTATGCCGACGCGGAGACTGCCTTCCACCGGGGCCGCTACAGCGAAGCGGCCGAGCTGTTCACCTCGTACACCCAGAGCCACCCCGACAACGCCTGGGGGCATTACATGCTGGGCCTGTCCGCCTGGAAATCGGGCCAGCACGAAGTCGCGCTGGAGGGCTTCGACGAGGCGCTCCGGTTGGATCCCAACCACCGGAAGAGCCTGCTCAACTCGTCGCGGGTACTGCTCGAGACCAGCCGTCCAAAGGAGGCGCTGGAGCGAGTCGAGAAGGCGCTTGCCATCGAGCCGCTGAGCAATGACGGGCTCCGTCTCTTGGGCCGCGCTCGCAGCGAGCTGGGTCAGATCCCCGAGGCCATCGACGCGTACCAGCGCGCCATTGCCCTGGATGACAGGGATGTCTGGGCGATGAACAACCTCGGCTACCTCTACCTCCAGCAGGGTCGGGTCGAGGAGGCGCTGCCGCCGCTGGCCCGGGCGGTCGAGCTGCGGAGCAACGCGCCGGTGTTCCAGAACAACCTGGGGATGGCGCTGGAACAGGCCGGCCATTTCACCGCGGCGAAAGAGGCCTACCAGGCCGCGGTGTCGGTGGACAGTACCTATGCCAAGGCGGTTGCATCGCTGGCGCGGATCGGCGAGCGGGAGGACGATCCAGCAGTAGGAGGGGCGGACCTCACGGCCCTGGCGCAGCAGTTTCAGTCGGAGATCGTGACCTGGCGGGACAGCACGGCGGCCGGTGATTCGGCCGAAGTTGGAGTGATGGTGCGGGATACGGTGACTCGCGACACCGTTACGCAGTAGCATTGTCATCCCGAGCGAGGGGTCTAGCCGGCTAGCTTCGAGGCCAGCCGGCTAGGTCCCTCGCACCGCTTGGGATGACAAACCCGCCCTCGGCTCCATCGTCACCAACGCCCGCAGCACATGCCCGATCCGGACCTCGATGGTGCGCCGAATCGGCTGAAATCCAAAGCAGCGCACCCCCAGCTCATACCGGCCCGGAAGCAGTTGGGGAAATCGAAACATGTTCTGCAGACGCGCGGCGGCGATCGATCGGACATCGCGCACCGGGGCTCCCACCGGCTGGAGCCACACCTCGCCGTTGCACCCCCGCTCGCCCGCCGCGGTCATCACCGATCCGACGACGACACCATAGCGATAGCGATCCGCCACCGGCAGCGCCACCACGTCGGGACCGCTGGTAGCGAGCGGGTAGCCCCGCCGCTCGAACTCGATGGCGGAGCGGGGCCCGGTGGCGCAGCCGAGCAGGAGGGGGAGGATCAGCGCGAACCCGACTTTCATGCTTTAGAGCAGTCCCGATACCGGGTTAGGCGCGCCTTCGGCGAATCGCGAGGGCCGGAGCGGCGTCACGTCGAGGGTAGGCGGCGCCCCGGAGATGACTTCCGCTAACAGCTGGCCCAGCGCCGGCGCGTGCATCACTCCATGACCGGACGATCCATTCGCCAGGAAAAGATTCTCGCAGCCCGGCGCCGGGCCCAGAATGGCGTGCTTGTCGGGCGATACCTCGTAAAGCCCGCCCCAGCAGGCCGCCCGGTCAATGGTCGCCTGCTTCAGCACCGGCACCCGGCGGAGAGCCATGGCGATCACCGCTTCGATCCACTCAGAGTCCACCCCGATGTCCCAAGGCCGTCCCGGAACACCCGGAGTGGGCCAGAGCAGCATCACCCTTCTGTCCCTGACCCGTAGGTGAAACCCGTCGCCGGCGAAGATGCTCATGGGCATCTCGTCGGGCAGCACCTCGCACGGCTCGGTGATGGCGACTTGGCGGCGGAGCGGCACCACCGGGAGCTCCACCCCGGCACAGGCGGCGACACCGGCCGCCCACGCCCCAGCGGCGTTGACTACGGCGCCGACTCCAATCGGGCCGCCACTGGTGTGAAGCGCAGTGATCCGCCCGTCTCCTCCCCGGTCGAAGCCATTCACATCCGTTCCCCACTCCACCCGCACTCCCAGCCGCCGAGCTCCAGCGAGGTACCCCTCCAGGAGCCGAAGTGGCCGGACGAAGCCGTCTGAAGGACAGAAGGTCCCGCCGATCACTTCGTCCAACCTCAACGCCGGATTGAGCCCGGCAATGGTGTCCAGGCCCACCTCGGTCGCTTCAGCCAACCCTGCCGCCCATTGGACAACCAGTCCCTCGCGGAGGGTTGCCAGCTGACTCTCATCGGCGGCGAGCCAGAGATAGCCCGCCGGTTGGTAACCGGGGTCCACTCCGGTCTCGCTTTCGAAGCGGCGGAGCTTGTCCCGGGCAAGAAGGGAGAGCCGCACGTTGATCGCAGTGGCATACTGGGCGCGGAAGCCGCCGGTTGCCTTGCCGGTGCTGCCTTCGCCCGGTCGGCTGCTCCGATCCACCAGCAGCACATCGCGCCAGCCTCGCGCCGCGAGGTGATAGGCGACGCTGGCGCCGATCACTCCCGCACCTACGATTGCGACCGACGCCGGCTTCATGCGGTAAAGACGTGCTCCGGATGGCGAAAGCTCTTGAACTCGAGGGCGTTGCCGCTGGGATCGAGGAGAAACATCGTGGCTTGCTCGCCCGGCTGGCCGGGGTAGCGGATTCGCGGCTCCAGGATGAACGGCATCCCCGAGTCCCTCACCCGGGCGGCGACGGCGGAGAACTGTTCCCAGGGGAGAATGGCGCCGAAATGAGGCATCGGCACCAGGATTCCCTCGACCTTCCCGGTGTTCTGGGTCGGAGCCACGGTTCCCGTGGTGTGCGCCGAGATCTGGTTGCCGAAGAAGTCGAAGTCCACCCAGGTGTCGGTGCTCCGCCCTTCCTGGCAGCCGAGGATTTCGCCGTAGAACCGGCGGGTGGAGGAGAGGTCCCTCACGAAGAAGGCGTAATGGAATGGCTGGGTCATCACGCGGCCTCGCTCCGCGACTTCCACAACGCAGCGTCGAGAATCGACCAGAGGTGAATGACCCATCCCAAGAGGACGATCCAGAGCAGCGCCGCGAGCACGAACTGGATGGCCGCAATGACCAGCCGGCCCTGAAGCAGTTGTCCCAGGCCGGGAATGAAGAAGCTGGCCAGTGCCGCGATGACGTTGCCGGTTGAGCCTTGGCCTGCCATGAGAGCCTCGATGCAGAGTGAAAATGAGGCGCGTGAAAGCGACATATCCGCCTGAACTATAGCGTTATATTGTCCCCGGTATGCCCCGACAGTCCCTCCGCACTTCCCCATGGCCGGCGTGAGCCGCGAGCCGGCCGGCATTGCGACCCCGCCGATGCTGAAGCACTGGCGGGAAATCAAGGCCCAACACCCGCAGACCATCCTGTTTTACCGGGTGGGCGACTTCTACGAGATGTTTCACGAAGACGCCGAGCTGGCGGCCAAAGTCCTCGACATCACGCTCACGTCCCGGGGCGACGGAGTGCCCCTCGCCGGCGTGCCGGTGAAGGCCGCGGCCGAGTACCTGCGGCAGCTGGTGGGCGCGGGCCACCGTGTCGCCATCTGCGAGCAGGTAGAGGACCCCAAGCTGGCCAAGGGTCTGGTACGTCGCGAGGTAGTGGAGACGATGACGCCGGGGGCCCTGCTGGAAGAAGGATGGCTCTCGGGAGGAAGGAACAACTGGATAGTGGGGCTGAGGCGGAGCGGTGCGGCAATCGGCATGGCCGCGGTTGATCTCAGCACCGGCGAGTTCCTCCTCGAGACTCTCGGAGAAGAGGGTCTGGAAGAAGCGCTCACCCGTCTCGGCCCGGCCGAAGTCGTGATCCCCAACGACGACACTGCGTCGCTGCCCCGCTGCCTCGCTGATCCGCTCCTCACCCCGCGGGAGCCGTGGGAATTCGACCCCACCCTGGCCACCGAGGAGCTGAATCGCCGCTTCGCGCTCGCCTCTCTCGACGGACTCGGGATCGGCGTGGACGACGGAGCGGCCGTGGGGGCAGCCGGGGCGTTGCTCCGCTACCTCGGAGAGCTGCAGCCGGCGGGATTGCCCCATCTGGCGCGACCACAGGTCCGCCACAGCGAGGAATACCTCTGGCTCGATGAGATGACCCGTCGGAACCTGGAGTTGGTGGAGCCGCTTCGGGCCGGAGCCCGGGGCTGCACCTTGCTCGAGACCCTCGATGCGACGGTGACGCCGATGGGCGGGCGGCTGTTGCGCCAATGGCTGCTGTCCCCGCTTCGGGATCCGGCGGCCATCGAGCGGCGGCTCGACGCGGTCGACGTCCTGGTTCGCGACAGCCGGGGTCGCGCCCGGCTCCGGGAGGCGCTCGACGGCGTGCGCGACGTCGAGCGATTGGCCGGCCGCGCCGCCGCGGGCCGGGCGACGCCAAGGGAGCTGGCCGTGCTGCGCGATTCCTTTGGGCGGCTCCCCGACGTGGCCGGGGCGCTGAGTGCGCTCGCCGGTTCGTCGTTGCCCTCCGGACGGCGCGCCGAGTTACTGGCCGAGGCAGTGGACCAGTTGGATCTGCTCACCGACCTCGCCGGCGAGCTGGCCGATGCGCTCGAGCCGCGCCCACCCGCCGTTCTGAGTGACGGCGGCGTGATCCGACGAGGCTACGATGCCGAGCTCGACGAGCTGCGCTCGCTGCGCGACGGCGGGCGGCAGTACATCGCCTCGCTGCAACAGCGGGAGCGGGACCGCACCGGCATCGCCTCGCTCAAGGTCGGCTTCAACAAGGTGTTCGGCTATTACCTCGAGATCACCCACACCCACGCCGGGCGAGTGCCCCCGGACTACGAGCGACGCCAGACCCTGGCTTCCGCCGAGCGCTACGTGACGCCGGAGCTGAAGGAGTACGAATCCAAGGTGCTGGGCGCCGAGGAGCGGATGGGCGTGAGGGAGGCGGAGTTGTTTGGCGCGCTCCGGGCTGCGGTCGGTACGGCCATCGGCCGGATCCAGACGACCGCCCGGGTGCTCGCCCGGCTGGATGTCTGGAGCGCGCTCGCCGGTCAGGCCGCGATGGGTCGCTACGTCCGTCCAGCGGTGCACGATGGATTCGACCTCAGGCTCCAGGAGAGCCGCCATCCGGTGATCGAGCGGATGATGGCCCGCGAGGCCTTCATCCCCAACGACGCCCGCTTCACCCAGTCCGAACGGGTGCTGCTGGTGACCGGCCCCAACATGGCCGGTAAGTCCACCATTCTTCGCCAGATCGGACTCTGCGTCGTGCTGGCGCAGATGGGTGCCTTCGTGCCCGCCGCGGAGGCATCGATCGGGGTGGTGGATCGCCTGTTCACCAGGGTCGGCGCCAGCGACAACCTGGCTCAGGGTCAATCCACGTTCATGGTGGAGATGAGCGAGACCAGCGCCATCCTGCACAACGCCGGGAGGCACAGCCTGGTGCTGCTGGATGAGATCGGTCGCGGCACTTCGACCTACGATGGAGTGGCCATCGCCTGGGCAGTCACCGAGCATCTGCACGACCGGGTCGGCTGCAAGACCATGTTCGCGACTCACTATCACGAGTTGATGCAGCTTCCCGAACGGCTCCAGCACGCCCGCAATCTCAACGTGGCGGTAAAGGAGACCGGGGAAACCGTGGTCTTCCTGCACCGGCTGGAGCCGGGAGGAACCGACCGCTCCTATGGAATCCACGTAGCTCAACTGGCGGGGCTGCCCCAGCAGGTGGTCCGCCGTGCCCGCGAGATACTGGGCACCCTGGAAGGCGAGCACCGCATGGTGCCCGGCCCCCCGCCTCCGCTGGAACGGAATCCGGGCCAGCTTGCGCTGTTCGCCGACTCTCCCGACCCGGTGGTCGAGGATCTCAAGGCGCTCGACCTGGACTCCTTGACTCCCCTCGAAGCGCTGAATCGTCTGGCCGAGTTCAAGCGGCGGGCAGAGCGTGGTGCGCCGGATGAGCGGCACGGTGGCCGCAAGTGAGGCTCACCAGGATGCTGGCCCTGTCCCTGCTCGCGGCGGCCGCATGCACCCCGCGCGACGATGGAACCGTGCGGTTGGGCGACCGCCAGGATGAGGCGGCGGAGAGTACGGCGGACATGCCCCCGGTGGCGATCAATCCGGTGTCGCCCGTGGTCTATCCCTCGACGCTTCGGGAGCAGGGAATAGAAGGACGAGTGCTGCTGCGACTCTACGTCGACGCCAAGGGCCAGTTGATCGCGGACTCTACTCGGGTGGCGGAGTCGAGCGGCTACCCGGCCCTCGACTCCGCCGCGGTTTCCGGTGCGGCCGAGCTTCGGTTCTCGCCTGCGCTGCGCAACGGCCGGCCGATCGCGGCCCCATTTCTCCAGCCGGTCCAGTTCCGGCGGACCCGGAGCTAGAGCTCATGACCTCTCCCCCTCCTCATCTCCAGCCTTACGACTCGGTGCTCGGCACCATCGGGTGGACCCCGTTGATCCGGCTGGGCCGGGTGGGAGCCGGCATTCGCACTCCGGTCTTCGGCAAGGCGGAGTACGTGAACCCGGGAGCGTCGGTCAAAGATCGCATCGGTCTCGCCATCATCGAGGACGCCGAGCGCCGGGGTGAGCTCAAGCCGGGCGGGACGATCGTCGAGGGGACCAGCGGCAACACCGGCGTCGGCCTGGCGATCGCCGCGAGCCTCAAGGGTTATCGCTGCATCTTCACCATGCCCGACAAGATGTCGCAGGAAAAAGTCCGGTTGCTCAAGGCGTACGGGGCGGAGGTGGTCATCACCCCGACCGCCGTGCCACCCGACCATCCCGACAACTACGTGATGAAGGCCAAGCAGATCGTGAAGGAGACCCCCGGGGCGATCCTGGCGAACCAGTTCTACAACGCGGTGAACCCGGAAGCCCACTATGCCACCATGGGACCGGAGATCTGGCAGCAGACGGAGGGGCGGGTTACTCACTTGGTGGCGGGGGCCGGAACCGGGGGCACGGTCAGTGGCGCTGGCAAATACCTAAAGGAAAAGAACCCCAAGATCCGGGTGATCGCCGGCGACCCCATCGGATCACTGTACACACACTATCACCGCACCAAGACATTGGGCGAAGGGCATCCATATAAGGTAGAAGGGATCGGCGGGGACAAGATCCCCACCACCGTGTGGTTCGAGTGGATCGACGAATTTCGCCAAGTGCCGGACCGCACGTCGTTTACCATGGCCCGCCGGCTCGCTCGCGAGGAGGGGATCCTGGTCGGCGGGTCCGCCGGGCTCAACGTCTATCTGGCGTTGGAGGTGGCCCGGGAGCTCGACGATCCCAACGCCCTGGTGGTCACCATCCTGTGCGACACCGGGGAGCGCTACCTCTCCAAGCTGTTCAACGACGAATGGATGCAGGAAAACCAGATGCTGGAGGTCCCGCGTACCACGGTGGAGCAGCTGCTCGAGCGGCGAGCGACCACCGCCCCGGCCCTGGTGAGTGTTGCCCCCGCGGCCGCGGTCCGCCAGGCGCTCAACCTCATGAGCACCTACTCCGTGAGCCAGATTCCGGTGCTCGACAACGGCGAGTCGGTCGGGGCCCTGAGCGAAGGGACCCTCATGACCAGAGCACTGGCCCAGCCGGCCCTGCTGGATCGTCCGGTGCGAGAGGTGATGGAAGCACCCTTCCCCGAGGTCGATGCCACCACGCCGACCGACCGGGTGGGAAACATGCTGACGCGCGAGAGCCCCGCGGCGCTGATTCGGAAGGAAGGCAAACTGATCGGGATCGTGAGCCGATACGACGTGCTTCAGCAGCTCATCGGAACCAGATAATCCCTCAAGGACAACCATGCGCGTCACGGTCCTCACCGGCGGAACATCCTCGGAGCGAGATGTTGCGCTCGCCTCCGCGGTTCAGGTCATCGGCGCCCTTCGGTCCCGGGGGCACGAAGTCGCCGTCGTCGACACCGCGCGGGGCTACATCCCGCCGGGCGACGAGGCCTCCCTGCTCTCGGGCACGGTGGGGACCAAGCCGCCCTCGATCGACGAGCTGCACGCCCTGGAACGAGGTCTGCTCCTTTCCGGCATCGGCAACCTGGCGGTGGTCCGGGACGCGGACGTGCTGTTCCTTGCACTGCACGGCGGCCGGGGGGAGGATGGCACAATCCAGACACTTCTGGAGATGGTCGGCGTCCCCTATACAGGGAGCGGGCGGCTCGGCAGCGCCATGGCGATGGATAAGGACATCTCCAAGCGCCTCTTTCGCTTGGCTGGTGTCCCGACCCCCGACTGGGTGATGGCGCCCGCAGCGCCCGAGCGGGTGAGGGACCAGCTTGGATGGCCGGTGGTGGTGAAACCTTCGAAGCAGGGTTCCACCGTAGGGCTAAGTGTGGTGAAAAAGCCAGCGGACTACGCGGAAGCCGTGGCGTTGGCGCGACGGTACGACGACGAGGTGATGATTGAGCGGTTCGTGCCGGGTCGGGAACTGACGGTGGGTATTCTCGAGGGACGGGCACTCGCCGTGGGGGAGATTATCCCCAAGCACGAGATTTTCGACTACGAGTGCAAGTATACGCCTGGTATGTCGCAAGAGATCTTTCCGGCCGACTTGTCCAAGGAGCTGGCAGAGGAATGCAGACGGCAGGCACTGCTGGCGCACGAGGCGCTCAAGCTGGGTGGTTATTCGAGGGTGGATTTTCGCTTGACACCGGCGGAGGAATTCTTCTGTTTAGAGGTGAATACACTGCCCGGTCTCACGGCCACGAGCCTGCTCCCGCAGGCCGCCCGGGCAGTAGGCCTCGAGTTCCCCGACCTGTGCGAACGGATCTGCCAGACCGCCCGTTTAGGCCGCCTCAAGGAACCTTCGAAAGGCACGTGACGTCTCAGGGTTAAGGGCGTGGGTCGATGAACTTGTCTCCTTCCAACCGAATCTCCCCCTGGGTGGGGCGCCTCATCATCGCCAACGCGGTGGTGCTGCTGCTGCTGCGCACCCTCTTCACCTCCCCGGCCCTGGCCGGCGCGCTGACCTTCGATCCGGCGGACGCGCTGCTCCGGCCCTGGAGCTTTGTGACCTACATGTTCGTCCATGCCGGCCTGCTGCACTTGCTGGCCAACATGCTCGGCCTCTTTGTGTTCGGCGGGCCGGTGGAGACCCGGATGGGGAGCCGGGCGTTCATCACGTACTACCTGTTCTGCGGAATTGGCGCGGCGGCGTTTGCGCTGGGACTGTCGCAGCTCATGCCGGTGAGCCCCTTCGTCGGGGCCTCGGGCGCGGTGCTCGGCGTCGCCCTGGCGTTCGCGGTCTTCTGGCCCGACGCCGAGCTGATGGTCTTCCCCCTGCCGATTCCGATGCGGGCCCGGACCTTCGTCGCGGTACTGGTCGGCCTCGACGTCATCGGCGCGCTCTACTTCAACGACGGTATCGCGCACCTGGCGCATTTGGGCGGCGTGGCGTTCGGCTATCTGTTCTTCCGACTCCAGTGGCTCTCCCGCCGGAGTCCGCATCCGCCGCCTCGCGCGGTGGAGCGGGTTGTGATGGTGCAGTCGGGCTCGTCCGAGCTGGAGCGGCCCACGCCGGTGACGCCGGCACGGCCTCGCCGGCGGGTAGAGGCCGATCCGGTCGCGGCCGAAGTGGACCGGGTGCTGGACAAGATCAACGACAAGGGGATCGCGAGCCTGACACCGGCGGAGCGGCGTTTTCTGGACGAGGTATCCAAGCAGCGGCGGCAGGACCACTGAAGTAGGTGAAGAGGTGAAGGGAGAAAGGGGGGGGTTAGGATCCCTTTCTTTCTCCCTTCCCTTTCCTTTTCACCTTTCCCCTTCTCACTTTCCTCTTGCGTCGCCTTCCGGGTCTTCTTATCGTCTCTCGTGCTGATCAATCTCCTTCCCGATTTTCTCGCGGTGCTCGATGCCGACGATCGGGAAGCGGCGTACCGGCAGTATCGCGAATCCCACCGTCCCATCCTCGACGCATACTGGCGAAACTACGTTCTCGACCCCGACAGCTCTCACGCGGAAGCGATCGCCGCGGCCTCGCTGAAGGCCGACCGAAGCGACCTCCACACGCTCGCACAATCGGTCGATCTGGTGCAGCTCGCGGAGGAGGCGATCGCCCGGGCGGAAGAGGTGCTGCAGATCGATCGCCCGACCGACACCTACCTCATGGTCGGTCTGGGCGGCGCCAACGCCGGTGAGCTGGTGGTGGGTGGCCGCGGCATCGCCTTCATCTGCCTCGAGCACTTTACCGGCCGGGTCAACCCCGAGACCTACGGCATGGGCCTGGCGCCCGATTTGATCCCGCTCTGGATTGCCCACGAGCTGGCCCATACCGTGCGCTACACGTCTCCCGGCAGCGCCAGCGACCTGCACCGCCTGGTGGCGGAGCAAGGCGGGTCGTACGACTACTGGTCCACCGGGAGTCGGGCCTCGTTGCGAGAGCTGCTGGTCAACGAGGGACTTGCGGTCCATGCCGCTCAGGCGGTCTCGCCCGGCTTCGACGCCGCCGACTACTTCGGCTACCCCCGCCGCCAGTATCATCGGCTCCGGGAGATGGAGGCGTTTCTCCGCCGAGTGGTCGAGCCCGACCTGGAACGCAGCGGACTCGGTCTCCGGCTGCGCTACCTCTCCGGCGGAATGAGCCCATCCGCCCGGCTGGTAGGCGGACGGGTGCTCCCAGAGCGCTCCGGCTACTACCTCGGCTATCGCATGACGGAGGCCCTGGTGTCCCAGCGGGGCATCGCCGAGTCGCTCCGCGCGGCAGCACAAGAGTTCCAGACGGCGGATGATCTTACGAGGGGGATCAGGATGGCATAGGAGGCTATCAGCTAAATATAATAGCCGATAGCCTCCTTCACTTCCCCACGCAGAAACTCCCAAACACCTTCCCCAGCACTTCCTCTACATCCACCACGCCTAAGAGTTCGTCGAGTGCCGAGGTGGCTTCGCGGACGTGGTGGGAGGCGAGTACCGCGTCGCCACCGGACTGGAGATGCGGGCGGGCTTCGCCGAGGGCGGTGCGGGCTCGCTCCAGGGCGACCCGGTGGCGTTCCCTGGTGAGTACCGGCTCCAGGTCTCCCAGCGCGATGCGGTCACCGAATACCCGCTCGGCCGCGGCCCTCCGCAACTCGGCCAGGCCGGTGCCGGTCACTACCGACACCGGCAGCCCACTGTCAGCCCCGGACACCAGATCGCACTTGGTTCGCAACACGAGGGTGGGCTGCTGGGCGGCGATCGTGGTCTCGTCGGCTTCGACTTCACGTCCGGCTTCGACGCAGAGCAGCACCAGATCGGCGGCCGTGAGGTATCGGCGGCTCACCTCGATTCCCATCCGGTCGATCCGGTCGGGCGAATTCCACAGCCCGGCGGTGTCGGCCAAGCGCACCGGCCAGCCCAGAAATTCGGTATGGGCCTCGATGGTGTCGCGAGTAGTGCCGGGAACCTCGGTCACCAGCGCCCGCTCGGCACCGAGCAGGGCGTTGAACAGCGACGACTTGCCGGCATTGGGGCGGCCGGCCAGCACCAGGAGGGCGCCTTCCCGCACCCGTTCGCCCGACGGGGCCGTGGCGAGCAGCCGAGCGATCCGTTCGCCGGCCTCCTCCAGCCGGGAAGCGATCAGCTCGGGGCGGACCGGGCCGTCGTCCTCGCCGGGAAAATCGATCTCGTAGCTCAGAAGCGCCTGAAGATCGATCAAGCTTGCCCGCAGTTCGCCGAGCCGCCGCGAAAGACCGCCCTCGAGCTGCCGCAGCGCGGTGCGGGCCTGGCAGGGGGCCGTGGCATCGATCAGGTCACCCACCGCCTCTGCCTGCACCAGGTCCAGCTTTCCATTGAGCAGCGCGCGACGGGTGAACTCTCCCGGTGCCGCCGGGCGGGTACCCGCCGCATGGAGTGCCGCGAGCACTCGCGCCGGCGCAACCATGCCACCGTGGCAGGAGAGTTCGACCATATCCTCCCCGGTGTAGCTGTGCGGCGCGGGAAAGACGGTGCAGAGGCCGCGATCGATCGGGTCGCCGTCGGCGGCATGGAAGGTGGCCAAGACTGCGACCCTGGGCCGGTCGGTGCGGAAGCCCTCGACGACCCGGGCGGCCACCTCGAACGCCCCGGTGCCACTCAGCCGGATGACGGCCAGCGCCGATCGGCCCGGCGGCGTGGCGAGGGCGGCGATGGGGTCGGAGAGCATCGGGGCTGTGGGCTATGGGCTGTGGGCTGTCACGCCTTCTTCCGTTTCTTGGCAGCGGATGACGGTGCGTCGGGTGGCCGCTTGGTCTGCACGTCCACGATGGCCCGCGCGGCCCGGCGTTGCCGCTCCTTGGAGAGCAACCACTGCTGGGGAATGCTGGCGATGTTGCTGACCGCGTAATAGAGGTTGAGTCCGGAGGCAAAATTGAGGAACAGCACCGTCATCATCACCGGCATGATGTAGAGCATCATTTTCATCTGGGGATTCGGCTCCATCCCCAGTTGCCCGACCTTGCTCAGCACGTACATCGAGAGTCCCATGACCAGCGGGATGATGTACAGCGGGTCCGGCCGGGAGAGGTCCGGGATCCAGAGGAACGATGCGCCCCGCAGCTCGATGGTGTTCTGGAACACGAAGAAGAGCGCGAAGAGGACCGGCATCGGCAGCAGCATGGGCCAGCAGCCGCCCAGCGGATTGACGTTGTACTCCTTGTAGAGCTTGAACATCTCCTGCTGGAGCCGCTGCGGATTGTCCTTGTACTTGTCCTGGATCTCCTTCATCAGCGGCTGCACCGCCTGGAGCTGCATATTGGCCCGCATGGCCTTCTGGTTCAGGGGCCAGAGGAGCACTCGGACCAGGATCCCGAAGAAGACGAGCACCAGCCCGTAGGCCATGTTGAGGTGCTCGTGCATCCAAACCAGGAGCCAGCGGACGCCGACGGCGACCGGCCGGATGATGGTTCGAAAGCCGGGCCAACCGTACGGGTTCACATCGTCGAAGTCGTGACCCAGCCGGCTGAGCCGGTCGTACTCCATGGGCCCCGCGTAGACCGTGAAGCCGAAGATGCCGCTGGGAGGCAGCGGGATGCTGAGACGAACCCGGGCGCTGGTCGGCTTCTTGTCGCCGTCGCGGAGCGCGGTTGCCGTCGCCCCGCTGATCCGGCCGCCGGTGCTGTCGAAGGCGAGCAGTCCGGTCACGAAATATTTCGACTTGATCGCGGCCCACTCGAGAGGCCCGCTGACGGTCTTGGGCTCTCCTGGCTCGAGTCCGGCAAAGTCGATCCGGTCGGCCTCGTTCCGCTTGGTCACCAGCGCCAACGCGTGATGATTCTCCTCCACGTTGGCCTCGGTATTGGCCAGCGTGGGACCCATCCCCACCAGCAACGCGCCCCCATTGGGCCCGACACCCTGAACCCGGCCGGCGACGTCCACCCGGTAGTCGTCGGGCCGGAAGGTATAGGTGAGCTCGACTCCGATCCCGCCTTGCGAGCCGGTGAGCCGCAGCTGGGTCGGTCCGGTCACCGCGAGACTGTCGGCGCTGGGGGTGAAGGTCCATTGGTGCAGGGGGATAGTGTCGCGGCCCAGCACCAGGGTGGGATTCAGCAGCTCGCTGCCCGGGGGGAGAATCTGCGCCGTCTGCCCCCGATCCTCCGGCGCCATCGAGCGATGGCGATGGAGTCGTGCTTCCACCAAGCGGCCGCCGAGGGTGCTGATGCCGTAGGTGAAGAGCGGAGAGGTGACCCGAACCACCCGGGCCCGCGGGGTCGCGGAGTCGCGGGGCAGCGAGTCAGCTGGGCGGGACGGAACCGCCGGCGCGCGGGGCAGTGAGTCCCCGGTCACACGGGCTTTCTTGGGGGGAAGCACGACCGCGCTATCCGCCTTGCCACCCGGTTGCCCCGGTGCGTTGCCGGGCGCTGGGCGCTTCAAGAGGATCGCCGGTGCCACCGCGATCGCCATCATGAGCAGGATCGCCCATACCGTACGACGGTCCATCACTCAGGTTACCGGATCAGGGAACGGGATCATAGCCGCCAGGATTGAACGGGTGGCACCGCGCGAGCCGGCGGGCTGCCAGCCAACCGCCTTTGAGGGCGCCGTGCCGGGTGATCGCTTCGAGAGCGTACTGGGAGCAGGAGGGATGGAAGCGGCAACTGGGCGGAAGCAGCGGCGAGAGCAGCCGCTGGTAGGCGCGAATCAACCAGGCCAGGATCCCGCGGGGAAGCAGCGCGACGGCAGCCACTGTTCACCCGATCCCCAGCGTGCCGCGGCGCCAATCGAGGAGGTTGTCCCGGAGTGCGCCGAAGGCCGCGCCGTACGCCTCGCGGCGAGCGCGGATCACCAGGTCCCACGCCGGCTGATGGGGTTGGAGGTCTTCGCGCCAGATCTCGCGTAGCTGCCGGCGCAGACGATTGCGGGCCACCGCGGACGACTGAAATTTCGGAACGATCAGTCCCATCCGCGGGTGGCCCGTCGTGTTGTCCGTCCAAATCATGTCCAGATACTCGAAGCGGCGGCGCCGGCCCTGGCTCAGGCAACGGCGAAGGTCGGACGCGCGCGCGAGCCGATGAGCCCGCGGCAGGCGCGCCGCTGCCGTCAGGAGCCTCCGTGCTTCGATGGCAACGAGATGGCGAGCTGCTTCCGCCCCTTCTTCCGCCGGCGCGAAAGCACCGCCCGACCCCAGCGCGAAGCCATCCGGGCGCGGAATCCGTGCTTGTTGATTCGGCGCTTGTTGCGCGGGCGATACGACGGCTTCATGCGGAGACCCCTCCAAAGTGAGCCGGGGAAGCTAGTTAGAGTTCTCGTCGGGGTCAAGCCGCGCGCTGAACCGTGGGCGATGTCGTAAGCACGAAATAGTGCTTGTCAATAGCGCCCGTCGCCGCGTCGATTCGTCGGTCGGTGCTCATTGACTTTTCCACACCCGTTCCGTAACATCTCTCGCCCTTGAAAAATCCCCCACCGTTCTCGAGTCACGATGCAGCTGTCCGCAAAAGACGCATGGAAGCGCATCCTCGATGAGGCGCATCGCGAACTTCCAGACCATACTATCCGGACCTGGCTCGAGCCGACCGAAGCGATCGCGCTCGACGAAGGGCGCCTTATCGTGGGAGCGCCCGACCAGTTCGCCGTAGAATGGAACGAAACCAAACACGCGAGCCTCCTCTCCAAGCTGGCCGAGCCGTTGCTGGGCCAGCCGACCTCGGTCGTCTTTCGGGTGCATGAAGACCGGCAGAAGCGTCCCCAGATGGATTTCTTCGTCGCGCCGGCGGCGGCCCCACCGGTCGCGATCCCGGTAAACCCGAGCACGCAGCCGCTCAACGAGCGGTACACCTTCGATACCTTCGTCATCGGTAAGTCCAACGAGCTGGCCGCCGCCGCCGCCCACGCCGTCGCCGAGTCGCCCGGCAAGACCTACAACCCGCTCTTCATCTACGGCGCAACCGGGTTGGGCAAGACCCACTTGATGCAGGCCATTGCCCACGCCGTCTGCCACCGGCAGCCGGATACCCGGGTGCTGTACGTCGGGGCGGAGCAGTTCATCAACGAAGTCATCGAGAGCATCCACAGCCGGACCATGCCCGAGTTCCGGCGGCGCTACCGGGCCGACGTGGACCTGTTCCTGGTGGACGACGTGCACTTCCTGGAAGGCAAGGAGATGACCCAGGAAGAGTTCTTCCATACCTTCAACGCCCTGTACGAGGGCAACAAGCAGATCGTGCTCACCTCCGACCGGCCGCCCAAGGAGATCCCGGGCCTGGAGGCCCGGCTGGTGAGCCGCTTCGAGTGGGGGATGGTGGCCGACATCGGCCAGCCCGACCTGGAGCACCGGATCGCCATCCTGCGGAAGAAGCAGGAGCAGGACCACCTGGAGCTCACCATCCCGGACGACGTGCTGCGATTCATCGCCGAGCACGTGCGCTCCAACGTGCGGGAGCTCGAGGGGTGCATCATCAAGCTGCTGCTCTTCGCCTCGCTCAAGCACAAGGAAGTGTCCATCGAACTGGCCCGGGAAGCGCTCTCCGACCGGATCCGGCCGGGCGAGGACACCGGAGCCTCGGCGAGGGCGTTGCCGTCGATCAACAAGGTCCAGGAAGTGGTAGCACGCCGCTGGGGCGTGACCCCGGAGGGGCTTCGCTCCAAGGCCCGGATCAAGACGCTCACCGTGCCGCGCCAGATCGCCATGTATCTCGCCCGCGAGATGCTGGAGATGCAGCTGGTCGAGATCGGGCAGGCCTTCGGTGGTCGAGACCATTCGACCGTGATCCATAGCGTGGACAAGGTGAGCCGCCAGATGTCGCGCGACCGCGGCTTCCGCGAACGGGTAGAACACGCGCGCCAAGAGTTGTCCGCAGAATAATCCCCGCGTCTTGCAGACAGGTGTGGGGATTCTGGACAGCAGTGGATAGCAGGGGTCGATCATCCCCATGGCCCACAGGGTGTCGACAGCGTGAAATAGGGATAACCGTTGGTGAGATAGGCAGCTTACAGCGGCAGCCAACATTTCCAGAGCCTCTACTACTGCTGCTAAGTTTTATAAACTGGAAGAGTAGTATTGTTTTTAGCCTTCTCGAAGGAGCGGCATGAAGCTCACCATCACGCGGGAGCAACTCCAGGAAGGGTTGGTTGACGTCGCGGCAAGCGTACCCGCCAAGACTACCCTACCCATCCTGTCGAACATCCTGCTCGAAGCGACCAAAGACGGGATCCGTCTCTCGGGTACCGATCTGGACATCGCGGTGAGTACTACGGTCTCGGCCTCGGTGGATCAGGAAGGGGCCATCACTCTACCGGCACGCAAGCTGGTCGAGATCGTACGGGAGCTGCCCAGTGCCGCTATCCGGCTCACCGCCTCGGGTGAGCAGCGGGTGACGATCGAGTGCGGCCGCTCCAAGTTCCGGCTGCTAGGACTCCCCCGCGAAGAGTTTCCTGCCTTCCCCACGGTGAAGTTCGAGGGAGGCTGGCATACCTCCTCCAAGGACCTCCAGAAGCTGATCTCCCACGTCGCCTTTGCCGCGAGCACCGAGGAGAGCCGCCCGATCCTCAACGGAGTCCTGTGGGAACTGCGCCCCGAGCGGATGCGGATGGTGGCGACGAACGGACACCGCCTGGCGCGGATGGACGTGCCCACCACGGCCTCCAGTGCTTCAGCCCAGGCCGATCTGATCGTCCCGCCCAAGGCGTTGGAGCAGATCCGCCGGCTGTTCGGCTCCGAGGAGGAGGTGGAGATCGCCCGGAGCGAAAACCACCTGGGCTTCCGCTCCGCCACCACCCAGATCTTCACTCGGCTGATCGAAGGCCCTTACCCGAACTACGAGCAGGTGATCCCCCGGGAAAATGACAAGGCGGCCACTGCCGACAAGGCCGCCTTCAGCGCCGCGCTCCGGCGGATGAGCATCGTGGCCAGCGATCAGACTCACCGGATCCGGATGGCCTTCGCCAACGGCTCCTGCAAGCTGTCGGTGCAGACCCCCGACCTGGGCGAGGCCCAGGAGGAGATCACCGTCAGCTACGAGGGCGATCCGCTGGAGATCGGTTTCAACGCTTCCTATCTGCTCGAAATCCTCAAGTACATCCCGACCGACGAGGTCCGGATGACCTTCAAGGCCCCCGAGCGCGCCGCTACCTGCGAGCCGGTCGGCTGGGATGATCCGGCCAGCTACCTCGCGTTGGTGATGCCATTGCGGTTGGTGGACTAGGGCTAACCGACAGCGTCTCGACTGGCGCCCGCAGCGAATCCATCAACGAATCGATCCCCGGCGTCCACTGGATGCTGTCACCCGGTTGCGGGATCGGCTCTTCCTCGACCTTGGGGATCTCGATCGGCTCGCCCCGCATCCGGCGGAGCAGCAGGTCCTGCCTCCGGCGCATCCGCAGGGGCCGATAGGCGGGGTTGGAACTCAGCGGGAATGGCAGGGAGGCCGCCAGCGCCGTGGCCTGGGTGAGCGTGAGCTTGCGCGCCGTGGTCCTGAAGTATCGCCGGCTCGCGGCCTCCACTCCCCAAACGCCCTGGCCCAGCTCCGCGACATTGAGATACAGCTCGAGCACCCGCCGCTTCCCCAGCGCCGCTTCCAGCCGGTAGGCAGTCACCGCTTCCTTGAGCTTCCGTAGCGGGTTGCGTGAGGGAGAGAGATAGAGGTTCTTCGCCAGTTGCTGGGTGATGGTGCTGGCGCCGCGCAGGGCGTCCCTCCGTTCCCATACGCCGTCCAGCACTCGCATCAGCTCCGCCCGATCGCGTTCCGAGGTCCATTCGAAGCGGGCGCGCCGATATCCCACGGCATGGCGCAGCTCGTGGTAGTCGATGCCGCCGTGGGCCCAGAAACGGCCATCCTCAGCGATGATCGCCGCTTCCTGCATGGTGGGAGCGATGGAGTCGAGTGGGACAGGACGGTAACGGAGCCGCTCACCACCTCGCCGCCCTGCCATGAACGCCGTGTGGCTCGGCCAATGGCTGCGGTACCAGGTCGGCGGGGGCCAGACGGCCAGCAACCAGGCGAAGAAAAGCGCCGGAGGAACCAGCGCCGACAAGAGTAACCATCGAAGGCGGGGTGCCTTCACGGCAACCGCAGCGGCGACGCCGCTAGCGAGACGAGGAACCCGATAGCGGGGTGATCGAGTAGCTGCCCGATTGCTTTACCGGCACGGTTTGTCCGAGTGCCGGGACCGAGATCGTCATTTCACCGACATCACTCCCCTGCGCCGATTGCAGCACTCCATCCAGTCCCAGATGGTGGACGCCACGGCGGGTACCGGTGGCCGTCATCTGAAGCTCTTGATCCGCCTGGTGCCGTGCCCCGGAGCGGGAATAGGAGCCGGTGCTCTCGATGGCGATTCCCTTTGCGTCGTCGGGTCCCGAGGCCTCGGTATCGGTGGCCCGATAGGTGGTGATCGACTGCTCCGTGCCGGGAAAGGCGTCGGCTACCAACTGGTACTTGGTGGTATCGGTCCACTCCATCCCTTCGCGGGTGCCGCCGGCCGGAAGCGCCGGGAACAGAAACCGCAAACGCCCACCGAGCTCGTCGCCCAGGGTGCTCGGCCGGTTTGGCTGGAGCGGTGAGAGTACACCGTTCTCGCTGAGTGTGGCCGTCCAGATGGTCCCGTAGGTTTCGGCGATCGAATCCGGCGTGACCGGCACACCGTTCTCCCACGCCTGCAGCGAATCCAGCTTGATAGTGACCTGGTAAGTGCCCGGCGTGGGAGATTCCCCGACCGTCAGGTGAACCACTGCGATCCGGCTGCGAACCTGCTCCTGACTCGCGCCTCCGGGATATTGGAGGCTGAGACTGTCGTGCCGTTCCAGCCGGTAGCCGGCGTTCCGAACCAGCCGATAGCTCACCTCGGGGCCCCGTCCCGTGCTCGGTTCGGCCGGCTCGTTCGGCCCGGCTTCCGGTGACGGGCTCGGCCCGCCGGTACCGCTCGTCGCCGAGGAGCAGGCCGCGAGCAGGAGCGAGCCGGCCAGAAGATAGAGTCCTCCCCCGCACCGCCTCATCGGAGGGGGGTGACCTTAGTGGTCTGGGTAATCGTGATCGGCAATGGCTGTTTGCTGAAGCTTCCCGAGATCTTGAGCGCCGACTGAAGCTGCCAGTCTCCGCCGAGGTAATGACCCTCCGAGCTCACGAAGTACGCACCCTTTCCGGTCCCCGTACCTTCGATATGGGCAGGGCCGTTGGGAGTCGGCTGGGTGCCGGCCACCTGCGAGGAGTAATCGGTGGTGATCCGGACCGCCTTTTTGGCGTTGTGGGTCTCGTTGGCCGCGGCCCGATACGCGACGATCCGGCGGATCACCACAGTGTCGGTGCCCTGCCCAGTGGAATTGGCCGAGGTGTCGGCCCAAGTCTCCCCGACCTTGAAGCCGGGTCTCACCCAGGGAAAGAAATCGCTGAGCAGGCCCTGCACCTGGCCGGCGGCGGGACTGGTCCCCACCGGCCGGAGCCCCAGCGGCTTGCCGGCGGGACTCACGAAGCCGTGGTACTGGCTTCCCCGCGCGCTGTCCATTACCTCGGCAGGAATCGGAGTGGTGCTGTCGCCTTTGATCGAGTCGACCACGACGTGCAGGGTCTTGCCGGAGGCGCTATCCGCCAGGGTGACCGTGAGAAAGGTCGCGGTGGTGAAGGAGAGCGACTCCTTGCCCCGCCCTTCCGCCGTACCGTCGATCTCCTGCGTCAGCGTCTGATCGACCCGGTATCGAAGGGTGACCGGCTTCAGCCAGCCGCCGGGTACGGCGAGGAGCGCGGCGGCCGCACTCAATCCAAGAGCCAACGTAGACATGACAACCCCCAAGGAGTCCGGCAGCAAAGCTAACCGGGCGGCGGGCGCTTTGGGATCGACCGAAAGCTCGACGGCCCCCCGAGACTCTCCCGGGGGGCCGTCACTGGTCCAGCCGTAAGCCGAGTTCTGTTTCCCCGTTAGGGGAGATGGTCATCTCTCTGGGATGGCCGTTGCCGGCCACCTCTAGCAGCCTACCCGCGGCTGCCCCTCACGATGCTCGTTTGGGGCTGGTCGGTGTGGGTCGCACCTCGCCGCCTATTTGGCCTTGCTCCGACTGGGGGTTGCCGTGCCGCCGCTGTTACCAACGGCGCGGTGGGCTCTTACCCCACCGTTTCACCCTTACCCTTTTGGCTGCCTCGCGGCTGCCTCGGGGCGGTCTGTTTTCTGTTGCCCTTTCCGTCGCCTTTCGGCGCCCAGGCGTTACCTGGCAGTCTACCCGCTGGAGCTCGGACTTTCCTCGAAGCCCGAAGGCTTCGCGACCATCGCGCTGAACCAGTAACTATAAGTATAACAGTACTAAGTGCTTGGTGCTAAGGGGTGAAGGGTGTACGCTTTCACCTCACCCCCTCACCCCTCCCCCAACCTCGCCAACCCCTGCTGCGCCTGTCTGACGAATGGCTGCAAGGCCCCATCGGCCGCCCGCCACTGGCTCAGGACCTCGCGGTACTGCTTCCGGGCCTCGGCCCTCCGGCCCAATTGCTCGTAAGCAGCGGCACGGAGTAGTCGCACCCGGCCCAGCATGCCCCAGCGGGCATCGAAGCCGCTGGTCCTGAGCGCGAGAGGCTCGAAGTCCTGGAGCACGCGGAGCGTGGTCTGATAGTCGCCCAGCAGGTAGTAGGCCTGTGCCGCGAGCGGCCGGCTGTGCACGGTGTACATCCCCTTCTTCATGGTACTCACCGTGTCGACCTCACCCAGGGCGCGGCGCGCGGCAACCGAATCTCCCCGGCTCAGCGCCAGCAGGGCCCGGACCTCCCGCGACAGCACGTCTCCGGTCATGGCCCGGTATTCGGTCAGCGCAGAGCTGTCGGCCGCGGGGCCGGTGAAGAGCCCCACCGCGGCCGAAGCTCCGCTGTGTGCCAGGTGCTCGCGGCGTCCGGGCGCGGCCATCCGGCTGGCTTCGGCCGCGCTCTGCCACACCTGGCGCAGCGATGAGGCGGGAGCTCCCGTCGCGGCATACAACTCACCCAGCGCCACCCGGCGCCACGATTCGTCCATCGCCGCGTCAGCGCCGGCGTCGGGGTGCCGGACCACCTCTCGCCGGACCTGGTCGGCGAGCTCGAGCGCCTTGGCGGCGTTGGTCAGGTCTCCCTGGTAGGCGAAGACGTTCGCCGCGGCGGCGATGTCTCCCACCACCGTGGGCGTGCCCTGATACGGCCGGAAATCCTGAGGCGCCACGGTGTCGAGCGCGGTTCGAAGCTGGGCGGCGGCCTTGTCCACCTCACCGGATGCGAACCGGATGCGAGCCTCCACGAAAGGAAGCTCGGGATGCACCGGCGAGGTCTGCCGGTAGCGGTCCACTTCGCCCATGGCCGCCTGGTAGTTGCCCGACGCCAGGTACGCGTCCACCATGGCGCCATGGGCTCGTAACGTGGTCGGTTGGCTGGCCACCCAGTTACGGGCGGTAGCGAGTGCCTCTCCCCGGGCCCGGCGCACTGCGCTGGACAGCGTTGCGCTGTCCACCGAGATCATGCCGTCGACATCCTGCGCCGCCGCAAACGAATCCGGCGCCACCAGGGCGTAGAACGGCCGCGCGTTGGCCGCGGTCTCCAGCATGTGCTGGACGTGATCGTAGGCCAGAGCATACTCCGGGTCGAGCGCCAGAGTTCGCTTGAAGGCCTGCATCGCCTGGGTCCACGCCGGGGACTGATCATACCCGGCGGTGTCGTGGAACCATGCCTCGCCCAGGCCGTACCACGCGTCGGCGTCAGTGGTGTCGCGGGCGAGGAGCTGCTGGTAGAGGCCCCGCGCTTCGGTGAACTGGCCGCCGATGAATGCGCGATAGGCGCTGATCACGATCCGGTCATGCGCCGGGAGGTTTGCCGAATACGTAGTTGCCCGAAGGATCGCCCGATCGGCGATCGAATCATCGACGCCCACCAGCCAGCCGCGAGTCAGCGCCAGCTTGAAGTACGCCAGCCCGAAGGTGGTATCGATCGCCAGGGCCTTGCCCAGGTCCCGCTCCGCGCCCGCCAGGTCCCAGCGGTTCAGGTGATCCACCCCGGCGAGATACGACCGATAAGCTTCGAGCGATTGCGTAGTTGAGCGTGCCAACCCGATCCGGACCTCTTCCGGCGCGCCGGAGAGGTTGAGCAGCTTGGTGGCCAGCTGGTCGAACAGCGGCCGCACGTCCTCCCCGGCCACGTCATCCACTTGAGCCACATCCACCCTCGTGCCGGTGGCCACATCGAAGACTCGGGCCGTCAGGTGAAGGGAGTCGCCTCCGGGAGTGAAGTCGCCGAGTATGACGGTCCAGACCCCGGCCTCGCGGGCCAACCGGCGGGCCATGTCCAGGCCGATGTCGTCTCCCGGCTTGATCTTCTGGTGAGCCAGGAGGTCGTGCAGCCGCTCCTGGTCTACCACCGTGAGGTCGTTCCACTGCGAGAGGTTGAGGCCCAGCATGCTGACGCTGCCCTCGCGCAGCCAATCCGTTGGCCGGTCATCCCGCAGGTTGTCGAACGGCAGCACCAGGATCGAATGTCGAGGGTTCACCCCCGCCGGCGGGCCGGGGCTACGGCGGGCCAGACCGACGGTGGTTCCCACCACGGCCAGCGAGACCGCCGCAGCCGCGATCAGCCCACGACGGACTCGTCTCCGGCTCCCGGTCCGGCCACCCGACAGTGCTTCGCGGAACTGCTCTCCGGTCTGCCATCGCTCGGCCGGCTGCTTTTCGAGCGCCTTCATTACCGTGTCCGCCAGCACACCGGGGCACTCCGGGCGCACCCGCTCGATCGGCACCGGGCGTTCGGCGATGTGCTTGGAGACGACCACCCGGTTGCTGCCCTGGAAGGGTGGATGTCCCGCGAGCATCTCGTATCCCAGGATTCCAAGGGCGTAGAGGTCGCTGCGGCTGTCCAGCTCCTCACCGGCGGCCTGCTCCGGACTCATGTAGCTCGGTGTACCGATAGCTACTCCCTGGCCGGTGGTTGCCGTCGCCGAGCCCGGGTTGATGAACGCGCCCCGTGCGATCCCGAAGTCCGCCAGCATCGCCCGGCCGCTCCCCTGTTCCAGCAGCACGTTCTCCGGCTTGACGTCGCGGTGGACGATGCCGGCCCGCCCGGCGGCATCCAGGGCCGAGGCCAGATCGCTAAGTATGCGAATGGCTTCGTCCGCCGGCAGCCGGCCTTCTCGGGAGAGCCGCTGGCGCAGGCTCTCTCCCTCGACGTGGTCCATCACGTAGTAGAGCAGCCCGTCGGCCGTCCCCGCGGCGTGAACCGCGACGACGTTGGGATGGCGCAGCCGGGCGATGGTGCGGGCCTCGGTCAGAAAGCGCCGGGATATCGAGGGATGAGTGGCGAGCTCGGGATGCACCACCTTGATCGCGACGAGGCGGTCGAGGGTGGTGTCGGTGGCCAGAAAGACGACCCCCATGCCGCCCTGTCCCAGCTCCCGCTCGAGCCGATACTGCGGCGCCAGGGCGGACTGGAGACTGGTAAACAGATCCAGGGTCGATTGGGTCATCGCGGACCGGTCCGGGAAACGGACTGGAAATATACCCCGCCAAGGGAGCGGCCACACCGCTGCGGCGGCGGTGCAACCTTCATTTGGATGCGCATCCGCCGGAAAAGGTTGCCCGTCGCGCTTATTGGGGATATTCCGGGTTGAGTCCAGGTTGACGAGCGAGGTCGATCCTCTTGCACCATCAGCGGGGGATCGCGTGTGCGGTATGATCCAGACCAGGATTCGACCACTGTCGCCGCCGTGCTGCTTCCGGGGGAGCGACCCCGGGTGGACGCAGCCGGCAACGGGTGCTTTGCCGTGGTGCACCGGGACTCGATCCCGGACGCGGTTCGGGTGATTCGGGAACGGCCGGTCGACGCGGTGCTGGTGTCGGTCCACCGCTGCGTGCCGGACCAGGTCGAAGTCCTGGGCACCCTGGTGCGCGAATTCCCCGGGATCCCCACCGTAGCGCTGGTCTCCCAGCACGACCCCAGCTCCAGCGAAATGCTGCTCCGGCTCGGGGCTTCCGGCGTGCGGCAGGTGGTGGACGTGACTTCACCAGCCGGCTGGAGCCGCCTGCGCCAGGTGGTGGGGCAACCCGCAACTCGCGCCGTCGCCCGGATTCAGGCGCCCATTCTCACCGCCTTGGCGGAGGCGCCGCCGGATGCCCGGCTGTTCGTCGAGGCCGCCATCCGCCTGGCGCCCGACACGCCAACGGTCACCCTGCTGGCCAAGCGGCTCTACATCCGTCCCAGTACCCTGATGTCGCGCTTCGCCCGGGCCGGACTTCCCTCGCCCAAGAACTACTTGTCGGCTATCCGGTTGCTGCACGCCGCCTATCTGTTCGAGGCGGCGGGCCTGTCGGTGGCGGACGTAGCCTACCGGCTGGAGTACTCCTCCCCCCAGAGCTTCGGGCGGCATCTTCGGGCCATGTTGGGAGTGACGGCTCTGGAGTTCCGCCGGCGGTTTCCCTTTCCGATCGCGGTAGAGCGGTTCGTGTCCCTGATGATCGAGCCCTACGGAGAGATCTGGCGAGTCTTTCATCCCCTGGCGGCGGCAGACGCAGGGCGTCACCTACCTCCGCCCGTATCGGGCCATGATCTGGCGCAAGCGGTCGTGCGGTAACGCCGGAACTACCAGGTCGTTGGCGCCCTGCATGGTGCGGGCGGCCAGCATGGCATTGATGATCGCCTCCTCCGTAGCCTGCACCGTCGCCTCGTAAACCGGGGTGATGGTGAGGTCGCTCAACATGCGTACCCCAGCCACCCCAGTGCTGTCCGGCGGGCCGATCGGCGTGGTAGAGAAGGCCAGGAACAGGTCACCCGAGCTCGCGCTGGCGATGCCGCCCATCCGCCCGATGCCCAAAGATGCCCGTCGGGCGATGCGGCGTAGCTGGTGCGGCAGCAGCGGCGCATCGGTCGCCACTACCACGATGATCGAGTTCTGTTTCCGCTGCCGCTCCCTCGCTCCCCGGGGGCAGCGCTGGGCCGGAGGCACGGAGTCGAGCTCGTCCGCATCGTAGCAGGGTTTGACGTCGGCCAGCTCTTGTCCCACCGGTACCCCTGCGATGCGAAGCAGCCGTCGCTCGCCGAAGTTGCACTGCACCAACACCCCAACGGTCCACCCGCCATGGTCGCGAGCCAGCCTCCGGCTTGCGGTACCGATTCCGCCCTTGAATCCGAGACACATCATCCCGGTTCCGCCGCCCACGTTCCCCTCCGTCACCTTGCCGGGTGCCGCGGCCGCGAGCGCCTGGAACACGTGTTCCTTCTTGACGTGAAACCCGTAGATGTCGCTGAGGTCGCCATCCCAGGTCTCTGCCACCACCGGAAGGCAGCAGTAGTCCTCGGTAATGCGTCCGGCGCCAGCACCCCACTCGATCACGGCGTCGCGGACGGTTCCGACGCTGTTGGTGTTGGTGATGGTGACGGGATAGAAGAGAAGACCGTAGTCCTCGATCCAGGCGGTCCCGGTCATCTCCCCGTTGCCGTTGAGGTTGAACCAGCCGGCGAACACCGGAGAAAGATCCTTGGGACCACGGGGGAAGATCGCGGTAACTCCGGTGCGAACCGGGCCCCTGCCCACCTGTAGCTTGCCTGAGCCTCTTATGATGGTGGCGTGACCCACCGCGACGCCCTGAACGTCGGTGATCGCGTCGAGCGGACCCGGTGTGCCTTCCAATGGGATGCCGAGGTCGCGGGCGCGCTCGGGACGGGTCTGAGCGACAAGTGGAGACACCACCAGAGCAGCTGTCATCCCGAGCAAAGCGAGGGACCTGCTCCGCCTTAGCTCGGTGCTGGCGAAGAAGGTCCCTCGTCGCTGCGCTTCTCGGGATGACATCTGGGTGGTCGACGGTCCGCTAGTCTGCCGCGCGTTCCCGCAAATTGCCACGGGGTGGTTCCGCGCCTCCCCGAAACTCGAAGTGAGCCTCGTTGAGTGCGCGATCCGGGGTCGGTGCATCGGCCATTCGGCGCAGGAGGTATTTGGCCAGGATCACTTCCGTGATCCGGGCGGCTGGCTGCCACTGTCCCGGCGTGAGTTCGGGGTAGAGGTCGGCGAACTCGGGTCGCAAGCGAGCTTCCCGCATGGCCCAAATCTAGCAGGACGAGGTTCCGGCGGCGTTACTGCCGCCGGGCCGGCGCAACCTTTCGAGGCGGGCCGGCATCAGAACCACTGTAGGACCCTCCGCAGTACGGTCCCCGGCGTCGCGGCCAGCAGTACGGCGCCGGGGACTTCCTTTTGGTACCACCCCGACTCAGCGCCCGACCCGATCGGCCAAACTGCCGGAATTGACTCCCCGTTGCTTGATCAGGGTGTACAGCGGATCGACTTCCGCCGGCACCGCGGCGGTCAGGTTTTCCGCGCCATTTTCGGTGATCACGATGGTGTCCTCCAACCGCAAGTGCAGCTTCTTCTCGTCGAGGCTCAACAGCGGCTCGACGTTGAAGACCACACCGGGCACGAACGGTTTATCGGCCCAGGCACCGGAGATGCCGCCCACGTCGTGCACCGAGATGCCCACGAAGTGGCCCACGTAGCGGCCGAACTGGAGGAACTGGTCGCGGTACCCGTACTTCACATAGATCGGCTCTGCGGCGTCCTTGAGCTTATTGATGGTGACACCCGGTTTCATCGCGGCGATGATCGCGTTTCGGGCTTCCAGCACGCAGCGATACATCTTCTCCTGTTCACCGCTGAACTTCCCCGAGACCGGCCAGGTGCGAGTGATGTCCGAGGTGTAGTACTCCCAATCCGAGCCGTAATCCATGTAGACGATCTCTCCGCTCTGCATCTGCCTCCGATTCTCCATGTAGTGCACGAACGGGGTGAGGGGACCGGAGGGCACGATCGGGGGGAAGCCGTCGCCCCGCGCCCCCAGCCGGGTGTTCACGTACTGGGCGGCGGCAGCGATCTCGTACTCGTACATCCCGGGACGGGTCGCTCGAATCGCCTCGGCCACCGCTTCCGCCCCGATCCGTCCGCTCCGCCGAAGCCGCTCTACCTCGTACTTGGTCTTGACCCAGCGCAGCTCGTCCAGCAGCGGGCTCACGTCGGCAGTGGCCAGCTGCGGCTGAGAGGACCGAATGCGTTCGATCGCCTCCGTGGTGGGCGACCGTTGGCCGAAGAGGGGATGCTCCATGCGCTGAGTCTCGAAGACCTTCATCTCGAAGCGGGCATGCAGCTGATCGTCGGGGGGAGTGAGCTGAAGATAGAGCTTCTTGACGTCGGGGTTCATGCCGTTGAAGCCGAGAAAGGTGAAGAAGCTCTCCATCGGCAGCACGGCGAGGCCGTAGCGCGCCTGGGCCTTCTCCTGGTCCCTGAGCCAGGGCGTGACCGGGGGAAGCCCGACCTGAGGACGCTTCAGCGCGAAGACCGCCGCGTTCTTGCTGGCGCCGTTGAGCACCAGCACGGCGCCCGGCTCCTCCAGTCCAGTGAGGTAGTAGAAATCGGGTGACTGGCGGAATCGAATCGGATAGGGGTTCTCGTCTGCGCCGAAGATGATCGCGACACCGTCGGGAATCTTCTCCAAGAGCTTCGCCCGCCGGCCGGCGAACTCGGCGCTGTCGAATGGGGTCTGGGTCTGGGCCGGTGCAACCGTGGGCAGGAGAAGGAACAGCAGCAAGAGCAGGCGGACAGGTCCGGCGAAGCAAGCCATGGGACGACCCCCGTGAGCGGAGCGGCGGAGCCAGGGAAGGGGAAAAACGACCCCCACCAGACGGCTCCGACCCCGGCCGGGTTTCCCTTCCGGCGCGATTCTCGCGCGATCATCCCACAACGCTCATCTGAACTGCACTAATCCGCACTCATATCGTGAGGGAGTGGCCTATGTCGTTGCGATTCCTCATCGCGGCCTGCCTGCTTGGCTCCGCCGCACTCTCGCATCCCGCGAGAGCTCAGCAGCCGAGTCTGCGGGGTCCCTGGCTGGGCGGCGGCTTGGGCGCGGCATCGGCCCAGGTCAACTGCGAGCTGTGCACCAGCGACCGTAACGGGGGGCTCTCGGGCTACTTGACGGGAGGCATCGCCCTCGGGCCCGGGGTTCGGGCCGGCGCGGAGCTGGCCGGTTGGTTCGACACCACCGACGACGTGCGCCAGAGACTGATGCTGTACGGCGCTTCGGTGTACTGGAACCCGGCGCCTCGGAGCAAGTGGTATCTCAAGGGCGGCGTTGGCTTGCTCAAGTATCACGCGGATACGGTGGACGACCCCGATGACGATCCGCTCAATGCCAGTGCCGCGGCACTTCAAGTCGGCGCGGGGTACGATCTGCGGACCGGGTCGAAGCTGTGGCTCACGCCCTTCGCGAACTTGATCGTATCCACCAGCGGCAACCTCACCAGCGGCAACGCCGTGGTGACCGACGCGAGCTTCTCGATGCTTCAGGTCGGGGCGGGGCTTACCTGGCGCTGAGGCGCTATCGGCTATTCGGCTATCGGCTATCGGCTACTCCCAGGAGAGACGAAGCTGGTCTTCAGCCGGAGTAGCTAATCTCCTGCACCCGAGCGCAATCGTATTCCTACGGCAAGATGCCCGTCGGCCGGGCCTTCGAGGGGAAGGTCGCTTTGCTCAACCCTCGCATCTGACAGTCGGGCAGCAAGTTCGGAGCTTGGCACACGGGTCGCTCCTCCTGCCCCCATCTCCCGAACCGGAGTGTCGTATGCCAACTCATGCATCGTGGTGTCGCGCCGTTCCGCGTGACCTCACCGACCTGCTGCTCGGACTGGGCTTGATGGCGAGCGCCGCTTGCTCGTCCGACAATCAGTTCGTCGATCCTGGCAGCGGCACGCCGAGCCGGGCCTTTGGCATTTGGAATCCGGGCCCCCACGACGGCTGCACCAAAGAGCAACACGATGCCTACGCGGTTCTGGGTCCGGACGGCAAGGTCTACCCGACCTGGCATCCGGCCACCGGTCCGGGTGGCTGCACTTTCGGCCATGAGCACGGGCGCGATCCCAGTGGCTCCGACCTGTACGACGACGCCGGAGGCTTCCCGTTCGGCGTGGCCAACGAGGCGCTCTCGATCTCCGACCCGGCCAACCCCCGCGACGAAGACCACGTGGGGCACAAGATCGAGTGGGAGAACGACATCAATCTCCAATTCGGGGGAGCCGGCTCGGCCATCTTCACCATGAAGTGCGATGTCCTGGCCAAGCTGCATCAAGGCACCCACTCGAAGGATGCCTTCACCAACAATCTGCACGAGCTGGTCTATCATTTCCGCTGCGAGGATGGGGCGGAGATGCACATCACCCTGCTCACCGCCATCGGCACGCCGGGCGAGTTCGTCCGCTCCTGCGACCACAGTGTGCACGTGACGGCGGGGACTCCGACTCCGGTCAATTCACCCGACGGTGGCGGCTTCCGGGCGATTCCCGATCGGGCGTGCGTCGAGCAGTTCATGCTGGTGCCGCCAGGGCAACAGTCGAACTTCCACTCGGCGCTGCATGAGACCTGGGAGATTTCGGCCAACATCCGGCGGCAGGACGGGCACACCCTGGCGTCCTTCAATCCGTATTTCCAGGTGCGGCTCCCCAGCCGCTTCCACGATCCGGCGATTGCTCCGACCGTGGGTCGTCCGATCGACGTGTGCTACGAGGTGACTGCAGCCGGTGAGCGCGCCGAAGGCGGGCCCTGCGACGACTCGACCGACGACGGTCAGACCCTGGGGGTGACCTTCGATGATCCCCGGTCCCGATTCAATGGCGCCGGCCACTTCATGGATGTGAACGGCAACCGGATCTCGAACGCCGATGGCCCCGAGATCTGGTATACCGACGCCTTCGGCCGGAACGGGCGGACCGAGCCCTTCCCCGGCTCGATTCGCCAGCGCATTTCGAAGGATGACAACGATATCGGTGTGGATGTCGGGGGGCCGACCATCGGAGATGATCGAGTGTATTCCGGAAGTGGAGTGAGGGCGCCGAACTAGGCCGATAGCCTCATACCCTCCTGTCCCCGCATCGGATATCGCGCACTCCACCGGGCGCGAGCCTCAGCTTGGTGAATACCTGCGTCATGGTGACCGCTCGATATGCGCAGGCGAGCACGGGGCGGCGAAGCCGGAACAGCACCACACACTCTCGCATGCTGCACTGCACCGTGGCCGCATCCCGTTCCAGCGTGCCGACCCGGGACGCGAATACCCTGGGCCAGGCGCCGGCCTCTCCCACCTCGAGCACCCACCGAGTCGAGTCCTCGCTGGCAGGCACGTCGGTGTAACCGTTCTGCTGCACGAACTCCTCGGCGCAGCGCTTGGCCATGAATTCCATGCCCTCGCGCAGGTCGCGGGTGAGCAGGCAGCGCTGGGGGTCGGCTCGTAGCCACGGCGCCACCGGGGCCGAGTGATAGACGGGGTGGGGCCGGCCGCACCCCAGTCCGGCCAGCAGCAAGGTGAGAAGGACCCGTTTGATCGCGGAGCTGCGAGCGCTAGGCCCGGCCCCGGATCTTGGCCACCCACCAGCGAAGCCCGACCAGTAGGAAGCGCCAGTCATGAAAGAACTCCGGCGGCTTTCCTTCGTAGAAGTGCCCGACGAACTGAAGCGTCCAGCCGAGGACGAACAGGGCCAGCGGGACCGGCCAGAAGCCCGGGACGAAGATCGCGACCACGAAGAGCGGCAGCGACAGGGCAATCATCGGGATCCCGAAGGTATGGCAGAGCAGGTTGACCGGGTGCTGATGGCTCTGCGCGTACCGGGTGATCCACTCGCTCATCGGCCGGTTGCCCAGCATGGTCCCTCCGGAAGGAATCTCAAGATTATGCAATCAGTTCCGTCCCGCCAGCATCGGCCAGACCTGCTTCAGAGTGAGACGCGGGCGCGTCGCCAGGTAGATCGTGAGGTCCTGCTCCTCGGCCACGGCCCAGGGCTCGCGCACCCGGGCCGCGGGGGCTACCGAGTCGAAATAACGCTCCAGATCCTCCCGGTCGATCCCGATGGTCACCGCTACCTCACCCGGCTTGTTCCCCGGGCCGAAGAACCAGTAGCTCCCCGCCGGGCTCACCGCACCCGGTAGGCCGTATCGTGGCCCGAAGAAATCGAGCCCGCCGGCTTCGCCGTAATTTCCCGCCAGCAGCACCGCCCTGTCCCGCTGATCTCGAGGAAGTGCCTGATACACTCGAGCCACCGCGGCGGTTTGCTGCTCCCATCCGAGCATGTCGGCGTAGTCCTGGGGGAGACGGCCCAGCGCCCCGGTGTTGGTGCGTAGGGCGCTCGTGGCTCCGATGGTTCGGGCATACGACGCCATAGCCTCGGGCGCCACCATCGGCACTCCGAAAGGCAAGAGCAGCGCTCCGAAGGCGACGATGAGTGCGGCGGTGCCCCAACGGAGAATCGAAGTCGTCCTCCGCTTGCCGACCGACTCCACCATGACCGATCCGGCGGCGAACAAGGCGGGATACAACGGGCCGGCATAATACGCCTTGCCGTGCAGCAGCAGCAGGATCAGGAAGACCGCGAGGCAGCTCCACCCCGCCACCCGAAAAGGCCGAAGTCGTTCACTGGTGAGCAGCGCGATCGCTCCCGCCAAGCCGAGCAGCGCGGTCGGTCCCCAGAGCAGCTGGCCAAGCACGAACTCCGTGGTCGTGACCCGCTCGAGCTGAGTGGCCCGGAGGTCCGCCATCTGTCCCAGCACGGGAAATCCCAGCCGGATCTGCCCCACGATGCCGGGGCTTCCGATGGCGAGCGCCAGCAGGGCGGCGGTCCAGGGCCATGGGCTAAGCAAGGCTCGGCGCTGATCGGAGATCACTAGTCCGGCCAGGATCCCGAGCCCCAGAAACGCGGCGCTGAACTTGGTCAGGAGTCCGAAACCGAGCGCGGCACCGAGCCCGATCCACCATCGCGGGGCCTCGGTGCGACAGATCCGGATCAGCGCATAGAGCGCGAGGGTCCAGGTGAGCTGATCCAGCACCACCGGCTGGAAGAGATTCGACGCCCGCAGAAACAGCGGGCTCGCCAACACCGACAGGGCGGCGAGTCCCTGCGCGGCGCGCCCGCCGCCGAGCTCGCGGGCGATGAGGGCCGCGAGGACCAGCACGGCAGTGCCCGCGAGCGCCGACGGCAACCGGATGGCGAGGAGCGAGTCGCCCAA
The DNA here is from genome assembly GCA_963812755.1 of uncultured Gemmatimonadales bacterium. Taxonomy (GTDB): domain Bacteria; phylum Gemmatimonadota; class Gemmatimonadetes; order Gemmatimonadales; family GWC2-71-9; genus CAVVWJ01. The sequence continues at coordinate 641,710 of CAWEWK010000004.1, read as the reverse complement.
CAGCCCGCGCGTCGTCTCCGCCACCAGTGCGATGCCCGGCGGAAAATCCATCCGCCAGAGCTGAAGGTGACGGCCCATCGCCAGGTAGAGGAGCTCGTCCCGGTGGAAGCCGTAGGGGGACGCGGCATTCACTACGAGATGGAGCACCAGCTTGATGCCGCCGAGCACGGCCGCCTGGCCGGCGGCGAATGGCGGGCGTTCGGGGAGAGATCGCATGCGCCGCCAAGTATGCAACCCTGAGGGGCTGAATCGCCACTCATAGCTATCAGTCGAACTGCACCTGTCATCCCGAGCGAGGCGAGGGATCTGGCTCAAGAGGAGACCACCATGAAACGGCTATCCGCCATCGTGTTCGGCGTCGCTGCTGGTCGCCCTTCCCGCCGCGGCGCAGAGCGCCGCTGCCGGCCGCCCAGGTCCCCGCATCATGCTTCCGCGAGATCAAGAGATGATCCTCGCGCGGAGCGCCGCGCCGGCACCGGTCTCCGCCGCCGCCACCGTCATGGTCCTTACCCAGCGCGGCTTCACCGTCGCCCAGGAAGGAACCAACGGCGTCACCTGCATCGTGAGCCGAAGTTGGCCCCAGAGTCTCGAGCCGGTCTGCTACGACGCCGAAGCTTCGGCGACCATCATGCCGATCGAGATCCGCCAGGTCGAGATGCTTCGGGACGGACGGTCGCAGGAAGCGATCGATAGGGAGATCGCGGAAGGGCTGCTGACCGGTAAGTATCGGCTTCCCCGGCGACCCGCGATGAGCTATATGATGTCTTCCGGCCAGGTGCTCTACGATGACGAGGGCAAACTGGTCGGCAAGTGGCAGCCGCATCTCATGATCTACTATCCCTATCTCACCGCTGCCGACCTCGGCCTGGGATCGACACCCTCTACTCAGGCGGCGATGGTGGTCGATCCCGGCAAGCCGCGCTCCCAGATCATGGTCGTCGTGAAGGATTTTGTGGATCCCAAACCGATCGGGGCGGCCAGCCGGTGACCCCGTCCGCCGGCGCGGCCGAGCCGGACGATCGCCGGCTGGTCGAAGCGGTTGCGTCCGGTGACGAGGCCGCATTCCGGCAGCTATACCGTCGCCACACCCCGGTGCTCTATCGCCTATCCCTGCGACTGGGCGGTGGTGATGCGGCTTGGGCCGAGGAGCTGGTGCAGCGCACCTGGGTTCGTGCGGTCGAAGGTTTGGCGACGTTCGGCTGGCGCTCGACGTTCAGCACCTGGCTCTGTGGCATCGCCGTCAACTGCGCCCGGGAGTCGTGGCGGGAAGGCTCCCGGCGCGAGGTGGAGTGGAACGACGAGGCGGTGGTCATGACCTCGGTGGGGGAGAGGAACAACGGCACCGAAGAGCGCATCGACCTCGAGCGCGCCATCGCCCGACTGCCCGAGGGCTACCGGCGGGTGTTCGTGCTGCACGACGTCGAAGGATTTACCCACCTCGAGATCGGACGCGTGCTGGGAATCGACGCCGGCACCTCGAAGAGCCAACTCTCTCACGCGCGGCGACACCTGCGGGCCATGCTTCGACCGGTCGAGTAAAGGAGAAACCGATGACGGAATCGAACGAGGAGCTGACCCCCGACGAACGCTCGGCCATCGACGCGCTGCCGCGAGAGGCATTGCCGCCCGCCGGACTGGAAGACGCGACGGTTGCGGCATTGCGGGCCAGAGGACTCCTCGCCTCAGGTCGGGCGCGCCGGCGCTGGCGTGGCGTTCAGCTGGTCGCGGGACTCGCCGCGGCGACCTCGCTTTTCCTCGGCGGGCTCGCGCTGGGCCGCCGCGCCGCCGAGACCGGCGACGGTGGCCGCACCGGTCCGCGCTATCTCCTGCTGCTGTACGAGGGACCGGAGTACGCCCGGCCCCAAGCCGAGCAGGAGCAAGAACGGGTCATGGAGTATGGGAACTGGGCCCGGACCCACGCCGCCGGGGGCCAGATCGAGGGGGGAGAGAAACTGAAGGATGAGGACGCGGAGGTCGTGATCGGCAGCAATGGACGGGTCAGCACCACACCGCCCGACCCCGCAGCAACCCGGCTGGCCGGATTCTTTCTCATCCGAGCGACGGATGAAAGCTCCGCGCTGGCCATCGCGAAGACCTGTCCCCACGTGCGCTACGGCGGAAGCATCGTCATTCGGGAGATCGACCGGACCTAACCCGGCATCACCCCGGCAGGGCGATGCCCTCTTTCAGGATCCAGACCTTCATCGCAAAGAAGAGCCGGATCATCGCCGGGTAATCGTTCGGCGTCACCAGGATCACCAGCGCCTGTCCGTCGGTGCCTTTGGTCGGGCGCACGTTCTGCTTGAGCCGCATCCGGCTCTGGAGCGGGGTAAACCATGCGGGCAGCTTGTGGCGCTCGTCGCCCCGCACCACGTCCTTGGTCTTGCTGCCGGTCGGGTCGGCCAGCGCCACCTGGCAGTACGCCTTGCCTCGCGCTTCGCCTTTGGTTGCCCGAACGAAGGTGAGCGAGCGGTTGGGCAGCTCCGCCCAGACCTTGAGATTGGGCGTGCTCCGGGGGCGGACCTCCACTCGTTCACCGCGGGCGTTGGGCACCCGGACCACAAACTCCCAGAGATGATGGGCGCCGAAGTTTTCGTCGATCACCGCGTACACGTGCTCGGTGCCGCTCACCGGTACTCGCCCGGTGCCTCCCGGAAAGGTCCACGTCGCCACTCGCTGTTCCCTGGGCTCCACCGTGACGCGGTCCAGCTGGTAGCGCTTGCGCGATGCCATTGGTCCCCTCCTGCGGTTGGGGTGCTCACGCGCGGTATCTCGGGACGGTCGACATGGAGAATAGCCACGAGCGCGACACCCGCACTACCCCGACGCGTACTGGTCCGCGCCGAGAAAGTGGATGGACACGTATGGCTCGTCTCCCACCACCCAGCTGTCATGGCCCGGAGCCACGTCGAACAGGTCGCCGGCTTTGAGCTCGATTTCCCGGCCGTCGTCCATCCGCACCATAGCGCGGCCGGCGAGCACCAGGCCGAGGTGAGCGATCTGGCAGGACGGCGTCCCCGCAATGGGCCGAACGTGCTCCGACCAGCGCCACCCCGGTGCATAGCTCGCCCGGCCCACGGTCATTCCACCGATCTTCACGATCTCGAATCGCCCGCGCTCGAAGTCGCGCCGCTCGTCGGGCGCATCGAAGCGCTTGGTGGCCAACCCGGACATCGACTTCATCCTGCCTCCGCATGGCTTGGAATTTCAGGGTACCTCGGTGAATTCCCCACCCTTGAACGTAAAGCGCAGCACCGCGCGGACCGTCCAGCGTCCTTGCTCCAGGCGGTGGTGCCGCATGGCCGCCGCGAGGCAGGGCTCTTCTCTCCCGAACTCGTTCCGGATGGCGGAAGCGATCCGCAGGTCGTTGATGGCCCATTCGCCGTTGGCATAAGGCAGGTCGACCCATAAGTCGCGTACTTCGGCGAATCGCAGCTCGACGACTTGGTCGGCCGGAGGCTCACCATCGCGATAGTTGTAGTGCGCCAGATCCAGCTCGAGGTCCAGCCGGCCGGAGAGCGTGTGCACGCCGCGAGCCTCGAAGGTGTCGTGCGAGATCAGGGAAAGCCGCCGGATGAAGCCGTCGTGGAAGGCGTTGAAGTACTCCAGCGCCACGACGGCCTGCTCCAGGGTTGCCACGGTATGGCTCACTTCCGGGCGGCGAGGCGTTGAACCAAGATCTCGGCGAGGAGGTAGGGAATGAAGCCGAGGGGGATTGCCAGAGGCCAGGTGAGACCGCTCCGCTCGGGTCCGAGCCATCGGACCAGAAGCCGGGCCGCGGTGACGAATGGCATACCCAGCGAAAAGGTAATTCCGTAAGCCAGGCTTCCCAGGCCGCCGTCGTCGTATGGCCTAGGACTCACCCATGCCAGCCCGATCGCGAGCAGGGCCAGTCCGGCGATCCACAGCATTACGTGGTACCGCGCGAGCGTGCGGATCACTCCACCACGATTTCAGCAACCTCGCCGCCGAACTCGCTGGTGATGGGCCGCGATCCCGGCGGGGCCTGCCAGGGCCCACCGTCGATCCGGACCGCCAACCGATGAAGGCCCGGCGCGATGGGCACGATAGTACGCCACACGCCGGCGCCGGAGTATCTCAGGAGCAACGGCTGCCAATCGGTGAAATCGCCGGCCAGCTCCACCAACCGGGCCTCGGGAGCGCGCACGGATACCTCGCGGCCAGCAGGCAATGCGGGGCCGACTCGGAACGGCGCGTGATCCGGCGCCGGAGCGGGGACGGCAAGGGCAGGAGTCCCCAACGGGTTCACCTTGAGCCGCAGGCCGAGGACCAGATATCGCGCGCCGGGCACCGAGGTCACCGGATCCGAGCCGGCACGCCCCGCGCCGGCCACGAGCGCCAGTTCCGGGGTGAGCGACCGGGTAGCGGTGAATCCCCAGATGGTCAGCTCCGGCGTGTTGCTGCTGAAGCGCCGGCCCACCGCCACATCCAAGTCGAAATCCGCGACTCTCCAGCGGCCGGACACGATGGCGTCGGTCAGCGACGCCCGGGGGCCGACCCGCCCGGGGGATGCCTGGGAAACGGTTCTGCTGGTGTCCTCGGCTAACGTCGGGGTTCCGTCGGTACCGGTATACGGGCCGGACATCAGGTCAAAGCTGGTACTGGCCAGCGAGAGCCCCACTTCTAGCGAGCCCAGCCGCGCCGACGTCCCGATGTGGGTCCGCCGGAGCGGCCGGCGGCGGCCCAGGCTCGAGGCGCTCCCGAGCGCGCGGCCGAACCACACCGAAGCATCCTTGGCTGGATGGGCGTAGGCTCGAAGCTCGCCGCTGATGCTGCTGGTGCCCCGGACCTGATAGTGCCGGGTCCAGTCGACCTCACCGATTCCCTCGAGGTGAAACGGTCCGAAGCGCGGTGAGCGGGCCAGCGCGGTTCCGGTGCCCTGGAAATTCCAGCGGCCGGCCGGGGCATCGGAGTAGACCCCGGAAGCACCCAGCCGGAAGAGGCCGGCGTCGAAGCGCAGCGTCGGGGCGATCGACGCGATTCCGCCTGGAATCGCTCGCTCCGGCCGATAGGTACCCGCACCCAGATCGAGTGTCCCACTGACCTGACTCGCGGCTGGGCCGGCGAGCCCCGTGCAGAGGAGGGAAATCAGCGTAGCGCGATGGGAATGTCTCATTGATCCACCGGAGGATCGGCGGCGGGCCGGAGAGACGGCGGAGGCTCCGAGGCCGGGCGCCCGCGGCGCTCGCTCTGGACCCGGCGGCGCAAGGCCAAGAACTCGTCGTCCGGCCGGCCGTCGCGAGCCAGAGCCAGGACCGACTGGGTTGCGTCATCGGGCGGTACGCCTTCCGCCACGAGATCGGTGAGCACCGCGATGGGGACGACTAATCTGTGCCCCGTGCGAAGCGACTGCAGCCGGCGCAGTGCGCCCGGCGGCAATCCGGCCCGGAGCGCGCCTGCGCCCGCGGTGAGCTCCGCCTCATCCGCGCCGGCACCCAGCGCTTCGCGGGCTCGACCAAGCTGACCCAGGAGGGCTGCCACCGCTTGACGGATGCGGCCGCCTTCGGCGCCGAGGGTCTTGCCTTCCAGCGCTTTCTGCACCAGCGGCTCGGTGGGCAGTCGCTCGGCGGCGGCCGAATCCACCAGGTGCTGCACCGCGATGGCGGTGGCCGAATCGAGCCGCTCGGCCAGCCGGCGATCCTGCGCCGCCACCAGCGAAGGCGCCGCCGCCAGCAGGGTGAGGAGGCCGATCTTGCGAAGGAGCATAGCGCTCAGCTCACCGTGAGCACCGAGACCGGTGCCCCGAAATCACTGCCCGCCGCCCGAGCCTCGCTGGGGTCCGGTTCCCAACGGCGACCATCGATCAGGAAGGTGTAGTGATAGCGGCCGGGCTTGAGGTGCAGCTCGACGATCCATACCCCCTGCCGGCCGGTAGGTTGCAGCGGAGTGGCCGCCGGGTCCCAATCGTTGAAGTCGCCGACCACGGCGACCCGGGATGAGGCAGGTGATGCGAGCTGGAGGAGGACCGAGCGGGTTTCCGTGGCTGCGACGACCACTGGAGCCGGCCCCCCGGACGAGTCCACCGGAGACTGGAGCAATACCGCGACCAATAGCCCGGCTGCGGCCACCGCGGCCGCCGCGCCCCACCGCCAGTTTCGGTTTGACGGGGACGCCGGTTGCTGCCTGACGGCACGAATGGCCCGCTGGTCGATGGCCGGGTCGAGCCGCACCGGGCGGCGCAACTCGGCGACGACCCGGCGCAACTCTTCGTCTCGTAGCTCGTCGTCGGGTTCAACTGGCATGGACGTCTCGCAGCAGCTCGCGGAGCTGATCGCTGGCTCGTTTGACCCGCATTCGGAGGGCAGCCTCTCTGGCTCCGGTCAGGCGGGACATCTCGGCGTAGTCCAGTCCCTCTACGTAACGCAGAAGGAACGCCTCCCGGTAGTGGGGTCGGAGCTGGAGCAGCGCCTGATTGATCTCATCCCGCCATTCGAACGAATCGGGCCGCTCCCCGTGGGAGGGCACATCGTCGGGCAGCTCGACCTCGAAGCGGTGAGCCCGGAGGAGCCGCCGGCGCATGGTGCGGCAGCGATTCACCACGATCCGGAAGAGCCACGCCCCGAAGCGCTCCGGCTGCCGGCAGTCGGCCAACGCCCGGTACGCCCGGACGAAGCTGTCCTGCATCGCTTCCTGGGCGTCTTCCTGGTTTCCCAGCATATTGACCGCGTAGCGACCGAACACATCCCGATACCGCGCCATCAGACCGGCGAAGGCATTGAGGTCTCCGCCGAGCGTCCGGGCGACCAGCTCGGCGTCGCTGTCGCTCATCCTGAGTAGACCACGTTGCTGGGCCGGCTGTGACAACTGCAAGGCCTTTCGGGCACTCTGCGCCGGCTGGTTACACGGCTGGGTGCCTGGGGGTCAGAGAGGGGTGAACCCGATGAGGCTTCGCCTTCCGGAGACGACGATGCGCCGCTGTTCATTTACACTGGGCTCGGCCGGCCTGCTCGCCCTGGCGGCCTGCACTTCGAGCGAGATCGGCCCCCAGAGTCCCAACCCCTCCGACGGGAAGACGTCGGTATTCCTCACCGACGCGCCCTTCCCTTTCGACGGTATCTCCAGAGTAGACATCCACATCGTAGATATCGCGATGTCTACCCAGTTGGACACCTCCGACGCCGTACCGTGGGTGTCCGTGGCCCATCCGGATCGGGCCTTCAACTTGTTGGACCTTCAGAACGGCTCGACCGCCTTGCTGGGCGAGGCCGTGGTTCCGCCCGGCCAGTATCGCGCCGTCCGGCTGATCTTCGATCCCAACCGGTCCAGCATGACCGCCAGCGACGGAGCCACCATCCTGGGCACCACGACGCCCGGGGCCGCCGGAATCAATTGGCAGTACAAGGCCGAGCGGCCGAACCTCTTTTCCCTGGTTGAGGAAGCCTTGGCCGTCGATCAGAACGGTGAAGACATCGTGATCGACTTCGACGTCGGGCGAAGCTTCCTCTACGACGGCAGCGGCGGTTTCACGTTCATCCCTGCCCTACGGGCGATCACCCGGGCGGGATCCGGCGGGATTCGAGGGGCCTTGGTTCGAGCCGATGGCGGATCGCCGATTCCGAACGCGGTGGTGAGCATCCACAAGTCACTCGACACGCTTTCCGGCCTGGGTCCCCTGCTCGCGACGTCGCGCTCCAACGCGAATGGAGAATTCCAGGCCCTCTTTCTCAGCCCGGGCCATTACGAGGTGGTGGCGGAAGATCTTTCGAGGCACATCACCAGCGGCGGGAAGCGGGTGCAGGTGAAATCGGGAGAGACGGCGGAGGTGGGGCAGCTGGTGTTCTGAGGCTATCAGCTATCAGCTATCGGCTTTGCCTTGGGGGATAGCGGATAGCTCGATAGCCGATAGCCTTATCCCACCCGCTTCAAATACTCCCGAATCCGCTTTGCATTGGTTCCGACGTCGCTCTGTCCCACGCGCGACACCGATCGCACATCCACCCGGGAGCCGCTCTTCTCGGGCATGATCCGGACGACGACGTCGTCCTTGAATCCGAACCAGCGGGTGGTCGCGGTTGCTTCGATTCTCCCGGCGTTCGTGTCGGCGGAGACGATTTCCCACCCCATGTCGCGGGCGGCTGCGAGCGCGCGATCGAATGTCGCGGCCGGCGAAGCGCCTACCATGAGTGGCTGCACGTCGGGATAGGCCTGGCGCTGCGCCGCGGCGATCTCGGGGCCACCGTAATCCGGCGGATTAGGCGCGCCGGCCCGGAGGCGCAGCACCGCCACGAACTCCGGCGGATGCTCGGTGTCGGTGGTGATGTCGTGGATCGGTGGCACCCGCTTGGCCGTGCGCAGCCAGCCCCAGGGCACCAGCACGGCGATGAGACCCGCTACCAGGGCCAGCACCAGCCAAACCCGGCCCGTCGGCGGGCGCCGGAACACCAACACGACCAGGCCTACCACCAAGGCGGCGATGCCGAGATACGCCGCCCAACGCAGCAACCCGAACCCGGTGCGGAAGTCCCACCAACCCAAGCGAGTGGCCGGTCCGGCGATCACGAGCAAGACGATCGCCAGCAGTGCGAGTGCAACCGGTAACTTCCTCATAGGTCTCTACCCCTCTTCGAGTACGTGCTCGATCAGCCCCACCGCCTCTTCCGGGGTGCGAGCTTCGAGCAGACGCCCCGCCCCCGGCACCGTCCTGAAGAATGCGGTGGCGGCGAGTGATGCCCCGAGCAGGATCACCGGCTTCTCTGCCGTGAGACCGAGGGCGACCTCGGACGCCGTGCCGGGTCCCTCGACTCCACAGGCAACCACGACGTCGCTGGTGAGGACGTTCACCGCGTTCCGGGCGTCGCCCAAGCCGGTGAAGACGGCCAGGTCGACTCCGGGGTCGACTCCGCCGGTGGCCGAAGGCAGGATACCCAGCGTAAGACTGCCGGACACCTCCTTGGCGCCGGCGTTGGCAGCGGCCATCACGCCCAACGGACGCCCGCCGGTCAACAGGATCCACCCGTGCTGCGCGATCAGTTTGCCGAGCTCTTGCGCCGCGGCGAGGCTGCCCGCACTCGCCTGCCCTGCGCCCATGACGCCGATGACTGGACGTCTCATCACAGGGTGAGCCGGCCTACCCGAGGTAACTTCGCGGGAACTGACATCGTCTGGAGAGTGTCTTGCTCCGGCGGGTTGGACAAGAGCCATCCCCCATTGGACGTGTCCGCCCCCAGGGAATCGGCGTCCTGTACTCTGATTGCGCGGGAAGAAGAATGTCGGACTCACCGCTGACGCGGCGTGATCTGCTCAGACTGGCCGGGGCCGGCCTCACCACAGCGCTTACGGCCGCCTGCGCGGCACCGGTCACCCACGAAGCGGCCTGGATGCCAGTCAAACGGGAGCGAAAGGAGCCGAGCCCCCGTGGCCGGCTCAGCGCCCGCCCCTCGGGCGGCCCGACCATGAAGACGCCGGCCGGGCTCCAGCCGCTGGCGTTCGGCCAGGAGCGCGACGGCTTCCTCTACGTGCCCGCGGCGTACCGACCGGACCAGCCGGCGCCGCTCGTGGTGATGTTTCACGGGGCCAGCGGCCGGGGGCGGCGCGCCCTCGAGCGACTTCAGGCCGCGGCCGACCGCACCGGATTGATCCTGCTGGCTCCGGATTCACGAGGCTACACCTGGGACGTAGTCATGGACGACTATGGTCCCGATGTAGCCTTCGTGGATAAGACCCTGGCCTGGACCTTCGAGCGCTGTGCGGTCGATGCTCGAATGATCGTGGCCGAAGGGTTCTCCGACGGCGCATCCTACGCCCTCTCCCTCGGCCTCACCAACGGCGATCTCTTCACCCATGCCATCGCGTTCTCCCCGGGATTCCTGGTTCCCGCCGAGCTACACGGCTCGCCCCGGGTCTTCGTCTCCCACGGCATCCGGGACCAGATCCTCCCCATCGACCGGTGCAGCCGCCGGATCGTGCCTCGGCTCAAGGATCGGGGTTACGACGTGCGGTACATCGAGTTCGACGGCACCCACGAGGTGCCGGCCCAGATGACCCGCGAGGCGGTCGACTGGCTGCTGCCTCCAACCCACCCCCGGCGCCCCGGCTGAGCTGGTCCCTCCCTGTATCCATTTCGTCACAGCGGGCTTGGCGGACCCCAACGTTTAGTTCATACTGAACGTATTAGAAGATCGGCTATCGGCTATCGGCTATCAGCTATCGGCTCTTTGCCGTTAGCTCGGAGCCAGGGGCGAAAAGCCAATAGTCACAGGTTCATAGCCGATAGCTGATAGCGGATAGCCGATAGCTTCTCATGACCCTCGACCAATTCACTCACCGCATGGGCCTGCTGTTCGAGCAGGATGCCTTGCCCCCAATCGCCGGGCGGGTGTTTGGCCTGCTCATGGTGAGCCGGGAGCCCCGCTGCCTGAGCGAGCTGGCTGAGGTGCTGCATGTGAGCAAGGCCAGCGTCAGCACCAACGCCCGGCTGCTGGCCCGCCGAGGAATCCTCGAGCTGATCCGCCACTCAGGTGACCGGCGGGATTTCTACCGGGTGCCGCCGGATTTGTTCGTTCGCTGTGTGGCGGATCGCCTGGAGCGGTGGAACCACTTCACCGAGGTGGTGGGAGAAGCCCGCCGAACTCTCCAGATTCGGAGCCCAGCGGTGCGAACTCGCCTGGAGGAATACGAGACCGGCTTTGCGTTCATGACGGCGCAAATCAGTCACGCTCTGGCTGCTTGGCGCAGGGGCTCCCCGGCTCGACGGGTCGCAAGTCGGGAGAGCCGGCGGTGAAATCACTTTACGGACTGCCGGTTGCCACCCTGGCCGGCGCCATACTGCTCGCGGGATGTGTGGGCACGCCAGGCGTCTCCGGTGTGGCGGGCGCCTCGCCTTCGCCCGAGGTGCCTTGGACCCCTCCGGCGCCCGCGGCCCGGCCGAAGCCTGCCGCGGACACCGCGGGGCAGCCCGCGGTACCGGCCGACCTGGGCGATCGAATCCGGCGGCTCACCCTCACCGAGATCGTCGAGCTCGGGCTCCGGAACAATCCGACCACCCGTCTCGCCTGGGCCAACGCCCAGGTCGCAGCCTCGGCGTACGGCTCGGCTCGAGGCGAGCGGCTGCCGACCGTGGATGGCGATGTGACGGCGTCCCGGATCAAGACCGCAGCCAGCGCCGGCCGGGTGTCGGTTGAGCAATCGGTCTTCGCTCCCAGCGTCACTCTCAACTATTTGTTGTTCGACTTTGGAGGTCGCGGCGGCAGAATCGAAGGCGCCCGCCAGGAGCTTCTGGCGGCCGGCTTCAGCCACAACGCGGTGATCCAGGACGTGGTGCTCCAGATCCAGGTGGCCTACTTCCAGTACCTGGCTAGCCGCGGGTTGCTCGAAGCCCAGCGCACCACGCTGAAGGAGGCGCAGACCAACCTCACCGCGGCCGAGGAGCGCCGGCGGGTGGGAGTCGCCACCGTGGCCGATGTGCTCCAGGCACGCACCGCCGCAAGCCAGGTCCAGCTCGATCTTCAGACCACCGAGGGCAACCTTCAAACCGCGCGCGGCGCGCTCGCTCTGGCGCTGGGCCTGCCGGCGAACTTGCCGTACGACGTGGATTCCACCGCCGGCGAGGTTCCGGTGGCGGCCATCGCCGACAGTGTGGATGGACTCATCGCCCGGGCGGTCACAGAGCGCCCCGACCTCGAGGCGGCCCGGTCGCAGGCGGAAGCTGCCCGCGCCCGCATCGGTGATTTCCGCTCCGCGCTGCTGCCTTCGCTCAACTTGAGCGCCAACGCGGGGCGGACGTATGCCACCACGATTCCCAACGGCGCCAACAGTTACAACCTGGCCCTGGGGTTGACCATTCCAATCTTCAGCGGATTCTCCCGGCAATACGATCTGCGCGGTGCCCAGTTCGAGGCCCGGGCCGCGGCAGCACAGGCGGCAAGCCTGCAGCAGCAGGTCGTGTTCCAAGTCTTCAGTGCGTACTACGCACTGCAAACCGCGACCAGGCGAGTGGGCACGGCGGAGGACTTGCTGGCCAGCGCGGAGCAGTCCAGCGAAGTGGCGCTGGGCCGCTATCGCGCGGGAGTCGGCAGCGTGCTCGATCTGCTTGCCGCGCAGAGTGCGTTGGCCGGCGCCCGGGCCCAGCGGGTAGACGCCCGGCTGTCCTGGAGTGTCTCATTGGCGCAGCTGGCCCACGACGCCGGCGTGCTCGACCCCAAGGGCGGGAACCCGTTCCGCCTGATCACCGATAGTACGACGGTTCCACAACGATGACCTCAGCTACCGCCGCTCGGGCCCTGACCGGCCTGTTCGCTCTTTCCGCGCTGGCTTGCGGGAGCTCGGACGCCCCTCCGCCCTCTCGGGTGCCAGTGACCGTGGGAACCGCCGAACGGCGCGCGATGCCCTTCGAGCTGGCGGCCACCGGCACGGTGGAGCCGCTGCAGACGGTCGCGGTGCAGCCCCAGGTCAGCGGCCTCCTGGTTCGAATCGCCTTTACCGAAGGCCAGGACGTGCACCGAGGCCAGGTGCTCTTTCAGATCGACCCGCGCCCCTTCCAGGCCGCGCTGGCCCAGGCGGAGGCACTGCTGGCTCGGGACCAGGCCCAGGCGGCCAACGCGAAGCAGGAAGCGGAGCGGTACTCCACGCTGGCGGAGAAGGAGTACGTCACCGCTCAGCAATACGATCAGGCCCGCACCAGCGCGGCCGCCACTCAGGCGACGCTGGCGGCCAGCCAGGCCGCAGTGGATGAGGCCCGGCTCAACCTCCAGTACGCCACCATCCGCGCTCCCATCGCCGGCCGGACCGGCAGCTTGCGGGTGCGGGCCGGCAACCTGGTCCGAGCCGCCGACGCCGCACCGCTGGTCACGATCAATCAGATCCGCCCGATCCTCGCTCGCTTCGCGGTCCCGGCCGCGAATCTTCCATTGGTGCAGCGCTATCGCAGCCAGGGTGAGATCGTGGTGCGAGCCGAGCCGGTGGGGGGCGGCAAGTCCGCGCAGGGCACCCTCTCGTTCATGGACAACGCGATCGATACAGCCACCGGGACCATCCTGCTCAAGGGGACCTTCCCCAATCAGGACGGGACCCTCTGGCCCGGCGAATTCGTGAATGTGCGCATTCGGCTCTATGTCGACCAGAACGCGTTGGTGATCCCGGCGCGCGCGGTGGTCGCGGGGCAGCAAGGCAGTTTCGTGTTCGTGATCCAACCGGACAGCTCGGCGGTCACCAAGCAGGTGACGGTGGGCCGGACCGTCGGCGACCTGGCGCTGGTGAGCGGTGAGGTTGCGGCCGGCGACCGGGTCGTGGTGGATGGGCAGTTGCGGTTGCGAGAAGGCTCCAAGGTCCAGATCAAGGCGGCCGGCGACAGCGTCGCCGCGCTGGAGGCGTCATGAACTTCACCGAGCTCTTCATTCGGCGGCCAGTGATGACCACGCTGGTCATGGCCGGAATCCTGATCTTCGGGCTGGTCGCATACCGGGGGCTGCCGGTCAGCGACCTCCCGGCCGTCGACTACCCCACCATCTCGGTGACCGCGAATCTGCCGGGGGCGAGCCCGGAGACCATGGCCTCCTCGGTGGCCACCCCGCTGGAGAAGGAGTTCTCGACCATCCCCGGCATCGAGACCATGACCTCCACCAGCAGCCAGGGGGCCACCTCGATCTCGCTCCAGTTCGCCCTGAGCCGTAACATCGACGACGCCGCGCAGGACGTGCAGGCCGCCCTTTCTCAGGCCCAGCGGCAACTGCCGCAGGACGTGCTGCCGCCCAGCTTCCGCAAAGTGGATCCGTCGTCTTCGCCGATCCTGTACTACGCGCTCCGCACCACCACGCTGCCGCTCCCCCAGCTCAACGAATACGCCGAGACCTTCCTGGCCCAACGGCTCTCCACCGTGGACGGCGTGGCCCAGGTGCAGGTGTACGGCTCCATGAAGTACGCGGTGCGAATCCAGCTCGATCCCCAGCAACTGGCGGCCCGGAGCATCGGCATCGATGAAGTGGCCCAGGCGGTCGAGAACGGCAACGTGAATCTGCCGACCGGCATCCTGTGGGGCACCGACAAGGCGTATTCGGTGGAGAGCCAGGGCCAACTCACCAACGCCGCGGACTTCGGCGCGTTAGTGGTGACCTACCGCGACGGCGCCCCGGTCCGCTTGCGGGACCTGGGCCGGGTGATCGACAGCGTGCAGGACACCAAGCGGGCGAGCTGGTTCAACGGACAGCGCGCGGTGGTGTTGGCCATCCAACGGCAGCCCGGCACCAACACCGTGGCCGTGGCCGAGCGGGTCAAGGCCGAGGTGGAGAAGCTGCGTCCGCAGATCCCTCCGTCCATCGACATCGCGACCCTGAACGACCGTTCGCTCACGGTAAAGGCCTCGGTGAACGACGTGAAGTTCACCCTCTTCCTGGCGCTCTGCCTGGTGGTGATGGTGATCTTCCTCTTTCTCCGGAACCTCCGGGCCACGGCGATCCCCAGTCTGGCGCTGCCCATGTCTCTGGTGGGCACCTTCGCGGTGATGTACCTGCTGGGATACAGTCTCGACAACCTCTCGCTGATGGCGCTCACCCTGGCGGTGGGCTTCGTGGTGGACGACGCGATCGTGGTGCTGGAGAACATCGTCCGCCACATCGAGAAGGGCGAATCGGTGATGCAGGCGGCGCTCCACGGCAGCCGGGAGATCAGCTTTACCGTCATCTCGATGACCCTCTCACTGGTGGCGGTCTTCATCCCGGTGCTCTTCCTCGGCGGGCTGATCGGACGCCTGTTCCAGGAGTTCGCCGTCACCATCGGCGTGGCCATTCTGGTCTCCGGCTTCGTCTCCCTCACCCTGACTCCGATGCTCTGCAGCCGCTGGCTCAGGCCGCATGCCCAGGAGCAGCATGGCCGATTCTACCAGGCGATCGAGCGGGTGTGGGACGCCTCGCTCGGCTGGTACGAGCGCACCCTGGCATGGGTAATGGATCGCCGGGGGCTGGCGATGGCATTCAGCGCGCTCATCCTGGTCGGCACCGTTCTGCTGGGCCGCCTGGTGCCCAAGGGGTTCATCCCCAGCGAGGACCAGCAACAACTCTCCGGGACCACCGAGACCGCCGAAGGGACCAGCTACGACGCCATGGTGGCCCACCAGCGGGCCGCGGCCGCCATCGTCCAGGAGGATCCCAACGTCGACGGCTTCATGTCGTCGGTCGGCGCCGGCGGCCGGATCAGCACGGTGAACCAGGGCCGGCTGATCATCCATCTCAAGCCGCGGGATCAGCGGGACATGAGCGCCGATGAGGTGGCCCGGTCGCTCACCCGTAAGCTTTCGGCAGTGCCCGGGATGCGAGTCTTCATCTCCAACCCGCCGGTAATCAACATCGGCGGGCGGAGCTCCAAGAGCGACTACCAGTTCACCCTCACCAGCTCCGACATCGAGGCGCTGTACCAGGGAGCCGCCACGCTCGAGCGGCGGCTGCAAGAGGTGCCCGGACTCATCGACGTCACCAGCGACCTGCAGATCAAGAACCCCCAGGTCCAGGTCCGGATCGCGCGAGACCGGGCGGCGGCCCTCGGCATCGACGTCAACCAGATCGAGAATGCGCTCTACAACGCCTATGGCGCCCGACAGGTGAGCACCATCTACACCTCCAATGACCAGTATTGGGTGGTCATGGAGCTGCTGCCGGAGTATCAGCGCGATCTCTCCGCCATGAACCTGCTGCACCTCACCGGCCGCCAGGGCGTGTCGGTGCCGCTCGGCAGCCTGGCCCAGGTGACGCCATCGACCGGTCCGCTCACGGTCAACCATTCGGGACAGCTCCCCTCGGTCACCCTCTCATTCAATCTTGTGCCGGGGACATCGCTGGGTACCGCGGTGGAGCAAGTGGAGGCGGCCGCGCGAGAGGTGTTGCCCTCGACCATCAGTCCCAGCTTTGCCGGCACCGCGCAGGCCTTCCAGGCGGCCCAGCAGGGGCTGCTGGTGCTCCTGGTCCTTGCCATCCTGGTCATCTATCTGGTGCTCGGCATCCTGTACGAGAGCTTCATTCACCCGCTCACCATCCTCTCGGGGCTGCCGTTCGCCGGGTTCGGCGCGCTGCTCGCGCTCGCCGTCTTCCAGCTCGACCTCAGCATCTACGCCTTCGTGGGCATCATCATGCTGGTGGGGATCGTGAAGAAAAACGCGATCATGATGATCGACTTCGCCATCGAGGCCGAGCGGAATCACGGGAAGAATGCGCGGGACGCCATACTGGAGGCCGCGAGCGTGCGGTTCCGGCCGATCATGATGACCACCATGGCTGCCTTGATGGGAACCCTGCCCATCGCACTGGGTCATGGAGCCGGGGCCGAGTCACGGCGGCCCCTGGGCGTGGCCGTGGTAGGCGGTCTGGCCTTTTCTCAGATCGTGACCCTGTACATCACGCCGGTGGTATACACCTACTTCGATGCCTTGCAGCGGCGACTGGCCCGGCGGAAGGAAACCACGGCGGTGGCTGCCGAGGCCGGTGCCGAGGTGCCCGCGCAATAGATCGATCTAGCCGCCCAGGTAGACCACTTTCCGCAGGAATCGGGGTCGCTGAAGCTCATCGACCACGAACGTCGCCACGCTGTCCCGGCCGATGCTGGAGAAGAGTCCGAACCGCGGCACGTAGGCGACCTTTGCCTTCTCTTCCATCGGCTTGGTCGTGACGCGACACGGCTTGACCAGGGTCCACTGCAGCCCGCTGGAGCGGACCGCATCCTCCTGAAGCGCACGATCGGCCGCGACGGCTTGGTGAGTCACGTTAAAGGCTCGGGCCTTGAGTTGGAGGAGTGGGCTCAGTGTCTCCGGCAATTCTCCCACCAGGGCGCAGCTCTGGCAGATCAGTCGACTCACCCGTGCGGTTCGCATCCCCAAGATGATCCGGGCGGTCGCATGAGCGCAGAAGACCTGGCGGTATGGCGGCCGGGGGGCGAACGCGATGCATGCCGCATCGGCGCCATCGAGCGCCGCGAGCACCGAGCGGGAATCGTTGAGCTCACCCCGGAGCAAAGTCAGGTTGATGGCGGGAGCGACTCGAGCTCCCGGCCGGGCCAGGCCGGTCACCTCGATCCAGCGTCGCTCCGCCACGTGCACGATTGCCTGGCCAATCCGTCCCGATATGCCGAACAGGGCGATACGCATCCCTTCATCACTTTCATCTACGGCCCCGCTTACCCCGCCCTTTGGAGATCGAGCACCATCTTGACGTCGGCGCGGCGATACTCGGAGGTCTGGAGCGGCGCTTCCCGGAAGCCCAACCGCCGGTAGAGCGCCAGGGCCGGCAACAACTTGCTATTGGTCAGCAGCTCGACCTGCTGGGCTCCGGCCTGGCGGGCGCGCTCGATCACCGCGACCCCCAGAAGATGGCCGATCCCCAACCCGCGAGCCGAAGGCTTTACCGCCATCTTTGCCAACTCGAACGAATGTCCATCCAGCCGAATCAGCGCACAGGTACCCAGCACCTCGGAATCGTTCTCGGCCATGACGATGTGACCGCCCTTGGCGATGATGGTCGCCTGCGGGTCACCCAGCACCTCCCGGTCGGCATCTTCCAGCTCGAAGTATTGAGTGATCCACTCCAGGTTCAGCGCGGCGAAGTGCTCCCGATGGCGAGGCTCGAAGTCCACCACCCGGACGTCACTGTCTCTCGGACTCATCGCGGCGGGCGCCCCGGAAGGAGATGTCGGTAGTGTAGCCGTCGGGGTGAATCAACGCCTCCAACAGCCGCTTCGCGCTCTCCTCCGCATGGGCCTTGACCTCCAGCTCGCCGGCGCTCGCCACCAGCTGCTGGCGGGCCAGCTGGTAGATGGTGTCGCGGTCGGCGGGCCGGAAGGGGTTCCACAGCCCGCTGCGCTCGTCGTAGGTCTTGAGGTGGGTGATTTCTACGGAAAGCACGCTGGCCCGCGGCAGCACGATCCGCACCCGGCGCTCATCCTGGTCCACTCGAACCTCGGTCCCCCGGTCCAAATCGATGCCGGTGAGAATCCGGCCGGTCACCACCACGATCGACTTCTTGGTCGATCCCAGCCGGCGATTCTGGTAGACCACCACATCCCGCACGGTCGTCTCGCTCGATACCAGCTGCGAGACCGCCTGCATCCTTTCTACCACGACGGCCTGGGTGACGGTCGAGGTGCCCCGAGGGTCGAGCACCCGGCCGAAGGAGCTCAAACGCCGGGCCGCCAACAGCACCAGCAATACCGCGAGCGCGCCGAGTACGCCGAGGACCAGCTTAGGTGCGATGCTAGAACGCATACCAGTCCACGTCCGCCACCTGCCAGGCGTCGGTGTACAACATTTCCACCAGCTCACTCGATTCCTTGCCGGTAGTCCTGGCGTAGCAGATCCAGGTTACCGCTGCGCCGAGTCTCTCGATCTTCCGGCTGCCGACTTCGTCGCAGCCGAGCGAGGTCCAGGTGCCGGCCTCTTCCAGCAGATTGCCGGTGCCCTCGCGGAAAGCCTTGGAAGTGAAGGCCCGAAGGCCGGCGGTCACGGTTCCCGAATCCTCTTGAGTGGCGATCGACCTGAGTATGTCCGGTATCGGTCGGGGCGGGTGCTTGCGCTTGGAATCGGCGGTGAGGAGATGCGGAGCCTCCAGCCCGGGCTCCAGGATGCCGGCAATGCCGAACGAGAGCGCCTCCGGCACGCCCTGCTCCAGGTTAGCGAGGGCGATCACCGTGAGATCGAATTCCGGGTATCGCTGGATGCTGGTACGAAACCCCTGCCACGAGCCGGTGTGGCCGATCCGTGGATGGCCCCGCTGTTCAGCCACCATCCACCCGAAGCCGTAGGGATAGGTGCCGCCGTTGTTGAGCCGAACTGGAGCCCAGGAAGCCGCGAGCCCCGCTCGGCTGGGAATGCGCTGATGGTTGAGCGCTACGGCCCATCGAGCCAGATCCCGGACGGTGAAATAGAGAGCCCCATCGGCGGTGGTGTTGAGCATCGGCGCCACCCATTCCTGGTTCTGGATTTCGCCATCGACCAGGCGATACCCGGCCGCGCGGTTGGGAACGATCGCCGATTCGGAGATGACCCGCGTGCTGCGCATGCCGAGCGGGGTAAAGAGCTGTTCCTGGAGGAAATCGCCGTAGAAGGCGCCGGTAGCCTGCCGGATGATGGCGCCGAGCAGCATGTAGCCCGTGTTGCTGTAGCTCCACCGCTCGCCGGGCGAGAACTCGACCGGCAACGTCGTGGCGAACCGGACCAGCTCTTCCTCGGTGTAATCGCGGCGCAGATCGATCGTGTCGGTATACTCCGGAATTCCCGATGTGTGGGTCAGGAGATGGCGGACGGTGATCTGCTGCCAGCTGGGAGGACTCTGCGGCAGATACCGAGCGATCGACTCGTCGAGGCTCAGCTTGCCCGCTTCGGCCAGCATCACGATCGCCGCGGCGGTGAACTGCTTGCCGACCGAGCCCGACTGATACACCGTGCTGTCGGTGGCCGCAACCCGATGCTCCAGGTTGGCGAAGCCGTAGCCCCTGGCGAGCAGCACCCGATCGCCGCGGAGGATCGCGACCGAGAGTCCTGGAATTCGTTGCCGAGCTCGCTCGGCCGCCACAAACCGATCTACCTCGCGGAGCCGCGGCTCCTGCGCGGCGACGCTCGCGGCGAGCAAGGGGGAAAGTGCGACCAGCTGGAGGAGTTGTCGCATGGGGTATAGCAATCTATCGCGGGTTCAGCCCCCTTCGTCACCGCGGCTTTCGAGGAGCTCCCGGGTCAGCGCAGGGTCCACCTCGCCATCCCGGGATCGCACTGCCGTAACTCTGCCTCCCACTTCGGCCCAGCCGTCGAGCCGGGCTCCGCGGCGGGTCAAAGCCACGATCGGGATCGGCGCACGCAGCCGCCATGCGTACGGCACCCACGCACCGCCCCGCAGACGGCGTACCCACACCACCCCTCCCGCTTTCTCTCGAGGGACCCATCGCGGCAATCCGACGTAGCCGAACTCGAAACGGCGTAGCTCCAGAGTCCGGCCATCCAGTATCAGGCTGCCTTCTATGTCGGTAAGATGCGTTCGCCGCCTGGGCGAGAACCGCACCTCGAGAACGCCGGCCTTCTCCGGTTCCACCCGGAAGCAGTGCGAATCGAGAAACCAGTCGCTGAAAAGCACTCGAGCATCCGGCCCGTGGTAGATCGGTTGCTCGGGTGAAGGCGGTCGGCTCACGAAGCCGAACCGGCGAAGGCTGTCTGGGTCGATGCTCTGGATCGGCCAAGCGGCCAGCCGTGAGACCTGGGTGCTCGTGGTCTCTCCACGTTCGAGGGTCGGCGTCAGCCGGGCCTGATAGGTTTCGGTGGAGAACGCCAGGCTGTCTCCGGAGGCGGCGACTTCCGCGAGTGCGAGAGCAGTCCGCGCGGCGTCCACCAAACGGGCCACAACCGCGTCGTCCTCGAGGCGGATGCCGCAGCGGGGGCGGCGTGCCTCCACCGTGAGCGTGGGCAACGTATACGGGACCACGTCCACTCGGAGCGCGAGGGGATGGATCGATCCCTCGGCAAGGGCGAACGGAGCCGAAGACCAGGCCCGGTAGCCAATCCGGCGGACCATCACGAGGTATGTCCCCGGCCGCGGGGCAGTAAGACTATAGCCTCCGCTTGGACTGGTAGCGGTCCGGGTCATTTCATGCTGGGCGGTGTCCAGCAGCACCACCAGCGCACCAGCAACCGGTGCATCCCCTTCCAGACTCAGTACTCGCCCTTGCACCGTCTGGCCATGCGCGGGGCCGGCAGCCGCAGCCGCCAATGCACTGGTGAGGAGAAAAGCCGGGCGGATAAGTCGTCGCATTGAAGGAAGTAGGAACAATCTATCGCGGGCTTGGAATCAGCTCCATGTAGGTGAGCACTCCCGGTCCAGTGGAAAATCCCAGCTGGCGATAGAGCTGCTCCGCGTCACGGGTGACCAAGGCGACCCGCCGAAGTCCCTGCAGGTCGGGATGGGCCAGGATCGACTCGATGAGCCAACGGCCCAATCCTTGTCTGCGGTAACCCGGATGGATCACCACGTCGGTCAGGTACGCGTAGGTGGCCCGGTCGGTAACCGCGCGGCCAAAGCCCACCAGGCGCTCCTCGTCGTAGAGCCCGTAGCAGATCGAATTCGCGACCGCTCGCTCGAGCGTGGCGGCGGACATCTCGCCGGCCCAGTGGGTGGTCTGAAGTAAAGTGAGCAGCTCATCAACGGAGAGGCGGGCGGGGTCGCAAGAGACGACGAAGCGACCCCGGTGAGACTCCTTCACCCTCCGGCCACCTTCGCCAGCGCCCGGTCCAGCACGTCGAGCGCGAACTCGGCATCCTCCAGGGTGATGCACATCGGTGGCTTGATTCGCAGCACGTTTCCATCCAGGCCGCCCTTCCCGATCAGCACGCCCATTCCGCGAGCCTCCTCCAACACCTGAAGGGTCTCCGCCTGGGCCGGGGCTCGGGTCTCCCGGTTGGTGACCAGCTCCACCCCCAGCATCAACCCCATTCCTCGGATATCGCCGATGAGAAGATGACGCTCCTGAAGAGCCCGGAGGCCGGCCAGCAATCGCGCGCCAACCAGGCGGGCGTTCTCCTGGAGCCCCTCTTCATCGATGACGTCCATGACCGCCAATCCGGCCGCCATGGATACCGGGTTTCCGCCGAAGGTGTTGAAGTGCAGCCGTTGGGCCAGGGTCTGAGCGATCTCCTGCCGCGTGGTGACGGCAGCGAGGGGCACGCCATTGCCGAAACCCTTTGCCATGGTCACGATGTCCGGGACCACGCCAAAGTTCTGGAATCCCCAGTAGTGCTCGCCAGTGCGACCGAATCCGGTTTGGACCTCGTCGGCAATGCAGATCCCGCCATGCTCCCGGACGACGCGGTAGGCCTCACGCAGGTAGTTGGTCGGACCCAGGGTGACGCCGCCGACCCCCTGGATCGGCTCCATGATGAACCCGGCGACTCGCCCGGGTGTGGAGTAGCGGATCAGGTCCCGGATGTCCTCCGCGCCGGCCGCCGCCTTGCCCGGGCCGGCAGACCCGCGATAGGGATCGGGACAGAGCGCGTGGTGGATGCCGGTGCCCTGCGCGGTGGGATACTTCCAGGTGTGGAGCGAGGTGAGTCCCATGCTCGATGGCGACCCGCCGTGATATCCGTTCCTGACCGCGATCACGTCGGTGTTGCCGGTATAGAGCCGGGCCATGGTGATGGCCAGGTCGTTGGCTTCGCTGCCGCTGTTGACGAAGTAGGTGACGTCCAGGCCGGGGGGCATCTTGGCCGCGAGCCGCTCGCCCAGCTTCGGCAGGTTGGGGTGCAGGTAGATCGTAGTGGTGTGCTGGAGGGTCGCGACTTGTTCCTGGATCCGCTGCACGACCTTGGGATGACAGTGACCGCAGGAGACGGTGACGATTCCGGCAAAGAGGTCCAGGTAGCGCCTCCCGGTCTCGTCGAAGAGATACTGCATCCGGCCCTCGACGATCATGAGCGGCTCGCGATACAGGGTAAACACGGCCGGATTCACATGGGCTCGGCGCAGCGCCAGCACCTCCTCGCGGGACGGCCCGCGGTAGGGAGCCGGGCGATAGGCAAACGGGGGCATTTCCAGGGGTGGGGCGCTCAGCTCGGGCATGGCGACAGTCGTGGTGGAAGGTTAGAGGATGAGTGTATCGAGCGGAGGGGGGACGTCAAGTTGGCTATCGGCTAATCGGCTATCCGCTAATGCCATCAGTCATGGCGATCCGAGTCTCCGTTGCCGCGGACCGATAGCCAATAGCCGATAGCCGCATAGCTATTACTCTATGCCCCGCTGCGCGTTAGGCTTTAACCGAGCCCACCGGAGAGTTGCCCGATGCGACGCAGTCACGAGGAAAAGCGCCCGCCCGGCCGCCCGCCAGAGGAATCAGGGTCGGAGGAGGCCGAGGCCCTCGCTCACAGCCTGGCTTCCACCTTGCCGGAACCCCAGGCCGAGGAGCCGTTGCGGCCCGGGAGAGTCCACCTGGTAGTGGTAATGACCCGAGCGGTAACTGTCGATGACGTCGCTCCACCTGGAATTCGGCTGGTGACCCGGTACTGGCATCCGCGCTATCGGCAGTGGAGTGAGAATACCTTCGAGTCCCTGGAGCACGCGCTTCATTTGTTTGTGGACGAGACCGGGTGGGTGCTCCGGCAGCAGCAGGCTCTGGATACCCGGGATGCTCACGAGCTGATCTTCGAGGCCCGCCGGGTCGACTTTACCCGCCCCAGTACCCAAGAGCTGTTGCAGGATGTGGGACTCTCCCCCGAGGAAGTGAAAGACTTTCTGGACCGGGTCGACCGCGAGGAGGATCGGGGTTAGGGCGAGGCGAGCAGTCCTCGTGCGGTGCGCTTGAGCGCCGCCCAGCCCGCGGCCGACGCCTCCGGCCGGGCCTCGTTGGTGGTGTTGAATCCCGCGATCACCGCACTCGAGGTGCGTGGATTGAAGAAGAGGAAGGACCGGAACCCCGCCTGTTCGCCGGTGTGGCCCACCAGACCGCCGCCTTCGGAAAACAGAAAGAAGGAAAGACCCACTCCCTCGCCCAGATCCTCCGCCCGATCGACCGGAACCACCTGGCGCCACATCTCTTCCAGCGACGCGCGACGCAACACGGTCTGGTACAACCGGGCCGTGGCGCTGTCTCCCCGGGTCGCTCCGGTCAGAAAGGCGGTGTAGGTCGCCAGGTCGGAGAGTGGTGCGTTCCAGCCGCCATTGGGAATAGTGATGCCGGGATCGAAGTCGGCGCCGTTGGCGACTACCGAGTGTTTTCCGGTGCTGTCTCCCCGCACGGTGTAGTTGTTCGACCGCCAGTGCGCGAGGTGATACGGCGTCGTCCCGAAGTAGCTCCGGGTGAGGCCCAATGGCGTCCAGATGTTCTTCTGGACATACACCTCGTAGGGGTCGCCGGTGAGCTGCTCGATGATCCGGGCGAGATAAATGAAGGCCGGGTTACTGTAGCCGAACCGCGACCCCGGCCGAAAGCCTATCTCCTGGTAGGGCATCATGGCGACCAGCTGATCCCACCGCTTCGGCTCGAACGGCTCCCAGCTCTTGCCTGCCTTGTAGGGCCAGGTCGGATTCTGAAAGCCGGAGGAATGGGAGAGGAGCATTCGGATGGTTACATCGTCCATCGACCCGAAGGAATCGTGGACCTGGCGAAGCTCCGGTACCCACTTGGTTACCGGATCGTCCAGGGCGAGCTGTTTCCGGTCGCGCAGCTGCATGATCGCGATCGCGGTCAGAGTCTTGGTGATGGACGCCCAGTGATAGATCGCCTGGGGGTGCATCCGGATCCGGCGGTCGCGGTCGGCCCAGCCGAACTCGTGGTGGGCGGTGATCCGCCCCTGTCGGAGCATGACCGCGCTCGCTCCTACGATCCTGTCCTCGGCGGCGTAGGTCTCCAACTCTCGGGTGAACCGCTGCCAGCCGGCGGGCGCCTGGGCGGGAAGCTGGTGAGCCCACAGCAGGGCCAGAGTTGCCATCCCGAGCGCAGCGAGGGATCTGCAATGCGGTACGCGAACCTTCACGTCCTGGGCGTCCCGCGCCGCATCTCGGCCTCGATCTCCGGGATCTCCCGCGGCGCCTGGGAGACTCGCTCGACTCCGGTGGGCGTCACGAAGTAATCGTCCTCGATCCGCACCCCGATGTTGCGGTACTTCTCCAGCGCCGTGCGCACCTTGGCGATCATCGAACGATTTCGGGGCGTATCGGGCAGGCCCTCCAGCGCGTCGGCCCGGACGTAGACCCCGGGCTCGATGGTAAAGGCGTCGCCCGGCTGGTAGGTGAAGGGCGGAACCGTGTTGTACTGCGCGGGATCGTGGACGTCGAGTCCGATCCCATGGCCATAGCCATGGTAGGTGTAGAGATACCACTGAGGACACGCCTCGCCTTCGCGGCGGAACGGCGGCCGCGCCGGGCAGAGCCCCTCCGGAGCGTCGAACACCGCGTTGGCTCCCTCGATCAGGCCCAGCTTGGCCAGTCCCCGCTGGAGCACCGCTCGTGCACTGTCGAACGGCACATCCTTTCCCACGCCGGGCCGGACCAGCCGCTCGGCGGTCTTCTGGGCCTCCAGCACCATGGTGTAGATCGTCCGTTGCTCGGGGGTGTAGACCCCGCTCACCGGGACGGTGCGGGTGATGTCGGCGGCGTAGCCTTCGTAACTGGTCGCCACGTCCATCAGGACCACCTCTCCAGCCTGCATGACCCGGCGGCCGGCGGGATAGTGCAGCACGGTGGAGTTGGGTCCCGAGCCCACGATCGAGGAGTAGGCCGGCCGGTCGCCGCCCAGCCGGCGGAAGGTGTACTCGATGGTCGCCTGAACCTCGTTTTCCCCTTTCCCGGGGACGATCATCTGCATCGCCGCGCGATGAGCCTCGTCGCTGATCGAGATCGCCTTCCTCAGCAGCTCGAGCTCCGCCGGACTCCGGCGGGCTCGCAGCCGGTCGACTCGTGGGGTCGCGTCCCGTACCTCCAATCCCGAATGGCGTCCCTGGAGCACTCGGACCAGGCTGCGGCCGTAGGAGAGCGAATCGTCGGCAGAGTATTCGTTGGACTGAATGTCGGCGACTACCAGGAGCGGAAGACCGGTACCGGCCAGGGAATCCAGCGCGCCCTGCAGGCCGGCGACGTAGCGCACCTCGAGACCGCTCTCCCGGGCCAGGGCACCGGGGTCGGCGGGGCGCCCGTTGTAGAGCGCTCCCCGGGCGTCGAGGGGCGGAACATACAGAGTGCCTGCCGCGGCGCCGCCGCGCTTGACCAACACCAGGCTCGCGTTCGGGTCGAGCAGCCCGGTGAGGTAGCGGAAGGCGGGCAGTTGATAGAACGGCGGAAAGTGAGTGGCCGGCTCCCGACCACCGGCGACGAAGACGACGCCGCTGTCGACCTGGGCCAGGAGCAGCTGCCGCCGGCGGGCGTACTCCTCCGCGGGGATCTGAGCCTGCAGCGGGAGCGCCAACCACAGGGCGAGAAGCAGAAGAATGCCATGAGGCACGAAGGATCACAAGGAGGAATGGTGTGCCGGCTCACTAGCGAAGCTCCCAGCCGATGGCTGCAGCTCGAGTAGCGGATAGCGTTTGCCCGCCAGGCTGACTGCTTGACAGGAGTTCGGTAGTTCGATAACAATTGAACCCGTGAAAACCCGAGCTCCTTCCCCGGTCAACCTGATGCCGGGACAATTCGAGTTGATCGCCAAGGCGTTATCCGACGCCAGGCGAGTCGCAGTGCTGGAGGCAATCGCAGACGAAGAGTGCTGCGGCTGCCGGCAGCTGCGGTCCCAGTTTCCGGTGTCGAAGGCCACCATTTCGCACCACATTAAGGAGCTGGTGAGGGCGGGATTGGTGGAGGCTCGGCGCGAGGGTCAGTACCTGAATTGTTTGATCAAACGCGAGGTATTGCAGGCCTATACGACCGAGCTGCTGCGGCGTGTGGGCGCGGTTCCGGAGGCTCGGTCCCGCGAGGCGCGGGCGGGATAACGCCAGGCCGACGTTTTTTCGGCGATGATATTTAGATAGTTATACAACTGTCTCAGCCTCGTAACAGCGTCGTCACGGGGCCTGCTGGTCGAGCGGTCGAGGAGGAGATATGAGGATCCGGTGGTTACCCCCGGCGGGTGGTCTGCTGCTCAATGTGTTCCTTAGCGCTTGCGGCGATCCGGCTCCCCCGGCGCCTCCCGCCCCCGCGGTCACGGTTGCCCCGGTGCTCGAGCGCGATGTCACCGAGTGGGATGACTTTACCGGCCGGTTCGAGGCAGTGGACGCGGTCGAGATTCGGCCGCGCGTCTCCGGCTATATCGGGCGGGTGAGGTTTGCCGAAGGCAAGGAAGTCCGCAAGGGCGAGGTCCTGTTCGAGATCGATCCCCGTCCCTACCAGGCCGACCTCGCCCGCGCCCAAGCGGAGCTGGAGCAGGCCCGGACCGGGGCCGCCCTGGCCGCGAGGGAGGTTGAGCGGGCCCAGCGCCTGGTTGCCGTGCAGGCCATCTCGCGGGAGGAGTTCGACAGCCGAACCAGCGCCGAGGCTCAAGGAGTTGCCTCGGTTCGCGCCGCCGAGGCCGCCGTCCAATCCGCCCGGCTGAACCTGGATTGGACCCAGGTCCGGTCGCCCATCGCCGGCCGGGTGAGTAACGCGGAAGTCACCGAAGGCAACCTGGTACAGGCGGGCCCCCCCACCGCGACCTTGCTCACCACCGTGGTCTCGCTCGACCCGATCTACGTGTACTTCGAGGGCGACGAGCAGATCTACCTCAAGTATGCCGCCCTGGCTCGCGCCGGCTCCCGTCCCAGCTCCCGGGATGTGCGCAACCCGGTCTATGTCGGCCTCATGAACGAGGCCGGCCTGTACCCCCACAAGGGCTACATGGACTTCGTGGACAATCAGCTCAATCCCCAGACCGGGACCATCCGCGCTCGGGCGGTGTTCTCCAACAAGGAACGGCTCTTTACTCCCGGCCTCTTCGCCCGGCTGAGGCTGATCGGCAGCGGGAAATACCGGGCGACGCTGGTGCTCGATCGGGCGATCGGCACCGACCAGGACAAGAAGTTCGTTCTGGTCCTCAAACCCGACAGCACGGTGGACTACCGCGCGGTGCAGCTGGGCCGAGTGGTCGAGGGACTCAGGGTGGTCAGCTCGGGCCTCAAGGAGGGTGAGCGGATCGTGATCAACGGTCTCCAGCGTGCGCGTCCCGGCATGAAGGTGACGCCCACACTGGCGGAGATGGCCCCGGACTCGGCGGTCCTGGGCGCGCAGACCACCCCCACTAAAGCGCCGAAGCAATGAACTTCTCCCGCTTCTTCATCGACCGGCCGATCTTCGCGGCCGTGCTGTCTATCGTCGTTTTCCTCGCCGGCACCATCGCCATGTTCGCGTTGCCGATCAGCGAGTACCCCGAAGTCGTTCCGCCATCGATCGTGGTGCGGGCGGTATATCCCGGCGCCAATCCGCGGGTGATCTCGGAGGCCGTGGCCACCCCACTGGAAGAGCAGATCAACGGGGTGGAGAACATGCTGTACATGTCCTCCCAGGCCACCTCCGACGGCGTGCTCACCACCACGGTGACCTTCCGGATCGGTACCGACGTCGACCTGGCCCAGGTGCAGGTGCAGAACCGGGTGAGCCAGGCGCTGCCCCGGCTCCCCGAAGAAGTCCGCAATCTCGGCGTCACCACAGTGAAGAGCTCGCCCGACTTGACCATGGTGGTGCACCTGGTTTCGCCCGACAACCGCTACACCATGGTCTATCTCCGCAACTATGCGGTGCTGCAGGTGAAGGACGTGCTGGCGCGGATCCCCGGGGTAGGGCAGGTGCGCATTTTCGGCGCGGGCGACTACGCCATGCGTATCTGGCTCGATCCGCAGAAGGTGGCCGCCCGCGGCCTCTCGGCCGGTGACGTGTTGGGTTCCATCCGGGAGCAAAACGTCCAGGTGGCGGCCGGAGTGGTGGGCGCCCCGCCGATGCCGGTGCCGGTGGACTACCAGCTCAGCGTCAACGCCCACGGCCGCCTGCTGGACGAGCAAGAGTTCGGGGACATCATCATCAAGACCGGAGCCGCCGGCGAAGTGACCCGGCTCAAGGACGTGGCCCGGATCGAGCTGGCCGCCGGCGACTACGCCTTGCGCTCGATGCTGAACAACCAGGACGCCGTGGCCATTCCCATCTTCCAGGCGCCTGGCTCCAACGCGCTCCAGCTGTCCACCGCGGTGCGCGCCACCATGGAAGAGCTGAAGAAGAATTTCCCAGAGGGCGTAGACTACCGGGTGGTCTACGATCCCACGGTCAACGTGCGCGACGGCATCCGGGAAGTGGTCAAGACCCTGCTGGAGGCGGTGCTCCTGGTGGTGCTCGTGGTGGTGCTGTTCCTCCAGACCTGGCGGGCGTCGATCATTCCGCTGGTGGCAGTGCCGATTTCGATCGTGGGCACCTTCGCCATCCTGCTGGCCTTCGGGTTCTCCATCAACACGCTGTCGCTCTTCGGGCTGGTGCTGGCGATCGGTATCGTGGTGGACGATGCCATCGTGGTGGTAGAGAACGTGGAGCGGAACATCGAGGCCGGCCTTTCACCACTCGAGGCGTCCTACAAGGCGATGGAGGAGGTAAGCGGACCTATCATCGCCATCGCGCTGGTCCTCTGTGCGGTGTTCGTTCCGGTGGCCTTCCTCAGCGGGCTCACCGGGCAGTTCTACCGACAGTTCGCCCTGACCATCGCCTTCTCCACGGTGATCTCCGCGTTCAATTCGCTCACCCTTTCCCCGGCGCTGAGCGCCATCCTGCTGCGGCCCCACGGGTCAGAGCCCGACCGCCTGACTCGAGTGCTTGATCGACTCCTGGGATGGATCTTCCGCCCGTTCAATCGGTTCTTCTCCCGGGGCTCGGACAGCTATGGCCGTTCGGTTGGTCGGGTGCTGCAGCGGAAAGGCGCGGCCCTGGCGGTGTACGTCGGTCTGGTGGCGCTCACCCTGTTCGGCTTCAACAAGGTCCCCAGTGGATTCGTGCCGACCCAGGATAAGCAGTACCTGGTGGCCTTCGCGCAGCTTCCCGACGGCGCCACGCTGGACCGTACCGAGGCGGTGATGCGCGACATGGCTCAGATCGGCCTCAAGCAGCCGGGAGTGCAAAACGCGGTGCAATTCCCCGGCCTGTCGATCAACGGGTTCGTGAACGCGCCCAACGCCGGAATCATTTTCTTCACTCTGGAGCCCTTCGACGAGCGCCCCAGCAAGGAGGAGTACGGGCTCAACATCGCCGGCGCGCTCAACCAGAAGTTTGCCTCTCTCCAGGACGCGTTCATCGCGGTATTCCCTCCCCCGCCGGTCTCAGGGCTGGGCACCGTCGGGGGCTTCAAGATGGAGTTGGAGGATCGTGCGGGCCTGGGCGAGGCGGAGCTGTACCAGGCCACCCAGGCGCTTCTGGGCAAAGCCTACCAGACGCCGCAGCTCACCGGCCTCTTCACCGGATATCAGATCAACGTGCCGCAGTTCTATGTGGACGTCGATCGGGAGAAAGTGAAGAAGGAAGGGATCTCGCTCACCGATCTGTTCCAGACCATGCAGATCTACCTGGGGTCGGTGTACGCCAACGACTTCAACCGCTTCGGGCGCACCTATCAGGTCATCGTACAGGCCGACGCGCCCTATCGGGCGACGGCCGAGAACATCACTCAACTCAAGGTGCCCAACGACAGCGGCGAGATGGTGCCGTCTGGGATCGGTGCTCAGCGTTCGGGAGTCCTACGGGCCGGACCGCGGCCTTCGCTACAACGCCTACCCGGCGGCCGACATCAACGGCGGACCGGCGCCCGGGGTGAGCTCCGGCCAGGCGGCTGACATCATGGAGCGACTGGCCAAGGAGACCCTGCCCAACGGGATCGGCTATGAGTGGACCGAGCTCACCTATCAGCAGATCCTCGCGGGCAACACGGCGTTGTTTGTTTTCCCGCTATGCGTGCTGCTCGCGTTCCTGGTGCTGGCGGCCCAATACGAGAGCTGGACGCTGCCGCTGGCGGTCATCCTGATTGTCCCGATGTGCCTGTTGTGCGCCATTGCTGGCGTGTGGCTCACCAAGGGGGACAACAACATCTTCACCCAGATCGGATTCCTGGTGCTGATGGGCCTGGCCTGCAAGAACGCCATTCTGATCGTGGAATTCGCCCGCGAGCTGCGGCTCCGCGGTCGCTCCGCAGTGGAGGCGGCGCTGGAAGCATGCCGCATCCGGCTCCGTCCCATTCTCATGACCTCGTTCGCGTTCATCATGGGGGTTCTGCCCCTGGTGTTTTCCAGCGGTGCCGGCGCGGAGATGCGGCACGCTATGGGCGTGGCCGTGTTTTCCGGCATGCTCGGCGTGACCTTCTTCGGCCTGGTACTCACCCCAGTGTTCTACGTGGCGCTCCAACACCTGGTTGAGCGCCGGACCGGAACCCAAACGCCGCCCAAGGAACCCAGCGGGCGGCGGGAGAAAACTCATGCGTAAGGCGGTAACGCTGGTTCTCTTTGCTCTCAATGGCTGCGCTTCGGCCGCGGGATACCGTGCGCCGGCAGTTGAAATTCCCACGGCCTTCCGCGAGCGGCTGGATAGCCTCGCGCCCCGGCAGCCTGCCACCGAAGTCCCCACCGTCACCGAGGATTCGCTCAGGGGGCATAGCGTGTACTGGCGAGTCCTGGGCGACACGACTCTCGAGCGCCTGTTGGGCCAGGCGCTCCGCGCCAATCTCGACGTCCAATCCGCGCAGGCTCGGATCCGGGGGGCTCGTGCCGCTCGTCTGGAGCGCGCCCTCGATCTGGCACCCACGGTGACATTCGCCGGGGGATACACCAGGCAGCGACTCTCCGGAGCCGGCTTCCCCTTCGGCAGCGGGACCTTCCCCGACCAAGACGTTTGGGATGCGGGGTTCGACGCCTCCTGGGAGCTCGACGTCTTCGGTCGAGTTCGCCGAGGGGTTCAGGCTCAGGGCGCCCTGCTTGGCGCCGCGCAGGAAGACCTGCGCGACGTGCAGGTCTCGCTTGGAGCGGAGCTGGCCCGGACCTACTTCGAGTTGCGCGGCGCCCAAGAACAGCTCGCCGTGGCCCAACGAAACGCGGAAAACCAGCGTCGCACCCTGGAGCTCACCCGCCAACGCCTGGATGCCGGCCGCGGGACCGCGTTCGACACTGAAAGAGCCCAGGCCCAGCTCAGCACCACCTTGGCGTCGGTGCCGGCGCTGGAAGCGCAGGTCGCGGCTGCGCAGTATCGCATCGGAGTCCTGGTCGGCCGCCCCCCGGCCGCGGTGGCCGGAGAGCTGGACGCAGTGGCGCCCATGCCGTCATTGCCGGTCAGCGTTGCCCTAGCGTCTCCCGATTCGCTGATCCGGCATCGGCCCGATGTTGCGGCCGCCGAGCGCCGGGTCGCGGCCGAAGGCGCCTTCGTCGGCGCGGCCAAGGCGGAGTACCTGCCCCGGTTCTCGTTGGGGGGCAGCGCCGGCTTCTCCGCCACCACCTTCGACTCCCTGGGCGACACCGGCACCTTCCGCTACGCGGTGGGCCCGGTCATCTCCTGGCCGGCGCTGAATCTCGGGCGGGTCAAGGCTCGAGTGGATGCCTCCCGGGCGCTCGAGGTCGAGGCACGGGCCCAGTACCATCAGACGGTGTTGCTCGCGCTGGAGGAGGTCGAATCCTCGCTGGTTCGCTACCGAACCGCGAACGACCGAGTGGTGCGCTTTCAGGAAGCTGCCGCGTCGAGCCAGCGCGCCGCGGAGCTCGCCCGGCTGCGCTTCACCGGTGGTGTGGCCGACTTCCTTCAGGTGCTCGATGCCGAGCGCACCCAGTTAGTGGCGGAGGATCAACTGGCCCGGGGCCGCACCGACGCGGCGACCGCTTACGCGGCGCTGTACAAGGCCGTGGGAGGAGACCGGTCGCTGGTGGAGTGAATCGTGGGCGGGGCGCACCGCGGTGCGCCTCTGCCGCGGCTTCGTCAGATCGGAGAAATCCGGCATGGTCACGATAAGGCCGTGGTCCGGCGTGTTCTTATCGAAGCCGGCCACCAGTTGCTTGTTGTACTGGTCGAGAAAGAAATCGAATGGATCACCCGGATCGGCGTCGACGATCTCGAGGTCGGCGCCGTTCATGGTGAGCTTGCCGAACCGGAGGACCCCCCCGCGGAAAAACATGTAGTTCTCCCCCTTTTCCCGGGGCGGGTGGAGAGGCTGCACCTTGGTGCCGTCGCGCGGGCGGAATACCTGGACGATCGAGCTGTCGCTCAGCTCCACCGAGGCGACGGTCCCCCGTACCCGGGGCGGCGGCAACAGCTGCGATGGTGTCAGGATGAAGTCGTTCTTCTCCAGCCGCACGCCGCGCGCCTCACGCAGGTCCACCATCCTCTGGAGCTGAAGCCCGAAGAGCTCCATCAGACCGTCCACCGGAATCCCCAGCGCCTTGACCTTTTCCGGGTGCAGCCTGATCTCGCCTTTCTCGGTGATGCTGAGCCGGCCGGCCACCTTGAACGACATCCCTCGCAGTTTGCCCTCCTGCACCAGGCGGTCGTTCTCGACCGAGAGCGTCAGGCTCTTGAGGGGAGATCCCTTGTAGGCAAAGGTGTACTGGTTGAGCAGGCGGGCCAGGTCGGCTGTGCCGATCGCGATGCGGGCCGAGTCGATCCCCAGCACGAAGGACCGATTGTCGTCAAATAATGGTGGACCCTTGTGCTCTCCCGGCAGCAGCTCGCCGCGGAGGTAGCCGATTTGGAGCACGATGGCGGAATCGATGCGGAAATGGACTCCCTGCATCTGCACCTGCACGGGTCCGTCCCGGGGGATCGCCTGGGCTCGGCAGATGCCCGGTATCGCAGTCATGGCCAGCAATAGAGTCACCCCACGCAGTGACATCGCTATTTCCCGCGCCTCTTCCCCGCGGCGATCTCCGCCATGGTGCGCCCGGTGGCGACCGAGGTGTCGTGCTCCCCGACCCCGTCGGAGCCGGGGTCGGCAAACTCGTCTCGATGCTTGATCAGCAGCCACTGCGCGCGCTTGGGGTCTCCCCGCCGCATCCGCACCAGCACCCAGGAGCCACGCAATCGTTTTCCTCGAAGCACGAACTTGAAGTCGCCTTTGCGATATCCCTCGCGTAGGCCCTTCAGCGGGTCGGGATCGTCGCCTCCGTATTCGTAGGTTCCCCGATCCCACAGCATCACCGTCCCGCCGCCGTACTCGCCTTCGGGAATGGTCCCCTCGAATTGGTTGTAGTCGATGGGATGGTCTTCGACCTGCATGGCGAGACGCTTTACCGCCGGGTCCAGGCTGGGTCCCTTCGGGACCGCCCAGCTTTTCATCACGCCGTCCAGCTCCAGCCGCAGATCGAAGTGGAGCCGGCTGGCGGCGTGCTTCTGAATCACGAACGCCAGCGTAGGGCCGGCTCGCTTGGCAGTCCCGGGCGGCTCCTCGGTGCGAGAGAAGTCGCGCTTGCGGCGATACTCGGCCAGTGGACCACTGGCGCGCTTGCGGGTCGTTTTCTTGGGCATGGCAGCCTTTCACTGATCCGCCCGGATATTCCGACCGGCGGCGCCGGCCGTGCCGTGCCCCGCGTCACCCTCCCCCTGAATTGCGGTCTCGACCGGGAACTCGCCGGTGATGTCGGCCGCGGCGAGCTGGCGCGCCTCCGCGGCGGCGGCCGGCTGCATGGCGAGATACCCGCCCATGGCCCGGGTGAGCGGGAGCGTCGCCAGCACGAGCAGTCCGGCCACCCAGAAGGGTATCCCCACGCCCAGCCGATCCATCCCGATCCCCGCCGCGATCGGGAAGATCACCCGCGACACTCCACCGAAGGTGTGCTGCACGCCCATGTAGAGGCCCCGCTGCCCGGGCGATACCACGCGGGAGAGCAGTCCGGTCACGCAAGGAAACAGAAACGCGGTGCCAAAGGGCATGAGGGTAAACGCCACCGCGAGTACCGGATAGCCATGCGCCAGTCCGGTCAGCACCAGACCGGCGGCGAGCACAACGATTCCCAATCGAGACAGGCGAGCTTCTCCCAGGCGATCCACCGCGCGACCCAGCACCAGGGCACGGATCAGCACCCCCATACCTCCCAGATACATCACGAAGTAGCCGATGTTTCGCTCGGTCACTCCGAATCGCTGCTCCAGCAGCAGCGGCACCGTCTGCACGGTGCCGTAGAACGCCCCGATGGCGATCGCATAGATCCAGATCAGCCGCGGGGCAGGCTCCCGCCAGTGGGCGAAGACCCCTCGGATGGCGGCTGCCCCGCTCACGCCGGAGTGAGATCGTCCCGCGGGATCCGTCGCAGTGTGGGACTCGGTCAAATACCGCCAGGCGAAACCGGCGACGAGGAGCGAGAGCGCCGCCGCGGCGAGTCCCGGCGCGTGCCGGCCGCCCAGCCCCACCATGGCCGATCCGAACGCCGGCCCAGCAACCGCGCCGAGACTGGTGACAGCCGACAGCCACCCCAGGCTCTTGGTTCGCTCTTCCGTGCTCGAGGCGTCCGCGACGTACGCCTGCACCACACCGATGGTGCCGCCGCCTACTCCCTGAATCAGGCGGGAGAGCAGCAGCGCCCACACCGAGCCCGCCGCCGCAAAGGTGAGATAGGCGACCGCGGTGACGAGCAGCCCGACCAGGATGGCCGGCCGGCGACCGTACCGGTCGGAGAAGCGCCCCCATACTGGAGCAACCGCGAGTTGGGCCACCGAGAAGGCCGAGATCAGAATACCGACCAGCGTGGCGCTGGCCCCGAACTCGGTGGCATAGAAGGGAAGGAGGGGCATGATCATGGTCAGCCCCACCATATCCACGAAGGCGGTGACGAAGAGGACGAGGAGGCGAGCCATGGGTCAATTTCCGACCCACCCCGCTCTCAGTCAAACCGGACTGGCTTGGCGATGGTCGAACGCAGTGCCGTGATGACCAACCCGACGACACTGGTGATGAAGGTCTTCCAGATCAGGCCCAGCCCGGGAGGATCGACCTCGATCAGCTTGACCGAGGCCAGAATCCCGATCGCTCCCGTCGCGCTGAAGAACAGCAGCAGGACCCACAGCAGCATCCGCATGAACCGATGGGGCAGCCGGTCGTCACCCACTCCGGCCAACGTCTGCCGGATGGCCTCGTCGTAATAGCGACGGAGGCGGGGGTTCTTGCACTCCTCCCGCAGCCGGTGGAGGTCGGGTAGCTGAGTGAGGTTCACGACGCCATCCGGAAGATCAGCTCCACCTGCTCGGGCAAGACGCGGGTGACATCGCCGAAGTGGTCGGTGATCGTTGGCGGGATGTCGCTCAGCCGCTCGAAGCTCGCGAGCTCGCGGCCCTGACCGTCGACCACCCGGAGCTCGAACCGGCCTCGTCGTTGCCTCGCGAGTACCTGGAGCAAGGCGATGGCGGGGCCTAAAGGGATTCCGGTGACCTCTGCCACCACCATGGGATCGAGCGCGGCGCCCGGAGCAGCTTGCTTCAACACCTGTTCCACCCGGGACAACTCATCCGCCCATTCGAGGTCCACCGCCGATTCAGCTGTGCGCTTGAATCTGTCCCAGAACATACCGGACCTCTTGCACCAGAGAATCGCGAGTGAATCGGACCATGCTGGTGCGCGCGTGAATCTCGGTCGGAACCTCGCGCAGCAGCGATCCTCCGCGCGCCGACGCCTCTCCCGCGACCCACACGTATCGCCCCGAGTCCCGCACCGCGATACTGGGCTGTACCGCCTGGAACGCCGGCATGTCCCGGACATCCGGGCCGGCGGCGGTGATATCAATCCGGCCGTCCACCGTGGATCCCCTTCCCTGCTGGAGCCGAACCAGGTCGCCCGATTCCAGGCGCTGCAGTGCCCGCTGGAGTGGGAAGGGGGTCAAGCCGGTGCCGAGCAGTGCCTCGGCGCGGCGCTGATAGTGGTCGAAGTAATCCAGCGCGCGGGTGCCGTGAGGGTGAATCCGCCCCGGCGCGTCGAGGCTGAGGGAGACGAAACCGCTGCGGCGGTCGGCGTCGAGCACGATGACCTTTCCCACTCGGCGCCAGCCAACCCGCTCGCTGGCAAGGTGGACCGCCGGGTGGCGGTGAGTCTCGCTGAAGGTGACCCGCAAGGCGTCCGCGTCCACATAGGCGTAGTTCTCCCTGGGCGCGTCGGGAGCGGGCACGATGCGCGCGTCACACCAGTCTTTGATGCCACGGGTGAACCGAGAGAGATCCAGGCGACTCAGCCTGGTCGGGTCGGCAGTGTAGAGGTAAGCCCGTTTGTTGCGGTACTCCAGGAACTCCACGATCGCGCGGTCTACCGCTTCGCCGGTGAGCTTGCCCGCGTCGATGTAGTCGAGAATCCGCCGGATGACCGCGCTCCGGCTGTCGCTCATCCCGGCGGCGAGGTTCTGATAGCGTAGGAAGTACTTGAGCTGAACTCCGCGGGCGAGGCGCAGGCCGGCCTGACGGCTGACCCGCACTCGCGACGCTCCGTATCTGGTCATGGCGGCGGTTCTCCTCCCGAGTGGGTACCCCCGAACATATCCCGAAACTCAGCGGTCCGCTAGGAGGCCAGTGTGCAGCTTGGAGATGTGTAACTAGATTAGTTACTAATATGATTGTCAGCAGCCGTTTCGCTGTCGCCGTCCACTTGCTCACTCTCCTTCAAACCAGTGAGGGGACAACTCTTACGTCCGAGCAGATCGCCAAGAGCGTCAACACCAACCCGGTGGTAATTCGACGCCTTCTTGGCCGGTTGACCCGGGCAGGACTCACTACCTGCCGACTCGGAGTGGGTGGTGGAACACGGCTGGCCAAGCCGGCTTCTGCTATCACTCTCCTCGACGTCTATCGGGCGGTAGCGGAGGGCGAACTCTTCGCCATGCATCGGGGATGCCCCAGTACGGAGTGCCCCGTAGGGCGGCAAATCAAAACCGTGCTGGAGCAAACCACCGGTGCCGCTCAACAGGCACTCGAGACCGAGCTGGCCGGCAGGACGGTGGCGACGATCGTGAAGGAAGTGGAAGCTCGTGAGCGGATAATTACTTGAGGAGACCAACGGTATGACTAGCCAGACAATTGACACCTACGCCGCGGCCGAGCCGGGTACTCTGGCCGCTAGGCTTGCCCCTTATCGTCCCGCTGCGCTCGCCCTGCTGCGGATCGGTGCCGGCCTGCTCTTCATGCAACACGGCGCCCAAAAGCTGTTCGGGGTGCTGGGCGGACTCGGCGCGCCGGGCGCAACCGCACCGCTGGACTCGCTCATGGGAGTTGCCGGCGTCTTGGAGACGTTTGGCGGACTGCTCATCGTGCTGGGTCTCTTCACCCGGCCGGTCGCGCTGCTGCTCGCGGGAGAGATGTTGGTGGCCTTCTTCAAGGCCCATGCGCCCAAGGGGGGATTTCCACTCGAGAACGGAGGCGAGCTGGCGCTGCTGTACCTCCTGGTCTTTCTGACTCTGTTCGTGTTGGGGGGCGGGGTACTGAGCATCGACGCCGCCCGCTCGCGGGCGCCGAATCGCTGAGGAGCTGGAGATGAGTCGGCCCAACCAGCCTCGTCCCATCGATCCGGAAGTCGACATCGGGCACGTACATCTCAAGGTGGCCGACCTCGATCGCTCGATCGGTTTCTACCATGGAGTGTTGGGCTTCGAGGTGACCCAACGCTACGGGCCGGGTGCGGCATTCCTCGCGGCCGGCGGCTACCACCATCACATCGGGCTCAACACGTGGGAGAGCCTTGGCGGCAGCCCTCCGCCTCCCGGCAGCACCGGCCTCTATCACGTCGCGATCCGGTACCCCACCCGTGCCGCGCTGGCCGAGGCCCTCCGCCGGCTCACCGCCGCGGGAATCGCTCTCGACGGCGCCAGCGATCATGGAGTCAGCGAAGCCCTGTACCTTCGAGATCCGGATCAGAACGGTGTGGAGCTCTATTGGGACCGGCCGAAGGAGGAGTGGCCCCGGACTCCCGAGGGAGAGCTGCGGATGACGACGGGTCCACTCGACCTCCGGAAGTTGGAAGGCGCCTAGCCACGCGGGCTGCTCGGAATGTCGAGAATGTCGATTCCCACCCGGCTCGATCGACAACCATTGCGGGCCCAGTGCTATGGGGCGAGAATGTCCGGAAGCGAGGAGGGAGCCAAAGATGAGCGGAGTACGGGTGCTGGTTGGAACGCGGAAAGGCGCATTCGTGTTGTCGGCGGATGGCGGACGGCAGCGGTGGGACGTGAGCGGCCCCCACTTCGCGGGGTGGGAGATCTATCACCTCAAGGGCTCGCCGGTTGATCCCAACCGACTGTACGCTTCTCAGACCAGCGGCTGGTTCGGGCAGGTGCTTCAGCGCTCCAACGACGGCGGTAAGACCTGGGAGTCGGTGGGAAACGAGTTCACCTACGATGGTGTCCCAGGCACTCACCAGTGGTACGACGGGACCGCTCACCCCTGGGAGTTCAAGCGGGTTTGGCACCTCGAGCCTTCGTTGACCGACCCGGATATCGTCTACGCCGGAGTGGAAGACGCCGCACTCTTCCGATCGGCCGACGGGGGCAAGACCTGGCAGGAGCTTTCCGGGCTGCGAGGCCACGGGTCGGGACCCCACTGGGCGCCCGGCGCCGGCGGGATGTGTTTGCATACTATCCTGCAGGATCCCAGTGATCCGCGCCGGATGTTCATCGCCATCTCTGCCGCAGGCGCATTCCGCACCGACGACGGGGGCAAGAGCTGGCTGCCGATCAATCGCGGCCTGCGATCGGAGCATATCCCCGACCCGGCCGCGGAAGTCGGCCACTGCGTCCACCGGATCTCGATGCACCCGTCGCGCCCGGCCGTGCTGTTCATGCAAAAGCACTGGGATGTCATGCGCAGTGACGACGCCGGTGACTCGTGGCGCGAGGTAAGCGGCAACCTCCCGAGCGATTTCGGCTTCCCCATCGACGTGCACGCTCACGAGCCCGAGACCATCTACGTGATCCCCATCAAGAGTGACTCCGAGCATTTCCCCCCCGAAGGAAAGCTGCGGGTGTACCGGAGCCGGAGCGGGGGCAGCGAGTGGGAGCCGCTCACCAAGGGCCTGCCGCAAAAGGACTGCTACGTCAACGTGCTGCGCGATGCGATGGCGGTGGACTCGATGGATTCCTGCGGAGTGTACTTCGGGACTACCGGCGGTCAGGTCTACGCTTCCGCCGACTCCGGCGATAGTTGGGCGCCGATCGTGCGAGATCTTCCGGCGGTCCTGTCCGTCGAGGTGCAGACCCTGCCATGATCCGGGTCGTGCTCCCCCAACATCTGCGAACCCTGGCACGAGTGGGCGATGAGGTAGAGGTCCAAGTCGAGGGTCCGGCCACTCAGCGCTCGGTGCTCGACGCGCTCGAAGCGAAGTATCCCATGCTTCGAGGGACGATTCGGGGCCACGGCACCCAGCGGCGCAGGCCGTTCCTACGATTCTTTGCCTGCGAGGAGGATCTGTCCCACGAGCCGCCGGATGCCCCCCTGCCCGACCCGGTCGCAAGGGGCGTCGAGCCGTTCATGGTGGTAGGGGCCACGGCCGGCGGATAGCACCCTCTTAGTGATCCCCATCATGTCGTACCCCCCTCTCCCTCCGGATATTTGAGGCTGACCGGCTAGCACCCACCAACCCCCCGCCGACTGGAGCACGATGCCGTTCGTCTCCCGCCGCTGGACCCGCCGTCTCCTTATCGGCTGTGCCCTGTTGCTGGGGCCGATCGTGGTGGGGCTTGCCCTGCTCCAGACCTCCCCCTTCGCGACCTGGACGGTGCGCCGTCTCCTACCGCTGATTCCGCTCAACCCGGGATACCAATTGGAGGTCGGCCGGGTGAGCGGCAACTGGCTATCCTGGCTTCAACTGGAGGACGTGCGCCTCAAGCGAGGCGAGCAGTATCTCGCCGGAGTCGCGATCCTTCGCGTCGGGTACGATCTCCGCCGGCTTCAGGGCCCCGAGATCAGACTGCGCGAGCTCAAGGCGTTCGGGGTCGCCGCCGCGGCGCACCGAGAGGGGGAGAGCTGGGACCTGGCCAATGCGCTCCGCCGCTCGGCCGACACGACCGGCGGCGGTGCATTTGCGGTGGATCGCTTGGAGCTTCGAAAGGTTCAACTCACGGCGCATTTCTCTCCCGACTCTACCGTGGAGGTGCGCGATCTCCTGCTCCGTGCCAGAAACTTCGTGGCGGCGAAACAGGTCCTGGTCACCATCGACACGGTCGCGGCCCGGGTGTCCCCACCGACTCATTCCCGGCTTTGGCTCGACCTGGCGGCACGAGGCGCGGCGACAGCTGAAGAGATCCGCCTCGATCCTCTCCGGATAAGTACCGAGAGAAGCGAGATCGGAGGCCGGCTGGTGCTGCCTCGCAGCTTCAGCAATCCGCGCTCGAGTGGGCGGCTCGCCGTCGAGCTGGACGCGACCCCGCTGGCTCTGGCCGACGTCGCTGTGGCGGTGCCGGCCGTGCGCCCCACAGGTGCCGTCCGATTCAAGGCGCGGGCCTCGGCCCGAGGAGGCCGGGTCGCCACCGGACGAATCACCGCCCAGCTCGAGGACGCGACGCTCCAGCTGCAGGGAAGCACCCTGCTCGGCAAGACGGAATCGTTCGGGTACGGGGCGTATGGCGAAGTGCGGGGCCTGGACCCCTCTCGAGTTCTTCTCGCCGCGCCGGCGGGAAAGGTCAACGGCGAGCTCGAGGCCGAGCTGCGTGGGCCCAAGTTGAGTCGGGCCGATGGCAAGGTGGAGCTTCGGCTGGACGGCTCACGTCTGGCCGGCACCGAGGTGAAGCGCTTCTCCATTCGCAGTGACTGGGCCGATGGCCGCGCTCGAGTAACCGTGCGCGGCGCACTGGGAGAGGGGACCGTCAACGCAGACGGCTGGGTCCGTCCTTTCGACTCTGTCCCCTCGTACCGCTTTTCCGGCGGGGCTCGGCGTCTCCCGGGCACCGACTCCCTCGTCGCACGCCTGGTGGGGCCGGCCGGCGACCCAGTGCTCGACCTGCGATTCAGCTTCGCCGGCCAGGGCAGCGCGCCGGAGAGTGCCCGGCTCTCGGGACGCGCGGACCTGGCAGCGATTCGCCGGACCGGTGAACGAGCTCGGCTGGGGCAGACCACCGTCTCGCTCGCGAACGGGCTATTCGAGGCTCGACCCCGAGCTGACGGTGGCCGGTGGCCGCGTCACCGGAGTCGCCAGCGCGCGGTTCGGCGATACCGTGAGCTACGAGGTGCGTGGCGGAATCATCGAACGGGTGGATGTCGGCCGCTTGGTGGGCGATACCGTCGTCGCTCCACTTTCCGGCAAGTTCTCCCTCCGAGGCCGAGGCGTAACGCCGAAAGACGCGATGGGATCGGCCCGGATGGAGCTGGACGAGTTCCGCTACGGTGAGCGGCGAGTCCAGCAAGTGGTCTCGGAGGCGCGGCTCGCGCGAGGCTTGGCTCGAGTTGAGACTCGAGCCGCTCTCCAAGGCGGCAAGCTCCTCCTCGACGCGGAATCGCGTCCGTTCGATTCGATCGCCACCTTCGTCGTTCGCCGCGCGGCCCTGGATCGAGTGGACCTGGGGAGTTTCCTCGGCCGTCCCGATCTCGCGGGCCCGGTAAGCCTCGAGGCTCATGGCGGCGGCCGCATGGGCGGCGCGATACGTGATTTCCGCGGAAGCGCCGTGCTCCAGCCTTCTCAGGTGGGGCCCGTCGCGATCACGGCTGGGGTGTTCGCCGTGACGCTGCAAGGTGAGCGATTCACCTTTGATCTCTCGGTAGGCACCGATGCCGGCAGGCTCGCGCTCGCCGGTGACGGGCTGCCCTTCGCTCCGGTTCCCTCCTTCGCTATCCGCCGTGGCAGCGCCGAGTCGCTCGACCTCGGTGGGCTGTTGGATCGGGCCGGCCTCGAGACTGCCCTGAACGGCCGGTTCACCGCCTCCACCAGTGGAAGCGACCCGGACAGCCTCCAGGCCCGATTCGATCTGGAGCTGTTGCCCTCACGGATCAATCGGGCCGAGCTGCGTGCGGGACAGGTGAAGCTCGCCCTCGATCGCGGCGCGATCCAGGGCGACGTTCGGGTGGAATCTCCCGACGGCGAATTGACCAGCACGCTGGTCGGGCGAACCCAGGCCAATCGGCGAGAGCTACGGGCCGAGGGGACGCTGACTCTGGAGCGACTGGCCCGCTGGACCGGCCGTGACAGCCTCGACGGCCGTCTTGCTGGTCGCTTCAAGCTGGATGCGGTCGGCGACTCCGTGGGACTGGTGACCCTGGGTGGTGGTATCACGGCGGCCGGCAAGGTGGGCGATGTGCGCTTGGATTCGCTCCAGCTGACGTTGCGGCCCCAACCCGGCGTGGCCCAGGTCGACACCTTCCTGTTCCGCTCCAATGTCGCCGCGCTCGACGGCGCCGGCCGGCTCGCACTGCGCACCGGCGCAAAAGCGGACACGCTGCGCGTCGTGGGCCGGGCGGTCGACCTGGCCCCGCTCACGGCGCTGGCGGGGATCGACTCGATTTCGGTCGATTCGTCGCGGGTCGCCCTGACCATGACCGGCCCGGCCCGGCACTGGCGCGTCGCAATGCAGGCCGAAGCCCATCAGATGCTCTTCGGGAGCAACCTCGCCGAGCTGGTCAAGCTGCGCGGGGCCGGCACCATCGATAGCACCGGGCTGGCCGGCGTGAACGGCAATCTCCGGGTTGAAGGCGCGGCCTTTGGACGGATGACCGTCAAGACAGCCGACCTGAGCGGGCGATACGACTCGCTCTTTGCCCTACAAGCGACGGCGACGTTGCGCGACAACGTCGGCCTCTCCATGGCGCTTCATGGCGTAGCCGCGGGGGACACGCTTCGAGCCCGACTCGAGCGCTTCAAGTTGAGCGAGAGCGATCGCACTTGGACGCTGGAGCAGCCGGCGCGCCTGGTCTTCGGGCCGAGGATCGAGATCGACGGTCTGGCCTTCCACGCCGGACAGAGCCGGATCATCGCCGAGGGTGTCCTCGACCGCCGAGGATCCAGTGATCTCTCGTTACGGTTCGACCGGGTGGATCTCGAAAGCTTCCGCGATCTCGGATTCGCTCCGGTTGCCGGGCGGCTCGATGGCTGGCTCCGGCTGACCGGCGAGGCAGCCACTCCGTCGCTCGCCGGCAGAATCCGGCTCGGGATCCACAACGACGCGCGCGAGGATCTCGGCCGGCTTCAGACCGACCTGAACTGGACCGCGGCGGGGCTCCGGGTCGATGCGGTTGCCGCGCCGCTGCGGGGCGGGCGACTCACGGTCGCCGGAACGCTGCCCTGGCGCTTCACCCTGGTGCCGGCCGACACGACGGCCTCAGCCGAATTGTTGCGGGCGACCACCGACACGTTGGGCCTCGTAGCTCGGGCCGACAGCTTCGACCTTGCGTTTTTCGATCCACTGCTCCCCCCGGAGGCGGCCG
This sequence comes from uncultured Gemmatimonadales bacterium, assembly GCA_963812755.1. Lineage (GTDB taxonomy): Bacteria > Gemmatimonadota > Gemmatimonadetes > Gemmatimonadales > GWC2-71-9 > CAVVWJ01. Next base: position 597,977 of record CAWEWK010000004.1, on the reverse strand, counting down.
AGGATCTTCGCGGTGCGCTGGCCCTCGATGCCCGGGTGGCAGGCTCGTTGGATCACCCGCTGGTGAACGGATCGGTCCGGCTCTCTGGTGCCGGCGTCTCTTTGCCGGCTTTGGGCGTCACCTATCAAAAGGGCGAGTTCGCCGGCCGTCTCGCCGACGACCGGCTCACCATCGAGCGGCTCCAGCTACTCACCGGAAAGAATCAGAAGCTCACCGCCCAGGGCTCGGTCAACCTCAAGCCCTTGACCAATCCCACGCTCGATCTCACCGCCAAGCTGGACGAATTCCTGGTCTCCAATTCGACCGCTCTCCGCGCGATTGCCAGCGGCGATCTTCGGCTCAAGGGAACTGCGGAGGCGCCGGTCCTTACTGGGCAGCTCACCATGGGCCGCAGCGAGCTGATCCAGGGCGGCGAAGCCGTGGCAGCCGACGTGGACAAGGTTGTGCTGACTCCGGAGGACCTGCGCGAGTTGGCTCGAAATTTCGGCCCCGCGGCGCTGGCTCACGTGGAGGAGAAATCGGGACTGGTGGATCGATTCCGGCTGGATATTGCCGTACGGCTTCCCCGGCGAGTCTGGTTCCGGCGCCAGGCGACCCCGAAGATCGACATCGAGTTGAGTGGCCGGATACGGGTGCGGCAGGAGCCGAACCAGCCGATGGAGTTCTTCGGCAAGGTGGAGCCCAGCGCCAACCGAAGTATTCTGGAGGTCTCGGGTCGCGACTTCCGGGTCACCGGTGGGGAGATCACGCTGAACGGCCCGGTGGATTCCACCCATTTGGACGTGACGGCAGAGTATCAGGTTCCTAGCCAGGGCGGCCCGGAGAGCGAGGTCTTGATCGACGTCGCCGCCAAGGGTCGGGCCGACAGCCTGGCGCTGGAGTTCAGCTCCCAGCCGAGCATGAGCCAGGAGGACATCATCTCATACATCGCCACCGGGCGGCCTGCATCGGACAATCCGCTCGCCGAGGAAGGTTCCGGTGCCGGAGTGGAGGAAATGGGGGCGACGCTCGCGGCCAATCGGCTCTCGCAGCGGCTTTCGACCACCGCGAGCGACAAGCTCGGGCTCGATGTCTTCCAGATCAAGCAGGATGGACTTCGCGGGCTGACTCTCACCGCCGGACGATACGTGGGGGCCAAGCTGTTTCTCAGTCTCCAGCAACCTATCCAGCTCAGCAGCGATGCCCAGCGAGCTCCGGGCAGCAACAACGGACCGGGTTTCGAGCTGGAGTACAGCGCGCGGCGCTGGCTCCGGGCGAATCTGCGAGGTGGCAGTCTCCCACCCCGGTTCTTCCTCCGGGGTAGGTATGCCTATTAGCGGCGTGCTGCGGTGTCGGCGCGGCACGGCGCTCCTGGTGGCCGCCGGTCTCGCCGGCGCGGCGCGACTCGCCGCTCAGGATGCACTGACGCTCATCGGACCCAAGACCGAAGTCCAATCGCTCGAGTTTCGATTCGAAGACCATCAGACCATTCCGGAGCCGGATCTGCGAGCCCGGATCTCCCTGACCGCGCGTGGCGGGATGGTTGGCCTGCGCCGGTTCTTCGGATTTCTTCCCTTCGTGCCGCCGATTGGACACCACCCGTTCGACCCCGCAGGCTTGCAGCGAGACGTGGTCCGGCTGCGGAATCACTATCGCAAGGCCGGCTTCCTGCATACCAAGGTCGATTACGACGTCGAGTACGAAGCCAAGTCCGACTTGGTGAAGGTGGCATTCAAGATCCGCGAGGGTGAGCCGCTCCAGATCGACTCGCTCGACTTTGTTCCGGCCGATTCGGGCGTCCCGATCGTGGTGCCGGAGCTGGAGGCGTCGTGGGCCGGGTTTATCCGAGACCAGCGCAAGCAGGCGAGCGCCTTCGGAGACGCCGAGCGCGCCGCGTTGGCGGACAGCACCAGCCGCTGGCTGCGCGACCGTGGCTACCCGTTCGCGGCGGCCGGAGTAAGGGCGGATGTGGACAGCGCGGCGAATCGGGCGCACGTGACGGTGGCCGTCCGCCCGGGTGTGCGGGCCAGGATCGCCGAGATTGAAGTCGAGGGCAACCGTTTCGCGCCGGCGAGGCACTTTACCCGGCAGTTGCCCACCAAGTCCGGTGACTGGTATTCGGCCAAGAAGCTGGAGGAGGGCCGCAAGCAGTTGGTTCAGCTCGATCTCGTCCGGCTGGCCGTATTGGAGCAACCCCGGCTTCGGGGCCGCAATCCGAGTGTGACCGTGCCGCTCCGGATTACCGAGAACAATCGGCGGCTGGTCAGCGGCGATGCCGGGTTCGCCTCCGACGGCGGCCTCACCGGCCAGGCCGAGTGGACTACCCGAAATTGGCTGGGAGGGGTGCGCACCTTGAGCGTGGCCGCCCTGGCGCAGACCGGGGCGCTCGCCTTCGAGAGTCCACCGCAGATTCTCTACCGGCTGGGGCTGCGGGCATTTCAACCCTACGTCGGCGATCGTCGCCTCTCGCTGGCCGGGGGACCGTTCGTCGAATACCGCGATGACTACCGCGATCGCTCGTGGGGCCTGGGACTTGAGGGCTCGCTGGTATACGCTGTCACTCCGCTGCGCTCCATTTCCCTGGGCTATTCCATCTCCCGCCATCGCATCTTCGACTACGCCATAGGTGCCGACCTCGATCCGATCCAGTATGTGTCGCTGCTCGGGCTGTCGACTCCCGGCGCGGTGGACACGCTGAGCAGCGTCGTCCGGCGGAGTGCGATCACGCTCCAGGGCAGCTACGGCTGGTTCGACGAGTTCACCTATCCTCGGCGAGGTTTCGTCATTCGCCCCCGGGCGGAGGTAACCGTTCCCGGGTGGATTCAACACCAGCGAATACTTTCTGCTGGATCTCGGCGGGTCCGCCTTTCTCCCGCTCACCAAGCGCATCGGATTCGCCTTTCGCGGCGGGGCAGGCCGGATATTTCCCTACGGCAAGACCGTGAGCGCGGCTGGTGGGGAATCGCCCCTCGTATCGCTGCTGCGGCTGCGTGACGTGACCTTCACTGCCGGAGGGACCCGGGATGTCCGGGGATGGGGTAGCCAGCTGGTGGGCCCGAAGCTTCCCGAAGTGGAAGTCGTGTCCGAAGGCGGTCAGACGACCAACGTCGCCCAGCGGTATACCCCGGTAGGAGGGCTCGCCCGGATCACTGGTAGCGTCGAGCTCCGGCTTCCGCTTCCCGGCTTCTCCGACACCTGGGAGACGTTCGTCTTTCTCGACGGCGGGCGGGTCTGGACGCCCGACGACCGGTTCGCCTTGAACGCGGGCGACCTCGATCAGGACGACTTCTTCTTTGGTACTGGGGCCGGAATCAGCTTCAGAACCGTGGTCGGTGCATTGCAGCTGGCCTTGGGCTACAAGCTCAACCCCTCGGAGCTGGATATCCGCGACCCCAACGCCGTGTTGGGCGCTCTATCCACTGGGCAGCCGGTCACCTCCGTGCCGACCGAATCGAGCCAGCGGCTGCATCTTCATTTTGCGGTCGGCACCACCTTCTGATCGCTACTCCTGCAATACGAACGTGACTTTGAGCACCACCCGGTACTCGGTGATCTTCCCCTTCTCGATCACCACTTTCTGGCTCTTGACCCATGCGCCCTTCAGGTTCCGGAGCGTTTTCTCGGCTCGAGCGATGCCGGACGCGATGGCGTCCTCGAAGCTCTTGGTGGATGAGGACTGAATCTCGGTGATCTTGGCGACGGACATACGGCGCTCCTTGGTAAAATTGTCATCCCGAGCGACCTAACCCGAGCAACCTACGGCGGCCGTGGGCGAGCGAGAAGGGCTAGGGCGAAGGCGACATCCGCCGCATGTCCTCCAGAAGCGCGGCGGGAGATACCGGACCGTTGAGGAACTCCGCGATCACCTCGCGGGTGGGGCGCTCCAGGCCGAAGCGAAAGAGTCGCGGAGCGATCCACTCGTACCACGTCGTATCGCCGGCGGAGAACGGTCCGTGTGCCGCGCGAGTGCGGGCGCGGATGGCGGCGATGAGAATCGACCCCACGGCGTAGTTCATCATGTACCCTGGTGCATCTACCAATTGTCCTCGCATCGCCCACCAGGAGAGCTCGGGGTGCGGGCGAATCCGGAGATAGTCGCGGGTCAGCCTGGTCCACACCTGGTTGGGGTCGGCTCCGGGCGCGCGCTGCATTTCCAATTCGAACAGCGCCCACGCCACATCGAACACGATCCCGCTATAGCGTGCCCGCAGGCCGTCGGCCAATGGCACCGAGTCGCCAAGCCAGTGTTGCTGCCACGCCGGTTCATAGACCTCCAGTGCCATGAAGTCGGCCACTGCCTCGGTAAACGGGTCGCTGTCGGGCCAGTCGGCGAAGGCCGGCCGGGTTCGTAATGCCGCGATATGTATTGCATGGCCGGTCTCGTGCAGCAGCTCGTTCAGGTTGTCGAGACCGCCGGATCGGTAGGTGGCAAAGACCCAGGGTTCCCCCAGCGCCCATTGGCCGCCGGACGACCGGGGCCGCCGGCCGAACGTGGTGAAGGCAACCGGTGTCTTGCCCTCGCGAGGGTCGAGGTCGTAGCGGATCTGGAGTGCCCTGGGATCGGCGCCGAGCGATTGGTAGACCTTCGAGTTGATCTCCATCAGCCGCTCCCGGGACACTCGTGGGCCCAGCGTGCGGCTGGTCCGCCCGGTCTCGTAGAACCAATCCCATGGCTCGATCAGTGAGTCGGGCGCCGCGGCGCGCCAGGTCTTCAGAATCGTCCAACAGCCATCCCTGTATCGAGTCGGGCGGCACTCCCGAGGCTAGCGCCTGCCGCGTCGCCGGTGACTCGGCGCTGTCTCGCCGCTGGGTTTCGAGGGCGATCAGTCGCCGGTATGGGCTCGCCGGCCCGTTGTCACCGTTCACACTGCGCCACACGGGGTCGAGAGCCAGAAAGAGCCGTTGTCGCTCGGAAGCCTCCTCGGTGCGTCCGAGTGTTCCCAGGATCGACAGGCGATCCAGGGTGTCGCTCCCCAAGGCGACGTGAGACTGGGCCCAGGCGTAGCAGGCATAGAGTCGTTTCCGGAGCGACTCGAGGCCGTCGGAGCCGCCCCCGACGGTTGCCGGGTCGTAGACGCAGTCCGGCTTGCGGTCCGCTGCCGTCGTGCTGGAATCCGAGACCGGTCCGAGGTCCGCCGCGAAGGTGTGCCGCATGATGCCGATCGCACGGACATCCTCGCCGGTGAGGGAAGCCGAGTCGATGGCCTTCAGGCGAGGGGCGAGCTGTTTCTGTAATCGGTTGTGGCGGGCGATCAATGCCGGGAGCGGTGTGCCGTCCTCGGTGACGCTGCGTCCGGCCTCGGTGCTGACCTCGATCCGATCGCGAAGCACCCGCAGGTCGGCGTAGAGCGATTCGGTCACCGACAACGTCGGTCCGGAGGGGGTGGGCGCAGTGGACGGCGTAGCGCATCCGGCAACTGCACCCGCAAGAACCGAAACCAACAACCCGCGGACGTCGACCAGTTGAACCTCCGGATTCAAGCGCAGGTCACACGGCTCGTGGTGCGAGGGTCTACCTATACGACACGATACTCAGGACCGGGACATGCGCCACCCGCTACGACTTTCCTTTGCTCTGCTCGCCCTCGGGGCCTGCGGCACCCCCACCGATGAGCAAGGCCCGCCGCCCCTTCTCACCCAGCTACCCCGGGCCCTAACCCCGGCCGAGCTGCACATCGTCGGGGCGGCCAACGCCTTTGCCTTCGACCTCTTGCGCCAGGCCACCCGGGATCTCGAGGTCGGCCAGAACGCATTCCTTTCCCCGCTGAGTGCCTCGATGGCGCTGGGGATGACGCTCAATGGCGCCAATGGCGAGACCCACGACGGGATGCTGGCCGCGCTGCGGCTCGCCGGCATGAGCGAGGCGGAGGTCAATCAGGGCTATCGCGACCTCATCGAATTGCTGACCAGCCTGGACCGCCGCACCGAGATGCGGATCGCCAACTCGATCTGGGGCCGGGTGGGACTGCCCATCGAACCCGCGTTCATCGAATCTGGCCGGAGCTTCTTCGATGCCCAGGTCCAAACCCTCGACTTCGGCAGCCCTGATGCGGTCCAGACGATCAACGACTGGGTGAGGGAGAAGACCAACGACCGGATTCCCCAGTTGCTCGAGTCGATCTCGCCCGACGAGGTAATGTTCCTGATCAACGCTATCTACTTCAAGGGGAAGTGGAGGAAGACGTTCGACCGGAGCGACACCCAGAGCGGACCATTCCACGGGGCCGACGGGCGGGACCGCACTGCGTCTCTCATGCGGCAGGAAGAGACTCTCCGCTACCAGGAAACCGAGGAGTACCAGGCGGTAGATCTGCTCTATGGTAACGGGGCCTTCGCCATGACCGTGCTCTTGCCGAGTCCCGGTCGGACCCCAGTCGAGCTGCTGGCCGGCCTCGACACTGAGGGTTGGCAAGCGCTGGTCGCCCGCTTCTTTGACGCCGAGGTACACCTGACGCTGCCGCGGTTCCGGCTGGAGTACGCTCGCCGGCTCAACTCCGACCTCGCCGCCCTGGGCATGGAGATCGCCTTCGATGGTGCGGCCGACTTCTACCGCATCGCGGACGTGCGCCCCGATCGGCTCTATATCAGCCGGGTTGACCAGAAGACCTTCGTCGAGGTGAACGAGGAGGGGACCGAGGCGGCGGCGGCCACGGCCGTTGGGATTGGTGTGACCAGTGCGCCGCAGATCGTCGAGATGAAGGTCGACCGGCCGTTCGTCTTCGCCATCCGCGAACGGCTCTCCGGCACGATCATGTTCCTTGGCGTGATGAACGTCGTCGGAGAGTAGCGTTAGCGCGTGGCCGTCGCGTCCGGCTGGAGCGCAGCCCCGAGCTTGAGAACCGTGTTCCAGTTGCGACCGGTACCCTTGCTGCCGAGCTTCTTCTCGATCAGGGCGGTGGTCAGGCGCGAACGGCCGATGCCGTCCGGATAGACGATGTACGCCTGCTTCCCGACTGTCCGAAGCAGCTCCGGACCGCTGATGGCTTGCTGCAACGTCTTCACCGCGGCAGGATCCGGCGCCGCCCTGAGGCACATGACTACGAGGTGGGCGGGATCTCGCTCGGCGGCCTCGCGGAAGGGATTCTCGTCCACCAGGGCCTTCCATTCGGCCGTGGTGCGGACGAAGAATTCGGTCTTCAACCCCAGGCGTTTTTCGGCCTCGCCCTCCAGCAGCCGCTCCAGCTTCGTTCCTCCTCGCCCGGTACCCTGAAACACGACGTTCCCGCTCTGGAGCAGCGTGCGGGGATTGCCGAATCCCAGTTGGGTGATGAAGTCACGCAGGGCCGCCATGGAGACCTGGTTGTGACTGCCGAGATTGACCGCTCGGAGCAGGGCCACATGACTCGTCATCGAGTACTCCGCACGACGGTTCCTTTTGGTGTCAGGTACCCTGAAGAGGTGGAGGATAAGGCCTGTCGGGTTTGTACAAGCCGGGAATCTCGAAATGCGTTAAGCTAGCTGCACCGCTATCAAGGAACTCCTATGTCAGTCATCCGCGCGGCGGGGGCCCTGCTCGCCGTCCTAGGCCTGGTGGTTGTGGCCCGAACCCTCGAGTCCAGCTCGCAGTCGCCGCCCAAGACCTCCATCGACAAGCTTGCCTGGCTAGCCGGATGTCTTGAGCTGCGCGACGGCGACAAGCTGGTCGAGGAAGACCGGATGGCCGTCCGTCACGGGTCGATGCTCGGCATGGGTCGAACGACCTCATCCAAGGGGCTGGGGGACTATGAGCTTTCGCTGATCCGCGAGCGTGAAGGCAAACTGGTGTATGAGGCCCACCCTGCCGGCCAGGAGGGCGCAGTATTCACCGCCGTCGCGGTGAGCAACGACAGCGTCGTCTTCAGCGCCCCGGAGCACGACTATCCCCAGGTGGTCGGGTACAAGCGCATCGGTGCCGACTCCGTCCTCGCATGGATCGACGGCAAGATGCAAGGCAAGCCGATGCGAGTCGATTTTCCCTATCGCCGCGTGGCCTGCGCCGGCGGACGCTGAGTGGAGGGCACTCGCCCCGAGCTACGCCCTCGCCGCGGCGCCCCGCTTCCCGCCGACTCCGTATCGCTCCCGGAGCACGGCCATGTGATGGTTGACGTGACCCACGATGCTGTAGATCAGAGCCCGCGAGGTAATCCGTTTGCCGCTCGCCTCGCCCCAACGAGTCCAGGCCTCGGGTATGAGGCCATCGGCCAGCGCCACGGTGCTCAGCCGCACGGCGCGGAACTCCGCCAGCAGGCTATCCAGCGAACGTTGGTCGAAATGCGCGGCAGGAACGTACGCGTTCTCGTCGAACCCCGGCAGCGGCGTGGAGTCCGCCCGGGCGATCCGGAGGATCCGGTACCCGAAGATTCGCTCCGTATCGCTGAGGTGGCCCACGATCTCTTTCACGCTCCACTTGCCCGGTGCATACCGTGCGAGGGCGGCTCGGTCGTCCAGCGGGCCGAGGAGTCGCTCCACCTCCGCCGGTTGCCCCGCTAACTGCTCGCCGATGTTTTCACCGCTCACCGCCGCGATGTATCCCTGATAGGAGGGAGCGGCTTCGTCTGGCTGGGGTCTGGGAATCGAAAGCATGGTGGCGTCCCTTCCGTGTTAGTTGGTGCCGGGACTCGTGTCGGAATATCCGTGACGCTGCTCGCTCCACCACCGCGCGGCCTCCGCCTCTCCCCAGGGGTCGGTCTTGATCGCCGCCAGTGCCCCAGCCAGCTCGGCGGCGCTCTGCGGCCGATCCGCCGGTCGTTTCGCCAGACAGCACAGCACCAGCTGCTCCAAGGCGGGAGGAATCGAGAGGTCCGTTCGCCTCGATGGCGGCACCGGCACCTGCTCGATGTGCTTCAAGATCACCTGGATCGGCGTCTCCGCCGAGAAGACCAGCGCGCCGGTGAGCAGGAAATAAGCTACGCATCCCAAGGAGTACAGGTCCGCCCGTCCATCGACCGATTCCCCGTGCGCCATCTCCGGGGCCATGTACGTCGGAGTCCCCGGTGTGAGGCCCGCAGCGCTGGCCAGGGAATCGCCGCCGGCATCAGCCACGACCGACTTGACCAGCCCGAAGTCCAGCACTTTGACGAAGTCGTGATGCAGGCCCACCCGCCCCACGTGGATGTTGGCGGGCTTGATATCCCGATGGATCAGGCCGGAGGCGTGTGCCTCCTCCAAGGACTCGCACACCTGGCGGAGGAGATAGACCACCCGTGCAGCCGGGAGCGGGCCATACTGGCGGACGAAGGTCTCGAGGTCGAGTCCGTCCAGCAGCTCCATCACCAGAAACAGGGTGCCGTCCTGGGTGACTCCGAAGTCATACAGCTCGACCGTGTGAGGAGACCGCAGCCGGGCAGCGGCCTCCGCTTCGCGGCGAAATCGGACCACCGCCAGCTGGGCCCTGGTTCCATCTCCGCCCGCGAGCATCTCGGGGCGGAGCAGCTTGATCGCGGCGGGACGGGCCAGCATCCGGTGAGTGGCCAGATACACCTCGCCCATGCCGCCCCTGCCGAGCAGCTCGCCTAGGCGGTAGCTCCCCATCTCACGCTCCTTGGTCACCTGCTGTCCCAGCCGGGTGACCACGGTGGAGATCACCACTGCCACCCCGAGAAGGAGGTAATCGGGGTAGTGCATCGCCAGGATCTGGGTCCACGACTCGTAGTGATAGACTCCGCTGACCTTGCCCAGCACCATGCCCAGGGGCACCATCGACACGGCCACGAGACCGGCGGCCGTCAACTTCCAGGTCACGGCCGGAACGATGGCCGCGAACATCAGGACGACCGGACCGGTCCAGGTGATCATGGGGCCGCCCAGCGCCGGTGTAGGCGACGGGGGACCCCAGTGGGTCATGATCCCGACCGCAAACGCGACCGCCATCATGTAGACCAGCGCGAGGTCCATGACCAGCGCCGGATCGCGCTCGCCCGCGCGCAGATAGAAATACAGACCCAGCGAGACCGTGATGCTGGCGAGAGCGATGGCGTCGATGGGGAGGAACTGCAGCCAACCTGGGTGATCGGGACTGGTGGCGTGGAGCGCGAAATGGCCGAGCGCCGGCCCCAGCACCCAGAGGGCCGCCCCGATCAGGCAGATGATCTCGACTCGCCGGGAGGCCTGACGCAGCAGGTCGTCGGGCAACGCACGAACGTGCCCGGTGGTGGTCTTGAGCTCGGCGGGAGTCTCTCGGGTAAGCCGGTCGATCAGCTTGGAGTGGGCCATGGCCACCGGAGTGTAGCGGAGGGATGGTGCTTGTGGGAGGCGGCCCGGCAAGGGCCGGACGCCCGAAATTTCCGGGCGCCGGCTCAGGACTGCGCAGGGATCAGGTGCCGGCAGGAGCGGTGTTGAGCATCCAGGGCGTCCCGAAGCGATCGACCACCATGCCGAAAGCTTCCGACCAGAAGGTTTTTTGCAGAGGCAGGGTCACTCGACCGCCTTTGGCCAGGGCCTCGAATATCCGCTTTGCGTCACTGGCCTTGGGGTAGGTCAACGACAGGGAGAAGCCCTTCATTCCCTCGAAGGGGTGCCCGGGAAACGCGTCCGATGCCATCAATACCGCACCGTCGTCCAGGTCCAGGCGCGAATTCATGATCCGGTCACCGCTGCCGGGCGGCGCCTGGTCCGCTATCGGGGACTCGGCGTGGGTCGTCAATGCGAGCTTTCCGCCGAGCGTGCGCTCATAGAAGCGCATCGCCTCGGCACAGGTGCCGTCGAAGGTCAGGTAAGCAATCAGTTGAGGCATGACATGATTCCTGGGTGAGTATGAGTCAGGTGCTGCCTGCGCCCCTTGCCAACACCGCCCGTCGCGCGAAGACGGCGCAGGGTATGCCGATCAGAACAACGTGTACCAGGATGCTGAGACCGATCCACAGCGAATTCTTCGACCCCGGCCCGGCGGCCGAAAGCGGGACGACGATGTAGTTCATCACGCAGTAGACCACGAGTCCGTACCCCGCGCCGCAGAGCACGGGTTCCCGCCATAGGAGAGACCATCGGAGTGCAACCACGTAGTACACCAGCGCGATGGTAAGGGCGATCAGAAAGTGCAGGGCCAGTCCCAGCGCGGCGGTGCTCCAACCTCCCTCGAAGCTCGCCTCTCCCAACAGACCGGCCGCGACCGATTGGAAGATGCGTTGCGCCGGCACCCCGGCCTTCACTGCCCAGAAACACCAGGCATAGACGATGTCCAGCGTTCCGGCGATGAGCCCGCCGGCCAGCACGAATATCAGGGGATGGGGCCGCTCACTCGGTACCGCTGAGGTAGTCATGTTCGAGGTGTCCTCGCCTAGTCTCGTAGCCCTGCCCAGTCTACGACAATATCGTCGGCAAAGGACCAGTTGTAGAGCCAATTCCTGAAGGTTCGAGCAGTCCAATTCAGGGAGGCCAAATCCTCCGCGGGGAGCTAGATTCGCCCGAATGGAGCTCCACGTCAGCCTGGTCGGCCGCCGGGATCTCGCCGGGGAGATCTACCGGCAGTTGCGGGGTGCGATTCTGGATGGTCGCCTCCGCTCCGGAGATTTCCTGCCTCCCAGTCGCGAGCTGGCCCGGAGTCTCAGCGTCTCCCGCACGACGGTCACCATCGCGTACGACCGGCTCTCGGGGGAAGGCTTCGTCACCTCCCGGGTGGGGGCGGGAACTCGGGTCAGCGAGCATATCCGGCCGACGCCCGGGGAAACGAGGCGGTCTCGCGGTGACGGCGCGTTGCGACCGCGACCCTTCTGGGATTCGATCTCCTTGTCGGTGCCCTTCGCCGCCCCGGCGGAGTTCGACTTCCGCACCGGCATTCCCGACGGTTCACTGTTCCCTTACCAGACCTGGCGGCGGTTGAGCGCTCGTCAGCTGCGGTCCGAAACCGGCGGCGCGGGGTTGTATTGTGAGCCGGCAGGCCATCGCGGCCTGCGCGAGGCCATCGCTCGCCACATCGGCATCTCCCGCGGGGTGAAGACGACGGCGGACGACGTCACCATCACCAACGGGACCCAGCAGGCGCTCGACGTCCTGGCTCGGGCCCTTCTCACTCCCGGTGATCGCGTCGCCGTCGAAGACCCGGGCTACCCGCCGCCGCGACTGCTCTTCCAATCGCTCGGCGCCCGGGTGAAAGGTGTGCCGGTTGACCGCGACGGACTCGTGGTCGACGCGCTCCCCCGCCACGTTCGGTTGGTGTACGTGACGCCCTCTCACCAGTACCCGCTCGGCATGTCGATGACGCTGCAACGGAGACTGGCTCTGCTGGCCTGGGCCGAGCGAAACAACGCCGCCATCATCGAGGACGACTACGACAGCGAGTTCCGCTTCGGGGGCCCGCCGATCGAGTCGTTACAAAGCCTCGATACCCATGGACGGGTTGCCTACGTGGGGTCGTTCTCCAAGACGATGCTGCCGGCCCTGCGTCTCGGCTTCGTGGTGACCCCGTCCTCACTGCGACATGCAGTCCACAAGGCGAAGTATGTGGCCGACTGGCACTCACCGCTGTTTGCCCAGGCAGCGCTGGCGCGCTTCATCGACGACGGAGGGTTCGCCCGCCACGTCCGTAAGATGAGCGGCGTTTACCGGGTTCGACACGAAATGGTCAGCAACATCCTGAATCGCGAGTTCGCCGACCGCCTCGAGGTCATTCCATCGTCCGCCGGCCTGCACCTTGGCGCGGTAGCACGCAACGCGTCGGCCGACCGGATCGCCGCAGTCATTCGTCGGGCGTCCGATGCCGATGTGAAGGTTCAGGGGCTGTCTCGATTGGGAGTCAACGAGCCGGCACGGCCGGGGCTGGTCCTGGGTTACGGCGGGATTCCTACGACGCGGATCGAGGAAGGGTTGCGTCGGCTCCGCAGCTGCTTCGACGACTGAGCGACCTCGCGATGACTGAACTGGCGAGGCGGGTCCAACGCATCTACCTGCTGCTGACCTTGCTGTCGACCCTGTCGGCGTCGTTCATCTGGGGCATCAACACTTTATTTCTGCTCGATGCCGGGCTCAACAACGCCGAAGCCTTTGCCGCCAACGCCTTCTTCACCGCCGGCATGGTCGTCTTCGAGGTGCCGACCGGCGTAGTCGCCGACACCAGAGGCCGGCGGACCTCCTATCTGCTGGGCGCCGCCACCCTCCTTCTCTCTACCCTGCTGTATCTCGCCATGTGGCGGGTCCACGCGCCGCTCTGGGGCTGGGCCATCGCCTCGATCCTCCTCGGCTTGGGGTTCACCTTTTTCTCTGGAGCGACCGAAGCCTGGTTGGTCGATGCGTTGGCCTTCAGCGGTTACAAGGAAAGTCTCGAGTCGGTACTGGCCCGAGGCCAGGTCGTGGGTGGCGCCGCCATGCTGGCCGGCTCGGTCGCCGGTGGCTTCGTGGCTCAGGTGACCAACCTGGGCGTACCCTACATCCTCCGGTCGATTCTGCTCGGGCTCACCCTCGTCGCTGCCTTTTTCTGGATGAAGGACCTCGGGTTTACACCCCACACAGGCAAGCGCCCGCTGGCCGAGGTCCGTAACCTCATCCGAGCATCGCTCGACAATGGGTGGAGGAACCCGCCGGTGCGCTGGCTGATGCTGGCGGCTCTGTGTGCCGGAGGAGTCAGCATCTTCGCCTTTTATGCCCTGCAACCGTACCTGCTCGAGCTCTACGGCAACCAGCGCGCCTTCGGAATCGCCGGGCTCGCGGCGGCCATCGTCGCCGGAACCCAGATGGTTGCCGGCTTGATCTCGCCTCGGTTGCGCCGGCTGTTCTCCCGCCGCACCGATGCGCTGATCCTCGCCTCGCTGATCGGCCTCGCCTGCCTCGCGCTCATTGGATGGACGTCGAAGTTCTGGGTGGCCATTGTGCTGCTGGTGATCTGGGGGCTGTCCTTCTCGGTCACGATACCGCTGCGGCTGGCATATCTGAACGGCATCATCCCCTCCGAGCAGCGGGCCACCGTTCTCTCGTTCGACAACCTGATGAGCTCGGCCGGCGGGGTGGCGGCCCAGCCGGTGTTGGGACGGGTGGCCGATGTCTGGGGCTATGCCTCGGCCTACCTCGTCAGCGCCGCTATCCAGCTCGTGGCGGTGCCGTTTCTGGTGCTGGCCCGGCGTGAAAACGCGGCTTCGGATCGGATTGACGAGTGATGATGGCGAATCTGTCGAAATCGGGGGTTCCCGCGCGACAACTATCTGGAGCGGCGCTTCCTGGAAGGGGCCTCCGGGCGTGGTGCCGGGCGCCGGCGGTCAGTGGCCGAGGCCATTCGCTGGATCGGCCATTCGGCCGACGAGGCCACGTCGGGACAGGGGCCAATCCAGCGGTAAGCCCAGCTGCCCAGGGCTTTTACTACCCCTTCGAGGTCGCGCCCCTTGTCGGTGAGAGCGTACTCGATCCGCACCGGAGTTTCCGGCACTACGGTGCGGGTGATCATGCCCTCGGCCTCGAGCTCCTTGAGGCGCTCGGCCAGCATCTTGTCGCTCAGCTTGGGGACGCAGGCGGCGATGTCGGAGAAGCGGGTCGCGCCGTGCAGCATGGTGCGCAAAACTACGCCGGTCCAGCGCCGGCCGATCAACTCGACGGCGTGGTGAAACTGGGGGCAGAAATCGTCGTCGGGGGGTCTGCTCATTGTAACAAACTTACAAGGGGTGAGTCCCTTGACACAAGTAAGTCCCTGAAGTCAATTGTTACTCACGAATGGTGAGTGGCTGCCCGCGCGGGGCGGAACCCGGCGGGCCGCTTTGTGACCCTACTGGAGGACAGTACCGTGAGTCGTCGAGTATTGATGAGTCGTCGCGGCTGGATCGGGTCCACTGTGCTTCTTCTGTCCATCGTCGGGCTCGGAGCCGGATTGGCCGCGTGGAAGATTTCGGATATCCGGGAATCCGAAGCGGCATCCGCCAACCAGCCCGAGCCGACGGAAACCGTGACCGCCGCGGTCGCCATCGAGCGAGAGCACCGGCGCACTACGACTTCGATTGGAACCGTGCTGGCCCTTCGGTCGGTCACCCTGCGCAACGAGATCGCGGGTACGGTCCGTCAGGTCCGGCTCATCCCCGGTCAAATCGTCGGCGCCGGGGCGCTGCTGGTGGGGCTCGACGTCTCGGTCGAGGAAGCCGAGCTCAAGGCCCTGGAGGCGCAGGCCGCGCTGGCCGAAACCACATTGGAGCGGATGCGCCGGTTGGGACAGGACCTTGCCGTGTCGCAGCAGGAAGTCGACCAGGCGCGGGCGGAGCGCGACGTGGCTCTGGCGCAGATCGCACGCACCAAGGCGATCATCGCGCGCAAGATCATCCGGGCACCTTTCCGGGCCCGGGTAGGCCTGGCCGACGTCCACCCCGGCCAATACCTGGAGGAGGGCACTCAGCTCAGCACCCTCCAAAGTGTCGGCGATGCAGCCCACGTGGACTTCACCGTAGCCCAGCGAGTGGCCTCGAGCATCCGGGTGGGCGACCGGGTTGACGTGTTCGCCGGCGACTCGACGCCGACGCCGGCCAAGGTCGTGGCCCTCGATGCCCGGGTCGACTCCACCACCCGCAACGCCCTGGTTCGGGCCCGCATCACCGGGCCCAACTCCCCCACGCCCGGCGCCTCGGTGCGCGTGGTGGTGCCGACCAGTCGTCCTTTCCCGGCTGTGGTGGTTCCGGCAAGCGCGCTGCGGAAGGGCCCCGGTGGCGACCACGTGTTCGTCATTGCCGCCGACAAGGAGGGCAAGACCAGGGCGCACATGCGGCTGGTTCAGAGCGGGCCATTGCTGGGCGACGAAGTCGTAATCCTCGAGGGGCTCAAGGCCGGCGAGCAGGTGGCATCCTCCGGATCTTTCAAGCTGCGCGAAGGGGTATTGGTCGCGGTGGCGAAGCCTGATGAGCAGGGAGGCCGGTGAGATGCGACGCTCATTTACCGACATCTTCATCCGGCATCCCGTCCTCGCGGCGGTAGTCAACCTGATCATCGTCCTGGTGGGTTGGCGGGCGTTGACCAGCTTGCCGGTTCAGCAGTATCCCCAGATCGAGAGCACGTCGGTGGTGATCACCACGGTCTATTACGGTGCCAGCGCCGAGACCGTACGCGGCTTCCTCACCACGCCCATCGAGCGCGCGGTCTCGGCGATCGGCGGGGTGGATTACGTCGAGTCCACCAGTCGTGCCGGCGTCAGCACCGTCACCATCCGACTCCAGCTGAACCACAGCAGTACCGCGGCCCTGGCCGAGGTCACCGCCCGGCTGCAGCAGGTCCGCTCGGAGTTGCCCCAGGATGCCGAGCCGCCGGCGGTCGAGGTGCAGCGGGCCGATCGGCCCTACGCGACGTTCTATCTCAGCTTTACCTCGCCCGAGCGCACGGTGCCGGAGATCACCGATTGGCTGACCCGAAACATCCAACCGCAGCTTTCCACCCTGCAGGGCGTGCAGCGAGTGACCGTCGAGGCCGGCCAGCCGATCGCCATGCGGATCTGGATCGACCCCGACCGCCTTGCCGCGCTCAACCTCGCCCCCGGTGATGTGGAGGGGGCACTCCGGCGGAACAACTTCTTGGCCGCCGTGGGCCAGACCAAGGGCAACGAGGTACAGGTCAACCTGCTGGCGAACACCGATCTGCGTTCGGTGGAAGAGTTTTCCGACCTGATCGTCGCCGATCGCGGGGGTGCGATCGTGCGCCTGAGCGATGTGGCGCGGGTCGAGCTGGGATCTGAAGAGGCCGACTTCGTCGCCAAGTACAACGATAAGGAAGGCGTCTATCTGGGCGTGTGGCCGCTGGTCGGCAGCAACGAGATCGAGGTTGCGGGCCACCTGCGCGAGGGGATGGAGCGTCTGCGGCCGTCGCTGCCCAAGGACATCGACATGCGCCTGGTCTACGACGGGACCATGTTCATGCGGGACGCGCTGCGGGAGATCACCAAGACGCTGATCGAGACGATGCTGATCGTCGGCTTCGCCGTGTTCTTGTTCATGGGCTCTCTCCGCACTGCGTTGGTGCCCCTGGTCGCCATGCCGGTCTCGCTGATCGGGGCAGGGCTCGTGATGTACGCCTTCGGCTTCAGCCTCAACCTGCTCACCATCCTCGCCATCGTGCTGTCGGTCGGTCTGGTGGTAGACGATGCCATCGTCGTGGTCGAGAACGTGGAGCGGCACGTGCGAATGGGTAAGTCGCGGATCGATGCGGCGATCGTCGGTGCTCGAGAGCTGGTGGGACCGATCATCGCGATGACTATCACCCTGGCCGCGGTCTACACTCCAATCGCGTTCCAGGGCGGTCTGACTGGCTCGCTGTTCCTGGAGTTCGCCATCACGCTCGCCGCGGCGGTGGTCGTGTCGGGCATCGTTGCCGTGACGCTCTCACCGGTCATGAGCTCGCGCCTGGTGCACGCGCACGGCCAGGAAGGCCGGCTGACCGCGCTGGTCAATCGAGGATTCGACGCGGTGCGCCAGCGGTACGCGCGGCTGCTCGACGGTGCCCTGCAGATGCGCTGGGCGATCGTGGCCGCCTCCCTTCTGGTGATGGCCGCGGCCTGGCCTCTGTACACCTTCTCCCGGCGGGAGCTCGCTCCGGTCGAGGATCAGAGCCACATCTTCCTGTTTCTCGAAGTACCGCCCGATGCCTCGCTGGTGGCGAACAACCGCGCATCGCTGGACGTGGTTCGCACCATCCGGTCGTTCCCGGAGACCGACTTCATGTGGTCGCTGACTGCGAGCTGGGGCGGCTTCGGTGGTCTGGTGGCGAAGGACTGGCGGGAGCGCAAGCGCTCGACCGAGGAGATGTACGGCGAGGTGTTCGGCGCGGTCTCGCAGATCCCCGGCGTGCGGGTGTTCCCCCGTCTCGACCCGCCGCTGCCGACACCGGGCCTGTACGATGTCGAGATGGTGCTCCAGAGCGATGTCCCCCCGGAGCAGATGCTGGAAACCGTGGGGCAGGTAGTCGGTGCCGGCTGGCAGAGCGGGAAGTTCCTGTATGTGGACAGCGACCTGAAGATCGACCTGCCCGAGGCCCGGGTCGTGATCGACCGGGAGCAGGTGGCCGACCTGGGCCTTGACCTCGCCAGCGTGGGCCAGGAGCTCGGCACCCTGCTCGGCGGTGGATACGTGAACCGGTTCAACTTCTTCGACCGGAGCTATAAGGTCATTCCCCAGATCGGCCAGAAAGACCGCACCACGGTCGGGCCGCTGCTCGACCTCAAGATCAAGGCGCCGGACGGCCGGCTGATACCGATATCGACCTTCACCCGGATCGAGTCGAGCACCGCGCCACGTTCCCTGAACCGGTTCCAGCAGCGGAACGCGGTCCGGATCTATGGCGGCGTCCAGCCCGGTGTCACCAAGGAGGAAGGGCTTCGTGTGCTCGAGGCCGCCGCGGCCTCGGCCGGCGGTCCGGGAATCGTCGTCGATTATGCGGGCGAGTCGCGGCAGATCCGCCACGAGGGCGGTGCGCTGGTGCTCACCCTGGGCTTCGCCGTGGTCCTGATCTACCTGGTGCTCGCGGCCCAGTTCAAGAGCTTCCGCGACCCGCTCATCGTGTTGCTGGGCTCGGTGCCTCTGGCGATCTCCGGCGCGCTGCTGTTCAGCTTCTTGGATCTGACCACGATCAACACCTACTCCCAGGTGGGACTGATCACCTTGGTGGGACTGATCGCGAAGAACGGCATCCTGATCGTGCAGTTCGCCAACACGCTCCAAGAGCGTGGCATGGAGAAGCTGGCCGCCTTGCGAGAGGCTGCATCCACCCGGCTCCGTCCGGTGCTGATGACCTCGGCGGCCACCGTCTTCGGGCACTTCCCGCTGGTGCTGGTCACCGGCCCGGGATCCGAGGCGCGCAACAGCATCGGCACCATACTGGTCGCGGGCATGGCAATCGGTACGGTGTTCACCCTCTTCGTGGTGCCGGTGTTCTACTCGCTGATCGCCGCGGAGCATCGGGCCAGCACGGTGCCGGAATCGGTCGAGGAGGATACCCGGGAGATCGGGCCCAGCCCGGCGCTGGCGTAATAACACCAGTGGCTCTAAGCCGACGGCCTAGGTCGTCGGCTTTTTGCTTTGCTTAGGGGCGGACCGTCAAGCCGGTCACGAGCAGCGTCCCCTTCATCGTTGGGTGCAACTCGCAGAAGTACTGGCGCGCCCCGCGTCCATCGGCGAGTTGGCGGGCGCTCTGTCCCTGGGTCAGTGTGCCGGTGCTCCAGCCGGACGCCCCAATGGCGGTCGCCGTGTGAGGAACGACGTCCTGGTTGATCCACACGATCGTGTCGCCCTGCTGCACCCGCAGTACCTCGGGGTGGAAGGCCATCCCCCGGATCTCCACGACATGGGTGTCCGGGCGGAGAGGGTCCGCCCGGAGAGGGACAAAGACGCCGGCGATCAGGACCGCCCCGAGCGCCGGCCAGTACCCGCTCACTTCGACGCCTGAAGCGACTGCCCGAGCTGCTTCGCGTGAGCCAGGTGAGCCGCGATGGCGGGCCGTACGTCAACCAGCAGCTTCTTGAGCTCGGCGTTCGAGGTCGTGGGAATCAACAGCTGGTCGAGCGCATCGAGCACGGCTTGGTGATAGGCCACCTCACGCTCGATGTATGCCCGATCGAAGGCGGCTCCCTTGAACGACTCGACCTTGACCTTGGCTTCCGCCGCGCCCTTCAACAACGACTGACTGACTGCGTTGTCCTTCGGGGTCACGCCCAGCTTGCCGGCGAGGGCGGCGGCCTGCTGGTTCACCGCGGTGTGGTCGGTAATCATGGTGGCGGCGAACTTCCGAACCTCAGGGCTCTTGGCCCGCGGCTGGGCCATCTTGGCGAGCTCGATGTCGATGCTGTTGGCGGTTACCGCGACGTGCGCGACCTCAGGATCGGAGAGGTCTGGGGCGGCGGCCTGAGCGCTCAGGACCGCCGGAAGGGCAACTGGAATAAGGAGTGAGAGCAAGCGAGGGATAGCGCGGTGCATGGTGTCTCCTAGGTATGTGGTTCGGAGCAACATGCGACACTTTTCACCATTTGTCAATAGATTTATGTGGTAACTTGCCTATCTACTTCTCCGGCACTATTATCCGCTCGTCCTCTAGCCCCGAAACGCATGGCTGACAGGTTCGACAACCGTACCGGCGAGACTCGATCGGAGCTGCTCCGCCTGCTCCGCCGCTCGAGGCATACCATTACCTCGCTTGCCGACGCACTCCAGCTGACCGACAACGCGGTTCGCACCCATGTCGCCGGCCTGGAACGGGATGGCCTGGTCAAGCACGTGGGCAGCCAGCGGGATACCGGCGGCAAGCCCGCCCGGTTGTACGCCCTGACCCCCGAAGGCGAGGAGCTGTTCCCCAAGGCCTACGCGTTGGTGTTGGGCGGGCTGGTGGACGAGATCGTGCGCGAGCAGGGCGCGGCGCGGGCGGCCGGGCTGTTGCGGAAGGTCGGGCGCGAGGTCGCCGGGAGTTTAAGCGCGCCGGATGATCCGGAGGCCCGCGTCGCAGCGGCCGCCGCGGCGTTGCGCAGCCTGGGTGGGGACGTCGAGGTGCAACGAACCGACGATGGGTGGCGGCTCCAGGGATACGCCTGTCCGCTCTCGGCCGCTACGGCGAAGCATCCCGAAGTGTGCCAGTTGGCTCAAGCGCTGGTCGAAGAGATCACCGGCTGGCCGGTGACGGAGTGCTGCGACCGGACCGAGCGCCCGCGCTGCGGGTTTCTTATTGAGGCCCCATCGGCGTGAACGTTTCCGCGCAGCCCTCAGTGACTATGCCACGACAGCCCCGCCAGCATCACGAAGTCGTGCCGGAACCGCGTCCCGCTCGGCTCGGCCGGCGTGCCCCCTAACATCGGGCTGTAGGACTCGCCCATTCTGCTGCTGAAGAGATATTGCTGGGCGTCCAGCCGGACCGAGAATCGGCTGTCCAGCCGCATGATCCCGCCGACTGTCAGCACGGCGCCAATATCGGTCTGGCGCGCCGGTACCACGGCACCGCTCCCGCTATGGAAAATCAGGGCGGGCCCCCCACCGGCCACCAACCCGATCCGGGCATCGGGGTCGGTCAGCCGGGCCTCGAGCGTGGCGCTGGTAAAGAGCGTCCGGGTCTCGAAGGCCGGCAGCGGCCGCCCCACACTCCCCTCCCAGCTGGTGCTTCGGGACCACGCCGCCCCGCCGTCCAAGGTCCAGCGATCGGTCAGGGCGTACCCTACCCGGGCGCCCGCGGTCGTCGCCTCGCCTGCCCCGCCCTCAGCCGACACTCTCGCCCCCGCCTGATCCGTCGCCCGCTCCGCCTGCGCCGGCCTCCCCGCATGGATCCCGCCGTGGAGAGTGACCGTCACCTGGCCACCGGCTGAACCGGTGACCGCGACGGTCGAGCAGAACACGACCATCAATGAGGAGAGCCAGTGGGACTGGGGCGAGGTGGGAGAACATCGGAGCATGGGGCACCTCGGGAATCTGCGGTAGTCGGAACTTTCGCTACCCAGGAGACGTACAACCGGCCCCGCCGTGCGCTGAGGGAGGGCATTGCTTGACAGCGGCAATAAAATGGTTGACATTGGCAACTCAGGCCCCGGAGAGAGAAAGCCATGTCGCCATCCGATCCCGATCCCCAGGTCCAGGCGATCCGCCGCTTCAACCGATTCTACACCCGCCGCATCGGCGTCCTCAACGAAGGTTGGAGCCGTAGCCCGTTCTCGCTCGCCGAGTGCCGGGTGCTCTACGAGGTGGCCAACCGCCAGCAGCCCACCGCCAGCGAGCTCAGCAAAGAACTGCGGCTCGACCCCGGTTATCTCAGCCGGCTGCTCCGGCGTCTGGAGAAGCAGGGACTGGTCGAGCGACAGCCCGCGTCGGGCGACGCCCGGCAGAGCCTTCTGCGATTGAGCCGCCGCGGGCGGGAGACCTTCGCCGAGCTGGATGCCCGGTCGCACGACGAGGTCGCCGGCTTGCTGGGCGAGCTCCCCCAACCCGGGCGCGACAACCTCGTGGTGTCCATGGGGCGCATCGAGCGCCTGCTGGGAGGGGCCCCACCCCAAAATGAGGCGTACATCCTCCGGCCGCATCAGCCGGGCGACATGGGATGGATCGTACACCGCCATGGAGTGCTGTACGCTCAGGAGTACGGCTGGAACGAGGAGATGGAAGGATTGGTGGCCGGCATTGTCGCCCGATTTCTCGAGCACTTCGATCCCAAGCGGGAGCGCTGCTGGATGGCGGAAAAGGACGGCGAAATCGTCGGCTCGGTGCTGCTGGTGAAGAAGACCGCCACCGTTGCCCAGCTACGGCTTCTCCTGGTCGAGCCCTCCGCTCGAGGGCTCGGCCTGGGCAAGCGGCTGGTGGCCGAGTGCATCCGCTTTGCGCGATTGGCCGGTTACCGGAAGATCGTTCTCTGGACCAACGACATTCTTCACGCGGCGCGGCACATCTACGAGCAGGCCGGCTTTCGCCTGGTCAAGCAGGAGCCGCATCACAGCTTCGGGCACGACCTGGTGTCGCAGACCTGGGAGCTCACTCTCTGAGCTGAGGACTCGGGCTGCCTCGGCCAGCTCCAAGGAGCGCAGGAACGCCTCATATACCTCTGGCTGCCACCAATGGCGGCATTGATCCATCCCGGCGCGGGCTTCCACCGGCGAAAGCCCCGCGCCCCACGCCATCATCGCATCGTAGGCGTCGACCAGCCCTACGATCTGCGCGGCGACCGGGATTTCCTTCCCCCGCAGGCCATCCGGATAGCCGCTGCCATCGATCCGCTCGTGATGCCAGCGGACGATCGGCAGCACGTCCCAGGGCAGCCGCGCCTGAGCAATCAGATCGGCGCCGAGCACGGGATGCCGCCGCACGATCTCGGCCTCTTCCCCGGTAAGCGGACCCGGCTTGTTGAGAATCTCCTGGGGCACCCAGATCTTGCCGCAGTCGTGCAGGAAGGCGCCTACTCGAATGGTCGCCTGGGTTGTCTCGTCCAGGTCGAGCGCGCGCGCCACGGCTACGGCGTGGGCCGCTACGCGGTCGGCGTGCTCGAAAGTCGAGCGGTCTACCATCCGGACCAGCTCGCCCCAGTTGCTGATCAGGGCCGGATACCTTCCCTCCACCACTTCACCCGGCGAGACACAAGGCTTGAGCCTTCCCAGCTCCCTCGTTGCGGCGGCGAGTAGTTCGGCTGCTTCCTCGATCCGGCCGGTGCGGCCGTAGAGTCTGGCCAGCTCTCCCGTCGCCTGGGCCTCGCTCAAGGCCGACCGGCACACCCCCGCCACCTCGATCGCGCGGCGAAGCTGGGTTCCGGCCTGGGCGAAATCCCCCGACTCCAGCGAGATGACGCCCAGCGTGCGGTATGCGTCCGCCAGCTCCCCCGGCGAGCGCAGCTCGTCGAAGATGCTGACCGCGGCTTCCGCCGCGAAGCGCGCCTCCCCGAGCTTGCCGAAAGCGACCAGCACTTCGGACCGGTTGAGCAGACCCAGGCCGCGCAGGTAAGTGTCACCAATGAACTCCGCCGCCGTGAGGCTGAGCCGGAAGTAGCGATCGGCGTCGGACCAGCATTTCCGCTCGGCGCTGATGACTCCGAGGTTGTGATAGGCCAGGGCGCAGCCCGGCTCGTCCTTGGCCGCGAGGAACGCGTCGAGAGAAGTTTGGTAGTGGACGAACGCGCCGTCGTAGTTTCCTTGAACGCTCTCCACCGTGCCCAGGTTCTGCTGGATTCGCCCGGTGAGCTGCGGGTTGGCCGGATCCAGGGCAAGAGCACGGCCGAAGATTTCCCTGGCGTCGTGGTAGTTTTCCTCCACCAGCTCAAACCCTGCGAAAGTATTCAGCGCTTCCGCCGTGAGGCTCCGGTCCTGCATCTCGGCCGCCATCTCGTAGCTCCGCCGGCAGAGCCTCCGGGCCTCGGCCTGGCGGCCCCGGCGATGGCAGAGGACGGCCTTCCGGCGGAGCGCCTCTGCGAGAAGCCGGGGATCCCGCTCCCCCGCTACCCGGATGGCCGCCTCATAGGCGCTGGCCGCCTCCTCCATGTACCCCTTCCGATCGTACCGCTGCCCGATTTCCAGCAACCGATCGGCCGAAGCAGAGCTCGCGACCAGCGGGAGGGGCGCCGCGCCAGTCGCGTCGCCCGGCCCAAGTACTACCATGCTATGCCGTAGCGGGAGAAGTGCTCGAGGTTACCGGTGACCTTCTTCGCGAGAAAATCGTCCACCGACACCAGGTACGAGAGAATCTGAAGCAGGTCGTTGGTATAGGCGATGCGCTTGGGCAGGATCTGGCCCAGCAACGGACAGTTCGCATAGCTCAGGGTGAGCTTGGCAGGCTTGCTCGTGGCGAACTTGAGCCCCTCGGGCAGCAGCTTCACCGAGTTGACCGTGCCCACCGGGGCCTCGGCCTTGATCAGGATCGGCTCGGTGAGCGACCCGGCGGGGATCGTGAGCCGGTGCGGGCCGACGTCGATGACGCCGCCGGACAGGCCGATGGTCTTCTCGGCGTAGGCATACGGGAGTGGGTTACAGGCCAGCAGTCCGCTGCCAATCTCGGTGCCGAGCAGTCCGGAGCCGCCGGAGAGCAGCTGCGAAGGGTGATCCTCGAAGCCGGGGCCGGTCGGATCGTCACCCGAGGTGCAGCTGACGATGGTCAGCGCCGAGGCGAGGAGCAGGGAAACAAAGAGGCGGGTTCTCACGGCTGCGCTCCGAGGTTTGGGTAGACTCGTTGTGCGACGGTACCGCGGCTGGGATACACTCCGGCCGCCGCCCATCTCTATCGAGTCGCCAGCGCCAGGGAACGCGTGGAGCTCGATCGAGTGGTGGACGCGGGACACTGGACTGCGCCCCCCTGCGAGCAGGGAGCATGCCGGGTCGATAGCGTCCGCCGGAATGGCGCGCACGCTCTTGCATGTCTTCGTAGCTGATTCCGGGAATTCGGTTTAGGTGGGAGCTGTCTAGTCGTTAATCAGGAGGTCGCAGGGCGTTCGAAGGGGTTTTCGGCCCGGCTCGACGCCCACGACTGATGGCCTTGGGCAAATTGCGCGATCCGTCATCCGGTCCGGAGCGAGGTCTGCTTATGACACCCTCGCACTCCGCCGCCGCCAGTACCAGTAGATCGGCACTCCCAGCGCCAGCAGGCCGCTGCCGGCCAGCGCGTTGCGGGGGTTGGCGAGCACTGCGCTGACGACCACGAACAGCGCCGCAAACACGAACAGCGCCGGGGTCCACGGGTAGCCCGGTACCCGAAACTTCCCGTCCCCGTCAGGGTCGCGTCGCCGGTAGATGAAGAGCCCCGCCACGGTGAGCCCGAAGAAGATCCAGTCTCCAAACGCCACGTAGTCCACCAGCTGGCTGAAGCTCCCGGTCAGGGTCAGCACGATGGCCCACCCGGCCTGAAGCCCGATGGCCGCCGCCGGAGTGCGGTGGACCGGGTGAAGCCGGGCCAGCACCGGAGGAAACAGTCCGTCCGCCGCCATCGCCTGGAGCACGCGCGGCGTCACCAGAATCACCAGATTCAGAAATCCGAAGCTGGAGACCGCGATGCCGGCCGCGATGAGAGTGCCGCCCGCAGGGCCCAACAGCGCGGTCATCACATCGGCGGCCGGTGCGGTGCTGGCGGCGAGCCCGGCATGGCCCAACACCCGCAGGTAGGTGATGTTGGCCAGAAGGTAGACCACGACCACGATCGCCACCCCGAGCAACAACGCACGCGGCAGGTTGCGCTCCGGATCGATGATCTCTTCCGCTATGAAGTTGGTCTGCTGCCAGCCTCCGTAGGTAAAGAGGACCGGCACCAGGGCGGCGCCGAGGCCAACCATGTTCGCCCACCACCCCGTCGTCGGAGCGGGCAGCGGAGCCGTAAGCGGCGGCGAGGTGCCGTGGACTGCCAGTCCGGTCACGATGAGTAGCGTGAGCGCGGCCAGCTTGAGCAGGGTGAATACGTTCTGGGTGATGGCTCCCGGCTTCACTCCGAGGTAGTTGACCCCGGAGAGGAAGGCGATGGCGCCGATGGCGACCGGCAGGGTGAATCGCTCCGACAGGCCCGCCAACGGCAACGCGTAGTTGGCGAAGGTGACCGCCACCGCGGCAATCGCCCCGGTGGCGATCACCAGGAGCAGTCCCCACCCGTAGAGGAAGGCGGGCAGCGGGCCCCAGGTTTCTCGCAGGTACACGTAGCCGCCGCCGGCTTTGGGACGCCGCTGTCCCAGTTCGGCAAAGCAGAGGGCGCCGATGAACGCGATGGCTCCGCCAACGATCCAGGCCGCGAGCGCGAGGGCCGGGGAGCCCACTCGCTCCGCCACCGAGGCGGGCGTGCGAAAGATCCCGCCGCCGATGATGCCGCCGACCACGGCCATCGCGGCGGAAAAGAGACCCAGGCGGCGGGCGTAGGTGGTCAGATGCGGCCGGGGATCTCGAGGAAAGCCGGGCGGCTCACAGGAGAAACCGCCGCACGAACTCGATCGTGGCGAGAAAGAGGTAGTCGGTGTTGTCCTTCTTGGCGAAGCCGTGCCCTTCGTCCTTGCCCAGGAGATACCACACGGGGGCCCCGTTCTGTTTCACCGTCGCGACCATCTGCTCCGACTCGGTTCTCGGCACCCGGGGATCATTGGCGCCTTGCACCACGAAGAGCGGCTTGCGGATCGCGCCAGCGTGATTGACCGGGGCGATGCGCTCGAAGAACTCCCGCATCTCCGGATCGCGCTCGTCGCCATACTCCACCCGTCGGGCGTCGCGGCGGTAGCTCTCGGTATTCTGGAGAAAGGTGATGAAGTTGGAAATGCCCACGATGTCCAACGCGCAGCGAATCCGGCCGGCGTACTGGGTGGCGGTCGCCAGGGTCATGTAGCCCCCGTAGCTGCCGCCGGTCACCATCACCCTGGAGGAATCGAGATCACTCTGCCGGCCGATCCAATCGAGCAACGCCCCGATGTCGCGCACCGAATCGAGCCGCTTGGTCCCATTGTCGAGCTTGCTGAAGGTCTTGCCGAAGCCGATCGAGCCCCGGACGTTGGGGTAGATCAACCCGATTCCCAGCTCCAACAGGTAGTAGTTGGATCGGCCTTGGAAATCGGGTTTGGCCTGGCTTTCCGGTCCACCATGGATACTGATGATCAGCGGACGTTTGCCGGTGAATCGTGCCGGCGGCCGGTAATAGAAGCCGGTGATCTCCCGCCCGTCGAAGCTGGTCCAGCGGATGAGTGTCGGCTCCGGCAGTTCCGAGGTGTCGAGCCCGCCGGTCTCGCTCTCGGTCCAGCGGGTCAGCGCCTCGGTGGCGAGATCGAGCGAGTACACGTCCCCGCCGGAGCGCGCGGTGGAAAGGGTGAAGCCGAGCAACCCGCCGGCGCGATGCCAGGTGAGCCCCCCCAGGCTTCCCAGCGGGACGCGTTGAACCGGACGGTGCCGCCGGGTCCGCACGTCCAGGAGATACAGCCTGGAAACCCCGTCCCAGTTCACCAGGAACGCGATCGTGCGGCCATCGGGTGAGAGCTCGAATGAGCTCACGTCGTGCTCGATCCCCGCGGTGAGCGGAGTAATCGCCCGGGTTGCCAGGTCCAGGTACGCCAGGCGCGAAAACTCGGAGCCCTGGTCGGTGGTGAGAAAAACGCCCTTGCCGTCGGCGGAGAACCGCGGGTTGAAAAAGGCGATGGTGTCCCGGGTCTCCCGCGGCGTGAGCTCGGTCCGCTCCCCGGTGGCCACGTTCACCACAGAGAGGAAGCTCTGGTTGACCGACACCGCGTTCAGCAGCAGCAGCCTGCTGTCGTCGGGAGACCAGTCGGACACCGCCCAGGTGCCACCCGCCATCTCGCTCACCAGACGATCGCTCGCCCGATCGGATGGGTTCATCACATAAAGATCCCGGTCCGCACCGGTTCTCCGGGTCGAGGTGTAGGCGATCCGGTCACCGGCCCGGGACCAGGTCAGGTTGCCGTTTTGTGAGCGGCCGCCATCGGTGAGCAGGCTGGTCTTCCGGCTGGCCACGTCATAACGGTAGATCTGGGAGAACTCGTCGCCGCCCGTGTCCTTGGTGAAGAGGAAGTAACTCCCGCCCTTCGGCTCGTAGCTGGCGTTCCGCACCGGATCGTCGAAGAAGGTGAGCTGGGTTCGATCGGCTCCGGGGCCTCGTACCCGATGGATCTGAGCCGTATTGGCAAAGCGGGTGGCGATCAGCATCTCTCGCCGCGTCGGATGCCAGTCGGCCATCGTCGCGGTCCGATACTCGGTGTAGCGACGGACCTGCTGGCCCAGCGACTCGGCGATCGGGGGAATTCCCTCGGCGACGAGATGCTCGGGAACGGAAATCCCATTCCGGCTTTGTCCCCCAGCCGGGCAGGCGATCGCGTGCGTGAGCACGGCCGTAGTCAGGAGCCAGCCCGGAACGGTGCCCTTCAAATTCCTGCCGCCTCCGGTTGGGCCTTGCCGGTGACGGTGCCCAGCGCCGCCACCACCGACGAAGCATCGGGAAACCGCCGGTCGGGCCCTTTCTCCAGCAGCCGGTGCACAATCGCCGCGAGCTCTGCCGGGAGTTCCGGCCGGCGGCTCGCCACCGACGTCGGCTCGGTAAACTGGATCGCATGAAACAAAGCGGCCGTGGATCCGGAGAACGGCGGAACCCCGGCCAGCGTCTCGTAGAGCACGACGCCCAGGGACCACAAATCGGTTCGATGGTCCACCGTTTCTCCCGCCGCCTGCTCCGGACTCATATAGGCCAGGGTACCCAGTACCAACCCGGTGCGGGTCAGCTTGGTGTCCGCCACCTTGGCGATCCCGAAGTCCAGGATCTTCACCACCCCGTGGGCCGTCACCGCGAGGTTGGCCGGCTTGATATCGCGATGCACGATGCCGGCGGCATGGGCGTGGGCCAATCCCGCTGCGGTTTGCCGGGCGTAGTCCAGCGCTTCCGCGATCGGGAGCGGTCCCCGGGCGATCCGGGCCTGGACGGTCGTGCCCTCGTAGTAAGGCATCACGATGAAGATTCGCCCGTCGGCGGACTGCTCGACGCCGTGAATGGTGCAGACGTTCGGGTGGTCGAGCGTAGCCGCGGCCTTGGCTTCCTGGAGGAACCGCTGGGTCAGCTCCCGGTCGCCGCCCAGGCTGGAGGGCAGGAACTTGAGCGCGACTATACGCTGAAGTCTCAGGTCGCGCGCCAGGTAGACCACGCCCATCCCACCGCTGCCCAGCTTTTCCATCACCTCGTAGGACGAGAGCACTTCTCCGGTTTGGGCGGCCGGGGTCTCGGCCCGGACCACGGTCACCGCCTTGGCCACGAGACGCCCCAGCCGTGCCGTCACGCCCGCCTCATCCGAGCCGGCCAAGAGCTCTTCCACCTCGCGCCTCAGCTCGGGATCCGCGCGGCCTGCATCGGCCAACGCGGCCTGGCGCTCCAGCGGCGGCAAGTCGACCACTCGGTCGAAGAGCTCTTCGATCGCCCGTCTGCGCTCCGGTTCCGGCAGTGACATGGGGAGGGAAACTCCGAGGAACTCCCGGACCGCCCGAATCAGTCGCGGCCAGGCCGGCTCGGTCTCGAGCACGATGTGGTTCGGGCTGTCCAGTGACACGAAGCGGGAGCGGGGGATCAGCGAGGCCAGCAGGCGCCCCTCCGCGAAGGGGACTCGAAGGTCCCCCGTCGCGTGAATCACCAGGGTAGGCGCGGTCACTTCGGCGGCAGCCTTGCGCACGTCGATGTGGTCGAACGCGTCCAGGATCCGGGCTGCGTTCTCCGGTGTGCTGGATATCCGTTGCAGCTCATTGAACCAGCGGATGTGCTCGTCGCTGCCACCGGGAATGAACATCGTGGTGAAGACCTGGCGGAACGCCGGGTGGTCGGTGCCCCATCCTACCTTGGCCAATTGGATCATCAACTCTCGTTCGTCTTGCTCCCGCCGCGACAGTCCCCGATGCAGTCGCCCGCGGGCATAGCTGCCGACCAGGACCAGATGGCTGACCCGCTCGGGGTGCCGTACCGCGTAGCTGATGGCGATGGGGCCGCCCTGGGAAAGCCCCAGCAGGGGAAAGCGCTCGAGGCCGAGGTTGTCCACCACGGCCTCGAGGTCCCGTACCCAGGCGTCGAGCGAGACATCCTCCATCGACCAGTCGGAGAGTCCGCAGCCGCGCTCGTCGTAGCGAACCAGGGTGTGGGAGCGGCCCAGCTCGGTGAGCCAGTGGCGCCACACCGGGCTGTTCCAGTCGAATTCCAGGTGGCTCAGCCAGTTGGCGACCTTCACCAGGGGAGGCCCGCTGCCGAACGTGGCGTAGGCGATGCGCACCCCGTCGGCGGAGGTACAGAAGCGAATCGTCTGTTCGGGCTGCACCATGGCTGGGCCGGTCTTACGGGTGCTACAAGGTATCGCTGGGGAGACCCTTGACGCGAGTTATAGAAGTCGTTACTTATATAAGTAATGACTTATCAACGAGCCTTGGCCGCCCTGGCCGACCCCACCCGCCGGGGCCTCTTCGAGCGGTTGCGACAGCGCCCTCACACCGTGGGTGAGTTGTCCCGGTTGGCCCGGATTACCCAGCCGGCCGTGTCCCAGCATCTCCGGGTACTGCGCGAGGCCCGGCTGGTCGCTCATCATCAGGAAGGTCCCCGGCGCCACTACCGCGCCAGCCGGGAAGGCCTGGCCGATCTCCGGCGATACGTCGAAACGCTCTGGGATGACGTGCTGGCGGCTTATGCCTCGGCCGATCCCAATCCACCCAAGCGAGGATCGCGATGACTCACGCCGCGCTTCCACCGGTCGAACGGTCGGTCTCGGTCTCCTGGAACCAGGAGGCCGCCTTTCGGCGGTTCACCCTGGAGTTCGCCAGCTGGTGGCCCTGGCAGACCCACTCCATTGGAGGCAAGAAGGTCAGCCGGGTGGTGTTCGAGCCGGAGGTGGGCGGGAGGATTTTCGAGGAACACACCGATGGCCGACGATTTCAATGGGGACGGGTGTTGGAGTGGGAGCCGCCCCAGCGGGTGAAGTTCACCTTTCACCCTGCTCGGGACCCGGCCACCGCACAGGACGTGGAAGTCCGCTTTGTCCCCGAAGGCCGTGGCACCCGGCTGGAGCTGGTGGCCACCAAGTGGGAGAACTGGGGTGGCAAGGCGCATCGGGCCCGCAGGGCCTACCACGCGGGCTGGGGCTATGTGCTGAACGTGTGGGCCGGCCGGCGCACGCCGTCGATGGCGCTGCTCCGGGCCGTTGCCGGCGTGGCGCACGTGGTCGAATGGCTTCGGGGCGGCACGTCGGCAGCGATCGCCCGGGCCGGCGGTGAGATTCCACATGCGTGAGCCACCCGGAGCTCACTGAGCGGCGCGCAACGCCTCGACCACTTCAGCCTGATTCTGCTCGGCCGCGATCGTCGCGGCGTCTTTGCCTCGGTTGTCCTTCAGGGTCGCGTCGGCCCCGCGGGCGAGCAGCAGTTTCACCGTGCTCGCCTTCCCCTCGCCCGCGGCCCACATGAGCGCGGTCTCGTCGTTCCAGTAGCGGGCATTGATATCTACCCCCGCCTGGAGCAGCGCGTCGACACATTCCGACTGTCCGTTACCCGCCGCGTAGACCATCGCCGTCTTGTGGACCCGGTCGGTCGACTCGACGTCCGCCTTGCGCTCCAGCAGCAGCCGCAGGATTTCGACTTGCCCCCCGAACGCGGCGCTCATCAGCGGTGTGACCCTGGCCAGATTGGCGAGGTTGACGTCGGCTCCGTGCTCCAGCAGCAGCCGGGCAAGGCCGAGCTGACCCGCCCGGGCGGCCAGGTTCAGCGCCGTGTCGCCCTGCCGGTCGCGGGAGTTGGGGCTCGCCCCCTGCTCCAGGAGCGACTGGACCGTGGATTCACTGCCCGCCTTGGCCGCGGTAAGCAGATCGAAGTTGATGTTGCGCTGCTGGGCCTCCAGCTGCTGCAGTGACAGGAACAGGGCCGCGACGGGTAGCAGCCGACGCAGTGCGGCAATAGTCATGTTTCCTCTTGTATCCTGAGAAGTTTGGTCAAGTGCTTGAGATTGAATCACTTCGTTCGCGGACTGGACGTGGTCTAGTTTCCGTTGGCTAGCCGGTCGAAGCGCGGGTTCCCTCGAAGGGATGCGAAATTGGGGTCGATCCGGAGCCAGCCGGGCGAAAGCTCGTACGGGATCTTGAGCAGGACCTCCAGCTGGTCGAGCGCCTTCTCGGGCTCACCCACCAGGACATAAATGCGGGCAAGCTGGTGCTGGTAGTACGGGCCGTTGAAGTGAAACACCGTGGCCATGCCGCCGCGTCCAAGCTCACGCTCGATGCGGTAGCGGTCGGCCAGCTCCGCTTGGAGTTGTTCAAGTACTGCCACCAAGAACCTGTCGACAGGGAGGGCTCTACAAGATTACAGTCTGGGTGGTCACCCGACTAGATCAGTGTCATCAGGTGCTGTTCCCTGCGTAGCACTCTGCGCTTCGAGCCGCTGGTGATTGACCTTCGGCTTGTCGATGCCTAAGCCGAGTGGCTACGGGCTGGCAAACATTTCGGCGGGTTCCCTCTGAATCCAAGAGTCACGTGTGCAGGCACCTAGCCCTTCACAAGGCGCTGAAAGCGGGGGTGCTTGCGGAGTGGGTCAAACGTGGGATCAATCTTGAGCCAACCAGGCGAGAGATAGTAAGGGATCTTCAAGAGCGGCTCCAGCCGATCGAGCGCCCGGTCAGGCTCCCCTACAAGGAGGTAAATCCGCACGAGCTGATGCAGGTGATGTGAGGCCCTTACAAGTTACCGGATATCCTTTAATAATCGGCAACACCACGGCACCGCGGTGACCTGGCTAACAGGCGTAGCGAGAGTCGCGCCACTCCGGAAGAATAGACCACATTCATTGCTCATGATCTGAGGCAAGGGGGTTTCTGTGACTAATTTCAGCAAGGACCAGCTTGACAAGATTCGCGATCTGCTGGAGAGAGTTGGTGTAAAGCCGGAGTGCCCCGCCTGCACAAAGGGCATGCTGGTGCTCGACCGCGGACAGTTCGGACTCCAAGAAGTGGCGCAGGTGCGCGACAACCCCACGGGAGCGCCCGGTGGCACTGGGGGACCGACGGGGAGAATCGCAACGTGTGTGCTCTTTGCCTGCAATAGCTGTGGCTTGGTCCGAATGCATTCACTTACGGCGATCGGCCTCGACAACATGATGTGAGGAAGTCCGCACCGAAGAGGATTCACCGACGGCGCTTGAGTCGGTCTAGAACTTCGGTCAAGTGGGAGATGTCCTACTAGCGCTCTGCTATCAGGGGAGCGCCGGGATGTCCGTGAGGCTAGGGGAAGCCAGCGCTGATGCAGGAGTTGCCGCACGGAATGCCGGCAACGCACCTGGGTCCGGAGTTGGCGTGGACAGCTGAGTGCCGCTGTTCGATGATCCCACACGGCAGACCTTTGACGCACTTATGCAGGTCTTCCCGCAGGGGATGCCCTTCGTGCAGTTCCTCTGCGCCTCCGAGGGCGCGCTGAGGCAGAGCGTAGGGGTCTAGCTGCGTCGAGATCTCCAAAAGTGAACTACCCCGGCGAACAGCAGTGCGCCAGCCGCTATGAAGGTGAGGGGCTGGCGTGGGTCACTGAAAAGTGCCCCGGCGAGGAAGGCAAGCCCCGCAAGGACGAGCAGGATGCCGGCTTTGCGGCCACGAACCATGCCCTCACCTTACAGGGTCGAACCGGTGAGGTCCAGCTTGGGCAGGGGGCCAGGCCGACGGTGACGAGCGCCCGCCAGCGTGAATCAACCACCGCAATGGCTCTTCCTGGCTCGAAAAGTTCAGTCAAAACAGATCATAGGCGTCGCCATCGCATTCAGGTTCGATCTCTACTCGATCCGGGCAGTCTCTAGCCGTGATAGGGCAGAAACGGCAATTGGCTCTCGACGGCGTTCGCGGCGGCTTTGCGTCGCTGGCCAGCAGTCGTATAGCTCCCCACACCTCTCGCTCCATCTCCGGAGTAATCTCACACCGATTCACGAGTTGACAGTAGTTCGGGTATTGGACCTCCCCGGTCAACACCTTGCCAACCCAGCCTGAGCGAAGGCGGGGTAGTGCGAGCATGTAGACGACAACCTGCATGTAGTGAAAACCCCTCTATGGACGCGAACGGCGGCATCGCTAGCATAGACAGCGGACAGCTCGCTCGAAGCTAGCTACAGCCGAGATGAGGTCGAGCTCCGCGTATGGCCCCGGCCGCCGGGAGTCATCATTGAGAGAACAAGCGTCAATATAATTCTCCTCGCCCCTCAGCTTGGGTATAGGCGGGATTTTTGACCTTGTACCAGACGGTCTGCCGGGAGTAGGGATCGCGCTTCCGCTTGGCCACGATGCCTTCCAGGTCAAGTCGCTGTACGGCCTCGAATAGCTCTCGCCCGTGCTCCTCCACGGCGGGCACTCGAGAGAGGGTCGCATTGTTGGTCGGGATCAGTCCCTCCAATCGACGCTTCCGCCGAGCGAGCGGTTGAGCCCGCATGTCTCGTCCGTTCAGCCACAGCAGAGGGATTCCAGCGGGGTGATGACGCTGTGGTCGACGTTTATGGAAATGACCTCACGCCCCGCGCAGGCTGCGAGGGCGACTACCGCCATCACCCCTCCATCGTTCTAGCAGGCCTTAGAACGGGCAGTTCCCCGGTGCCGGCGATATCGATGCGCAAGTCTCCCGGGGCAATCCCTGGCGGACCGAACAGGACCGTTACGTCCTGTGCCGGCTGGTCCGTCTCGTTCCGGCCGATGTGACCGTGCTCGCCGAGGTCCAGGTAGGCCTCGCCTGAGTTCACCACGATCGGCGTGCAGTTCGGGTCATCCGCCTCGTAAAAGGTCACCGTGCCCTTGACGACCTGGATAAAGACGGGGCCGGGATGTTGGTGCCACCCCGTAAAGGACCCTGGATCGTAGGTGAACGTTCGAACAGCGATATCCAAGCCATCCTTGGCCTTGAGCTCGACGTGCCATTTGTCTGTGATGCGCTTGACCTTCTTGATGTCGAACGTGGCTTGGCCGAGGTCCGTCCGCGTTACTCCCGAGCCCATGGTGAACTGCGGGGTGAACGGAACCGAGGCTGCGGGCGCGGCGGGCTCGCTCGAGCACCCGATCAGGGGCAGGAACAGCAGCAAGACAGGTAGCCGTGACATGGGGCACCTTCCGGTACAGGGTGGTTTCTCCAACTGCTCAAGCTCCTCGGCCGCACGCCGGTCCACGCCTCCTGCTTGCCAGGGCCCGGCCTCGGCTTAGGTTAAGACAGTCTCCGCGACGCGCGTCACCTCGGAGTCCCCTGACCGTCACCGCCAGGTGACGCCCCGCCCGCCGGATCTCTGGAATGATCGAGTTGCGCACCCTGGGGCCCCTGAAGCTGACCTCGACTAACAGCGAGGCCGTCGGTTCCGTGCTCGCGCAGCCCCGGCGTGCCGCCCTCCTCTGCTATCTCGCCCTCGCCGTACCCCGCGGCTTCCATCGTCGTGACACCCTGTTCGCCCTCTTCTGGCCGGAGGACGATGCCGAACAGGCCCGGCACGCCCTCAGGCAGTCAGTCTATTTCCTGCGCCGCGCGCTGGGCCCGAAGTCGATCGTGTCACGTGGCGACGAAGAGCTCGCCCTCGCGCCCGAGCAGGTCCGCTGTGATGTCTGGGAGTTCGATGCGGCGGTGGACCAGGGGCGACCGGCTGATGCGCTCGCCCTCTATCGAGGCGAGCTGCTCGCCGGCTTCCACATCTCAGCCGCCCCGGATTTCGAGCGCTGGCTGGACGAGGAGCGCAGCCGGGTCAGGCAGCGGGCGGGCGAGGCGGCGTGGGCGCTGGCGGAGGTGCGGGAGCGTGATGGGGATTCTCGCCGGTGCAGAGGAGGCGGCGCGCCGTGCAGCCGCCCTCTCACCGACCGACGAGACCGCGCTCCGTCGTCTGATTCTCCTGCTTCGAGCGCGTGGGTGATCGGGCAGCCGCCGTGCGCGCCTACGAGGCCTTCGCTTGGAAGCTGCAGGGGGAGTACGAGCTGGAGCCCTCGGCCGAGACCCAAACGGTGGTGGCGAGGATCCGCGCTGAACCCGGAGAGAGTCGGGTAGCCGACCTGGGCCATCACAGCGGGATTTCTCCCGCGGCTGCGGAAGGAAACTTCAAAGATGGCAAGCGGGCAGCGGCGTCCTCGACCGGCCCCCCGCTGGCTGCCACAGCAGCGCTTCCGGCCGAAGGCGGATGGGTCGTGCCTGCCTGGCTGAGGCGATCCTGGGGCCACTGGAAGCGGGTCGGGACTCTGATAGCGACGCTGACCGCACTCATGGCCGCGGGTTGGGCGATCAAGAACCAACTCCGGCCCGAAACCCCGGAGATCCGCCGGCTGGCCGTGCTGCCGCTGGCGAACCTCACCGGGGATGAACGGCAGGAATACTTCGTGGACGGCATGCACGAGGCCCTGGTGACCGAGTTGAGCCAGATCCCGGAGTTGACGGTGATCTCGCGGCAATCGACCGTCCAGTATCAGAGAACCGATCGACCGGTGCCCGTGATTGCCCGCGAGCTGGCGGTGGACGCGCTCCTCGAGGGGTCGGTCTTTCGGGCGGAGGACAGCGTCCGGATCACCGTGCAACTCATCCGCGCCGCCCCCGAGGGACACATGTGGGCCGGCACCTACCATGGGGCACTTCGCAATGCCATCGCGCTCCAGGGCGAGGTCGCGCGCGCGGTCGGCCGCGCCATCCACGCGAGGGCAGCGCCCGAACCACTTGCCCGACTCGCGGCACCATCCGTGAGCGCGGAGGCTCAGGACGCCTATCTTCAGGGCCTTTACCATCTGGAGCGGCAGATGGTCACGCTGGAACTCACCACCTCCGACCGGCTGGAGGTACTGCGCACCGCCGTCGCCAATCTGAAGAAGGCTGTGGCGCTGGCCCCCGAGTGGGCCGCCGCTCACGCCAAGCTCGCCCGGGCCTACCATTGGATCGCCAGCAACTTCCCAGAGCTGGCGCCGGAGTTCTATCCGAAGTCGAAGGCGGCGGCGTTGCGCGCCCTAGAGCTCGATCCCAACGAGGCCCAGGCCCACGCCTCGTTGGGGTTTGTTCTCTTCAGCCACGAGTGGGATTGGGAGGGCGCGGAACGGTCGATCCAGCGGGCGCTAGCGCTCGACCCCCACTCGCACCAGTGGATTTATGCGCTGTTCCTACTCACAGTGGGCCGCTACGACGAGGCAGTCACCCACTACCAGCGGGCCGAAGAGCGGAACCCGCTGTCGCCGATTCTCAAACGCCAGCTGGCCTGGGCCTATTCCTGCGCCGGCCGCCACGATGAAGCGATCGCTCAGTTGGAGGAATTGCAGGCCCGCATAGGCGATAATCCGGACTGGCTCAGAGCGGCCTTCGGGGAGGAGTACCTGGCGAAATCGATGTACCCCGAGGCGATAGCCGCGCTGGAGAGTGCGGTAACGGTGAGCGATAGCAACCTCTGGTTCGTGGCCCCACTCGCCCACGGCTACGCTCGAGCCGGCCGCGTGGGAGACGCACGCCGGCTGCTGCGTTGGCTCGAGCAGCGACCGGGGCGCTGGTACGCTCCTCAGCTTTACATTGCGCTGGGTGATACCGGGCGAGCGATCGCGATGGTCCAGTCCGCCTTCGAGAAGCACCCGAGCACTATCCCCTATCTTCTTGGCTGCGGAGCGGCCTATCCAGCCTTGCGGAACAAGCCTCAGATTCGGGAAATCGTGCGCCGGATCGGCGTCCCGGAGTGACCCGGCCGCCCGGCTCCACTGCGCTCTCGAGACCTCCAGCGGACGCCTGGATTAACCCTGATGGGTTTCGCGGGTTCGAATCCCCGTCCCCTGCGTTTTGGGCAGAATGGCTCGCCAGGCAATCCTAGGCGAGCCATTCTGTTTGCCCCTAAGGGTTCCAGCGTGCTCAGGCACAACCGCAGCCTCGATGGCGGGCCAGCTCCCTAAGTTGAATATCAAAGGCGAGCAACTGAAGCTGGTCGGGCAGGGAGCACATCAGCCGGGCTAGGCGGTCATCCTCAACACTCCGTCAAACCATTGCACCACCGATTGCACTACGGACCACGGAAAACGGCGGGCTTTCACGGGGCTTCCCGGTGGGTGCCCTCTGGAGAGAGAGGCGTTCCGAGGGGCCTAGGTTTCCTCTTGCATCTTCAGGGTGTGGGCGTAAGATAGATCCTCCCTCCAAAAAGAGACATTTGTGCCCAGAATGTGGTCGTGTTTCCCCCAACCGGCTCTCGAGCCAGGAGGACACGGTATGCACATGAGGAGATTCACCGGGTCGATCTGTACCGCTGTGGGAGCGGCCGTACTGTCCGCCTCGCTGGCAGGCGCCCAGGAAGTGCCTCAAGCCGGGGCCGCGGGCGCCGGGTTGCCCAAGGCGGTGAGCGTGTCTCAGGACCAGCTCACCAAAGCCGGCACCCAGGGCACCAATTGGCTGCACACCCAGGGGAGCTACGACCAGGCCCGCTTCTACCCCGGGAATCAGATCAACACCAAGAACGTGAAGAAGCTCCGGCCCGCCTTCGTGTTCCAGACCGAGGTCATCGAGTCGATGGAGACCGCCCCGATCGTGGTCGACGGGATGATGTTCCTCACCACCTCGTACAACCACGTCTACGCGATCGACGCGGCGACCGGGAAACAGTTCTGGCACTACAAGCACAAGATGGGTCCGGTCACCACCTTCTGCTGCGGCCCCAACAATCGCGGCGTGGCCATTTCGGGCGACCGGCTCTTCATGGGAACCCTCGACGCCAAGTTGGTGGCGCTCGACGCCAAGACCGGCAACGTGCTGTGGGAGAAGCAAATCGAAGATCCGGAGAAGGGCTATAGCGAGACCATGGCGCCCACCGTGATCGACGGCAAAGTGCTGATCGGCACCAACGGCGGCGAGTACGGCGTTCGCGGTTTCTTGAAGGCGTTCGACGCCCAGAGCGGCGACCTGCTCTGGACCTTCTACAGCATTCCGGAGAAGGGTCACGAGGGCGTGTGGGCCAAGAACGACGCCACCGGCCGGGACATGCATCGCGACCTCGAGGCGGAGAAGGCGGCATTCGCCAAGGATGCGTCGTTCTATCAAACGCTGGGCGGCGGCGTGTGGATGAACCCGGCGGTGGACCTCAAGACCCGCACCCTCTACTTCCTGGCGGGCAACCCTTCGCCCGATCTGTACGGCGCCATCCGTCCCGGCGACAACCTCTACACCAATTCGTTGATCGCGATCGACCTGGACAAGGGCACCCACAAGTGTCACTTCCAGTACATCGCCCACGACGTGTGGGACCTCGATGCGGTGAGCCCCGCCATCCTGATCGACGCCAAGGACAAGAGCGGCAAGATGGTCCCGGCGGTCATCCACGGCGGCAAGACCGGACACGTCTACGTCCACGACCGCTCCAACTGCGAGCTGATCCGCTTCTCCGAAGCCATGATTCCGCAGGAGAACATGTGGGTGTTGCCCACCAAGGAAGGCGCGCGGATGCTGCCCGGCGCCAACGGCGGCGTGGAGTGGAATCCCATGGCGTTCAACCCCAAGACCCGGTTGGCCTACGCCCTCAACCTGCACCAGCCGATGACCTACCATGTCGAAGAGGCACCCTACCCCGGTGGCAAGCTCTGGCTAGGCGGCGCCTTCAAGGTCATCCCAAGTGAGAAGCAGTGGGGCCGGCTGTCTGCGGTGAACGTGGACGATGGCAAGGTTGCCTGGAAGTTCGATACCGAGCAGCCGCTCATGGGCGGCGCTCTGGCCACCGCGGGCGATCTGGTGTTCTTCGGTGAGGGCAACGGCAACTTCAACGCGATGGATGCCAAGACCGGTGCCAAGCTGTGGAGCTTCAACTGCGGCGCCGGGTCGAATGCCCAGCCGGTGTCCTACATGGTAGGCAAGAAGCAGTACATCGCCCAGGCTTGCGGCGGCAATGTGCAGTTAGATTTCAAGCGCGGCAACAGCGTATTCGTCTTCGCGCTCGGAGATTGAGCTAGGCACCAGCGCCACGAGCCGCCTGGACATTATCGGAGGTTCCATGCGGCTCGTAGGTGCGGCGCTCGCCATCATCGTCGTTTCCCTTGGCCTTGGCGCAAAGGCGGCGGCTCAGGACACCACCGCCGGCCGCGCCAAGGCCGCTGTTTGCGCCGCTTGCCACGGCCCCGACGGCAACTCGACCTTACCGCAGTACCCTGCCCTCGCCGGCCAGACCGCCCGGTACATCTCCCTCCAGCTGCGGGATTTTCAGGAAGGGCGGCGGACCGACTCCCTGATGAGCCCAATGGCCAAGAACCTGTCGCGGCAGGACATGTACGACCTCGCCGCCTTCTTTTCGGCTCAGCAACTGCGTCCGCTCGACATCAAGGTCGACCCAGAGCGCGTCGCCCTGGGCGAGAAGAAGGTGGCCGAGACTCTCTGTACCATGTGCCATCAGGGCGGCATGCTGGGACAGAACGAGATCCCGCGGGTCGCCGGCCAGCATTACGACTACATCGTGAAGCAGCTCAAGGATTTCAAGACAGGGCGGCGGACCAACGACGCCGGCAACATGGCGAGCGTGTCCAAGACGCTTTCGGACGAAGACATCATCAACGTGGCCCAGTATCTGGCGAACCTGAACTAAGTCAGCCGAGTCGGGCCAGCGTGATGTCGAATTGGCCCATCCGCGAACCGGCATCCTGATTCGGCCCCGCCGGCTGGAAGGCGATCGTCACCCGCTCCAGCTCCTCAGGAGAAAGCTCTTTTCGAATCAGGTCGGGGCCGTTGAGTGCCTCGCCGGCGAAATACATCTGCGTCACCAGCTCGCGGTACCCTCTCAGCGACACCTTGAAATGGATGTGCGGTGTCCGAACCCATCCACCGTCGCCTGCCGGATAGGATCCAGGCTTGATGGTCTTGAAGCGGAAGCCTCCGTCCTTGTCGGTAAGCATCTCGGCCCAACTCTGGAAATTGGGATCCAACGGCCGGGGATTGCCGGCATCGCGTTCGTGGTCGTATCGCCCGTGCTTATTGGCCTGCCAGACCTCGACCAGGGCACCCTCGACCGGCCGGCAATCCTGATCCAGGACCCGTCCCCGCACGTAGATGACTTCTCCCTCCGCCCGGCCGGAGCGGCCGCGGACCCGGGTGAGGTCGGGATCCTCGTCCTCCCGATTCCCAGCGGGGTAAAACGGGCCGCTGGTCTGGGCGACAGTCGGTTCACCGCAGTGTGGTTGAGCGGGCTCGCCGCCCAGCCGCTGGGCCAGCAGGCTGGCCGCCGCACCCGCACTCGCGCCCAGCAGCGCCCGCCGGGATATCGGTGAATCAGTAGACATGGTTCCTTCCTCGATGAGGTCTGTGGGCCTGCTCGAAGCGCGGTAGGTCCATCACTCACGCGGCCGAAATCGCGCTAGCGGCCCGTCGCCCGTGCTGAGGGTCAGGGAAGTGTCGGATGCTTCGTATCCGGTGACCTTTTCCATCGCGGCGAGAAAACCGCGCTCCAGTTCGTCGCCGTCGGCACAGGCCATCTTGGTGGAGATGATCGGCCCGAAACTGAGGCTGGCACCGCTCAGGGTATACGTGGACCGGTAGCGGTTGCACCCGGCGAAGCCGGCGGCGGTCGAGGTCGCGGCTTCCAGGCGAAGAGTAGCCGGCTCGTTTCCCGCGCCGAGCGGGGACGTCTGCTCGCCCAGCGCCACCAGGACCCAGTCGCGGTCGGTGATGTCCGCGGCGGCCGGTGGCTGTTCGGAGGCCGCCGGTGGCTGCTCTCCCGGCGGCTTCTTGTCGCACCCGGCAAGCGCGAGCACAATGAGACATGGCGCGATGATGGATCGCATTCAACCCTCCAATCTGCATCGGTTACACGGCAGCATGACTCGGCGCTCGCCGCCCAAGGACGCGATCCACGGCAATGAAGCAGAACGCGAGGATCAGAAAGCCTAGGATGATGAGCGCCCAATTGGCCAGTACCCTGGGGTAGCCCAACTCCCCGACGTCGATGAATGGATAGGGATACAGGAGCCAGGGGAGCACGTCGAAAGGATACCGGCGACCGCTCGTCTGAGCCCGCTGCCGCTGGCCATTGATGTCGAGTCTCCGGAGGGGCCGCGATGGGTCCGTTAGGTTGTAGGCGGGAGCCTTGCCGAATCTGCAACCGGCCGGCATCGCTCGCCAGGGAGACAAACAACCCGTAGGATTAATTGACCCTTACCGGGCCCGAGTGCGGCGCTGGCTGCTGCTCTCGGATGAACGAGGAGTCACAAGGCGTGAGCACCTGCCGGATGTGTGGTTTGGAGACTCCGGGGTTCGGCACCTGCCCCGTTTGCGGAACCCGCTTGCCGATCGTCGGCCCCTCCTGGCTGACCTGGCGCAAGATCCTGTTGGCCATCCTCATCCCGGTGGTGGTGTGGAAAGTGATGACGGCGCTGCTGGATTGAGGTCCAGTTCCATGTAGACGTCGGCGGTGGCGTACTTCAGGTCGGGGGGCATGGGCCGGTGCTCGAATCCAAACCCCTCATAGAGCCGCAACGCCGCGGTCAGCCGTGAGTTCGAGAGCAGGACCAGCCGGTGAATTCCCGCTTCGCGAGCATACCCGAGACAAGCCTCCACCAACCGGCGCCCGAGGCCCAGGCCCTGCGCGGACGGCGCCACCGCCAGCTTCACCAGCTCCATGACTCCGGGCTGGCACGGAACTGCCGCGCAGGTGCCGACCACCTCCTGTCCTCGTAGCGCGACGAAGATCTGCCCACCCGGCGCGATGATCTGCTCCCAGGGATCGGCGAGCTGTCGCTCGTCGGGCTCCTCCATCAGGCCATACGCCACCAGCCACGCGCGGTTCAGCTCCGCGAAGGCCTGGGCATGCTCGGGGCGAAAGGTGTCGATCGATATGTCGAGGCTTGTCGGCATGGTTTCTTCCGCGCGGTGCACGACTGATCAAGCGAGAAGCTCTGCCACCGCCCGCCGCACATGGATGCGGATGGTGTCCAACAGCGGCACCCCACGATCGCCGCTATCCCTCAACAACAGCGTCAGCTCGGTTCCGGCTAGCAACACTCCCCCGACACCCGCCTGCTTCAACCGCTCGATCACTCCATGGATTCCTTCCCGGGTTTCGCTGCGAAAATCCTCTTGCAGCAGCTCATCCATGTATTTGGTGTGCACGTAGTCCAGGTCGGCGGGGCTGGGCGGGCATACCGCAATGCCGCGGCGGCCGAAGACGTCCGGATAGAACCGGCCCAGCATGGTGTACCTGGTTCCCAGTAGCCCGACCGACTTGAGGCCCAGCTCTTCAACGGCTTGGGCAGCGGTCTCGACGATACTGATGAGCGGGATGGGAGAAGCCTGACTCAGCTCATCGAAGACGATGTGAGGCGTGTTGGAGCTTATCAGACCAATGTCCGCTCCGCCCCGAGCCAGCCGATCGATCTCTCGGCTCAGCCATTGGGTCAGCTCCGGCAATCGATTCTCGGTCACCAGCCGCATCAACCTGGTCAGGTCGATGCTGTTGATCAGGATCGACGGGTA
Source organism: uncultured Gemmatimonadales bacterium (assembly GCA_963812755.1). GTDB lineage: Bacteria > Gemmatimonadota > Gemmatimonadetes > Gemmatimonadales > GWC2-71-9 > CAVVWJ01. The sequence goes on along the minus strand of CAWEWK010000004.1, from coordinate 554,774 downwards.
GCTCTGGTCCTGGCGCTGCTCCCGATAGGCGGCGACGAGCAGCCGGTAGTAGTCGATGGTCGTTGCCGGGGCCAGGCCTCCGATGACGCCGAGCGTCTTCATTCTCGAATGCCGGGTGCTTTAGAGATAGCGGGCGACCGCCATGCCCGCGGCGGCAGCCGTCAGGAGAAGCGTCACCGCGGCGCCCGAGACTGCCGCGCGGCGCTGGAGCCTCGCGATCTCGGCGACCTCACCATCGCCGGTGCCTCCTCCGCTCGTCCGCGATGCCGCCAACTGCGCGGCCCGTGCCCCGGCGGGCCGAGCCACGAGCAGGGCCAGCAGAAACCCGACGATCGCAGCCAGGCCCGCCAGCGCATACACCCGGCCGCCGGCTGACTGGAAATAGGCGCCGGCGAAGCCTGCCGACGTGATCTGCATGAGTCTGAGTCCGGAGAGGATGGTAAGCAGTGCCGCCAGGGGCAGCACGGTCAGCAGGCGACGCTGTTGGAGGCCTCCGAAAACTACGCCGGCTGCCGGGCCGGCTTGAGCCAGTGCCGGGAGCAGAAACAGGGTATTGAACAGGGCGGTTCCCACCCAGAAGATGCCGCCCAGAATATGAATCAGTCTCAGGGTAAGGATTTCCATGCTCTTCCACTCTCCTCGAGGAAACCAGGTACTGGTCGACCGGCTATCGACGCAAGGCCAGGAACGCTCCGGCAATCATGAGTACCGCCCCGACCAGCCGGGGCAGAGTCAGCGGAAAGGTCAGGGAGCGCATCAAGCCGAAATGATCGATCGCCAGCGCCGCGATCACTTGACCGGTGACGATCAGCGAGATAGCGGTGCCGACTCCCAGTCGCGGGGCCAGGAATGTGATGGTGAAGACGTAGAAGGCGACGATGAATCCGCCGAGATAGCTCCACCACGGCGCAGCGCGAAGCGCCGCGGCAGGTGGAAGGGATCCGCCGGCGACCAACAGGCTGACCGTCGTCGCCAAGCCGGCTACCACGAAGAGGGTCATCGCGGCGAAGGGCACATTCCCTTCGATCGACTTGCTGAGCGCCGCGTTGGCGGCGGCCTGTACCGGAATCAGGGCCCCGGCCACAAAGGCCAGGAGCCACAGCAACGAGGTCGTCTTCATGGGCTGAAGTCTACATCAACCCACGCTTCAACTCACGGCTGCGGCTCGCAGTTGCAGACCGGGCACCCCTTGTCGAACACCACCCGCCAGCTTCCGTCCCGCTCCCGGCGCCAGATGGAGTTGAAGTTGCCGAACTGTTTGCCTTCGGCGTTGTAGACCGGCCCGCTGCTGAAGGCCAGATTGCCCGACTCCGCCACTTCGATCACCTCCGGTTTCCAGGAGAATGGCGGTGCGGGCTCCAGCAGCAGCTCACGCCAACCGTCCAGAACTGCCGCCTTGCCTCGCATGACCGACGTCCGGCCGAAGAATATCGCATCGGGTGCGACCAGCGCCGCAAAGCCTGCGGTGTCGCGCCGGGCAAAGGTGGCGGCGAAGGTACTCTCCGCTGCGAAGACCTGTTGCTTGAGCGTTGCCACCGGTGTCTGGGCGTGAAGGGAATGGGGCAGGAGGATCGCCGCCCAGGAGAGCGCGACCAGGGTCGACCGATTCATCGGCTAGCTCCGAAAGGGGATGGAATCCCTACGCGAGGCAGGGAGTCTCGTTTCGCCCAGCCCCCGGAGCGGCGTTGGCTACGAGCCTCGGATGGCTACGATCGGATCGATCCTCGCGGCCCGCAGCGCCGGGAGCCAGCAGGCGCCGATCCCGACCACGGCCATGATGAGGGCGACTCCCACCAAGGTCAGCGGATCGTGCGGTGCCACACCGAACAGGAGGCCGCGGACCAGCCGGGAGGCCACGAGCGCGCCGCCGATCCCGAGGGCCAGCCCGATCACCAACAGCACTCCGCCTTCCAGCAGCACCATCCTCTGCACCTGGCCGCTATCGGCCCCCAGGCTCATTCGGATACCGATCTCGTTGCTGCGGGCGCTCACCGAGAATGCCAGGACGCCGGCAATACCCACGGCAGCGATGATCACCGCAAGGGCGCCGAACGAGGAAACCAGCGCGGCGTTGAGCCGCCGTGGCGCGACGCTCTCGTCGCGGATCTCAGCCACGGTCAGCACGTTCTCAATCGGGACCTGCGGCGCAATGGCCCGGACTATTCGAGTGGCGGCCGGGGCCAGCGCCGGCGCATCGCGCCCCGCGCGGATCACCAATCCTCCGCCCATGAAGGTCGGCCCCTGGGCGAACGGCTGAAACATGACCGGGCGGGCTTCGGCATCGAGTCCGCCGTCCTTGGTGTCGCCCACTACCCCGATCACGGTCCGCCATTCGCCGCTGACCCCGATGAACCGCAGCACGTCGCCGGTCCAGGCCACCCGTTGCCCGATCGGGTCCCGGCCGGGGAACAGCGTGTTCGCCAACGTCTGGTTGAGGATCACCACCAGCGCGGAGCCGTCTCCATCGGTCGGGGAAAACTCTCTTCCTCTGATGAGGGGAATTCCTGACGCGCGAAAATACTCGGGGTTGCCCGTCCGAAAGTCGGCGCGCGGAGTCGGCTCTCCGGCCGCGAGGGCTCTCCCGTCGACCTTGAGCTCCAGCTGAGGCTCGGTGGCACGAAGCGGCATAGCGGACCCGATGCCGACCTCGCTGACACCGGGAATGGCACCGACCTCGAGCCGCATCCGATCGTAGAGCGCCCTCGCGTCGGCGTCGCTCCAGTCACCGTCCAGCGGGAGCTCCATCGTGAGCACTTCCTCGGTGGTGAGGCCGGTCTCCACCCGGGAAAGCTCCAGCATGGTTCGGGTCAGCAGCCCGGCACCGGTCAGGAGAATGACCGAGACGGCGATCTGGGCCACCACCAGCCACCGTTGGAGACGCTGGCCCCGGAGCCCGGCACTCATCCGGGTCACCCCCGCGAGCCAGGCGCCGAGCCGTCCCTCTTTCGGAAGCGTAGCTGCGAATGAAAGCAACAGCGCTACCAAGAGGGTCAGCGCGAGGGTGAAGCCAAGCACCATGGCGTCGAGCCGGATCTCGCTGGCTCGAGGGGAATACCGCTCCGCGAGCGAGATCAGCAGCCCGACTCCGCCGATCGCCAGGAGCATTCCCAGAGCCGCGCCCAGGAAGGCCAGGAGCAGATTCTCCACCAGCAGGAGGCGCCGCAACCGGGTGGCCCCGGCGCCGAGCGCGGCGCGCAGGACCATCTCGTGCTCCCGGCGGACGCCTCGCATCAGTGTCAGGTTGGCGACGTTGGCGGACGAGATGATCATGACGAAGACCGCCGCGCCCATCAGCAGCCACAGGGTGAGGCGGGCCTTCTCCCCCAGTACTTCGCGGAACGGGATGAGGGCCACTCGATACCCGGAGCCGGGGTCGTAGGCGTCGGGATGATCGGTCTGGACCCGGGTCCGGACTGCGGCCACCTCGGCGCGGGCCTGGGCCAGGGTGGCTCCCCCGGCGAGGCGGGCGATGACTTCGGTCATCCGGTGGGTGCGGCCGTGCACCATCGTCGCGCTCAGGTGGTGCTCGCTGATGACTAGGTTGAGCAGCGCGTCCATGCGAGCCGGGAAATACGGTGCCGGCTGCACCACCCCGACGATCGTCACCGGCTTGGCATCGACCTGCACCTTCTTCCCTACCACCGCGCGATCCCCGCCGAAGTGTTTCATCCAGTACTCGTGGGTCAGCACCATGACCGGCGGCACCCCTGCCCCGTCGTCGCCGTCGTTCAGGACCCGGCCGATCACCGGCGAGAGTCCCATGACCTGAAAGAAATTGCCGGTGACCAGGCCGGCGTTGAACCGGACGGCGTCGCCCTCGCCCTGGAGGGTGAAGGACATCTTGGAGTATTCCGCGATCCCACCGAGGGACTTGGCGCCGGTGCGGAAGTCGTCGATCTCGGGAACCGAGAAGAGGATGTTCTCGCCGCCCGGACCGTCGACCGAGTGGCGTAGGTAGATCAGCCGGTCACCCTCCCGATGCGGCAGCGGCCGCAGGAGCACCCCGCGGACCACGCTGAAGATGGCCGTATTGGCCCCGATCCCGAGCCCCAAGGTGAGCACCACGGCCAGGGTGAATCCGGGAACCCGGGAAAGACTGCGGATGGAATAACGAAGATCGGGGGTGAGCATGGGGTCCTCGCCGTCGGGCTCGGTCGTCTATCGACCTATTACCCGTTCCGGCGGGGACCTTTAGGTATCACCGTCCGCCAGCAAGTTTCCCGCGGTGGTAATCGCCACGACCGGGTAATTCGACGCTTCCAGCGCTTCCCTTCCCCCCTCCTCCCGGTCCACCACCGCCAGCACTCCAAGCACCGTTGCCCCGGCACGCTCTACCGCCGCGATCGCTTGCCGAGCGGAACCTCCGGTGGTGATCACGTCCTCGACCACCACGACCGAGTCCCCTTCGCGAAAATTTCCCTCGATCAGCCGGCCGGTCCCATGGGCCTTGGCTTCCTTCCGCACGCTGAACGCATCGATAGGATGCTCGGTCCCATGGCTCGCTGCCGCGATGGCGTATGCCACCGGATCGGCGCCCATGGTGAGCCCACCGACCGCATCTGGCCGCCAGCCGGCCTTACCGATGGCCTCCACGCCCAATCGCCCGATCAGCACCATTCCTTCGGCGCTCATCGTGGTCAGCCGGCAATCGATGTAATAGGAGGAACGCTGTCCCGAGGCCAACACAAAGTCGCCCCGACGCACCGACCGCTCGAGCAGCAGCCGGCGCAGGGCTTCCCGGTCACTCACATCTCGTCCCCGCTCTTGCGGAAAAGCGAGGACAGAAAGCCGCCCTTCTTCGGCGCGTCTGATCGCACTGCCGTGCAGAAGGCCTGGGCGAATTCGTCCACGGTTTTGGAGCGCTTCGAGAGATCTCGTTCCAGGCCGCGCATGACCGCCGACTCGATGGCGGGCGAAAACCGCAGTCCCCGCACGGCCTGGTTGATCGGAATCGGAGGCTGGGTTAGTAGTTGCTGAAACAACTCCCTAGGACTCTTGCCCGAGAACGGCAACTCCTGGGTGAGGAGATAGTACGTGATCGTTGCCAGGCTGTAGACGTCCGCCTGCTCGTTTACCAACTCGCCGCTCAGGGTTTCCGGCGCCACGTATTGGAGCGTGCCCACGAAGAACCCTGCGCGGGTGAGCCGCTCCTCCGGGCTCAGCTCCGAATCCCGCGCGATTCCGAAGTCGAGCAGCTTGGCCGTTTGCCGAGCCGGGTCGTACATGATGTTGGCCGGCTTGAGGTCGCGGTGAATGATGCCGGCCCGGTGTGCGACGGCGAGCGCTCCGCCCAGTTGCTCGACGATCGTTGCGACCAGCGGGGGTGCCAGCTTCCCCGACCGGTTGACGAACTCGGCCAACGGCTCGCCGTCCGCCCACTCCAGCGCGAGGTAGTGCAATCCGTCCGCGTCGCCGAAGTCGTAGGTTTGGACGATGTTGGGATGCCGCACCCGGGAGCCGTACTCCGCCTCGCGCAAGAAGCGCTTGATTGCGACCGGGTCCTGGGCCAGTCTCGGGCGCAGAACCTTGACCGCGGCCAGACCCCGCGCCGGATGCTCGGCCCGATAAACGGTGGCGGTGCCGCCCTCGCCGATGTATTGGGCGAGGTGATAGCCAGCGACCGTACGGCCGACCAGGTTGTCGGTGTTCATGGATCTGCCAAGCATAGTTAATGCCCCATCGGGCAGCAAGTTGGATGATCCGAACCAGGGTGACGCGTGCTTGACGCGTCTCCTCCGCCGCCACTAACCTTCGCCGACCTGCAATCTCGCGGGTCACAGGTGGGAGTACTCCTCATGGCTCGGCTCCTGTTGGCCGTGGTATGCCTCGGCACGGCGTTGGGCTGTGGCAACTGGAAGCGGGTCGGCAGCCAGGAGCAACCGGCCCCGACCGAGTCACTCACCCGGACCTTCAACACCACCGCCTTCTATCAGCGACTGGGCCGGCTGGCCGCCGCCGACCCGCTGCCGTTCGTGGGCACCGTCGCCTTCGCTGCCGGCCCCGCCGACTCGGTCATCGCCATCCTGGGTCTTTCGCTGGAGAATCGCGCCTTCGGATTTCAGCGCGAGGGTAACGTCTTCGTCGCCCGCTATCGGGTGAGCCTCTCCTTCCAGCGCCAGGGCGCTCCCTCGGTGGATGTCACCCGGGAGGAGGTGGTTCGGGTGTCCACCTTCCAGGAGACCCAGAGGGCCGACGAGAGCGTGCTGTTTCAGCAGGTGCTGCGGATCGTTCCCGGCGCCTATAAGGTGAGCGTGACGGTCCGCGACGTGAGCTCGACTTCCGAGAGCCGGGCCCAGGCCGACTTCACCGCGCCCGAGTTCGGCAACGGCACTACCTCAGCTCCGATTCTGGCCTATCAGGCGACGGGGCGGGGGAGTCTCGCCGAACCGCTCTCCGTGGTGCTCAATCCCCGTGGAGCGGTGGGCTACGGTAGCGACACCCTGTTGGCCTATGTCGAGGCGTACGGATTTCCCGCCGCGGCGACCGTGCCCTTCGAGGTCCGCGACGAACAGCAACGGGTGATCCACAGCGATTCGCTGCGATTCCGCGGGGGCCGTCCGGTGGAGAGCCAGGTGCTCCGCCTGGCGCCCGACAGTGTATCGCTGGGCGAGTTGAAGCTCACGGTGGGCAGCAAGGACAAGGAGCGCTCGGTGTCGGCGCTGGTTTCCTTCACCCAGGCCTGGGTGGTCACCAACTTCGACGAGATGCTGGATCTGCTACGCTACTTCGGACAGGACGAACGGCTCGCTGCCATGCGCAAGGCGCCGGCCTCCGAGCGCGCCAGGATGTGGCGGGAGTTCTATCAGGAGACCGATCCCAACACCGCCACCCCGGAAAACGAGGCGCTCAACCAGTATTTCAGCCGGGTGAACGCGGCCAACCAGCGATTTACCGACGAGGGGGTGCCCGGCTGGCGCACCGACCGCGGCGAGGTGCTGATCACCCTGGGCCCGCCCGACGAGAGCGTCGAGAGCACTCCCGGCACTTCCAATCGGATCATCCGCTGGACCTATCTGCAGCTCCGCCTCGAGCTGTACTTCCAGGACGAGACCGGCTTCGGCCGCCTCCGGCTCACCCCGGGATCGCGGGCGGAATTCGAGCGGGTGGTGCTGAGGATGAGAAGGCAGGCCTAGGCGGACGGGCGGACGGCCCGTCTGCCCGTCTATTTTCCCTCCATGCCCAATCACACCCCACCCCAACTTTTCCTCATCGACGGCTATGCCCTGATCTATCGCTCGTTTTACGCGATGATCGCCCGGCCGCTGCGGACCAGTAAGGGGGAGAACACCTCGGCGGTGTGGGGCGTGGTGAACTTCCTCATCCGGCTGCGGGAGAAATACCGGCCGGATTACGTGGCCTGGATCAACGACGCCGGCACGTCGTTTCGGGAGGAACGCTACCCCGAGTACAAGTCCACCCGGGAAAAGCTCGACCAAGAGCTTCAGGTGGATTTCGACCGCTCCCTGGAGCGGATCTACACCTTGCTCGACGCCTTCCGGGTACCGCTGGTCACGGTGCCGGGCTACGAGGCCGACGACGTGATCGGCACCCTGGCGATCGCCGGCGCCGCTCGCGGGCTCCAGTCCGTCATCGTCTCGGGTGACAAGGACTTCTATCAGCTCATCGGCCCCGGCATCTCGCTGCTCAATCCCGGCCGGGGTGGTGCCGCGGCGGTGGAAGAGAGCTGGGTGGATGAGTCGAACGCCACCGCGCGACTGGGCGTGCCGCCGCGGCAGGTGGTGGACTTTCTCGCGCTGGTCGGCGACTCCTCCGACAACATCCCCGGCGTACGCGGCATCGGCGAAAAGGGAGCCCAGAAACTGCTCGGGGAGTTCGGCGACCTGGAGAGCCTTCTGGCCCGAGCCGGCGAAGTCACCGCCAAACGCAGCCGCGAGGCGCTCCTCGCCCAGGCGGACAACGCGCGACTCTCCCAAGAGCTGGTGACGATCCGGCGCGATGTGCCGGTCGAGCTGGATCTCGAACGCCTGGTGCTCAAGGAAGCGGATCAGGACTCGGCGATCCGGATTCTGACGGAGCTGGAGTTCTTCTCGCTGGTCAGAACGTTGGCCGCGCGGCGGGGCAGTGGGGCGGAAGCTGTCACCCTGGAGCCCGCTCAGCGGGCGCAAGGGGCCGAAACGCTGGCTGGCGTCGCTGCCCCGCCATCCGCCCCTTTCAGCGCTGCCGCGCCTCCGGGCGACAACGAAAGCGGCGACGCCGAAGCGGAAACGTTCTCCGCCCAGGACTGGTTGGCCCTCGAGGCCACGGCCGAAGTAGCGGTGACCGTGGTCGACGACGCCGGCGACCTGCCTGGGCTGGTCCAGCGGCTTCGCGCCGCGCCGATCGTGGGGCTCGACATCGAGGCGTCGTCTACCGAGCCGCACGACGCCGAGCTGATCGGACTGTCGCTCGCGGCCAGTCCGAGCGAGGTGTGGTATCTCCCCTTCGGCCATCGGCCCGCCGGTGGCGAGCTGGCCGCGCCGGCGCCGGTGAAGAACCTGCCGCCGCTCTCCGATCCTGCTTGCGCGCCGCTGGCGGCCCTGCTGGCCGACCCGGGTGTGCCCAAGGCCGGCCACAACATCAAGTACGACTGGCAAGTGCTGCGCGCGGCGGGGGTGGAGCTGAGCGGGGTTGCCTTCGACACCCTGCTCGCCAGCTTCGTGCTGGATCCCGGCCGCCGCTCCCATACCATCGACACGCTCTGCTTCGAGCATCTGGGCCGCTCGATGAAGACCTACGTGGACGTGGTGGGGAAGGGGAGGACCGAGATTCCCTTTGCCGAGGTCTCGATCGCAGCCGCGGCGGCCTACTGTGGAGACGACAGCGGCGCCGTGCTCGCCTTGCACGACTTCTTCACCCCGTCGCTCCAGGAAACGGCGATGGAGCCGCTCCTGCGGGAGGTCGAGCTGCCTCTGGTCGAGGTGCTGGTGGATATGGAGTGGGAAGGCATCGCGATCGACCCCGCTCTCTTCCGGCGCCTGGGCTCCGAGTTGGGCGCCGAGCTGCTGCGGCTGGAAGGTGAGATCGCGCGATCCGCCGGTGGCGAGCTCAACATCAACTCGCCCCGGCAGCTGGCCGCGGTGCTGTTCGAGAAGCACCAGCTCCCGGTGCTCAAGCGCACGAAGTCGGGGCCCTCGACCGATGCCGACGTGCTGGAGCAGCTCGCCGCCATGGGCCACGAGCTCCCCCAGCTGATTCTGGAGTATCGGGAGCTGCAGAAGCTCAAAAGCACCTACGTCGACACCTTGCCGGGGCGGGTGAACCGGCGGACCGGCCGGATCCACACCAGCTACAACCAGACCGGGGCCGCCACCGGCCGGCTCAGCTCCTCGGAGCCCAACCTCCAGAACATCCCGGTTCGCACCCCGCGGGGAGAGGAGATTCGCCGGGGCTTCGTCCCCCGCGCGGGCTGGAGCTTCCTGGTGGCGGATTACAGCCAGATCGAGCTGCGGATCATGGCGCACCTGTCCAGCGATCCGGCCTTCATCGAGGCATTCCGGCAGGGCGGCGACATCCACCGGCAGACGGCGGCGCTGATCTTCAACCTGCCGGTGGAGCAGGTTACGCCGGAGATGCGGGCTCGGGCCAAGACCATCAACTTTGCGACCATCTACGGCCAGGGAGCCTTCGCCTTGAGCCGACAGCTCGGCATCTCGCTCGACGACGCCCGCAGCTTCATCTCCCGTTACTTCGAACGGTTCGCGGGAGTCCGCGGGTTTCTCGATCGGTCGATCGCCCTGGCGCGGGAGCAAGGCTTCGTCGAGACCTTGTTCAAGCGCCGCCGCTACATCCCCGAGATTCGCGACCGTAACTTCAATATGCGGGCCTACGGGGAGCGCAACGCCCAGAATTCACCGCTTCAGGGCTCCGCCGCCGATCTCATCAAGCTGGCCATGATACGGATTCATCGCGCGCTGAAGGAGAAGAAGCTCCACAGCCGGATGCTGCTCCAGGTACACGACGAGCTGGTCTTCGAGGTGCCTCCCGAGGAGCTGGAGACCATGCGCGAGCTGGTCCGCTCCAACATGGAGCAGGTGGTCGATCTCTCGGTGCCCCTGGTGGTGGACGTCGGGGTGGGGCCCAATTGGTTGGAGGCGAAGAAGTAGCGCACCCCGGTGCGCCCTACGTGGCCATGGCGCGATTCCGCTGTAGCGACCCGCTCGCGGGAGATTTCGAGTTCGACGACGTCGAGTCGCTGCTCGACGGCCTCGAGGCGGCACTGGTGTCTCCCGACACACCGCTGTTCGATGCGGTTCGTCAGAGCTGGCAACCGGTGGCTGCCCACGCGGAGGTCCGCGCCGCGTGGGATGCGCGGTTGCGGTACCGGCCGCCCGAGGCGGTCGGGTTGGCGCTGCCGGAGCTTCCCCCGGAGCAGTCGTTCGCCGAGGACGAGCTTTCTCGACGACGCGAGGCCTTCGCGATGGTGCGGTCCGGCCGAACGGCGACCTTGCCTGCCGCGGATGACGATCCACCCGAGCGGCGGCCGCGAATGGCCATTGCGGGAACGATTTGGGTGTTGCTGGTGCTGGTGCTGGTGGCGTGGGGAGTTATCGCCTTTGCCGAGCGACTGGCCGGCCTCGCTGCGCGGGCGGCGGGGATGGAGGGACCCTCGTCACCGTGACCCTCTGACCCCAGGCCACCAGTTCCATCGCCCCATCGCCTGCATGAACGCGGGCACCAACACCATCCGGATCACCGTCGCATCGAGCAGTACCGCCACCGCCAGACCGAAGCCCAGCAACTGCATCGCCAGCACTCGGGCAAAGGCGAAGATCCCGAACACCAGGATCATGACCAGGGCCGCGGAGGTGATCACCGACGCGGTGGCGCTGAGCCCCTCCATCGTGGCCTCGGCGTTGCGCCCGGTACGGTCGAATGCCTCCTTGATCCGGCTGAGCAGGAATACCTCGTAGTCCATGCTGAGCCCGAATACCACCGCGAATACCAGCACCGGCACCACCACGAAAATCGCGGAGGTCGGGCCGTCGAGCCCGAACAGCTGCGAGCCGACGCCGTGCTGAAAGACCAGAACGATCAGGCCGAAGGTGGCGCTCACCGACAGGGTATTCATGATGATCGCCTTGATCGGCACCAACACCGACCGGAACGCGACCGCCAGCATGACCGCGGTCGCGCCCAGAATCAGCAACACCAGCAGGGGAAACCGTCCCAGCAGCTCATCCTGGAAGTCCACCGCCGCCGCGACGTAGCCCCCGACGCTGATTCCCATGTCCTTGGTTCCCCGCAGTCCGGCCTTCCCCAGCTGCCGCGCGCGGGCCACCACCTCCATCGCGGAGGTCAGGGATGTGGTGTCGGACAGGATGACGTCCAGCAGCGCTATCCGCCGATCTTCGCTGAGGTAGGCATCGAGAAACCCGGCATAGCGCTCCCGCACCGCTGGAAGATCACTGTAGAGCACGGAGTAGCCGAGCAGCGAGGTGCCGGGCTCGAGGTCCACCAGGCTGCGGACCTCCCGCACTCGCGGATCGGCCTTGAGCGAATCGGAAAGGGTGCGGAGTCCGCGCAGCGAAGCCGCCTGCACCGCGGTTCGGCGCTCCGGTACCTCCACCAAGACTCGGATCGGCTGTACGAACCCGGCAACGCCCATCCGGGATAGTGCATCCAGACCTTCCCCGGCTTCGGTGCCGCTGGGCCACCAGTGGCGCGAGGGGAGACCGATCCGGATCCAGAACACCGGCGCGGTCAGAATAGCGATGACCAGCCCGCCATAAATCATTGCGCGGCCGGGATGCCGGCTGAGGGTTCGGGCCCACTTCTCCCACACCTGGGGCGCATGGTACCAGGCCAGCCGGCGCGCCATCCACTTCGGGCGGTCGACGTCTCGACCCAGCAGGCCGAGCAGGGCGGGGAGCAGCGTGATCGAAAGCAGGATGGCGACCCCTACGACGACCAGCCCTCCCAGCCCGACGCTGCGGGTCTCGATCAACGGGGTGAAGAGCAAGGCCCCGAACCCGACCATCACGGTGAGCCCGGACGTGATCACCGCTTCCCCGGCGGTGAGCATGGTATTGACGGCCGCCTCCCGGCGCCGGTGCCCTCGCCGCAGCTCCTCGCGGAACCGGGTGACCACCAGCAGCGAGTAATCGATTCCCACGCCCAACCCGATCATGGTGGTCACGGTGAGCACGAAGACCGACATCGGCGTCCACTGGGCGATCACTCCAATGATGGTGAGCGACACCGCGATGGCGAGCATACCCACGATGAGCGGCAGCACGGCGGCCACCAGCGCACCGAAGGCCAGCACCAGAATCACCAGGGTGAGGGGCAGCAGCCGACGCTCACCGATACGGCTGTCCTGGGTGACGACGCTGCGCACGTCCAGATCGAGCGGAGCCCGGCCGGTCACGTGCGCCCGGTAGGCCGCTCCGTCGGGCAACCGGGCCAAGGTTTCCTTCACCAGGCGCCGCACCGGCAGGACCAACGCCCCGGCGCTGTCGCCATCCTCCACCTCGATGGCGAGAATGACGAAGGTCGAGCGCCGGTCGCGGCTGAGGAAGGTGGAATCGCCAGTGGAGGGAAAGGATACCAGACCGCGTACGAACCGCTCACGGCCCAGGGCTGCCAGCAGGCTGTCGAGAACCTGGCGCGAGGGTGCTTGATCGAAGGAAGCCGGCGATTCCAGGGTGAGAGCGAAGAACTCACCAATGGGACGGGTGAAGCGATGGTTGAGCAGGTCCTCGGTGCGCGAGGCCTCGGTTTCCCGCTCGCTGCCGCCCCTGATGTCGAGGAGCGCCGGCGTGGCCGGCGCGCGAATCGCCGCTACCACACCGATCACCGCCCACACCGCCAGGACTACCCACCGCCACCGCACTACCGCGTGGGCGAAACGCCTCATCAGGTTCAGTGCCTCCTCGGAACGTTCCCCTTCAGGGTGGCCAAATGTTAGACGGCGACCATGCCGGACGCCAGCCATCCTGGCGAGGTGGCGCGGCGTTTGCCCATATTCAAGTCATCATGCCCCGATTCGTTCTTCCGCTCCTCACCTTAGGACTTCTCGTCCTGGTCGTGGCCGACCGCGTAGCCGACGCTCTGACCCAGCGTGCGCCGCGGAGTAGCCCGGTCCAGGGAGCCAGCGACACCCGGTCCGCAACTGCGGATCTCCGTGTCGTGAAACGAGATATGAACCACAGTGGGGTTGGGGCCGGAAGTGGAGTGCCCGACGAGGATCGCCAGGCCAGGCTGGCGGCCAGGCTCCAGCTCTCCCGGGAGGGAAGTTCCACCTATCTGGACTCCCTGATCGTCAGTACCGACTCGGTGGTGCGGCGCTGGCCCGACAGGTGGGGCACGCCGATCCGGGTTCATATCGTGGAAGGCGGCGTCCCAGGCTATATGCCGAAGATGGCAGGTTATGTCAGGGAAGCCTTCGACCGATGGGAAGGAACCGGCATCGGGATCCGATTCCAGCTGGTGGCCGACAGTGGTAGTGCCGACGTGATGGTCCATTGGATCGATCGGTTCGATTTCGATCGGGCGGGACAGACCGATCTCACCTGGGATCAATCGGGTAGAGTTCGGCGCGCGGCGATCTCCCTGGCGCTGCGCACCCACAGCGGTGCCGCCCTCCCCGATGCCGCATTGCTCTCCGTTGCCGTTCACGAGGCCGGGCACGCACTCGGCCTTCCCCACTCCGCCGATTCCAACGACGTGATGTTTCCCGCGACCCGCACCGGCATTCTCACCGAGCGTGACCGCCGAACGGTTGCCGTGCTCTATCGGCTGCCGCCCGGGCCGGTCCGAGATCTGAGCGCGAAAGACGCTCGGTAGACGCGGTCACCTTGAGGGAGAGCGAACGTCGATGAATCGGACAGGAACTCTGGCCGCCATCATGATCATGCTCTCTCCTGCGCCTGGAGCAGCCCAGTCTTTCGCCGATGTCGACGCGGCGGTGCTCGAGGGCATCCAGCGGGGACTGTATCCCGGTGCGGTGGTGGTCATCGGCCGGCGTGACTCGATACTCTATGCCAGAGGCTACGGCCACTTCACCTGGGACCCGTCCTCCGCCGTTCCGACACCCGACTCCGCCATCTGGGACCTGGCCTCGATCACCAAGGTTATCGGCACCACCAGCGCCGCCATGCGATTGGTGGAAACCGGCCGGCTCGACCTCGATGCCGCGGTACGCCGCTACTTGCCCCGGTTCTCCGGCGGGCTCAAGAACCAGGTCACCGTGCGGATGCTGTTGGACCACACCAGTGGCCTCAAGAGCTACGTGCCGATTTACCGGCGCGCTCGCCGCAGCCGCACTCGAGCCCTCACCCTGCTCTACGCCCAGCCGCTCCTGAGGCCTCCAGGCGATTCGGCCGAATACAGCGATCTCAACGCGATCCTGCTCGGCTTGATCATCGAGAAGGTTTCCAGGATGCCGCTCGACCGGTTCGTGGCTCGAGAGGTATTCGATCCCCTGGGCCTGCGTCAAACGATGTATCGGCCGCCGGCCAGGCTGAGGGCCCGAATCGTTCCCAACGGGGTATGGCGGGGCCAACCGGTTCGGGGTGAGGTCAATGACCAGAACGCGGTGGTCTTCGGCGGCGTGGCGGGACACGCGGGAGTGTTCTCGACCGGCAGGGATCTGGCCCGTTACGCGCAGGCATGGCTCCGGGGCGGCATGGGCCCGGAGGGGGCCTGGGTCAGCCGGTCGACCATGGCGCTCTTCCTCACCAAGGGAACCAACAGCGGATCGCGACTGCTCGGGTGGGATAGTCCGGAGTTCAAACCGGAAGAACCCAGCGTCTTCGGCAGCCTGATCAGTGACGCGGCATACGGCCATACCGGGTTCACCGGCACCGAGCTGTGGATCGACCCGACCCGCGACTTGTTTCTGGTATTCCTCACCAATCGGGTGTTCGACCCCAAGATCCGGGATTCGGTCAAGGAGCTGAAGTTGGTGCGCGCCAGCGTCTCCGACGCGACCGTCCGGCTGGTCCCGCACACCTGCGAGCAGGAGCTGGTGGCTCGGTGCTGACTTCCCGCCCCGTCCTGCTGTACGACGGGGAATGCGGTTTTTGCCGAGATTGGATTCGCCGAGTCCAACGCTGGGATCGACGCCACGCCATCGAATACCTGCCCTCCCAGCTTCGGACGACCATCCCTTGGCTTCCGGCGCTATCCGACGCGACGCTCGACCGGGCGATGCACCTGATTTTTCCCGACGGCAGGGTCTACCCAGGCGCCCGGGCGCTCCCCGCTCTGCTCCCGCTCCTCCCGGGAGGTACTCCACTATCAATGATCATGAAGTTGCCGGGAATGCAGCCGGTTGCCGACCGGGTGTATGCCTGGATCGCCGCCCGGCGCCACCGCCTCGGTTGTGGCTCCGGCAAGTGCGGGATCTGAGCCCGGCAAAGGAGTGTTAGACTTCTGGGAGCCGGTCATCAGAGGAGCCTTACATGCACACCCCCGAAACCATCCGCAAGGCGCTCCGCGCGGTCAAAGACCCGGAGCTCAACCTCAACATCATCGACATCGGCCTGGTCTACGATGTAGAGGTGAGCGAAGCTGGCGACGTACAGGTCCGGATGACGCTGACCTCGCCCGGCTGCCCAGCCGGAACCGAAATCATCGAGGACGTGAAGCGGGTGGTTGGGGACCTCGAGGGGGTGGGGAAAGTGGATGTGGAGTTGGTCTGGGACCCCTACTGGACCCCTGAAAAGATGGACCCCCGGGTCAGGGCCTTTCTGGGATTCTGATCGAGCGTCTGCAGTACCCGACAAGCGCCATCTACCAGACACCATCCTGACATAACAAGATCAGTTCGATGAAGCGATGGGGTCCTTCACGGCCTCGATCAATTCGCCGCCCAGCTCCCGAAGCTGCCACCGCCGTAACTCGGGGACGGCGGCGAGTTGTCCGATATCGGCCGGGTGGGCCCGGGCTATCGCCTCGAGAGTCCCGTTGGGGCACAGTACGCCGGGGGCCAGCTCGAACCGGGCGGCGAGCCGGTTGCGGGTCGTCTTGAGCCGGTCCAGCCGCGCCTCGTACGCGGGGTCGGATTGCCGGCGAGGCGGACGCTCGACCCGGGGAAGCTCGCTTTCGGGCAGCTCCAAGCCCCGCTGCACGGCCGCCAGGATCTCCCGCCCCCTGCGCTCGACCTGATCCGAACTGATCCCGGGCACGGTGCGGAGCGCGGCGACATCGACCGGCGGAGTCTTGGCCATGAGCAGCAGCGGCTCGTTGTTGAGAATCCGGAAGGTGGCCTTGTCGGCCCGCTGGGCTACCCCCTCGCGCCAATCGTAGAGCTCGCGAAGTACCGCCAGCTCCCGCCCGCGTAGGGTGCGAGAACCCTTGAGCCGGAGGAATCCTCGCTCTCCGTTGGCCGCGGGGGCTCCCCGATTCTGTCCCACCCACTCGAACTCCTCCTGGGCCCACTCCAGCCGTCCCAGCTCCTCCAGCCGCCGGCGAAGGATGTCACGAAGTTCCGGAAGGTGGCGGGTATCGGCCGCGGCGTAGGCCAGCATCTCGGGTGAGAGCGGGCGCGCCGACCAGTCGGCTCGCTGATAGCGCTTGTCCAGCCGCACGCCGAAGTACTTCTCCAGCAACGCGGCCAGCCCGATCCCGGGCTCGTTCAGCAGCTGGGCCGCGACTCGAGTGTCGAAGAGATTGGTCGGCCGAATCCCGTACTCCCGATCCAACAATCGCAGGTCGTAGTCTGCATCGTGGAAGACGATCTCGATCCGCCGGTCACTGAGCATCCCTGCCATCGGCGCGAGGGTGCCGACGGCGAGCGGGTCCACCACCGCCGTCTCGGAGCGGGAGGAGATCTGGAGGAGGTACACCCGATCGTGGTAGCGGTGAAAGCTCGCCGCCTCGGTGTCCACGGCCAGCAGCGGTTCCTGGCTGAAGCGCTGGAGCAGGCCGGTCAGTTGATCGGGCGACTGAATCAGTCGCACGGGATCAGTCCGGTTTGGCGACGAGCTCCAGCCCGGCCGCGATTTCGTCGAATGCCTTGGAGAGGGTCTTGTAGAACTCGGCATCCGGCTGGGGCGTCCCGCCCATAGCGGCGTCCATCTGCAGCTTACGGGCGAGCCTGGCGGCGTGGCGGATGTAGTCGGTCGGGGGTTTCATGGGATACTCGCTATCGGCTATCGGCTATCGGCCATCGGCTATGCTAGCGACTGCGGTCTATCGCTCCGAACAGCGTGTAGTATATCTAGCTTTGCAGTTCCAGTGTTTGCGTGCCTTAACCGATAGCTGATAGCCGATAGCCGATAGCTCATGACCACTCATGACATCACCCTCACCGTCTACCCGGACGAATGCGATGCCTTCGGGCATCTCAATCAGGCGTCCTTCCTGAGTCTGTTCGAGCGGGCGCGGTGGGAGACGCTGGCTCGAGGACCGGGGATGGACGTGTTCACCCGGTTGGACACCTGGCCGGCGGTACGGAAGACCATCATCGACTATCACGCCGCGGCCTTTCCGGGAGATGTGCTCCGGTTTCATCAGGCGCTTACCCATGTGGGCCGGACCAGCTTCACCATGCGGCAAAGCGCCCGCCGCGCCCGCGACGACACTCTCATTGCCACGGCGGAGTTCGTCTTCGTCTGCATCAATCGCGAGGGGCGGCCGGTACCGGTGCCGGCGGTGTTCAGCGATTTCATGGCGGCGCGCCCCAACCTCTCCAGTGACGCCCAGCGCATCACCGTCAACGGAGTGAATCTGGCAGTCGAAGTCCGCGGCGAAGGGTCGGCAGTGTTGTTCATTCACGGCTACCCCCACGACCGTAGCCTCTGGGCTCATCAGGTCGAGATGCTCGAGGGTTACCGACGGATCGCTCCCGATCTGCGCGGGATGGGCCAATCCGATGCCCCCGATCTCGGCTACAGCATGGCAACCTACGCCGCGGATCTCGTCGCGTTGCTGGACGCGTTGGCGGTGGACGAGGTGGTGCTGTGCGGGCTTTCCATGGGGGGATACATCGCCTTCGAGTTCTTGCGCCGGTGGCGTCCCCGGGTGCGAGGGCTGGTCTTGTTGGACACCCGGGCGGAAGCGGATTCGGCGGAGGCTCGACGGGCCCGAGACACCGCCGCCGCCACCGCCCGAGACGGGGGCGCGGAGGCCATAGCCGAATCGCTGCTACCGGCAATGTTGTCTCCCGAAACCCGGAACGGGTCGCCCGAGGTGGTGGAACAGGTGCGGTCCATGATGGCCGCCACCCCGGTCGCCGGAATCGTGGGCGCGTTGGCTGCCATGCGTGACCGCCCCGACAGCACGCCCCTGCTCGCCACCTTGGCGGGACTACCCACTCTGGTCATGGTCGGCGAAGCCGATACGCTCACCCCTCCCGACCGGGCCAAGGCCATCGCCCAAGGCATTCCCGGCTCGCGTCTGGTCCCGATTCCGGGGGCCGCCCACCTTCCGCCGCTGGAGCGGCCGGCCCACACCACCGGAATCCTTCAAGAGTTTCTCGGTCGCCTGGGCTGAAACCTTTCTCCGGGTTCCGGCGTTGTGCTTGATGGCGATATGACCACGCAATCCACGGTCCGCCGAAGTACCTACCTATACGGTCCCGGGCTCGCGGCCAGAGTTGTTCGAGCTCGGGGCCGCTTCCTTTCCAGGGGCAGGCGGGCAGATAACCAAAGCGGCCCTCGGGAACTCCGAGGGCCGCTCGTGTTTTGCTGCACCGTCCGTCGCATTATCGCTTGGGCCGTCCCGGCGGCTCGTCGCTATTGAAAACCTCTTTGTTCTTCTCGATGAAGGTCGTCATGTTGGGCGGGACGTCCTCCTCGGGGAAAATGGCCGTGACCGGGCACTCCGGCTCGCAGGCGCCGCAGTCGATGCACTCATCGGGGTGAATATAGAGCTGGTCCTCGCCCTCGTAGATGCAGTCCACCGGACACACATCCACGCAGGCTCGGTCTTTTACTCCGATGCAAGCTTCGACAATCACGTACGTCATTGCGGCAGCTCCTCCGCAGAGTCGGGGGATCGGTCGCGGCCGTTCGCGAGCGGCTATTGGCAAAGGTATACGAACTCAGATGGGGCGGCGCAAGGGGTCGTGTATCTTCCACGGCGATGCTTTTTCGCCCTCTCGAGCTTCTCCTCGCGCTGCTCTTTTCCCTGGGGCTTTCGGCCCCGCTCTATGGGCAAGAATGTGAGCCTCCTCGTACCGCGCTGGTGCTCTCCGGCGGGGGAGCCAAGGGGCTCGCTCACATTGGCTTGCTCCGCACCATGGACAGCCTCGGCATTCGGCCCGACCTCATCGTGGGCACCAGCATGGGGGCCGCGGTCGGCGCGCTCTATGCCAGCGGGTACAGCGGACGCGAACTGGACTCGCTCTCCCGGATCGTCGACCTGAGTCAGCTCTTTCGCGCCTATCAGCCGCGCGCGCCGCGGTCGCTGGGCGCGCTCCGGCCCCTGGTGGTGTGGGAGCAGGGCGAGCGCCGCTTCAACCTGCAAAGCGCCGGGATCGTGGAGGCCGAGGTCAACGCGCTGGTGAACGCGGCGCTGCTGAAAGGAAACCTGCTCGCGCGCGGCGACTTCGATTCTTTGCCGATCCCTTTTCGCGCCGTAGCGACCGACCTCGCCACCCGCCAACCGGTGGTGCTCTCGTCCGGTGACTTGGCCCAAGCGGTCAGGGCCAGCGTGGCGATCCCCCTGCTCTTCGCTCCGCAGCTGGTCGACGACCGGGTACTGGTCGATGGCGGGCTGTCGGCCAACATCCCGGTGCGAATCGCCCGCGAGCAAGGCGCCGAACGGGTCATCGTGTCCGACGCCACCGAGCACCCGGTCGACACCTTCGATGTGTATTCCCCGATCACGGTGGCCGAGCGGCTGGTGCAATTCCTCTTTTATCAGGCGCGGGATTCTCTGGGCCAGGGCGATCTCATGATCCGGCCCGCCATCGAGGGCTTCACCAGTCTCAATTTCTCGCCACGCAACGTCGATCGGCTGCTCGATCGGGGCCGGGAAGCAGCGGATTCGGTGCTTAGCCGGGTGAGCTGTCGAGCCTCGGGTCGGCGATACTCCGCCACCCTACCGGCACGAGTGGTCGGTCTGGAAGTCGAGGGGGCCAACGCCTCCGAGCGACTGGCGCTCGAGCGGCTGCTGAGTCTCGAGGCGGGAGACTCGCTCGACTTCAAATTGCTCCAGGAGCGGGTGCGTCTCCTGGGCGTGGCTTCGGAGGCCTATCACTCGGTGTGGCTGGACCCAAAGGGAGCCGGCGACTCGGTCTCCTTTCATCTGCGGCTGCGGCGGGCGGCTCGGCGAGTGGTCGGGCTTGGCCTCGCCTACGACAACGAGCTGGGTGGCCGGATGTGGGCTGGTCTGGTGGATCGCCGATTGCTCGGTGCCGCCGCCGAGGGAAGCGCGGCGCTATTCCTGGGTGAGCTACGTCGAGAGCTCTATGCCGGATTGCGCCGGAACTACCAGGTCGGGCGCCAGCTCCTCAATCCAACCGTTACGGTACGCTTGGCCTATGAGGACGTCCGCCAGTTCGAGGCCGATGGCGATGAGGTGGCGCAGGCGGAAACTCGTGAGGCTATCGGCTTCGCTGGGGCGGAGCGGGTACTCGAGCACGGCTGGGAGCTGGCGCTCGGCGTCGTGGGACACGCCTGGCGCGAGCCGATCAGGGGAGAGCTCGGCACCCTGGGCGGCGTGGCGCGGATAAATCGTACCAGTAGGGATCGAGGCCGGGTGTTTCAGGCCGAGGGGCTATGGACCGGCGTGTATCGCCGCGCGGCGCTGGATGGAGAGCTGGTTATCCGCGCGGGGGTGGTCCGGGTGACACCTCGCGTTCGGCTGGGCTGGGGCAAGGGGCTGCCGCTGCAGGCCACCTTTCCTTTGGGAGGAAGCGACGGTTTCCCCGGACTTCACCTCGGGGAGCGGCGAGGCGACCGGGAGGCGATGCTTGATCTCGCCCTCTCAGTTCCTATCCGGGGGCCGCTGCTTGCCCGGATCGAATTTGCCGGAGGCCGTACCGCGGTGGGAGGAGATTTGTTGGGAGACGAAGGCTGGGTCGGTGGAGTGCGCGCGGGGGTCGGCGCGGACACCCCGGTCGGCCCGATGCGATTCGAGTACGGCTACGGGACCGAGGACCGGGGGGCGCTACTCGTCAGACTGGGAAGATGGTTTTGAGGTAGGACGCACTCGCTGTGCGCCGCTACAGGGTCTCCGAAATGGACGATGCGTAATTCGCGTTGCGCGGCTCGGGAAGGCCGCAACGGCCGCTCGGTCCGTGAAGCCGGTGCCATTCCTCGCGGAGGCAGAAGGGATCCAGCCCCTGCGGCCGATCGACCGCGAGTACCCCATCCAGATGGTCGATCTCGTGCTGCAGCAGCTCCGCGCGGTCGCCTTCCAGATCCATCTCACGCCACTCGCCCTTGAGATCCTGATAACGGATTCGAATCCGATATGCGCGCGACACCCGGACCAGAAGGTTGGGGAATGAGAAGCAGTCGTCCCAGACCTCGAAGTCTTCGTTGCCGATGTCGAGGATCTCGGGATTGATCAGCGGCCAGGGTTTGTCCATCTCCACGTAGACCATCCGGACCGGCGCTCCGATCTGCGGAGCAGCGATGCCCCGGCCGCTGCCGAACCGAGACTGCCAATCCTGAAGGGTCTCCCGCATGTCGTCCATGATGACTCGAACCGCCGGAGAAGTCGGTTTGGTGATCGGTTCGCACTTGGTGCGAAGGATGGGGTCACCGAGCAACCGTATGCGGTGGATTGTCATCGGGGGCGAACCCTCCGGCGCGAGTCGGAAACTGAGGCGAGGAGCGGTCCCAATATGTGGATGCAGGCCAGAGGAGGCCAGCGGCCCATTATAGTAGTTGTACATAGAGCTACTAATGTATCATCGCGAGTATGGCGCTAACCTGCTCCGCTACTGTCATAACTTATTTTACCATAACGCATTCCGAATTCACACCAATCTTCTAGTATGATTTGACAATCCCGACTATTTCACTTAAGATTCGGCCCATGGGTGTCCCGCTCCCTCTCCTCGATGCATCGTTGCCCCTCGGCCATAAAGGCGCCAGGGGAGTGGCTTTAGTTCAGCTCAAGCGGGCCCAGCCGCTCACGGTCAAGGAGCTGGCCGGCCGGCTTGAGCTCTCGCTCAACGCCGCTCGGCACCACCTGAAGGAGCTCGAGGCGGAAGGACTGGTCGGCTATCAGCGAGAGCACCGTGGAGTAGGGGCCCCGGTCTTCGCGTACCGCCTGACCCCTGCCGGTGAGGCGCTGTTTCCTCGGCGTTACGAGGAGACCCTCAACGGCTTGTTGGATCGCATCGTCGAGCACCAGGGTCGGGAAGCCGCAGTGAACCTGCTTCAGGCCTACTTCGGTGGTCTGGCCAAGCGGCTCGGCGGCGAGTTGCAGGGTGCTCCGCCCGCGGAGCGGCTTCGTGCGGTAGCACAGGCGCTTTCAGAAGAGGGATACATGGCGGAGGGTCGAGGTGACGCCACCGCCGGAACACTGATCGAACACAATTGCGCCATTCCGGCCGTCGCCGAGCGGTTTCCCGAAATCTGCGCCGCGGAAGCGAAGTTTCTCGCTGAAGTGTTGGGGGCTGAGGTGAACCGCCGGGAGCACATCCTGAGCGGTTGTCCGGCCTGTGAATATCACCTGCGCTTTACGCCGGCGGAGGAGAAGTCATGAGCTCGGTAGAGCAACTGGTTACCAAGGAATACAAGTACGGCTTCGTCACCGACATCGAGACGGACGTCGCTCCCAAGGGGCTGAGCGAAGACATCGTCCGCTTCATCTCCGACCGCAAGCAGGAGCCGGAGTGGCTACTCGAGTGGCGGCTCAAGGCCTACCGCGGTTGGCTGAAAATGACCGAGCCCCACTGGGCCAACGTCAAGTACGCCCCGATTGATTACCAGAGCATCCGCTACTACGCGGCACCCAAGACGCAGACGCCGCTGGGCAGTCTGGACGATGCCGATCCCAAGCTCCTGGAGACCTATAAGAAGCTCGGCATTCCGCTCTCCGAGCAGAAGCTGCTGGCCGGGGTGGCGGTGGACGCGATCTTCGACTCGGTCTCGGTCGGCACCACCTACAAGGCCAAGCTGGCCGAGCAGGGGATCATCTTTTGCTCCTTCGGCGAGGCGGTTCGGGAGCACCCCGACCTGGTGCGCAAGTATCTGGGGTCGGTGGTTCCGCTCAGCGACAACTTCTTCGCCGCCCTCAACTCGGCGGTATTCAGCGACGGCTCCTTCGTCTATGTCCCCAAGGGAGTCAAGTGTCCGCTGGAGCTGTCCACCTACTTCCGGATCAACGCGGCCGGGACCGGCCAATTCGAGCGGACTCTCATCATCGCCGAGGAGGGCGCATCGGTGAGCTACCTCGAGGGCTGCACCGCACCCAAGCGAGATGAAAACCAGCTCCACGCGGCGGTGGTCGAGCTGGTGGCGCTGGACAACGCCACCATCAAGTACTCCACGGTCCAGAACTGGTACGCGGGTGACGAGCGCGGGGTAGGCGGGGTGTTCAACTTCGTCACCAAGCGGGGCAAGGCGCTGGGGGTCAACTCCAAGATCTCCTGGACCCAGGTCGAAACCGGCTCGGCGATCACCTGGAAGTACCCCGGCGTCATCCTCCAGGGTGACAACTCGGTGGGCGAGTTCTACTCGGTGGCGGTGGTAAACGGCAAGCAGCAGGCCGACACCGGCACCAAGATGATTCACATCGGGAAGAACACCCGGTCGACCATCGTATCAAAGGGAATCAGCGCGGGCGAAGGGCAGGGCAGCTACCGCGGCCTGGTGAAGGTCCTGCCCAAGGCCGACCGGGCGCGGAACTACACCCAGTGCGACTCGATGCTGGTGGGCAATCGCTGTGGGGCGCACACCTTCCCCTACATCGACGTGCAGAACGCCACCGCCAGCCTGGAGCACGAGGCGTCCACCTCGAAGATCGGAGAGGACCAGCTCTTCTACCTGAAGCAGCGCGGCCTCAACACCGAAAACGCGATCTCGATGATCGTCAACGGCTTCTGCAAGGAAGTCTTCAAGGAGCTCCCCATGGAGTTCGCGGTCGAAGCGCAGAAGCTGTTGAGTATCAGCCTTGAGGGCAGTGTGGGGTAGAAAAGCTATCGGCTATCAGCTATCGGCTCAGGGCCCATAGCTCATTGCCGTAGCCGATAGCCGATAGCCGATAGCCGATAGCCTTCACCAAGGAACCCCTAGTGCTTGAAATCAAAGACCTCCACGCCTCCGTTGGAGAAAAGGAAATCCTCAAGGGCATCTCGCTCACGGTGAACCAGGGCGAGGTGCACGCCGTCATGGGGCCCAACGGCTCGGGGAAGAGCACGCTGGCCCAGGTGCTGGCGGGGCATCCGGCGTTCAAGGTCACCGCCGGTTCGGTGACCTACGACGGAAAGGATTTGCTCGACTTGGAACCGGAGGAGCGGGCCCAGGCCGGGCTCTTTCTTGCCTTCCAATATCCGGTTGAGATCCCGGGGGTCAGCAACGCCTACTTCCTGCGGGCCGCCTATAACGAGATCCGCAAGGCCAAGGGCCTGGAGGAAGTCGATTCGATGGACTTCATCGACCTCCTGGAGGAAAAGCTCAAGATCGTCGAGTGGGAACCTGAGATCATGAGCCGCGCGGTCAACTCGGGGTTTTCCGGTGGTGAAAAGAAGCGAAACGAGATCCTCCAGCTCGCCGTCCTCGAACCCAGGCTGGCCATTCTGGATGAAACCGATTCCGGATTGGACATCGACGCATTGCGTACCGTAGCGGCCGGAATCAACAAGCTGCTCCGGCCGGACAACGCGTTCATCGTCATCACCCATTACCAGCGGCTGCTCAATTACATCGTGCCCGACTACGTGCACGTTCTGGCGGATGGCCGGGTGGTCATGTCGGGCGGCAAGGACCTGGCGCTCGAGCTCGAGGCCAGAGGGTACGAGTGGGTGGACGCGCAGGCGGAGGCGATGGCGAAGTGAGTCAGGCGTACCTGAAGGAATTCGAGAGCTTGAGCGGGGCCGCGACGGCCGACGATCCCGAGTGGCTGGAGCCGGTTCGGCGGGCTGCCATGGACCGGTTTGCCGCCACCGGCTTTCCGACGGCTCGGGAAGAGGAGTGGCGGTTCACC
Organism: uncultured Gemmatimonadales bacterium; assembly: GCA_963812755.1. Lineage (GTDB taxonomy): Bacteria > Gemmatimonadota > Gemmatimonadetes > Gemmatimonadales > GWC2-71-9 > CAVVWJ01. The sequence continues at coordinate 529,721 of CAWEWK010000004.1, read as the reverse complement.
CCGGTCACGCCGATCGCCCAGGGCACCTGGCGCGCTGCCCCGCCAGGGGGTGCGGAGGACGTCGCCGAGGACCAGCTCCGCCCATTCATCTTCGGCCACGCCGAATGGTGCACCCTGGTATTCGTGAATGGAGAGTATGCCCCGGCGCTCTCTTCGTCCGGGAATCTCCCCGAGGCAGTGCTGGCGACCAGCCTGGCTGAGGCGCTCCGCAATGGCGGCGATCTGCTTCAGCGCCACCTGGGCCGGTACGCCCGGATCGAGCAGAGTCCGTTCACCGCGCTCAACACCGCGTTCTTGCGGGACGGGGGCCTGGTGTACGTCCCGGCAGGGATGGACCTGCCTCTGCCGGTTCACCTCGTATTTGTCACGACCGCGGACATCGCCGGCGCCGTGATCCATCCCCGCAACCTGATCGTGGTAGAGCGCAACGCGCGGGCGTCGATCATCGAGAGCTACGTGACCCTGGCGCCAGGGGCAAAGTACTGGACCAATCCAGTGACCGAGGTCTGGACCGGGCCCAATAGCTGGGTCGAGCACGCTCGGATACAGCGGGAGAGTGAGGCCGCGTATCACGTCGCCACTACCCAGGTAGAGGTTTCTCGCGACAGCCATTACCGGTCGTTCTCGCTCGCCATGGGTGCCGCCCTCGCCCGCCACAACCTGAATGCGCGACTGGCCGATCAGCACTCCGAGGCGTTGCTCTACGGGCTCTACCTTACCCACGGCGAGCAACTGGTGGACACCCACACCGAGCTCTACCACGATCATCCCAACTGCCGCAGTTGGGAGGTGTATAAGGGTATTCTCGACGGGCGCTCGCGCGGGGTGTTCAACGGCAAGGTATTGGTAAAACCTGAGGCCCAGAAAACCGACGCCAAGCAGACCAACCGCAATCTGTTGCTCTCGGATCATGCCAGGGTCGATACCAAGCCCCAGCTCGAGATCTTCGCCGACGACGTGAAGTGCACCCACGGCGCCACGGTCGGCCGGCTGGATGAGGTGGCGCTCTTCTACGCCCGGAGCCGCGGCTTGCCACTGACGGAGGCGGAGCGCCTTCTCACCTACGCCTTCGCTGCCGAAGTGATCGAAGAGGTATCGCTGGAGCCGGTGCGGAATGAGCTGGGGAGGTTAGTACGAGAGCGAATTCAGACGGGCAAACGGGCGGACCGGCGGTCATGACCGAGGTGGCCGGATCGATCTCGACTGGCACCACTGCCCGGCCGCCCGGCCGCCCGCCCGCCCCTCTGGCCACGGTCCGCTCCGACTTCCCCATCCTCTCCACCACCGTCCGCGGCAAGCCGTTAGTCTACCTCGACAATGCCGCGACCAGTCAGAAGCCGCAGGTGGTCATCGAGGCCCTCTCCCGTTTCTACGCCGGCGAGAACGCCAATATTCATCGCGGGGTCCACTTCCTCAGTGAGCGCGCCACGCTGGCGTACGACCGGGTACGCGCCCAGGTAGCGGAATTCGTGAACGCGGCATCGCCGCGCGAGATCGTGTTCACCCGAGGCACCACCGAGGCGATCAACCTCGTGGCTCAGAGCTGGGGCCGAAGCACGCTCGGTCCCGGCGACGAGATCCTGATCACCGAGATGGAGCACCATTCCAACATCGTTCCCTGGCAACTGCTCTGCGAGCAGACCGGTGCGGTGCTCAAAGCCATTCCCGTCACCGACCGCGGCGAGCTCGACCTCGATGCCGTCGACCGATTGCTGACCGACAAGACCCGCCTCTTCGCCTTCAGCTACGTCTCCAACGCTCTCGGGACCATCAATCCGGTCGCCGAGCTGGCGGCGCGTGCCCGCGCGCGCGGCGCGGTCGTGCTGGTAGACGGAGCCCAGGCCGCGCCCCACCTGACCATCGATGTGCAAGCCCTGGGTTGCGACTTCTTCGCCTTCTCCGGGCACAAGGTGTACGGGCCCATGGGTATCGGTGTGCTCTATGGGCGGGAGGCGCTGCTGGAACGGATGCCCCCCTGGCAAGGCGGCGGTGACATGATCGCCTCGGTCACGCTGCAGCGATCCACCTGGGCTCCCCCGCCAGCCAAGTTCGAGGCGGGCACCCCGGCGGTGGCCGAGGCGATCGGCTTGGGTGCCGCCCTGGATTACGTGAGCGCGCTCGGGTTCCCGGCGATCGCGGCCTGGGAGAGCGAGCTGCTCCGAGAGGCCACTGAGCGGGTGAGCGACATTCCCGGGCTCAGGATCATCGGCACCGCGCTGGACAAGGCCAGCGTGCTCTCGTTCGTGTTCGACGGGATCCACCCTCACGACGTCGGCGCCATACTGGATGATGAAGGCGTTGCCATCCGGGCAGGGCACCATTGTGCCCAGCCGCTGATGCACCGTTTCGGAGTGAGCGGGACCGCGCGGGCATCGTTCGCCTTCTATAACACCCGCGATGAAATCGAGGCACTGGTCCGAGGACTCCACCGGGTGCGGCAGGTGTTCGGATGAGTGTAAGCCTGAGCGAGCTCTACCAGAGCGTGATCCTGGAACACAACCGCTCGCCCCGGAACTATCGGGTTCTCCAGGACGCGAACCGCCGGGCCGAGGGAAACAACCCGCTCTGTGGCGATCAACTGACCGTCTGGCTGAAGCTGGAGGACGACGTGGTCCGCGATGTGGCCTTTCAAGGCTCGGGCTGCGCCATCTCGAGAGCGTCTGCCTCGCTGATGACCGGGGTGGTGAAGGGGAAGACTCGGCGCGAGGTCGACGAGCTGTTCCAGCGATTCCACCGGCTGGTTACGGGAAGATCCAGTCCAGGGGAGGCGGAAACTCTGGGCAAGCTTGCGGTGTTCTCCGGAGTATCGGCCTTCCCGGTTCGGGTGAAATGCGCCAGTCTCGCGTGGCATGCGGTGCGGGCGGCACTCGGCGATGAGGGGTCGGTCCCGCGACAATCAACCCAGGAGTAAGTGAGCATGCCGTACAATCCGGCTCTCGTAGCGCCCATGCGCGAGGAAATGACCCGAATGGGGGCCACGGAGTTGACCACCGCCGAGGCAGTGGACCAGGCACTCGGCGATCAGAAGGGGACGATGTTGGTGTTCGTCAACTCGGTATGCGGATGCGCCGCCGGAAACGCGCGGCCGGCGCTCCGGCTGGCACTGGCCCACGCCGTGCAACCGCAGCAGGTCGTCACCGTCTTCGCCGGTCAGGACGTCGAAGCCGCCGCGCGCGCGCGCCAGTATTTCGGGGAGTACCAACCGAGCAGTCCTTCGATGGCGCTGTTGCGCGACGGAGAGGTGGTCCACTTCGTCCACCGCCACCAGATCGAAGGCCGTTCTCCGCAGGCGATCGCCGGAGACCTGACTGCGGCATTCGATCGCCTGTTCGGCGAAGCCGAGACCCGAGAGCCCAAGGTCGAAGGTCAGGTCAGATGACAGGCTCGGTGTTTCATCCGGGTCATCATGCTCTCCACGGTATCACCGTGGTGCTGGAGACTCACGGGACCGAGACCTATCTCGGCCGATTCGACTCGGAAGACGATCGAGGAGTGCATCTGCTCGACGTCGGAGTGCACGACCCATCCCGGGGCGGAGGATCCAAGGAAGAGTACATTCGCCGGGGTGCCAAGTTCGGGATCAAGGTAGAGCATAAGCACCTGGTCGTGCCTCGAGCCTCCGTCGCCCGACTTACCCCACTGGGCGAGATTCAGGTCTAACTCCAGACCTTCGACCGCACATGCCCGATCAGTATCACGTCATCGTTATCGGCGGGGGGCACGCCGGTGCCGAGGCAGCCACGCTGGCTTCCCGGCGCGGCGCTCGCACGCTCCTGCTCACTCAGAACCTCGAAACCATTGGTCAGATGTCCTGCAATCCTGCGATCGGCGGGATTGCCAAGGGAACGGTGGTGCGCGAGCTGGATGCATTGGGTGGAGTAATGGGGCGCGCGACGGATCTGGCCCGCATTCAATTCCGAATGCTGAATCGCTCCAAGGGCCCAGCAGTCTGGTCACCGAGAGCGCAATGCGATAGGGGGCTCTATCGCAGAGCCGTGCGCGGTTTGCTCGAGCGACAGGACAATCTTGACCTGGCGCAGGGTACCGTAGCGGGACTCGAGCTGGACGGACGGAGCGTGCGGGGCGTGGTGACTCTCGATGGTCGGCGCTTTCGTGCGCCGGCCGTGGTTCTTACCGCCGGGACTTTTCTTCGGGGGCAGATTCACCTGGGGTTGGACACCAAGGTCGCGGCTGGCCGTGCCGGCGACCCACCCTCGATTGAACTTGCACAAGTCATTGCTAGATCTTGGACTTACAGTAGAACGCTTCAAGACAGGAACCCCTCCTCGAATCGACGGAAGATCGGTGGATCTGGCTCGTCTCGAACGGCAGGACGGCGATTCGGGCGAGTTCTGGTTCTCCTTTTTCGAGCAGGCTGCTCATCCGCAACAGCTCCCTTGCTACCTGACCTACACCGGCGAGCCGCTCCGAGAAATCATCACCAGGCACTTGCGAGAGTCCGCGCTCTATGGCGGCGCACTCAGTGGTCGAGGTCCCCGTTACTGCCCGTCGATCGAGGACAAGATCGTCAAGTTCCCCGACGCGGTTCGGCACCAGGTATTCCTGGAGCCGGAGGGACTGGACACGTCGGAGATGTATGTGAACGGGCTCTCCACCTCACTCCCCACGTCGGTGCAGCTGAATTTCCTCCGGTCTGTGCCGGGGCTGGAGGACGTGCGGATGACTCGACCCGGGTACGCGATCGAGTACGATTATTTCCCTCCCACTCAGCTGCGCGCGACGCTCGAGGTGAAGGAAGTGCCGGGACTCTTTCTGGCCGGCCAGGTGAATGGGACGACTGGGTACGAGGAGGCAGCGGGCCAGGGGGCGGTCGCTGGAATCAACGCCGCGGGGCGGGCGCTCGATCTGGACGGCGTGGTGCTGAGGCGGGATCAGGCTTTCATCGGCGTGCTCGTGGATGATCTCGTCGCGCGCGGGGTGGACGAGCCATATCGACTGTTTACGTCTCGCTCCGAGTACCGGCTGCTCCTGCGGCAGGACAACGCGCTCCGCCGGCTCCTCCCGGTTGCGGAGGCGTTGGGGCTGTTGAGCGATCGGGAGCGACGGTTGGCTGACTCCAGACTCCGCACTGAGGACGGGATGTTGGAGCTCGCGGCACTGACGCCAATTGATCCGGCGGCGGCGAATCCGGTGCTTGTTGCTGCTGGCTCTGCCCCGATCTCGGCGCCGCATCGCATCGGAGAGTTGGGCAGGCGGCCGGGTGTCTCGACCCACCAACTGCTCGTTGCGGCCGGAGTGGAGGTTCACGAGGTAGGGGTCCAGTGGGCTGACATCGAGCTTAAATACTCGGGGTATTTGGCTCGAGAGCGGATCAGCGCGAGTCGGCTGTCTCAGATGGAGGAGCTGAGGCTCCCTGAGAACTTGGAATATGGGTTGTTGCGTACGCTGTCATTCGAGGCTCGGGAGAAGCTGAGTCGAGTGAAGCCCGCGACTCTGGGCCAGGCGAGTCGGATACCCGGCGTGTCGCCGAGCGATGTGCAGAGTCTTGTCGTCGAGCTTCTCAAGCTTCGCCGCTCGGTTCCGGCGGCGGGCGTTTCACGTGAAACAACCGATCTCGTTTCCTAGCCGCCGAGCACCTCCTTTCAAGTAGATCTTTCGCGTTGATACCCGGCGGTGCTGGACTCCGGCCCTGACTTATCAATAGGGTTGCCGGTTGGCCGGCCTCTAGTCGCCGCGACCCGGGCCCACGCTTGGAACTCCCCAAGAAAATTTGCTTGATGCCCTCTGGTCCACTCATTTGCTCTGCGGTCCGTCCTGCGCCGGCACTACTACGCCTCAACCGCCGACGAGCTTGAGCTGCTCTACCTCTCGATGTTTCACGTGAAACGCCAGCATTTGCACCTTGAGCACGATTTCCTATATTGTTGCTGCTCGCCCCCCTGCTTTTCCGTCCCTGTTCGTCATGCGAGACATGGTATTGAACGCCAAGTCGCTGGCCAACAGTAACTTACTGACATAACTATATATCTCATGGCACATATTGTAGCGATTGCCAACCAGAAGGGTGGGGTCGGAAAGACTACAACTGCGGTGAACCTCGCCGCATCGTTAGCCATCGCGGAGCGCCGCACGCTCCTGCTCGACGCCGATCCTCAAGGAAATGCGACTAGTGGAGTCGGGATTGCAAAGCACGACCTCGAGCTCTCGCTGTACGACGCTCTGGTGGAAGCGAGACCGGGACGAGAAGTCGTGCTCCCGGTGCCCGCGCTGCCCCATCTGAGTGTGCTCCCCGCGACTCAAGACCTGGTGGGTGCCGAGCTGCAGTTGGTGGACCGCGCCGGCCGCGAGGGCGCGCTCCGCACTGTCGTCGAGGGACTCCAGGACGACTACGATTACATCGTCATGGATTGTCCGCCCTCGCTGGGGTTACTCACCCTCAACGTCCTCACCGCCACCAACGGCGTCGTGATTCCCATCCAGTGCGAGTACTATGGCCTCGAGGGGATTTCTCAGTTGCTCAACACCGTGCGCCTGGTGCAGCAGAACTTCAACCCCGGACTCGCCATCAGCGGCGTGCTGCTCACCATGTACGATTCGCGCCTCAACCTCTGCCGCCAGGTCGCGGAGGACGCAAAAGAATACTTCGGCGGCAAGGTCTTTCTCACGCCGATCCCCCGCAATGTGCGTCTGGCCGAAGCTCCCAGCTTCGGCAAGCCGATTCTGCTTTATGATGTCCAATCGGTGGGCGCCAAGAGCTATCTCGCTGTAGCGCAGGAACTGATGCGCCGGATTGAATCGCCGGCCCTGAGCGAACCGAGCGAGGCTCCGGAGCCGGAGCCGGAGGTGACGACATGACCGAGACGAAGCGGCTGGGTCGCGGGCTCGAGGCGCTGCTGGGTCCCGTCTCCCGAGAGCAAGCGGAAGCGTCGGGTGCGCTGCGGGAGGTGCCTCTGTCCAGCGTGCGGCCCAATCCCTATCAACCGCGGACCCGCATGGACGAGACGGCGCTGGCCGAGCTCACCGCGTCGATGGAGGCATCGGGTCTGCTCCAGCCGGTGGTGGTTCGCCCCCGGAACGGAGTCTACGAGCTGATCGCCGGCGAGCGCCGCTGGCGTGCGGCAGAGCGGCTGGGCTGGGCCAAGATCCCCGCGGTAGTCCGGGACGTCGACGACCAGACCCTTCTCACCCTCGCATTGGTGGAGAATCTCCAGCGCAACGATCTCTCGCCCATCGACGAGGCGACCGGCTACAAACGGCTGGGAGAAGAGTTCCAGTTACCTCACGCCGAGATCGCGCGGATGGTCGGCCGCAATCGCTCGACCATCGCGAATCTGCTGCGGCTGCTTCAGCTCTCATCCGAGATCCAGGCCCTGGTCCACGAGGGCAAGTTGTCCGAAGGCCATGCCCGCGCCCTCCTGGGACTGAACGATCAGGCACGCGCACTGCGCCTGGCGCAGGACGCGGTAACCCGGGGCTGGTCGGTGCGGGAAATGGAAGCGAAGGTTCGGGGAAAGCGGGCCGGCGGGGCGGTAGGGCAACGGAGCAGTGTAGCCAGTGCCGATACCAAGCGGGTCGAAGACGCCCTCCGTAAACGGCTCGGCACCGACGTCAGGGTAACCGCCCGGCGGCGCGGGCGTGGGTTTCTCACCATCAGCTACTATTCCAACGACGATCTCGCTCGGCTGCTGGAGCTGATACTCGGCGGACCGTTCGAGGGATGAGGTCCGTCCCTCGCGGGGTGACGGTCGTCATCCAGCGGGACGGTGCGACCCGGTCCCGGACCTATCGGCTCCCTCTCTGGCGCCTGCGACTCGCCATCGGCATCGGAATCCTGCTCTTGGCAGGGATCGTGCTGCTGGGGGCGCTGTACCTTCCGATCGTTCGCACCGCGGCGCGAGTCCCGGGGCTCCAGCGGCAAGTTGCCCGACTGCAATCGGACAATGCCAAAGTGCGCCAGCTCTCGGCCGCACTGGACAGCGTCGAGTCGCGCTACACCCAGATGCGGCAGATGATCGGCGCCGACATCGTCCGCGACCCACTCGCTCTTTCCTCACGGCTTCCCCTCGCCCCTGCGGTACGGGCCAGAGTCGGGCCGGCGCGGCGAGCCGTGGGCACCGAACCGGCGGTCCCCCGGGGTTGGCCGTTGGACGAGTCCGGCTATGTCACTCGGGGCCAGGTCGGCGCGGGAGCCTCCGACGAAGCCCACCCCGGACTGGACATTGCCGTCCCGGTAGGCTCTCTGGTGCGGGCGTCAGGGGGCGGGACGGTGCGACAGGTTGGGGAGGATCCGGAGTACGGGCTGTTCGTGCTGCTCAGCCATCCGGAGGAATACCAGACGATGTACGGCCATCTCTCCCGGATCCTGGTGGCCGAGGGAGCCACCGTGGCCAGCGGGGAGGTCATCGGCCTGAGTGGCAACAGTGGCCGGTCCACCGCGCCGCACCTGCACTTCGAGATCCGCCAGCGGGGCACCTCGCTGGATCCGCGGACCATGGTCAAAGAGGGGGGTTGATGGGACTCTTCAACAATCCGGCGCGGGACGAGCAGGGAAACGAGCTCAAGCGGCGCCGTACCGATCAGATCCCGTTTTCGATCATCGCCAGCGACATGACAGTGGTCGGCGACTTGGAGACCGAAGGCATGGTCCGAATCGAGGGCCGGGTCAAGGGCACCGTGCGGGTGGGACAGCAGGTCCTGGTCGCAACCGGCGCCGTGATCGAAGGCGACTTGCACACCCAGGAGGCGGTAATCGCGGGACAGGTGAGCGGCGGCATCCACGCGAAGGATCGAGTTGAGCTTCAGGCTACCGCGGTAGTCTCCGGCGATATTCTGACTCCCCGTATCGCCATCGTCGAGGGTGCGAGGGTCACCGGAGAGGTCAAAATGAACGGGGTCGAGACCGCCGGAGCGGGGGTGGATTCCCACAGAAGTTGAAAATTGAGCTAAGTGTGTGGAAATCAATGCCTTTTTGACGATCCGATGACGCTTCTGAGACATTGAGTGCCGAAAAACTGGCTGTATGCTGTCACTTTGATGTCGCTTTGCGCCTGCGCTCGGCCGGCGGAATCGACCGGTCTGAGAGTCGGGCTGATCACGCCAGGGTCGATCGCCGACGCGGCCTGGAATTCGGGAGCCTTCCAGGGTCTCCGCCAGATTCACGATTCCCTGGGATTGGCCACTAGCCACGTAGAGGCTCGTACCCCCGCCGAGCAGGACGAGGCACTCCGGAGCTACGCCGCCCAGGGCTATGGTCTGGTCTTCGCTCACGGCTTCGAATTCCAGGGCGCGGCCGAACGGGTATCGGCGGAATTTCCTCGGACCATCTTCATTATCACGTCTGGCCAACGGGTCAACGGCAATGTGGCGCCGCTGATCTTCCGGTTGGAGGAAGCCAGCTACCTCGCGGGCATGGTCGCCGGGGGGCTTACCCGGAGCAACGTGCTCGGCTTCGTGGGCGGGATCCAGCTCCCGCCCATCGAGGCCGCGTACCAGGGATGGGAGAACGGCGCCCGAGCGGTAAACCCCAAGATCCAATCCCGGAAGATCTACCTGAACAGCTTCGATGACGCTGCCGCGGGGCGAGAGGCGGCGTTGGCCCTGATTCGGGTTGGCGCGGACATGTTCCACCACAATGCCGACGCTGCTGCCCTCGGCGTTTTCCAGGCGGCCAAGGAGAGTCCCCGGGTCTACGTTTTCGGCTCCAACGCCGACCAAGCGGGGCTCGCGCCCGAGCGGGTCCTCGGAAGTGCGGTGATCGACCTGCCCCGGGCTCTCCTCCTGGTGGCGCGCGAGGTTCAAGCCGGCACCTTCAAGCCGAAGGTCGAGGCTTTCGGACTGGCGAGCGGGGTGATCCGCTACGTACCGAACCCAGCGCTGGACTCCCTGGTGCCCCCGGCGCTCAAGGCGCGGGTAAAGGCGGCGGCGGATTCGATCGCAGATGGGACGCTGCTGGCCGCCCCTCGTCCGGCTTCGATGCAGGCATCGGTGCCCCGAAGGCGCAGCGCGTCGCCGAGCTAGCCCATGGCCGGCGTTCTGCTCTCGGACCTGGTGGGCTACCTGGACGCGTACCTCCGGGTCGGCGAGGTTCCTGACGAGCGCAATGCGGTGAACGGGCTCCAGGTGGAGAACCATGGCGTGGTGGGGAGCATCGTGGCCGCGGTGGATGCCTCGCTGGCGACCATTCAGGGTGTCGTGGCTCAGCTCAAGATCACGGCCGGTTCGTTGCCCCGGCGCCCCGCGGCGCCGCTCATCCTGGTCCATCACGGTCTTTTCTGGGACGGCAACGTCCCCATCACCGGAAGACGCTACCAGCGAGTCGCCGCACTGGTGGACCACGACGTGGCGCTCTACGCCGCGCACATTCCGCTGGACCTGCATCCCGAAGTCGGAAACAACGTGGTGCTGGCCGAGCGCCTCGGCATCGCGGTCGAAGGCTGGTTCGGTGATTATCGAGGGAGTCCGTTGGGCGTGTGGGGCCCGGCTCACGGTCCGTTGACCACCCGAGACGGTCTGGTGGGTGAGGTCAACCGGGCGCTGGGCACGTTCGCTCCCGGCGCCCGAATGGTGGCGGGAGGGCCGGACCGGGTGTCGAAGATCGGCATCATCACCGGCAGCGCGGGCAACATGATCGCCGACGCCCGGGCCGCGGGACTGGATACCTACATCACCGGCGAGGGTCCGCATCATACCTACTTCGATGCGATGGAGTGGGGTCTCAACGTGATCTATGCCGGCCACTATGCCACCGAGACCCTCGGCGTCCAGGCACTCGCGTCGCATCTGGCGGAGCGGTTCGACCTGGAGTGGGAGTTCCACGACCATCCGACCGGAATGTGATCCCCCAGTGCTGATTGAGCTCATCGGCATTCAGAAACATTTCGGCCCCGTGCACGCGTTGCGCGGGGCCGATTTTTCGCTGCGGCCCGGTGAGGTACATGCGCTGTTGGGGGAGAACGGCGCGGGAAAGACGACGCTGATGCAGGTGGCATTCGGGCTCCAACGGCCTGACGCCGGACAAATCCTGGTAGAGGGCAGGCCTCGGGTAATCGGTTCGCCCCGGGTCGCGCGCGGGCTCGGGATCGGGATGGTTCATCAACACTTTACCTCGATCCCCGCGTTGACCGTGGCCGAGAACGTCGCGTTGGCAGCGGGGTGGGAGGTCGCCCCGGGCCGGTTGGAACGGCGGGTGCGCGAGCTGAGCGAACGCATCGGGCTGCCCCTGGATCCGGGAGAACGAGCCGGGCGACTTACCGTAGGACAGAAGCAGCGGGTGGAGATCGTGAAGGCATTGGCAGGCAACGTGCGCATGCTGTTGCTGGACGAGCCGACGGCCGTGCTGGCGCCGGCGGAGGCGGCGGAGCTGCTTCGAGTGGTGCGGCGTTACACCGAGGCGGGGAACGCCGCGGTGCTCATCACCCACAAACTGGACGAGGCGCTGACGGCAGCGGATCGGGTCACAGTGCTGCGCCGGGGCGCGGTGGTCGAAGCCGGACCGGTGGGCGGCTACAATGCCGCGCAGCTGGCGGAGGCGATGATCGGCCGGGATCTGGCGGCCAGTCCGGCAGCACACGGCATCAGGTCTTCCCCTTCGCTCGAGATGACAACGAACCCATTGGTAACGCTCGAGGCGCTCGAGGTTGCGCGTGAGGGCGGGTACGGACTCGCGGTGCGAGGAGCGTCGTTTCAGGTGCGGGCAGGCGAGATCGTCGGCGTGGCCGCGGTGGAGGGAAACGGGCAGCGCGAGTTGCTGCGGGCCGTCGCCGGACGGCTGCACCCGTTGCGAGGCCGGCTCGACGTCGTGGGGCCCATCGGGTTCATACCCGAGGATCGCACCACGGAGGGGTTGATCCCGGAGCTGAGCCTGACCGAGAACGTGGTCCTCGCCTCCGACCCGCGCGATCCCTGGATTCGGGGAAACCGGGTGGACTGGCCCGTTGCCCGAGGAAGAACCGGCGAGCTCTTGGCCAGCTTCGACGTAGTCGCCGGTGGGCCCGAGTCACCGGCCTGGACCCTCAGCGGAGGGAACCAGCAAAAGCTGGTGGTCGCGCGGGAGCTTTCTCGCCGGCCCCAGGTCGTGGTGGCCGAGAATCCGACGCGGGGGCTGGACATCCGGGCAGCGGCGTCGATTCACCAGCGGCTCCGGGACGCGGCCGCCGCAGGCTCCGCGGTCTTGTTTCATTCGAGCGATCTGGACGAAGTGCTGGAGCTGTCCGACCGGGTAGTCGTGGCCAGTCGGGGAACGGTGATCCCGGTGCCGGTCGGTGCAACCCGCTCCCGGATCGGTGAGCTGATGCTACAGGGCGGGCCGGGATGAGAGCTGCCGGCGCTCCGGTGGCCGCCGGCGCCGTGCTTCTCGGTCTCGCGATCCTCGCGGCCGGCCTCCACCTCGCCGGCTACGACGCCGCGCTCGCGCTTGGCGCCCTGTGGCGCGGGGCCTTTGGCTCCTGGTACGCCTTCACCTCCGCCACGTTGGTTCGCGCGGTCCCTCTCATCGTCATCGGTCTGGGCATCGCGCTCGCCTTTCGCGGCGGCGCGTTCAACATCGGCGCGGAAGGTCAGTTCTATGCCGGCGCCATCGCCGCCACCTGGGCCGGACTGCACCTCGGCGGATTGCCGTCGCTCCTGGCGGTCCCGCTACTGTTGGCCGCCGCTGCCTTGGCGGGGGCGCTCTGGGTATCGCTCCCGGTGTGGCTCAAGCTCCGATACGGCGTGATGGAAGTCATCAGTACCCTACTGCTCAATTTCGTAGCTGAGTCGCTGGTGAGCCTCATGGTTCAGGGGCCCTTGCAGGAGGGCCAGCGGATCTACCCCCAGAGCGACCCTATCGCGGTATCGGCCCGCCTCCCTCTGCTTCCCGGAACCCGGCTGCACGCCGGATTCCTTCTTGCGCTCCTGGCGAGCCTGGGACTCTGGTACCTGTTCTCTCGTACGCTCTGGGGCTTCAGGCTCCGCGCCGTCGGGGCCGGCCCGCGCGCGGCCGAGCTGAGCGGAAGGATCGACAGCAGGAAGCTGACCGCCGTTGCGCTGCTCGGCTCGGGCGCATTGGCGGGAATGGCGGGTGGGATCGAAGTAAGCGGCGTCTCCTACGCGCTATTCCAGAATCTGTCGCCGGGGTACGGATTCACCGGAATCGCCGTGGCATTGCTGGCTCGACTCCATCCACTTGGAGTAGTGGGGAGCGGCATACTGCTTGGTGCATTAGAGGCAGGCGCGGGTGCGATGCAGCGGGATGCAGGAGTCCCGGCGGTTGCGGTCTACGTCGTAGAGGCGGTGGTGATCCTGGTGGTCGTGCTCTCATTAGCCGGGCAGCGGAGTAGCGCCGCGGCGGAGCGGACGACCCCGTGATGGAATCGACGATATTAGTCGCAGGGTTCTTGGCGGCGGCGGTACGGGTGGCCACGCCACTCTTGTTGGCCGCTACCGGAGAGATGATCACCGAGCGTGCGGGTGTCATCAATCTCGGGATCGAGGGCATGATGCTGGCCGGCGCACTGGCGGCCACGTTAGGCGCGACGGCCGGCGGCCCGTGGACCGGGGTGGTCTGCGCAGTGCTCGCCGGAATGTTGCTGGCCGCCGTATTCGCCGCCTTCGCCTTGGGGGCTCGAGCCGACCAGATCATTACCGGCACTGCCATTACCCTTGCGGCAGTCGGGCTCACCGGAACCATCTATCGGCAGGCCTATGGAGAAAGCGGAGCCGGTCTGGACTTACCGACGCTCCCAGCAATCGCGATTCCGGGCCTCTCTCGCATCCCCGTGCTTGGCCCCGCACTCTTCCATCAGCCGGCCCCGACGTATCTCGCCTTCGCCGTGCTTCCGGCGGTTTGGTGGCTGCTCTTTCGCACTCGCCTGGGCCTGGCACTGCGTTCCACCGGCGAGTCCTCGGCGATGGCCCGCGCGGCGGGAGTGCCCACCGGCTGGCTTCGAGCAGGCGCGACTATCGTGGGTGGCGGGTTCGCCGGGTTGGCGGGTGCGACGTTGGTCCTGGCGCAGGTGGGAACCTTCGCGGAGAAGATGACCGCAGGGCGGGGTTACATCGCCATCGCAATCGTAGTGCTGGGGCGCTGGCACCCGCTCGGCATCGCGGTGGCGGCTCTGGTATTCGGCGCGGCGAACGCGCTCCAGTTTCTGTTCCAGACCCTGGGACTCCGGATTCCCTATCAGTTGTTTCTGATGCTGCCGTACGGACTTACCCTGCTCGCCCTGGCCGGAGCCGTTGGGCGGGTACGGGCGCCGGCCGACCTGGGACGACCCTGAGGTGTCGCGGAAGAGTGACAGGCCTTGCATGGCCTTGCGGAATTGCTCTCCGTGAGGATCTTTTCAGAAAACCACCCGCCATGCGCTTCAACTCAGTCAGTGGTCTCCTGTTCCTGGCACTCCTCGCCTGGCCTCTCTCGCCTGGGCGGGCGCAGACGGCATCCGACACGGTGCGCTACCGGGAAGTAGCCCATACCGAGCTTCAAGTGATGACGCCGAGCGGTGCCAGGCTGATGGATGTGAAGCGGGAAGCGCGCATTGCGGTGTTACCGGGCGCGGGGGACACCGTCCGCGCCTGGTATGAGGATCTGGCGCTCGAGGTACAGTCGCTTCGCGGGGTAAGCCGGCCTGCCACCGCGGCGTTGCTGGGGGAGCCGTTCATCCTTCGGGTGGATCGCCGGGGCCGCGCCACTACGCTCCAGTCGCCCGGGGTCCCCGACGCTATTCGCGAGATCGAGGATCCGTCCCAGCAGTTCACCGACTTTTTCCCCCGGCTTCCTGCGGCGCCCCTGGCCAGGGGTCTGGAATGGATCGACACGTTGAAGCACGAGATCCCCGCAAAGGATCGGTCTTACCGGAAGTACACCGCGATCACCAACTATCGAGTGGAGAAGGACAGCATGGCAAAGGCCGGCCGGGTCTGGGTGATAGTGACCGGCGGATCGATCTGGCTGGAGACCGCTGATGTGGTACCCGGCAGCAACCAGGTCCAAAGCGTGTCCACGCTCCAAGGGGACGAGCGCGGCAGACTGTGTGTCGACGCGAGATCGGGTGCGCTGGTGTGCAGGACCCGGAAAGGGGAGCTCAATGGAAAGGTCACCTTGACCGGTCCCGGTGCGCCCATCGTTCGGGAACAGACGTACTGGTTCGAGAGTACCATCACACCGGCCAGCGGCGAGATGCCTGCCACTACGGCCCAATCGGGGAGCGCGCAATGAAAGCGAATTCCATCACGTCGATCGCACTGGTGGGCTGGTTGACGCTTCCTGTGTCAGTCGCCGGCGCGGTTCAGGCCTCTGGGGTATCCGCGCTGGCGGGAGCGTCGATGCTCATGGCGGATCCGATTGGACGGTCCGGCGACCCGCTGCCGCCTCAGGTGCAGCGAGTGGGAGAGCCGTCGGCCGCAGGCACGATGCTGCCAACGGCCTCGAGTCGCAGCACGATCTCCATCACGACGGCCGAGGCGGCCAGCTACCTGCGGAACACCCAGGGGCGGGTGTCGGTCGTGATCATCTACGCTACCAACTGTCCGCGGTCGCGCTCGATGTTTCCCGGCTTCGTCACTCTCGCCGGCATGTACGCCAGCGAAAACGTGGCGTTCACCGCCATCGACGTGGCCCCTGACGGCGGTGAACTGTTGCCGCACTTTCTGGCCCGGTACAACGCGCCGTTCGAGCCGATTCATATCCGGGACGACTACGAGGACAACAGCATGGGAAGGGACATGGCGCCGTTCGGGCTTGAAATTCACCGGAACGAGACCTATCACCTCCCCTACACCGCGGTGCTGGACCGTTCCGGAAACGCGGTGGCGCAGTGGGATGGAACGCCGAGCCTCCGGGCGGTCGATGCGGCGATCCGATCGCAACTATAGGCTCACCCAGTGCCGGGAGGGAGAGCGGCCCGCTCACGCACGATAGTTTCCCGAACTTTCGCCTTGAGAGCCGGAACGTCCTCCACGGTCAGGCCCGCTGTCTCGACCGGCTCCAATACCTTCACCACCGCAGTGGACCGACCGAAGCGCCAGTCGTGCTTGGGCAGCGCCGTCCCGGTGCCGCGGAGCACCAGCGGAAGGATGGGGACGCCGGCCTCGATCGCCAGGCGGAACGCGCCGTCCTTGAAGGGAAGGAGATCCGCGGTAGCGGAGCGGGTGCCTTCGGGGAAGATCATGACCGACACCCGTCGCGCGAGCGTTTCCCGACAACGCGCCATCGCCTCGATCGCGCTGGCCCCGAAGCCGCGCTTGACCGGAATGTCCCCCGCGAGCTGCATCAACCAGCCCATCACCGGCACCCGGAAGAGCTCGGCCTTGGAGAGCCATTTCATTTCCCAGGGGAGATGACTGATGAGCAGGATATCGGTGAACGACTCGTGGTTGGACACGACGACATACGGGCGCCGGGGGTCGGCCGGCATGGTCCCGGTATAGCTGAAGCGCCAGAGCGGGTTGAGGGTCGCCATCACCGGTCCGATCCGGCGGAACAGATAGCCGACTGCGTAGCGCCCCGGATCGAATGGGGCCGTCACCAGTCGCAGCAACGCCATGATGGGAAACCATAGAAGGACACAGGCGACAAGCACGAGCCACGCCCAGAGGGAGACCAACGATTGCCAAAGCCGCGACATGCTCTCGCTCTTTGAGGTAGCCCGGTGTGCTGGCGCACAGACCGGTGAGTCGGCGCCGGGTAACCTTACCGCTGGGCAGCCGGAGGAGACAAGGGGCGGCCCGTCTCCGTATACGAGACATCCATGAGCGCCACCACTCCGACGGTTCAGCCGGACGACGACTCCATTCTGACGCCCGACGTCGACCCGTCGGCCATGTCGGCCGAAAAGGAAGAGCCCGACGTCGGGAAGCTGGCCAGCCTACTCGGCGAGAACGTCGACGCTCGGCACGTCGCGCTGGTGGGCCTCTTTATCCTGGCACTGCTCTACACTCTCCACCTCGCCAAGTCGTTCATCCTGCCCATTGTCCTCGCGATTCTGCTGGATTTTCTGCTGAGCCCGCTGGTCCGCGGGCTGCGTAAGATCGGCATCCCCGAGCCGGTGGGAGCCGGCCTGGTGGTGCTCGGCCTGCTTGGCGTGCTCATTTTCGGAACCTATCGGCTCTCCGGCCCCGCCGCGGAGTGGCTGCGCCGGGCGCCGGAGAGCATGGCCACGGTAAAGCAAAAGCTGGAGTCGCTGCGGCGGCCGGTGGAGCAGGTCTCGAAAGCCGCTGATGAGGTGGAGCGCGCGACCCAGGTGAGTGGAAAGACCCCGGAGGTGGCGGTACGAGGGCCCAGCTTGAGCGACCAGCTCTTCGGAGGGACCACTGCTCTCCTGGGAGCCACCACGGTGATCGTCTTCCTGACCTACTTCCTGCTGGCGGTGGGTGATCTCTTTCTCCAGAAGCTGGTGACGGTCCTGCCCCAGTTCAAGGACAAGAAAACCGCGGTGACGATCGCCCGCGAGACCGAGTCGCAAATCTCGGTGTACCTCTTCACCGCGACCCTGATCAACATCGGGGTAGGAATCGTGACTGCCGTGGCGCTCCAGCTTCTCGGCATGCCAAATCCATGGATGTGGGGAGTGGTTGCCGGTGTGCTCAATTTCGTCCCTTACGTCGGGGCGGTGGTCAATACGGTGATCCTCGCCCTGGCGGCGCTGTTGACCTTCGAGGACACCGGCCGCGCGCTGCTGGTCCCGGCCGTGTTTACCGTCATCAATATTATCGAGGGCAATCTGATCACTCCGATGATTTTGGGGCGCCGCATGCGGCTCAACACGGTGGCACTGTTCATTGGCCTGGTATTCTGGTGGTACATCTGGGGAGTGCCGGGCGCGATTCTCGCAGTGCCGATGATGGCCGCACTCAAGATCGCGTGCGACAACATCGAATCCCTCTCTCCGATCGGAGAGTTCCTGGGGAAGTGAGGCGCAGGTTGGGTATCGAGCGGGGACACCTGCCGAGCGAAAAGGAGCGCGCGGCCCTGGCCGGGCTACCGGTGCCGGTAGACTGGGATCGGGTTCGGCTCTATCGAATCGGTTGTCATGGAACCGCCGGATGGCTCCGGCGACTGGTGTTGCGGTTGAGCCGCGGCCGGGCGGTCGCACTGGGTAATCACGTCTTCCTCCCGGCTCGCTGCGAAAGCGACATCGCGGTAATGGCTCATGAGCTGGTGCACTGCGGCCAGTATCAGGCCTGGGGTCCCTGGCGATACTATGCCCGTGGTGCCGCGGCGCGGCTCAAGGAGCTGGCTCATCGGGCGCTCAGGGTCGGAACCAGTCCGTATGCGTATCGACTCGAGCCGGGAAAGCCATTCGAGAGCTACGGCATGGAGCAGCAGGGGCAAATAGTGGAGGACGCGTTTCGGGGACAGTGCGTCATCCCCAACTCGGCTACTTCGGTGCCCGCTCCAGGCTCGTGACCCGCTCTACTCCCCCAGGCCATTTTCCGGTCATAAACGTATCGATAGCCGCAAGCACGATCTCCGGTGCGTCCGCCGACACCTGATGCGCCGCGCCTTCGATCGTCAGCAAACGGCCGTTGGGGAGCGTCAGGGCCCACTCCCGCCCGGACGCGTACGGCGCGTTACGGTCGTGAGTGCCGTGGATGGTGAGGACCGGTACCCGGACGCGCGCAACCGAGTTCCGAGAGACGTTCAGCTGCTGCACTCCGCCGAAGTGAAATCGGAAATGCCGCTCCAGATGGCTGGGCCACTCGTTGGGCATGTCGCAGGGGCTCTGGAGTCGACTCACGTTGGCGGGGTTGCCTACCAACCGCACCTGATTCACCTGGCGTTCCCGTTCACAGAATTCCCGGGGATGACTTCGAGCGTAGCCGGAGCGCTCCAGCGAATCGATTCGCGCCGCGCTGGCCGAGTCGGGGACCGGGACCGAGTCGCGGTAGAGCAGGCTGGCGGGATATTCGGTGTCGTATTTTCGAGGTACCGGGCCCAGCTGTACGATGCGACTTACCCGGTCAGGGTGCTTCATCGCGTACAACACCACCATGAGGCCAAGGTAGGAGTACCCCAGCGGCGTAAACCGCTTCACCCCGAAATGCTGCCGCACCGCCTCCAGATCCTCGACGTCTTTCTGAATCGTGATCATGCTGCTGTCGGCCACCGGGGAGGAGCGGCCGCGGTTGCGCATGTCGTAGAGAATGAGCGTGTGACGCCGGGCCAGCGGAGCCAGGTTTTCCGCGAGAAAGAGCCGGCCGGGAACGATCAGGACCTCCCGGCCGGTTCCCATCCGCTGGTAGAACAGCCGCACGCCGTCGGCGCCGGTTAGAGAGCCGGTATCGGAGGGTTGAGCCTCCTGAGCCGCGAGGGGCGCGGTGGCCAGGAGTGTCGTGATGACAAAGCGGCTTAAGCCGAGCCGTCGGCTTGATCGACCGGCGGCTGGTGCTCGTGCTCCGCGGTCTGGGGGAGTCGGTCCTCCCACAGCGCCAGAATGTTTCCGTCGGGATCGGCCACCATGGCCATGATGCCCCACGTCTGCTGGGTAGGCTCGGCCACGAAGCGAACCTTTCGGTCGTGCAGCTCGCCACAGTAATGCAGTAGATCCGGCACGTGCAAAGTGACACCGGTGTGTCGCCCCACCAGCGCCTTGGCGTCGGCATGGACCGCCGGATGAATGCTCAGATGGGTCGAGCCCTCGAGGAACTCGGCGCCGAAGGAGCCCTGCTTGGTTACCGGGAGCGCCAGCTTGTCGCGATAGAACTCGATCGCACGGCCCAAGTCGTGGACGAAGATCGCGATGCTGTAGAGAGTAGGCGGAGGCGCCGTCATAGCACGGGTCGGTCAAGGAGCCGGACCAGAAGCACGCCGAGTCCCACCACGGCGGCAATGAGCAACACCAATCCACCGGCGAGGAGTAGCGCAAAGCGCCGGCTGGCCTGCCGCGATTCCCGGGGCTCCTCGATGTGCTGCTGCAGCAGGGTGAGATTGCGCAGGTTGGCCTTATACCCCGCGTCGAACAGATCGCCCAGGAGCGGAACGGTGCCGACCACGGTTTCGACCGCGACGTTCCACGCCATGCGACCCAGCAAGGCGCGGGGAATCCCCAGCCGTGCGGACTGGAGGATGATGTAGAGCGAGAGGGCACCGCCGGCCAGGTCGCCGATCCCGGGAACGAGACCGATGATGGCATCCCAGCCGATTCGGAACCTGGTTCCCGGGATCGGGATCGAATTGTCCAGCAAATAGCCGAGGCGCCGGAGGCCCTCGACCCGCCGCCGGTCGATGGTGCTGATTTCCATGCCTCCAAAGTAAGTCCCTTGCCCGCCCCCGCGCTCGCCGGGCTCACCGGCCGGCCGCCTGACGCTGCGCGACACTGCGGCTGAAGATCTTGTTCACGATGAGCCAGCGGTCGCCCACCCGGATGAGTGACATGTAGTCGGTCACCGTCATGTCGGGTCGCTTGAGCTCGAGCTTGGCGACCGCCGCGTCGCCGGCGACGTCGATCGAGGCGATCCTGCGCTCGGTGGAGTCCCTTGCACCGGGCTTGGGCGGGTTCTCCGCCACCCGCTTGATGTAATCGCCGATCGGAACCACGGCGAGCGCGCCCTCCCGGGCGAACAACATCCGGGCGTCGGGATGGAAGGCCTTTTGCAGTGTGATGCTGTCACCCATCCGGCCGCCATCGAAGTAGTACTGGATGGTCTGCCGGATGGCGGTGTCGTCAGGGTTGCGAGCGATGAGGTCGGCGGCGGAGAGGAGCGTAGCACCAGCCGCCAGGACCAGGTAAAGGCGTGACATGAGATTGCCCCGGTGAGGGATGCGGCAATTTGTCGCCCCGGCGCGGTCCAGTGGAGTTCTCGGGGGTAAAGTCGCGCTCGGTGGGACGAACCGGTTCGCGACAGGGACGGGCGCGCCCCGGCAGGCTCACAATTCCCGCCCCAGGCGGTGCTCCAGTCGTTCCCGGTAAGTGCGGCTCAAGGTCAGCCGGGTACCGTCGTCCAGCTTCAGCACGTAGTCGCCATGAAAGAAGGGCTCCAGCTCCCGCACCCGCTCCAGGTTGACCATGGTCGAGCGGTGGACTCTGACGAATTGCTCGGGGTCGAGCTTCGCTTCCAGCGCCGTCATGGTTTCCCGCAACAGGTGACGCTCCTTCCCCGCGTGCAGCCGGACGTAGTTCCCCGCCGCCTCGATCCAATCGATCTCGCCGATCTTGAGCAGCACCGTTCGACCCCCGCTCTTCACCAGCACGCGCTGGAGCCAGCGTCGCTGCACACCCAGATCGGCGAGCAGTCCGGCCAGGCGCTGGTCCAGCCCGCCTTCCCGGCGGCGGCGGACCGCTTCCCGGGCACGCTCAAGAGAGGTGAGAAAGCGATCCCGATCGAACGGCTTAAGCAGATAGTCGAGAGCATGAACCTCGAAGGCGCGGACCGCAAACTCGTCGAACGCGGTCACGAATACGACCGCTGGAGTCAGGGCCGGCTCGAGCGCCTCGAGGACCTCGAACCCGGTGACCTCCGGCATCTGTACGTCGAGGAATACCAGGTCGGGCTTCCGGCTTCTGATCGCGGCGACGGCTTCCCGTCCGTTGCGGCACTCGGCCAGCACTTCCACGTCCGGCTGGGCGGCCAGCAGCTCGCGCACCCGGGAACGGGCCAGCGGCTCGTCGTCCACGATCAGGGTGCGGATCTTAGGCATGCAGCGAAGCGGTGGGGGTTGGGAGATTCCCTACCCGGTAGGGGATCTCCAACGTCACCACCAGGCCGCCGGCAGGAGCGTTGGTGAGGGTAAAGCGGTGTCCCTTACCGTAGAGCTGCTCCAATCGGGCGCGGGTGTTGGCCAGCCCGATCCCCGAACCGGTGGAGGGGATGACCGCGCCGTTTATGTCGCCCGGAGTCGCCGACCCCATCCCCGGGCCGTCGTCGGCGACCTCGAGGGTAAGCCGGCCGTCCCGCCGCCGCGCCCGAATGTCGAGGTGCCCGTGTGCCGCCCGAGGCTCGATTGCGTGCCGCACCGCGTTCTCCACCAGCGGCTGGAGCACCAGGGTGGGGACCAGCGCATCGAGCACCTCGGGGTCGGTATCGAACCGGACGGTGAGCCGGTCCTGAAAACGAGTCTGCTGGATCTCGAGATACCGCTCGAGAAACTCCAGCTCCTGGCGCAGCATCACCTCCTGCTTGCCGGAGTGCTGCAGACTCAGCCGCAGGAGATCTCCCAAGCGACTCAACACCCGGTCAGCAGCCTCGGCGTCGCGGTGCAGCAGCGCCGAGATGGTGTTCAGGGTGTTGAACAGAAAATGAGGCTGGAGCTGGATCTTGAGGGCCTCCAGCTGAGCCCGGGCCAACTTGGTTTCCAACTGGAGCGTCACTCGCTCCCGTTCCCGGTAGCGCCGCTGCAACGCCTGCGCATGGGCTACCACCACGATCGCAGAGTACACCAGCAGGTTCATGGCCGCGCGCTTGCTGATGAACAGCAGGATGGCTTGCCCCATCGGTGGCGGTGGAGTCGAAGCCCCGAGCCCGATGGCGCGGTCAAGAAGTACGTAAGCCGTCTCATGACCGACGTGGATCAAGAGGGCCGCGCCCAGGTGCAGCGGCAGGTATCGGGTCCAGGTGGCGCGCGAGAGCGGGAATCGCGCCGCGAGCCAGAAAATTGCCGGAGAGATGGCGGCCCAGAGATACCACTCGGACAGCGCCCAGTACAGCGGCTGGCCCCACCCGATGGGCGTCCCCTTCAAGGAGTACATCGCGTAGGTCGAGGTCGCGAAGGCGAGCGCGATCGCGGTCCAGACCGCCATGACGGCGGCAAAGGACTTGAGGGGTTGTTTCATGACCGCGGCTGTGCCCTAGAAGAAGCGCCTGACCAGATAGATCGCCAAACTCACCACCACCGACACCACGAGCATCGAAGCCAGAGGCAGGTAGACTCGAACCGTCTCCCGCTCGATCCGAATGTCTCCCGGGAGCCGGCCGAACCAGCCGAGGCCGCCGGACCAGAACAGGAGTCCGATCACGATCAGTAACGCGCCGGTGATGACCAGCAGCGGTCCGGTGTTCATTCGACGAACCCCTGCCGCACCGCGTGGATATAGTCGGTGTAGGCCGGCGTCTGCCCCGCCTCCCGCACGGCGGCGGCTATCTGACCGCGATGGTACGACTGATGAAGTACGACGTGGGTCAGAATGTCCGCCACACGACTGGTCCAGAACTCGCCTTTGGTGTTGCGATAGGCGACGCCGTCGTTCAGGTCCTCCGGCGCCAGGCTCTCCATGTACTGTTGCCAGGCCAATGCCAGCGCATCCAGCCTCGAGGAGCAAGCATCCAGATCCAGCTCCGGCCAAACCGGCAGGTCGGAAGACTCGTGCCGCAAGCGGGCGAGCCACAATTGCTCGGCACCGACGAGATGTCCCAGCCAGCGCATCGCGCGCGGCGGAGGACTGCCGGCCCGGAGCGACAGTACCGTTTCGGCGTTGGCCCATGCGTTGTACCGTAACATCCTGACGAAGTAGTCCAGATCAGGATTCATCAGACCTGGTTTCCTGGGAAGCGCAGGCAGCGCGGAAGTTGCGACGCATGCCGGCAAGTCCTGGCCGCTCCAGCGGCGTGTCTCCAAACCGCCGGGCAAATTCGTCCTCGTCCATTCGATCGAAGAGATCCGATGCCGCGCCGGCCAGCGCTCCCCGCGAGCGGAACTCGACGACCTCGCTGGGAGCCGCGAACCGCTGGTTCCAGGGACAGACGTCGTTGCATACGTCGCAGCCGAAAACCCAGCCGTCCAGCCGATCGGCAAGCGGCGGTGGAATCGGCCCTTTGTGCTCGATGGTGAGATACGAGATACAACGGGTGGCGTCCAGTACTCCGGGCTCTACCAGAGCGCCGGTGGGACAGGCTTCGAGACACCGGGTGCAGCTGCCGCAATGCTCCGACTCGAAGGGCGAATCGGGAGGCAAGGCGAGATCGGTGAACAGCGAGCCGATGAAGAAAAACGAGCCGGCGCCGGGGCGGATCAGCATGGTATTCTTGCCGATCCAGCCCAGGCCGGCGCGACGGGCCAGCTCCCGTTCCGGCACCGGGCCGGCGTCGACATAGGGACGGGCCACCCGCGCGCCCTGCTGCAACAGAAAATCTCTCAGCCGCTCCAGCCGGCGTAGGGTCACGCGGTGGTAGTCTTCGCCCCGGGCGTAGCGGGCCACCCGGGGTGGCCGGGGGTCGTCGATCTCATCCGGCTGGTAGTAGTTGTCGAGCACCACCACGATGGAGAGCGCCTCGGGAACAATCAGCCGGGGATCCTTCCGGCGGCGGGCCTGCCGGTGCAGGTAGCGCATGGTACCGGCATAGCCCGCGGCCAGCCAGCGGTCCAGCCGCTCGGCGTGAGGCGGCGGGCTCGGGTCGGTGATGCCGCAGGCGAGAAAGCCGAGCTCGGCGGCTTGCTGTTTCACCGCCAGGGCAAGACTCACGGGGGCGACGCGGAGGCTTCGACCGGGGGAAGGGTGGCCCTGAGGTCCGACTCTTCGGGGATGAGTCGCGCACCTCGAGCGTAGGTCAGGTAGGACCAGGCCCATTGGATCAGCACCATGACCCGGTTGCGGAATCCAATGAGGAAGAAGATGTGAACGAAGATCCAGGTCAGCCAGGCGAGGAAGCCGTTGAAATGCAGCTTCCAGATGTCCGCCACCGCCCGGCCCCGCCCAATCACCGCAAGCTGTCCCTTATCCCAGTAGTGGAAAGCTCTTCGGGGGCGGCCCGCGAGGTCACCCTCGATTGCCCGGGCCGCATACTCTCCCATCTGAATCGCTACGGGGCAGATGCCCGGCAACTCCCTGCCGCCGACGTCGTGGGTAAACACGGCGGCGTCGCCCAGCACGAAGACCTCGGGATGGCCGGGAATGGTGCAGTCCGGTTCCACCACGGCCCGGCCGAATCGATCGACCGGGGTCCCCAACGTCTTGATCACAGGACTCGCCGTGTTGCCCGCGGCCCAGATCACGGTCTGGGTGGGAATGGTCCAGCCTGCCGCAGAGACGGCGCCGGGAGTGATGTTGGTAACCAGCGTCTCGGTCCGTACGTCCACTCCGAGCTGGCGGAGGTTCAGTTTGGCTTTGTCGCTCAGGCTCGGGGGGTAGGCTGGGAGCAGACGGGGCCCGCCCTCGAGTAGCATGACCGTGGCCTCGCCCGGATCGATGTGGCGGAAATCGCGGCGTAGGGCGTAGCTGCGGATCTCCGCCACCGCGCCCGCCATCTCCACGCCGGTGGGGCCGCCGCCTACGATCACGAAGGTGAGGTAGGCGTGGCGCCTCACCGTATCGCGCTCGCGCTCCGCGCGCTCGAAGGCCAGCAACACGCGGCGGCGGATCTCCAGCGCGTCATCCAGGTTCTTGAGGCCCGGGGCCAGCGGCTCCCACACGTTATGCCCGAAGTAGGAGTGGCGGGACCCGGTGCCAACCACCAGGTAGTCATATGAGAGGCTCGAGCCATCGGTGAGCCGTACTTCCCGCGCCGCGGTGTCTACCGACTCGGCCTCCGCCAGGAGGACCTCGGCGTTGCGCTGCCGCCGCAGCACCGAGCGGATGGGTGCCGCGATGTCGCCGGGATTGAGGGCGGCGGTGGCCACCTGATAGAGCATGGGCTGAAACAGGTGATGGTTCCGGCGGTCCACCACGGTCACCTGCACCGGGACGTCTTTCAGCGACTTCGCGGCGTAGAGGCCGGCGAATCCGGCGCCAAGAATGACGACCTGTGGGTGGCGCCCGGCCGGCGCGACAGCAGTCACCAGATACCTCGGAGTTAGAGCCCCATGGTCTCCCGCCGCCACCGGGCAAAGCGGACCACGTCTTCCACCGGCGGAACGGCCTGCTCGTCGGCGTAGGCGGTGTACATGCGCCACCGGAGATAGTGCCGGTCGGGCACCGGAAGAAACGGCGGCTTGGCCCACCAACGCCGGCGCCGGAAGGCCCACAGCGCCTTCAGCAAGTCGAGGCCCAGGCGTGGATTGAGCAACCCGCGCCCCAACAGGCGAAGGGTCAGCACGCTCCAGGAGGCCGGCATGGGCGAAGTATAACGCCGGGCCAGCACCGGGAAACCGCGGTATATTCCCGGGTCTATGACCGCCGTTCCGGCCTCCGCGCCGCCGCGGGATTACCGGGCGGAGTTCCCGATTTTCCGCCGCGCCGTCTACCTCAACAGTTGCTCGCTGGGCGCCTTGTCAACGCGCTCCCGGGCGCGGGTGGACCAATGCCTCGATCTCTGGGAGGCCCGAGGCGCCGCAGCGTGGTACGACGTGTGGTGGGCTGCGCTGGCCGAGCTGCGCTCGCGCTACGCCCGCGTGATCGGCGCGGCCGAAGGGACGATCGCGCTGCATCCCAACATCTCGACCGCGCTCACCGCGGTTGCGGAATCGTTGGACTACCGGCGCCGCCCCCGCGTGGTGGTGAGTGCCCTCGAGTTCCCGACCGTGTCCTATCAGTGGATGGCAAAGGCCCGACAGGGGGTCGAGGTCGTCATGGTCGAGAGCTCCGACGGCGTCACTGTGCCGATGGATGCCTGGGAGCGAGCCATTGACGATCGGACGGCATTGGTCGCAACCAGTCATGTGTTCTTTACCAGCGGCGCGATCCAGGACATTCGGGGGGTGGTGGACATCGCGCGCCGCCGCGGAGCGCAGGTGCTGGTGGACGGGTACCATGCGGCGGGGCAAATCCCGGTGGACGTCGGCGCACTCGGCGTCGATTTCTATTGCTCCGGCGGGCTCAAGTGGTTGTTGGGCGGTACTGGGGTTGCGTTCCTGTACGCCCGGCCGGAGCTGATTCCCTCGCTGCATCCTCGGGCCACGGGATGGTTCGCCAACCGCGACCAATTCCGGTTCGATCCGCGGGAGTTGGTGCTCCATGAAGATGCACGGCGGCTCGAGGCCGGCACCCCGTCGATCCTCTCGGTCTATGCCCAGCTCGGCGGTCTGGATGTCATCGAAGAACTGGGACCTGCGGAGATTCGGCGCCGGACCATGGTGCTGACCGAGGACCTGATCGAAGGAGCCCGTGCAGCCGGATTTCATCCCAAGGTGGCAACCAACCCGGCGGAGCGGAGCGGCATTGTGATGCTGCCCAGCGCTGACTCGGCGGGTGAGGTGCAGCGGCTGGCCCAGGCAGGGATCGTGACCGACTCGCGGCCGGGACACATCCGGATCTCTCCGTACTTCTATAACGTCATGGACGACCACCGCGCCGCGATCGAGCGTCTGACTCGTGACTGATAGCCCTTTCCGCCATGTGGATGACCGGAAGCTGCCAACCGACGACGAGCAGCTTCTCGAGAGTCCCCCTCCGCAGCATCCCCAGGAGCTCTTCCTCAAGTCGGATTCCTGGCGAGTGCTCCGGATCATGGGTGAATTCGTGTGGGGATTCGACAATCTGGCCGACGTGAGCGATGGCGTGACCATCTTCGGTTCGGCCCGGACCAAGCCTTCCGATCCTTATTATGCCAAAGCGGTGGAGACCGCTCAGCTTCTGGGACGGGCCGGCATTCCGGTGCTGACCGGCGGCGGACCTGGCATCATGGAGGCGGCCAACCGGGGTGCGATGGAGGCGGGCGGGCTCTCGATCGGCTGTAACATCGAGTTGCCGTTCGAGCAGGGCTCCAACCCGTATCTCAGCCGCAGCCTCAACTTCAAGTTCTTCTTCGTGCGGAAGACGATGTTCGTGAAGTACGCAACCGCCTTCATCGTGTTCCCCGGCGGCTACGGTACCCTGGACGAGCTGTTCGAGGCCCTGACCCTGATTCAGACCGGCAAAGTGAGAAACTTCCCGGTGATCCTGTTCGGCAGCGCCTACTGGGCCGGGTTGGTCGAGTGGCTCACCCGCACCGTGGCCGAGGAGCGCAAGATCAATCCCACCGATCTCCTGCTGTTCCGGGTGACCGACGATCCCGAGGAGGCCGCACGCATCGTGATCGAGGCGCGCAAGGAAAAGCCGAACTCCAAGTCCATACCGCGCACCGCGGAGCACAAGATCGGGCGAAAGGCATGAGCCGACCCTCCGCTCAGTACCTGCGGGGCCAGCGGATCGAGCCCAAGGCGATCGCCGGCGAAGAGACGGCGGCCGACCTGATCGACAACGCCTTCCTTGCCTATAACGCCGGCCGGCTGCGCGAGGGCTGCCAGCTCTTCACCCAGCGGATGCTGGAAGCCGACGTGACCGTGGGACTGACGCTGACCGGGGCCATGACTCCGGCGGGTCTGGGGATGAGCTGTCTCATTCCCCTCATGGAGGCGGGCTTCGTGGACTGGATCATCTCGACCGGCGCCAACCTGTACCACGACGCCCACTTCGCCCTGGGGCTCGCGATGCACCGGGGTACGCCGGTGGCGGATGATGTGGAGCTGCGCGACAAAGGCGTTGTCCGGATCTACGACATCTTCTTCGACTACAGCGTGCTGCTCTCCACCGACGCCTTCGTGCGTGAGGTATCCGCCCGGGAGGAGTTCCAGCGCCCGATGAGCACCGCCGAGTACCACTATCTGCTCGGCGGCTATGTGCGGGAGCGGGAGCGGGCGCTAGGGCTGAGCCGCCGCTCGGTGCTCGCGGCCGCCCACGAGCTGGAGGTGCCGATCTACACCAGCTCTCCGGGTGACAGCTCGATCGGCATGAATGTGGCCGAGCAGGCGCTGGCGGGGAGCCGGTTGCGGTTCGACGTGAGCGCCGACGTCAACGAGACCGCCAGCATCGTGCTGGAGGCCAAGCGCTCGGGCGGGAAGAGCGGAGTCCTCATCGTTGGGGGCGGCAGTCCCAAGAATTTCATGCTCCAGACCGAGCCCCAGATTCAGGAGGTGCTGGGCATCGACGAGCGGGGACACGACTACTTCCTCCAGATGACCGACGCCCGCCCCGACACCGGGGGGCTTTCCGGCGCGACTCCGGCGGAAGCGGTGAGCTGGGGTAAGATCGATCCGGAGCAGCTTCCCGGCACCGTGGTGGTCTACGCCGACAACTCGATCTCCCTGCCGCTGCTGACCGCCTACGCCTTGCGGCGGCACCAGCCCCGCCCCCTCAAGCGACTGTACTCCCGCCGCCAGGCCATGATGGATCGACTGATCGAGGAATACCGGGCGGCTCTCCAGTTCCGGGACCAGCGGGCCGAGGAGTCGCTGGCTCACATGCATCCCGGGGCCGGCGGTGCCGAGACGGTGGCTCGCCGGTGAAGGGTTGGTACGCTCTCGGGCTCCTGGCCGTCATCAATCTTCTCAACTACATCGATCGCAACGTTATTTACGCGCTGTTCGAGCCGATCAAGCGCGATCTCGCGCTGACCGACGGTCAGCTCGGCTGGCTGGGCTCGGCCTACATCTTCGTCTTCTCGGTGGCGGCCTTGCCGTTCGGGGTGCTGAGCGACTTGCGGTCCCGGCGGGCGGTCATCGCCGGCGGGGTAACGGTATGGAGCGCCTTCACCTTCTTGAGCGGACTGGTCAAAAGCTTCGGCCAGCTCTTTACCTGCCGCGCGATAGTCGGAGTGGGAGAGGCGGCATTCGGGCCCGCCGCAGCGTCGCTGGTAGCCGACTACTTCCCCGGCCCCCGCCGGGCGTTGGCGATGGGGATTCTCGCGTCGGGAGTCTCACTCGGAGGCGTGCTCGGACTCTTGCTGGGTGGGTACCTCGAGGGCATCTACGGCTGGCGCGTGGCGTTCATGACGGTCGGCGTGCCGGGATTCGTCTGTGCGGTTCTGGTGGCGCGGGTGCCCGATCCGACCCGGGTGCCGGCGACGCTGACGGTGCGCTCCTTTCTGCGGGACTTTCACATCGGTGCCGCCGCCGTGATCCGCAATCTCTGGCCGCTGATCGCCGGGGTAGCCCTGGGCATGGGCGCGGCGTACTGGCTGGACCGCTACTATAGCGCGGATTCCAAGCTCGACGTGGCGGCCTTCAGCACCGCCGTGGCGATCGGGTTGGCCTTTACCATTCTCCGCTGGGTGCGGCGCACACCGGCCGACGACTCCGATGTGTCACCCTTCGGCAGCAGCATCACCGGGGCGTTTGACGACATCGTTCGAGCGGTAAAAGTGGTGCTGCACACCCCGACGCTGTCGTACATCTTCGTGGCCGGGGCCATGATCTCTTTCGGCACCAACGGAATCGTGGGATGGGGGCCGACCTTCGTTTCCCGCGAGCTCCAGCTCTCCGCGGGGGAGGCGGCTGGGTTGCTGGGCAAATGGGGGCTGATCTCCGGGACCGCGGGGACGCTGTTTGGCGGCATTCTCGCCGACTGGCTCCGCCGCCGGTGGAAGACCGCACGGGTGCTGACGGTGGCGTTCGGGTTGCTCACCGGCGGGCCGCTGGCGGTCTGGCTGCTCACCATTCGCGATCCGGCGCTGTTCCAGGCGGTGTTCGCCGTCGCCTTCTTCTGTCTCTCCTGGTACAACGGCCCAATTACCGCGGCGATCTTCGACGTCGTGCCGTCGCGGATCAGTGCCACCGTCGCGGGAGCGTACCTGCTGTTCATTCACCTGGCCGGCGACGCGATCGCGCTACCGCTGGTGGGGACGTTGTCCGATCAGTTCGGGTTGGATCGGGCGATTCTCCTGCTGCCGCTGGTGGTGATCGGCGGAGGACTGGTGGTGTTGGGTGCGGTGCGCACTTTGGCGCGAGACATGGCCCGGATCGAGGCCCACCAGACCGGGGAGTTCCGGACGACTGGGTGACGTGGACCTACCGCACGCTCCGGTAGACCAGATCCATCAGCTCCTGGTACATCGCCTCGGCCCGCCCCGGATCGTCCGATCGAATCGCCTCCGACGCACAGTGCTTCAGGTGATTGTGCAGCATGGCCCGGCCCACACCGCGGAGTGCCTCCTGTACCGATGACACCTGGGTCAGCACGTCGGCACAGTAGCGCTCCTCCTCCACCATCTTCTGTAACCCGCGCATCTGGCCCTCGATCCGCCGCAGCCGGGTGAGCACCGACCGCTTGATCTCGGGGTCGACCGCGACGGCGTGGGTTCCGTCCCCCGGCCGGGCGGCGCAGGCGCAGGCGAACGTGGGCTCGGTCATGGTAGTCCTTTCAGTTTCCGCAGTCGCAAGCTGTTGGTCACCACGCTCACCGAGCTCACCGCCATCGCGGCGGCCGCCATGGCCGGAGTGAGCCGCAGGCCGAGCGCCGGATACAGGACCCCGGCCGCGATCGGAATCCCGATGACGTTGTAGATGAAGGCCCAGAAGAGATTCTGCCGGATCACCCGCATGGTCCGGAGAGCCAGGTGAATCGCGCTCACCACGCCGAGCGGGTCGCTTCGCATCAGGGTGATCGATCCCGCCTCCATCGCCACGTCGGTGCCGGTTCCCACGGCGATTCCCACGTCGGCCTGGGCCAATGCCGGCGCGTCGTTCAGTCCATCTCCTACCATCGCCACCACCCTGCCCTCTTCCTGGAGCTGCCGAATTTCTTCCAGCTTTCGATCCGGCAACACCTCCGCAACGACATGCTGAATGCCAACCGCCCGCGCGACGCTCTTCGCGGTGGACCAGTGATCACCCGTCAGGAGGACAATCTCGAGGCCCATGTGCTCCAGCCGAGCCACTGCTTCGGCGCTGCTGGCTCTGACGGCATCGGCCACCACGATAAGACCCGCAACGCTTCCGCCCACGGCCACGTACACCGGGGTGGCACCTTCCGCCGCCGCCACCTCGGCCACACCGCTCAAGGGCGATAGATCCAGGTCGAGCCCCCGCAAAAGCGCGGCGTTGCCCACCGCCACCGGCGTGCCCGCGACGGTTCCCATGACCCCCCGTCCGGTGAGGCTCTCGAATCCCACCGGCCGCTCGAGTCGTAGGCCGCGGCGCTCCCCCTCCATCACGATCGCCTCTCCCAACGGATGCTCGCTCAACCGCTCGAGCGACGCCGCCAGGCGCAGCAGCTCGTCTTCGTCTACCAGGGCAGACGGGGCCAGCTCGATCGCCCGCACGGTGGGACGGCCCTCGGTGATGGTGCCGGTCTTGTCGAACACCACCGTATCCAGCTTCTCGCTGCGCTCCAGCACCTCGCCGCCCTTGATCAGCACACCCAGCTCGGCACCTCGTCCGGTCGAGACCATGACCGCGGTAGGCACCGCGAGGCCCATGGCGCAAGGGCAGGCGATGATCAGCACGGTCACCGCGGCTACCAGCGCGTGGAGATAGGCGGGTCGAGGCCCGAAGTCGAACCAGACGACGAAGGTGGCGATCGCGATGGAGAGCACCACTGGGACGAAGACCGCTGAAATTCGATCGGAGAGCCGTTGAATCGGTGCCTTTGAACCCTGCGCCTGCTGCACCAACCGGATGATCTGGGCGAGCACGGTGTCGCCACCCACGCGCTCCACCCGAAACCGGAATGCGCCGGTGCGGTTGAGCGTGGCGCCGATGACCGTATCTCCTTTCTGCTTGGCGACCGGGACCGGCTCACCGGTGAGCATCGACTCGTCCACCGCACTGGACCCGTCCACCACGACGCCGTCGGCCGGGATCCTTTCGCCCGGACGAACGACGACTTCATCCCCCGGTCGTAGCTGCGCAACGGGAATCTCCAGCTCGCCGCCGTCTCGAATCACCCGCGCGCTCGCCGGACGCAGGGCGATGAGACGTCGGATCGCTCCGGTCGTGCGTCCCTTGGCCCGGGCCTCGAGGAGATTGCCCAGCAGGATCAGGGTGATGATCCAGACCACCGGCTCGTAGTAGACGTCGGGCGCGATGCCGCGGGCTGCCAGCCACTCGTCGGCCAGCGTCACCCCGACGCTGTAGAGGAAGGCCGCGCCGGTGCCCACCGCAATCAGGGTGTTCATATCCGCGGTGTGATGGCGGAAGGCGGTCCAGGCACGGATGTAGAAATGCCTGCCGGTCCATCCCACCACCGGGATGGTGAGAGCCAGCAGTACCCAGCGCCAGGTGTCGGCCGTGACCATACCGATCCACGGCGCGACTCGGCGCAATCCGTGGGTCAGCGGCATCATCAGCCTCATGAGCGGGTCGGCAGCCGCCCTTCCGCTCAGCTCCGCCAAGAGCATGCTGATGATCATCGCGAGCACGGCAGCCACACCGCTCACCGCGAGCTTCCAGCGCAGCTCGCTCATCTCCGCGGCTCGGGCGGCATCCTGGGCGTTCAACAACTCGTCGGCGGAGGTCTCCGGCAGGGGAAGCTCGGCGCCGTAGCCGGTACCGCGAATGACCTCGACCAGGTGTTCGGGTGAAGTGGATCGGGGATCGTAGCTGACCGTTGCCGCGCCGGTCATCAGGTTGACGTTGGCGGCCTGCACGCCCTCGGTCTGCTCCAGCGTCTGCTGCACCCGGCCGCTGCAACCGGCGCACGTCATTCCCGAGACGGGGATGGTGCAGCTCTCGGGAGCGACGAGTGTATCCCGGCTCATCGGCTACTCTCCGCTGGATCGAACTCCTCGGCGAGAATCTTTCCCCGGATCATTCCCATGCCGCAGGTGAACTCGTAACTGCCCGGCTGCTGCGGGGTGAAGTCCACCGGCGTGATTCGATGCGGCGGCAGAAAGGTTCGGATACCAAAGTCGGGCAACACCACTTCCTCGGTGCAGCCGCTGGTCTCGCGGCGGTCGAACTCGAGCCGGACTGGCCGGCCGGCAGCCACTCGCACCACGGCCGGGGAATAGCCGCCCTCCACCACCACCCGGATGCGCTGGTGCCCGGCCCCGGGCTGCGCCGCCGCCACCACCGGTGTCGGCCGGGCGAGAAAGAAGTAGTAGTTCACCCAGGCAATGCCGGCTAAACCCAGCAGGGTGACAATGATCTGAGCCGTGGTCATGCCCCTCAGTCCTTCTGTGGTACCGCCGATACAGGTGAAGCAGTCTGCCGAGAAGCATGATAGTATAGGGGGAGGGGGTATGTCAACTCCTTGACCACCAGCGGAATACCGTGGCAGCAGCGTGCAACCGATGTGGGCAGGACGCGCGTCATGCGGTGCAGTGAGTCCGATGCTGGTCCGGTTCAGTTCAGAGAAGCTGTTGTGGATAAATACCTTAACGTGGCGGGCTCCCCGGCATGCCTCCTGCCCTCCTGGAGGTTCCCATGCCTTCCTCCCCCGGGTCTGAGGATACCAACGGCGCGCGCTCCCCGCAGGGCGCGGGGCCTATGGTGCCTTTGCTCCGGATCGATGAGGGCCTGAGCGACCCCGTCGCGCTTACCACCTGGCACGAGGCATTGTCCGACGCATTGGCCGCCGACCTGCCCCACGATTTGTTGGGCCTTTGGCTCTATCCCTCGAACGGCGGAGTTGTACTTCTCGGGCCCAGCGCTCTGGCGGCGGACGATCTCCCGGTTCCGCTCCCCTCTCCCCAACTGGACCCCGGGCAGCTCGACAAGCTCGCCGGGATCGTGCGCGACGCCGGGTATGGCTCGACCGCCTGCTTGCCGATTCGCTTCGGGAAACGCGACGTGGGCTTGTTGCTGGTGGCCGACCTGCGGGGCGAGCGGTTCGGAGAGGTCGAGCTGCTCCTGCTGCGCTCCGTCGCTCAGCGGCTGGCTCCAGCGCTCGGCCGAATCGCGCGACAGTGGGACTCGGGTCACGGGTCGGCGACTTATCAGCTCGAGCGCGTGGCGGCACTGCTGGAGGCGATCGCTCAGGCAGGCTCTCATGCGGGCACCCCGCAGCTTTTCATTGCGTCCCTGAGCCGGGCGTTGGAGCCGCTGCTCCCGCACGACCGCATCGAGCTGCTGCTGTCCGACCCGACGGGCGCCCGGTCCTATCGTGTCGGCGAGCACGCCGCTGGGCCGTTGTGGAGCGATCCTTCGCTGATTCTGGCGGCGAGCGACCTTGCTCTCGAGGACCTCTTCGGGTCTCACGACCGCATTGTCATGATTGATGCCTGCCGGGAGGGTAGGTGGCCCCGGGGCTACTTCACCGTGAGCGAGCAGGCGGGAGCCGAGCTACGGGCGGTGGTCGGTGCCCGGGTGAGCGGGCCCCGGGGCCTCAGAGCGTACCTCCTGGTCGGCAGCATTGGTCAGGATCTGTACGATGAGCACGACGCCGCCCTGCTCGCCCGGGTGAGCGGATTGATTGCGCCGCAAGTCGGACTCTTCGTGGCCAACGCGACCCCGGAGCCGGCACCGGCGCCGCAGTCGGAGCCCGATGCAGTCTCCGGTGTCCTGTTGGAAGTGAGCCAACTGCTGGCCCTGAACGGCGACCTCTCGGAAGCTACCCGGCGCACTGCGGAGATCGCCGGGCGGTTTCTGCCTTTCGATCAGATGCACTTCGCGATTCCGATGAGCCAGGGAGACCGCGTGGTACTGCTGGGTCCCGGCGAGCGGCGCCCGCTCCCGGACCTGCCGCTGATTCCGGTCGGCGGGAGCGCCCTCGGCCAGGTGCTCCAGGGGGAGCTGCCGTACGTCTTCGCCCAGGTCGACGGAGTCGCCCGCCTGATCGTGCCGCTCCGGGTGTCAGGCCGGGTTCACGGCGCCCTGGTGTTCACTGCTGCTCACCCCGCGGTGCTTCGGGAGGTTGACGCGGAGCGGGCCATCCGGTTGGCCGACATCGTCGCTCCGCATCTCGAGCTGGTTCGCCGAGCCGCCCTGCTTCCGCCACCGTATTTCCCGGGGTGGA
The DNA here is from genome assembly GCA_963812755.1 of uncultured Gemmatimonadales bacterium. GTDB lineage: Bacteria > Gemmatimonadota > Gemmatimonadetes > Gemmatimonadales > GWC2-71-9 > CAVVWJ01. The sequence goes on along the minus strand of CAWEWK010000004.1, from coordinate 494,265 downwards.
AACGAGGGGTTGGGAGATAAGGCTATCAGCTATCGGCTATCAGCTATCGGCTCAAGCCCATAGCCCATAGCCCATCGCTGATAGCCGATAGCCGATAGCCGATAGCCTCATTAAAACTCGCTGCTCACCCGCACCACCAGGTTCCGCCCGGGATCGAAGGCGTACGTCTTGTAGCGACTCAGGAAGTTCGCGTATTCCTTGTCGAACACATTGCGCAGCTGAAGATCGATGCCGAAGGTGCGCTGACCCAGCGGAAGCGTCACTCCGGCGCCGAGATTGGCCAGAGTATATCCCTCCGGCGCAAAGTCCTCCGGATCCAGCTGGGTCTGTTTCGAGTTCGACTCCCCGCCAACCGAGAAATACGCGCTCTGGAACCATTGGCTGCGGCCTGCCTCGAGCCGGGCACTGTAGGTAGCGCGGAAAGGAGGAATGAAAGGCAGTGGCTCATCGGTGGTCGTGTTTTGGCCTCGGGTATAGTCGGCGGTACCGCGGAGATGCAGGTATCTGGTCACGTGGTACTCGGCCGCCGCCTCGAATCCAGTGAGCCGGGCATCGCCCTGGGTGATGTCGAAGATCTGGAACCCGGACGCAGCATCGATCTCCCCCGAAGGGTCGGGGAAAATGAAGTTGTTGATGTAGTTGGCAAATCCCCCCAGCTCCGCGGTGAGATTCCTGGTCTGCACCCGGAGCGCGAGGTCGCTGTTGATCGAGGTCTCGTTCTTGAGGGTCGAGTCTCCCCGCTCGAACCGCACCGTGCCTTCGTGTACGCCATTGGAGAACAGGTCGAACGCGGTGGGGGCGCGGAAGCCCCTCCCGACGTTCAGCACCACGGCCACCGGCTCGGCCACGCGATACAGCACGCCGAAATTGCCGGTCACCGAGTTGTAGGTGCGGCGCTGCGCCACGACACCCAATTCCGCATCGTCCTCGACGTTCAGCCGGCGATAGTCATACCGCAGCCCCGCCGACAGGTTCCAGCGTCCCGCCTCGGCTTGCTCGAAGGCGTACAGCCCCACGTTGGAATAGTCGTTCTGGGGGATCAGGGTCTCCTCGCCGAACTTCTCGAACTCATTGCGCAGGCCGGAGACGCCGATGATGCCGCCCAGCCGGCCCACCGGCGGGTGGTGTAGCCGAACATCCGCGGAATAGGTTCGGGTAAGCAGACCGAGAGCCACGTCGGTGGCGCCCGCTTCCTCGAACTCCCGGCGGCGGTTGCGTTCAAAACCCAGATCTACGTCGAAGTGCGAGGCGCCGGCCGGCAGATTCCCGGACAGATGGACCCGATCCTCACCGATCCGCTGGAAGGGCGTAGCCGTGGGATCGTCGGCGGGGTCTTCATGGATCTCGACCTTTTCGTCGCGATGGGTGTAGGACGCGCTTAGCGACCCCCAGGCACCGCGATAACCCAGATTCCCGGAGCCGTTCAGCGTGCGTCCGCCGCTGTTGAACAGCTCTCCCGCCGGCGTGCTGATGTCGTCATTGGTGCGGCCGGTAAAGGCACCACGGAACCCAAATCCTCCGTTTGCCCCTTCGACCATCAAGGTCCCGTCCGGTTGCTGGCCGTTGGTGCTGTAGGCAGCGACCACGCTTCCGCCGAGGTGGGGCTCTCGGCCGATGGCATCGGGAAGCGGCCTCTGGATCACATTGACGACGCCGCCCAGTGCGTCGGAGCCGTACAGTACGCTCGCGGGGCCGCGGATCACTTCGATCCGTTCCGCCTCGCCGGCTTCGATCTGAGGTCCGTGCTCATCACCCCATTGAGCGGTCTCCAGCCGCTGACCGTCCGAGAGGACCAATACCCGGTTGGAGGAAAGGCCGCGAATTACCGGCTTGCCGATGCCGCTCCCGGTGCTGAAGCTGTGTACCCCGGGAAGGCTGCTGATGGTCTCGCCCAGAGAGGCAGCGCGGTTGTTCTGCACGTCCTCACCGGACAGGACGCTGGTGGGCTGCGGTGAAGTCAGGGACGTGGTGGCCAGTGGGGCGGCGGTCACCTGCACTTCGGGCAGCTCGATCAAAGTGGGATGCAGTGTGACGTCAAGAGTCATTTCGGCGTCTCGCACCGTCACCCTATGAACCTGCGGTGCGTACCCGACCAAGGCGAAGGAGACGCCGTAGGTTCCTGAGGGCAGGCCGGGCAAGCTGTACCGGCCCTCGAGGTCAGTGATAGTCGAGCGGTTGACCTCCAGCACTGTGACCCGCGCCTGGCTCAGCGGCGCGCCTGTCGTATCGACGACGCGTCCGGACAGCGTTCCGGCTAGAGAAAGAGGAGGTTCGGCGGCCACGGACATAGCCGCCGCGGCGGTCAAGGCCGCCGCCAATAGAAAGGTGCGCATCGAGCTCTCCAGTTCGTGGATGGACTCCCCGCCGCGGTTGGCGACGGGCGGTACCTGATCGATCGGCCCCCAACGGGAGGCGTCAGCCGATAGGAACCGGAGGAGCTCGAGGCTGGGCGAGGTGGTCGCGCTCGGAGACGAGCGACGGGGTAGCGGGAACAACAGGCCGAGAAGCGCGGGGAATGGCCTCGGATCGGAGGGTGGTGCTGTTGCCGGACAGGGCACGTGACCCCGGCGACGCGTGCGCGAGCGAGCAGTGAGCCGAGTGACTGGGGCAGGGCCCCGCCGGCTCGAGGTGGACCCTACTGCCCTCGACATCGGGTCCGCGGGTGTGGTAGAGCAGCGCGTCCAGGCTGGGAAGCGTAGTGCCCGCGCCGCAGAACACGGCGAGCAGCAGCAGCGCCCTTACCCGAACCAGTGCCATTCGCTTCTCCTCAGGCCGCCGGATCGAGCTGGGCGATGGCTACCCGGCCGCCCAGCAGTCGCCGGGCGCCGTAGGCGAGCAGCAGCAGAACCCCGAACGCGCAAACCACCACCGGCCCCGTCGGCAAGTCATAATGAAAGGAGATCCACAGGCCGGCCGCGGAGGCGATGGTGCCCGCAACCCAGGAGAGCAGGGCGAGCGCTCCCCGCCCTCGGGCGAACTGGAAGGCGATCGCCGCCGGCACCACCAGAAAGGAGAACACCAACAGCACGCCCGCAATCGGAACCGAGAAGGTGATGACTATCCCAAACGACAGATAGAACCAGAAGTCCCACCACCGGATCTTCCAGCCCTTGGCGACTGCAGTTGCGGGATCGAACGAGATGGTCAGGAACCGATGTCGCAGCAACCAGTGAAACACCCCGATGAGAGCATAGACGCCGGCGAGACGCGCGATGGCAGGCCAGCTCACCCAGAGCAAACTTCCCACCAGAATGTCTTTGATGGCCTCACCGCCCCGGGGCGTCCGATCCGCCACCAGAATGGCCGCAGCGGAGGCGACGACGTAGACGATCCCGATAATGGCCTCCTGCGGTACCCGCCCCCGCTCATCGCTCCGAGTGAGCGCGAAGACCGCGGCGCCCAGAGTGGTAAATCCCAGGGCGTACGCAAAGGCGGCCGTGGAATCGGGGTCCCGGCCCGCCAGGATCGCTACCGCGGAGCCAAGCGCAGCCATCTGGGCCAGGGAGAGATCCACGAAGATCACTTCCCGAGCGAGGACGTGGAGCCCGAGGTACGAGTGGATCGCCACGATCACCAGGCAGGCCACCAGCGGCGGAAGAAAGAGACTCAAATCCATCAGGTGGCTCCTCCGTTGAACCCGGCTGCCAGTCCGCTCACCCAGGTGTTCATCAGGTCGAAGTAGGTATCCACGCCGGGAGCTCCATTGGTGTTCTCCGGCACGATCACGGCACGAGCACCGGTTCTTTTTGCCACCTGCTGAATCTGGTTGCGGTCGAAATAGTTGGAGGCGAACAGCACGGGGATTTTCCGCTCCCGCATCAGCGCGATCACTTCCTGTACGTGCCGCGGCGTCGGAGGGATTCCCGGCTTGGCCTCGATGAACTCGGCACAGGTCACCTTGAACCGCTTGCTGAAGTAGGCCCATTCCTTGTGATAGCAGGCCATCTCCTTCCCTCGAAAGATCTGCCCCTGCTTGAGCCAGCCGCCGAGACGATTGAGCAGTGGCGCGCCGCGATATTGCTGCTGACCCAGGAAGTCATACAGCTTGTCGCTCTTCAGCAGGTTGAACGCCGTCGCCGGGGTCAGGATCTCGACCACCTCGGCACCCATGGTCGCCTCCAGCACCCGCTTCTCGAAATCCCGCTCCCGGCCGGCGAAATAGCTTGCGTTCTCGGGAGATACCCGCTGAAGCCCGGTCAGGATGTTTCGGGCGATGATGATCCCGTTGAGCGGATCGGTGTGGATGTGGGGGTTGCCGTCGACGTGGATGTCGCCCTCGGAGCGGCTCAGCGAGGTCGGCACCTCGAGGAGCTGAATCCCGGTATAGGCCGTGACGTACCCGGCGCCTCCCTCGGATACCTTGCGGTTCCCGGCCCGATCGAGCAGCGCCGGCACCCAGAGCTCGAGGTCCAATCCCGTGGTCACGAACAGATCCGCGTCCCGCAGCACGGCCACGAAGCTCGGCTTGGGCTGAACGAAGTGAGGATCTTCGTCGCCCTGGGCTATCGAGGTCACTGTGCCCCGATCACCGGCGATCTCCCGGGCGATGGCCCCATAGGTCGTGAGGCTGGTGACGATCTTCAGCGGGGCAGCGCTGCGGGACGGCGGATCGGCCGGTCCGGACAGGAGGGTCATCGCTACCAGGAGTGAGTGTGTCAGCATTGGCGCATTCCTTCGAGTTAGTGCTTGGTCGTCAGTAGGTCTCGTGCTTGTGCGGCCCCATGGCCCACACGGCCTGCAACAACAGTTGATTCCGGGTGCCTTCGAGATCGCTATCGCGGTGCTCGCCTTCCAACCGGAGGAAGACGAACTCGCTTTGCCACCAAGTCACCGACGGGGTGAAACGCCACTCCGTGTCGTCGAGGCCGCGTGGCGCCTCCACGTAGTCGTAGCGCGCGCCCAGAACCCAGCGCCGGCTCATCCTAGCGTTGAGATCGACGAAGCTGCCGTAGCGGTTGGTGGTGGTGCCGAACTCCGTGGCATGCAGCCGGTAACCCTCGGCCCGAAAGGTGACCTCCCTCCGAGTCGCCGCCTCGGGCGGGCGATACGTCAGCCGAAAATCCAACCCGGCCAGGCGGCTGCGGAGGTCGGCGTCGCTGTTGTTTCCGCCGAAACCGGTCACCCCGAACTGGGCGTACGTGCTGCGGGTCAGTTGCCAGAAATTCTGCAGCCTCAGGAGCAACGTCGGCCGCCGAGCGTCTCCCAGCAGGGGCTCGCTCTCGGCGCTGGTCACCTGGGCCCAGATCTCGTGAGTGCCGCCGGCGATCGAGACCGGGAGCGAGGTGTAAAGGGAAACCCCGATCCCCGCCAACCCTTCCTCCGAGAGAAAGCGCCGGTACACCAACGGGTATTCCGTTTCGGGCAGGGCGTGGAGGTGCCAGCGGTTGAGGTCACCGAGCTGCTCCCGGAACTTGCCTACATCCACCCGGAGCCGTCCGGGAAGCCCGGTCCAGTAGAGATATCCCTCCTCCACGCCGACTTCCTCGTCCTCGAAGGTCAGGAAAATCTTGGTATTGGAATACGGATCGAGGGCCGACTGGAAGGCGAACTCGAACTCCCGGGCTACTCCCTCGGCACGGGCACCTTCCTGGGCGACGAGGCGGACGTCTCCAGTGGCGCTGATCTCGGGGTTGAGCGCGGAGGCGTTACGCTGACGCCCGACGAACTCGGTCCGGGGAGCCGGCGTAGTGTCCCGCGGAGTGGCTGGGGAAGGCGGCGCCTCACCGGCCGCGGCGGCGGCTGCAGCCCGCAAAGCGGCGAGGTCATCGGTGCTGTCGGCCGGCTGGCCCGGTGCCGGCGCACAGCGCGACGCGCGAACCGTCTCCAGGCGCCGAGCCAGGGCCTCGAGGGTGGAGACCACGCTGTCGGCCCTGGGATCGCCTCGCCGGCCGGGAAGCGGGAGTGCCCCAGGTGCGGGACAGGATCCGGCCTCGAGCGAATCGAGCCGACCCGAGATGAGTTGAAGTGCGCGGGCGACCGAGTCTCCGGACTCGGGGACCTGAGCCCTCGCCGAAACTGTCGTTCCCAGCCAGCAGATGGCCAAGAGTATGGCCGTGCGAGCACGGACCTGCATGAGATCTCCGTTGCGTGAGAAGTTCGCGCCACCAGGGCGTGATCAGTCAGGCGCAGCGGAGCGTGGGTGGGGCTCGAGAGCTGGGGGCGCGGCCGGCGGTGGAGTGGGGGATTCTCTCCTCAAAGGAAAGAACCTCGTGCTGCACCACCTCGGGAGCGTCGGGTACGCCGGGGCCGGCGGCTCCGACGTGTGGGGGGAAGATGGCCGCCTGGCAAAAGGCGCAGGTGGCTTCGTCGTGGACCGGCGTAGGAAGCGATTGATGACGGGCGTGGATCGACAGGCTGGAGTCTTGGGCCGCCGTATGGCTGGTTGCCTCCCAACCGTGCACGCCTCCGGCCACGCCGACGATCAACGGCAGGGCCAGGAAGAGCACGCGGATAAAACGGCCTGGTGTCATCGCCTGAAGGTTAGTGGGCTGCCGGGTCAGTTCAAGACCTGCTCACGAATGTTCCATCGGGGCACCCCGGCGGATCGGCCCGTCCGCCGGCAGGATGAACCAGAAGCTGGATCCCCGGCCCGGCACCGAATCGGCACCGATCGTGCCCCCGTGCAACTCCACGAACTTCTTGCACAGCGCGAGGCCCAGCCCGGTCCCCTGAGCCTGGCGGCTGGGCGAGCTGTCCACCTGGCTGAACTCCTGGAACAGCTTGGACATGTCCTGAGGCGCGATGCCGATTCCGGTGTCCGATATCGAAACCCACACCACATCCTGGGCCACCAGTTTCCTCTCGTCTCCAGCGCGCTCGGCCGGCACCGGCAGGGGCACCCGGCTGCGGGTGGCCGCGAGCGTGATGGTGCCCTCCTCGCCGGTGAACTTGGAGGCGTTGGAGAGCAGGTTGATGAGGACCTGCCGCACCCGCACGGCGTCGGCCACCACCTCCAGCGGCGCATGGTCGAACGCCACGGTGACCTCCTGCCGCTTGGCGCTACGGAGACTCGCGGTGTCCGCCACCGCTCCCTCGATCGCCTGCCGCAGGTCGGTGCGGGCGAGGTCGAGCGTCATCCTGCCGGCTTCGATCTTGGACAGGTCGAGGACGCTGTTGATCAGCTCGAGCAAGTGCCGACCGTTGCGGAGCACCGCGTCGAGGAATTCCCGTTGCTGCGGATTGGTTTCTCCCGCGCCGCCGGCAAGGATCAGATCGGAGAAGCCGATGATGGCATTGAGCGGGGTCCGCAGCTCGTGCGACATGTTGGCCAGGAACTCGCTCTTGAGCCGGGTCGCGCGGAGGAGCTCTGTATTCTTCGCTGCCAGCGCTCGTTCATTGCGCCGGCTCTCTTCCAACACCATCGCACGGTCCAGACCGACGACCACCTGATCGCCGAGGGTTTGAAGCAACCGGAGATCGTGCTCGGTGAACAGCAGCCCGTCCTTCCGGTTGTAGACGCCCACGGTACCGATGACCACGTCGGCCGAGCGCAAGGGCACGATGGCGGCATTGGTCAGGGGAACCAGGGACTCGGGAAAGTTGAACCGGCGTGGATCGGCGGCGGTGTCGTCGGAAAGCAGCGGTGTGTCGTTGAGCGCCACCCACCCGATCAGCGAGTGGTCCATCGGAACCAGGCTATTGGTGGTACCCGCCAGTGGGCCGGTGGCCGCGGCGACGCGGAGAAAGCGGCCCTCCTCCACCACAAAACAGACGCTGCCGCTTTCCGCCTCGACCAGATCGGCGACAGCCTGAGCCACTTCCTTGACCAGCTCATCGAGGTCGACGCCGGCGAGGAGCGTGGCGGCCAGGTGGCGGAGTCGCTCCAGCTCCCGGTTGCGCCGGTCCGCGCGGGATAGGGCGAGCCGCAAGGACTCCTGCTGCCCCTGGGAGATCTCGGAGAGATGGCGGAAGGTCACCAGGGTGAGGAACGTGGCCACGGCGGCGAGGAACAGGCCGAAGAGGTCGTCCCGGCGGACCAGGTAGAGTCCCAGCCAGCTGATGATGATGGCCGTCCCGGCGACCGTCCCGGTGGCCGACAGACGGCGCCAACGCTTCTCGAGACGCTTGCCCAGGTGCCAGGTGGCCATCGCTCAGCCGTCGTCCTCGCTCAGGAGCTGATGGAACACGGTCTCGCCGGTGCGAAGCATCCGGCGGAGGTAGGGCCGGCACAACCCGCACTGCCCGCCGCAACCGGTCTCGCGAATCAGGTCGGACAAGGTCCAGTTGGAGGCCCGCGCCCGGGGGAGCAGCTGCGCGAACGGCGTCTGCCGGCAGATGCAGCGCTCGACCGTGACCGGCATCTAGGGGTTCGTAGGTCGGATATCCAGCTCGCTCACCAGCGCCCGCTCCGGCAGGCTCAGCGACTGCACGATGGCCAGGGCAACGTCCTCGGCCTTGAGAATCCGTTGCGGGTCGGACTTGAGCATCGGTTGATCGTGCAGCATCTCGGTATCCACCGAGCCGGGGCAGACGCTGATGACCCGGATATTCTCCTTGCGCAGCTCCAGCATGAGCGAGCGGCTGAACCCGAGGGTCGCGTGCTTGGATGCGGAGTATGCCGTGCCGCCCACGAAACCGTTTTTCCCGGCGAGGCTGGCCACGTTGACGATGCTGCCTGATCCGCGCCGCCGCATTCCCGGAAGAACCGCTCGGGTCATCAGGTAGAGACTGCGGAGGTTGGTGGCCATGGTTTGGTCCCAATCCTCGAGGGTCAGCTCCTCGAAGGGCCGGGCGATGAGGATGCCCGCGTTGTTGACCAGGACCGCGATCTCGCCGAGGTCGCCGGTCAACTGCCCGACCGCACGGGAGACCTGGTCGGGATCGGACACGTCGGCCGCGGCCCCGGCCGCCTCCACGCCTATCTCCCGCAGCTCGCGAACCACCGACTCGAGCTTGGACTGGGTTCGGGCACAGACCCCGACCCGATATCCGGCCCGTCCCAGGGCGATGGCCGTGGCCCGGCCGATGCCTCCGCTGGCGCCGGTCACCAGCGCCGTCGTCGATGAAATCATCGGCTGAATCTAATCCGTCAACGGCGGAGTGAACCGATCTCCGCGGCGAGGCCATCGAGGCGGCGCAGCAGCTCCGCATGGCGCGCCTCGTCGGTCGCGGAGGGCCGAGCCCGGAAATAGATGGTCCCGTTGGGATAGAGCATCACGCTTTCCACCTCCTCCAGGGAATCGAAACCCCGCTCGTGCGCCTTGGCGGTCAGCTCTCCGGCATTGATGTGGAGCCTGCGGAGCTCGGCTTCATCCAGGTGCCCGCCGTGAAGCAGGCTGACGTCTTTATCGGTATTCCACAGCAGCGCCTTGGAGGGCCCCCGATAGAAGATCCGGACCAGCGCCGCGTTGGTGCCCAGGAGGACGGCCGCGCCCAGCACGCCACCGGCCAGCGAGTTGTCGTTGCCGATCACGGCATTTTGCAGGGTGTTCGCCAGCATCAGCAGGACCACGAAATCGAAGGGATTGAACTGGGCCAGCATCCGCTGCCCCACCGTGCGAAGCCCCAGAACCAGCAGCAAGTAGACCACCAACGGCCGGATCACCTTCTCCAGCAGTGCTACCGCCGGCTCGCTGTCGGGCGTACCCAGGTGCATCAGGTTAAACCAGAGCGTGTGCCACATCGTCATCGCGTCCATCGGTGGTTTCTCCCGGCGATTAGCTTCCTGCTATGGGCCTCCCGCTACAGCATCCGATAGTACGCCCCAACTTCGGCCCTCGTAAGCCGGACGAGCCGCGAGCGTCCTGGCGCGAGCGGTTGGCAGCGCTTCGTCACCTGCCGCGGCTGCTGCGGCTGGTGTGGCAGACCGAGCCTCGATACGTCGTGGGCATTCTCGCGCTGCGAGTGGCGCGGTCGCTGATCCCGCTGGGCGTGCTCTGGGTGGGGAAGCTGATCGTGGACGCGGTGGTGCAGGCGATAGCCACCGCCGGAGCCGGCGGTCCGGTGCCCTGGCTCCGATTGGGGGAGCTGCTGGCACTGGAGCTGGGAATCGCTCTGGTCGGCGAGGCACTGTCTCGAGTGTCGGCGCTGCTGGAAAGCTTGCTGGGCGATCTGTTCGCCAACCGGACCAGCGTGGAGCTGATGCGCCATTCGGCGACGCTCGACCTGGAGCAATTCGAGAACTCCGAGCTGTACGACAAGCTGGAGCGGGCCCGCCGGCAGACCGTGGGGCGGATCGGGCTCTTCACCCTGCTGCTGGCCACGATCCAGGATGCCATCACCCTGGTGACGCTGGGCGCCGCGCTGGCAGTGTACGTACCCTGGCTGCTGGTCCTCCTCGTGGTGGCCGTGCTGCCTTCGCTCCTGGGCGAAACTCACTTCGCCTCCTTGGGCTATTCCTTACTGTATTCCTGGACCCCGGAGCGCCGGCAGCTGGATTACCTGCGATACATCGGCGCCAGTGACGTCTCCGCCAAGGAGCTGAAGCTCTTCGGGCTGTCGGACTTTCTGGTGGGGCGCTACGACCGGCTTTCGCGGGAGTTCTACGACGCGAACAAGGCCCTCGCGGTGCGGCGCAGCCTGGTCTCCACTCTACTCGCGGGGCTCGGCACCCTGGGGTATTACGGCGCGTATGCCGTCATCATCTATCTGACGGTCATCGGCCATCGTTCTCCGGCTGGGGTCTTCACCATTGGCGTGCTGACTTTTCTAGCCGGGTCCTTCCGGCAGGGCCGGGATGTGATCCAGCGCATCCTGCTTTCGCTCTCCCAGGTATACGAACAGAGCCTCTATCTCGACGATCTGTTCACTTTCCTGGAGCTGGAACCGCGGATTCGGACTCGCCCGGGTGCCCTTCCGGTTCCGACGCCGATCCGCGCCGGCTTCACCTTCGAGGAAGTGGGGTTCAAGTATCCCGGGGCGGAGCAGTGGGCGGTTCGGGGGCTCACCTTCTCGCTCGCGCCGGGCGAGCGGCTTGCGCTGGTGGGAGAGAACGGAGCCGGCAAGACCACCTTGGTCAAGCTGTTGGCTCGGCTCTACGATCCCACCGAAGGTCGCATCCTGCTCGACGGGGTGGACCTGCGGGAGTACGACGTGGACAGCTTGCGGCGCAACGTGGGCGTCATCTTCCAGGACTTCGTGCGCTATGACTTCCTATTAAAGGAAAACATCGCCGTCGGGGACATCGCCAGGCTGGAGGAGGAGCCGCTGATCCGCACCGCGGCGCAACGGAGCCTGGCGGATACGGTGGCAGCCCGGCTCGCCGGAGGGTTTGGACAGATGCTGGGTCGCCGGTTCGAGGGTGGGGTGGAGCTCTCGGGTGGCGAGTGGCAGAAGGTGGCGCTGGGCCGGGCGTATATGCGGGAGGCCCAGCTCCTGATTCTGGATGAGCCGACCGCGGCGCTGGATGCCCGGGCGGAATACGAAGTGTTCCTCCGGTTCTCCGAGCTGACCCAGGGCAAGATGGCGGTGCTGATCTCGCACCGTTTCTCCACGGTGCGCATGGCGGATCGGATCCTGGTCCTGCGCGGAGGGGAGATGGTGGAGCAGGGGACGCACCAGGCTCTGGTGGAGCAGGGCGGGCTTTACGCGGAGTTGTTTCAGCTTCAGGCGGCAGGGTATCGCTAACGTAGTAGCGACAGCTACTTCCTACAGGTCACAGAGGCAACCACAGCCGAGTCACGAGCGCTTCATATCTTCGCGGGAGTAGCACTTACCCGACCTCCCCCGGAGCCATGATGCGAGCCCTGTTGGTTCTCACCGCCCTGTTGGGTCCCTTTGCCGGCCAACTCGAGGCCCAGCGGCTCAGCGAGTCTCCCTTTCCTTCTAGTTCTGCACTGCCTTCGATCAGAGCGGGGCGCACCCCGACGGCCCTGTTGGCTGCCGGTGGTCTGCTGGGCGGAGGTCTGGGCCTCTTGGGCGGCGCGTATGTCGGTGCCAAGATTACCGAACATGACTGCGAAGACTGCTTCATTGTGGGTCTGTTCTATGGGGGTGTCGCCGGTGGCAGCGCGCTATTGCCGCTGGGAGTGCACCTGGCCAACGGCCGGCGGGGCGACTACGGCAAGTCACTCCTTGCGTCGCTTGCGATCGGGGCTGCGGGGTTCGGCATCTCCTACGCGACGGATGAATGGGGGCTGATGTTCGCCGTTCCCGTGGCCCAAATCATCAGCTCGATCGTCATCGAGCGGGGGACCTCGACGACAACTGTGACCGGGCCGAGACCCTAGATTGACAAGCCGCAACCGGCCCTCCACCTTGGGAATCCAACCTATCCAAGGAGGTGGAGGCCATGAAGGTCTATGGCTCCGACGCCATCCGAAACGTCGCCTTTGTCGGTCATGGAGCGAGTGGCAAGACATCGCTGGTGGACGCCCTCGCCTGGGTCTCCGGGTCCGGCCGTCGCCACGGTTCCATCAAGGACGGTACCACCCTCACCGACTACTCCCCTGACGAAGTCGAACGCAAGCACTCCATCAATCTCGCCCTCGGCTACGCCGAGTGGCTCGATACCAAGATCAATCTCATCGACACCCCCGGATATCTCGACTACTTCGGCGAGGTCGTGACCGGTTTGCACGCGGCCGACGCTGCCGTGGTGGTGCTGAGCGGCACCGGTGGAGTCGAAGTAGGCACCGAAAAAGCCTGGGAAGTCTGCGACCAACTGCACCTGCCCCGCGTCCTGTTCGTCTCTCTCATGGACAAGGAGCACGCCGACTTCGAGCGGGTCTTCCAGGACGTGAAGGCCCATCTGACGCCCAAGGTCGTGCCGGTCGAGGTCCCCATCGGGGAGGGACCTCAATTTCACGGCATCATCAACCTCTTTTCCGGCCACTGCCACGTGTATAAGAAAGGCACCAGCAAGAGCGAGTACGAAGTGGTGCCCATGCCGCCCGAGTTCGAGGCACGGTACCAGGAATACAACGAGCACCTGACCGAGGCGGTCGCCTCCACCGACGACGAGCTCATCGAGCGCTACCTCGCCGGCGAGGAGTTGCCCCGGGAGCAGTTCATCGGCGCGGTGAAGAAGGCGATGCTGGCCGGGCAGATCGTTCCGCTCTTCTGCGGGAGCGCGACCCTCACCTACGGGCTTCGCACGCTGCTCAAGAAGATGGTGGAGCTGTTTCCCTCGCCGGCTGAACTGCCCAAGCCCGATCCGGAGCGAGCGGGAAAGGCCCCGCCGTTGCTGGGACGGGTGTTCAAGACCCTGTCCGAGTCGCACGTCGGCGACGTCACCCTCTTCCGCCTGTTCAACGGCCAGCTCCGCAACGGGGACGAGGTCTGGAACGCCGAGCACGAGACCGCGGAAAAGCTGAACCATCTGTCGATTCAGCAGGGCAAGGAGCGCATCGAGGTCGAACGGCTGGAGGCCGGCGACATCGGCTCGGTCGCCAAACTGCGGGACACTCACACCGGAGACACCTTCTGCCACCGGGATCGTCCGGTTCGCCTGCCGCCGATCCCGCTCCCCGACGCCGTCGCCACCTCCGCCGTGCTGGTGAAACAGCGGGGAGAGGAGGACAAGCTGGCCGCGGGGCTGCACAAGCTGCACGAGGAAGATCCTACCTTCCACTTCGAGTACAGCTCCGAGCTGGGACAGACCTTGATTCATGGCATGGGCGAGCGGCACTTCGACACCATCCTCCACCGGCTGGAGCGCAAGTTCGGGGTGCATGCCGAGCTCACTCGGCCCCGGGTGGCGTACCGGGAGACCATCAAGGGCAAGGCGGAGGGACAGGGGAAGCACAAGAAGCAGTCGGGAGGACGGGGCCAGTACGGCGACTGCTGGATTCGAATGGCGCCGCTACCCCGGGGCAGCGGATATGAGTTCGTGGACGACATCGTGGGCGGGGTCATCCCCGGCAAGTACGTGCCGGCGGTGGATCGCGGCGTGCAGGAAGCGGCGGAGCGCGGCGTGATCGCCGGCTACCCACTGGTGGACTTCAAGGTGGAATGCTTCGACGGCTCCTATCACGACGTCGATTCCAACGAAATGTCGTTCAAGATGGCCGGGATCCTCGCCTTCCGGAACGTCGCACCGAAAGCGCGGCCGATCCTGCTGGAGCCGCTGATGGACGTGGAGGCATGGGCACCCGACGACCTGCTGGGTGACGTGATGGGGGACCTCAGCTCCCGCCGGGGACAGATCCTGGGCACCGAGCCCGACGGCCGGCTGACCAAGGTGCGCGCGATCGTTCCCGAGGCCGAGCTCTACAAGTATTCGACGACGCTGCATTCCATCACCCATGGCCGGGGGACTCACCGGCAGAAGTTCCGGGGGTACGCCGAGGCTCCGCCGGAGGTGGCGGCCAAAGTGGCGGCGGAGAGCCAGAAGGAGCATGCGGTGGCGTAGGAGGCTATCGGCTATCCGCTATCGGCTATCGGCTGGGGCAGTTTAGGGGGCCTCCACCAGGGGGCCCCTAAACTTTCTACAGTGGAACGCCACAGGTCGAGGGAAGCTGGCAACGGCCCAGTGTCCGATAATCATACGCCATCACAATCACATAATTAGCTACAAGTTCCAGTCTCAATGTACACTATCATGCTGATACTTCACGTAGTGTATATTTTCTAGTCAGCTGCATTCCCTGCGGGCATGCTCCTTGCCCAATTCCACGACGCCTAAGTGTTCCGCGTACCGGCTCGTTCACCGGCCCTGACTCTCCGGTGAATAGCCGGCGGCCCAACTAGCGGGGGCCGCGGTATCGTCGCACACCGCTCACCCTCAACCGGGAGTACCGCATGTCCGTCGTGACCCGCCGTCTGTACGCCGCAGTTCTTGCTGGCGTGGTGCTCGCCTTTGGGGTGAGCTGTGTATCGAACGAGGATCCGGTCAGCCCTCCGGTTGAGGCGCCGTCGCAGGCCCTCGTGGGCGGCCTGGTGGAAGGGCTAGGAGGGGTACTCAAGAACCTGAACCTGCTCTCCTGCTCTACCCAGCCGTATGCCGTGACCACCCAGACCGTCGGCCCCGACGGCGGCGTCATCGCCGTCGGCACTCACCGGCTCAGCATTCCTCGGGGTGCGTTGGAGAAGCGGGTGACCATCAAGGCCGAGCAGGTGCCCGGCCGGGTGAACTCGGTGCGGTTCTACCCCGAGGGTCTCCGCTTCAACAAGACGGCGCAGCTGACCCTGAGCTACAAGAACTGCTCGCCGCTGCTGGTGCTCAAGCGGGTGGTCTACATCGACGAGCTGCTTCGCATTCTCGACCTGTTGCCGTCCAGGGACGATGTGAAGAACAAGACCGTCACCGGCGACATCAAGCACTTCTCCCGGTACGCCGTGGCCTGGTAGCCATTGAGTTCTGACCCGGCACCACTCCTCTCCGCGCGGTGGGCCCCTGAATCCGGGGTCCACCGCGCGAGCGATTTTCTGGAGCAGGCCAAGGCGTTCGAGCAGACAGGGAATGTTCCGAAAGCGCTGGAACGCTACGCCGCGGCCATCGGCGATGCCGAGGCCAGCGGGGAACAACGCATTGCGGCCGAAGCGCTCCGCCGTCTCGGCGTACTGTATCACCATCGCAATGAGCCCCAGACCGCCCGCGAGCTATCCGAGCGAAGCCATGCCGTTGCCCTGGAGATCGGCGACGACGTCCTCGCGGCCGAGGCGCTCAACGTACTGGCCGGGTTCGCTTTCGAGAGCGGAGCGATGGACGAGGCCCGAGAGCGTTACCTCGAGGCCCTGAATCTCGGCGGGACCAGCCCGACGTTGCGAGGCCGGATCGAACAGAATCTCGGCATCCTCTGCAACATCCAGGGAGATCACACTCGGGCCCTGACGCACTACCGCCGCTCGCTCGATGCCTTCGAGACCTCGGGAGACGCCAAGGGCAGGGCGATCGCCTATCACAACCTCGGCATGGTCAGCTCGGACCGCCAGCTATGGGAAGACGCCGACCAGTATTTCCGCCGCAGCCTGGAAATCACCCGCTCGGTCGGCGACGTCCATCTCGAGGGGCTCTGTCTCCTCAATCATTCGGAAGTGCACGTTGCCCGGCAGTGCTACGAGGACGCGCGGCGCAACGCCGAGACCGCGCTGGGCATCTTCGATCAGCTGGGCGCACGGCTCGACAAGGCCGACGCCTACAAGGTGCTCGGCGTGATTTACCGGGAGACCGGCCGGCTGGGGCTGGCCGAGTCGCGGCTCAGCGCGGCGATCGAGCAGGCGGTCAACACCGGATCGGTGCTCAGCGAGGCCGAGGCTTCCCGCGAGCTGGCCAAGCTGTACCAGGTGATGGGGCGGAATCAGGAGGCGCTGCGGCTGCTCAACTCGGCCCACCGCCTCTTCACCCGGCTGGATGCCCGAATGGATCTGGTCGATGTGGCCTCCAAGGTCCACCGGCTGGAGGAGACCTATTTCGGCGTGGTGCGGGAGTGGGGTCAGTCGATCGAGTCGGCCGACAGTTATACCTTTGGCCATTGCGAGCGAGTGGCGGGGTATGCCGTCTCAGTGGCCCGGGCACTGGGACTGGACGAGAGTCAATTGACCACCATTCGGATCGGGGCCTACCTGCACGACGTGGGCAAGGTCCGGGTGCCGCACGAGATCCTCAACAAGCCGGGCCCGCTCACGACCGATGAGTTCGAGGTCATCAAGCGGCACCCAGAGTGGGGCATCGATCTGCTGACCACGGTCGAGTTTCCCTGGGACATCAAGCCGATCATCCGCTGGCACCACGAGAAGCACGACGGCACCGGCTACCCCGACCGGCTGAAAGGGGACGAGATTCCACTCTCGGCCCAGATCATCTGCATCGTGGATGTGTACGATGCGCTGACCACCACGCGGAGCTATCGCGGCGCCATGTCTCAGGGGGAGGCGCTGGGCAAGACCGAGGAATCGCGCCACTGGTGGCGTCCGGAAGTGTACCAGGCCTTCATGGACTCGGTGGGCAAGGCCGCCTGAGTCCCATCGGAGTCGAAGACAACGGCGATGCAAGGGATCCTGGCCGACCTGGTTGTCGGCCTCCACCTGCTGTTCGTCATCTTCGTAGTGGCCGGCGGGCTACTGGTGCTGCGGTGGCCGCGGCTGGCCTGGGTCCACATCCCGGCGGCCGTGTGGGGTGCGCTGATCGAGTTCGCCGGCTGGATCTGCCCGCTCACGCCCCTGGAGCAGAGCCTGCGCAAGGCCGCGGGTGAAGCGGGGTATCAGGGCGGGTTCATCGAGAATTACCTGCTGCCGGTGCTCTACCCGGGCGGCCTGACGCGGGGGATTCAGATCGGGCTCGGAGTCGTGGTCCTGACCCTCAATCTCTTGATCTACGGATACTTGCTCCGCTCAACACGCTCCAATCCGAGGCGCCGAGTGAAAGCTCCGGTCTCAACCCTGGCTACCAGCCTCTTCGGGCTTGCCCTCTTCAGCCTGACCGCATGCGGCCGCGAACGCGAACCGGCCGCATGCCTCAACTGCGACGCCGTGGTGATCGCCGCGGTAGGCGAGCCATCCTCGATTCTCCCGCCGCTGGTGCAGGAGACCGTCGGCCGGGACATCGGGGACCAGGTGTTCGAGCATCTCGCCGAGCTGGCCCCGGGCAAGGCGCCGATCGATTCTTCGGCTTACCGGCCCGCCTTGGCGCAGCAATGGACTCGGGTGGACTCGCTCACCTGGCGCTTCCGGCTTCGGCCGGGAGCGCGCTGGCACGACGGCCGGCCGGTGACGGCTGAAGACGTTCGCTTCTCGTTCGAGGCCTTCAGCGACAGCGTGATCGGGGCACCGGCGCGCTCGTATCTCGCCGGTCGGATCGAGGTGGTCCCGGAGGATTCTGCCGCTTTCCTCATCCGCTTCCGCGAGCCGTCTCCGGAGCAGTTGTACGACGCGACCTATCACGTGCGAATCATTCCCCGCCACATCTGGGACGCCATTCCCCGGTCGGATTGGGCGGCCGACACTTCGCTCTCCCGCCTGGTGGGCAGCGGCCCCTACCGGGTGGAACGGTGGAAGCGGGGTGAGTTCCTGACTCTGGTTGCCGACTCCGCGCGACCCGAGCGGCCGAGCATTCGCCGGGCCGTCTGGCGTTTCACCAGCGATCCCGATGCCGCGCTGAACCTTGTCATGAGCCGTGATGCGGACGCGCTGGAGACGGTGGGAGCGGCCGAGCGGGCAAAGCGGGTTGCCGGTGATTCCGGACTTCGGTTGGTGTCGTATCCCTCCGCCGCCTACGGCTTCCTGGGCTTCAACCTGATGCCTCCCGGAAATGGCCCCCATCCGGTGCTGGGAGACCGGGAGACCCGCAGGGGATTGGCGCTCGCGGTCGACAGAGTGGTGTTGGCCCGCTCGGTGTTCGGTCCCCAGGCCAAGGCGCCTCCGGGCCCGATGTCGCAGCTGCTCTGGATCTGGAGCGACAGCATGGTCACTCTGCCGTTCGATCGGGCGGAGTCGGAGCGGGTGCTGGCCGCGGCCGGTTGGAAAAAGGACCCGGACGGCGTGCGACGGAGGAGAGGCCGGGCGTTGTCGTTCGACATCCTGGTGCCGAGCACCAGCGGATCCCGTCGGCAGCTCGCGGTGACGCTGCAGGAAATGTGGCGTGCCGTGGGGGCGAGCGTCACCGTAACCGCCATCGACTTCTCGGTGTTTCAGGAGCGCCTGGGGCGGCGAAGCTTCGACACCTACATCGGTGCCTGGCTGGACGAGCCCAGCGCCCGGGGCTTGGCCGACCAGTGGACCAAGGCCGGGTGGGAGATCATCAACTACGGTCGCTATGCCAATCCGAGATTTGACTCACTCTTCGCCCGCGCCAGCGCGGAGTCGGACGTGACGACCGCGCGGCGCTTGTATCGGGAGGCGGTCGACACGCTGAACGCCGATACACCGGCGATCTTCCTGTATAGCCCCACCAACAGCGCTGTTATCTCCGCCCGGGTGGAGAGCGTATCGATCGATCCCTATAGCTGGATCAGCGGCCTTCGGGACTGGAAGGTGGGAGGGTCCTGATCCTGAACTGAGCGGCCCGTCTCGATCTCGCGGCACTAGCCCTCGGGCACGACGCGTAGCACCTGTCCGTCGCCCTCATCGGTCACCAGGTAGAGGAACCCGTCGGGTCCCTGCTGGACATCCCTGATCCGGGTACCCAGCTCGCCGAGATATCGCTCCTCGCGGGTCACTCGACCCCGGTCCAGGGTAAGCCGGACCAGGGCGCCGGGCTGCATGGAGCCGATGAGGAGACTGCCCTTCCAGCCGGGGTACTTGTCGCCCGTGTACCAGACCGCCCCTGATGGCGCGATGACCGGATCCCAATAGTAGACCGGCTGCTCCATCCCCTCCTTGGCCGTGCCCTCACCGATGCTGGCGCCGGAGTAATCCCTGCCGTAGGTGATGACCGGCCAGCCGTAGTTCTTTCCCGCTTCAGGATGATTGAGCTCGTCGCCCCCGCGCGCGCCGTGCTCGACGGTCCAGAGCTGCCCCGTCTCCGGATGCAGCACCGCCGCCTGCATGCTGCGATGGCCGTAGGAATAAATCTCCGGCCGAACGCCGCTCTTCCCCACAAAGGGGTTGTCGTCCGGAATGGAGCCATCGGGATTGACGCGGATAAGCTTGCCGAGCCCGGAACCCAGGTTCTGCGCCTGCTCCCGGTAGGCCTGGCGGTCTCCCTGAGTGATGAACAGCTTGCCGTCGCGCGCGAAGACCAAACGCGATCCAAAGTGGCCGTCGCCCTGCACCTTCGGCTGCTGGCGATAGATCACCTGCACGTTCTCGAGCCCACTGTTACCCAGCCGGCCCCGGGCCACGGCTGTCCCGGCCCCACCTTCGCCCGGCTCGGAGTAAGCCAGATAGACCAGCCGGTTGTCCTCGAACTTCGGATCGATCGCCACATCAAGCAGGCCGCCCTGGCCTCTTGCGTGGACCTGAGGGACGCCGGCCAGCGGCGGGGACAGGCTTCCATCCTTCGCCACGATGCGGAGGCGGCCGGGACGCTCGGTAACCAGCATTCGTCCGTCCGGGAGGAACGCGAGCGCCCAGGGGTGCTCGAGCCCTTTGGCCACGGTCTTGGCCCCGACTTTCCCTTCAATCGATTGGGGAGTGGGAGATCGTTGCCCGGGTCCAGCCTGGGGTGTCTGCGCTTGGCACTGGGTCACCAGGGGAAGGCTGATCACCAGGCAGGCCAGCAACGCCGCCTCTTCATAGATTCTTCTCGGGTGCATTCCGGTCTCCTTGATTCACTGCCTGACAGTGAGCCGTACGGCCTTGGCGGTGAGATAGTTGCGCTCCGGGATGCTGGTGGTTCGTTCGGCCGCGGCTCGGTAGTGGGTGAGCGCGCGCTCCCGCTCACCGGCCATCTCGTATAGATGCCCGCGGACCGCATCGAGTCGGTAGTGCCCCGCCATCCTGGCGTCGCTGTCCAACACCTTCAACAACTCCAGCCCTACCGTCGGACCATTCACCATCGCAGCGGCGATTGCATGGTTGAGCGTCACCATGGGGTTGTCGGACATCCGCTTGAGCACGTCATACAGGGCGAAGATCTGGGGCCAGTCGGTGTCCTCGGCTCGCGCCGATTCATCATGAACCGCGGCGATCGCGGCCTGGAGCTGATAGGAGCCTACCGATCCTGATGAGAGGGTCTCGGAAATGAGCGCGACTCCCTCGGCGATCAGCCGCTGGTCCCATAGCGCTCGATCCTGCTCGTCGAGCGGAATGAGCTCTCCGCTCGGGCCGGTCCTCGCGGCGCGGCGCGCGTCGGTGAGCAGCATGAGCGCCAGCAGGCCGGCGACTTCTCCATCGTTCGGGAGCAGGCCCCGCACCGTGCGCGCCAATCGAATTGCCTCATTGGAGAGGTCGGTGCGCTGCAGGGCCGGACCGCTGCTGCTGGTGTACCCCTCGCTGAAGATCAAGTACAGCACGTGCAGCACGGCACTCAGCCGCTCGGCGCGTTCTTCCTCGGTGGGCATGGTGAAGGGAGCCTCGGAAGCCTTGATGCTCTGCTTGGCCCGGCTGATCCGCTGGGCCATGGTCGCCTCGGGAACCAGAAACGCGCTGGCAATCTCCGCGGTGCTCAGACCGCCGACGGCACGAAGGGTGAGGGCAATCGCGGAGGCCGGGGTCAACGCCGGATGGCAACACATGAAGAGCAGGACCAGCGTGTCGTCCTGATCCACCGCAATGTCTCCATCGGCCGGCGGTACGAAGGCCCACTCGGCCCATAGCCGACTCGCGACGGCCTCCTCCCGGCGGCGTCTCGCCAGCTCACTGCGCAAATGATCGGTGATCCGCCGGAGCGCAACCCGAAAGAGCCAGCCGCGGGGGTTGTTGGGGATGCCCTCCGTGGGCCATTGGGTCGCCGCCGCGATGAGCGCTTCCTGGACCGCGTCCTCCGCGGCGGCAAAGTCTCCATGGCGGCGGGCAACGGCACCGAGCACCTGCGGCGCGAGCTCCCGAAGCAGTTGCCCGATGGCGGAGCTCAAGGGCTCCCCCGTGAAGGGGTCACGGCTCCCCCGGAGGGCCGCTCATCACCTGGCGCACTTCGATGGGAATGATCAGCGGAGCGCCACCCGGGCCCGGGGCTGCCGAGGCCTTGGCCGCGATCTCGTACGCTCGCTCGGGCCGGTCGACCTCGACGATCCAATACCCGGCGAGGAACTCCTTGGCCTCGGGGAACGGTCCGTCCGTCACCGCGGGCACTCCCGTCTTGCCGGCGCGCACGACCTTGGCCTCGCCGGGCGCGGCCAGTCCCTCGGCACCCGCCAGCTCGCCGGACTCGGTGAGCTCCTTATTGAGCCGATGCATGAAGGCTATGTGAGCCTTGAAGTCGTCCGGGGACCAGTTGCTAATCTGGTAGTCCCCCGTGCCGCGCGGCACGTGCATCATCAGCATGTACTTCATGTTCGTGCTCCTCTCGGTTTGGGCGCCGTGGTTGGCGCTGGCATGTAGAAGTCGGAGTCGGGAGGCGGTTTTCTACATCCCTCCCAGGAGCAAACGGGGTCAGGAGCCGAAGGGGGTTTGGCAACGGGACGGGAGGGTCGCGATCTAGGGCAGGTTCTCCTGTATGAAACGCGGGCTCAGGTGGACGTCGACCTGGACCAGCGGTTCGTCGCCAATGCAGCGGAAGCTGTGAATCTCGCCGGCCTTGATGACCAGGATGTCGCCTGCGCCGGCCTCGAATTCCTCCCCGTTGACGACGTAAAGACCGCGGCCTTCTCTCAAGAACTGGACCTCATCGTATGGGTGCCGGTGGGGTCCGGGGCCGCGCCCAGGGAGCGCATGAAGGAGGAACACCGAGATATTGACGTCGCCATTATCGGCCCCAACGAATTGGTGAGAGCTGCCCTGAAAGGGCAGCTCTTCCTGCCGGACGCGATACATCCTGGGTTCCTCCTCAAGGCTTCAATACCACCTTCAGGCACTCATCCTCCTTGTGGAGAAAAGTATCATACATCTCCGGTGTCTCCTCCAGCCTTGTCCGGTGGGTGATCACGAAGCTGGGATCGATCCTCCCGTCGCGAATCAGCTCCAGCAACGGGCGCATGTATCGCTGAACGTGGCACTGGCCGCTTCTGATGGTGAGCGAGCGGTTCATCACCGCGCCCATGGGAAACTTGTCGATGAAGCCGCCGTAGACGCCGATGACCGAGACGGTTCCCCCGTTCCGGCACGCCAGGATCGCCTCGCGGAGCGCAGTCGGACGATCGCTCTCCAGCATCACGGCCTGTTTGACCCGGTCGTAGGCGTAGACCGCGGCATGGCCGTGCGCCTCCATGCCGACCGCATCGATGCAGGCATCCGGGCCCCGCCCCGCGGTAAGCTCCCGTAGCGCCTCCAGTGCCGGGGTCTCCTCATAGTTGATGACGTCGGTGGCGCCGGCGCGCTCGCGGGCGATGCGGAGCCGGTAGGGAAAGCGGTCGATGGCGATTACCCGCTCGGCCCCGAGCAGCTTGGCACTTGCGATCGCGAACTGCCCTACCGGCCCCGCGCCCCAGACGGCGACCACGTCACCCGGCCTGATGTTGCACATCTCGGCGCCCATGTAGCCGGTGGGGAAGATGTCCGAGAGGAAGAGCACCTGCTCGTCGGGCATTCCCTCGGGGATTTTGAGCGGCCCCACGTCGGCAAAGGGCACCCGCACCGCCTCCGCCTGGCCGCCGGCGAACCCGCCGAGCATATGGCTGTAGCCGAACGCTCCGGCGGGAGAGTGCCCCATCAGCTTCTCCGCGATCCAGGCATTGGGGTTGGAATTCTCGCACAGGGAAAAGAGGTCCTGCCGGCACATGGCGCACTCGCCGCAGGAGATGGTGAACGGCACCACCACCCGGTCGCCGGGCCGCAAAGTCTTCACCGCGCGGCCCACTTCCATTACCTCGCCCATGAACTCGTGGCCGAGGATGTCGCCCTTCACCATGGTGGGAATGAGGCCGTTGTACAGGTGAAGGTCGGAGCCGCAGATCGCGGTCGAGGTAATGCGGACGATGGCGTCCCGCGCGTTGAGGAGCTTGGGATCGGGTACCTGCTCCACCCGGACATCGCGCTTGCCTTCCCAGCAGGTGGCTCTCATGACTCCATCCCTCCTCGGCTCGAGACCAAGTCCGGCCGGAGCGCTATTTCGGGCGGCTGAGCCGGATGCATCCCTCCGTGAATGCTGGCGTCCGAATGGACTACCTCACCGGTCTCCATCACTTGCTTGAACCGGCGCAGATCGGCATCCACCTGCTGGCCCGGCTCCTCACCGAAGAGCTTGGCGATCATCGCCCCAACTTTGCCGCCGGGCGGATCGTAGCGCAGCTCCACCAGCACTTCGGTGCCCCGGCCCCCGGGTGCCGGGGAAAAGCGGACCGATCCGGTGTTGGGCACGCCCGCTCCCGGCAGGGAGCGCCAGGCCAGCAGGTCCGGTCGATCTTCCACGATCTCGGCATCCCACTCGACGCTCGCTCCGGCAGGGGCCCTCGCCTTCCAATGTGAGCGGCGATCATCGAGCACGATGACCGACTCGAGATGGGACATGAACCGGGGCAGATTGTCGAGTGCCCGCCAGAAGCGATGCACTTCCTCGGCTGGGCGGCCTACGGTGATGGCCCGAACCACGTGTACGTCTTTTGACCGAGGTTTCGGAATAGGGGGGTGGCCATTCTGGCGACTTAACGTCCGGCCGGCGAGGGCGTGGATCAGGGTCACCGCCGCGATTCCCGCGGTAGCGACGCCGAGGGCTCTCAGGGTATTGCGATTCGCCGCGCTGTCACGGACGCCCACCACCCGGGCAATACCGCCAGGGGCGACAATCTCGGCCAGGCCGAGGCCGATGCTGAACCATGCCAGGCTGCGGGCCAGCCCCCGGGAATCGTCGTGGGTGGGGCGGTCGCGTGGTGGCGAGGGCCTTTCTGGTGGGTTTAGTGTTGCCGTCATGCTGCATCCTTTCTGGTCTACGAGCCGGCATGGCCGCTGACGAGTTTCTGGATGTGCTGACGGATATAAGGAAAGGCGGGTCGATGTCGGTGAGCGAACTCACGAACGGATACTCAGGGTGTCTTGTCGGACTTGCCCTTGACGCGAGTGTCAATCGCGATCCAATTGAGCTCCCAAGTCTTGCCTCCATCATCCGAGAACGACTGTTCGAAACGACACGAGTCCGCAGTGATAGGCGAGATGACGAATCGAACCAGGATCGCCCGGCCGTTGAACGACTCCTGCGACAAGAACTCGCCGCGCCCCTCCTTGAATTCGCCGATCGCCGGTTGGGCCAGGGTCCCGCCCCTGCTGTTGGAGAAATTGAGGCTCCACTGGCGGGCTTCCGGATTGTAGAGACGCAGGCTCAGGGCCTGAAAGTGACCGGCCGGACCCTCGGCCTCGAGCTCCACCAGGTTGGCGCGGCCATTCCAGACTTTTCGGACCACGGTGGTGCCGGTGTACTTGGTCCAGGTGGAATCGCCGGACAAGGGGTGGACGAGCCGCGATAGCTGAGTCTTCCAGGTGCCGATCTCGAAGTCAAAGTCATGTTGACCGTCGCGTGCGCTCGCTGCTTCCGGTTTGCCCTGGGCACCGGCCGGTAGCGGTTGCACGCCGACCAGCAAACCGCACAGCAGCAGCCAAGCGCGACAGCATTGAGACGGGTCCATCACGGTATCCTCACAAGTCGCTGAATAGTCATCCACCATAGCGGCAAAGCGGTACTATCACCATCGCCAATTTGTATATTGTGGCCATGACCACTTTGCAGCTGCCCATCGACCGGTCCTCCGCCACTCCATTGCACCGGCAGATCTACGACGGGCTCCGGCTGGCCATCCTCGACGGCCGGCTCCGCCCCGGCCAGCGGGTGCCCCCGACCCGGATCCTGTCCGAGGAACTCGAGGTATCGCGGATGCCGGTGCTCACTGCGTACGATCAACTGCTGCACGAGGGGTACCTCGAGGGCCGAATCGGGTCGGGCACCTTCGTCAGCGCCGCACTCCCCGACGATCTCCTGCATTCCCCGCTACCCGGCGGCGCTCGGCCGAGCCTGGCTCGGCGGGTGCCCCGGCCGCCGCCGCGGGCCCGTCACGAAGGAGGGCTGGGCCCGTTTCG
This sequence comes from uncultured Gemmatimonadales bacterium, assembly GCA_963812755.1. Lineage (GTDB taxonomy): Bacteria > Gemmatimonadota > Gemmatimonadetes > Gemmatimonadales > GWC2-71-9 > CAVVWJ01. The sequence continues at coordinate 468,846 of CAWEWK010000004.1, read as the reverse complement.
GTTGAGCCTTCCAGCGCTGGACCGGTTTCCTCATGCCGGATGGGCCAGGCTGGTGGCGCGACACGCCCACGGGCTCACCCATGCGCAGATGGCTTATGGCGACCCGGCGGGGCTGGTCCCGTTGCGGCTGGCGATCGCGGAGCATCTCCGCACCGCACGCGCGGTCCGGTGCGAGGCCGAGCAGGTGCTCATCGTGTCAGGCTCCCAGGCGGCGCTCCGCTTGGCCACCTCGGTGCTGCTGGCGCCAGGCGACCGGGTGGCGGTGGAGGAGCCGGGTTACCCCGTCGCACGGGCGGCGCTGGGCGCGGGTGGGGCCGAGCTGATACCGGTGCCGGTGGACCGGGAAGGCATGAGCGTGAGGTCGCTCCAGCGGCGCGGCGCACGGGTGCGCGCGGCGTACGTCACTCCATCGCACCAGTATCCACTGGGGATCTCGATGACCGCCGCCCGGCGGTTTGCGCTGCTGGACTGGGCCTACCGCCGGCATGCCTGGGTGCTGGAGGACGACTACGACAGCGAGTATCGCTATGTGAGCCGTCCGCTCGGCTCGCTCCAGGGGATGGACGCGCACGAGCGGGTGATCTACGTCGGCACCTTCAGCAAGGTGCTCTTTCCGGCGGTGCGGGTGGGGTACCTGGTGGTGCCGCCGTCGCTGTGGCAGCGGTTCGTGAACGCGCGAGAGTCGTTCGATCTCTTTTCCCCCACGCTGTACCAGCTCGCGCTCGCGGAGTTTCTCCGAGCGGGTCACTTTGCCCGGCACCTTCGCCGCATGCGCGGGGTGTACCACGAACGGCGCAATGCGCTGCTCACCGGTCTGGCTCGACACTGCGGGCGCCGGATCACGGTTCTCAACGCCGACGCCGGTCTCCATGTGGCGGTGCTGCTGGCGGCGGGGCTCGACGATCGGGACGTGGTTCGGCGTATGGCCGCGCGCGGCCTCACGGCGACGGCCCTTTCCACCTGTTATGCGGGGACGGCTGGTCGGAGTGGGTTGCTGCTGGGCTTCGGCGGATCGACCGAGCGGCGCCTGCTCGAGGCCACTCGGGTCTTGGGGGAGGTCTTGCGAGATTCGGCAGTCAGTGGATCAGCAGTCCGTGCCGATCCAGGATTCGGACGACGTCAGCGACCGGGATAGCCTCGACCGAGCCGCCTTTCGCGGTCACCGTTGTGGCGGTGAAGAGGGAGTTGTAGATCGCCTCCTCGGTCGCCTCGGCGACGCCCTGAAACAAGCCGGTCATCTCGTCGTTCCCCAGCTCGCTGGTGGCGAGCCGCATCGCGCCGAGGCGGCGCCGCACGCCGGGATGGGTAGAGAAGGCGATCACGTAGTCGCCCGAGCCGTTACCGAGCGACGACCCGGTGCGACCCAAGCCGACGATGGCGCGAGCGGCAAGGCGACGCAGGTTCCGATCCGACAGTGGTGCATCCGTCGCTACCACGATCATGATGGAGCCCTTGGCTTCCCGGACGCCCTTTCGGCCGAGCGCCCGTCCCACCGGTACGCCGAGCACCAGCAGATCGCCGCCAAAGTTCGACTGCACCAGCACGCCCACGGTCCAGGTGCTATCCCCAGCCGTGGCCCGGCGCGACGAGGTGCCGATCCCGCCCTTCCAGCCGAACGCCACGGTCCCCGTGCCCGCGCCGACGCTTCCCTCAGCCACCGGCCCGCTCTTCGCGTCCTCGAGCGCCGCCCGCACGTTCCGTTCGGTGATCGGCCGGCTCCGGATGGCGTTCAGGACGTATCCATCGTTGGTCTCCCCGATCACCGGATTGATCGAGCGCACCTCGGCCATGCCGGGCTGAGCCAGTAGCCAAGCTGCCAGCGCATCGGCCGCTTTCCAGACGCAGAGCGTGCAGGTGAGCAGGATCGGCGTCTCCAGCTCGCCCAGCTCGGCGACTTGGGTCACGCCGAGCAGCTTGCCGAATCCGTTGCCGACGTGGATCGCGGCGGGCACGCGCTCGAGGTAGGGATTGCCGCCGTGGGGGAGGATGGCAGTGACGCCGGTCCGCACGGAATCACCCAGCCGGACAGTCGTCTGACCCACGCGCACGCCGGCGACATCGGTGATCGCGTTGACCGGACCAGGAGAAAGCGTACCGGGAATGATGCCGAGCGCGCGGGCACGGGCTGGGTGTTGCGCTCCGGCTGAGGCGGGCGCGAGAAGACAGACGAGAAGAATTACCGCGAGACGCATGAGTGCAACTTCCCCCTCAGAGCGGCGGACCGGCGGCATAGAGATACCCGACGGCACTCAACCCCCGGTCGGAGTAGAACGGCGCCAGGATCCGTTGGTATGCCGCACCTTCGAACTGGTCCAGAGCGTCCCACTGCCCGGCTAGTGCGGCCGAGCGAAGCAGGTGTGCCGCCACCCGCGACCCGCCGGGCTGCCAGCGGAGTGCTGGATATCCCAGTTCGGCGCCCCACCCGACCGGTTCACGTTCTCCTTCGACCCATCCTTGCTCCCAGACCCCGCCCAACTGGGCGAGTCGATCGTGGTTAGGGCCACCCGGAGACAGACTACCGTACACGATCAAATGCTCGGCAGCGCGAAAGGCCGCGTGGGCCAGCCGGTCGAGCCGTGCCGTCCATCCGTCGCTGGGGACTGCCGCGATCCGGAGAGCGTTGAACGAGGAGAGCGCTTCAGCCAAGCGCAGGTTGCGCCACTGGTTCACCGACTGGAACGCCTGGCCTGCTCCGCTGCCGCCCGGTAGAGGTTGTCCAGGATCGTCCGGGCCGGCGCGCGATCGGCAAGTTGCTGGTGACGGTGCTCCCAATCGCGCACCCGCGCGGCCGTCTTGTCCGGGTAGCGCTCCAGTTGCTCGGCCTCGGGGAGCGCCGCATAGAGCCCCAGGAATTCCTCCGGCGTCAAGCGCTCGCTGCCGGAGCCGCCATGGGGCCACCGCGGGTCGTCGAGGATCCACAGCGGCTCTCGCCATGCCATCTCAACGTCGAAGGTGGGGACGCCATCCAGCCAGCCATCACGCGGGCGTAACCTGCCGGTCATGGCGCCGCGAGTACCGGGCGGGATCCAGGCGAGCCGGGCGGACCATGCGATCGGCCGGCAGTCAGGCCCGTAGGCCCAGGGGACCACGATGGCCTCACGCGCATCCAACTCGCTCGCGGCTCCGTTCACTCGGAGCAGTTGCACCTTCTGTCCGTCACGCAGGGTGTCGGCCAAGGCCAGGGCGACGAAAAAGCTGATGCCGGCAGGCCGGGTGATGGGCAGCCAAACCGGGTCGCATGCGGCGAGCGGCGCGACTCCGAGGCTCAGAGCCGTGCCAAGACCCGCGAGGCCCACGCCCAGCCTGTGAGGCACCGGGCTTACGGCTTCACGGTTGGAGAGAGGTCGAGTGTCCGCATCGCCGATACGGCCACCTCCCAAGCGCCTTCACCGCAAAGGCCCCGGATGGCCGCATCCTCGTAGGCCAGTACGGCGGCCCGAACCAGCGCGGCTCGCACCCGCTCGGCCACTTCATTCAAGTCAGGGTCCATGTCGAATATTAGCCCCGGCGCGCAACGCGCGTCCGGCCCGAGTCCCTCGCGAGAGGGGGGCCATCGCACCAGATTCTCCTGCATGATCGGCACCATGCTCGGGCAATTCCGGATACTCGCGAAGCTGGGTCAGGGCGGCATGGGCGAGATGTTTCTGGCCGAAGACACCACGCTCCGCCGCCGCCCGGCACCACAGTGCCCTGGTTGATGCAGCAGATTATGCTCGAGTCGGCGCCGCTCCTGTCTGCCGTCCGACCCGGTGTGCCCGAACGCCTGACTCGCCGGATCTCCCGGTGGACACACCGTGGTGGACTTTCCGGCAGGAGCCGGGCTACCAGTCGCTACTCGGCCGGATGGGACTTCGGGACCAAGTGCCGCTTCGATAGCCGGACCTACCGCCGCCCCAAAGACTAAGTAGCACCCGCCGCTGTCGCCGATTGTGCGCCGCGGCCGTACGTCATCGCCGGCTTGCCCAGCTGCCGCCGCAGGAAACCCATCTGCCCCACGTGATAGGAATCGTGCTGGGCCAGGAACGTGATCATTCCCACTTTCGTGGTATCGGAGACCGGAAAGCGGTGAATGTCGGACTGGCTGAGGTCGCCGGCGGTGAGTTTCCCCAGGGTCGCTTGCAGATGAGCGCTTACGGCCAGCCATCCTGCCCGGATCTCGGATAGCGCCGGCCACTCCCGGATGTCTGCGATGCCTTGGGCATCGGCCAGGTACCGGGTGAGCGGATTGGGAAGCGGGTTCCCCAGCCGCTTGACCAGGAAATGGCGAGTATCGGTCAGGTGTGCGGCCAGAAAGGCTATGCTGTTGCCGCCCCCAGCCAGGCACTGTTGGGCCTCGGCGTCGGAAACGCCCTCCAGGCAGTTCAGCAGCAGATCGGTGTTGAGCTCGAAGATCGCGGCCAGCGGCGCGACTCGGTCCTCCATGCAGCCCTCCTTATGGTTCACTCCCGTGATGTCCGGTTTTCGCCGGGATCGCCGCATCTGGTAGTGCGAGGCGGGCCGCTCAGCGACCCGATGGCCTTTCACTCACGCGGGCAAGGAGACATCGATGTCCACCACACTCCCGGGCTTGCCGGCCGCAGCCGACATCGAACGGGCCATGCTGTTCGCCCAGCTGCAGATGCTCCGCAGGCTCGAAGCCCAGCGCCGGCAGCGCTAGCCAGGCTAACGCCTCATTCTCTCGCCGGTTAGTCGACAGGAATCGCGGGATTCCACGCAATCTCCCAGAGATGCCCGTCCGGGTCCTGGAAGTATCCCGCGTAGCCGCCCCAGAATGTCTGCCGCGCCGGCTTGACGATCCGCGCCCCCGCCCGCATCGCCTGCTCCATCACGGCATCGACCTCTGCCGGGTCACTCACGTTGTGGCCCAGGCTCAGCTCGGTCGCGCTGCTCGGTCCCTGAGCCAGGCCGGTATCGTGCGCCAGGTCTGCCCGCGGCCAAAGGGCGAGCTGGAGCCCGGGCTGGAGGTCGAAGAATGCGACGGCACCGTGCTCGAATTCGGTGCCGACGATCCCTTTGGTTGCCAACCCCAGGCCATCGCGGTAGAACGCAACCGACCGCTCCAGATCATCGACGCCCAGGGTGATGAGTGTGACGCGAGGTTTCATTGGGGTATCCAAGGTTTCCTTTATCCCAACCTAACGATCCTGAAGCATGGCGGTTACCTCCGAGACCGGCTTGCCAATTCCCCTGGGCCCGGCAGATTGGCTTTCATGCCCCCACATGACACGGTTCCCTCCGGCGCGGCCCCCAACCCGCCGCCCGCCGAGGCGCACCCGGCGCGGATCGATTCCTACCGCATCGTCCGCGTCCTGGGGCAGGGCGGGATGGGACTGGTGTATGAGGCGGAGCAGCTCGAGCCGTTCCGGCGGCCGGTGGCCCTCAAGGTCATCCGCCGCGGCATGGACTCCCGCGAGGTGCTCGCCCGCTTCGAGAGCGAGCGGCAGGCCCTCGCCGTCATGGACCACCCCAACATCGCCAAGGCGCTGGACGCGGGCAGCACCCAGGACGGGCTTCCGTACTTCGTAATGGAGCTGGTGGCGGGCCTCCCGATCACCGACTACTGTGACGGGCGACAGCTCGACATCCGGCGCTCGAGGTCAAGGACCCGGACGGCCGGCTAGTGCCGCCGGATTTCGCGAAGCTCGCACCGGCGATGGTCTCACTGCTCATGGACGAGCGCCGTTGGGCCGAGGCCGATACGCTCGCGCTGCAGACTGCGGCGCAGCTCGCGGCACTGTACGAGGGGTGGGGGAAACCGGAGCGGGCGGCGGCATACCGCCAACGTGCTGGGCGGATGCCCTGACCATCGCGTTGGTCTATAGATCGTGCACGAAGAACGTGATGGCCATGGATAAGACCATGGTCCCAACCAGGAAACCGATGGCAGCCACCAACCCGGCGAGGAGGCCGCTCCTCCACCCTCGCCATCGGCCGCGGATGACACCCGCGGCGGTACCGCCCAGCATCGCCACCAGGAAAAGCGTCCAAGCCATCCAGTGCGGCAAGGCCAGGGGATAGAAGGTGTACGGAACCGTGATGTCCATCCGCTCCCCGCATGTTGGGCCAACTGGTTACTCGGTTCGCCCAATCGGTTGCCGGCGAGCCACCAGGTAGGACACCGCACGGGGCCCACCTCGCAAGATTAGATCCAACCGGTTCGGTAAGTCAGGCCGGGGCTCGGCGCCGGCGCACGATCCCCGCTGCTTTCATTTGTCGATGGTGACGACCAGCGCCTGGAGCTTTCCATCCACTGGGCCCCGTCCGAACCGCCGAGCGATGGCCTCGGTAGCCCGGGCGGTGGCTTCGCCGAGCCCCGCGGCGTCGCGCGCCTCGATCTCGTTCCGAAGCGGCGTTCCCTGGCAGTACCCGACTGCCGGGATATCGGGCGAGTCGGCCCGGCTCCGCGCCGGCACGGTGGTGAGTTGAGGTGCCGCGGTGAACCCGCCGTCGGCCAGAGCTCGCTGGATGGCCGGCCGATCGTAATAGCCATGTGGGGTTCGAGCGAGGAAGCGAGGCGGGTCGGCAGGGTACATGGACTCGAGCGCCGTGGTCACGACGTCCGCAAATTCGTTTTCTTCGATCCGATCCCAGACGTTGAAAATGAAAACGCCGCCGGGCCGGAGCACTCGACGTGCCTCGGAGAACGCCTTCGCCTTATCGGGAAAGAACATGACGCCGAACTGGCAGACCACCGCGTCAAAGGCACCGTCGTCGAAAGGAAGCTGCTGGGCATCCGCCGTACGCCACTCGACCGGCCGTTCGGTGCCGAGTGCGATAGCTTGGTCCAGCATCGCCTGATTCAGGTCGGTGGCAACAACGGAGACGCTCTTGGGTAAGGCCGATACCATCGTGCGAGTCACCGCACCCGTGCCGGCTGCGACCTCGAGTATCCGACTGACCGGCCTTGCTGCCAGCCGGTTCACCAGATCCACGGCGAAGGGCTGGAAGATCAGAGGGACCAGATGGGTCTGATAGACCTTGGGAAGCGAGCCGGTAAAGGCCTTGTCGGTTTGTGGGTTGCTCATGGGGATGCTTCTCCTCGGTGCGCGATCTCCTCGATCCGATCTACCAGCTCGTGGCTGTACCTGACCTCCGAGATCGCAAAAACCGCTACCCCGCCGGTAATCGCGATCCACAGCATCGCCGTAGCCGCCTTGACCGGCCACGAGGGAGCCAGCCCTGCGCCCATCAGAAGGGGGAGCGTCAGGATCCCGAACTTGATCGGATCCGCGGTTCGGCGTCCCCGGGCCTCCGCCAATCGCTGCTTGGCCAGCCGGAGTCCTTGGCTTGGCCTCGCAGTCTTCGCCTCGGCAAGCCTCACCAGGTCATCGAGGCCGAAGCCTCGCTCCCACTCGTCCAGGGTGAAGCAGACTCCAAGCTCCAGCTGGAGTGCATTCATGAAGCGGACGAATCGCCGCCGGCCGGCAAAGGTATCGGCGACTCTGCGGCCCTTCGGGAGAGGTGGGTCCGTCAGGAAGGCAAGAAGGCGCTCGGGCTCGTAGGGCGTGTTCGGGCGCTGGCGCGCCTTCTCGAAGACGCCGAGGATCACCTTACCCAGCTCGGTCTGTGACGTCATCGCGCTGCGGTCAGGTTGCTTCTACCCTAGCGCTCAGGGTCCAATCGGCGCGCTTCCGCTTTCTGGGCCAGCATCCGCTCGGCGAAGTCCAGTCGCTCCTGCGCCTCGTTCAGCTCCCCTCGCATGCTGCTCATCTCGGCTTCGAGCGCTTCGAGTCGCTCCTGCGGCTCGATTCGGCCGGGGGTCTGCCGCATGCGCTGGGCCCATAATCCAAACCCCAGCCCGAGCGCCGCGTGACCCGCGGCATGCCACGGCTCGGCGGCTCCGGCCGCGAAACCGACTGCAACCAGGTTGAGGGCGCTCAACACGACGGCGATCGGTTGCCAAATCGCGGGCTTGAAGGTCATGGCGAGATCCTGTTGAGTCTGCCTAACCAGTGTTTCAGAGTGAACTCCCCGACCCCCACGACGGCAATATCCGTCCCCCGGATTCAGCGCCACCCGTCCACTCCAACCTAACGCTAAGGCGGTCAGCCGGTTACCCGCTGGGCGACGACCAGGAGGTGGGCGCTGGTGCCCAATACGGCCGACTCCGTTTCCAGCATTCGGGCTACCCCCAAGAGCGCCGCGCGGCGGTGGACGTCCGCCATTCGCGCTGCCACATCCGGCAGGATCCAGCCCGGACCCTCCAACCCATAGACCCCGGTCAAGGCGAGGCCTGCGGTACGTACCTCATCCGCCAGCTCCTCGGGGCGATGAAAGTAGGCGGTCGTGAAATAATCCAGCCGGTCGGTGGAATTGCGGTGCTGGCCGTCCCGCAGATCCTGCTCCACGATCAGCGCGAACCGGGAATCTTCCAAGAGGTCGCGCGAAAGACCATCCAGCGCCGAGGCCCAGCGAGAGATGGCGGCGGCGAACAGCCGGCCGCCCGGCCTGAGCACTCGGGCTGCTTCCTGCAGCGCCCGCGCCCGATCCCGGGAGTCGGTCAGGTGATAGAGAGGACCAAGTAGGAGGACCACGTCGGCGCTGTCACCCGGCATCTCCAAGGCGCGCGCGTCGCCGACTCGGCAGGAGGCCAACGGCTGAGCCGCCACGGCGCTGCGGCGCCGGGCTTCCTCCAGAAGCCGCGGTACCGGCTCGATCAGGTGCACCGCATAGCCGGCTTCGGCGAGCCAGAGGGCATAAGCGCCGGCCGCGCCACCGACGTCCACGACGGTTGCGGGCGGCGGCGGAGCGAAGCGCTGGATCAACTCCCGGGTGCGCGCCTCCTCGAGCTGGAACGGCCCCTGCTCGAGTCGCGCTTCCTCGGGCGCTCGATCGTAGTAGCCAGTGATGACCGGATCGAAGCCCTTGGGGGGAGTCTCACCCACGAGCAGCAGCCACCAGTGTGTTGTGCAACGCCGCGATCTTCCACTCGCCGGTCTCCTTCGTGAGGACCAAGGAGAAACGGGCTGCGTGTCGTCCCGCGAGCGGGCCTTGGGGAGCATCCACTATGGATTGAACCAGGACCAGGGCGACCTCGTGGCGAAGCAGCCGCGCCGCCTCCACGGTGCAGTGGTTCGTGCTCCCGGCGTAAATGGTCTGGAAGATCGCCGCATGGCCGGCGGCGATCGCCGCCTGGCCGCGAGCGTGCTCTCCGCGAATGTTGACGAAGTCGGCATCGGCGGCGAAGGGGGCGGCGAACGCCGAGCCGTCCATGGCGTTCCAGGCGGCCTCGAGCCGGCGGACAATGGTCTCGAGCGCTGCGCGGTCGGCCGGCGCTAGATCCTCCGGCTGGTTCATGGGATAGATGATACCACCTCGCCGCATGCCAGCAACCCGACTTCTAGAGATACCTCAACCAGGAGTCGGGGCGCCTCGCCCTGACTCCCGCGAACCAGCGGCACGCGGGGTACAGGGCCAGCACGATCACCAACCACACCACATAGGCCACCCACAGGTCGTAGCCGAACTCCGCCGGAAACAGCTCCCGGGGTCCACCCATCGACGGCACAGGGTGGATAATGAAGTCCAGCGCCCCACGCCCATACTGGATCAGGGCGAGAACCACGGCGGCGGCGTGGGCCGCATAAAAGTGAAGCACGTAATAAAACAGGGGCACCCGCCCGAACAGCACCAGCGGGTGGGATGACGTTAGGGACGGTCGATCGAGCCATGCCAGGGCGATCAGCGCCGGCCCCAGGGTCATGAGGAGGAAGGCGAGTGATGGCGGGTACTTCGTGGTATTAAGGAAGGAGAGCGCCGTGTACGCCGGTGTGGTCTGCGCCGCCCAGGGCACCGGATCCCCGTAGGCGTTGATTCCGCGAATGGCCAGGAACCCGAGCGTCGCGGCTACCCCGATGACGACGAGGCGCCGCCGTCGCAGCGCCCGCTCCTTGAGAAACACTGGCCCGGAGCAGAACCCGAGCGCCATCACCGCGATCCATGGCACCAGGGGATAGCCGACAATGATCGTCGCGCCGCCGAGCGAAAAGGCGCCGGGTTGGTGCAGCAGGTTCCACGCGCCTGCGGCGCCGCCGAACTGCGAAGCGTCTACCTGGTCCAGGAGGTTGTGGAGCGCGATTGCCGCGAGGCTCAGGACCGCCAGGACCCGGACCGGCAGCCACACTAGAACGGCGAGTCCCACCATGGATAGGCCGAGCGCCCAGAGCACCAGGAGGAGCACCGGGTAGGGCACGAACAGGCCGAAGTCGTAGGCCAGCCGCATGACCGTGAGCTCCAAGACTATCAGCCAGAGCCCGCGGGTCACCAGAAAGGTCGAGAGCTGCCGTCTGGTCTTGCCGCGCTGCCAATACAGGAACGCGGCGAGCCCCGCCGTGAACATGAAAGTCGGGGCGCAGAGGTGGGTCACCCATCGGGTCAGGAAAAGCGCCGGCGTGGTCGTGGCCAGATCGGTCGGCGAGGAGGACATGGCCCCGCGGTGAATGAAGTCGCGCACGTGGTCGAGGGCCATGAGGATCATCACGGCGCCGCGAACCGCGTCGATCGATGTTACCCGCTGTGGGAGACCGGGCGTCATGCCGGAACATTCCCCGCGCCGTCAGCGGATGCAATTGTCCGGGGGTGAATAGAATGACAGAAACTGGTCAGAAGTCAGTACGATGCGCGTCACCGTCACGCCTACAATTGCAGCTCCATGAAGACCAGCCAGTTCCGGAGCGCCTCGGATACGTCGTAATACGGCGGGATGTCGCGGAAGCCCTGGCGCCGGTAGAGCGCTATGGCCTCGACTTGGCGGATGCTGGTGTCCAACAGCATGCACCGATAGCCTATGCCGCGGGCGTCCCGGATGACGGCCTCGGCCAGTGCCCGGCCAATCCCCTGGCCCCGGTACTGGGGATAAACGAACATGCGCTTCATTTCACAGCGGGTGCTGTCGATCCCACGTAGGGCCACACACCCTGCAGGCTGGTCCCCGGCCATCGCGAGAAGCAGCCCACCGTGCGGCGGCGCGTACTTGCCGGGCAGTCCGGCGAGCTCGGCCTCGAAGGCGGCCCCATCGAAGTAGGAATCAATGAGAGTGAGGTCCTGCAGGTGGCGCTGCCGGTGCCAGGCGACGAAGGCACGCATGAGGGCGCGCACCTGATCCAGCTGCGGAGCCGTGGTGGGAATCAGTACCTGTGCCACGCTGATTTGAGAGATGGCGCTAGAGATTGTAGAAGGCCAAGGTGTCGACCAGGTTGCCGACGGTTCTCGAGAGCTCCGGGTGTGATACCTCAAGCTCCGTGACCCGATCGGCCAGCCGATCGCGCAACGAGGGCTCCACCTCCCCGGTGCTTGCGGGCGGGCTTTGGAGCACCGCCTCGACCTCCTGGGCCAGGCTGTGCAACACCTCCCGCGCCTCCGCGTCCAGGTCGTGCGCTTGGGCAAGCTCCGAGCGGAGACCTGCCACCAATGCCCTGAGAGACTCCTCTGACACGCGTGCCCCTACAGACCAGTGCTTAGGGAAAATGGCACTAGGATGAGTCGTCCGCGACCCCTAGCGCCGAGTGGAGCCGGCACGGTCAGGCCGTGGGTTGACCAAGTTGCTCGAGGACCCTCTCCACCAGGTCCTGTCGCTGAACCAAGAGATGACGCAGCTCGTGCTGCTCGGTTCGCGCTACCTCGCGCCTCAATGACGGCAGGTAGTCGGCCAGGAGATCCCGCAGGAGGACAGTGTCCTCATCAGAAAGCACTAGCGACATGGCGATTCTCCCATACTCGACGTCCTAGAACTCCCGCCGCTTCATTTCTTTGAAGAGACGCTTGGTTTCGGCCGTCTGCTCAGGAGCGCGCTGCCGAAGCGTAGGGTCGAATTGCTCGCTCTGTTCCGCCTTGGGCGGCTTGATCTTGGCAGCGTTCTTCTTGGCCAGCGCGGCGATTCTCCGATCTTCCTGCTTCCCCATCGGGACCTCTCTCGGTGATATGTCGTGGGTGTTAAATATGCTCACAAGCTCCTGCTGGCGCCTGACCACTCGTGTCAGGCGGCATGCCGCTCCGCTACTGACCGTATGTGCCGCAGCAAACTGCCCCTGATCAAGCCACTCGCCGGCCGGATGATCCGCCAGTACCTCCCGAATTGCCGCCGAGTCGCCGCATCGCCGCATCGCACCCGCGTCTCGGTCGAGAGCTCCGTGCCGGTCCCGCTGGGTCTGACGCGCAAGTTCCAGACCCCCTGGGCGAGCCCCGCCGGCGGCGGGTGGCGGAAACCGTCGGCGCTCGCCGCCACCAGCCCGCCGGTCGGCGTCCAGAAGCGGCCCATGATGCCGAGGACGAACTCCTCGCCCGGCGCCTCGGCGATCGGCGTGAAGGGGACGGCGCCCAACGCGCGCCGATCCCCGGACGCAAGCCAGGCGGGGATGGCACGCAGCCCCATCAGGAGCCGGACCGGCCAGGGACGGCCAAGGTCCGCGCCGCGGGCGACTTGGTAGACCCGGGCCGGGTCGGCCGCGACCCAGATGGTGTGCCGCGAGGATACGTCATACGTGGGAACGATGGCGTCGAGCAGCGTCAATTTAGGGCTTTGTCGCCGGGCCGACGTTCTGATTCATGCGGAAGAAATTCTCCGGATCGTATCGCTCCTTGAGAAGCCGGAGACGCTCGTAGGTCGCCGTACCGTAGGCCGCCCGTACCCGGTCGGTGTCGTCCGCATCCAGGTAGTTCACGTAAACCGCCTCGCTGGAGAACGGCTGCATCGCCTCCCAGAATTCCCGCGCCCACCTGGTGTGCATTGCCGATTCGGCCGGGTCGGTCCAGATCGCCGGGATCACCAGAGTATAGGGGGCGCGGCGATGGGGAAACGCGGTCTCATCTACGCCGACGCGAGCCACCGCGCCTCCGAACGGCTCGAGTGCCACAATCGAAAAAGGAGAAGCCGACTCCGCGAAATGCGCGGCCAGGGTCTCGATCGCCCCATCGCTGAGCTCCCGGAGGAAGCTCGACTTCCAGTAGTTCAAGCGACCGGCCGGCAACGCCGGGTCGAACATGCTCTGGATCTCGCGATAGGCCATCGGCTGGACCGTATCCGCGGCTACCCGGGGATGGCTCCTCAGAGGCCGCAGTATCTTCTCTGCGCTCTCCATCGGCCCCACGAAACAGACCGGGACGGCGAACATCTTGGCCCCCTCGGGTGAGGTCAGGAAGACGGCGTAGGCCATCAGCTCGTCCGGCGCCGAGTCCATGAGGTCTCGGTAGAACCGGAGCCCGTCGTTCGCCTGCTCCAGCGGGAAGAAGACCACGCCGGCCAGCATCTGTCCGACGGGGTGAAGCCGATATTCGAAGGAGGTCACGACTCCGAAGTTCCCCCCGCCGCCCCGTACGCCCCAGAAGAGGTCCGGATTCTCGGTGGCATCGGCGGTGCGGACCTGCCCGTCGGCGGTGACGATCTCTACCGACCGGAGGTTGTCACAGGACAGGCCGTACTTCCGCATGAGCCAGCCGAGTCCGCCCCCGAGGGTGAGTCCGGCAATGCCGGTGGTGGAGATGAAGCCTCCGGTCGTGGCGAGACCGTGCTCCTGGGTCTCCCGGTCGAACTCACCCCAGGTGAGCCCGGCCTCGCTTTGGACGGTGCGGGCGGTGGGGTCGACTTGCATTCGTTTCATCCCCGAGAGATCGATCACCATCCCGCCGTCGCAGAGCGCCTTGCCGGCGACGTTGTGACCGCCGCCGCGCACCGCGACCAGGAGCTGATGGCCGCGCGCGAACTCGAGGGCGCGCACCACATCCGAAGTCGCCCTGCAGCGGACGATCAGGGCCGGGTGCTTGTCGATCATTGCGTTGTAGAGGGCTCGAGCAGGATCGTAGGCTGAGTGGTCGGGCCGGAGGACGTCTCCCCGGAGGCTGGACTCGAACTTTCTGAGGGCCTCCACCTCCAAATCGGGAATGCCGGTGACGCTTGCCATTGGACGGACCTCCCTTCGGCAAGGTGGATCTCGGAGGACTCGCGGACGGATAGAAAGCGAGTATGCCAGCAGGTACCAAGAGTCGCAAGCGGTTGAGCGCCTTACAGGGGCTTCGCGTACCGGACGGTTTCCGGGGTGTAGCCCAGGCGCTGGTACACGCTCCGAGCGCGGCCGTTCTCGGCGAACACGTTCAAGGTCAGCAGGTCCAGCCCCTGTTCTCGGGTCCAGCGCTCGGCTGCCTCGAGGAGGACCCGCCCCACGCCTTGCCCCTCGGCCCTCGCCGCCACCGCGAGCACCGACACGTGGGCGTGCCTCCGCCGGTAATAGTCGAGCTGCTGCTCCAGATACACGAAGCCGGCCGGCTCGCCGGCAGAGCTCTCGGCTAGGAGGAGGCAGGCTCCGGCCGGCATCGCTTCCAGCGCCGCGTCGAGGGTGGCGGCCTCGGTCCGCACCACTTCCTCCTGAGTTCGCCAGGGGGGAAGCGGAAAGCCATCCGCGAGGCGGGGGGCCAGGCCGAGGATGAATGCCCGGTCCGCAGGATGGGCCGACCGGACCCGCCAGGTAGTGGTGGACGGCATATGCAAAAGACTCCTCAGTGGACGGACGCCGCGCGATCCTGCCGAGGTCTCCGTCGAGTGTGAATCCCTTCTCGTCCGGTGTAAAGGCGACCGCGTGACGCCGGCGGCGTTGCGTGCGGCTCCGCAAGCGTCCCCGTCCCGGCTGACGATGTCTCGGGCGGGGCCGAAGATGTCACGTGCAAGGGTGAAGATGTCAGGTGCAAGGGTGAAGATGTCAGGTGCAAGGGTGAAGGGGTCAGGTGCAGGTGCAAGGTCGCGTGCAAGGTTGAAGGTGTCACGTGCAAGGGTGAAGGGGTCGCGTGCACGGCTGAAACCGTCGCGTGCGCCGCCGCCGACGTCGAGTGCAGGCTTGACTGCGTCGCGTGCAAAGCCGACGGCGTTCCGGTTTTCCTGGCGGCGAGGGCGTCCGCCCGGCTAAGACAGCCGATTAGGCCGAACCTTCCCCGGCGCGGCCGATCTGGTTCGCGAGCCGGCGACGGTTCTCGTTGATTCGAGGTGGTAACTCGCCCCCGAGCTCGTACAGCTGGTCGATCACCCCCGCGAGCCGCTTCATGCTCTCGAGGTCTCCCTGTTGCAGCACGTGCGCCACACTTTGATCATACTCCTGCCGCACGGTCTTGAGGCTCCGGAGGTCTCTCCGGCACGCCAGGCAGTGCCTCGGAAGGGAGTCGATCCAGAATCCGTAGTCCTCGTACCACGCCCGCTGCTCGGCGGCGCTGAACGAGAACTCGGCGCCACACCGCTCGCACCGAAAGATCGCGTCCACGTACCAATACCGTGGGCAGATCGAGCAGTTCTGTTTGTCGGGATCCGCGCGGACCGCGGGCTCGTAGTTGACCCGCACGCTTCGGTAGAAGAGGTGTGCGGGCATCTCACGGGGATTCTCGCTGCCGAAACCGCTTATCATCGCGCGTCCTCATCGAACAGGCCTTCTTCCAGTGCGATGGCCAGCTCCCGCACCCCCCGCCGGATCTCCTCGGGATCGACCGCGGCAAATCCCAGGTGCAATCCGTGCCGAGTGACCCGCCCTCGGGTATAGCGGCTCAGCGGAGTTACATCGACGTCCCGCCGGGCAGCCGCTTTGGCCGCCCAGGTGTCGTCCAGCCCCCCGCCCAGCCATGCCGCCACCTGTAAACCGGCCTCGATCCCGACGATATCCAGGAGACCGGTCAAATGCCTTCGCGCGCACTCCAGGAGCACGGCCAACCGCTCGGCATACACCTCCCGCATGCGCCGGACATGACGACCGAAGTGTCCCTCTACGATGAAATCGCATAAGACCGCCTGCTCCAACAGCGGAGCATGGCGGCTGGAGATCGAGAGCGCCGCCGGCTGCCGCCGCGGCCGAATGACTTTGCGATGCGCGATCTCCGGGTTACGCCTCGCCGTATTCGCGCTTAAGCCGCTCGTAGTACTCCCGTTTCTTTCGTGCGGCCCAGGTCGGATCTTCCCGCTCGCGGGTCTGCGGCGGATCGGCTTCTCCGGTGTCGACGACGGCGAGAGTAATATGCTGGCCCGCCTTCAGGGATTGGCGGAGCCAGCTGACCTGAACCGACGCCCCATCCGCGTCGTGCGTCAGACCTCCGACGTCCAGTGTAAGCTCCTCTTCGAAGCGGCCGGGGATTGGCTGGTCTGACGTCGGATCCCGGGAAGCCCGACGGACCCAGGTCGCAATTACTGAAACCACGCCTAGGTCGGATACACCAGCAGTGCACTTCTTCCGACTATCAATTGAGACCTCGAAGGCAATCATGCCGACCTCATTGCACCGCCAGGATGGCGGAATCCGTCAGGTACGGATCGGTGAAGTGGGCGACCTCTCCCGCGGTCTTCCCTGGGATGGGAAACAGTCGTGTGGATAGCGGCTTATGCAGCCGTGCCGAGAGTGCGGAGACGTCGAGGATGAGTCGGGTTACCACCTCGACCGGCGTATCACCTGGGATCGGTACCGTGTCGAGTCCGGTGCCGCAAATGCTGGAGTACAGCAGAAGGTCTTTGATCCCATAACGGCGCTCGGTGGCTCGCTTCGCAAGCACCGGATCCTCCAAGACCGGCAGCATCAGACCGGCGTACCCGCAGGTACGAATCCGGAGCATCTTGAGAGCGGCCGTTACGGTGGCGCAGGCCTCGAGCGTACCGGCATCGCCGAACGGCACTCGAGAGAGCGCCTCGATCGCCGCCCCGATGCTGCGATCCTTGCCCGGCGCGGGCGACGGATCGATGCCGAGGTATGCTCTCCCTTCGCGGCGTGCGATCGCAATGGCGGCTTTCTCCACCGGACCGAGCGCCGCCTCGAGCCTGTCCCTGAGCCGGATACAGGCTCCGGCAGCATCCCCCGGCTGCGCGAATGCCTCTTCGACAAGCGAGGCGGCTTCCAGGCCGACGGCGAGCGACTCGGGCCCTTGATGGTAAGCGGCGGGGAAGAAGGGAGAACCCGGAGGGATGTTGCCCGACGCAGCGAAGCGGAAGTTGCCGAGCCCGCCGGGCGTGGAGCGTGCGAGTGCGACCATCGTCGCCGCGGCCACCGCTGCAGCCCGGCGCGAGGTGCCTTGGCCCGGTGACGCAGTGACCACCGTGAAGTTGAGGTTCTGGGTGGTTTGCATCAGCTCCGCGGCCCAGGCCGGCAGCTCCGGCTCGGCCCGATCGGCTCGCAGCACGGGGCCGATGCTCACCCGGACATCACGCCCAACCGCGAGGTCATCGAGCGCTTTCAGCTGAACGAGCGATGCTTCTCGGGACCGGGGCGTCGATTCCGCCAGAATAGGCGGAGTGGCCACCCGGAGCGTCTGAACCTCGTAATCATCGGCCTCAAACACCTTCTTGGCACGCTCGAGTATCCCGATGGCGGTTTCGATCGGGGCGAGATCGGTCAGCCGTCTCAGCCCGACTCCCGCCGTGATGGCGCGGATCCGGAGTGACCGGGCAACGGGCGCGGCCTTGGCGGCCTTGAGGGTGGAACGGACTCCGACGAACGGGAGCAGGGCGGGGGCGGCCAGCATGGCCAAGAAGTGTCTGCGTGAGGGCTGTGGCATCATCTTCCGCCTTACGATTTTCGGTCCAGTATCCGCCGCACCCCGTGCTCGAGCACCGCCCCGAGCAGCAGCACAACGGCGCTACTGAACAAGATTGCCGGCAGGAGACCCCAGGGCTCGTGAGCATGCACCGCGAAAGTCGGACGCTGTAGCAACACTCGACCTACGATGACGATGTAGGGCAAGGTGAGAATGTCGAGCCAGATATCGTAAAGAAAGGTCCCCCGCCTCTCGATGGCTTGGAAGTACGCCACCACAAAGACGACGAGATAGATGACAACCAGGAGCCATCCAAGCCTAGACCGCACCACTCGCACCGACTCGCTCCTGCGTGCGTGGGGCCGCCTGCTTTCTCCACCTCTCTCCCGGCGCCTTCACATAGTTCGCGAATACGTAGCGCCAAGGGATTACCAGCGTTCATCGAGCCAAGTGGTGCGTGGCCCACCACTCCCGTGCCCGCTCCTGAGTCCAGGCGCTCGCGCCTTCCAGCTCCGCCAGCCGAAGCGACAGCTCTCTGGCAGACTGCGGTCGATGCGCGGGGTCCTTGGCCAGACAGGAGAGCACGAGGTCATCGAGTGCCCGGGGGATCAGCAGGTCGGTCCGGGCCGACGGAGGCGCAGGTGGAGTCTGGGCGTGCTGCAGGAGAAGCCCCATGGAGGTTTCCGCGGTGAACACCTGTTGCCCGGTCAGGAGCCAGTAGGCTACGCAGCCGGTCGCGTAAATGTCGGCGCGCCCGTCCACCTGCTCTCCCATCGCCTGTTCGGGGGCAATGAACGCCGGCGTACCCTGGACCGCATTCTCCTGGGTGTGCGCCGGGCTCGTCTCCCCGGGGTCGCGCACCGCCCCCACGATTCCGAAATCGAGCACCTTCACGAAGTCGTACTCCTCGCCGTAGCGGCAGAGGAAGATGTTCGCGGGCTTGATGTCGCGGTGTACCAGGCCGCATGACTGCGCCTCCGACAGTGAATGACAGACCTGGCGAAGCAGGTAGATAGCCCTTTCGGGCGGGGTGGGCCCGAAGTGCCGAAGCAGCGAGTCGGCATCGAGGCCATCGAGCAGCTCCATGACATAGTAGAAGGCGCCGTCGGTGGCGATCCCGAAATCGAAGAGCTCCACTGTATGGGGCGATCGGAGACGGGCGATCACTTGCGCCTCGCGCTCGAATCGGCGAACCGCCTCCGCCGACACTCCGGCACCTGGATTCCCGGCAAAGGAGGGCCGAATCAGCTTGATGGCGGCGGGCCTTGCCAGCATGCGATGCCGGGCGCGCCAGACTTCACCCATGCCTCCCTCGCCGAGCTTCTCCTCCAGGCGGTAGCTCCCCAGCTCTCGGGCGCGCTTGACCTCGGTGCCCAGGTTGTACACCACGCGGGCTCCGACATAGGCCATGCCCACCACGAGGAGGTAGGGGAACACGAGACCGAGGAAGAACAGCGCCGGACTTATACGGAAGGACGTGGCGCCGGACGCGATAACGAGCCCGACGACGGCGGGGACCGAGCTGACCGATGCCAGGGCGGCCCACAACGCGCGGCGTGGGGAGCTCGGCACGACGACCGTGAACAGCACGACCCAGACGGCAACCCAGGAGAGGCCCAGGAATCCCCGATGGGTCTCCAGTGCCCTTGGATCGGCGAACTCGGCGGCGGCTATGGCATAGCTGCTGAGGATCTCGAAGGCCAGAGCGAGGTTCATCGCCGTGGGAAGCGAAACGCGCGGGCTCCGGATCACCGCCGCGACGAGCACTGCCCCCAGGATCCCGATTACCGCGGGACCCCACTGCACGAAGCTCCCGAGGAATCGGGCTCGGTCGCTTGGGACCAGCAGGGCCGGAAAGATTCCGCCCAGGAAAAAGACGCCCGCATACAGCAGGGCCAGGACGCGGAGGCGTTCGGCAGACTGGCTGAGCAGATCGACCGGGAGTCCCGACGAGATCCCTGGTGCGGTCGGGTCGCCCGCGTCGGGAGGCATGAGAGTGACGTGCTCGTGCATGCCGAGGCTCTAAACCTCAAAACATCGAATTGTCGTTCGCCGAGTCTTCGGGGATCGGTTGGAGCACGTCCCAGTGCTCGACCACCTTGCCCTTCGCGTCCAGCCGAAAAATATCGATACCGGCCCAGTCGCGGTCACCCGGCCACTGCTGGTAGCAGTGCAAGACCACGTAGTCGCCTTCCGCGATCACCCGCTTGAACTCCACGCGCTTTCCGGGATACTCCCGTGCCATGCGCTCGAAATATGCGATGAACGCGGCCTTACCCTCGGCCACCATCGGGTTGTGCTGAGTGTAGGTCGAGCCGACGTACCGCTCAACCGCCTCGGCCGGGCGTGATTGGTTGAACATGAGATCGTAGAACTCGGTCACTGTACGCTTGTTGCGCTCCAACCCGCGGTCCACCGAGCCTCCAGATTGGTTCAGGTTCACGGCCCCTTCAACGGGGCAGTACTGTTCCACAGTTCGCGGGCGAACAGCCATTTTCCGTCCGGCTCACGGTGCCAGACCTGCACGTAGCTGCCCCGGTCGATGACTGCCGGTCTCCCGGCGACCGATACCAGCGTCCATTCGAAGCCGGCGAGCTCGGTGGCCCACTCACCTCCGATGAGGACCTCGCGATCGGTGATCGTCAGGTCGGAGGTGCGCAGCTGGGTCAGAAGCTGGTCGTACCAGGCCCGGACCGCGGCTTTGCCTTTCAGGACGGCTTCGTTGGGCGGCATCAAGACCACATCGTCCGCCATCAGGACCATGAGGGAGTCCGGGTCATTGGTGCGCAATGCGGTCAGAAGTCGGTTTGCGGCGCTGTCGACGCCGGCCTGGAGGGCGGCGTGATCCGACCTTTCGGGACCTCGAGTTCCGGAACAGGCGACTATGGCGAGGACGATCAGGCCATGCCGAAGCGGCCACACTCAAGGAAGCCCAGCGATAATGCTTCGGAACTCCTCCTCGGTAAATGCGCGCAGGGTCTCGGAGCTGACGGCTCCTTTGGAGCCCAACGCCAGCGACGCTTTGGCCGCGGTCGCATCGTCGGGCGCCTCGACCAAGGCCACGAAGTCATACCGGCCCATGACCAGGTAAAGCGCCTTGAGCTCGGCACCGATGGCGCGAAAGGCTTTGCGCGCGGCGTCTACTCGACCCGGCCCGTCCTTGAACGTAGTGATGCCTTGCTGGGTATATCGAGACAACATGACGTAGGTCGCCATGAGTCGCTCCTTGCAAGTGATCTCGATCGGCGGTCTAGGGCTTCGGCTCCGGAACCAGCTTCGGCGCCTCCTCGACCAGGCGATAGGGGTGACCGGTGCACTTCACATTGGGGTTGGTCGGCGCGAACGTTCCCAAGGGATTTGGCTTGTAGAGCCACACGTGAAGGTCGTAGTGGGTCAACTCCATCGGGAGCAACGGGGGGTGTCCCATCATTGGACCGTCGAAGGCCTGG
This sequence comes from uncultured Gemmatimonadales bacterium, assembly GCA_963812755.1. GTDB lineage: Bacteria > Gemmatimonadota > Gemmatimonadetes > Gemmatimonadales > GWC2-71-9 > CAVVWJ01. Next base: position 447,913 of record CAWEWK010000004.1, on the reverse strand, counting down.
CCCCAGAGGGTGGGGCGTGCCTTCACACCAGTTGACAAGGGGATGAACCACTCGGCAGCAACCAGCCGCAACTTGTCGCCGTCAGGTTCGTAAATCAGCACCGGGGGTTTGGCGGGATCGGGAGCGGGCCCGACGAGGCCGATGTTGATGAAGTGGACTCCCATGCCACCCGGCTTGTAGGGGACCTGCCCGGCAGCGCCGGGGCGCCCGATTTCGACGCAGCCGAGCGTGGAGAAGTATCCATCATGGATGGCAACGTACGGGTCCTGGTACTTCTCGAGCGCGGACCGAACCGGCGCCAGGTCCGGCGCCTCGGGCTTGGTCTGACCCACCACCGGCCGCGCGCTCCCCAGAGCCGATAGAACCACTACACAATGAACCGCCGTCCATACGAAACAGTGGGTGCTGCCGCGCTGCCTGATTTCAGGCATGGGACCTCCGAAGGTGGCGTGTCGAAAGGATCAAGTAGATGGTACCGCCCGGCGCGCGAGTTGTCGAGCAAACTATGGGATGAGCCATGGCACCCACCACCCTTCCGCCGCGGATCCTGCTGGTCATGCCTGCCCAGTGGCCGCGGGCCCTGCTCCGGGCCGCCCTCCGGGAGCTGGGCTACGACGCCAGCGGGACACGTTCTCTGGGACTCGCACTCCGCCAGGCCGCAGCCGATACGGGGCGCGGGCCAATAGGCCTCGTCGTGCTCGACCAGGATGCTCTGACCGGCGAGGATGAGCGTCGCGTTGAAGAACTCCGCCGTAGCTCAGGTGCTCCAATCGCGCTGCTGGCTCCGGCTGCGCGTCGGGTGCGAGAGGGGCCCTGGATCCGTGTGCTCCGTCGACCCACCAGCATCGGGGCCTTAGTGCAGGCAATCGAGGATCTGGTACCCCTTGCCCCTCAGGTCCGCCACCCGATCGACTAGGCCGGCAGGGCGATGGACGGCGCTGGTGCACGGCCTTAGCTTGGGCCCTACGAGAAATGGACTTGGAGGATTGTATGCCTACCTACGAATATCGCTGCCGTGACTGCCACCGTGTGTTCGACCGGGTCGAGCCCCTGGCGGAGCACGGCGCGAAGCTGCCCCAATGCCCTAAGTGTAAGGGTCGGCATGTGGAGCAGGTCTTGACCACCTTCTTCGCAAAGACCTCGCATAAAGCCTGAGGCAGGGCCAGTTCGGCCTTGAACGAACCGGCTACCTGGGGGTCGCCTCGAGGATCGAGATCCCCGCGCGGGTGTCGATGCGACGCCCGAGCACGAAGCCCGCCTTGGCGCAGAGCACCTCGTACTCCTCTCGAGTGCGCTGCCGTCCCCCGAGCAACGCCAGCATGTGGATGTCCAGCGTCTTCGCCCAATGGGGCCCGGGGTCGTCGGGGACGATCTGTTCTATAAGGAGGAGCTTGGCGTCAGATGGTGCGGACCGCCGAATCGCCTTCAGAATTGCGACGGCCTCCTCGTCACCCCAGTCATGGATGACTTCCATCACCAGGTAAGCGTCGCAGATGGGAAGCGGGTCCTTGAAGAAGTCGCCGGCCTGAAGCGTCAGTCGCTCTGAGGCCACGCCCGCAGCTTCGCGGACCACGTTCGGCAGGTCGAACAGCACGCCAATCGCGCCCGGCACCGACTCGAGCACCGCGCGCAGAAGGTGGCCGCGACCGCCACCGATGTCGCCGACCCGACGGAAGCCCGAGAAGTCGTACGCGGCGACCACCCCGGCGACCTGCCCGTGCGCCTTGGCCACCATCGCCGCGTTGAAGATGCTGCCGGCTTCGGGGTGCTCCGCGAAGTAGGCCCAGAACCCTCCAGGAACGACCTTGTCGGCTGCCGGGAGGCCGGTTTCCAAGGTGTGTTTGAGCCCCTCCCAGCTCGCCCAGTTGATCGTCAAGCCGAACATCCGCGCGAGGGCGCGCAGGGACTGAGGGTGATCGGTCCGCAACAGCCGGGACGCAGGCGAGTGGGAGAAGGTCTCGCCTCGATACTCGAACACGCCGTGCGCTGCCAGGAGACGCAGGACGCGACCGAGCGCATCCGGCTGGGCGCCAACCGACGCGGCGAGGTGGGCGGCCGTTCGAGGGGTCTCGTCAAGCGCGTCGGCGACGCCCAGGTCGGCGACGACGTGCAGGCACCTCGGCAGGCAATGGCCGCCCGCGATCTGAAGGACTGTAAATACCGGATCGGGTTCCATCACGATACCTCCCGCTGCGCGGAGAGGTTGGCGCCGGTGACACGAAGGTCGCGTGTCGTGTACTCGAGGCGACCCGGGATGTCGGCCATTGGGTCCAAGATGAAGGCCGGGATCGAAGAGGGCTAGAGACCTATCGGGAGCGGATCCGACCTCGGGCTGCGCTCCCGGCGAGCGCCCCGAGCCCGGTCACCACCAGCGTGTAGCCGGCTAAGAACAGGACCCCGACCACCCAGAGATCGCTCGTGCCGGGGTTGAGGATGACGCGGCCCACAAGCACGAGGAGCTGGCCGCCAAACACCCCTGCCACGGTAGCGCGCACCTGATCCCGGCCCAAGAACCCAAGCAGAAGCCCGCTCGCCAACAAGGCAAGTGGATAGGCGGGACCGTCGGCGTCCCAGGGTTCGCGCTGGTTGAGGACCAGCGCGGGGAGGAGCCAAATCGCCAGGCCCAGGGTGATTCCAGTGAGGAGCACCGCTCGACGCGAGAGCCGGGGCAGGGTCCAGCTCCTTCGATTGAGGCCTAGCGGGCGGCTTTGACGCCAGGGTCACCCGGCGGCAGTACCGTCACCGAGCCCGACATGCCGACCCCGCCCGGGCCACCGTGCACCGCGCAGTGATAGTGGTAGACTCCCGGGTTCACAAACTTGAAGCTGAGGAACTTGGGATAGCTGGCTGGCGCCCCCGAAGTGACCGGGGCGTTGCCGTCGTCCGGAACGATGTTGTGGCCGACGCTGCCGACCGGCCAGTACCAGTTGATCGTGGCGCCCGCCGGGACGGTGATGCTCGCGGGCTCGAACCGGTTGCCCCCGTCGTTCAGCACGTGCACGGTGTTGAGGGCATCGGGGTCGGGGTATGCAAGGGCCGTGAACATGATCATGCCCGGCAGGACCGAACCCGGGACCCGGGGACCAAGAACCGGCTCCAGGCTGGCGAAGGCCTCCTGCTCCGTGAGCATGTAGTCGTCCGTGGTCCATCTCGACCCGCTGATCCCTTCGGCGTCGGTGAGGTCGGTGGCCGGATTCATCGTGCCCTGCATGGTGGTCCAGTACACGGTTACTCCCTCGACGGGCTCCCCATTTCGGGTCACGCGGGCGCGGAGATCCTGCCCCAGCGGCTCCCCGGCGATGCCCACCTGCTTGTCCCCGTCGGCGGTGGGTGCCTTCTCCAGCACAAAATCGCCGATAGTCGGCGCCTGGCGGTCCTCCGAGCCACACCCGATGAGGAGGCCGACCGTGACGGCGAGCCGGAGGCCGCGGGCTTTCTTGGGCATGCAGGTATCTCCCAATTGAACTTCTGAGGGGCCAGCGACCCTGGAGACGTTCGAAGCTCGCCCGGATGGACTCCTCGTCCTGACCGCGCGTGGTAGGGTCTCGTCCCCTAGCTGCCGAGGCGCCGCTCTTCTCCCGCCTTGGTGAGCAGACGCTCTGCGAAATCGAGTCGTTCCTGCGCCTCTACCAGCTCCTGTTGAAGCCCCTGCACACTATGCTCGAGCGCCTCGAGCCGCGCCTGGACGTCAACGGATGGCGATTGTGGGGCGGTGACACGCAGACGAGCGATCTTGACCGCCGCGAAAGCAATAATCGCCGTGATCGGTATGAGCGGGGCAAGAAAAGCAGGGTCCATAGGGCCTACCTTGATTTGGCCGGAGCTAACTACTCACCACAACTCGCCCGGTCGCCATTCGGCGGACATCGGGTCTTCCAGATTAACCGGTGGTGACCCCGGCAGTCGATGGATCATGACCGACAGGTCTCGACCTCGTGATTGCTTCTGCGACTACTCCTCCCTGAGCAACATCCAGCTCCACCCGAGCAAGGTACCGACGAGGAATGGGTAGGCGAAGAAAGGCAATGGGGAGGAGGTGGGCAACAGCGCCTCGCCCGCGAAGATGCGCCCCGCGGTCACCGCAAACAGGCAGGCGGCGGCGCCGCCCAATAGGCGCAGCCAACGGTCAAATCGATTCGGCAGGCTGATGAGGGTCAGGGCTGCCGCCCACAGCGCCGTCCCCGCCGCAAAGGCGGGCACACTCCTCTCCGGGCCCGCAGCTGTGCCCGACAGCAGGACACCTTCGCCGATCGCAAAGACCAGAAAACCGCCGGCCAGGATATCGTCACCCGCGCGAAAGTACTTCAGGGCTAAGAGGCTGGTCGCTACCACCAGGGCTACGCTGTCGATAGCCCACAAGCTGGCCTGAAGATGAGGCGAGGCGACGAGCGTACCGGCGAGCCCGAACGCAGCGCCGACGAGGAGACCCAGAGCCGCAATCCGGTTGAGCGTCAACCGAGCCACCGGCGCTTCTTCTTTCGGGTGCGAGCGATCGCGATGCCGGCAGCGGCAGCTGCAGCAGCGCCCGCTGCCACGGCGGCGACCTTTGCCTTCTTCCGCTTCTTAGAGCGCCCGGTGACCTTCCCGGCGACCTTCGCCCCCAAGGCTTTGGCCTTCGCGCCGGCTCGAGTCGCCGCCTTCCTGGCTCGCTTGACCGCCTTCTTCGCGGCAACCCTTCTTGCCATCGCCCGGGCTTTGTCCCGTGCTTGCTTGGCCGCTGCCTTCACCCGTTGCGCAGTCTTCGCGGGAGACTTCTTGGTTGGCGCCATTGTCAAACCTCCCCATGAATGTGACGCGTTGTCGGCTACGCCTCCGCAGCACGCTTGGTCCACTGCCACAGGCCGGCGGTGACCGTCGACGGGAGTCGATGGCCCAACGCCCGGGCTGCCCAGACAATCTGGCCGCGGTGGTGGGCCTCGTGAGCTACAAAATAGGCCAGCACGTGTCCCACATCGAGCGGAAGATTGCGCCAGACGTAGGTCGAAACCATCGGAATCCGGCCGCCCTGCTCGCAGCCGATGGTGAGGAGGCGGAGGATGCCGCGGCTGCTCCGCTCCAGTGCCGGTACCAGCTCCTTGCGGCCGACCCGCCGCCGGTCGACGCTGCGGGGCACGGTGACCCCCAGTTCCCGGCCCAAGGTCTTGATCCACATGCAGCGCGCATTGTGAAGGTGGCCGGCGATCATGCGGATCGTGCGACGAGGCGCCCCAGGAACGGCGGCTGCCCACAGCCCAGCGGGCAGGTGCTCGATCAGGAAGACCGTCACCCGATTGTTGGTCCGCCAGGTGTTGACGATGGTATCCCGAAGGTCAGGGATCATCAGCCCGATCTCTCATTCGACCGGGACGCTCAGGGAAGTCGCGCCAGCACGCGCACGATCAGGAGCACGAGCATCCCGACGGCAAGCACCAGGGCAGCGGCCGCGAATCCCAGGATCACCCGCACTCGGCGCAGTCCTGCCTGTTGCAAGCGGATCGATTCCTGTTGGTTGCGTAGGGCCTCCCCGTAGCGCTCCAGGTGCTGTCGCTGGAGGTCCCGGATCTCCTCGAGAAGCCGAATCGCCCGTTCGTCAGTCATTTGACTTCAGCGACCACCGGTCCCTCGTTGGAGATATCAACGGAACACCGCCATCGACCGTCAGGCTCCTTCCGCCAAACGGCGATGTACCTACCCACGGCGGTGTGAAGGGTCCCAGTGGAGTCGGGAGCCGTTATCCGATTGGTGCCATAGGTGTATCCAAAATCCCCAGCGGGAGCGACGACCGCCGAATCCGGAGTCCACGAGATGTGGAAGCCGGGGATAGCGCGTGTGCCGGCGACCATCTGGCGAATGGCGTCAGTACCTACCAGGACCGGTTGCCCGGTGAGGATGACGCGGGCGTCGGACGTCCAAAAGTCCACCACACTGTCCACGGGTCCGTTGGCGGCGGCCACGGTGGACCAGGCCCGATCGGTCTCGAGCAGGTTGCGCGTGGCGGCGGCTACATCAGCGCCGGGCCGGCAGCCCGCCACGAGGAGGAACTGACCTCCGGCAATAAGGCGGAGAAATCGGGGCATCATGCCTCCGGGCCTGCGCTCCTTGCCGAATTCAACCGCAAGAATCGGAGTGCGCATCCAGGCCGACGTCCTTAGGCTGGGGGCCACTCTTTCGAGACGGAACCATGTGCTCTTACCGAATCCAGGGCATTCCCGATTCTATCGCGACCGCCGCGAAGGAATCCATGAAGTCACCCCAGTACGGTCACCCGGTCCATGCCGAAACGGCGACCGGGTATGGCCCGTGCCGCCTTTGCCTGCAAACCTTCCACGTCGGCACGGAGGAGCGGTTGCTCTTCACCTACCAGCCGTTCACCGATCCCGCCGCCTTGCCCGCACCCGGCCCGGTGTTCATCCATCGAGCGCGGTGCGAGCGGTACGACCGGTCCGAACTACCGGAGGCGCTCCGACGCCTTCCGCTGGCCCTCGACGGCTACGGCGCCGATGGAGCGCTCTTCGTGCAGCGGCGGGTCGGCACTTCGCCCTTCGAGAAGCGCCTTGGACTCCGTTTTCGAATCCCCCGAAGTGCAATATGTACATCTGCGCAATGCCGAGGCCGGCTGCTTCATCGCCCGCATTGATCGGCGTTAGCGGCTGAGCGCATGCAATCGTCCTGACGACCGGCGGCCGCCATGCGAGCGACCGGCTTGACAGTGCGGCTACCTGACCCGATGTTAGGCGTCCCACCAATACATCCTTGTCAGGGAGGGCCCGATGTACATCCTGGTTCAACATACCATCTCCGATCCGGCCTCGTTCTGGAACGCCGCGGATCCCACAGCCATTGCCCCTCAGGCGAAGCTCCACCACACGTTTCCAACGCCCGACGGAACTCGGGCCGCCTGTGTCTGGGAAGCCGACACGGTCGAGGGGCTCCGCAACCTCCTCGAGCCAGTGGTGGGCCGGTTCAGCCGCAACGAGTACTTCGCCGTAGAAAACCGCGAGGGGTTTGCCTTTCCTTCCCGCGTACCCCGCACGGCAGCCGCTGCTGCGACCGGAAAGCGGTAACCGGCGAAGGACGCGTGAGCCACACCTGACGGCTGCCTAGGGCGTGCTCCACCACGTCGTCGGGTAAGTCGCGTAGAGGCTCTCTCCGGCCAAGCAGAGAAACCCGGTCGCGACGACCATCATCCGTTCGCCCTTGACGGTCGCGACGCCCAGCAGTGCGAGCACTACTGGGACGAGAATCGGCTTCGCTATCGCCAGGAAGTACGACGCCACCGATTCCAATGACGGGTGTCCGCTCCCCAGCGGCCCGAATTCCCCCACCGCGAAAAACACGAGATCCAGCGCCATCACGCCGCTAACGCCCCAGGCATATCGGGTGAGGGGGAGGCGCGGGCGGACCAGCCATGGCACGACCATGAAGGGGAGAATAAGGCATGCCATCGTGAGGACGTCGATGGCGCTGAAGTCATTCCAAATGCGCAGTTGGACCGGTCGGAAGAGGCGTAAGCGCCAGGAGGTAAGCGGCTACCAGAAACCCCAGCTGCAGGATGCGGGTGGGCGAAGACGGCCGGAGCTCGGTCAAACGCACTCGCGCTCGAAACGCTGCACCACTTGAAGCCGATTCTCCATCGCCCCCGATTGGGCTGCAATCCGCCATGCGAACTCGCGTCGGGTTTCGACCGGCTCCATCCCCTGTCCCACCGCCACGCGCCACTGGGCGCAATAGGCGGGCAACTCGACGTCGATGATCCGGCGCGCCGTGGTGAGGCCGCCCAGGAAGGCTTCGCACGTCGGGAACGAGGCCGCTTGAGCCCGATGCACGGCCTCGTGCGCCTCCAATTGTGCCCGAAGGAGTGAGTCCTGCACGTCCGCTCGTATTCGGGTGATCGGCCGTCCTCCTTCGCAGCGGGTGATGCCCGGGAAGTCATCCGGCGCCGCGGGTCGCTGTGCACCGGCGAGCCGGGGGGCGCCCCCGAGGATCAGAGCGGCCAGCAGGAGCCGTGAGGCGAAGCCTGCGGGCGGCTCAATGGACATTGATCGTGTCCTCGACCGTCGGGCCTTGCCCGGTGTGGTGAAAGACGATGACTGCGACACCCGGCTCCACCGCCTCGAAGCGAAACCGTTGCGTCGGCCCCGCGGGTACGGCAGGAGTCACCTGCCGCACGTCGACAAACCGTACTGCCGTGGACGACACCAGCGGCGGGCTCGCGTACTCGCCCGGCCCGATCGTCTGAAAGGTGAGTTCGAGCGCTCGTCCGGCCTTGATAGAGAGGGTATGGCTGGGGAGGCCGGTTTCCTCCAAGGGGGTCTGCCCACAGCCCACGAGCGAGAGTGTGGCGATGAGGCGGGTAATCAACCGGCGGCAAACTGCTATGGTCGTCTACCGACAAATGTCTCGGCGTGTCGACGGTTGGATCCAGGATGATCCGCACGGTGTCCGGGCTCGCATACCAGCCTAGTGCCTCGGTCTCCCCGAGAACGAAGCCGAACGGTCGGAAATCCACTGCCACCTCTCCCTGATGGACCAGACGCCAGGCCGGCGCGTCCTCCGGGAGCGGTGGTGGTGCAGCCGGCGCGAAGCGCACCTCGCCGCTCACCTCACGCGCGAGGGTGGGTAAGGGCAACCGGGAGGTGTGAATCAGCCTGAATCTTGCCTCCCACCTGCCCGTCAAGCCCCGGGGGCCGGGGTCGCTTCAGAGTGATGGAACGAGGCCAAGGAGACGCTCCCGATCAGCAAGACCGCGCCTAACCACGGTGAGGCACTGAGGGCCACTAGGTTCCTCCGACTCCCTGACGTGGGTCGCCGGCCATCGGCGCATGAGGAGAATGAGGAAGTAGCATCCCAGGACCAGCGGCCCAGCCAGGAGCACCAGCCATAGGCCTCTTACTAAGAACGAAGTGTGGCAATCTTGCATATGAGCGCTTTCGACATATGTATTCGGCAATCGTTATTGGTTTAGTCTTTGACATTGTTGTGTTCTCCGGTCAAGGCGCTCCGACCTCCCCGACGCGCACAATCTGATGCGATCCTTTTCACGGCTGCTCGCCCGCGTCGTCCCGCTGCTGGTGGTTGTTGTCCTCGTGGGCTTGCAATTATGGCATAAACCGTCGTCGCCGCCCAGCGTCTCCTCCCCTCGAACACCGGCCACTGCCCCTGCGGATGGGAGCACCCTCAACGCCGCCCTGGAAGCCGCTGCCGGGGCGCACGAGTCCGGGGTCGAGATAGAGGCTCAAGGTCGCGTTACACGGCTTCTACGCGATGACACCGAAGGCTCACGACACCAGCGGTTTCTGGTCCGCATCACGGAAGGTCTCACGATTCTCGTCGCGCACAATCTCGATCTCGCCCCGCGCGTCCCCGTCCAATCAGGGGATTCCGTGGGGCTCCGGGGCGAGTACATCTGGAACGAACGCGGTGGCATGGTCCACTGGACGCACCATGACCCTGCGCGTCGGCACGAGCCGGGCTGGATCGAGCACCAGGGTCGCCGCTACGACTGATGCCGGGCTGTGTCCGCTCCTCCCGCCCACCGCGAACGCGAGCTAGTCCTCGGCCCGGGGCGGAAGGTAGCGGTCCCACCAGCCGGGGGTGGGCTCAATCTGTTCCACCACGTCAATCCAGACGCCCGCCGGGTCGAAGAGCCCGAAGCGCCGCTGCCCGAATGGTTCATCACGCAGCGTGAGCGTTATGGGCGCGCCGCCGTCGCGAAAAAGATTGTACGCGCGTGTCGCATCAGCCACCTGAAACTCGAGACACATGCCTGCCCCGCTGAAGACCTCCGGGCCGGGTGGGGCCGACGGATGCGAGGGGTGCATGAAGGCCAGGCCGGCCCGGCCATTTTCGCGCGCCCCTAGCAGAAGAAACCAGCTCGCCTCGAAGACGACCTGGAGCTCGAACCAGCGACGATAAAAGTCACGACAGGCACCGAGCTTCTCGGTCACGATGATCGGATAGAAATCTTGGAGCTGCATCGATCTCCTCGCCCAGGCCGAACCGGGCTCATCGGCAATGAGTGATGCATCCTAGGGGAGTGTGCCGCTCAGGGCGGCGGCGAAATCGTCTGCCGTCGCGAACCGTTCCGCCTTCTCGCGGGCCAGCGCACGCAGAATGGCGACCTCCATGTGCTCGGGCATCTGCACGATGGGTCGGAGCTTGCGCGGCGGGCCGGTGAAGCGCCGGGTGAATGCCGCCTGCGGCGTCGGGCCACAGAAGGGCGGCGCACCGGAGAGTATCTCGTAGAGCACGCACGCCAGCGCGAAGATGTCGCTCCGTCCGTCGATCTCCTTGTCGCCCATGGCCTGCTCGGGGCTCATATAGGTCGGCGTCCCCACCACCGCACCGGTTGCGGTGAGCTTCTCGTGCACCTCGCTCACCGCACGCGCGAGGCCGAAGTCGGCCACCAGCACCTGTTGGTCCTCGAGCATGATGTTATCGGGCTTGATGTCTCGGTGCACCACCCCCTCCGCGTGCGCGTATGCCAGCGCGGAGGCGACCGCCCGGCCGATGCGGAGGACCTCATCGGCGGGAAAGGGGCCTTCCTTCTCGAAGCGCTCCCAGACGTTCTGGCCGCGGACGAAGGGCATGGCGAACCAGAGCAGCTCGATCGACGTGTCACCCGCGGCGCGCGAGACGGTCGTGACCCCGGAGTCCAGGACGCCGAGGATGTTGGGATGCTGGAGGTGGGCGGCGATGCGAATCTCGCGCCGGAACCGATCGGCGCCCACCGTCGAACCCAGATCGGGACTGAGAAGCTTGAAGGCGACGGGACTGCCGGCACGGTCGCGGGCGAGGTAGACCGTCGCCATGGCGCCGTGACCGACCTCGCGCTCGATGCTGTAGCTGCCGGCGAGGGCGGTCTGGAGCTGCTCGATGAGGTCCGATCTCAATGCCACCGCCGGTATCGGGCTCGAAGCGTAACAAACAGGTCACATGGGCGTGCGGCCATTGCCAGCCGCCGGAACCGGGCCCAGCTTCGCCCAAGCCCTGCAAAATCAGTCTCATGCCCGGTCGCGAGGAAGCCCCTATGACCAACCCCCAACCGCCGATCCAGCTGCAGCTCACCGAAGAACAGCAGGCGCTGATTCATCGGGTGACCGGGGAACACGCCCATATGCTCGAGCTGACACCCGATCCGGGTGATGGGAGCTCCGGGGAAGGGCGCGGGCTTCACTTTGGGTGGCGACTCTCGGTCGATTCGGGCATCCCTCGGCAGCAATGGGTCTTTAGTCGTAAGGCGCAGCCGCCAGCTCCCGATGAGGGGGCGTCGGCCTAACCACGGTCGCATCAGCCTGCAGGCCGCGTCGCCAGCCACAGGACCAAAACGGCGATGGCGGCGATTGCTGCCCCTGCTGTGAACCCAGCCGCCCACCCTGACCCACCCCAGACGACAGGTGCCATTCCGGCGGTCAGGGTGATCAACCCGGCCCAAAGCCAGAGCAGTCTACCGGCCCAAGAACGTCGGGCAAGCAGAGCGCCGGCAGCGACGAGGCCGACGAAGGCATACCCGAACTGGGTTGCGGTGGCTATCTGCTGGCCTACTGTGTTGGCGGCATCGAGTTCAAGGGCGCTTTTCAGGCCGAGGGCGCTGATGGCGACGACCAGCGCGATGCCTGTCCAATGGGCGATCGAGCGCATTGCTGTCGAAATCCGGTCAGGCCACATCCCGCGGTGATGGACGAACCCGTTGCCGAATCGCCTCCGCGATCCTGCCGGGGTCCGCGTCCGTGCCCACCAAGGTGACATAGATCCCCGGTAGGCCGGCCTCCAGAGCCTTCCGAGCAATGAACTGTCGGGCCGGCGGCAATCGGCGAATCAGGCGCTCGGGCTCGCGGAGCTCGAGCGCGATCACGGGAATTCCGCTGATCTCCTGAACCGACGCGCCACGGACCTCCTCCCAGCCGATCGTTCCCAGCGGGAGCGTGCTATCTCGGATGCCGGAGTCGTCGACGACGAGGCGCTCCTTTTCCTCACCCAAGGCACGCAGCAGGATGAGGCTGTACCCCCCGCCCACGACGATCAGGCCCCAGCCGAGCCACCGGACGATGCCGGCGACGAGTAGGCCGGCTCCTATGGCGAGGAGGCTGACCCACCAGACGAGCTTCCGCAGCATATGCCGCGGCGACGCATGAACGACAATGCGTTCCATGAAGGACTCAGTGATGTTGCCTGGGGTTCGGCGATGCCTCAAAGAGGTCCGTGTAGATAAACCGCCACCGTTCCTCGAAGTAGAGCATACGAAACTCATCCGCTCCAGCTGAGGTCCCGCTACACCGTGAGACGGACACCTCCGCCCAATCCCCGTCGAGCCGAATGGCGGCCTGATCGACCCTCGGCGACGTGCTCGAAGAGCACGTCACCGGCACGGCAGTCGACTGCGAGGATCCGCGGCCGCGAGCTCGATCTCTGGCGACCAAGTCGAGGTCCCCTGGAGTACCCCGGCGCTCGAGGAGCTTCGGCGAGAGAACATAGCCGGCCAGCGCCTCCCAGTTCTGGTTCTCCAGGTTGAGGTAGTATGCACGGAGAACGGCACGAATCTGAGTGCGGGCGGAGTCCGGCTGTAAGACGGCTCGTTGGGCGGTCGCGGGCGAGGCCGAAGCCATCAGCAGGATCCCGGCCGCCACGGCAGATCGTAGACTTGGCAAATAGCCTCCCAAGGTGATCCGAAGCCCCACTACGTGCGAGTGGGCCATTCGTTATCCTGGCGCCAATCCTTATCATAGATGGCGCGTACCTCAGCCTCCAGTAGAGACGGAATCCGTGACCATCGCGTGGTTGGCGCGCAGTCAGCGAACGGTTCACTGGTCCACGATATACTCCTCTCGGGCACTCCGTGCGATTCCCTTCTGCGCTCAAGGAGTCTCCACCTTGCGTATTTGCAGTCTGCAGAGGTCTGTCGGCAGCCTGTCGCGCTAGATCCCCAACCAGGGATTCCCGTCGTGGGAGACACCGAGCACCTTCCGGCACTCAGGGCAGAAGTAGATCCGCCGAGCCGTGATGATTTGGCGGATGCGGTGATAGTAGAGTCGGTCCAGTGCGATCCCACAGTGCGGACACTCGGGCTGGAGATCTTCGCGCTCCTGGAGTAGCAGCATACGGCCACACCCTCTGAAATCAGTTAGCCCAACCTAACGCTCCCCGGTCGGCCATTCCCGTGGAGGAAGCGTTCGGCCGCCGGAAAGAACAGTCCCGGCTGTTCGACAAAGGGGTATACGTGGCCTGCACCGGGGACGAGGAAAGACCAAGAGGATACGTCTCAGCCTTCAACCCGGCAACGTTGACCAGCGACACAACAGCGGCAGGAACGCGATGCTCATGAAGTGGAAGAGTAGGCGCAACGCGATCCCCGTTATTCCGGAGGTCGGCCTAAGGCTTTGCTCGAGCGATCTCGTAGGTCAGGAGCATGGTGCCGGTCGGGTAACGTCGGGTGTCCGTCAGGCGAAGGGTTGCCCTCTGGTCCAGCCCGGGTAAGAAGGGAATCCCACGGCCAAGCAACACTGGAATCAGGCCGACTTCCACCACGTCGACGTAGCCGCGTTCCAGCAGGCTGCGGAAGAGCTGCCCGCCGCCGAACAACCAGATCTCCTTGCCACTCCCACCGCGAAGGTCTTCGATCGCCTCATCTAGGTTGGCCCCGACGATGGTTACGCGAGGGTGGTCCTCCGGCCGGAGCGTCCGCGAGAAGACGTAGGTGGCCATATCGGGTAACGCGTTCCCGCCCGGCGCCGCCAGGGCTGCCTCGTACGACCGGCGTCCCATAAGGAGTGTGTCGAAGCGCGCCATGAACGCGCCCCAATCGATCTCCGGCTCATTGGGGATCCAATCGTACTCCCCCTGCGGACCGGCAATAAAGCCATCGAGACTCATCGCGACACTGTATCGAATGCGACGCATTACTACCCTGGATACACGGTGGCTGTGAGCCACGGCACGGCCACGGAGAGAGGGATTGGCGATTTGCCCTAGGACTTCGCCTTCTTCGAAGGCTTCGACTTGCCAGAACTGTTGAGGGCGACCGCTTGGCGCACGAGCGCCTTGAAGGCGGACTCGTCAACCTCTTCTCCTTCGTGGATGTCGATCGCGCGGCGTGCGTTTCCGTCGAGACTCGAGTTGAAGAGACGGGCCGGATCCTTCAGGGACGCGCCCTTGATGAAGGTGAGCTTCACCACATTCTTGTAGGATTCGCCAGTGCAGATGATGCCCTCGTGCGACCAAATCGGCGTGCCCATCCACTTCCACTCCTCGACGACGTCCGGGTCGGCTTCCTTGATGAGCGTGCGCATTTTGCTCATGGTGTCCCCGCGCCAGTCCCCGAGTTCGGCGATTCTTTTCGAGATGAGCGCCGAGGCCGACTGGCCTTGGCTCGCGCCAGACTTTTTCATGTTCTCATCCTAGAGCGGGGATCTGGTAGTCGACCTAATGAAATGTAAACCAGCTATCTGGCCACACACCGTTACCGCCGGCGCTGCAGGCGCGTGAGCACACGATCCAGAGCTGCGGCAAAGGCCTGCTTTGCCCGCGCGTCGTAGGGCGGCGGCCCGCCCGTGATGACTCCGGCCATTCTTGCCTGATCCATGAAGTCACGCACGGAGAGACGTTCGCCGATAGTCTCGGTAGTGTGCTCATCGCCGCGCGGATCCAGTACTGCGACGTCCTTGGGCACTAACAGCGCGGCCAACGGCACGTCCTGGGTGATGACCAGATCCCCGGCATTGGCATGCGTCGCGATGTATTGGTCAGCGACATCTGCACCGCCGTCCACCCACACCGCACTGACCAGCGGATTGCCTGACGGCGTCTGGAGCCGCTGGTTGGCGACTAGGACAGTCTCGATTGCCAGCCGCTTGGCCGCGCGGAGTACCAGCTCCTTCACCTCCCTGGGCGCTGCATCCGCATCAATCCAGATCTTCAGTCTGGCTCCACTTCTATGCTGGTGATCCGCGACGAAGCTCGCGACGTCGGGTCACGCTCAGAGGACGGTGCTCGCCCAGCGTGATGGCTCCTCCGTCAGGAGCTTGGATGCTCCGCCCTTCTGCGTCGCTCTGGTCCCGCTGGATGTCAATCCCAGCCCCGGGACCCGGAGTGCTGCCCCCAACGACGCGCCTGCAGGTCTGGCGCGGTACCCGCGCAGTCATCCTCCGCGAGGTGACGATCGACGCAGACTCCATCCGCGGTCGCGTGGTCGATCCGCTCGGGGCTGACTCCACCGCCAGCCTCGTGATCGCGTAGCCGCCAACGGGACTTGAGCTGGTGCCGCCGTCTGACGGCGCAGCGTCCCTACGAAGGGCCACGGTGCCACGACTGCCCGGCAGACGCCCGCGAAGCGCGCCAGCCTTCCGGCAGATCGGCCAGTTCGCCCAGCGTGGCGTCTCGCTTATACATGTGCCCGAGGCCCACAATCCGTGCGTCCGCCGGGTCGTCAGTCGTCCCGCACAGGAACTGCCAGCCCCCATCATCGGCGTCGTGCGTGACCAGAAGGATCGGTGCGCCCTCAAGTACCTGACGAGTGGTGATCGACGCGGTATTAGGAGTATCGGCGAATGGCCAGCTGTCCACGACCTCTCCTCGGGTGCAGCCCAACGACTTGCGCATCAGCTGCGCATGGGCTTGTTCGGTGGCTAGCCCGCGCGGCGCCTGCCTAGAACCGCCCGGAGCTCCCCAAAGGCTCGCACCAGATCACGAAGCTGGTGGTTCGCATTGAGCCCGCTTGGGTTCGGCAGCACCCAAAGCTCGGCTGGGCCCAGCGACGCCGGCTGGCGGCCGACGGGAGCTCTGGGGAGGTTGAAAGCCAACCGATATGCGCCGATCCCAAGCACCGCCACCGCTTGCGGACGGAAGCGACGGACCTTCCGCTCGAGGCGCGCTCGCCCCGCCCGCAGTTCGTCGGGCTCGAGTTCTGCCGCGGTAGCTGTCGCTCGGGCTACGAGATTCGTGATACCCAAGCCATACCGTAATAGCCGCCTCTCTTCCCAGGGCCGTACCTGGTGGTCCGTAAAGCCGGCTGCATGAAGAGTAGGCCAGAATCGGTTGCCCGGTCGAGCGAAGTGATGACCGGTCGCACCTGAGTACAGCCCAGGGTTGATGCCGCAGAAGAGCACGGCCAGTCCGGGAGCGATCAGATCCGGTACCGTTTTTCCGACCGCAGCCGCGATCTCAGCCTTGGTCGGTTTATGCTCCATCTTCCGCCGGGGCTCCCGCTAGCCGCCTCACGACATGCAAATCAGTTGCCGGCGATCATGGTGTGCCCGCACCAAGCAGCAGCAACCGGACGCGGCGGTTAGGGCGATGGAAGGCCCTCACGAACGCATAGATCCTCGCCCGACTCGATGGCGGCATGCGGGTTAGGCGGATCCCGGCGTGGCGCTGCGGCCCGAGCTCGCCTGAGACAGCGCGCGCTCGATGCGACGATCCGGAATCAGCCACATGAGAACGACGAGCAAGTAAAGGACGACAGCAATCCCCGGGTGTACAAATGCGGCGCCGATCGCCAGCGCGCAGAGGACGGGCGACAGCTTGCCCTTGATGTCGCGGCCCAGTGCCGCGGCCAGGACGGACTGGGGCCCCTCCGTGCGGAGGATCTGTTGCTGCAAGATCCAGTAAGCTATGCCAGCCATGAGGAGGACAACGCCGTAGAGGGCCGTGGGGGTCGAAGCGAGGGGATGCTCGCCCATCCACGCGGTCACAAACGGCACCAGCGACAGCCAGAACAGTAGGTGCAGATTGGCCCAGAGAATGACTCCCGTCACTCGGTGGGTGCAGGACAGCATGTGATGATGATTATTCCAGTAGATCCCAAGAAAGACGAAGCTGAGTACATAGCTGAGTAGGACCGGCAGAACTGGGCGTAGGGCGGCGATGTCAGTCTCGTGAGGCGGGCGCAACTCGAGTACCATGATGGTAATGATGATCGCCAGCACCCCATCGCTGAACGCCTCCAGCCGACCCTTGCCCATCGGTGCCCTCGCTTCCCGCAAACCTATGGTCCGCGGCGCTCCAGCGGAGAGCTACGCCCACGTCGGAGCGCTGCGCCCAACCGGTCTGTCGGCTGCGTGCGCGGGTTAGGCCCCACTCAACACCGGCCCGCCTAGAGCAGCGGGCTGGTGCCGGTAAAGTGCACGAAGGTGGCCTCCGGAGTCCGGCTGTCAAACCGCGTCTCGCTGACGCGCGCCGTCCCTTTCTGTCCCGTATCAAAGGTGAGCGCGAGTCGCTCGTTCGGGAGAATACCGTCCGCACTCCGCGACATGAACTCCCCGCTCCAGGACTGCCGGCCGGGGCTGAGGTCCGTGATGGTGACGTGCACCTCCACGTTGTTGAGGTCTTTCCGATTCGATCGCTCAATGAGGGCCATGTACGCTGCCATACCGCGACCTACTTTCTGGCTAACGAGGGGCCTGCGCCGGGGATGCAGGGTGTCGAAACCCCAGTTCTGGAATGGTACTCGAATGGCCCGCGCGGCGCTCTGAGCACAGCCGCTCAGGCCCGCAGCGGTCGCCAGTCCTCAGCTCACCGCTTTCTTCACGAGGGCGCCGATCCTTGCCTCTTCGGCGGCGGTCAACTCCTTCAGCGCGAAGGAGGTCGGCCACATGGCGCCTTCGTCGAGGTTCGCTTCGTCGCTGAAGCCGAACGTCGGGTACCTCGATTTGAACTTCTGCGCGCTTTGGTAGAAGCAGAGGACCTTCCCGTCCTTGGCATACGCGGGCATCCCGTACCAGGTTTTCGGCGAGAGGGCTGGCGCGCAGGCTTTGATGATCGCATGGAGCCGCTTGGCCATGGCGCGATCCGGGTTGGGCATTTCGGCGATCTTCGCGAGCACGTCACTTTCCCCATCCGGCTTGCCCGCGCGTGGGCCGCGGCGCGCCTCCGCCTTCAGCTCTCGGGCGCGCTCCTTCATCGCAGCTCGTTCCTCGTCCGTGAATCCTTCGGACTTCTTGTCGGTCGCGGTGGTGCTCCTGGAGGACTTCCGCGCTTCCTTCTTTGGGCTCATGCCAACCTCGTCAGACTGACAGGTGTTGATGCCATCCGCTGCAGGCCCTCAAGCCGGCGCCCGCACAAATTTACGTCCAAAAAAGCAGCGGGGCCGCCTCTGGGGCGGCCCCGCGATCTTCATCTCACCGACTCAGGCCGTCTTCCGCTTCGGCCGACCCTTCCGTTTCGGCCCCTTGAGCGCGATGACCCCCTCCTCCCGCGGCTGCCGATAGACATACCGCTCCCCCCGGAAGTTCCGCAGCACGACCTCCTCGTCGCTCATGCTGATGACGTACTCCGGCAGCAGCGGAATCTTCCCCCCGCCCCCCGGCGCGTCGATCACGAAGTGGGGATTGGCCAAGCCGCTGGTCCAGCCCCGCAGTGCCTCCATGACCCGGATCCCGGTCTGCACCGTGGTCCGGAAGTGCTCCGCCCCCGCCACCTGGTCCGCCATATAGATGTAGTAGGGCCGTACCCGGGCCATCAGCAGCCGCTGCATCAGCTCCTTCATCACCGCGGGGTCGTCATTGACGCCCTTGAGCAGGACGGTCTGGCAGCCCAGCGGGATCCCGGCATCGGCCAACATGCCGAGCGCGGCCACCGCGGCCGGAGTCAGCTCGTCTGGGTGGTTGAAGTGGGTATTGATGAATAGCGGGTGGAACTTGCGGAGCATGGCGCAGAGCTCCGGGGTGATCCGCTCCGGCAAATGGCACGGGATCCGGCTCCCGATCCGGATGATCTGGAGATGGGGAATCGCGCGGAGCCGGGTGAGGATGGCCTCCAGCCGCCGGTCGTTGAGCAGCAGCGGGTCGCCTCCCGACATGATGACGTCCCGGATCTCGGTGTGCTGCTCCAGGTACTGGAAGGCGGACTCGAACTGCGACATCGGAATCTTTTCCGGGTCGCCCACCTTCCGCCGCCGGGTGCAGAAGCGGCAGTAGGTGGCGCAGACCGGGGAGACCAGGAAGAGTGCCCGGTCGGGATAGCGGTGGGTGATGTTGGGCACCGGACTGTCGGCGTCCTCGTTGAGCGAGTCCACCATCCCATCGACGACGTCCAGCTCTTCCACGCTGGGCACATACTGCCGCCACATGGGGTCGTTGGGCGACTTGATCAGGTCGACCATCGCCGGCGAGATTCGGAACTCGAAGTTCTCGGCTGCCTGCCGCAGCCGGTCCAGCTCGGGGAAGTGCTCCGGCCCGAACTTGGCCGCTAGCGCCTCCAGGGAGGAAATCGAGTTCTTCCTCAGTACTTCCTGCCAGGTCTCCATGACGCTACCCGTCCTTCGGATTACCGCGCGAGCCGACTAGAGACTTCACGAAGACGACCTGATCGTCGCCGGGGGCGTAGAAATCCTTGATCGTGGCGGCGGGACGATAGCCCCGTGCCTCATAGAAATCGCGGGTGTTGCGGTAGTCGGGCCGCCCGGCGGTTTCCACGACGACCAACCGGGCAAGCCCCTCCAGCCGATGCTCCATCTCCCGCACCAGCACCGTGCCGATGCCGGAACCCTGGAGCGCCGGATCCACCGCCATCCAATAGAGGTCGTAGGTGCCCTGGGTGCAGGGAGTGGGTCCCCAGCAGATCCAACCGGCGAGACGTCCGTCCTGCTCCGCGCCCAGGGCGACGTAGTCGGGCGAGCCCGCCGCCATGGCGTCGAACACCTCGAGGGCCACTGCGGTTTCGCCCTCGTGGAACACCCCGACCGCACGGGTGATTTCCTCGATGCGGCCGCGGTCCGCCGTGGTGAGGTCTCGGAGTACCGGCGCGGTGATGGTGCCGCTCACGCGGCAGACACCCCGCTGACGAGAGCGGCGGCGGCGTTCTGGCTCTGGGCGCGCATCAACGCTTCGTCCACCACCTGCATGACGAGATCGTCGTAGCTCCAACCGAAGGCCCGGCCCATGCGGGCCAGTCCGGCATTGCTGGAGAGGTCGGGGCAGGGATTGACCTCCAGCACGTAGGGCTGGCCCTCTTCGTTGACCCGGAGGTCTACCCGGCCATAGCCCTCGCCGTTGGAGACGTGCTCCCAGGCGTCGCGCGCCACCTTGGCGATCCGCTTGCCCAGCTCCGGCTCCACCTCGGCCGGGCAGACCGGGAGGGTGCCTTCGTCTTCCGGGCTGCCGGGGATCCACTTGGCCGCATAGCCCACGATGGGCCAGTTGCCGTCGGGCATGCCGTCGAACTTGATCTCCGCGATCGGCAGCATCCGGCGGCCCACGAAGCCGACGTTGAACTCCCGGCCCGGCACGTATTCCTGGACCAAGACCTCCTCGAACTGCTCCAGCATGAGGGCGACGCGCTTCTTGAGGGCCCGCTTGGAGGTGCACACAGCGCCGTTGTCGATCCCGACACTGGCGTCCTCCGCCGACGGCTTCACGATGGCCGGGAGGGGAAACTCCACCGGCGTCTTGTTGGCCTGGGCCAGGGTGAAGGCGGGAACCGGGAGGCCGGCCGCCGCCAGCAGCGTGTTGGCGACGTGCTTCTTGTGGGCGATGGTCGTGGCCCAGTGCCGGCAACCGGTAAAGGGCACTCCGGTGAGCTCGAGGGTGCCCACCACGAAGTCCTCGAACCGGGCGTGGCCGTTGATCCCCTCGCAGAGATTGAAGACCAGGTCGGCGCGGCGAGCCCGGGAGAGCCAGCGGAAGTCGCCCAGACGGACGGGGAGGAGCTCGACCTCGTGTCCCCGCCGCCGGAGGACGTCTCGGATCTCGTGGACGTTGCCCACCACTGCGGCGACGTCCTGCGGGCTCCAATCCTCGCCACCGGCGTCATAAATCACAGCCACGCGCATCAGGCTACCTCCGCCAGGAGTGAACGGCCGCTGATCCGCCGCCAGGCGATGTCGGCGACGGTGCGGATAAGGTCGTCATAGCTCATCCCGGCGGCCCGAGCGGCCTTGGGGAAGCAAGAGTTGTCTCGCGGGTCGGGCAAAATGCCCGGCAACGGATTCAACTCGACGACCTTCGGACGATTGGCGCCGTCACACCGGATATCGACGCGGCACCAATCACGACATTCCAGGGCGTGGTAGGCCGCCAGCGAGACGGCCCGGATTTGCTCGGCCAACTCCTCGGGGATGTGGGCCGGGCAATCGAAAATCTCCAGCGGATGGCTCGGCGAGTCCCACAGCCACTTGGCTTCGTAGCCGTAGATCGGCGGCGCACCCTTGGGCAACGTATCAAAACGCATGCCGACCAGGGGCAGACAACGCGCTTCCTCACCGTTGCCGAGCACCGCGACGGTGAACTCGGGACCGGGAAGATAGGTCTCGATGATCACCGGCTCGGCGTAGGTGGCCAGCAGCTGGGAGACCTGCCGCACCAGCTGGGAGCGATTCTTACAGACGCTGCGGACGCTCACGCCCTTGCCCGAGCCCTCGAAGGCCGGCTTCACGAACAGCGGGAAGGGCAGCTCGACCTTGCGGGCATCGGCCGGGCTCTTGGCGAGGATGAACGGCGCCGTGGGCACCCCGTGATAGGAGAGGACCTCCTTGGTCCTCCGCTTGTCGAGCGCGAGACCGAGGGTGAGCGGGTCGGACGCATGACAAGGGATGCCGAGGAACTCGCAGATCGCCGGAACGTGGCCCTCGCGATTGGGGCCATAGAGTCCTTCGGCGATGTTGAAGACGAAGTCGGGGCGAATCAGCCTCAGCCGCGAGGGGAAGCTCTCGTTGGCCTCGAGCCGATAGACCTTGCCCACGGAGCTGAGCGCGCGCTCCACCGCATCGATGGTGGCAGGCTCATCCCACTCGCAGTAAAGGTCGGGTTGAGGGAGATCGTCGCGGAGTGCCCGACTGGAGGGATCGTCGGAAAGAGACGGGGAGTCGAATGTCGCCCCGGCTGGGTTAGCCGGCGCCTCGGGTTTGAGATTGAAGGCTAGTCCGATCCGAACTGCCAAAGGCACCCTCTACAAAAAAGGCCGTCCGCGAGAGACGAGCCAGGACGAGTTGGTGTGTCGACAAAACAAAAGTAAGAAAAAGAGTTCGGGGGCACAATAGTTTTTGGAAAGAAAGTTGGAAGAAGGCTATCGGCTATCAGCTAATGGAGCACTGAGTCTCGTCTCGCGCGGACCGATAGCTGATAGCCGATAGCCTCATACTTTATGAAATCCCACCCGTCCCGCCTCACTCCCATCCTCTCCCTTGTAGATCTCGAAATCAGCGAAGAGGGCGGGGGCTTCTTGCTGGAGAATCCGGAGACAGGCGACGGCCATGCGGCGGATCTCCAACTCCGCGCCTTCGCCCAGGCGCAGCTCCAGCATGGTGCGCCAGGCCCGGACATTCGCGCTGGCGACGATCTTCACCTCGGTGGCGTTCGGGAGGACGCTGCGGGCGGCCTCGCGGGCCATCTTCCGGCGATGAACCTTGTTCTCCACCCAATCGTAGCGAGCCATCAGCCGCTCGACCGCGGCCACGTAGGCCGCCTGGGCCTGCTCCATCTGCCTGGTCCACTCCGCTTCCGCCTCGG
Organism: uncultured Gemmatimonadales bacterium; assembly: GCA_963812755.1. Classification (GTDB taxonomy): domain Bacteria; phylum Gemmatimonadota; class Gemmatimonadetes; order Gemmatimonadales; family GWC2-71-9; genus CAVVWJ01. The sequence goes on along the minus strand of CAWEWK010000004.1, from coordinate 425,498 downwards.
CGTCGCCTTGAATCGCCGGGGGCATGACGAACGCCGCGTGAGACTCGTCCACGTAGCGCTGAGAGAGCTGGGAGTAGCCCCAGCCGGCCCGGTGCCGCACCAGCTCGTGGCTGCAGGAGCGGGAAATCCCCTCGATCAGCATCACGTAGGTGCTGTGCTCGAAAACCGAGCCGTGGCCCTGCTTCAGGATGTTCTGCAGGTACTCGGCGGTGCTCCGGCCGGCCGGGTTGTGCTGGCTCATGTAACAGAGCCGCCCGGCGAACTCGGCGATCCGCTCTCCGTCGGTCGACTCGCCCTGCCACTGAACCGGCAGATGGCTCGGCTCGAGGAACTGGGGGCGGGCGAGTAGGGAGACTCGGGGGGCGCGCAGAATTTCCATAGCTCTCTATGCCAATTCCATCCTGAAGCGGGCGTATCCGGCCTCGCGCTCGATCCGGCGAAGCGCAACGGCAACGTCATCCGGGAGTGCCGCCGCTTGGGTTCCGACCTTGAGGCGGCTGATGGGTGGTTGGCCGGACGGAAGGATAACGCCGGGGGCAAGGATTCCGAGGGGATCGAAGGCCAGCTTCACCCGGCGGAACAAGTCCACCACCTCCTCGCCGTAGACCTGGGCGAGCAATCCGGCGCGAAGCCTGCCGTCGCCATGCTCGCCCGAAGGCGTGCCGCCCAGCCGGACCACCGCGGCGGTAACCTCCTCCAGAAGGCTCGCGACCGCCGACTCCCAACCGGGACGAGCGACCTGAGGCAGCAGGTTCACGTGGACGTGACCGTCGCCGGCGTGCCCGAAGATCACCACCGGCAGCTCGCGCGCCGCGGCGGCGCGGCGCACCACCCGGATGTAGTCGCCCATACGCTCGATCGGGACGCAGGCGTCCTCGATCACCTGGAGCGACCTCCGCGTCTCGGGCAGTCGGGCGAGAATGGGGCTGGCGGCGTGCCGTATCCCCCAGAGTCGCTCGGCCGCGGCGGCCGACAACGCCGTGTCGACGCTCGCCGCGGCGGCGCCCACCGCCTCGGCCGCGAGCTCTACGGCGGCCCGAAGCTCCTGCGGGTCGGAGCGCTCGATCTCCACCAGGAGGATGGCCTCCGCACCTTTGAGCGCGGCGTCTTCCTCCGTTCCCCCAATCAGGTCCAGGAAGGTTCGGTCCAACAACTCGACCGCCGACGGCTCGGCGGCGAGGAGGGCGGCGACCACCTTCACCAGGTCATCGAGCGACCGTAACCCTATCCGCAACGCCGCGCGGTGCTCCGGCACCGAATCCAGGCGCCATTCGATCTCGGTCACCAGGCCAAGAGTCCCCTCGGCCCCGATCACCAAGTCGAGCACGTCGCCGGAGGCGAGGAACGCATCGAGCGCGTAGCCGGATGAGTTCTTGCGGGTCCGGGGGAAGCGGGTCGCAATCGTGCCGGCGGCGGATTGAATCGCCGGCGCCACCTCGGTCTCGAATCGGTGGATCGCCGCTCCACGGCTTTCCTGTCCCACGGCTCCGCGCTCTATGCGGACTACATCTCCATCCGCCGTCAGCAGCTCTACCGCCTGTACCCAGCGCCGCACGCTGCCGTATCGGACCGAGCGAGCGCCGGAGGCGTTGGTCGAAACCATCCCGCCCAGTGTCGCCCACCGGCTGCTGGAGGGATCCGGCGGGAGCCTCAGTCCGTGCGCATCTGCGGCCGCGTTGAGATCGGCGAGGGTGACGTTGGCGCTGGTGATCGCCGTCAGTCGCTCGGGATCGACCTCCAGCCGGCGGGGCAGTTGGGTGAGATCCACCACCACCCCTTCGCCCACGTTCCCTCCGCCCATGGCGCTGCCGGCGCCGCGAGGCACCAGGCTCACCCGGTTCGCGGCGGCCCAGTGCATCAGCGACGCGAGGTCATCGCGACCGGCCGGCACGCACACCGCCAGTGGCACGATGCGATAGATCCCGGCGCCCTCGGCGTAGGCCGAGCGGGCCCGGATGTCGCTGCGGAAAAGACCTCGGATCGCGGGTGGAGGGAGCATCGCCCAAAGCTAATCTGCTGACTATCTTCTCCCCGTATGCCGGATGCCGCCCGAGCCCAACTGATCCACATCGACGTCGACCGCCGATTGGGCCACGAGTGGGACGAATGGGACGGAAAGCCGCTGCCGAACCAGGGCGACTACGACTCTTCCCCCGGCCTCTTCTTTGTCTGGTCCGCGGTCGCGCTCCTGGTGGGGCTCGGCGTACTGGCGCTGGGCCTCTTTCTGCTGGGTCCCCGGCTGGGCGGCCTGATTGCTCTCCTGCCGCGAATCCTCTGGGTCATTCTCGCCGCGTTGAGCGCCGCCCTCTGGGGCTGGTGGGCGGTCCTCTTCCTTTCATATAAGTGGGGTCGCCCGCTGTTGCCGGAGGGGCTGGCGGAACGGGGGCCTTTCCTCCGACTTATGCGGCTGACCTCGCGGACGGCGGACCGGTTCGGTCGGCGCGACTGGGTCGAGAACGCAGCCGTCAAGGTCTACAACGCGCTGGCGCTGCTTCGGGGACGGAAGGTGGGGAAGGGCGAGCTGCTCCTTCTCATTCCCCGCTGCCTCTCCAAGGAGACACTGGATGGCGTCCTGGCAATCGCCGGCAAGTACGAGGTGCCGGTCTTCGTGGCGACGAGAGGGCAGCTGGCGCGGCGGGTGATTCGGGAACGGCGCCCTCGCGCGGTGGTGGCGGTGGCCTGCGAGCGGGACATGGTGAGCGGCCTGCACGACGTAGCGGGTAAGGTCCCGGTGCTGGGCTTGACCATGACGCTGCCGTCCGGCCCCTGCAAGGATGCGAGGGTGAATCTGGGGCAACTTGAAGAGTGGGTGCGGACGTACGTGACTTGACGCTATCGGCTATCAGCTATCGGCTATCGGTCCTTGCGGAGGGAGTGCCGGTGCTCACAGCTGATAGCCGATAGCCGATAGCCGATAGCGCTCACTCCTCTGCTGGATCTTCCGCTGGCACCTCTGCGGCGGGCGGCTGAGCCTCGGGGCTCGGCGGCCCGCCGTATCGCTTGAGGAGCGCCGACAGCGCGCTGTCCACCTTGACCGCCACGGGATGATCGCGGGGGACCTGCTTCTCCAGCTCCCGCTCGGGTAGGGATGGGTCGGCGACCGGGCGGAACAAGGTTTCCACGATGAGGAGCGTGTTGCCCGGCCGCGCGGGATCGGCCCAGGCTCGCACCCGCACGGTTTCGGCGCCAAGAGGACGTCGCCGGGTGGGGCGCCCGGTGGCCGCGTCGAACCAGCCCGACTCGATGTAGCCGTCGCGCACCCGCACCCGGTTGACGGGAATCGAATCGGCTTGCAGAGCGGCGGCAAGCTGCCGGGTGGCTTCCTGCACCGGCAGCCGGATCTCGGTGGCCGCCGCTTCGGGCAAGGGCGTGATCGACGGACGGGTGGTGAATGGCGTGCAGCCGGCCACCATGACCACCGCAACCCCGAGCACTCGGCGGTCGGTCACCCTCAGTCCTTGTGCGGGGGCGTGCCCGGCGCGTGAGTGTGGCCGCCCTTGGCCGGTGGCGTCTGGGTCACGGCTGAATCGGTGCCGGCGGCCGGTGCCTCGTGCCCGTGATCCTCCGCCTCTTCTTCTGCGCCGCCATGGTGATGTCCCTCAGCCCGCTCGTGGGTCTCCGCCTGGAGCACTTCGGTCCGGATGCCCGCCGCGTGATCGAACATCAGCCTGCCGCCGTACGTCGCCGTCGCGATTAGAACCCCGGCGCCAGCCAGCGAGAGGACGGTGACCAGTCCCCGCTCGCCCGAACCCATCTTCTGCTCACGAAGGATGCGCCACAGCGCCAGGACGCCGAATGTCCCCAGGGTAACAAACGCCAAGAGCTCGTGAGTCTCCATCACCCGGTGTACCGCGTCTCCGTGGGCGATTTTGTCCTCCGCCTGCAATCCGGACAGCACCGCCAGAACGCCTCCCAATGCGCCAGCCATGAGGGTCCAGAACCCGACCTGGCGGAAGGTCACCCGCCGGGTCACGGCGGCGAGCAGATCGAACAGCACCGCCGCCAGTAACAGGGCGGCGGGGAGATCGTTCAGGGCGGCGTGCAGACGGGGCCAGTCGTAACCGAACATCAGGTCTCCTCAGAGGCCGAGATCAACGGGATGCGGGGGATCGGTGGCATAATCATAAAACCCCTTGCCGCTCTTGCGACCGTAATAGCCGGCGGCGGTCATCCTTCGCAACAACGGCGGCGGCGCATATCGCGGCTCCCGGTACTCGTCGAACATGATCTCGGCGATCCGCGCCGCCGTGTCCAGACCGACGAAGTCGAGCAGTGTGAGGGGCCCCATCGGATGCCCGCAGCCCAGCTGCATGCCGCGGTCGATATCGGCGGTGGTCGCGACCCCGCGCTCCAGGGCGCGGACCGCGTCCAGCAGATAGGGGATGAGCAGCAGGTTGACGATGAAGCCGGAGCTGTCCCGCGACACGATCGGCTCCTTCCCGACCGCCCGGGCGAAGTGCAGGGCCCGGTCGAAGGTCTCGGCCGAGGTCGTGACGGTGCGAACCACCTCCACCAGGGGCATCAGCGGGACGGGGTTGAAGAAGTGGAGTCCCACGAAGCGATCCGGCCGGCTGGTGGCCGAGGCCATCTGGGCGATGGGAAGACTGGAGGTGTTGGAGGCGAAGATCGTCCCGGCCGGGGTGAGTCGGTCCAGCTCGCGGAAGAGACCGTTCTTGAGCTCCAGGTCCTCGGTGACCGCCTCGATGATGAGATCGCAGTCCTTCAGCGCGCCCACTTCGGTGGTGAACTCGAGGCGGCCGAGGGCACCGTCCCGGGCGGAAGCGTCGAGCTTGCCCTTCTCCACCAGCTTGTCGAGTGATTTGCGGATTCCGGCGCGGCCCTTGTCGAGTAGGGGCTGGGCCACGTCTCGGACGACGGTGGAGAACCCAGCCGTCGCCGACACTTGGGCGATTCCGCTGCCCATGAGACCGCAACCCAAGACACCGACCCGGCGGATGTCAGAAGACATAGCGCTTTATCCCTTCAACGCTTTCCGAACCTCATCCGCCAATAGATCCATCAGTCGCGGCTTGCCGAGCTGATGTTCCGGCTTGACCGCCCCCTGCTCCAGGTGATCGAGCACCCGTTCCAGCCCCAGCCTGATCCGCTCCACCACCGGCGGGTAGCGGCGGGTGAATCCATAGCCGATGCCGAGCCCGATCGGGATCGGAATCAGGGCCACCGGGAGGACGGCACCCAACACTACCATCAGGGTGGTCGCAGCCGCGCCGGCGCCGGCGAAGGCGATGCCGCCACCGGTGTGCTCCATTCTCGCTCTGCGGGAAACCGCGGTGAGCACCACGTGGCACCAACCGGGCTCCAGTCCCAGGACGGCAGCCGAAACGGCATCAGCCTTGGACAGCATGATCGGGCGCTTGTTACTGCCGAAGCCGGTCGCGCGGCGTATCGCTGCCTGGATCCCGCCCTGCGGCTCGAAGCTGACCCGGCCGGCCTGCCGGCGGAGCACGCAGAGCAACTCGAACTCCTCCAGCCATTCCACAAGCGTCCGCTCGACGGCTTCGGGCTCCCCACGGACCACTCGCTGCGCGGTGACCTGGCCCGGGCCCACCAATCGCTCCCAGAGTCCCGAAGGTCCCAGGTTGGCGAGCCGGGTGCTCTCCTCCAACAGCGCCTGCTGGAGATAGCGGCCGGGAATGCCGACCTCGCGGCCCAGCGCCAGCACCTCGTCGGAGGTGAGGTTGTCACCGATCTCTTTCTCGGCGGTCTGAAGCTCGGCGGCGCGCTGGATGATCCGATCGAGCGCGGCCCGATCGATCCGGACCGGTTTGTCCTCGCTCATGCTACTCTTGCGACGGGGTGCGCGCGGCTTCGAGCCGGAGCATGGACATCAGATTGGAGAGATCGCCCGCGGGGAGCGCCGGGGGAGAGGCTTCCGGGTCGCCGGTGCGAGCCGGCGGCTTGGTTGCTGCTTGCAGGAAGGGCCGAAACAGCTCGATCGGGATGGGAAAGATGGTGGTGGAATTGTTCTCCGCCGCGATCTCGGTGACCGTCTGGAGATAGCGGAGCTGGATGGCGCTGGGCTCGGTGGCCAGGGTGCGCGCGGCCTGGGCAAGGGTCTCGGAAGCCTGCAACTCGCCCTGCGCGGCGATGACCTTGGCGCGACGCTCGCGCTCCGCCTCCGCCTGGCGAGCCATCGCCCGCTTCATCTGGTCGGGCAGGTCCACGTCTTTCACCTCGACCGCGGACACCTCGATACCCCACGCATCGGTGCGCTCGTCAATGATCTTCTTGAGGACGGCGTTGATCTTCTCCCGGTCGGACAGCAGCTCGTCCAGCTCCACCTCACCCAGAACCGAGCGCAGGGTGGTCTGGGCCAGCTGGCTGGTGGCGTAGAGGTAGTCCTCGATCTCGATTACCGCCTTGGCCGGGTCGGTCACCCGCATGTAGAGCACCGCGTTCACCTTGACCGACACGTTGTCGCGGGTGATCACGTCCTGCGGCGGGATGTCCAGGGCCACGATCCGCAGGGAGACCCGCTTCTGGGCGGCAAGACCGGCGGGAATGAAGATCAGGCCCGGGCCCTTGGTGCCCCAGAACCTGCCGAGGAAGAAGGTCACGCCGCGCTCGTACTGGCGAAGGACCCGCAAGCTGATAAAGGAATAGACCACCGCGATGGCGAGCGCTGAGATCACGACTTCCATAACCACTCCTTCATTGAAGCGCCTCTACCACAACCGCCGCTCCCTGCCCGCCGCCGATACAGGCGCTGCCGAGGCCGTAGCGTCCACCGCGGCGCCGAAGTGCATGCAGCAGGTGTAGTGTGATCCGCGCACCGCTGGCCCCCAAGGGATGGCCCAGGGCCACGGCCCCGCCTTCCGCGTTGGTTCGCTCCCGGTCGAGACCGAGCTCCTGCTCCACGGCCAGGTACTGAGCGGCAAACGCTTCGTTGATCTCGATGAGGTCCATGTCGTCCAGGGTCAATCCCGCCTTCTCTAACGCACGGCGCGATGCGGGGGCCGGTCCGATCCCCATGATCCGGGGATCCACTCCGGCGACGGCCCAGGAGATCAACCGCCCGAGCGGCCGGAGTCCCCGCTGGGAGGCAAACCGCTCTCCGGCGACAACCAGCGCGGCGGCGCCGTCGCAGATTCCCGACGCGTTACCTGCCGTCACCACGCCGTCCTTCTTGAAGTATGGGGGCAGCTTGGCAAGCGCCTCCGGCGTGGTGTCGGGGCGCATGTGCTCGTCGGCGGCCCACGGCTCGGTCTGGCGGGTCTTGCGATTTGAGAGCGGGACCGGCACTACCTCGTCGGCGAGCACGCCCGAGGCCCATGCCGCCTTGGCCCGGGCCTGGCTCTGCGCCGCGAAGCAGTCTACCGCTTCACGGCCGACGTGATACTGCTGGGCCAGATTCTCCGCCGTCTCGGCCATGGAGAGACCGCAGCTCGAGTCGCGCAGCGTTTCCCACAGCATGTCCTCCAACGGAGGCGCCGGCCCCAGGCGCAGGCCCCAGCGGGCTCCGCGGACCACGTGCGGCGCCTGGCTCATCGACTCGGTGCCGCCGACCAACGCAGCGCGGGACTCGCCCAGCAGAATCTGCTGGGCCCCCTGGATTACCGCCTCGAATCCCGAACCGCAGAGCCGATTCACGGTGAGGGCGGGAGTCTCGACCGGGAGGCCGGCCTGGAGACCGATGTGGCGGGCGAGGTAAGGCGCGTCGGTCGAGGTCTGCAGCACGTTCCCGAAGACGACGTGATCGATGTCTCCGGCGGACAGACTCGACCGGCTCAGCGCCTCCCGGCCGGCCACGACGCCCAGCTCAGTGGCGGAAAGGTCCTTCAGCGCACCGCCGAATGCACCGAAACCGGTACGTACGCCGGAGAGAAAGACGACGCCGGTTTCCCGGTCGGGGGAGGTCACGCCGGAAGGCTCCTGGAGGGGGCAGCTACGAGGCCCATGCTGAGCGGAATATGCCCTTGCGGCAACCGGGGATCAAATCACCGAGCCGTTGGGAACTACCGCCCCCTTGGGGATGATCACCAACCCATCGCGGACATAGAAGTTAGGTCCATCGACGTCGTCGGTCTTGCCTTCGGCACTGATCCGCACCCCGTCACCGATCCGGGCGTTCTTGTCCACGATGGTTCGCTCGATCACGGCGTCGTGACCGATCCCCATGGGCGGCGAGCCATCGGAGCGGACCCGGTCGGGGGTCTCGTAGTAGTCGTGACCCATCACCAGAGTGTGCCGTAGAGTGGCCCCGCCTTGGATTCGGCTGCGGACCCCGATCAGGGAATGCTCGATCAGAGCATCGTTGATGATGCACCCGTCGGAGATGACCGATCGCTCGATTTGACTCTTGATGATCTTGGTCGCCGGGAGATAGCGGGCGTGGGTGAAGATCGGCGCGGTGGCGTCGTAGAAGTTGAATTTGGGCAGCGGCTCGCAGAGGTCGAGATTGGCTTCGTAGAAGGACCGGATCGTCCCGATGTCCTCCCAGTATCCCTGGTGCTCGTAGGCGTACACCCGCCGGCTCCCGATCAGCTTGGGGATCACGTGCTTGCCGAAATCGAACTCGTTGCCTACCAGCGCCTCGGCCAGGACGGCCCGGTCGAAGACATAGATCCCCATCGAGGCCGGGAGCGCGTCCGGATAGCCCCTCAGCGTCGATTGAATCTCCGGATCCTCCGGCTTCTCGACGAACCGGGTGATTCGACCGTCCTCCGCGGCTTCCATGATCCCGAAAGCGTGGGCGTGCTGCGCCCCGACCGGGTTGGTCGCTACGGTGACCTCGGCACCGGTGGCCACATGCTGCTGGATCAGGGCGCAGTAGTCCATCCGGTAGAGCTGGTCGCCGGAGAGGATCAGCACTAACTGATGGGGATAGTCGTTGAGGTGGATGAGATTCTGGCGCACAGCGTCGGCGGTCCCCTGATACCAGTCGGTCCGGTCGCTGCGCTGCTGGGCTGCCAGGATCTCCACGAAGCCGGGCGAGAAATTGTCGAACCGGTAGCTCTCCAGAATGTGACGATGTAGCGAGCTGCTCTGGAATTGGGTCAGGACAAAGATCCGGCGCAGGTCGGAGTTGATGCAGTTGCTGATGGGGATGTCGACCAGGCGGTACTTGCCGGCCAGCGGGACGGCGGGCTTGGCCCGGTCCTTGGTCAAGGGGAAAAGGCGAGTTCCGGCGCCGCCGCCCATAATGACGGCAACGATATCCATCGGCCGGAGTCCGGAGCCCCAGGGCATGACCTAGGCCTCACCCACCACGGCGCCGCAGTTTACGCAGTGCCGCCAGCCCGGCTCCAGCTCGGTGCGGCAGTCGGGGCATTGGAGGATTTTCTGGTTCTGGCCGCAGTGGGGGCAGAAGTTGACCGCCCGGTGCAACGGGAGGACTGCTCCGCAGAAGAGGCAGTGGGACGCGGGATCGCCGGCCGGTAACTCTCGCTCCGGCAATTCGGACTCGGGCTCAGAGAGCTCCTCGAGCTCCGGGAGCGACGAAAGGTCGAGATCAGCCGGCGGCTCGGGCTCCGGGCCCAAGGCTCGGGCCAAGGGCTCCGACCGAATCGCCAGGACCACGTTCTCGACTTCATGGAGGACGCCGAGGTCCGGGTTGGGGCTCGCCAGCTCCTTGGCAAACCGGGCGCGAGCTTCCTCGGGATCGGCCCGAACGAAGCCGCCCTCGCCGGCGCACAGTCGCATGACCACAAGCTCGTAATCCTCGCTGGTATCGAGCCGCAGGACCCTTCGGTTGGTCCGATAGGGAACGATCTCGTGGAGCACGTCTTGCAGGGGGATAGCCCGGTGGAGCCGCGCCGGATCCGTACTGGCCAGATTGTCGACCAGGCGACGGAAGAAGCGCTCCAGATCAGTCACGCAGAACCTCGCTGATGTCTGCCGGTTCGAGGCAGCTTACGGGTCGTTGGGAGGGGATGTCAAGCAGGGGCGCTATCGGCTATCCGCTATCGGCTAAGGGAAACAGCTCCCCTTCCGCCAATCTCCGCTCCAATCCTTCGAAATCGGCGTCCGCGTCGTACCCGAGGAAGAGCTTCTTCGCCTGCTTTGCGGCCAGCCATTCATCGAAGCCCGATTCCACGATCCCTTCGGAGGTCTTCTGCTCCCGCGCGGCGGTCACCGCGAGGTGGTCGGCATACTCGTTTTTGGGATGCCCCCGATGTCCCCGCACCCAGGCCCATTGTACTTCGTGCAGCTTCGCCGAGGCCACCAGGGCCTGCCAGAGCTCGAGGTTCTCGATGGTGCCGCCCTTCCGCTTCCAGCCACGGGAGACCCAGCCGGGTACCCACTCCCGCATGCCTTTGACCAGGTACTCCGAATCCGAAACCATGAGCACCCGCATCCGCTTGCCCTTCCGGAACAGGAGCTGAAGTCCCGCGATCGCCCCACTCAGCGCCATCCGGTTGTTGGTGGTGGCCGGCGAGCTGATATAGAAGTCCCGCCGCTCGATTCTTCCCCGAGCGGTTCGGGCCTCGATCAAGCCGGCGGCACCACCCGGGTTCTCTCCCTCCAGGCCGTTGCCCAGGCAGCTCTCATCGAGATGTAGAACGGCGATGGGAATCAATCGATCACCTGGAACCCGTCGATCTCATCCAGCCGAAAGGCGAGCTCTTCACCAGTCATCGGTAGCCGGCCCAACAGCGCTTCCTGCCGTTCGGCCGAGACGATCCGGAGGGCGACGACGACGTACTCGGTGCCGCGGCGGGAGAGCGCCACGCGGAGTCCCCGGCGGGCGGCGTTTTCCAGTTGATCCATGCGCTCGGCGGTCCAGCGGAGAGGCATTGGTAGAGGGTCCTTCGCTTCGCTCGGGATGACAGGCTGGGTTAGAAGTTCCGTGTCACCCGAACATGACCGACCGGACCGGCCACCAGGCGGCCGATCACGGCGGCGGCAGGGGTCTCTTCCCGGCGCAACGCGTCCAGCAGTTTGCCTTCGTTCTCCGGTGGCACGGCGAGCAGCAGGCCGCCCGAGGTCTGCGCGTCCACACACAGCAGGCGGTCGGCGGGACCGACGTCGTCCGCCCATTCCACCGCTTCTGCCGCCGCCAGGTTCCGCTGGGTGCCGCCGGAGACGATCCCGCGGGAGGCCAGGTTCCAGGCATGGGCCAGGATGGGCAGCCGCTCGTAGGCGATCTCCGCGGCGACCTTGCTGGCCGCCAGCACGTTGCCGAGATGACCCAGCAGCCCGAAGCCGGTGACGTCGGTGGCCGCGCTTACTCCTACCTGGAGGGCGGCCTTCGCCGCACCCTGGTTGAGGGTGGTCATCGACCGGACCGCTTCGGCCATCCCCGCCTCGAGGAGCGCGTCGCGCTTGAGCGCGGTGGACAGGATACCGGTGCCCAGTGGCTTGGTGAGCACCAGCACGTCGCCGGCGCAGGCGCCGGCATTGGTCAGCATGCGGTCGGGGTGGACCTCGCCCAGGACCACCATGCCGAACAGCGGCTCACTGCTGTCGATCGAGTGACCACCCAACAGCAGGCACTGGGCCCGCTGGGTCACCTCGTTGGCGCCCTTCAGTACTTCACCGAGCAGCTCGAACGGCGCCTTGTCGCGGGGCCAGCCGACCAGGTTGAGCGCGAAGAGCGGGGTGGCGCCCATGGCGTAGACGTCGCTGAGTGCGTTGGCCGCGGCGATGGCGCCCCACGCCGCTGCATCGTCCACGATGGGGGTGAAAAAGTCCACCGTGGCCACCAGCGCGCGCTGATCGCTGAGCCGGAAAACCGCGGCGTCGTCGCGGGTGGCGGCGTCGATGAGCACCCTCGGGTCCGCCACCCCGGGCAAGTGATGCAGTACCTCGGTCAGCTCGGCAAACCCCAGTTTGCAGGCACAGCCGGCGCCATGCGACAAGGCGGTCAGCCGGATCCGAGGTTTCTGGTCTAGGGTCTGTTGGTCCATGGTCGGAAGTTACACAGGGGCTACGCTTCGGCCCACACCAGCGCCCGCAATCCGATCAACGCGCGCTCCTGTTGTGCCAGACTGCCGAAGGTTCCGTTCGCCTTCTGGCGGGCCAGGAGCGCCGGGATCGCCTTCGTCACCGCCTCCCGCGCCGAATCGGTAGCCACGGCCAGCAACGCTTCGAGCACCAGGAACAGATCCGCGTCGGGCCAGCCGCCTCCCGGGTCCTGATGAGCAGCGACCAGACCCACCAGTCGATCGACCGCCGGCTTGTGCGCCGCACCGGCCACCGCCAGCGCGTGCAGCGCGCACACCAGCACGTCGGGAGCGAAGTAGTCGCCCCAACGGGCACGTTGGTTGGTAATCTGCTCCAGGCTGACCAGATGCTGCCGGACCAGGGGACGTTCCTCGGCTCCGGCGCGCAGTGCCGCCCGCAGCGCCAGGCAGCTGATGGCGAACCGGGCAGCCGGCTCGGCCCGGAACACCTTTCCATTGGGAAGGGTCACCGGAGCGAATCGCTGCCCTGCCGGCGCGGGGGCAAAGAACCCTCTCACGTAATGCTCGCACAGCCGGCGAGCGTGGCGGGTGCGGTCGCAGCCCTCGCCGAAGCCGCCGGGCCGTCCCTGCAATGCCAGGATCCAGCTCATTGCGCGTCCGCAGGCCGGTCCGCACCTCGACTCCAAGTCCATCAGCTCGTGCGCGCGCCACACAGTGGGGACCGTCGCTCCGCCCAGACTGCCGTCGGCCCGAAGCTGAGCGCCCAGGGCCCCGGCAAGACGGTGCGCCAACTCGCCATCCTCAGGAAACGGGCGGCCCAGCGCCGCTCGGGCAAGCAAGCCTTGCCGGGTCAGGGCGCCACCCAGCAAGTCCGCCAGCCGATCCATCCCGGCCACCGTCACGCGGGCCCCAGTCGCCAGGCGAGCAACCCGCCTGCCGCGACGATTCGGCCCACTCGCAGAGTCCATCCCAGGCCGGTGCGCCATCCGGCACCCACTCGGGCGGGTCGATGCTCCTGGCGAGGCCTCGATTCCATAAGTGCTCCAAGCAACCCGAAAGCCAGCCACCATTGCCCGCTGCCCAGGCTTCCGAACCAGAGCGCGGCCAGCAGCGTCAGCAACAACGCCTGCGCCACATAGACCCAGGCCGGTCCCCGGACCCAGGGCCCGCCCCGGCGCCACAACTGGCGGCCCGCCATTTCACAGGCCAGCAGCCACACCGTCACGCTGATCCAGCCGGCGATCACACGGCTCAACGCCATTGGGGAATTACCAGGTCGCGCGAATCGAGTCGGGTGAGAGCATTCGCCCGCGGCTCATTACTCGCTCGATTGCCAGGGTGTTGCGGATGTCGCTTTGAGGATCGGCGGACAACACTACGAGGTCGGCGACCTTTCCCGGAGCGATGAGCCCCAGCGAATCCACGCCCAGCAGCACGGCCCCGTTTCGGGTGGCGGTCACGAGAGCATCTCTGGGCGAAAGTCCCGCGCCGACCAGGAGCGCCATCTCGCGGTGCTCGCTGTAGCCCGGGACCAGGAGCTGATTGGCCGCGTCGGTTCCGCTGGCGATGCGCCCGCCATCGCCGTGGAAGAGTCGCAGAAAGAGGTCCTGGTTCGCCCGGGAGGCACGGAAGGCCGTGAAGTCATTCTCGCTCCAGCCGGCGCGCGCGATCATGTCGGGCACGTTCCAGCGTCGCTGCTCTTCGGCCGGCACCGCCTTCAGGATCGAGTCCTCCAACACCGCCTGGTCGTCCAGCCGGCTGTAGGTCTCGTGCAGCACCAGAGTGGGCACCAGGGTGACCTTGTGGTCTGCCAGCTCGCGGGCGACTCGGGCCAGCGCCGACGAGTCCAAACCGGCCCAGCTTCGCTCGAAGGCGGTCCAGCCGGCAAAGAACGAGCGGTAATGGGCCGCGTACAGGGACGATGCGCCCGGGGAGGCGGCCTCCGGGACACCGCTCAGGTGCTCGATCCCTGCGATCCCGGCGTTGGCCGCGGTCACCGCATCGCTCAGGCCGAGGTGCCCGGTGACCTTGAGATTGAAAGTCTTGGCCTCATCCAGGACCGCGGTGAGCAACGGTGGATCGATCCGGGTGTACACCTTGATGAGATCCACCCCGGAATTCACCAGCCGGTCGACTGCCTTGCGCGCGTCGGTCGGGCGATTGGCCCCCAGCGCATCGGGGTAGGTCGTAGGGAGTCCGTCGATCATCGCGCCGGCACTGTAGATCCGGGGGCCCACCACCTCCCCGTCGTTCACCTGCTTCCGCAGTGCCAGGGATTGGTCGAGACCGCCGTGCAGGTCCCGCACGGTGGTGACCCCCCAGGCGAGGTACCGGGTCAGCGCCCATCGGGCGACGTGCGCGTGGCTGTCGATGAGGCCAGGGATGATCCAACGACCCGCTAGATCCACTTCGGTGGTTCGAGGCGGCAGCTCGAACCCCGAGCGGGTGCCTACCGATTCGATCCGGCCCCCGCGCACTACGACCACCGCATTGGAGAGCGCCGGCCCTCCCGATCCGTCGATCAGGGTGGCACCGAGCAGCGCTATCCCATCCGGCTCCTTCGGACGGCAGCCGAAGAGAAGCCCGAACCCGACGACGACAGCCGCGGGGATGACGACAGATCGCATGCAGTCAGGGGGAGAGGGTGCTGGAAGGTGACGGAGGGCTCCGGCCGATGCAAGATCCTTTGGGCCCGCAATTATACTTGGGCGATGACGGACGCCCAGCTCGAGCTTGTAGGGGAGGCGCGCGGCCGGCGCTCCGGAACCACCCGCCAGCAACCCATCTCCAGCTACGGCCTCATCGGCGACATGCGCACCGCTGCCCTGGTGGGCACCGACGGTGCCATCGATTGGTGCTGCCTCCCCCGGTTCGATAGCGGGAGCGTCTTCGCGGCCCTGCTCGATCCGGAGCGCGGCGGAACCTGGTCCATCCGTCCGGCGGGCGAGTGGACCTCGAAGCAGCGGTATCTCCCGCGAACCAACATCCTCCAGACCACCTTCGAGACTGCCGAGGGAACCGCGGTCCTGACCGACTTCATGCCGGTGGACGAGGACGGGCGGCCCTCGGGTCCCCATCCCGAGATTCACCGCCATCTGCGTTGTACCAAGGGCCGGGTGCGGATGGATATGGTCTTCATGCCACGCTTCGAGTACGGGGCGCGCACCACCCGGCTCGAGGTCCTCCGCGCCGGGATGTTCGCCACCGACCGCACCGACCAGGTGCTCACCCTGTGCAGCAACAAGGCCTCCGATTGGGTGGTGGAACAGTCCATCGCATCCAGCAGCTTCGAGATGGGCAAAGGCGAGGAGCGCTGGCAGGTGCTGCGCTACGACGACGACGACATCCATCCGGTCGACCGCTACGAGAGCGCCCGCAAGCTCGACATCACCGCCGCCTTCTGGCAGCGCTGGTCGGCCGGGGTGCGCTATCGCGGGCCCTTCCGGGGGATGGTGAAGCGCTCGGCCTTGGCCCTCAAGCTCCTCACTCACGCGGAGACCGGCGCCATCATCGCCGCGCCCACCACCTCCCTGCCGGAGACGATCGGGGGGATCCGCAACTGGGACTACCGCTTCGTCTGGCTGAGGGATGCGGCCTTTACCCTGGCCGCGCTCGATGCAGTGGGGCACGGCCGCGAGGCCGACGACTTCATGCGCTTCCTCAAGAAGGTCTGCCGGCACGAGGGCGGCGGGCACTTGCAGATCATGTATGGCGTCGATGGCCGGCGAGACCTGGTGGAGCGGCATCTCGACCATCTCACCGGCTATCTGGGATCGCGTCCGGTGCGGGTCGGCAACGGCGCGGTGGGCCAGCTTCAGCTGGACGTCTACGGCGAGGTGCTGGAGACTGCCGATATCTGGCGGCGCAACCACGAGATGACCGAGGGCACCTGGCGGGTTCTCCGCGGCCTGGTCGATTGGGTGAGCCACAACTGGCAGATGCCGGACTCCAGCATCTGGGAAGTCCGCGGCGAGGTGCGTCATTACGTCTTCAGTAAGGTCATGGCCTGGGTGGCACTGGACCGCGGCGTGCGGATGGCAGAGGAGCTGGGACTGGAGTCGGACACCGCGGCGTGGCGGGCGGCTCGTGACGCGCTGCACGAGGAGATCATGGTGAAGGGATGGAGCGAGGAGCGGCAATCGTTCGTCCAGGCGTACGAGTACGACGCGTTGGACGCCGCAGCCCTGGCCATCCCGATGGTGCGCTTCCTACCCTGGAACCATCCACGGGTGCACAGCACCGTGCGGGCGATCGCGCGGGAGCTGACCAGCGCCGATGGTGAGCTGGTCTACCGCTATCGGCACCCCGATGGCTTGGAGGGAGAGGAGGGGGCCTTTTCCATCTGCACATTCTGGCTGGCGCAGGCCTTGGCCATGATCGGGGAGCGCGAGCGGGCCGAGCGGGTGTTCCGCCGGATGCTGCGACACGCCAATCACGTCGGTCTCTATTCCGAGGAAATCAATCCTGCCACCGGCGAGTTTCTGGGCAATTTCCCCCAGGGGTTCACCCACATTGCCTTGATCAACTGCGCCGCGGCCCTCGCTCGACTCCAAAGCCGTTCCTGAAGCAAAAGGCGCCCCGCTTCCGCGGTGCGCCCTCGGCTCGAGCTCCAAACCCGGCTAGCGGCGGCGCTTGCTCCGTCCCGCCCGCTTGGATGACTTCTTGGCCTTGCGTCCCGTGGGCCTGCGTGCGGCCTTCCGGGCGCTCTTCTTGCGGGACCGCTTGGCCGTCTTCCGGGCAGTCCGCCGGGCCGCCTTCTTCTTGGGGGACTTACGGGCGGCCTTCCTGGCCGGCTTCCGGGCCCGCTTCTTGGCAGCCTTCTTGGCAGCTTTCTTCGCGGCTTTCTTCGCAGCTTTCTTGGCCGGCCTGGCGGGAGCCGCTTTTGCCGGCCGGTATGTCTCGGATGAAGGGGTTGAAGCCGGAGTCGGCTGCGGGGCGGGAGCTGGAGGCTCCATTGGCAGGGGGTCCATCCAGCCAGAGCCGGACCAGCCCATCTCCATATAATGAAGCTCGGCCATCTTCGCTCCTCCGAACGCAGATGCGGCGCAACCCGCCGCCGGTCGTTAGGCGCGCATGCGCCTGTGTGAGGACGAGATATATCTTGCACATCTTCTAAGCGAGTGCAAGGCTCTCCACCGAGGCCGGCTCACGCTATTATTCCCAACCCACACATCACCTTGGATACTGACCACCGGTGACCCGCCGTTCCGCTGAACCGGTCCGCTTGGCCCGCATGCCAAGGGCGTGGCATCTGCTCGCCATCGGCCTGCTGGGCTCTCCTCTCGCGGCTCAGAGCATCGCCGAAGTCCAGGTGACGCCTGAGACCATGACCCTGCGGGTGGGGCAGCGGCAGACCATCTTCGCCGCCGCCTACGACCGCCAGGGGAACCTGATTCCCAGCGCGCAGTTCTCCTTCCGCAGCTCGGATACTGTTGTGGTGCGCGTACTTAAGGACGGGGTCGTCCTCGGCCTGAGCCCCGGACTCGCCCGAGTCGAAGCCCGAGTTCAGTCGCGGCGGGCATCCATGGCGGTCCTGGTGACCGGTACGGGAGCTCCCGATAACGCGGGCCGGGGCGGGGCACCGGCGGGAACGGTGCTCACGCTGGAGCCTGCCACCGTGGTACTGCTCCCGGGCGAGAGCGTCGTCATCACCCCTCAGGCATTTCAGGAAAGCGGGACGCCGGTTCCACCGGGGCGGGTGAACTGGAAATCGCTCCGCCCGGAGGTCGCGGGCGTAGACTCCACCGGACTTGTCACCGCGGTCGGCCCCGGACGCAGCGTGATTCAGGCCGCCACCGGCACCGGCCTCATGGCCACCGCTCCGGTCGAGGTCGTTCCGGCCGAGTTCACCATCTCACCCACCCGGGTCATCCTGGGGCCCGAGGAATTCGACACCATCTATGCGTCGGTCCCCAGCCAGGCCGGTCGCCCGATTCGGAGCGGCATGCACTGGCAGTCCACCGATTCCAACGTTGTCTCGGTGAGCCCCACCGGTGTACTCCTGGCCCGGTCGCCAGGACGGGTGGAGATCGTCGCTACGGGTTTCGGCCAGCAGCGCCGCGCCGCGGTCCAGGTACACCCGATTGCCCAGCGGGTGGTCATGACACCCCGGCCCACGGCGGAGCCGATCCCCCTGCCGATCCGGGGCGCTCGCCAGTTCGAAGTCACCGCGCAAGCCGCCGACTCGACACCGATTCCCGAGGTCCGGGTGGTGTGGGAGGTGGGCGACTCGGGGATCGCCGTCTTCGACTCCGCCAAAAACGTTCTCAGCGGGCGCTCCCTCGGGACCACCACGCTGACGGCGCGGGTCAAAGGGTTCGATCCGGTGGTCTGGAATGTCCAGGTGGTCTCCGGCCTGCTGGGGCTCCAGCGATCGAGGATCGGCCTGGGAGTCGGGGAACGAACGACTCTGGTGCCCGTGCTTTTGGACGAGCAACAGAAGCCGGTTGCTCCCGCTGCCGAGCTGGCATGGACCGTCGATCAGCCGGACGTGGTCCGGGTGTCGTCGGGGGGCGTCGTCGACGGGCTCAAGCCCGGCCGTGCATCGGTCACCGCCACTTCGCCGTGGGGGAAGACGGTGACGGCGGAGGTCCTGGTGGTGGCCGACTTGTTGGTAGCCTCCAACCGGACCGGGAGGTTCGGCATCTATCAGGTTCGGGCCGCCGGCGGCGACACCCTGAGCCCATTGCTGGTCGACAGCGCGGCCAACGTCCAGGCGGTCCGCTCACCTGACCGGACTCGGATCGCGTTCAGCTCCAACCGGGGCGGGAGCTACGATCTCTACCTGATGGACGCGGACGGCCGGAATCTCCGGCGGCTCACCACCGACGGCGTCGGCAGCGAAGGAGAGCCGGTGTGGACTCCCGACGGGGCCCGGCTCGTCTACACCGCTACTCCGCGGGGAGGTCCGCCGCAACTGGCCAGCGTTGGGGTAGATGGTACCGATCCGCGCCCGCTCACCTCGACACCGGGAGGCCACCTCTCGCCTGCCATCTCGCCCGATGGCAAGACCATCGCGTTCGTGTCCACCCGGGACGGCAATCAAGAGATCTACCAGATGGGAATCGACGGCAGCGCACGGCGCCGGCTCACCCAGACGTCGGGCCGCGAATCCAATCCCCGCTTTCTCCCCAATGGAGAGCTGTTATTCGTAGCCGAGCGAAAGAAAGGCTCAGAGATCGTTCGGCTGGGGAGCGGATTGGCGCAGGGCACCACACTCGCCGCGTCGGAGCAGCCGATCGCCGCGATGGACGTATCTCGCGATGGCGGACGAATGGCTTACGTCGTCGGCAAGCTCAGCGATATCAATAAGAACAAGGCCCAGTTCAGCCTCATGATCCGAGGACTCGCCACCGCCGCCGTCCCCGCGCCGGTGACGTTGCGACCCGGTGAAGTGGTCGTGAGTCCATCGTTCTGACCGGACCCACTGTCCGGTGGCCTCGATGAAAGCGCTGACACTGAGTGCGTTCGGCGGGCTTCAGCATCTCTCGGTACAGCAACTACCTGCTCCCGCTCCCCCGGGTCCCGGCCAGGTGCTGGTCCGGATGCGGGCTGCCGCGCTCAACCGGCTCGACCTGTGGATGACCGGCGGCCTTCCCGGCTCCAACGTCACCTTCCCTCACATCGTGGGAAGCGACGGCGCGGGCGTGGTGGAGCAAGTGGGCGAGGGCGTATGGCAGGTGACTCCCGGCGACCGGGTCATGCTGAACCCGGGTCTCTCGTGTGGGCGTTGTGCGGCCTGCCTCGAAGGTGAAGAATCGCTCTGCTCCAGCTTTCGGCTGCTGGGTGAACATCTGGGCGGCACGGCGGCGGAACTCGTGGTGGTGCCGGCGGAAAATCTGGCGCCGGTGCCGGCCGGGATGTCCTGGGCCGAGGCGGCGGCGTTCTCCCTATCTACCCTGACCGCCTGGCGCATGCTTACCACTCGCGCACGGCTCCGGGCCGGCGAGACGGTGCTGATCTGGGGTATCGGTGGGGGCGTATCCCTGGCCGCGCTCCAGATAGTGGTCTTGCTGGGCGCGCGTGCGGTCGTGACCAGCGGCTCCGATGCCAAGCTGGAGACCGCCCGAGGACTGGGTGCGGCCGAGACCATCAACCACTCGACCGCCGATGTCGTCGTCGAAGTGCGGCGGCTGACCGGTGCTCGCGGAGCGGACGTGGTGCTGGACAGCGTCGGCGCGGACACCTGGCAGAATTCCTTACGCGCGCTGCGCCGGGGCGGGCGCCTGGTGATCTGCGGAGCGACCAGCGGACCCACGGTCTCCTGGGATCTGCGGCGGCTCTTCTGGCATCAGTGGAGCGTATTGGGCTCTACCATGGGGAGCCATCGGGAGTACGCCGAGATCGTGCGGCTGGCGCATCAGGGACGGCTCTGGCCGGTGATTGACCGGGTGGTGCCCCTGGCCCGAGGTGTCTCGGCGTTCGAGCGGATGCAGCGAGGAGAGCAGACCGGCAAACTCGTGATCGAGGTGGCGCCGTGAACGAACTCTGGAATCGCCTGATGGTTGGCGCGGAACAGATCGGCAAGGTGATGCCGGCCCTGCTCGGGGCGGCGGTGATCCTGCTCACCGGCTATTTCCTTGCCCGCCAGGTGCAGCGCTGGGCCGACGACACGCTCAAACGGGTGGACTTCAACCGGGTGGCCGCGGCGGGCGGACTGGACGAGGTGGTGGGACGCACCGGCTCCCGTTTGGATCCGGTGCGGGCGATGGCCAAGCTGATCTTCTGGCTGGTGATGTTGGTGGTGATCCTGCTGGCGAGCACGGCGCTGGGATTGGAGAGCATCAACCAGATGTTCGGCACGATGCTGTCCTTCATCCCGACGCTCATCGCGGCGATCGTGATCGTGATCCTGGGGATCATCGTGGGGGAATTCGTTCGAGGACTCATCCTCGCATCGGCCGGAGGCGTTGGAGGTGTGCCCACGGTGGCCAAGATGGCGAAGGGCGCCGTGGTACTGATCGCCATCTTCATGGCGCTGCAACAGGTCGGTGTGGGGGAAGAGATCGTGACCGCCGCCTTTACCCTCATCCTCGGCGCGGTGGCGCTGGCGGTGGGTCTGGCGTTCGGGTTGGGGAACCGCGAGCTGGCCGGCGAGATCACCCGGCGGTGGTACGAGGAGGGCCACCGACGCGACCGCCGCAAGACCGACCGGCAGGGCCCCAATACCCCGCCGGGAGGCGAGCCGCCGATTCTCGACTGATCGGGGGAGCGGAGCTGCCCGCTACTTCAGCCTGAATCGTCCTATCGTCCTACTCCCATCATCGTTCTTGATCGTCGCGTAGATCGCGCCGCTGGGGCCGAAGCCGGCGAGGATGGCGCCGGCCGGAAACACGACTTCGCGGCGCCAACCGGCCTTGCGGTCCACGACATCGTAGGTCAACGGCGCGTCCTCGCGGGAACGGGGACGCTGGAGCCAGATCTCGCCGTTAGGGCGACTGAGGGCGAAGTCGAACGGTGCCTTGGTGTCGGCGAAGGGGTACTCGATCGCAAGGTCCTGCGGCATTCCATACTGCTTGCCCTGCTCTCGGACCTGCGCCAGCACTCGGTCGCGATCCGCCTGGGTGACCGGCTGCTTGGTGTAGTCCCGGCCGGGCCCCTGGCTCCAGCGTCCTTGGGGGTTCCGCCAGTCCACTCGGTTCTCTCTTCCTCTCGCGATCCATGCCTCGCCGCTCGGCAGCACGCCGAAGAAATCGTTCGGGGCGAAGACCTTCGCCGCCTGCTGCACCTGCTCCCCGAACTTGGCATCGCCGAATTCCGGCGACACCAGGCTGGCGACTGTGTCCACCGCACCATCCCGAAGCCGGATCCGAAGCACCGGAATACTGTCCGGCCGCAGGGCGCGGCCCGGATCGCCGCCTCCCAGTATGGCTTGGTAGTCGATCTTGTAACCGTGCCCCATGGTGTCGTAGACCAGCACCGGGGCATTCCCGGCCACCGGGGCGATGCTCAGGACCCGGAGCGAGCGCCCGGCCTCGCTCCAGAGGGTGGTGCGCAGGGCGCTGAAGTCCACCAGCGCGACGGTATCCCCCGCAAGATGGGCCACCCAGCCGGGGAACTTGTACCGCTCGGGTGAGGCGTTGGGAGCCAGCGAGTCCACCCGGGTGCCCAGAGTGTCCAGCTTCCCGCTGGCCAAATCGGCGGCGAGAAAGAGCTTGCTCCTCGTGTCGGCGAACGCAACTCGGCCCCCGGTCAGCTCGACGACGTTACTCAGTTGGGCGAACCCGCCGGGGAGCTTGGCCTCGAGTGTGAGACCACCCTGGCTTTCCGCCCGGGTACAGGCCAGCAAGCCGGCTAGAGCGAGTGACCCGGCCGAGCGTAACGATTGCATGCGAATTCCTCTCAGGGTGACCGTGGCACGGTAAATCGCACGAACCGAGTACCGAGGGTAAGCCGCTCGGCGACCAACACGGCGGTGTCACCTACCGCAATAATGCGTCCTTGTCCGGGGACTCGGGCTTCGCGCAGCAGCTTCCCCTGGCGGTTCACCACGTGATAACGGCGGGCGGAGTCGGCCGGAGCGCGACTCTTCTCCAGCCAGACCTCACCCGAAGGCGCGGTGAAGCCGGCCTCGAACGGCGGCTTCACCGCTGCGAAGGGCAGTTGCTCCGCGGTGGAGCGAAGCTCGGGCGGGAATTTGCGGAAGAACAGCTCGCGATCATAGCGGGTGACCTCCAGCACTCGATCGGGAAGCGCCTCGCCCTCGGTCCACTCACCATTGGGAGAGCGCCAGTCCACCCGGTTCTCGTACACCCGCGCGATCCACAAGGATCCGTCGGGCAGCACTCCCCAGCGATCGGTGCCGCTGAACACCCGGCGCTCGAACCGCCGGCCGGCGTCGCCTTCGACTTCCGCCATATCGAGTGGTGCCAGCCGCCCGATGGTGTCGAACCGCTCGGACTCGGGCTCCTGGCGCACCAGGGCGGCCGAGTCGCGGTTGCCGCTGCCGTCGGCCCGTGCCCGGGGGGGAACCTCGAGATAGAACCGGCCCGCGGTGTCGCGGGCCTGCGGCAACGCGCCTCGAGCACCGGCTGGAGCTGCGATGGAGCGAACCAGGCGCCCGGTGAGGGTCCAGACCGTGGTTCGCCGCAACCCCCAGTCGCCCACGTAGAGGGAATCCTGCGCCCGAAAGACGATCGCCGGATTGCGCAGCTCGGTGGTGGCGCGCCCGGCGAGAGATGACAGCTTCCCGAGCGTGGGTTCGATGATCCCGACGGTCACGTCCAGCGGCGCCACTACTGCCCACCGGTCACCACCCAGCCACTCACCGTCGGCAATTTCGGCAAAGGGAGTGCTGACCGTGTCGGTGGTGCGTGCCAGTTCGACTATCGGGGCGGCGGGCTTGGCGTCGCTGCAGGCCGTGAGGATGGCGGCGATCGCGAGGCCCGATCGTGCGGCGAAGGGCATCGCCGAAATGTAATGGTGCGGGTAAGCTGATAGCCGATAACTCCTACCGCAGCAGCTCCTCGAACAGCTCCAACGCCCTCGGATCCTCGCTCTGTCCCAACCAGAAGAGGGCCGACTTGCGCAGCTCGGCGTGAGGATTGGTCCGGGCGATCCGAATCAGCGCAGGCACGCCCTCCTCGGTAGGCCGTTGGGAAAGCGCGAACACCGCCTGCTTGCGCACCTCGAGATCGCCGCGATCATCCCGGGCGATGGAATCCAGTCCCCCGGTAGCGGCCTTTCCGGCCGCCTGACCCAGCCAGAACACCGCCTGGCGGCGGGTTTCCATCCCGACCTGCTGGTCCTTTGCCAGCTCGATGAGCTCGGGCCAGATCGCTACGCTGTCCGCCAGCGTCGCGGCGGTGATCAGCTCTCCACCGTCGTCGTAGGCCCGGCGGGCGAGCTTCAGAAGGAGATGAGCCGCCTCCGCTGACGGTACCACGCCCAGGTCGGCCACGTCGCGGTCCGAGCGGCGCCAGCGACCGGCTACGTGGACGTCGGAATCGGTAACCCTCCCGCCCTTCATGCGAAACGAGACCCGGACCGGCCCCCGCTCGCAGTCGGACTCCCATTCGCTGTCGTCGTCGTCATCGAAGACTTGAATACTGTTTGGCCCGCTGCCGCAGACGCCTTCCCGCGCAGCGAAGCTCATCCGCACGCTGCCGTCGGTCACCCGGGCCATCCGCTGGGCCAATGATTGGCCGGCGAGCGGCGCCGGAGCGAGGATGACGGCAAGCAACAGCCAACGAGTATGCATGGCGGCCTCACGGCTGCTCGATGATGTCCTGGAGCGCCTTGGCGGCGCGAGGATCGTCGCTCTGGCCCAACCAGAAGAGGGCCTTCTTTCTGAGCTCGGGATCGGGGTCCCGCTTGGCGATCTCCAGCAGCTTGTCTACCGCGGCCGGCTCGTCCCGTTGGGAGTAGACGAAGACCAACTGTTCCCGCATCTCCCGGCTGTCCATGGTGCTGTAGAGCCCGGCGAGGTCGCCGATGGACGCGTCGCTCTGGCCGGCCCAGAAGAGCGCCTGCTTGCGGAGCTCGAGCGGCTGCTTGGTGTCCCGGGCGATGCCGATCAGCCACTGGGTGTTCTCCCGTCCGCCCGCCTGGGAAATCGAGAAGAGCACCTTCTTCCGGAGCTCATCCTCCTTCAACCTCCCGTACAGCGATCGGAGAAACGCCTCGTTCTCCGCCCCACCGCTCTGACCGAGCCAGAAGATCGCCTTCTCTCGAGTCTCTTCCGGGAGATCGGCCCGCTCCGCGTAGCCCCGCAGTGCCTGCTGGGCGCGGGGACTGTCGTGCTGAGAGAGGGCGAACACCGCCTTCTCCTGAAGCTTCTGGTCCTTGGAGACGCGGAGGATGGAATCGAGCGCTGCGACGGCGCGATCGGTGCCCACCTGTGACAGCCAGAAGACCGCCTGCTCTCGCACCTCGCCGTCGGGGTCGTTGCGGGCCGATTCGAGCAGGATATCCTCGTTGCCGGCCGCGTCCTGCTGGGCGATGAGGAAGACCGCCTTACGCCGGAGACAGGCAGAGGCGTCGTCCCGCTTCGCCAGGACCCGCCGGAGAATCGGCCGGGCCCGCTCGTCATCCATCTGCTGGAGCGCATTCAGCGCGGCGAGCTTGGTGTCGTCCTCGTTTTCCTTGCAACCGCGGTCGCGCGGCGGCTCCGGCGGCTCGGGCGGTTCGGGCGGCTGGGGACCGGTCGGCGGAGTCGGTGGAGTGGGTGGCACGATGGCTTGCACCTCCCGCTCGAGCGCCTCCGCAGATTCCCGATCGCCCCGCCGGGCCAGCTCGCCCTGGATCCGTCGCTGGAGTGCCGCGGCATCGCCCTGGGTTGCTGCCTTGGGATAGCGGGTCCGCTGAGTGTCGAGTGCCCGGAGAGCCTCTCGCAACTGTTGGGTGCCGCCCAGCCGATAAAGCGAGAACGCCTGCCAATAGTAGGCGTCGGCGACGTAGCCCGACCGGGGAAACCGGCTGGGCAGACTGGAGAACAGGTCCGCCGCCACGCGAAAGTCCTGACGGTTGAGCGCCTCGCGGGCGGCCCGATAGAGCGAATCGGCCGGATCGCCTTGGAGCCATGCGTCGGGAGGGGTCCGATGGGGAAGGGCCGCAGAGTCCAGCGCCACCGCGAACGCGGCCTGCTCCACCGGCCGGGGCGGCAGCCACATCCCTCCGAGGCCCGTGGCTGCCGCGAAGACCACTCCGACTGGCATGCGATACATCACAGCGCTCCTTGCGTTGGGGTCGTGCCCGCGGGCACAGCCGTCCGAAGCCGGGACATCACGTGCCCCCGGTCGATTCCCTGACGAATCAGTTCCAGATCCTGCTCTCGCGACTGGGGCGAGAGCTGCGCGATCTCGGCCAGCACCAGCTCGAGATCCTCCAGGAGCAGTCGAGTCTTTCGATCGGCGGCCGCCGGCGAGTCGAGCAGCAGCCGGTTGCTGGCCAGAAGCTGTCGTGCGGTGGCGGAGGCCAACCGCTCATCTCCGCCTCGTGTCACCGAGGCGCGGAAGAGGGTGAGGAACGCCTCGGACTGGCCCAGGTGTTCCTGCGCTGCCAGGCGGTAGGCGGTCGGATTCACCTGCCGGACATCGGCCCCGGCGACGGGCGTGGGTGAGCCGCCGGTGACGGTAAGCCGGCCCAGACCGATGCCGACGGCGAGCAAGGCAGCGGCGGCGGCCGCCCAGGGGATCCAGCGGGGGCGAAACTTCCGTACCGATGTCCGTCTGCCCGCCTGTATCCTCTGCCACATCTCCTCGCGCGGCACGTCCGGAGGCTCGTTGTACCCTCGCGCCGCATCGCGCAGCAGATCGTCGATCCGATCGTCGTCGGTCATGGTCAGTCCTTGGCGAAATCCGCCAGCGCTTCGCGCAGCCGGGCCCGGGCCCGGAACAGCTGGGCCTTGGAGGTTCCGGGATGAACCCCGAGGGTGCTCCCGATCTCCTCGTGGGTGTAGCCTTCCACGTCGTGCATCACGAACACTGCGCGATACCCCTCCGGTAGTTGGTCGATCGCCTGGGTCAGGCGAGCCTTGAGATCCGGCTCCGCTTCGCGCCGGGATTCACCGACCGTGATTGCGTCTTCCAGGCCGACCTCCCGCTCGCGGAACCGCCGCACCTTTCGTAGCCCGTTCAGGGTGATCGAAATCGCGATGGAGCACAGCCAGGTCGACAGCGCCGCCTCACCTCGGAATTCAGCCAGCCGGGCGAAGGCACGGATGAAGGTCTCCTGGGTGTAGTCCTGAGCCCGGTCCAGGTCCCCGGCCATCCGGTAGACCAGCCGAAAGACCCGGTCCACGTGCGTATCGTACAGCACGCGCTCGGCGCTCGGATCACCTGCCAGCACTCTACCGATCAGTTCGCGGTCTTGCACCGAGCTCCGACGCGTGAGGGTTGCACGGGTATGACACCGGGCGTGGGGGAATGGTTGGCTGGGGTGAAGGCTATCGGCTATCAGCTATCGGCTATCGGCTTTGTCTGTGAACTCCTGGGCCCATGGGTAGTAGCCGTTAGCTGATAGCCGATAGCCCCTCAAGCAACCATCTCCCCTCCAAAGTGATCTCACCCAAGAGACGATTCCTTCCGAGAGGTCTACAATGGTGCAGCTCCTTCGGCGCGAGCCGGTTGTGATATACAAGTTGTGTGACGGGGCCGGGCGGCCCATCGGCAGAGTGGTCGAGCCCCGAGGAGAGCCGGTGGTGAACCGAGGGGGGGCGACGGTGTTGCTGATCCGAGACCCGGCTGGGCCCCGGCGGGTTGCCTGAAACGTTTCGGGGCCGGGACGGGTAGTAGAGGCAACAACCTCCGCCCTCTCTTTCGGACGGCCCCTCATGCGCAGTGTCCGGTTCTTCCCGTACGTCCTTCCCGCGGCTATCGCCTGCGCCGGAGCTCGACCGGCTGAGTCTCCCGCGCCGGGCGGCGCCACCACGGCGGCGATCACGCCGGCCGATCTCCGCACCAGGATTTCCATCTTCGCGGACGATTCCATGGCGGGCCGGCGGACGGGCACGCCAGGCAATCAGAAGGGGAATGCCTATATCGCGGCCGAGCTTGCCCGGCTCGGCCTCCGCCCGGCAGGAGACAGCGGGACGTTTCTTCAGCGAGTGCCGCTGGTCCGGTACCAGGTCGATCCGGCCAAGGCTGTCTTGCGAGCCGGCTCCGCGAGCCTCGAAGCGTTCAAGGGCTACTATCCCTATCAGCCCTCATTCCAGATACCGGCGCGAAGGATCGACGGCGCTCAGCTGATCTATATCGGGACCAAGGCCGACAGTACCGGCCTACCCCCGCGGGAAGCCCTCCAGGGGAAAGTCGTCGTGTTCCGCAGCGGGGGAAGTGGCAGCTCGCTGGGCGTTCCCGATCTGAGCCCCAATGGACGGCTGGGCCTCATCGCCGGGATCGCGATTACCCAGATGGACTCGATACTGGATCAGTTCGGTCCCTCGCTTAAGACCCCGCCCCTGGCGTTGGAGGAAACAGTTTCGGTTCCGCCCGGCATTACTCAGCCACGGATGCTGTTCCTGCCTACCGAGTCGGTTCCCCTTGTCTTCGGCAAGCCGCTCGACGCGCTACGTCCCGGGGATAGTGGACCGGCACTGGAAGGCGAGGTTTCATTCGATCCCATCGAGCTGGCCGCGACCAACGTGGTGGGGATCGTGGAAGGTGCCGACCCCGTCCTTCGAGGAGAATACGTCGCGCTGGGCGCCCATAACGATGCGATCGGGATCGTGAGCCCGCCAATCGATCACGACTCGCTTCGGGCGTATAACACCGTGATGCGGCCGCGCGGGGCGAACGACCCGCCGGGAGATCCCTCCCCGGAGCAGTCGGCCCGAATCCGCGCCCTGCTCGACAGCCTTCGGAGTGGGCGCCAGCCCCGGCTGGATTCGATCGTCAACGGCGCCGACGACGACGGCTCGGGATCGATGGGCCTGCTCGAAGTCGCCGAGGCCGCCGCCAAAGGGGGAGAGCGGCCCAAGCGCTCACTGCTCTTCGTGTGGCACACCGGGGAGGAGTCAGGGCTCCAGGGGAGCCGCTGGTTTACCGACCACCCCACCGTGCCACGCGACTCGATCGTGGGACAGATCAATATCGACATGATCGCGCGGGGCGGGGTCAACGACGATGCCAAGGGCGGGCCGGGGTACGTCCAGGTGATCGGCTCCCGCCGGCTGTCCAGCGAGCTTGGCGACCTGGTCGAGACGGTCAACCGCGAAGGCAACTTCGGCTTTGCGTTCGACTATACCTTCGATGCCGACGGCCACCCCGACAACTTCTACTGCCGCAGCGACCACGCCATGTATGCTCGTTACGGCGTTCCCATCGCCTTCTTCAGCACCGGCGATCATCAGGACTATCACCAGGTGACCGACGAGGTCCAGTACCTCGATTTCAGCAAGTACGCGTCGGTGACCCGCTTCGTGGCGGCCCTGGCCGGACGGGTCGCCGGGCTGGACCACCGCCCGGTGGTCGACAAACCCAAGCCGGATCCCAACGCGCCGTGTAAGCAGTGATGATCGCCATGCCGAATAGCCTCATAAGTACTTAATCCAAGCCAACTTCCGTAGTAGCTCGCCAGTTGCGTCTCGACCGCATGCCCGGGTATCTTTCTGCTGCTCGGTACCAGTCCCAGCCCCCCGACTTCACTCTAGCACGTGACGGACATGACCGCACCCAACTCGCGCGAGCGCATCCTACCCAGGCTCATCGAAGAGGAGATGCAGCAGTCGTTCATCAACTACTCGATGAGCGTCATCGTCTCCCGGGCCCTCCCCGATGTGCGCGACGGTCTCAAGCCGGTGCACCGCCGGATCCTCTACGCCATGAACGAGCTGGGGCTGGTCCCGGGTCGGGCGTACAAGAAGTCGGCAACAGTGGTGGGCGATGTGCTGGGCAAGTACCACCCGCACGGCGATACCTCGGTGTACGACGCGCTGGTGCGCATGGTGCAGGACTTCTCCCTGCGCTATCCGCTGATCGACGGGCAGGGGAACTTCGGCACCATCGATGACGCGCCGGCCGCCTATCGCTACACCGAGGCCCGGCTCACCCCGGTCGCGATGACGATGCTGGAGGACATCGACAAGAACACGGTCAATTACCAGCCCAACTTCGACGACCGGCTTCAGGAGCCGACGGTCCTTCCCTCCCGCATCCCCAACCTGCTGGTCAACGGTTCCAGCGGGATCGCGGTGGGAATGGCCACCAACATTCCGCCCCACAATCTCAAAGAGGTGGCCCGGGCGGTCGAGCTGCTGATCGACAGCCCGGACGCCACCATCGGGGACCTCCGCAAGGTCATCAAGGGTCCTGATTTCCCCACCGGTGCCTACATCTATGGCCGGGAGGGGATCAAGGACGCCTATGAGACCGGCCGGGGCCGGATCTCCATGCGGGCCCGGGCCCAGATCGAGGAAAAGGAGTCCTCCGGGCGCTCTCAGATCGTCATCACCGAGCTGCCCTATCAGGTCAGCATCGAGCGGCTGCACAAGGATATCGTCGACCTGGTCAACGAAAAGAAGATCGAAGGGATCTCCGACGCGCGGAACGAGAGCGACAAGGACGGCATTCGCCTGGTGGTCGAGCTGAAGCGCGATGCCATCCCCAACGTGGTGCTGAACCAGCTCTACAAGCACACCACGATGCAGTCGACCTTCGGCGTGATCATGCTGGCGCTCGACCACGGTGCGCCCAAGGTGATGAATCTCAAGACCTTGCTCGAGCGCTTCGTGGAGCATCGCCACGAGATCATCGTCCGGCGGACTCAGTTCGATCTGGACGCCGCCTCGGCTCGGGAGCACATCCTCGAGGGTCTCAAGATCGCGGTCGACAACATCGACGCCGTGGTCGAGATCATCAAGAAGTCGAAGGACGTGCCCGACGCCGACGCGCGGCTGCGCAAGCGGTTCGGCCTCTCGGAAAAGCAGAGCGACGCCATCCTCAACATGCGGCTGGCCAAGCTCACCGGGCTGGAAATCGAGAAGCTGGAGGCCGAGCTCAAGGAAGTACGGGCGACGATCAAGGAGCTCAAGAGCATCCTGGCCTCCAAGCCCCGGCGGATGAAGATCCTCAAGGAGGAGATGGAAGAGGTCGTCAAGAAGTTCGGCGACGACCGCAAGACCGAGATCGTGGCCGACCAGGGCGAGTTCACGGTCGAGGATCTGATCGCCGAAGAGGACATGGTCATCACCATCTCCCACTCGGGCTACATCAAGCGGATCCCGATCACCACCTACAAGCGCCAGCGGCGCGGCGGGCGGGGACTCAACGGCGCCGATCTCAAGGCCGACGACTGGGTGGAGCACCTCTTCATCGCCAGCACCCACGACTACCTGCTCTTCTTCACCAACACCGGCCAGGTCTACTGGCTCAAGGTGCACGAGATCCCTCAGGCGGGGCGGGCCGCACGAGGCAAGCCGGTGGTGAACTGCATCGCCATCAAGCCGACCGAGCAGGTCGCGGCCCTGGTGCCGGTGCGGGAGTTCACCGACGACAAATGCCTGGTCTTCGCCACCCGGCAGGGCACCGTCAAGAAGACCGTGCTCTCCGCCTACGGCAACGTGCGCGCGTCCGGCATCTGTGCCATCAACATCGAGCAAGGCGACGAGCTCATCGACGTCCAGGTCTGCGACCAGAACAGCGACATCGTCCTGGCTACCAAGGACGGCATGAGCATCCGGTTCCATCAGGGCGACGTGCGCGACATGGGCCGGGCGACCACCGGAGTGAAGGGCATCGAGCTGGAGAAGGGTGACGAGGTGATCGGAATGGTGGTGGTCCGACGCGACGCGACCCTTCTGGTGGTGAGCGAAAAAGGCTTCGGCAAGCGCTCGGAGCTTTCTGACTACCGGGTGCAGAAACGGGGCGGGAAGGGGATCATCACCCTGAAGAAGACCGACAAGACCGGTCCCATGGTGGCGCTGAAGGAGGTCATTCCGGACGACGAGCTGATGATGATTACCCGGCACGGGGTGATCATCCGGCTGCCGGTGGACGGGATCCGGGTCATCGGGCGCAACACCCAGGGGGTCAAGGTGATGAACCTCGACCAGGGCGACGCGGTGGTGGACGTTGCTCGGGTGGTGAAGGAGGACGAGGGAGGGGCCGAGGAGGCAACCGGCGGTGAAGAGGTAACCCCGACGGCTACCGTAGAATAGCAGGCGAATCCAGTCTCAATGCCCGCGACCACCGGACAACTCGAGCGCGTCTCGCTCGCCGCCGTACGGGAGGCGGCGCGGCGTCTCGAGGGCATCGCCGTCCGCACTCCCCTGATCGACTTGCCGGCGCTGACCGCCTTGGCCGGCGTGCCGGTCGCTGGCAAGTGCGAGCACCTCCAGCCTATCGGCGTGTTCAAGATTCGGGGCGCTCACAACGCCGTTGCCCGAGTGGCGCACCAGGGCGCGGCACACGGGGTGGTCACCCAGTCAAGCGGCAATCACGGCCAGGCGGTGGCCTTCGTCGCCAAAACATTTGGCTTGAGGGCGGTGGTCGTGATGCCCTCCTCGACGCCGAAAGTGAAAGTGGAAGGCGTCCGTCGTTACGGCGGCGAAGTGGTCTTCGCCGGAGCCGTCCGATCGGCGGAACAGGCGGTGCGGGCCGAGCAGCTTGCGGCTGACGAAGGGTTGGTCCTGATTCCACCCTACGATCATCCCGATGTCGTCGCCGGGCAGGGAACCACCGGCCTGGAGATCCTGGAGCAGCGCCCCGAGGTAGAGACCATCGTGGTTCCGGTGAGTGGTGGAGGACTCCTCGCCGGGATCTGCGTGGCGGTCGCTGGAATCAAGCCTTCGGTCCGGGTAGTGGCCGTGGAGCCGGAGGGAGCCGCCAAGCTTTCGGCCGCACTCGCCGCCGGTGCTCCGCGGACTTTGGAACGGACCTCGAGTCTGGCCGACGGTCTGCTCGCCCGGTCGATCGGTGAATACACCTTTCCCATCCTTCGCGAGGTCGTGAGCGACGTGGTACAGGTCTCCGAAGAGGACATCGAGGCTGCCGTTCGATTCCTCTATCGTCAGGCGGGGATGACGGTAGAGCCCTCCGGCGCGGTCACCACTGCCGCGCTGCTCGGGAACCGGCTTCGCCCCACCGGTTCGACCGTCGTCGTGATCAGCGGCGGCAACGTGGATCCCGAACTCTTTCAACGACTCGTGCGCGAATGACCATCGCCCCCAAGATCCTGGTTGCGGACGACGATCAGGCCCTGTCCCGCACCCTTTCGTGGATCCTCAAGGAGAACGGCTACGAGGTGCTCACCGTCCCCGGCGGCGAGCACCTCTTCGAGCATCTGATCGCGGAGCAGTTCGATCTGCTGCTGCTCGACATCATGATGCCCAAGGTCGACGGGCTGCAGCTGCTCCAGCGGGTCAAGGCCGACCCCCGGTTCAAGGATCTGCCGGTGCTCATGATCTCCTCCATGCCCCCGGAGGAGGCGACGGTTCGCTCGCTCGGGCTCGGGGCAGCGGATTTCATTCCCAAGCCGTTTCGGGTGCGCGAGCTGCTCGCCCGGGTGAAGGCGCACCTGCGGGTCGGGCGGGAGCTCAATCAGGCCCGGGCCGAGGCCCGCTCCCGGTCCGAGATGATGGACATCATGCAGGAGGTGACCGCCTCCCTCAAACCAGAGGAGATCTACCAGATCCTGGTCCGGCGGGTGGCGCAGGGACTCAACATCTCCCGCTGCTCCATCATCATCGCCGAGCCCGAGGCGGAAAGCGGGACTGTGGTGGCGGCGTTCGAGAATCCCATGCTGCACAACCTGCCGGTGGACCTCAAGCGCTACCCGGAAATCCGGCACGCCCTCGCCACCGGCGAGATCGTTCTGGTTCGGGACGTGCTGACCGACCCGCTCTACCAGGGCATCCGGGCCGAATGGGAGGCTGAAGGGCGGCCGGTGCCGACCCGCTCGGCCATCGCGATCCGGTTCTCGCTACGGCAACATCCCTCGGGAGTGTTCTTCCTCCGGACCACCACGGACGAGGCGCCGCTCAACGAGCAGGACGTCCAGTTTGCGGAGCAGGTCATCGTCGCGGCAGTGGCATCGCTGGAAAAGGCCTACGATCTCGAGCACGCGGTGATGGGCCAGGAGCAGATGCGTCACCTGGCCGAAACCGACCCCCTGACCAGCTGCTTCAACCGCCGGGCGTTGATGGAAAAGCTGGAACAGGAGATGGACCGCGCCGCCCGCTATGCCACGATGCTCACCGGTATGATGGTGGACATCGACAACTTCAAACAGATCAACGACACTCACGGCCACCTGGTGGGCGACCGGGTGCTCAAGCAGTTAGCCGGATTGCTCAAGCGGGAACAGCGCTCGGTCGACGTAGTAGCCCGCTATGGCGGCGAAGAATTCGTGGTTCTGTTGCCGGAGACGACCAGCATCGAGTCCCGGAACTTTGCCGAGCGTATCCTGCGCCGGGTATCCACCCACGACTTCGGAGAGCAGGGCAAACCGGTCCGGGTGACGATCAGCATCGGGATCGCCAGCTTTCCCGATGAACGGGTCAGCGACGGCGAGTCGCTGCTGCGGCTGGCCGACAGCCATCTCTATCGGGCCAAGAGCGACGGCCGGAATCGATTCCGCGATTGAGCGTCAGGCGCTGCCCCCGCTGCCAGTCGACCTATCCCCCGCCTGCCCGGTACTGCGTAAAGGATGGGAGTCCGCTGGTGGAGGAGGCAGGGCCGCGGTCCGACGGGCAACAGGGCGGCGGGGCAGTTCCCCAGCGGGATCGCCTCCAGGAAGAACGTACCACCGAGGAGCGAGCCGCCCCGCCGCCCGCCGGTCTCGGCGATCCTCTCTCCACGCTGAGCGGCGAGCTGCTCGACAAGCGTTACCAGGTGGGCCAGCGGCTGGGTGAAGGCGGGATGTCCTACGTCTACCGGGCGCAGGACGTCGAAACCGGCCGGATCGTGGCAGTGAAGATTCTGCTCCCCAAGCTGTCGCGGGACCCCTCCTCCATCGAACGGCTGCGTCGCGAGGCGACCATCGCGATGCGCCTGGCTCATCCCAACGTCTGTCCCATCCTCCGCCTGGGTGAAACGTCGAATCGGCTCATCTACCTGGTGATGCCGTATCTGGAAGGCGAACCCCTGAGCGAGCACGAATCGAAGCGGGGGCCGTTTTCGGTGGCCGAAGCCATCCCGCTCCTGGTGCAGATGTGTCATGGGCTCCAGCACGCGCACGAGCTGCAGATCATTCACCGCGATCTCAAGCCCGAGAACATCATGCTGGTGCCGGAGAACGACCCTCGGGCCGACTTCCCCTTCCGATCGGTGGTGATGGACTTCGGCCTCGCCAAGGAACGGCGGGCCGGTGCCGAAGTGGCCAAGCTGACCGCCACCGGCATCGTGCTCGGTACCCCCGAATTCATGAGCCCGGAGCAGATCCGAGGTAAGCCGCTCGACGGTCGGAGCGACGTCTATGCCCTCGGCGTGCTCGCATTCGAGATGTTCACCGGCCAGCTCCCCTTCGCCGGCAAGTCGGCGCAGGAGACCATGATCGCCCGGCTCCGCTCTCCCGCCATACCGCTGCGACAGGTTCGCAGCGAGCTGCCCTCCAAGCTCGAGGTGGTCATCAGCAAGGCGCTGATGCTCAGCCCGGCCGAACGCTACGCCTCGATGGCCGAGCTGGCGCATGCCTTCGAGAGCGTCGCGGGCACCGGCGTGCTTGGAAGGTTGTTCCGCAGGTAGGCGTTGGGGCTGCTGGCCCGGTGCCCAGCCTGCGTGACATCCGACACCGCCTCCGCCCACCCCTTCCGATTCATTGAGGGCATGAGCACCCGGGCCTTGACCATCATCGCAATCCTGGCGCTGGCCGGTTGCCGGGAAACCGCCCGCGATCGCGCTGGTACCGCCTCGGCGTATTCCGGCGCCACCGATGGCGGCCCGGCGCAGCCCGGGGTCGCCGGCACCAACTCCGGAGTCGAGTTCGAGGCACCGCGGTCGATCCCGGGGATCCGCGCGCAGCTGGAGCTACTCGCCGCCCGTCCCACCGAGGAAGCCAATCGCACCGCGCACAAGCACTTGATTGGCGACCTGATCAAGGCGATGAGGGCCGATCTCATCCAGGTTGGCCTGGGAGATACCGGAGCCTTCAAGGCCCTCAGCGATTCCGTGCTGCTTACCATCGGCGGGGGCACCGGTCCCGCGAAGGGCCCCGAGCCGGACGAGGTTGGTCCGCACATCTCCCGGGTACAGCGGCTGATCGGGGTCTACGAGGCCTGGATGCGTAAGGCGCAGGGCCCGCAGGGCGAGTCGCTGAAGCCATAGCTTTGCCATCTTTGCAGCCCGTTCTGACAACTCTTCTCTGAGTGCCCCCCTTGGCGGTCATTTTGACCGAGGTGCCACGGCACGCTGACTGCTTTGCAAGAGGCTGCGAGTCGGCGTGTTGCCGACCACTAGACCACTTGTGAAACCCTTAGCGTAGAGGTGGAAGTATGTACCTGACGACCACTCGGCGCCCGCGGGAGAGTTGGACCAGCCTGCGGCGCCTCAGCAATGCCCTCGATGAGGCCTTCGGCGCCTGGCCTTTCCAAGAGGAGGGGAACGGCGCGATTACCTCGGCATGGCTCCCGCCCTGCGACGTGTTCGAGGACAAGGAGACCGTCAAGATCGTGGCCGAGCTTCCCGGGGTGCGGCCCGAGGACGTCAAGCTTTCCCTGGAGAACAATCTGCTGACCATTCGCGGTGAAAAGCGGCAGCAGGCCGAGGAGCGGAACGAGCGGGTGCATCGCTACGAGCGGAGCTACGGCAGCTTTGACGGACTTCGCCTTGCCGAGCACGGTGGACCCGGACAAGATCGCTGCCAAGTATGAGAACGGCGTCTTAACCGTCACCATCCCCAAGGCCGAGCGGGCCCGTCCCCGCGAGATCCCGGTCAAGGTAGGCTGACCGGGCATCCGTAGAAGTACGGTCTCAGCGCCTCCGGGGGAACGCGGATTGCCGAGTTCCCCCAACGGGTAGTACCCTTCTGGGGTGCTACCCGATCTTTCTTTCCATCTCGTTGGGGTAAGCCACCATACGGCCAGCGTCGAGGTGAGGGAGCGTTTCGCGTTCTCTCCCGCCGAGCTGGGCGCCTGGCTGGAGCATCAACGTCAGGCGAGCCGTTCCGGATTACTCCTAGCCACCTGCAACCGCTGCGAGCTGTACTGGTCGGGCGATCACGACCTCGAGCCCTGGTTCCGTGAGTTCGCCGGAGCCCGGGGAGCCACTCCAGTGGAATCGGTGACCAGGCTCGAAGGGGCGGAGGCGGTCCGGCATCTCTTCACGGTGGCTTCGGGGCTGGACTCCCAGATCCTGGGTGAGACCGAGATTCTGGGCCAGGTCCGCCGCGCCTTCGATGCCGCCCGTGCGGCAGGCACGACCACCCGGGAAATGGACGCCATCTTTTCCGCGGCGCTTTCCACCGGCAGGCGGGTCCGCAAGGAGACCCCGCTAGGCCGGCATCCGGCCTCGGTCAGCTCCGCCGCCGTGGACCTGGCTGCATCGCGGTGGAATGGCCTGGACGGCCGGCCGGTGGTGGTGCTGGGAGCGGGCGAGGCGGCGGAGGGCGTGCTTCGGGCGCTGCACCTGCATGGCGCGGGCTCGGTCAGGCTGGTAACCCGGAATCCGTCTCGCGCGGAGGTTCTGGCCTCGGCGTGGGGTGCGAAGGTCCTGCCGTGGGAAGACCTCGACGGCCTCCTGGCCGGGGCGGAACTATTCCTGGTGGCAACTGCCGCCGCTCGACCGGTCGTCTCCACGGCCCGGCTGAGTGCGATCTCGGCGACCCGTAACGAACGCGAGCTGGTGGTGATGGATCTCGCCGTGCCGCGAAACGTCGAGCCGGCCTCGCGCTCGATCCCGGGCATTGCACTGTTCGATCTGGATGACCTGCAGCGCCTGTGCTGCCCCGCGGCCGGCGCTGCTTCCGCCGCGTTGGCCGACGCGGAGCGGCTGATCACAGAGGAGATCGATCACCTTCAGCTGGCTCTGCGCGGACGGGCGGCTGCCCCGCGGCTGGCGGAGCTTCATCGCCTGGGCGAGCAGGTAGCCGAGCAGGAAACTGCTTGGGCGCTGGCCCAGCTGGAGGGTCTGTCGGAAGCCGAGCGCGAGGTGGTCCGAGAGATGGCCGACCGCCTGGTGAGGCGGGTGCTGTATCCGGTGAGTAGAAGGATTCGAGAGGACGGGCGAACCGGCTCTACCACACCCTGACCGCATCGTCAGATGAGGAAGTCTCTCGCTGCGCTCGGGATGACGGATCCACCGGGTTCAGAATATTTCGGCACTGGGGATTGACGCACCCGGCACAGCGAAACCGGTACTGAGTGCTGTGGGGCTGTCCCGAAGCCAGGTGGTCCCGGACGATCTCGGCGAGAGCGCCGAGAAACCGGGGCCGATCGTTGAGTGCCGGTGTGCGTTTGTAGTGTGTGATCCCCGCCCGACGCGCTACCTCCCCATACTCGCGATCCAATTCCGAGAGCGTCTCGATGTGGTCGCTGGTGAAGGCGATCGGCACGACCAGGACGTGCTTCTGTCCCTGGGCGCCCAGCCGGCGCAGGACCGCCTCGGTGTGAGGCCCCAGCCAGCGGACCGGACCCACCTCCGATTGATAGGCGAGAACATAGGGATTGGGTGCGCCCAGGTGCTCGATCACCCGCTGGACACTGGCGCCCACTTCCTGAGGGTAGGAGTCGCCCCGGTCGATGACGTTAAGTGGAAGGGAGTGAGCGCTGAACAACAGCACCACCTTGTCCCGCTCGTTGGAGGTGAACTGTTCCAGTCCGTCGCGGACCGTGCCGGCCATGGCCGCGATGAACCCGTCATGCACCGGCCACCGGTCGATCAGGCTCCACTCGAAGGCGTCGCGCAATCCGGTGCGGTCGGCAGCGCGCCACAGCTCGTTCAGGCTGGAGCCGGTGGTGCTACAGGAGAACTGGGGATACTGGGTGAACGCCACCGCGCGGGTGATTCCATCGGCCTGCATGGTCCGAAGGGCGTCTTCGGCTCGAGGCTGGACGTATCGGAAGGCCACGTAGAACCGGTGCGGCGCCGTTTCCGGGGACAGACGGTCCAGCCGCTCGACCATGCCGCGGCCCTGGGCCTCGGTGTAGCGCAAGATCGGCGATCCTCCACCAATGCCGCGATAGAGCTCGCGCACCTTGGGGGCTCGCCGGCGCGCGATGAACGGTCCCAGCCACTGCTGGAAGGGGAGCTGGATGATCTCCCGGTCGGCGAAGAGCTCCAACAGAAACGGCTCTACGGCGTCCAGGGTGGCGGGGCCGCCCAGGTTCAGCATGACGATGCCGGTCTTGGCCTTCATCGGTTGGTCCATCGTTCAGAGAAAGATAGTTGCGCCCGGCGACCGGGTTAGCGATCCACCAGCCCCTCATCCAGCGCCACCTTGGTCAGTCCCGCGATCGTCCGGATCCCGAGCTTTCGCATCAGACTCTCCCGATGACTCTCCACCGTGCGGTGGCTGATTCCCAGGTCGGCCGCGATCTCCTTGTTGGTCCAACCCCGCGCGATGCCGGCGAGGACGTGCCGCTCCCGCGCGCTCAGGTGTTCCAGGCTGGTTCCGGCCCTTTCGGGTGTCTCTCCGCGAAGCACCGCACTCAGCCGGCTGGCGATCGGCGGGCT
Organism: uncultured Gemmatimonadales bacterium; assembly: GCA_963812755.1. Taxonomy (GTDB): domain Bacteria; phylum Gemmatimonadota; class Gemmatimonadetes; order Gemmatimonadales; family GWC2-71-9; genus CAVVWJ01. Next base: position 386,587 of record CAWEWK010000004.1, on the reverse strand, counting down.
GAAGTACGATTCGCCCTCGTGAACTGCTCGTACGGCCCGGCGCAGCTCGGTGGCGGCGGTGTCCTTGAGCAGGTATCCATGGGCGCCGGCCCGCACGCTTTCCAGCACGTACTCGGTGTTGTCATACATGCTGACGATCAATACCCGGGTGTCCGGTAGCCGGGCTCGCAGCTCGGCCGCGGCGCGGAGCCCGGAGCCGCCTGGCATCGAGATGTCCAACACCGCGACATCGGGCCGGAGGTCCGTGGCCAGCTCGAGCGTGGCCTGACCGGTGGCAGCCTCCCCCACCACCTCGAACCCAGGCTCGCCTTCCAACACGTGACGGATACCGGTCCGGACGATGGCGTGATCATCCGCGATGAGTACCCGGATCGGAGGGGTCATGGGCCGCCGGCCCGCCCCGTCGGCACCAGCACCTCGAGCGACGCTCCGGCACCCGGCTCGCCCCGGAGCCGCACGCTGCCGCCGAGGGCGCTGATGCGCTCCCGCATGCCGGCGAGACCGAGGTGTCCCGCCCGCTCCGGGCGCCCGGCAGTCACTTCCGGCGGAATGCCTCGGCCGTCGTCCCGCACCGCGAGCAATACCCCCTTCGCGCTGACCGAAATGTCCACGTCCACCGAGCGGGCCTCGGCATGTCGCAGCACGTTCGACAAGGCTTCCTGGAGTGCCCGAAAGAGCGCGAGCTCCGCCTCCTGGCTCAACGATGGCAGCGAACCGGGCGCCACCAATCCCGCCGCGATCCCACTCCGGTCGCTGAAGTCCGCCACCAGGGAGCGCAAAGCCGGCAGCAAGCCCAGGTCGTCCAGCAGAGAGGGTCGCAGGTCGTTGGTCACGCTACGGATGCTGCGAATGCCGGTATCGATAAGACCGAGGACATGGTCGAACCTCGCGGTCTGCCCCGGGCTGGCGTCCCGCAGAACCCCGAGCTCCATTTTGACGGCGGAGAAGACCTGCGCGGTCTCGTCGTGCAGCTCGCGGGAGAGCCGCCGCCGCTCGTCCTCGTGTTGTTCGATCATTCGGGCGGAGAGCCGGGCCAGCTCGACACTGCGCGACTCGAGCCGACTGTAGAGGTCCGCGTTCTCCAACGCGGCGCCGACCTGCTGGCCCAGGGTTACCAGAAACTGGTCATCCAGGGCCGTGAACGGGTCGCGCGCGTCGCCCACCAGCACCAGCGCGCCGATCACCGCGTCATTGCGAAGCAACGGCAGCACCGCCGCGTAGGGGTACGGCTTATCCCCGCCGGGATGGGTCCACCCACTGGTGACCTGAGGCTTGCCGGTCACCAGCGCCCGGGCGAGCACCGAGGCAGCCGGCCCCTCGGGGCCGGCTCCGGCCCAAGCGCTGGCGGTTCCGGCGCCGCGAATGAACCTGCCCACACCGTCGACCTGAAGGTACAGCGCGCTTCCGCGGACCGCGGGTAGGTTGAGCGGATGGGTGAGTAGTGCATCGAGCACTTCCTCTCGGCGGGCGCCTCGCTGGAGATCTCCCGAAAGCGCGGAGAGGGCGGCGAGTCCGCGGCGCAGGTCCTCGAGTACGAGAAGGAGGATGCCGGCTCCGACCGCGAGTGCGAAGAGGATGTCGAGATAGTAGCCCCAAGGCGCCCAGGCCCCCCGGGCTCGAAGGAAGGGGTAATCGAGATGGTGCAGACCCCAGAGCCCAAATGCGGCGGCGAGGAATGCGCCTCCGGTGGAAGACACCCGGCGGCTGTAGCGGAGGAATACCCATCCGGTCCAGAGCGTAGCGAGACTGAGGAAGAGCACCGCCGGCCCGGCCGCCCACAGGAAGTGATCCATCCGGTAGATCGCAAAGTAGGACCAGGCGGGGGGAAGAGGACCAGCGCGAGATACCATCGGCGCCAGCGCAATCCCTGGGAAAAAGCCAGCGCCGCATAGAGCAGTGCGAGCGCCGTCCACCCGGTGGCCACTTGGTGCCAGTAGAGCCAGGCGCGATCGGAGGTGAGCAGGAAACAGGTTATCGCCCCGATGCGTAGGAGGTACACTCCCCAGGCGCCGGCCCACCAGGCGAAGTACGGCTTCCGATAGCGCTGGAATAAGAAGGCACAGAGCAATGCCAACGCGGCGGTGATGACCGCCTGGAGGAAAGCGGTGTGCAGCTCATCGGTTGCCGCCGCGGGAATGAGGCCTTGCATGAGCTCAAACAAACGGGGAAACTCAGGGCTGCGCAACGGTTTAGTTCTCTTGCACAGGAGCGTTCATGGCATGGTTCCCTCGACGGCCGGCAGGCGTGGCCGCACTGCTGGTGCTCACCGCCTGTGGGCCGGACCGCACCGCCTCACCGACGCCGGACTGGGACGGGTTCGTCGCCGGGTTCATCGAAACCTATTTCGCCGCCGATCCGCTGTTTGCGGTCTATCAGGGCCGTCACGAGTTCGATGGCCGGTTCCCCGATTGGAGCGAGGCCGGGCTCCAGCGGTGGGCCGCCCGGCTGCACCAGCTCCGAGATAGTGCCAGCTCCTTTCCGGTGGCTCCGGCCGACAGCGCACGGCAGCTGGAACGGGAGTACCTGATCTCCCGGATCGATCGCGATCTGTTCTGGCAGGAACGGGCCGACTGGCCCCACCGCAACCTGGAGTACTACACCCAGAACCTCGACCCGAACGTCTATCTGGCTCGGGAATACGCGGCGCTTCCGGACCGGATGCGCTCGTTCACCCGTTATCTGTCCAACCTTCCCGGCGCGATAGCCCAGGCCCGGGCCAACCTGCGGACGCCGATGCCCAAGCCCTACGCTCAGATCGGCGTGGGACGGGTCTCCGGGTTGGCCGGCTACCTGGAGAAAGACGCGCCCCAGGTGTTCGACTCAGTACAGGACACCACGCTTCAGCGCCAGTTTGCCGAGGCCAATGGGAAAGCGGTCAAAGCACTGAGGGACCTGAGTGGGTGGCTGGAGGAGCAGGTCAAAGTGGGAACCGATGGCTATGCCCTCGGTCCTGAGCTGTTCAGCGAGATGCTGCTGAAAACCGAGGGAGTAGACCTACCGCTGGAGCAGGTCGAGGCCAAGGGCCGGGCCGATCTGGAGCGCAATCTCACGGCACTGCGGGACGCATGCAACAAGTTCGCTCCGGGCCGGCCGATTGCTCAGTGCGTCGAACGGGCGAGCCGCAACAAGCCCAAGGTTGGTCCGGTGGAAGCCGCTCGAGGGCAGCTCGATACCCTCGAGCGATTCGTGCGGGAGAAGGACCTGGTTTCGATTCCCGGGCCGGAAAAGGCGCTGGTGCGCGAAGCACCGCCATACCAGCGCTTCAACTTCGCGTACATCGACATTCCCGGACCCTACGAGAAGAACATACCGTCGATCTACTACATCGCGCCGCCCGATCCGAACTGGACCCCGGCCGAGAAGGCCGGCTACATCCCGAGCGCCGCGGATCTGCTCTTTACCAGCGTGCATGAGGTCTGGCCGGGCCATTTCCTCAACTTCCTCCACTCCAATCGAGCCAAATCGAAGTTCGGCCAGGTCTTCGTCGGCTACGCCTTTGCCGAGGGCTGGGCCCACTATACCGAGGAGATGATGTGGGAGGCCGGGCTGGGCAACGGCGACCCCGAGATCCACATCGGCCAGCTCTCCAACGCGCTGCTGCGGAACGCGCGCTATCTCTCCGCCATCGGGCTGCACACCAAAGGGATGACCGTGGCGGCCTCGGAGCGGATGTTCCGGGAGGAAGCATACCAGGATGCCGGCAACGCCCGGCAGCAAGCCAACCGCGGCACCTATGATCCAGGGTATCTCAACTACACGTTGGGGAAGCTGATGATCCTGAAGCTACGGGAGGATTGGACCCGGAGCCGAGGCGGGCGGGAAGCGTGGAAGGAGTTCCACGACCGGTTCTTGTCTTACGGAGGGCCGCCGATTCCGCTGGTGAGAAAGGCGATGCTCGGAGCCGACGCGGGACCGGCGATGTAACCAGAGGTGAAGTAGGTGAAGAGTGAAGGGGGAAGTGGTGAAGGGAGTTTTGGGTTCACCATTCACTGCTTCCCCCTTCACCTTCTTAGTACCATCCGATCGGCTTCTCATCCAGGTTGATGAACACCTGCTTGGTTTCCAGGTACTCATCGACTCCCCACCGCCCCAGCTCCCGGCCGAAGCCGGAGCCCTTGTATCCACCCCAGGGGGCCTCGACGAAGGTCGGCTGCATGTGATTGACCCACACGATGCCGGCCTCGAGCGATTTGACTACCCGGAAGGCCTTGAAGATGTCGCGGGTCCAGACGGCGGCCGCGAGGCCGTAGGGCGTGGCGTTGGCGATGCGAATCGCTTCCGCCTCATCCTTGAACGGGATGACGCTCATCACCGGGCCGAAGATTTCCTCCTGAGCGATCTTGGCGGAGTTGTCCACGTCGTAGAAGATGGTCGGCTCTACGTACCAGCCCTTGGAGAAGGCCTTGGGGGTGCCACCGCCGGTGGCCACCTTGGCTTCGCCCCGGCCGATCTTCAGGTAGTTCGCCACCCGGTCGCGCTGCTCGGCACTCACCAGGGGGCCCATCTTGGTGTCCCGTTCCATCCCCGGACCCAGCTTGATGGTCTTGGCCTTGGCAGTGGCGGCGTCCACGAACTTTCGGTAGATGTCCCGCTGCACCAGGACCCGGCTACCCGCAGAGCAGACCTCGCCCTGGTTGATGAAGGTGCCGAAGAGGGCGCCGTCGACTGCGTTTTCGAAGTCGGCGTCGCTGAAGAAGATGTTGGGTGACTTGCCGCCCAGCTCCAGGGATACTCGCTTGAGGTGTTCGGCCGCGTTGCGCATGATGATCTTGCCGACCTCGGCGCTACCGGTGAAGGCGATCTTGCGGACCTCCGGATGGGCCACCAACGGGGCGCCTGCTCCGGGCCCGTCGCCGGTGACGATGTTCACCACGCCGGGCGGCAATCCCACGGCTTCGAAGTCCTCGGCCAGCTTGAGAATGCTGAGCGGCGTCTGCTCCGCCGGCTTGAGCACCACGGTGCAGCCGGCTGCGAGCGCGGGCGCGATCTTCCATGCCGCCATCATGATCGGATAGTTCCAGGGGATGATCTGGCCGGCCACGCCCATCGGCTCCCGGAAGGTCATCGCGACGGCGTCGGCCGGCACCGGGAGCACGTCGCCGTTGATCTTGGTGGCGAGCCCGCCATAGTACTCGAAGCAGGTAGCGGTGTCGTCCATGTCGTACTCGGATTCGACGATCGGCTTACCCGAGTTGATGGTCTCCAGCTCGGCGAGCTCGGCCCGGCGGGCGCGCACCCGCTCCGCCAACCGGAACAGGATCCGGCCTCGCTCCTGGGCGGTTACCGCGCGCCACCCGTTGTGGAACGCCCGGCTGGCAGCCTGCACCGCGCGGTCGATGTCCTTGGCCCCACCCGCCGGAGCGGTGGCCACCACGCCTTCGGTCGCGGGGTCGTACACGTCGAACGTCTTCCCGTCGGCGGCGTCGACGAACTTGCCGTCGATGTACATCCGGTACCGGGTAACCTCGGATTTCCGGGCCTTGCCTTTCGCTGTGGCCGTGCTGGTCATACCACGCCTCCGCTCGCACGTCGTGCTCAGGTCTATTCGCAGGTGAGGTCTGTGCTCAATTTACCACAAAGGCACGAAGGGCACGAAGGTGCACGAAGGAAAACAACAGATTGCCTCTTCGTGGTCTTCGTGCCCTTCGTGGCTTCGTGGTGAAAGGCCACCGGAGCTCAAAACCCTCAAGGAACTCAGGCCGCCACGATCTCCCTCGCCGGCAGGGCTCGAACCTTGGGCACCTCTGCCCGGGCCGAGTCATCTCGCACGTGCCAGGGCATGCCTTCGCGGGCCAGTCGCTCGAGGAAGGGATCGGGATCGAACTGCTCCGGCGACATCACCCCGCTCCCATGCCAGATACCCCGATGGATCAGTCTGGCGGCGATGACCGGGGGGATCCCGGTCTGGTACGCCGTGGCCTGCACCCCAAGCTCCCGATATGCCGTCTCGTGATCCGAGACGTTGTAGATGTAGTACGCCCTGGGCTCGCCGTTCTTCGACCCCCGGACCAGCGTGCCCACGCAGGTCTTGCCCCGCAACCGACCGGCGAGGTCCTTGGGCTGCGGGAGCAGTGAGACGACCAGGTCGCGCGGCGCCACCGATGTACTGCCGACGACGACCGGGGTCTTTCCCGAGAGCCCCAAACGCTGCATGACCCGAAGCGTTTCCACGGTCACGTCGTCCATACAGAGCTTGAAGTCGACTATTTGGGCTCGGGGGAACTGCCGCGGCAGGGTCTTCGACTCCTCGTGGTCCACATGGTAGCAGTTCAGGATCCCGAGCTCGGGAAAATCGAAGGGCTCGAACCCGGAGAGCGGAGCCTCCAGGTGAAACTGCCCGTCGCGGTAGGCCACTGCCTTGCAGAGACACTCGTCGATGAAGACCCACGGACTGAACGCCGCCACGAATCCATCATTGCCCTGGCAGCGCGAATTGTCGCCGTCTCTGACCCGCAGCTCGGTCACCACATCCAGGAGGTGCTTGGCGGCGTAGGCGGCGTAAACGTTGGTGGTGCCGGGGTCGGCTCCCATCCCGAGGAGCGCGAGTCGTCCGGCGGCCTTGAACTGGGCGTCGAGCGCGAACTGGTCATCCAACTTCGGGATGCCGTCGGCGTCGGTACCCCCGCTGGCCAGGTCGATGTAATCGCAGCCGGCCTCCAGGCAGGCGTGCATCACCTCGAGATTGGTCACGGGCAGCGCCGCGTTCAAGAGCATGGTGGTACCGGTGGTACGAATGGCCCGGGCGACCGCCGTGCGATCACCCGCGTCGAGCTGCATGGCTGAGACTCGAGAGTCATCGAGCCGGTCCGCGAGGAGGGAGGCGCGGGCGGACACCGCGTCGGCGATGACGAGCCGGTCGAGCATCGCCTGTTGCACGAATTTGAGGGCGGCCACGGTCCCCACCGCGCCGGCGCCCAGCACCAGGACTTTCACAAACTCCTCTTTTCATTGTTGGCGCGGCACTCGGTCTGGTTGAGCCGGGCGAGGCGAGCGCCTCACCCTAACTGGATCAACCTCGCCCCCGCCGCTGATGGGGGCTCGCAGCTCAAGGAGATGGTCAGCTGCGAGAGTGGACCCTCCGCTTGGTCGGAGGATGCAAACACGCCCGTCCCCCAAGGGGGCGGCCGCATAGCCATTCTAGCGCTTGCCCCCCACCCACTGTCCAGTCCCCCCATCACACTGCCACTGGCAGGCCGGCATGTGGATGATTTCCATGCGGTTAGAGAACTGCTTGAGGCCCAAGTGCTTGAGTTTGCGCTATGCAGGAGACGCGCATATTTATGCGGAACGAACGGTGGTCCCGGGAGGGCCGCGGGTGCGATGGCGCAGGTCCAATCCTGGTTCTAAGTTTTCGGTTCACATCTCCGGAGTGTCATGCCCGCCATCCAGATCCGAACCGCGATTCCCGGTCCCAAGAGCCGGGCCCTCCAGGCACGGCGGGCGCTGGCCGTACCAAAGGGTGTGCCGGCGGTGACGCCGATCGCGGTGGTCCACGCCGAAGGAGCGGTCCTCACCGACGCCGACGGCAACCGGCTGATCGACTTCGGCGGCGGGATCGGAGTGATGAACACCGGACACCGGCACCAGACGGTGGTGGAGGCCGTGCGGACCCAGCTCGATCGATTCACCCACGTCGCCTTTCCGGTCAGCACCTACGAGCCCTACGTCGCATTGGCCGAACGGCTCAACCGGCTCACCCCGGGAAGCCACGAGAAGCGAACCTTCTTTTTGAACAGCGGTGCCGAGGCGATAGAGAACGCCGTCAAGGCAGCTCGGTACTACACCGGCCGGCAGGCGGTGGTCTGCTTCGATCACGCCTTTCACGGCCGGACCAACCTCGGCATGGCCCTCACTGCCAAGGTGATGCCCTACAAGAAAGGCTTCGGGCCGTTCGCGCCCGAGGTGTACCGGATTCCCTATCCGTACTGTTACCGATGTGACCGGCCCACGGGCGCAGGGGGCGACGGACAGGGGTGCTGCCTGGCGAACCGGGAAAGGCTGGAGCAGATCTTTGCCGCGACCGTCGATCCAGAGTCGGTGGCGGCCATCGTCATGGAGCTGGAGCTTGGAGAGGGCGGGTTCGTTCCGGCACCGGTGGAGTACGTGCAGTCGCTGGCTGCCTTCGCCAGGGAGCACGGCATTCTTTTCATCGCCGATGAGATCCAAACCGGGTTCGGGCGCACTGGGCGGATGTTCGCGTCGGAGCACTACGGCCTGGTACCCGACCTCATGGCGACGGCCAAGTCATTGGCAGCCGGATTGCCGCTCGCGGCAGTCACCGGACGGGCCGACGTGCTGGACGCGGTCCACGTCGGCGGCCTGGGCGGCACCTATGGCGGCAACCCGCTGGCCTGCGCGGCGGCGTTGGCGGTGCTGGACGTCATGGAAGCCGAGCGGATTCCCGAACGGGGGCAACGGATCGGGGACCGGGTCACCGCTCGTTTCCGTCAGTGGTATCAACAGTACGACTGTATCGGCGATGTTCGCGGCCTGGGAGCGATGGTCGCCATCGAGCTGGTCACCGATCGCGGAAGCAAGCTTCCGGACAAGGCGCTCACCGCTCGGGTGCTCGCCGCGGCGCTGGAACGGGGCCTGCTCATCCTATCCTCCGGAACCTACGGGAATACCATCCGGATTCTGGTTCCGCTTACCGCCGCCGATGAGGTGATCGACGAGGGGCTGGCGGTGATGGAAGAGGCGTTGCGTGTCGCCACCGGCGGCCCAGCGGAACAGCGGGGCAGGCCGCACGTATCTCAAGGGATCTAATCTCGTGACCAATTCCACCAACAACGCCGTCGTTCAATTCACCCGCGTCTCCAAGTCGTTCGGCGAGGTGAAGGCGGTAAACGACATCTCCTTCGAGATCCAGCGCGGCGAGTTCTTCTCCATGCTTGGCCCCTCGGGCTGCGGAAAGACCACCACGCTTCGCCTGCTGGCCGGGTTCGAGGAGCCGGACGAGGATGGAGGCGAGGTACGGCTCCTGGGAGAAGTGGTCAACAAGAAGCGGCCCTACGAGCGCAAGATCGCCATGGTGTTTCAGAACTACGCCTTGTTTCCCCACCTGTCGGTCGAGCGCAACGTCGCGTTCGGCCTGGAGCAGCGGAAGACACCCAAACAAGAAATCGGGGATCGGATACGGCGGGCGCTGGAGATGGTTCGTCTCAAGCCCGACACTTTTGCCCGAAGGATGCCGGGCCAGCTCTCCGGCGGCCAACGTCAACGGGTGGCGCTGGCTCGCGCCCTGGTGCTGGAGCCCGAGATTCTGCTGCTGGACGAGCCGCTCGGCGCCATCGATCTCAAGCTCCGCAAGGAGATGCAGCTCGAGCTGAAGGCGCTCAACAAGCAGCTCGGCACCACCTTCATCTACGTCACCCACGACCAGGAAGAAGCGCTCACCATGTCCGACCGCATCGCGGTGATGGACAACGCGCGAGTCGCCCAACTGGGCACGCCGGCCGAGATCTACGAGAACCCCCGGACCGCGTTCGTGGCCAAGTTCATCGGAGAGTCGAATTTCTTCGACGGACACACCGGCGAGCACGAAATCGGAGGGTGGGTCGTCAATCGAACCGATGGCGCCAGCTTCAAGGTCCCCGACCACCCCAGCCTCAAGGAAGGGAAGTCGGTGCGGGTTGCGGTGCGGCCGGAGTGGATGGACGTGTGCCGGCCGGACGCGGTCCCCGCCGGGGAGAACGCTTTGAGCGGCACCATTCGGGAGGTGATCTACCTCGGTGAAACCATGCATGTCATCGTGAGCCTGCCGGGCGGCGCCGACGTGACCGTGGCGGTGCGGAACGAGGGCCAGCTCATCAAGCCGCTCCCCTGGAAGCGGGGCGACACCGCCGCCGTGGCCTGGCTCCCGGAGGACTGTCAGATCCTGGAGGACGAGTAGTGGCCCACGTCAGGGAACGGGCGCTGGCCTGGCTGCACCGACGTCCCGAGGCCCAGGCCTGGGCTCTCATGGGGCCGGGCGCATTCTGGCTGCTCGTGTTCTTCCTGGTGCCGATCCTCATCATGCTGGTCTACAGCGTGATGCCGCGAGGCATCTACGGAGGCGTGGAGCCGGGCTTTACCCTGGAGCATTACCGCCGGTTCTTCGACCCCCTGTACCTCGATATTCTCCGCCGGACCTTCGTGTGGTCGATCGCCTGCACCGTGATCTGCCTGCTGTTGGGCTATCCGGTGGCCTACGTGATCGCGCGGGGCGGGCGGTGGAAGAACTTTCTCCTCTTCCTGGTGGTGCTGCCGTTCTGGACCAGCTTTCTGGTCCGCACCTTCGCCATGATTTTTCTCATGCGCGATACCGGTTTGATCAACAACTGGCTCCTCAAGCTCGGCCTGATCCAGGAGCCGATCACCATCCTCTACACCCCGTTTGCGGTGATGGCGGGCCTGGTGTACGGCTTCCTCCCGTTCATGATCCTCCCGATCTATGCCTCGCTGGAAAAGCTCGACCTCTCGTTATTGGAAGCCGCGGAGGTCCTGGGTGCCCGTCCGGGGGCCAGATTCCGGCGGGTGACGCTGCCGCTTTCCATGCCGGGAGTGGTGGCCGGATGCCTGCTGGTGTTCATCCCCGCGCTCGGCTCGTTTCTGACCTCCGACCTGCTGGGCGGAGCCAAGCAGCTCATGATCGGGAACCTGGTGCAGAACCAGTTCTCCGCTGCCCGAAACTGGCCTTTCGGCTCGGCCGCCTCGTTCATCGTCATGGCCCTGGTGCTGGCCGCGGTCATGATCTATCTCCGGGTACGAGACCGGGCCCCGGCCGAGGCTCGCTGAGATGGAGCGCCGACTGCCTCGCTGGCTGATAGCGATCGCCGTGGCGGTCTACTTCTTCCTGCACCTGCCGATCCTGGTTCTGGTCGTCTTCTCCTTCAACAACTCCAAGTTTTCGGTGGACTGGCGCGGGTTTACCCTGGACTGGTATTACCGCCTGCTGGAGCGGCCCGACATCATGCGAGGCCTGAAAGCCAGCCTGATCGTGGGATCGGTTTCCACCCTGATTTCGGCGGTCCTCGGGACCCTGATCGCGCTGGCATTGGCCCGCCACCGGTTCCGCGGGCGGACCGCGCTGGAGGGATTTCTCTACGTCCCGATCGTGACCCCGGAGATCGTGGTGGGCATCTCGCTGTTGATTCTCTTCGCGCTGCTCAAGTTCCCGCTGGGGCTCACCACCATCACCATCGCGCACGTCGCGTTCAACATCTCGTTCGTGGTCATCGTGGTGCTGGCGCGGCTCCACGGCATGGACCGCACCCTGGAAGAGGCGGCGATGATCCTCGGGGCCGATGAGGTCACCACGTTCCGGAAGGTCACGGTGCCTCAGCTCTGGCCCGGGATTCTGTCGGGTGCGCTCCTGGCCTTCACCATGTCGTTCGACGACTTCGTGATTACGTCTTTCGTATCGGGATCGGGCTCGTCCACCCTGCCGATCGTGGTGTACGGGATGGTGCGGCGGAACGTCGAGCCGAGCATCAACGCGATCAGCACGATCATTCTGGTGGCCACCACCGGGTTGATCTACCTGGCGGATCGGCTGGGGAGAGAGACAGCCTCGTAGGGGCAACGGAGCCCACCACAGAGCCATGATCGAGCGCTGCCTCTGGGCCGAGACCGTCACACCGCCCCTCCGCCCGCCGGGTCCTCTCCCCGACCTCACAGATGTCGCGATCATCGGCGCCGGCTACACCGGGTTGTCGGCGGCGCGTACCTTGGCCGGACACGGGGCGGGCGTCACCGTCCTGGAGCGGCACTCGGTCGGCTGGGGCGCCAGCGGCCGCAATGGGGGCTTCGTCCTCCCCGGCTACAAGGCCGATGTGGAAACCATCGCTCGGCGGGATGGGCTGGACCGCGCGCGACGGCTCTTCGATTTGTCGCTGGAGGCGGTTCAATTGGTCGAGCGGCTGATCGCCACCGAGGGGATCGCCTGCGATTACGGACGAGCCGGATCGATCACCCTGGCCGCGAAGCCGGCACACCTCCGGGCCCTCGATCGCGCCCGGGGCTTCCTCCGAGACCAGCTGGGCTATCACACCGAGCTGCTCGGCCTCGAGGCCCTCCGGCAGGAGATCGGGTCGGTCCGGTACCACGGCGGATTGCTCGACCCCGGTGCCGGGGCGCTGAACCCGCTCCGCTACTGTCAGGGCCTCGCGGCCTCGGCGGAGCGGGCCGGGGCTCGGGTGACGGAAGGGGTCAACGTCGCTCAGGTGCGTCGCGCGGCTAGCGGGTTCGAGCTGGAGACCTCGGCCGGCACGGTGCGCGCGCGTGAGGTGCTCGTCGCTACCGACGGCTATTCCGGTCCGGCGTTTCCGCCGGTTCGGAACCGCATCGTGCCGGTGGGAAGCTATCTGATCGCCACCGCGCCCCTCGATCCGGGTGTGGCCTCGCGCGTGGTGCACCACAACCGGGTCTTCTTCGACACCAAGCATCTGCTGTATTACTTCCGGTTGTCGCCGGATGGCAGGCTGCTGTTCGGAGGGCGGGCGTCATTCACGCCGGCGAGCGTGGGGCGCTGCGCCAGGATTCTCCAGGCGGGCCTGCGCGAGGTCTTCCCCGGTCTGGCGGACGTCCCGGTGGAGTACGCCTGGGGAGGCATGGTGGGGTTCACCGCCGACCAATTGCCGCACGCGGGCCGACTGGACGGGGTTCATTACGCGGTGGGGTACGGCGGGCACGGCGTGGCCCTGGCGACGTACCTTGGAGCGCGGCTCGGAGACGCGTTGGCGGGCCGCGGCCCCCTGCCCGACCTCGGCGGCCCCGGCTTCCGCCGGATCCCGCTCTACGGTGGGCGGCCCTGGTTTCTTCCGATAGTGGGGGCATACTATCGGGTGAGGGATTGGATTGATTAGGTCGACTAAACACCCCAAACCAAGGAGATCCCGGTGAACGATCCTACCGATATCTCACGTCTGGTATCACAACTGGAGCAGGGCGGGATCTCGCGCCGAGCGTTCGTATGGCGGGCCATGGGGCTCGGGCTCAGCCTGAGCTCGGTGAGCCTGATACTCTCGGCCTGTAAGGGAAAGGAGAACGCCGCCGGAGGCGCCGCCGATAGCGCCGGGGCGACGGCCGAACTCGGGCCGATCGAGAAGGAGCTGCACATCTACAACTGGTCGGATTACATCGCCGAAGACACGGTTCCGAACTTCGAGAAGGAGTTCGGGATCAAGGTGACGTACGATACCTACGAGAGCAACGAGGAGATGGTGGCCAAGCTCCAGGCCGGCGCAACCGGGTACGACATCATCGTGCCGTCCGGCTACATCATTCCCGTCCTGGTCGCCAGCGATCTGATCGATCCGATCAACCGGAAGTACCTCACCAATTGGGGCAACGTTTCACCCATCTTCCAGAACCTGCCCACCGACCCCAACAGCACCCACACGGTTCCCTGGCAGTGGGGCACCAGCGGGATCGCGTACCGGACCGACAAGCTCAAGGTCCCCATCGACAGCTGGGCGGTTTTTCACGACCCGCGCTTCAGCAGGAAGATGACCATGATGGACGATGGTCGAGAGGTGATCGGCGCCTTCCTGCGCTACCGGGGCCACTCGCTCAATTCCACCGACCCGCAGCAGTTGGCCCAGGCCAAGAAGGACGCGGTCGAGGCCAAGAAGCACCTCAAGGCCTACATCTCCGCGCCGGTCAAGGCCCAGCTCATCTCGGGGGACGTCTGGATCTCCCAGCTCTGGAACGGCGACACCACTCAGGCCAAGGCGGAGCAGCCCAACCTGGGCTACGTGATCCCCAAGGAAGGGTGCACCATCTGGGGCGACTCGATGTGCGTCCCCAAGAGCGCCCCCAACAAGCGGGCTGCGCACGAGTGGATGAACTACATCCTTCGCCCGGAAGTCGGCGCCGCTCTCTCGGACGCCACCGGCTACGGCACTCCCAACGCCGCCGCGCAGAAGGTGATGAAGACCCCGGTGCCCTATCCCACTGAAGATGAACTCAAGCGGTTGGAGTACCAGGTCGATCTGGGCAAGGATACGGGGACCTGGGATCAGATCTGGACCGAGATCAAGTCGGCCTGAGGAGCTCTCCACCTTGCCTCTGTCCACTGCGGAAGTTCTAGCGTATACCGGCCGTTGCCTGGAGCTCATCGGCGGGCGTGAGCAGTCCACCGAAGAAAAGCAGGCCTTCATTGCGGAGACGGTGGAGGCCTACGAGAAGCACGTCAATCGCGGCTTCATCAACTATCGGAAATCGGTGACCCAGGCAGGGCAGTTTGCCGCCCTCGAATGGGCCGGGTGCGGCAGTATGCTCCGGGATCTGCTGGGCCGGGAGTACATCGACTGCCTGGGGGGCTACGGCATCTTCGGAGCCGGAGTGAACCATCCCAAGATCGTGAAGGCAGTATCCGATCAGATGGGCCGCATGGCGCTCAACAGCCAGGAGCTGCTGGAACCGTGGCGCGCCGCGCTGGCCAAGCTCCTCGCCATGGTGACGCCGGGCGGGCTGGAGTGCGCCTTCTTCATCAACAACGGAACCGATGCCATCGAGGGCGCCATCAAGCTGGCCCGGCTCTACACCCGGCGGAACACCTTTATCTCGACGCTGGGCGGCTTTCATGGCAAGTCCATGGGCTCCCTTTCACTCATGGGAAAGGCCTCGTTCCGCGAGCCCTTCAGGGGCGGGCTCCAGGACGTCCGTTTCGTTCCCTTCGGCGACGCCGGGGCTCTCGAGGCCGAGCTGGAGAAGGCGGCCCAAGTCGGGACCCCGATCGCGGGGTTCGTGGTCGAGCCGGTGCAGGGAGAGGCCGGTGGAGTGGTTCCCCCCGACGACTATCTCCCCCGGGTGCGGGAGCTGTGCACCCGGTATGGCAGCCTGCTGATCGCCGACGAGATCCAAACCGGTATGGGGCGAACCGGCCGCCTCTGGGGGGTGGACCACACCGGGGTGGTACCCGACATCATGTGCCTCGGGAAATCGCTCGGAGGCGGCGTGATGCCGCTCTCGGCTTTCATCTCGACCGCCGACATCTGGGAAGTGCTCATTCCCAACCCGATCATCCATTCCACCACGTTCGGCGGAAACCCGATGGCCTGCGCCGCGGGAATCGCGGCCATCGAGGTCACCCTGGAGGAAGATTTGCCGGGGCAAGCCGCCGCCAAGGGGCGATATCTCCTCCGGGAGCTGCACCGGCTGCAAGAGCGATATCCCCAGGTTCTGGTCGAGGCTCATGGCCTGGGACTGCTCATCGGGATGGAGTTTCCCACCGACGAGATCGGGTTCAACTGCGCAGCCGGGCTGTTCAAGCGCGGGGTGCTGGTGGCCGGCACCTATTCCAAGGCAAGGACCATTCGCATCGAGCCCGCGCTGGGGATTCCGATGGAGCTGCTCCAGGAGATGTTGAATCGCCTGGAGGACACGTTCCGGGAGGTGGCGACGACGATCTGACGGTGGGTGAGGCGGGTCACCGAACTCACCTGGTCAGGGGAAAACATTCGAGCTACGTCTTCGCATGGAGCAGACCATGCCTCCGACCGCGAGTGACTTCATCCCACCGGGTGCCTCGCTCCAGGCCCTCCGGGCCGCGGCCGCGGGGTGCCGCGGCTGCGACCTCTGGCTCAACGCCACCCAAACCGTGTTCGGCGAGGGCCCGTCATCGGCACGGCTGATGTTCGTGGGCGAGCAGCCGGGAGACCAGGAGGACCGGCAGGGCCATCCCTTCGTCGGCCCTGCCGGGAGGTTGCTGGACGAGGCCCTGGAAGAAGCCGGCATCGACCGAGCCGACGTCTACCTCACCAACGTCGTCAAGCACTTCAAGTTCGTGAGCCAGGAGCTGACCCGGCGAAGGCTGCACAAGAAGCCGAGCGCCGGGGAAGTCAAGGCGTGCTTGCCCTGGCTGCGAGAGGAAATCCGGGTGGTGGAACCGGAAGTGGTCGTGGCGCTGGGCAGCACCGCGGCCCAGGCGCTCCTCGGCCGAAGCTTCCGGGTTACTCAGCGCCGCGGCGAGCTGGTGCCGTCCGAGTGGGCCGGCCCGGTCATGGCGACGGTGCACCCGTCGGCGGTGCTCCGGGCTCCCGACGACGCCAGGGACGAGGCGCGGCGGGAATTCTTCCGGGATATCGCCAAAGTCGGCAAACAGCTCGGCGTACGCGCCGGATAAATCGCTACTTCGCGGCTTCCTCCGCTTCCGCTGCATCCTCCGCCTGCTCACCCAGAGTACGAGACCAGCCGATCGTGGCGCCCAGCCAGATCTTGGCATCGCTGGTGTTGGTCGGCGAGGTCACCTTCGGCCTGTCGTCAATCCCGATCACCAGGTGAAACTCCGGTGTGATCGACACTGGCCCCGCTGTGAGAGGCAGACCCGCGGAAAAATCAAGGTGAGTGAAACCGTCGTCATCGAAGTTCGACGACTCGTCGCTATCCGGGTCATCTGGGATCCCTTGGCCGGCGCTCAGACCCGCGACCGCCCCAAGGTCGAGCGACAGGTTTTGCCCGACGGGAAGGCTGTGGGAAACGCTGCCCTCGAAGTACGCGCCCTTGATCTTGTCCGCGTCGTAGTAGATGGAGAGTTCGGGACTGAGCAGGGCATCCAGCGAGACTTTGCCGTAGAGCTCGATGGTATTGGATTCGGAGTCCAACGCGAAATCGGGATTGGGCGCATCATCGAGCTTGTTGGGATAGATGTAGACGACCCCGCCACCGGTGAGCGTCGCCTTGCCGACCGGGAAGCTCACTTCCGCGTAGGGATTGAGCTCGGAGAAGTTGAAGGCGCTGAGCCCACCGCTCTCGCTGATGTCGTTTTCGACGTCGTCGTACTTGCCCAGGTCGATGTTGGACCAGAACCCGAGGGTGACCGATGCGTTCCCCGCCGGGACGCTCAGGTAGACATCAGGCTGGGCCACTGGTTTGTTGGTCAGGCTGAGCCCGCGCCACACATATGAGCTGAAGAGACCGAGTTCCGCACCGATTTCGGCCTGAGCATTGCCGGCCGAGGGATGTACCGCCAGGCTGTTGATGAGCAAGGCCGTGCCGACCACCAGAGCTCGCTTCATGGTGTCTCCCATCTCCGATAGGTGAACGACCGCGATTGGCTCAGCGGACCAACGTCGCGAATCGCGGATGCTGCCGGAGCGGCGCCCAGATCGGGTCGCTGCGCAGCTCCGCGGGTGAAATCCAGCTCGGAACCGTCAGTAAAGGTGCCAGGGTAGCGATGGCACGCTCGGGCTCACCCACAATAGTGTAGATCTGCGCCAGTCGGGTCGCCACCATGGGTCCGGAATTGGCGTCCAGCGACACGGGCAGGATCTCAGCCGCCTGCTGGCCGGCGCGGATGGCCTCGGCCTTCCGGCCTGCCCGGGCGTAGGCCAGTCCCAGGCGGGCCAGCAGCTTGGCATCGGCCGGTTGGCCGCGGACTTTCCGCTCGAAGCGGACCCGGGCGGAATCGCCGTAGGCCCGCTCGCCTAGGGTGTCACCTCGAAAGTGGGCCGCTTCCGCGCGCAGCAGGTGATACTTGGCCGTATCGCCGTCGAATGCGCTGGGCCGTATCGCGTCGACGCTGGCGGCGAAGATGCTGTCCGATGTCAGCAGCGACGCGGAGATGGCATCGGGGATCGACAACGCGTCCGCCAGCCGCCCCGCACTCACCCGGTTGAGGGCCTGTCCGATCACCGCCCGAGCGCGGCTCACATCGCCTTGCCACGTCAGATAGAGCATGGCCTTGAAGGCGTAGGGCTCGGCGAGCTCCGGCGCCAGCTCGATGGCGCGCTCGAACAGGCGCTCGGCCTCGGGGTAGTTGCGCACCGACATGTAGGTGTCGGCCAGGTCGAGCGTGCGGAGTTGGGAGCGAGGGTCGTATCGAACCGCCTCGGTCAACCGCTGAAGCGCTCGGTCCCAGCGGCCGCGCCGGCGCTCCACGTATCCGATGGCGGAGAGAATGTCGCTGTTACTGGGCTGCCGCTTGCGGGCCGCCTCGAACTGCTCCAGTGCCGGGCCATAATCTCGGGAACCCCAGTAGTAGTAGTACCCCAGGGCGGCCCGGGCTTCCGGCAGATCGGGGCTGATCCGCAAGGCGGCGTCCACCGCCCGCTTGGCCGAATCGAGCCGGGCCGGTGTGTGATCGAAGTTGAACCAGTACATCGCCGAATGGGCCCGGGAAAGCCTGGCGAGCGCCAGGGCAAACTGAGGGTCGAGCGCGAGCGCCTTCTGATAGAGATTGGCGGAGGCCTCGATGAAGCTCCGGCCATAACTCCGCGACGCATACTCGTTTCCCCGGAGGTAGTAGTCGTAGGCCTCGGCGTTGCGGGTACCCAGCGATGCCAGGGCGGCCCGCTCCGGCGCGCGCAACGCCACGTCCAGCGCGGTCGTCACCCGCTCCGCGATATCTGACTGGATCCGGAATACCTCGGTCAGCTCTTCCTCATAGCTGTCGGCCCACAGGTGACTGTCGTCGGTAACCTGAATCAGCTGCGGGGTCACCCTGATCCGCCCGACTCGCGCGGCCTGGGTCGGCTCCCAGCGCACGCTTCCCTCCAGTATGTGGCTCGCCCCGAGCTCGGATCCGATCTGCTTGAGCGATTTCGAGCTGCCCCGGTATTGGTCGGCACTGGTACGGCTGATGACTCGGAGCCCGGATAATCCGGCCAGCCGGCTGGTGATTTCCTCGGTGAGTCCGTCGGCAAAGTACTGATCCTCCGGCGACCCCAGGTTCTTGAAGGGAAGCACTACCAGCACCCGTTCCGGCTCCAATTCCGCTGGAGCCACGGCCGCCTCTCTCCGCCAGGGACCAAACAACCGGGCGGCGATGGCTCCGATTCCCAGGATCGCAAGGAGTCCGGCTGCCAGCACGACCCTTCGAGAACTCGACCAGGATTGCGCCGGAATCCGGCGTACCGCCACCCCGCTCGGAGTGACCTGTCGACCACCGGCCCCGACGATCAGAGCTTGCGCGAAGCCTTCGATGCTCTCGAATCGGTCACCCGGCTGGCGAGACATGGCCCGTGACAGTGCCTGCTCCACCGCCCGGGGGATCTCCGGGCGTGCCTCGCGTAATCGCCGAGGCACCGAGGTCAGCTTGTGGGCCAGTATGGCACGCGCGTTGGGCCCGGTGAACGGCGGCTCCCCGGTCAGCGATTCGTAGACGACCGCGGCCAGCGAGTACTGGTCGCTGCGCCCGTCCAGCTTTTCTTCTCCCGCCGCCTGTTCCGGACTCATGTACGCCGGAGTGCCGACCGTCACGCCGGTTTCCGTGATCCGACCACCTGCTCCATTGCCCCGCTGGCCGTCAGTCCCGTTCTCGAGGGCGTAAGCGATTCCGAAATCCGCCAGGATCGCCTCCCCCGTCGGGGAGATCATGATGTTTTCGGGTTTGAGATCGCGATGGATGAGCCCCTGGGCGTGGGCGTAGCCCAACGCCGACGCCACTTCGCCCGCCAGGCGCGCTACCTCCTCCAGCTCCAGCCGCCCGCGTCGGCGCAGCCGATCGCGAAGCGAGCCGGCTTCGACGTACGGCATGGTGTAGAACAACCGGTCCCCGACGCTGCCGGAGTCGAACAACGGGAGAATGAGCGGATGGTGCAGGCGGGCGTGGGTTCGGATTTCCCGCTGGAACCTTTCGACCCCTAAGGCCGCGCCGAGTGCCGAATGGAGGACCTTGAGGGCGACCCGGCGGCTGTGGCGGAGGTCTACGGCGCGGTATACCGTCGCGCTCGACCCCCGGCCCAGCTCTTCCTCGATGAGGTACCGGTCCTCGAGGGCATCCGCCAGCAGGTCCTGCGCGTCGGTCATGGAGTCCGGGGTTGGGTGCTGTGCTCCCAATCTACGGCGGCTGTGCAATCCCTAGTAGTTGCAAAGTTGACGAGGAAGGTGCACCTTGGCGTGATCCCCTCTCCAGAGGACAGCGTGGACTCGAAGTCCACCTTCATCAAGCGCTTCGGCGACCTGGTGGCGTTGCTCCGGCTGGACCCGGGGAACGATGCCGCCCAGGAGCTCGCCCTCGCCGCCGCGGCCGCCGCAGTCGCGGAGGCCTCCCTGGAGGTCGAGGCCGGGGTGGAGTGGACCGCGATCCCCGACAACATGAGCCTCAAAGTCCGGCTGCTGGCGCGGCAGGTGGAAAGCGTCCGCATCGCGGCCGGCGCCGAGCCGGGCGAGCTGCTGGCCCTGGCACGAGCCCTCTCCCACGACATCATTCCCATTCCGAGCTCGCTGCACGTCGAGGTGGATCTGGTCCGGCTGTTGGCTCCGCCTCCCACCGATCCTCCTGGCGGAGACGGAGGGGTCCGGGCCGAACCGGGTGAGCCTGAGCGCCCCGGTGCTCCAACCGGCGAGAATCGGAGACGGGCGCCGGAGCGAAGGCAGGACGACGACCGGCGGCAATCCAGCCGGGCTTCCTGGCGCGGAGGCGAGCGCCGCCGCCGGGGAGATCGGCGGGTTTCCGGGGAGCGCCGGCAGTACCTCATCAAGGATCAGCGCGCCGAGATGCTCCGGCTCCAGGAAGCATTGAGCCAGGCCTGCCGGGCCAACGATTTCGAGGAGGCGCTGCACACGGCCTACGCCCTGGTACGGCTTTCCCCACGAGTTCCTCAGGGCGAGCGCCGCGTTTTCGGCATCCAGGTCCGCCGTACCATGCCGCGGGCCGCGCTCGAGGGTCTGGTGGATTTGTCGGAGCGCGACGGGTTCATCCGCGACCGCGCGGGCGAGGTGCTTCGCTGGATCGGTCTCGATGCGGCGGAAATTATTCTCGATCGGCTGCGCCGAGGCGAGCTGCTGGGAGTACGTCTCTTCTACTACGAAGTCGTCGGCGGGATGCCGGATGCATATCCCATGGTGACGCCGATGCTGCGAAGTCCCTTGCTCCACGAGATCCGTCACGGCGCCGCGCTGTTGGGCAGGATGGGAATCGGAGCTGCCGTCGACGTGCTTCAGCCGCTGCTGGGCCACCCCGATGAGCTGGTGCGGTTGGCCGTGGTCCAGGCGCTGGGCGAGCTGCACCACGGTCCTTCCGCCGATCCGTTGCGGCAGGCGCTGCGCCATCCCTCGCCCCGGACTCGTACGGCAGCCGCAGCGGCGGTCGGCATCTGGCGGGGCGGCGCCCTGGCCTTACTGCTCGCCGCCGCGTTGGAGACCGAGCGCGACCGGGAAACCTGGCATTCCATGGTCTTGGCGTTGGGTCGGATCGGCACCCCGGAGGCCTGCTCCGCTCTGGCCACCATCGCCCTCACCAAGCGGGGCCTGCTCCGGCGTACCGGCTACAGCACCGGGCAACGCCTGGCCGCCGTAACCGCCCTCGGCCTGGCGGGAGGCGCCCACGGGCATAGCGCCCTCGAGCGCCTGTCTCGGGAGAATGAAGGCGTAGTCAGCTACGCCGCCGACCGCGTACTCCAGGCCGAGGCCCTGCGCGCCGGCTGACTACCGATGCACGTCGAAGCCCTCGATGTGCAAGTCCAGGTTGTGGTTCACCCGAATCCCTACGGCTCCGTCCACCGGCACATCCTTGGCATCGACGGAGTATACCGCTTCCCCGTTCACCAGAAACGCCACCTTGGTTGGGTCGGTCTTGTTGTCGACTTCCAGCAGGTTGGTCGAAGAGCCCTTGGCCTCAGGCTTCTTGACTGCTGCGCTGGGTACCCAACCTTTGGACACGTCCGACGTCTTTTCGCCGTTCCGCCGCTTGACCAGGTAGCTCCCGTCCTGCCGGACCAGGAAATAGGTATAGCTCTGCCCCGCCCCCTCGAGTCCCTGGCCGCCGAAAAAGAGACCATAGCCCTCGGCGTGCTCGCTCGGCTTGGTCTGGGTAAAGGTGGCGAGCGTATGGAAGGGCCCCTTGCCGGTGTTGCTGGCACGGTAAAGGATGATGGCGGGACCAAGGGTGACGTGGATGCCTTTCCCCATTGATGCCACCTTCACGTTCTTGGTGTCGGCCTTTCCGTCCGGTCGTATGGTCCAACCTGCCGGAAGCGTCCCGCCGCCCTGGACCGGACGGTCATGGTCGGCGGAGTCGGCCTGGGCTTGCTGGCCGGCAGCGGGGGCGGCAAGGAGTGCGACGAGTGCCGCGGTGGACAGGGTCACACGCATGATCGGTTCCTCTGTGGTCAGGCAGGTTGTGTCATAATCCGGTCAGGCGCATTGGGGCACTGATCGGACCGGTTGCGGGGAAAGCCCGCCAACGCTAACCTACGGCCTTCGGATCCCCGAAGTTCTCCTGGAGACGGTCGATGCTCTATTGGATCGGAGTTCTGCTCGCCACCATCGGGGCCAGCTTGATACTGGGCGCCCTCACCTTCGTTTCGGCTTTGATCGGGGCGGTGGTGAACATCATGATCGTCCTCATGTGCGGGCCGCTCATCGACGGCTTTTCCAAGCGCCGCGGGCGAGCGGTCAAGGGCTAGCCGCCGGACCCTGCTCCGGCGTGGTCGCCGAACGCACGGCGGCCTCGTAGTTGATCTTGAGGCTTCCCAGCAGCTCCCGTAGCCCCCGCACCTTCATCTGTAGCCCACCGCCACGGCGGCTCAAGGTGGACATGAGTCCGGCCGTGTCGCCCAGCCCGCCGAGGCTGAGCGCACTGGCGTTGGCCTTGATCTCGTCCAACATCCGGGACAGCCCTCGCACTACCTGGTCGTCCGCGCGAAGGCCCGCCATCTCCTCGACGATCGTGTGAATCCGCTGGAACTTCGGCGGAAGGGTCTGGAGGTACGCCAGCTGGGCCTGCTGCCGGGAGGAAAGCTTGATCGCCATTGCGATGCCCGTAATGAGCGTCAGAATTGAGGTAACTACTAAGGTAATGCGACTGAATCTCTCGCGTACCCGTTCCGTAAGGAAACAGACCCGTCATCGAACTTCGGGATCCCGGGTGTCCGATGTATTACAACCACCTGCAGGGATAACACCATGAAGCTCTCCGACCTGTCGATTCGCCGGCCGGTCCTCGCCAGCATGCTGAGCCTGGCGCTAGTGCTGTTCGGGGCCATCGGATATCTCCAACTGTCGGTGCGGGAGTACCCCGACGTCGACCCACCGATCATCTCGGTCAGTACCGTCCTCCCGGGCGCCAATCCCCAGGTCGTGGAATCGGCGGTGACCGAACCGTTGGAGGACGAGTTAAGCACCGTTCCCGGAGTCCGAACCCTGGAAAGCTCCAGCGGAGAAGAGGTGAGCAACATCACGCTGGAGTTCACCCTCGACCGCAATGTCGACGACGCCGCGCAAGATGTCCGGGACCGGGTCTCGCGGGTTCGGGGGCGACTCCCCCAGGACATTGAGGAGCCCATCATCGCAAAGCAGGAAGCGGACGCCCAGCCCTTCTTCTGGCTGGCGTTGGGTGGCGAGAACTACGACCTGCTCCAGCTTTCAGACATCGCCGACCGAGTCGTGAAAACCGGATTGCAGAGCCTTCCCGGCGTAGGCCGGGTGTTCATTGCCGGAGAGCGGCGATACTCGATGCGGGTGTGGCTCTCGGCGTCTGAGCTCTCCGCTCGAGGAATCACCGTTCAGGACGTGGAACAGGCGATCCGCAGCCGGAACGTGGAGATCCCCGCGGGCAGGATCGAATCCGACCGCCGCGAATTCTCGGTTCGCTCTCTCGGCGAGCTCAAGACACCGGCGGAGTTCTCCGAGCTGGTGGTGAGTAGCGGAGAGGGCCAACTGGTCAAGCTCAAGGATCTCGGGCGAGTCGAGTTGGGGCCGGAGGACGATCGAAGCGCGTTCCGGTACAAGGGGACGCCCTCGGTCGCGCTGGGCGTCGTCCGCCAGTCCAAGGCCAATCTCATCGCGGTGGCCGACGCCATCCGCGAGGCGCTCCCGTCGATTCAGCGAGACCTTCCTGCCGGGGTGACGCTGCAGGTCGGTTTCGATACGTCGGTCTTCGTCAAGCGCTCGATCACCGAGGCTCAGGAGACGTTGTTACTCGCCGCGGTCTTGGTGGTGCTCATCATTTTCGTTTTCCTCCGGAATCTGCGAGCAACCATCATTCCTGCGCTCGCCATTCCGGCGTCCATCGTGGCGACCTTCGCCGTCATGTACTTCCTCGGTTTTTCAATTAACAACTTCACCTTGCTCGCATTGACCCTCGCGATCGGCATCGTAGTGGACGACGCCATCATCGTTTTGGAAAACGCCTATCGACACCAGGAGGAGCTCAAGGAGGACCCCGAGACTGCGGCCATCAACGGGACCCGGGAAATCGCGTTTGCGGTGATCGCGACCACCATCGCGCTGGTGGCAGTGTTCACGCCACTTGCCTTCCTTCAGGGCAACACCGGCCGTTTGTTCAACGAGTTCGGTATCGCGGTGGCAGGGTCGGTGATCATCTCGGGGTTCGTGGCGCTCACGCTGACACCGATGCTTTGCGCGAAAGTCTTGCGAGTCCCCCGCCGACACGGCGTGCTCTACCAGGCACTGGAGAAAGGCTTCCATTCCCTGGCTGCCGGCTACGCGCGCACCCTTCGGCTCGCGCTTAGCGCCCGCTGGCTGGTAGTAGCCGGGGCGGCCGGAACGCTGATCGTGGCGGTGCTCATCTTCCGCTCGCTCGAGCGGGAGTTCGTCCCGCCGGAGGATCGCGGATTCTTCCCTATCTTCATCATTGCGCCGGAGGGCTCCACGCTGGCCTTCACCGACGGGTACCAGCGGCAAGTGGAGGCCGTCCTCAACAAGACCGAAGACATTGCGGGGTACTTCAGCATCACGGGTGGTTTCATGGGCGCGCCCAGCCGCGGCATCGTCTTTACCCGGCTGGTCGACTGGGCCGAGCGGAACCGGACGGTGCAGGACGTGATCAGCGAGGTCCAGCCCCAGTTTTTCGGCATTCCGGGAATAATGGCCTTCGCCAGTAACCCGCCTGCCTTCGGCTGGGGGAGTCCGGTGAACTACGTGGTGCAACACCCGAACTTCGATTCCCTGACCTGGGCCATGGACACCCTGGTGGCACGGGCCCGCCAGATCCCCGGCCTCATCAACGTGGACACCGATCTCCGGGTGAACAAGCCCGAGCTGACGATGAGCTTCGACCGGGATAGGGCAGAGGATCTGGGTGTTTCGGTGGGGGACGTGGCGGGAACCCTGCAGACGCTTCTAGGCGGACGTCGGGTCAGCACCTTCACCCGAAACAACAAACTCTACGATGTCATGGTGCAGCTCGATCCGCGCGAGCCGGGCAACGCCCAGTGATATGACAGGTCTTTATGTGCGGGGGCGGGACAACAAACTGATTCAGCTAACCGCGATGACCCGGGCAAACGAGGGGGTGGGTCCCTCGGACCTCAACCACTTCAACCGCGTTCGTTCCTTCACGCTCACCGCCAACCTGGCACCAGGGTTCACTCTGGGCCAGGCGATCGACTCCCTGAACGCCCTCGCCTCCGAGGTGCTACCGGTTGGCAGCACGACCAAGCTGTCCGGCGAGTCCAGGGAGTTGGAGGAGAGCGGCTCTTCGCTCTACTTCGCTTTCGGGCTTGCCCTCCTGGTCGTGTTCATGGTGCTGGCCTCTCAGTTCGAGTCGCTGCTCCACCCGTTCACCGTGTTGCTGTCGGTGCCGCTCGCCGTCACGGGTGCACTGGTGGCGCTCCTGGTTTCGGGGTCCACGCTGAACCTGTACAGCCAGATCGGGATGGTTCTCCTGATCGGGTTGGTCACCAAGAACTCGATCCTGCTGGTGGAGTACACCAATCAGCTTCGGGAGCGGGGACTGTCGACCTGGGATGCGGTGCTCGAGTCGGGCCGTATCCGGCTCCGGCCGATTCTGATGACGTCGGTATCCACCATCATCAGTGCCCTGCCGGTGGCGCTTGGGCTCGGTGCCGGCTCGATCAGCCGTCGGCCGCTGGGGTACTCGATCGTTGGAGGCGTACTGCTGTCGACCGTGCTGACGCTCTACGTGGTCCCGGTGGCCTATGTGATGCTCGACGGCCTCCGGCAGCGGATCGCCCACCGGCTGGCGGTGCGGCGGCCCGGCCTCGCTCCCCTGGAGGCGGAGTGATCCTCGCCATGCTGCTCGCGTTCCAGGCCATACCCGCGCCGGCCGACTCCGACTCGCTTCCCCGCGTGACCCTGGCTCAGGCCATCGAGCGGGCCACCCGGCTGGATCCCAATTACGTGGAGGCGTTAGGGCAAGTGGATAACGCCGAGTGGGGACGCCGGGCAGCCCGGCTGTCCTTCATTCTGCCCTCGCTGTCGGCGTCGCTGCAGGCTTCGGCCTTTTCAGTGCCGTTTTTCAACCTGGGGACCGCGTCACCCCAAGCCCAGTCGGTGACGGCCACGCTCGCGGCCAGCTACGAGGTGTTCAGCCTGCGCAAGTTTGCCGACCTGGGGCGGACCAGCGCGGAGTTGGAGGGTGCCGAAGCCGGACAGCTCGAGGCCCGCTTTGCCTCGGCGGTCCAGACCGAGGCGGATTATTACAGCGTCCTGGCCAACCAGGAGCTCAACCGGGTGGCCAGCGAGCGGGTTGCTCGCGCCGAAGACCAGCTCGGGGTGGCGCGGGCGCGAGTGGTCTCCGGAGCGGCGGTCCAGAGCGATTCGCTCCAGCTGGTTCTGGAGCTTACCCAGGCGCAGCTCGACCTGCTGCGCCAGACCTCGGCGCTTCGGGTCGCCCGCCTCCAACTAGGCCGGCGGGTCGGAGCGGCGGGTCCGGTGGACGCCGAGGCGCTCGACACCGTACCGCCTCCGGATCTGCCGATCGACATTCCCGAGGCCGTAGGTATGGCGCTGGCACAAGGGCCCCAATACCGGGTAGCCCGCGCCAACGAGCGCGCCGCTGCCGCAGCGCTGCGTGCGGAAAAAGGCGAGTACTTGCCCAGGCTCACGCTGAGCGGGACCAACCAGCGGTTCGACAGCGATTTCTTCCCCGATGCCCGCAAGGTCTCCTCGATGTCGCTCTCGTTGAATCTGCCGATCTGGGATAACGGGCAACGGGAGATTGCCGTCACTCAGGCGCGGGTCAA
Organism: uncultured Gemmatimonadales bacterium; assembly: GCA_963812755.1. Classification (GTDB taxonomy): domain Bacteria; phylum Gemmatimonadota; class Gemmatimonadetes; order Gemmatimonadales; family GWC2-71-9; genus CAVVWJ01. Next base: position 359,714 of record CAWEWK010000004.1, on the reverse strand, counting down.
CCGCGACGTCTTTCGTGCCATCCGGGATGACCTGGAGCGCGCGGCCGCTCGCGACGTCACCGAGGCCTACGAGGCTTATGGGAACGCCCAGGCCGCGATTGGATTGAGCCAGACTGCCGTGCTGGTCGCCCGGGAGAATTTCCGGGTGCAGGACACCCGCTATCGCGCCGGGTCCACCACCATTCTGGACGTGATTGCCAGCCAGTTGCGTCTGGCCCAGGCCGAAGCTGAGCTGGTCCAGGCCCGGTATGCCGCCAGACTCGCATTGGCCGGGCTCGAGGCGATCCTGGGCCACCGACTCTTCTCCAACAGGGACGTGCCGTGAGACCGATGCGCGCAGCCATGGCTTGGACAACGTTGCTCCTGGGCGCGCTGACGGCCTGTAATAGCGCCGAATCCGCAGGTAATCCGGGCGACGGCAAGACGGGCGGCGGCGGACCGCCACCGATGCCGGTCGAGGTCGCGGTCGCGCAGGCAGATACCGTGGTGGACGCCATCCTGGCGACCGGGCAGATCGAGGCCGTGCAGTCGGTAGAGCTCCGGCCGGAGGTGGAGGGTCGAATCGCGCAGATCCTGGTCCGGGAAGGGACCGAGGTGGCTCAGGGCGCGCCGCTGTTCAAGGTGGACGATGCCGAGCTCAAGGCGGAGGTGGCCCGGGCCGAGGCCGAGCGCGACCTGGCGCGTCAGTCGCTGACCCGGACCCAGGAGTTGTTGGGCCAAAAGGCCTCGTCCCAGTCCGAGCTCGAGCGGGCTGAAGCCACGGCCCGCGGCAGTGCGGCACAGCTCGAGCTACTCAACCTGCGGTTGCGGCGAACGCTGGTCCGAGCCCCATTTGCGGGGGTGGTGGGCCAGCGCTTCGTGAGCCTGGGCGATTACGTAACCACCGACACCCGGTTGCTGACCCTGCAGACGGTTTCGCCTCAACGCGCGGCATTCCAGGTGCCGGAGCGCCACGCCGAGGAGCTAAAGCGAGGGCAGCGGGTCGTATTTCGAGTGGCCGCCTTGCGGGGCAAGGAGTTCAGCGGACGAGTCGATTTTGTCGACCCGATCGTGCAACTTCCCGGACGGACCATCACGGTCAAGGCCGTGACTCCCAATACCCGGCGCGAGTTGCAAGCGGGTATGTTCATCGAGGCCCGGCTCGCCACCGCGGTTCGCCCGAACTCCGTGGTGATTCCGGAAGACGCGGTACTCCCGCTCCAGGGCGCCACCTTCGTGTGGGTCGTGGTGGATGGAAAGGCGACCAGACGGGCAGTGGAGCTGGGGGTGAGGACTCAGGGCTTCGTCGAGGCTAGGAGCGGAGTCGAGGCAGGAGAACAGGTCGTGGTCGGTGGCCAGGAGCGTCTGTCCGAAGGCGCGCCGGCGGCACCAAAGGTGGTGCAGCGCGCCCGCCCGCGGGGTGGGGCCGATAGCGTGGCGGCAAAGCCGGACAGCGGGGCCTAGAACAGTCCGCTCTTCGCCGCCGCCCACAGCCGGGTGAGTCGCTCGAAACCGTCCTGCAGGATTTCGACCTGCTGGGGTGAAGGGGTTGCGGCCAGTGCGGTTTCCAGCTCTTCTACCAGCCGGCCCATCTCGCGCCGGCCACCCTTGGCGGCCTCCACTTTGATCTCGGCTAAAATCCCTGCGATCTTCTTGCGCATCTCCGCGTCGTCCGGCACTTGCCACAGGTAACTCGCGCCATCCCGACCGGCTGCGCACAGGTCACCCAAGCGATCCGGCAGTGGAGTAAACTCTCGCCGCGGAGCGGGTTGGGGTTGGTCGTCGCTCATCAGCTCCTCCTCTTCGCAATTGGCGGGGCGCCGCCCCTTCTGGCGCAGACCACTCGACCGGAACGGACCGGTTTCCGGGAGACCTCGTCCTACGCCGACGTGATGGCGTTTCTCGACTCACTGCAAAGGGCCAAGGCCGATCTTCGGGTCGGCACCTTGGGTATCAGCCCAGAGGGGCGGCAGGTGCCCTACGTCCTCGCCGCTCGTCCGATGGTTGGCGACCCAGCGGAGGCGCGGAGGAGCGGCAAACCGGTGGTCTACCTTCAGGGGAACATCCATGCAGGGGAGGTGGAAGGGAAGGAGGCCGCCCAGATGTTGTTGCGAGACCTCACCCTGGGTCCCCTCAGGCGCTTGCTCGACAGCCTGGTGCTGTTGGTGGCTCCGATCTACAACACCGACGGAAACGAGCTGCTGGCACCGGGCGATACCAACCGGCCGGGTCAGAACGGACCCGCCGTGGTGGGGAGAAACACCAACGGCCAGGCGCTGAACCTCAATCGTGACTACGTGAAGCTGGAGGCGCCGGAAACCCGTGGGTCCGCGGCGCTGATCAATGCCTGGGATCCCGATCTCTTCATCGACCTCCACACCACCAACGGAAGCTATCACGGATACGCTCTCACTTACGCACCGGGACTCAATCCCAATTCGAGTCCCGCCGGCGACTTCGTGCGCGACCGGCTGCTTCCGCGGGTGCGCGACCGGATGCGGGTGCGGCATCGCCAGGAAACGTTCTGGTACGGAAACTTCCGAAACCAGATGCCGGATTCACTGGTCCTCGGCTGGGAGACTTACGACCCGCGTCCCCGCTTCGGCAGCAACTGGATGGGACTGCGCGGCCGCCTGGCGGTGCTGAGCGAAGGTTACAGCAACGCCGACTTCAAGACCCGGATCTCCGCTACCTACAACTTCGTGCACGAGATCCTGAGCCTGGTGGCCGCGGAACGTACCCTCATCGACTCGCTGGTGTCCGCCTCCAACCGCCACCGGCCGGACTCGCTGGTGGTTCGCTCGAGGCTGGGACCGCCGACGACGCTGCCGGTGATCGCGGAGATCACCCAGCCGACCGGCGAGGGGAGCAGTGAGTTTGCCGGCCGGCGCAGAACTGGAACGTATCGGACCATCCGGATGCCGGTGTTCGACCGCTTCGTGGCTGCCCGGCGGGAAGCGGTTCCCCAGGCGTATCTGTTGCCGGAGCGGTTCGGCGAGCTGGTGGCACTCCTCCGCCGGCAGGGGATCAGAGTCGAGCGGCTTCGGTCTGGCTGGGAAGGTCGGGTGGAGCGATTTGCGGTCGAGAGTCTCAGCGTCGGTCAGCTGTTCGAAGGCCATCGCACGGTGATGCTCGAGGGACGGTGGAAGGATGCCGGGTCAACCGTGGTGGGCCCCGGATGGTACCTGGTACGTTCCGATCAGCGCCTGGGCATATTGGCGGCCTACCTGCTGGAACCGGCGTCGGAGGACGGGGTCGTGACCTGGAACTTCCTGGACCGCGAGCTCGTGGCAGGCCAGGATTACCCGATCTGGCGAACCCAGGCCGCAGTCGCGGTACCGGCGGAGATGGTTCCGTGAGAATGGAGGTCTTCGGATGATTCAAGTCGGCGAGCCCGCGCCGCCGTTTACCCTGAGCGACGCTGCCGGGCAAAGGGTGTCGCTGGCGGATTACGCCGGGCGCGACGTCATCCTCTACTTCTATCCCAAGGACGACACTCCCGGCTGTACCAAGGAAGCGTGCGGTTTCCGAGACGCGTGGGACGAGATTCAGGAGCTGGGAGTGACGGTTCTGGGTGTGTCGGCCGACGATGCCGCCTCCCATCGGCGCTTTGCCGACAAGTACCGGCTCCCCTTCCCGCTGCTGTCCGACCCGGAACACAGAGTGATGCAGGCCTATGGCGCGTACGGGGAGAAGACTCTGTACGGCCGCAAGACGGTCGGTACCATCCGATCCACGGTCTGGATCGGTCCGGACGGGAAAGTGCGAAGACACTGGGCTCGGGTGAGCAATGCGGGCCAGCACCCGGACCAGGTGTTGGCCGCGATCCGGGCCGGAGCCTGAGGGCCGGCCCACGCTATATTTCACCACCCAATCATCTATGGACACCGGCATGACCGCTCGCCCCGCAGCCGCAGCGCATACCCGTTCCTTCGTCGCCTGGGTCTGGGACTGGACCAAGTCGATCGTGGTGGCGCTCGTGGTCTGGTTCTTTCTTCGCACCTTCCTGGTCGAAGCGTTCCGGATCCCCTCGGGCAGCATGGAGAACACCCTGCTGATCGGCGACTTCCTCTTCGTCAATAAGGCGCTCTACGGCGCAGAGGTGCCGCTGCTGCATGCCCGGCTTCCTGCGGTCCGGGAGCCCGAGCGGGGTGACATCCTGGTCTTCGACTCGGTGGAGGAGCAAGGGCTGAAGGTGGTGAAGCGGCTGATCGGCATGCCGGGCGACACGTTGTACATGGAGCATGGCGCCCTCTACCGGAACGGGGCCCGGGTGGACGAGCCCTATGCGGTCCACTCGGAGCCCACCCGGTCGGAGGACCCGAGCCAGCGGGCCAAGATGCGGGCCTGGCAGGTGCCGCACCTGGTACAGCGCGACACCTCGAGCTACCAGCCCGACCTGCAGGATTGGGGGCCGATCGTGGTGCCGGCCGACTCGTTTTTCATGATGGGGGACAACCGGGACAGCTCGTACGACGGGCGCTATTGGGGATTTCTACCCCGGGTGAACGTCAGGGGCCGGCCACTGGTAGTCTATTTCAGCTACGATCCCAACAGCTGGCGGTCGCTCCCGTTCCTCACGGCGGTCCGGTGGGGGAGAATCTTTGCGGAGCCGGAGTGAGACCTGATCAGTGGCGGATGCTTGGAGCCTCGGGCAATGATGACCGATTGAGGGTCCGGGGAATGTAGGCGGCGACCCGGCCGCAGGAGGTGCAGTGGAGGGTGACTTTCCCGCCAGGAGCGTCTTCGGCTGTTGATCGTCCGGGGATTCGTTCGACTGCAGGGGAATTGCAGGAGGGACAAACCAATGGTTTCTGGTCTCGGTCCGCCGCGATCAGAATCAACGCTTCCGGCGCTCGGTACTCTTTGATGCCCCGGCGTCCCACAGTCGGCCCTTCCGGCGGGGCCTGGTGGCACGAATCTAGCTAACCCCACCTGCGCATGAAATTTATCGGATAGCCTTCAGGCGCGCAAAGGTTGGCGTCTGAGTTCTGACCCGTCTTGGAAGAGGAACGATGCGACTGTCAAGGGTTTGTGGAATCTGGTTTGCTCTCCTGGGAGGCCTGGCCCCGAGGCTCGCAGCTCAGGCGGTGCACGAGATAAAGCTGGAAGTGGACCCGGAGGAGGAGCAGTACAGCTTCACACCTGCCACGGTCACCGCGCGGCCTGGCGACGTCCTCCTGTTTCGGGTAACCAATGGCGCTCCCCATAGCGTGGTGTTCGAGGCCGGCGGCCTCAGCCCCGCTGCTCACACCGCTCTCAATAGCGCCCTACCGCGGCGGTCGGCGGATCTCAGCAGCCCGCTGCTCACCGAGAACGGCTCCGAGTATCGAATTGTGGTCCCGCAGGTGCCGCCGGGTACGTACCAGTTCTTCTGCCTGCCTCATCGCGCCTACGACATGCGGGGACAGCTTCGAGTCGTAGCCGGCAAGTAGTTTCATTCCAATAAGTTAGCGTTGCTCACGGCCGGAATCCGCCCGAATTCCGGCCAGTGTCTGTGGAGTATGTGTAAATACTACTACTAGCGTGAGGGTCCCAGACGTGCGAGAATTCCGCCAGACATTCTGGGGCTGGTTGGCACACGCGCAGGACAAGGAGGACACGTGGTGTCGGAACTCGGCGGATCACAAATCTCGACCCTGCTGGAGACCCTTCCAGGTATCGCCAACGTGCTGCGCAGCCCGGTGGCGGATGCCTTGGGGAACGTGATCCGGTCGGCTGCCCGTCTGACCGACTTCAACGTGGCGGACGCAGACGAGCTGGTGCGCTATGCCACCCGCCGGGGGCTCCTGGGCCAGGAAGAGGGAGATCGGCTGCTGACTGAAATTCATGAAGCCCAACAGAAGCGGTTGGATCGGGCCGCGGACCGGGAAAAGGAGAAGCGGGCCAAGAGCCGGGCCAAGAGTAAGCCGGTGAAGCCGGTGAAGGCGGTGAAGAAGATGAAGGTGAAGAAGGCGGCGAAGGGGAAGCGGCGGTAATCCTCAGGTCTTGAATTCCTGCATCAGGGCCGTCAGCCGGGTTGCTCCCTGGAGCAGCTCGCCGGCCGAAGCGGCCATCTCCTCGGTACTCGCGCTCTGCTCCTCGGCGGCGGCGGTGACCTGCTCGCTGGCGGAGGCGTGCTCGGTCGCCGCCTGACTCACTTCCTGAGTCCGGTGTCCCAACTGCTCCACGATTTGCTGATTGGCGACGGCTTCCCGTTCAACCGCCTCGGCCGCGTTGTGCACCTCCTCTACCGCGGTCGAGATTTCTTCCAGCGCGCGCGCCGCCCCAGTCGCCACCTTTTCGATGCCCTGCACCTTGGCCGATCCGGTTTCCATCGTGCGGGCCACGTCACGCACCTGCTTCCGGATGAACTGCACCGTCTTGGCCACGTCCTCGGCGGCGGTCGAGCTGGAATCGGCCAGCCGGCGGACTTCCTCCGCCACCACGGCAAAGCCGCGCCCGTGTTCCCCTGCCCGTGCGGCCTCGATAGCGGCGTTCAAGGCCAGCAGGTTGGTCTGGGAGGAGATCTGCTTGATGAGGTCGATGAAGGCAGTGATCGGCTCGGATAACCGGGACAGCTCCTGAACCTGCTGCGAGGAGGTCTGGACCACCTCGCGCACGTCCAACAGGGTCTGCCCCGCGGCGGCCACGTCCGCCCGATGATGCGCCGCCAGCGCCTGGATCCGATCACCCAGCTCCACGACCCGGGCCGACGCCTGCGCGTTGGCCTGAGCGATCTCCCGCAGGCTCAGGAGTAAGGCGTCGGCTTTCTCCATCCCTCGCACCTGTTGCTCGGCGCTGCCCGCGATTCTCACCATGGCAGTGGAGATCTCGCCGCTGCTGGCCGCCAGCTCCTCGCTCATGGCGGAGAAGTCGCTCGCACCGGTTCCGATCTGACTGGCTTCACCCACCACGGCCACGACCACTTTTCGCAGGCGGGATCCCATGTCGTCCATCGCGCCGGCGAGGCGCTCCAGCTCGGTCGGCATTGCCTCGAGCCGGAGCGGCCGGAGATCGCCGCCGCCGAACCTCTCCGCGGCACCCATCAGCTGGGTCAGCGGACGATCCACTGAGCGCACGGTCCAGAACGAGGTGGTCACACCCAGGAACAAGGAGGTCAGGAAGAGGCCCCAGAGCATTCGCCGCCGGTCGGTCGCCTCCCGCCGCAGGTCAGCCGCGCGGGCCACCGAGCGGTTGGTTTGGGCCAGCGACAACGCCCGTACGTCTCCCAGCAGGGTATCGGCCGGTGCCCGCGCCCGCTCGGCCTGCCTGCGGGCATCGTCCTGGCGGCCGAGGTCGGTGAGAGCGTGGGCCTGGGCATAGGCCACTTCGATCTGCGCCTGGTTGGACGCGATCTTGTTGACGATGTAGCGGTCGGCAGTGGTGAGAGCGCCCAGCGCGCGGTAACGGCGCTGAAAGTTGTAGGCCGAGTCGCCGTCCTCGACCATCCGCAGCCGGAGCTGGGCATCGGGCCGCACCAGGTACTGCTCCGCCGAACGGATCTCGGAGGCCACCGAAGACACCAGACCGTTGCCCAAGTCGGTGCTCTCGTGCAGCAGCCTGAGCTCCTGATCTACTGAGCGGTCCAGTGACCGAATGGAGTTGACGCCCAGGAACGCGATGACGAATACCAGCGCGATGAGCAGCACCATGCCGGCGACTACCCGGCCGCGGAGACTGCGGAGCATAGTCACTTGGCCCGCGCGATATCGGTCGCGCCGTTCTCTACTTCCACATCGCCGTGCCGAACCAGACCGACATAGACGTTCTGGTTGGGGACGTCACCGGCCGCATCGAACGCCACGGTTCCGGTCACCCCCTCGAACGGCGGGGTTGCCGATCCCACTCCGGCAAGCGCTCGACGCACCGATTCGCGCTCCGATCCGGCCCGGGCGATCACGTCGCGCAGCAGATAGACCGCGTCGTAGGTGGCAGCCGCGACCTGGTTAGGGAATCCGGCGTCGGGATACTTGCGACGGTACGCGTCCACGAACCGCTGATTGGCGTCGGTGCGGAGATTGGGGAAGTACGCCGAGGTGAGGTAGACCCCTTCGGCCAGCGCTCCGGCTTCCTGGATCCCCTCGAGACCGTCGCCACCCAGCACCGGCACGCCGAGCCCCCGGCGGCGCGCCTGCCGGATGATCTCCTCCGCCTCCGAGCGATTGCCGGCCACGACCAGGAACTCGATCCGCTTGTCTCGGGCGACTCGATCGAGGTAGGCTGCCACGTCGGGCCGATCTCCCAGGTAGGGATCCATCGACGCCAGCTCACCACCGCGCCGAATGAACTCCTGCACGAAGGTCTGGCGAATCCCTCGTCCGTACTGGTCGTTGAGATAGAAGAGGGCACCACGCTGAAGCTTCAGCCGATCGCGCACCCATTGCGCGAGCGCCGCACCGTGGGCGAGATCGCTGGGGCAGACGCGAAAGGTGTATTCACCCGCGCTGGTCACCTCGGGCGAGGAAGACGACGGTGAGATCGCCGCGACCGGATCGATGCCGCCGTTGTAGACCGGGCTGGCCGCGAGCGTCTCTCCGGAGAACAGGTGACCGATCACGGCGGATACATCCGATTCATACAGGTCGGTGGCCACGAACACCGCGGAATCGGGATCGGCGTAGTCGTCCTTGGCCACCAGCTCGAGCCGGCGACCATTGACGCCCCCGCTAGCGTTGATCTGCTCGACTGCGAGCTCCGCGGCGAGCTTCATGGGGAGCCCGATGGGATCGCTGAACGAGCCGGCGACTCCGATCCGCACCGGACCGGCCGCCACGTTCCCACAGGAGGGAAGCAGCGCAATGGCCAGAACGGCCGGCGCAATTAGCCTTACCCGTTCGAACAATGCCAAGGCGCGCTCCCCGGAAAATGGGCTTGGGACGATCTGGGTACGACAACGTAAGGGATTCAGAAAGAACGACTTGAGTCAGGTCGAATCGATGGAGAAATCGACCACGGGGGAGGAAGTGCAAGTTACGTACTCGGGAGGGGCTGGGCCTTGATCCAGGATTGGACCGACCGGCGAGCGGAGGCGGTCTTCGACCTGCACGGGCAGGCGGCGTCGGAGGCCATTACCAATGCCGAGCGGTTCCTGGTGGTCCAGGCTCGGGCTCGACCCGGGGCGGTGGTGCGGATTATTACCGGCAGGGGCCGAGCTGGGGGAGGCGCCCCGATTCGAACCGGCGTGCGGTCGCTGCTGCGACGCTTGCGAGACGAAGGGCGAGCGATCCGGGATTATGTGATGGAGGAATCGGAAGGGAGTTTTCTGATCCGCCTTCGGTAGGAATGGCGGCAGAGTCCCCGCTACGGGCGGGGGGTCGTGGCCGTGCGGGCTCGACCCTTACCCCAGCCGTCCAGCACACGACCGTCCACCAGACTCACCGAAGCCATTTGGCCGCCGCTCTCCCTCTTCCACGTCAGTCGCAGCATCCGCCCGCGCCGCACCCATTGCATCATCCACTGAGATCCTTGGGCGCGAGCTTTCACCTGACCGTACCTGGCTTCGATTCGCCTGCGCCAGGCATCCAATTGGGCGGGAGTCACGGGGCTCGACAGGGTGATGACGCCGGCCGCGCTGTCTATGGCGGATACCCAGATGCTTACCGACTTGCCCAGCTCCTCATGGGTCAGGGTGGCGCGGCATTCGCTGACTCGACGGTCGGCCTTCGAGCGTTGGCAGCGGAGCCGGCCCCCGTCCAGCCGGCGGAGCAAGACGTCCATCTCACCGAGAGTGGCGCCGGCACGGAAGCCGAAGAACTGAAGGGCCGTTGTGTCGGGCTTGAGCGCTGCGGGCACGGCCGAGTGATCGGCCGCGAGGAGGGACAGTGCCAGCCCCGTAGCATGAAGCGAGAAGAACATTATCCGAGGGGTTCCGCAGCCAAAGTGGCGGCACGCCGAAGTCCCCCGCCTGAGCGGCGGGGGACCCGGATGCAATTAGCTCTGCGTCGGAACGGGAAAGGCGCGGAGCGCCGGGGTGTCAGACTTTGCGGACGTTGGAGGCCTGGAGCCCTTTGGGCCCCTCGACGACCTCGAACTCCACGTTGTCCCCTTCTGAGAGCGAGCGAAAGCCCTCGGCGATGATCGCGGTGTGATGAACGAAGACGTCCTTGCCACCATCCTGCGCGATGAAGCCGAACCCCTTTGCGTCATTGAACCACTTGACCGTGCCCTTCGCCATTGCTGCAACCTCTTGAAAGGGAGCCCGCAGGCTCCGGGGGAACCCCGGCCCTTGTGGCCGGGTGAAAAAGCCCCTAACGCCTAAAAAAATGCCGCCCGGACCAACTGTCCGACCGGCGAGCGATGAATCAAGAGTACGAGGGTGGGACCGCGTGTTGCATGTTCCAAGGTCACGCGCGGACAGGGATTTGTCAATACGGCGGGCCCCGTTACCCCTACGGCTCTGCCTACTTGAGCACCACCCCCGCCGCCCGGAGCTCGTGGTCCAGCAGCCAGCGCTTCTTTGCCAGGCCCCCGCCATAGCCCACCAGGCCACCGTCCTTCCCGACCACGCGGTGGCAGGGGATCAGGATCGCCAGGTGATTGGCTGCCACCAGCCAGCCAATTTGGCGAGGGTGGAGCCGGGTGGCGCGGGCGACGTCGTCGTAGGAACGCGTCTCCCCCACCGGGATCTTCCGTAGGGTCTTGAAGACAGCCACTTGAGCCGGCGCCAGGTCGAACCAGCGCTTCAGGTAATCGGGATAAGGGAAAGCGCGGGGCGAGCCGGAGAAATACTCATCCAGCCAGGTCGTCGCGGTCCGGCATTCGCCCTGGCCGATGTGCAACTCGGGCACGGCGGCTCGCAGCCGGACCGCCCACTTGACGGTCATCGCGCGATGAGGAAACTCGACGACCAGCGGCCCGGCCTCGCATTCGACGACCGTGAGCGCGCCGATCGGCGAGCTGTACGAGGTCCACTCCACATGCATGCCGGTCTCCATGACCCGGGGCTGGACTAAATTATCGCCCGAGGGGCGGGAGAGCTATGTTGGTAGGAGATTCGGCTATGAGCATAGCCCCTTCTACTCCCACCGAGGCTTCCATGCTTTCCCACGTTCTGCTCCTCGCTACGCTCCAGGGCGCTGCTGCCCAAGGGTCCTCCATCGCCAAGGTGGCCATTCAGCCGGCGGAAGTGGCCATCCAGGTGGGGGACACCGTGCGACTGATGGCGACGGCACAGGACTCCGCCGGCCGTACTCTGAGCGACGTGGTGGTGCGCTGGTTCCAATCGGGCGGCCGTTTCGAGGGCAAGGTCGATTCGAACGGGCTGGTAACCGGCGGGTCCACCGGTACCCTCACGGTCACCGCGCTGATTGCGCCCCGGCAAGGTGGGTCCCCCGGGACGGCGTTCGCGCGGGTGACGATTCTGCCGCAGCCGGCCTCGAAGATTCTGCTGGACCCCGCTCCCACCAGACTCTACACCGGCCAGTCGATGGTGCTAACCGCTGCCGCCTATGCTCCGAACGACGACCGTCGGTACGACCAGGTCGCGTGGAGCTCCGGCGCGCCGAAGGTGGTGGCGGTGTCTCCTGCCGGTCGCCTCACGGCTGGACGCCCGGGCCGGGCTACCGTGACGGCCAAGGCCGGCAATGCCACCCGGGCCTTGAGCATCACGGTCGTCGCCAACCCGGTCAGCTCGATCGGCTTGGAGCCCGCCACCGCGGCGATCCGGACCGGCGACGTGGTGCGCTTCGGCTTTCGGGCCAGTACCGCAGCCGGGCGCCCGGTACCTGATGCCGTTCCCGAGTGGAGCATCAGTCCGGGGAACGGCCACATCGATGCCGATGGGAGCTTCGTGGCCGACGAGCCCGGCACCTACCGGGTATTCGCCGGCTTCGCCGGCAAGACCACCGAGGCCACGGTGGAGGTTCGGGCGAGGGATGCCCGGCGCCCCAGCACTCTGGTCGGCCGGCTGCCCCTGCGCTTCCCCGCTGCGGAGTTCTGGCTCCACCCCGACGGGAAGCATGGCTACCTCACTACCATCGGCGACCGGGCCTACGCCATCGACCTGCGCGACCCGTCGAAGCCCACCATCACGGATTCAGTCGTGGTCGATGCTCGGCACATCAACGATCTGATGACCACGGAGGACGGGAAGTACGGCGTACTCACCCGGGAAAACGCCTCCACCCGCCGGAATGGGATCGTGGTCTTGTCCTTCGAGGACCCGGCCCATCCGAAGCCGATCGCGGAGTTCACCGAAACGGTAACCGGCGGGGTGCACAGCACCTTCATCTATCGGGGTTACGTCTACCTCACCGACGACGCCACCGGCTCGATGCGGGTGATCGATATTCGAGATCCCTACCGGCCCAAACAGGTCGCCCGGTGGGAGACCTCCTCGAGCAAAGCGGGTAACTACGTCCACGACATCGACGTGAAGGATGGGCTCGCCTACCTGAGCTATTGGAACGACGGGCTGATCATTCTGGATGTGGGCAATGGGGTCAAGGGGGGAAGTCCGGAGAACCCACAACTGGTCTCCCAATACAAGTACGATCTCGATGCTCTGTACCGTGAGGTCGAGGCCGTGGGTGGTCCCGGGTTCATCCGGGGAGCCCATACCGCCTGGCGTCACGGGAAGTACGTGTTCGTGGGCGATGAGGTCTTTTCCGCCGCGCCCCGGGCGACGGAGGGCGGCGGCGTGGTCGGCCTGGGCCGAGCCTACGGCCGGCTGCACGTGGTCGATGTCTCCGATATCACTCGCCCTCGCGCAGTAGCACACTACGAGCCTAAAGACGGCGGCACCCACAACGTCTGGGTGGCTGGGGACACCCTGTACCTGGGCGATTACCAGGGGGGGCTCCGGGTGCTCGATATTTCCGGCGAGCTGCGCGGCGATCTGCTCCGACAAGGCCGTGAGATCGCCCACGTAGCCACCGGCGATGCGCAAGGCGTCGTCCCCAACGCGCCCAATGCGTGGGGAGCGCTTTACCGCAACGGGCTGGTCTACGTCAACGATATCAATTCGGGGTTGTGGATCGTGAAGGTGGAGGGAAAGTCGGAGCTTACTCCGTAATAGCCCATAGTCTCGTATATTTCAGCATGGCTACCCCCCAAAGTCTTTCCGTCCGAACCTTCACCGATCGGGCTGAAGGGCTTTCCCATTTCGTCCTGCGGGCCGGTGAGGCGCCGCGGCTCCTCGCCTTTGATGATGCGCTGGGGTGCCCGGTGGAAACTGCGCTGGCGGCGCTGGAGTGGACCGGTGCCGTCGGAATCCTGCTGGACGATGATCTGCTGCACGCAGCCCGGCTTACCAGCGAGACTGCGGCCGCGGTCATCGAGCGCAAGTCTCAAGAGGGGCGCCGGTTCGTCTACTTGGGTCCGCGACTCGATGCGCCGCCGATGGACGTATTCGAGGGCGCCATTCTTTTCGACGAGCCGGGAGTGAAGGCGGTAGAGTTCACTCAGCGAGCTCACGCCCTGGCTCACTTCCTCCGCGCTACCGCCGGCGCCGGCGCCTTGCTCGCACTGCTGGGTCGCCGGGCCCCGGAACTCAGGCACCTGCGTCGTTGGTTGGGACCCATCATCCAGGAGCTCGACATCCCCCGCCCTCTCGTCGCCGGCTGGTTTGCCGCCGGCTCCGCCGGATGTCTCTTCTCCTCCCAGGAGGGGGAGCCGACCTACCGGTACATCGAAGTAGGGATGGAGTCCTAGGCTCCGACTGCCCCCGCCCCTCCCCGCCGCTCCCAACCGCAATTGTTGATACACATCTCCACATGGTGTGGATGGAGCCGGTAAAAGCGCGATTCGAATGCACCTTAGGTTTCCACAATATCGACACGGCGAAATCGCGTAACCCGAAGAAAATCGGGCACTTGCGCGATTGGAGCGGGACCATATTTTATGTCCCACGCGCCTGGTCTGACACGTACTGAGACCCCGAGTCACAGTGGCGGCAGGCCGGCGGGTTTCAGCGGGATATCAGGGGAGAGAGCCGACGCAACCAAGGGCTCAGGTTCTCGCAGATCCTGGTGATCACCCCGGCTGGGACAGGTGAAGCCAGTCGCGTGCTTCATCCACTCCGATCTTGCGCCTCGGAGTGCAGTGCGAAGGGTCGGTCCGCGACCTGATCCGAATCGCAGCGCTCGAATGGACGAACCAGGTGGGATGGCCATCCGGCCTGGGGATCAATGCAGAGGCCTCACCTTGCCCTCCCGAGCGGCCAATCAGCCAACCGGTGGCAGGTGGGAGAAGAACGGCGGCAGCGATGCTCCGACCTCGGCTAGTCCAATCGTGGGACGGCCGTCTAGCCACGACTAGGCGGCCGTTCCGTCTTTTTGGGGACCTGAGGCCGCGCCAGTCCGCCGAACCGTCCGACGTTACCTTCCTAGCATGCGGCCGCTCCACCTCCTGGTCCTGGTGCACGATCCGGCTCGGCGAGATGGCTTGCTGAGCTTGCTGCGCGGTGCCGGCCACCAGGTCGTGGTGGCACCGAGTGCCTCGGCGGCCGCCGATGCGGTGGGTCCGCAGGGGTTCGACGCGCTGGTGCTCGACCTGACGGTTCCGGACCTCGACCTGGGAAGACTGCGCCAGTCGCTAAATCCGGTCTCACCGGCCGACCCGGAGTCGTTGGAAGCGGCGGAACGACGGCACATCGCCTTGACCCTCCGATACACCTCCGGCAACAAGCGCCGCGCCGCCCAGCTGCTGGGTATTTCTCGCTCGACCCTCCTGATCAAAGTGCGGAAGTATGGTCTCGAACCTGATGGGGGCATCGATGTCCCCTTGGACCGCAAGTAATACTGCCCGGAGCCGGGGAGGCCTCCGGGCCGGCCGGCGAGTCCGAAGGTGCCGTCGACCTCCGCCCGCTGGACCGTTTCAGCAATGCATGACGATGGATCTGCTCAATAGGCCATTCTCACCCGTCCCAACCGAGAAATCACGACGGTCTTGACGCTGGCCCCACGGCTGAGCCGAAAAGTGGCGTTGGATACGCCCATGCTCATACCGATTGGGGTGAAGGTCATCGTTCGCGGTGGCCCGGCGAGCGAGACGCCAATGGCGGCGGGCCCCGCGTCCTCCCACAGCGTGGTGGCAGAACCACGCAGTCGGATGGTGAATCGATCGGGGGTGACGGTGAGCAGGACCGGCTGGCTCCGGGTGATCGCGATGATCCGCGCGCGCTGATGCGCCGAGACGATTTCGTGTGCCGCCTGGTCGACCGTTATCGAGTCGAGCAGGGTACCGAGACGAGGCAAGGCGATGCCCAGGATGAGTCCGGCAATCGAGAGGACTAGTGCCAATTCCAGGAGAGTAAATCCGCGTCGCATGGTGCCAGGATAGCGGACGCGACCGCCTCCACCGGCACCCTTTTTGTTGCAGTCGGTGCAGGAAGGTGCGTCCCCTTGCTCAGAGGGCGTTGTCGGGCGATACTAGCTCTGCCCCCATACACCACAGTCACGGAAGGACGCGCCCCTGTTCACGCCCCAGCAATTGTTCGGTGAGGTCGGGTCGGCGACAGACGTCTTGGAGCACGCGCCGTTTCTGGAACGGGCTCGACTGGAGCGAGAGAACGGCCGGGATGACGCGGCCCGCCTCGCGCTGGCCGGCTACGTCGTGGCCCGCCTGATCGATCGCCTGCTGACCAAGTCCGGGACGCCCGAGATGCAGGAAGGTTTTCTCTGGCAGCTCGATGCCGTGCGGCGGCACATTCGCGATCTTCCCGGCGAGCTTCCCGAAACTGCCCATCTAGCCGGTATCACCGAGTCGATTCCTCTCGACAGCCAGCCACTGGCCGCGCTGCGACTGGGGCTGACCGCGTACGCCTATTTCCTGGAGCATGAAGGCCGGCTGGAAGAGGCACTGGACTCGGTATCGCTGGCGGTTCGAACTCACGGGGAAGAGGTCCCACCCAACGACTTTGCGGCTTCCGCCCTGTTTTGCGGGAGGCTCCACCGTCTGTTGGCTCACTGGGAGGCGGCAACGGCGAGTTACCGGGCAGCCGAACAGGCTGGGCTGACCATAGGGGACCCGATTTCCTCGTTCAGGGGTGTGTTAGGGCAAGCCGCCGTGCTCCGCGGGCAGGGAAACCTGCCTTCCAGTCGCGCCATGGTGTTGGGCGTTATCCGCGATGCGGAGCCGCTGGAAATCCCCGATATCATGCACCTGGCCTATGCCGACTTGGGCGTGGTATACGAGTTACAGGGCCTGAAGGCGGAGTCGCTCCACGCCAAGTATCGGGCATTCCAACTGGCGCCGGATAGCCTGCAGGAGATGCGGGCTTTGGGCGATGTGGGAATAGGACTGGCCGAGATCGGTCATCATCCCGCAGCCCGCATGGCTTTGGAAATCGTCGCCGATTCCGACTCCAGTTTCCTGATCCGCACCAACGCACTCATCGAGCTGATGGATCTCGAGTCGAGCGCCGGCAACCGGGTGGCGTTCGAGCGCCGCCGCGCGGCGGTGGAGTCCACCTTGGGGCAGCTGTCACCCAGCTTGTCAGTGGACTATTACTACAAGGCCGGCCTGGGACTGGCCCGCTTTGGTCAACTGAGTCGCTCCGCCGATTTGCTGAAAGAGGCCGCTCGCCTGGCGGAGGAAAACCGTCTGCACGCGTGGTACTTCAAGGTCGAACGAGTACTTCAGAACCTGGCAGTATGCCCCGACCATGACGTCGAGCTGCCTGACGGGCCCGAGCTCACCCGAGCACCACAGATTCGGGAAGTCGAACTCGGGCTCCGGCAGTACGCCGAACTTGCTGGCGCCTAGGGTTCAGTTGTGGCCACCCTGACCTTCAAACGAGGGAGCCGGCTGCTCGGACGGCCCAGTGGCGTCCGTGCGGGTGCAAGCTGAGGTCAGGACGGCCAGGCTGAAGCCGGCTACCGCGATCCATTGAGAAGTACGCCGAGACATGGGAAGGTCCTTTCAGGTTGACGTTCTCCAAGAGGGAGTCGCCAATCTGGGACCCGATTTCCCACGCTTTAAGGTCCTTTTTGCGACAAATAGGGGCCGTTTTGCGACATTCGCTCCTCGCCGCTGTTCCCGCCGAGCGGCATTTCCGACTGCGCACGCTTGACCCCGACCGGTTCCAGTGGGTTTCGGCCGCGAGTTGGCCCGAGGCGGTTGAGGCCATTCGCGCCAAGCCGGTGGATATGGCGGTGGTCGATCCGCTCCTGGGAGGGACGGCTCCCCGCCCCCACGGCATCGAGCGACTGCGCCTGTTCTTTCCCTCTCTGCCGCTGCTGGTCTACACCGAGCTGACCCCTGCCACGGCCGGGGTTCTCCTCCAGCTGGGCCGGGCCGGGATCCGGCGCGTGGTGATCCACCGGTTCGAGGACGCCCCAGTGGCCCTCAAGCGCGCGCTGCAGGCAGAACTGGAGCAGAGCGCGTCCCAGCAGATCATGCAGGCGCTCGATCCCGTGCTCAGTGAGCTGCCTCCCGAGCTGCGCGACGCGCTGGAAGCCATGCTCCACGCCCCGGGCGACGGCCCGACCGTCACCGCGCTGGCCGAGCGGGCGCAGCTCACCCGGCGAACCTGCGAGCGCTGGTTTACCAAGGTGGGGTTGCCTTCGCCTCGGGTGGTGATGGTCCTGACTCGGCTGCTGTATGCCCACCGGCTCCTGCTCGACCCGGGCTATACCGTCGAGGATGTGGCGCTCAAGCTGGGTTACAGCAAGACCAAGACTCTCCAGATGCACCTGCGCACCGTCTTCGGTTCGACCGCCGGTGACCTGCGGGTATCGCTCACCACCGAGGACGCGCTCGCTATTATTAGTGAGCGCTACTTTACCCAGTTGAGCCAGGCGGCATCGTGACATCTCGGATCCTCATCGTGGACGATGAGCCGGCCTTGCGCCGCGCCCTGGAGCGGGCGGTGCATAACCTGGGGTTCGAGGGAGTCGCCGTGGGGGAACCCAGCCTGGCCTACGAGATGCTGGCTGGGGGGACCTACGATCTGGTGCTGCTCGACATCCACCTCCCACACATCAGTGGTGATGCACTGTCCCTTGCGATGATTCGGCGCTGGCCCCAACTCCGCAAACGCATCATTCTCATGACTGGTGATCCCTCGGCGGTCAGGGCCGACTGGCCTCGCGAGTTGGCCGACTGCGCGGTATTGAAGAAGCCCTTCACGCTCGATGAGCTGAGCGGCGCCATGCTCGATACGCTGGCAGCGGCGCAAGCGGCCGAAGGAGGGCGGAAGATGGGTGGAAACGGATGACCGCCGGACTGACTCTCTCGGCTCCAGCCGACCCGCTTGCGGTCCTGCGAGAGTACCGCAGCCTGGCACCCTGGGGTCTACGCGACCTGGCCGCCCTGTCCGCTGGGATACTGGATGCCTCGGGCGTGGTGCCGGTGAACGCGGCGGCACGAGCCCGTCCCAGCGAGCGCACCATTCGCTTCTACGTCGCTCGGGACTTGGTAAGTCCGCCCGACGGACGGGGTACCGCAGCGGTCTACTCCTACCGGCACCTGCTCCAGGTGCTCGCCATCAAGCTGCGGCAAATGGAAGGGGCCACCCTGGAGACGATGACCCGGGAGTTCGCCGGGCTCACCGGCGACCTGATCGAGCGCCGGGTGGCAACTGCACTGGGACCCGCGCTGCCTCGCCCCGATCGACTGCCACTGCTCCAGTCTCCCGGTACCGGCCGCGGCCGGGTGGGCCGGGCCGTGCTCGGCTGGCTCGCTCCGGTGGAAGGGGCAGCGGCGGCGGGCTCGGTCTGCCGTCGAATCGCGGTCGCGCCGGGGATCGAGGTCCTGATCGACGAGCAGCATCCCGCCATCCGGCTCAACGGCGACGTGGCCGCCATTGCCGAAGCATTCCGCCAGGCGCTGGCCGGCCTGGTATCGCACTGACATTCCCTCGCAAGCAAAGGCGTGCACATGGCTACCATCGTGCTCCTGATTGTCCTCGCTCTTATCGTCTTTTGGGTGATCGGCGCCTATAACGGTCTCATTGCGCTCCGGAACCAGGTGGCCAATGCCTGGAAGCAGATCGACGTGCAGCTCAAGCGACGGCACGATCTCATCCCCAACCTGGTGAATACCGTGAAGGGAGCGATGGACTTCGAGCGGGGTACTTTGGAAGCGGTGATCTCCGCCCGGAACAAGGCGGTGAGCGCCACCGGCGTGCGTCAGACGGCGCAGGCGGAAGGCGAGTTGACCCAGGCTCTGGGCCGCCTCTTCGCGCTCACCGAGGCATACCCGGACCTCAAGGCCAACCAGAACGTGCTACAGCTGCAGGAGGAGCTTACCAGCACGGAGAACAAGGTCGGCTTTGCCCGCCAGCTCTACAACGACGTGGCAACTCAATACAACACCAAACAGGCCACCTTCCCGACGATGCTGGTGGCGGGATTGGCCAAGGCCACGCCGGCCGAGTTGTGGGAGATTCAGGACGAGTCCGAGCGGGCAGTCCCGAAAGTCGATTTGTCGTTTCCCAAGTCGTAATGGCCGATGAGGAATGGTCAGGGAGCTCCGGTGTAGGAGATTCCGAGGCTGGCCAGCCAGTTGCCGTCGCGCATGAAAACCCGTTGAACCGCGGCGTTCGCGGAGATGCCCCCTCCCAGTCCCACTACGCCCACACCGGCGGTGAACATCGCTCGAAGGCCCGCCTCGGTCTCCTCCCCGTCTGGCCGAACGAGACCGGTCCCCAGTCCCGGCGCAAGATAGGGAACCAGCCGCAGACCGCTGGAAGAAGTGACTAGAGAAATCGGGAGACTGACGCTGGAGGCGAACAGGGTCGCGTCGTCCGGCGTGCCGATCGCGGCGCCTGCATCGATACCTACGTTCAGCGAGGCCGTGCCTGACGGGCGTCCCAGCGCTGCCTGGAGCAGCCGTTCCCCAAAGCTCAGCTCGGCCATGAAGTGGCCGGGACAATCCGCCTCGTCGCAATCAGGAAGCCAGGCTCCGACAGTCAATCCGATACGCCCGTCGCCCAGCTTGACGTCCCCTCCGATTCCGAAACTGTGAACGTATTCGTCCCCACTGCCGATGCTCATGATGCCGTAGCGTGCGTGCAGATCCCACCGTCCGCTTTCGGGTCCCATGATTGAAACCCCCAGCGGGTTGGCCAGTGCGGCAAGCGGCGTCTGGGTCAAGGCGCGGTAGGCTGCGGAATCGCTGGCGTCCTGAGCGCAGGCGGGAGCCGCGGATGAGAGCCCCAACAGAATGGCGGCGGTCAAGGTCACACGCTGCACACAACCTCCGAATGAACGGCTCGCTTCAGGACTGACGCGGTGATCCGTGGGAGTAGGCCGCCGGGATGGTCTGACGCAAGGACTAAGTTTGGTGGCCGCGGGCGGCCTTGGCAAGCGCGAGTGGGGGGGCGGAACGGTGAGCGACGAGTCCAACCTATTTGCCCAGCAGGAGGCCAACCGGCGCCGCTCTACCTGGCTGGTGGTCGGCTTCATCCTCTTCTTCGGCTGGGTCGGTTTCGGAGGCGATCTGGCCTTCGGGCTGCTTGACCGCGGATGCGCCGGCAGGGTCCTACCATCACGTCGTACCGGTCATCGGGATCGTGATGACCCTCGCGGCCGGCGGCATCTGCTGGTACTCCTGGCGATATGGACCGGAGCGAGTGCTCTGGGCCACCGGGGCGTTGGAGATCATCGAGCCGGCCTCGGCGGAGCAGAAGCAGCTGGTGAACCTGGTCGAGGAGATGGCGATCGCGTCGGGCCAGCCCCGGCCCCGGATCTGGGTGGTTCCCGACGACGACCCCAACGCGTTCGCCACCGGACGAGATGCCGGGTCGGCGAGCATCGCGGTGACCGAGGGCCTTCTCCGGTCGCTTACCCGCGACGAGCTCCAGGGTGTAATTGCCCACGAGATGGCTCACGTTCGCAACCTGGACGTGAGGCTCATGACCTTGCTCGCCGGGATCGTCGGTGCGATCGCGCTGATGTCGGACGGGATGGGCAGGATGTTGCGGTTCGGTGGACGGGGTGGCGGGGGAGGAGGGCGGCGGGGCGGTGGCAAAGGCGGCGGCAACCCGCTGGGACTGGTCATTCTGGTGCTGTGGATCGTGACCTTGATCGTGGCCCCGATTATTTCGCGCATCCTGGCGATGGCGGTGAGCCGGAAGCGGGAGTATCTGGCGGACGCGACCGGCGCTCAGTTCACCCGCAACCCAATGGCTCTGGCCTCTGCCCTGGAGAAACTCGAGGCGGCGGCCAATCCGACCCGTTCCATCAGCCGTGGTGCGGCGCACCTTTGCATCGTCGACCCCAGTCCCGGGATGCTGTCGTCCAAGCAGGGGTTCCTCGCCGACGTCCTGGCATCCCATCCGCCGATTCAGGAGCGAATCAGTCGTCTGCGCGGAATGGGGTATGAGGGAGGATCTCCTCGGTAAACCGGGCGGGATCAAACGGCAGCTGAACCACATGATCGGCACCCGCCGCCAGCGCGGCCGACCCGTCACCGTTCACCAGAGCGACCACTCGATAGCCACGCTCGGCGGGTGGTTGGAAGCCGGCTAGAGGGTGAGTGCCGGCGGCGTCGGTTGCTCCCAGGATCAGCACCAGGCGCACCGCCTGCTCGCCCCCGAGTTGTTGAGCGGTTATCGGCTGATCCCGTCGCTCCACTCGAAAGCCCGCGTCTCGCAGGAGCAGCGCAGCGACTCGAGCCAGGTCTTCATCCGGCACCCAGAGGAGGGCGGTACCCCGGACCGGCCGAGCCTCCGAGGGCGGCCCGCCCTCCAGGTCCACCATCCGGACTCCGGGCAGGTAACTCTTGGTCCGCACCTCCCGCAGCTCGCCGATTCGTCTGAGGATGTCCCGAATCCGGCCGATCGAATCACTCACCCGGCTCAACACCTGCCGACTCTCCTCCGGGGACGGATTGCGGGCGGCCAGCAGCAGCTGCAGGTCAGCCGACGCGGACATCAGCGGGTTGTTGATCTCGTGGCTCAAGGTGATCGACATCTCGCCGATCGCGCGCAGCCGCTCGAGCCGGACCAGCTCTTGCTCTGCGGCGCTCAGCGACTTGCGCAGCTCCCCGAACCGGCGCACCCGCTCGATGATCTGGGGGAGCAAGCCCGGCAACGAAGCGTCCTTGGCCAGATAGTCGTCGGCCCCGCGTCGTAGCGCCGTCGCAGCCAGGGACTCGCTGCCGTGCGCGGTGATCAGCACCACCCCCGGTGGATTGGGGCGGGCGCGGATCGCGTCCAGCACCTCCAGTCCACTGGTGTCGGGTAGTTGATGATCGAGGAGGACGACGTCCATCGAATCCAGCTTGCGCAATCCCTCGCGCCCGGTCGAGGCGTGCGTTGGCGGTGGGAACCCGTTGGCTTTGAGGATGCCTTCAACCAGGCCGACCATGGCGGGATCGTCATCGACCACCAGGACGCGGAGTCCGGAAGGCTCAGGCATGGGCGGGCGCGCCTCCGTCGGGGAATCGGACCCGGGTCAGTCCCTGGCCTCGTCTAGGAACACCAGGGCCTGCCGGTGGCTCACTACTGCCTCGAGTGCCTGGTGTACGGCGGGATCGAGAACGGTGCCGACCAGGTCGCGCATGCGGGCGACGGCGATCTCGGGTGGCATCTTCTCCTGGTAAGGTCGGGATGTGGTCAGTGCATCGTAGATCTCCACCCCACCGATGATCCTGGCCCCCACGGGAATACTCTCCCCTGCGAGCCGGTCGGGATAGCCGAAGCCGTCCCAGCGCTCGTGGTGGCTGCGGACGAAGGTGATCACTTCGCGGAGGTGAACCAGCGGTGCCAGAATCTGGGACCCGACGACGACGTGCTGCTTGACGTGCTCGTACTCCTCATCGCTCAGCGGCCCCTGTTTGTTGAGGATCTCCTCGCGAATTCCGATCTTCCCGATGTCGTGCAAGCGCCCACCGGTGCGAACCGCCTCGATCATCTCATCGGTGCACCCCATCTGCGCCGCGACTCCAGCGGAGAGATCGGCCACCCGTGCCGAGTGCCCCCGGAGGTAGGGATCCTTGGCCTCGAGCGCATTCACCAGCGCCTCGAGCGTCGCTATGGAGATTCGCTCGCTGTTGGCCTGCTCCTGGCGCCGCTCCGCCACCCGCAGCGCGACCTCCTCCTTGAGCCACTGATTGATCTGCTGACCCTCGAGGAGGCTGTTCCGGCGGAGGAGAGCGTGGTTGACGGCGCGGCCGAGCTCGTTGAGATCGATCGGCTTGATGAGGTAGTCGAGAGCTCCCCGCTGCATGCAGAGCGCGGCGCTGGTGGCGTCGTTCACCGCGGTGAGCATCAGGAGAGCCAGGTTGGGTTCCAGCTCCATGATCCGGGGTACCAGATCGATGCCGCTGGTCCCGGGAAGGTTGACGTCCAGCAGCATCCCGCTGACTCGTTGCCGCTGGAGAATGTCGAGCGCTTCCTCTCCGGTGGCCGCGGTGGCGACTTCGTACCCCTGGAGGACCAGATACTTCCGAACCGCGTTACGGATCGCCTCCTCGTCGTCCACCACGAGCAGCGTAACCGGGCCGTAGCGCAAGCGGATCCTCCACCGGTGGGTGGCGAAATGTGACCTTGAGCGAAATTGGGGAGAGGCGAGCGGTACGTGGGGAGTGCGACTCGTAACTCCTGATCTAGCCTACGAATTCGACCCGCACCTTGTCCGGAATGACCCCCGCCTCGAACCCCCGGTCCAGCAATTTCTGCACCGCTTCGCGCCCCCGGGGGCCGTAGTCCACGGTCCACTGGTTCACGTACATCCCGACGAAGGTGTCGGTGCGCTCGTCGCCGATGCCTCGGTTGAATTGCTTGGCATGGGCTAAGGCTGGCGTCCGGTTCTCCAGGCCGTAGACGATGCTGGCCCGGAGGTCCCGGCCGATCTGAGCCACCACCTCGGGACCGAGGTCGCGGCGGACGGCGTTGCCGCCAAGCGGGAGAGGAAGACCGGTGTCTTCCATCCACCAGGCACCGAGGTCGGCCCAGAGATGGAGGCCGGCATCGGCGTAAGTCAGCTGGCCCTCGTGGATCAGGAGCCCGGCATCGACCTCGCCGGCCTGAACCGCATCCTCGATCCGGTCGAAGGGGACCACGACCTCGGCGAAATCGGGCTGGTAGAGCTTGAGCGCCAGGTACGCGGTGGTAAGCCGCCCGGGCACCGCGATGCGGCGGCCACGCAGATCGTTCCTGGGATCCGAGGGGCGAGGGTGGGTCGACACCAACCGGGGACCGTAGCCATCGCCCATGGAAGCTCCCGAGCCCAGCAGGGCGTAGTCCCGCCAGATATAGGCGTACGCGTGAATGGAGACGGCCGTCACCTCCAGCTCCGCCCGGCGGGCCCGCTGATTCAGCGACTCGATGTCGGAGAGCTGGTGCACGTATCGCAGGTCGCCGGTGTCGATCTTGCCTTCCGCCAGCGCGTAGAACATGAAGGCGTCGTCGGAGTCGGGGCTGTGGGCGAGATGGATGGTGCGCATAGGCTCAGTTGGTCCGCCGTGCCTGATTCCTGAATTCCTCTACCACCGGGCCGTGCTCCCGGTACTCGATGCGTCCGGCAGCCATCTCGGCGGTGTAGTGGGTCAGGAAGTCGCCCTCCGCCTTGGCGCGGGCGGTGGAGTCGTTGGTGAGTCGGGCGGCGGTTCCGCGAATCAGATAGCCGAACAGGTGCCCGGGGGATTCAGCCAGAATGGTGTCGGCCAGTGCGGTGGCACCGGCTACGTCGCCCACCTGGAGCCGGAGCACGGCGGCATGATACCGGGCGTCGGCATTCACGGTATCGAGCTGAGCGTACGCGCCGAGCGCCATGGGCGTGAACCGAACCACCTGGGCGCTGTCGCCCTGCTGAGCCGCCTGCATGATCCGGTTGAACAGCCGGTCGAAGCGCTGGCGCGGAGTCATCTGGCTGATGTCGGGGGCCGGACCCGAGCTGGCGCCAAAGGTGCCCCCCGCAGCGCCGGTGTTGGCCATATCGGGCGTAACCGGTGTCGGCCGGTCGGTCCACACCTTGAACCCGATGGCTCCCACCAGCAGCACACACATGGCGACCGCGAACAGCCAGGCCGCCCGCTCGGCCGCACGGGTCCTCCGGGGTCCGGCCGGCTCGCTCACCGAGCGACCGCAGCGGTGGCAGAAGCGGGCCCGGGCAGCGAGCTCCGCCCGGCAGTGGGCGCAGCTCCGGGCGGCAAGGCTGCCGCCGCAGTTGCTACAGAAATGTCCCGTCGCCTCGGCGCCGCAGGTGGGGCAGGTGGTCGAACTGGTCGGCATGGTCATGTGGGCAGGAAGCGTAACCCCGCGGCGTCCGCCGGTAAACCGGTCCGGAGTGGGGTGGCGCCCTTACTTACTCTCCAGCGGGGAATTTTCTTTCAGCGGGCATTTTCCGGCGATCCACCACTCTCAGCGGGGCACCGATCCCATGGCGCAGGCCAAACCACGCGCAGCCAGTTCCGAGCGGCCGAGCCTGAAGGCCGTCCCCACCGACTTGGCCGGAGCAGGCAAGGACGAGGTCCTGAAGCTGAGCCACCAATTCGATGTCGATTTCATCCGGCTGCAGTTCACCGACATCCTCGGTGTCAATAAGAACGTGGAAGTCCCGCGGAGCCAGTTCGAGAAGGCACTGGATGGCGAGATCATGTTTGACGGCTCGTCGATCGAGGGCTTCGTCCGGATCGAGGAGTCGGACATGCTGCTCAAACCGGACCTCGCCACCTTTCGGATTCTGCCCTACGATGACGAGGGCGGTCGGGTCGCCCGGCTGCTGTGTGACATCTACACTCCCGACGAAGAGCCCTTCGCCGGATGCCCCCGAACCACGCTCAAGCGCCAGGTGGAGCGGGCCCGCAAGCTGGGCTTCGCGATGATGGCCGGATGCGAGGCCGAGTTCTTCCTGTTCGAGAAGGCGCCGGACGGATCGCCTACCACCACGACCCACGATTCCGCTGCGTATTTCGACCTGGGGCCGGTGGACAAGGGAGAGGAGATCCGCCGGGTCATCATCGAGCAGTTGGTGGAAATGGGTTTCGAGGTCGAGGCAGCCCATCACGAGGTTGCCACCGGGCAACACGAGATCGACTTCCGGTATGCCGACGCGCTGACCACGGCCGACAACCTGACGACCTTCAAGTTCGTGGTTCGCAACGTGGCCAATCGCTATGGCTTCCTGGCCTCGTTCATGCCGAAGCCGGTGGAAGGCATCAACGGCAGTGGGATGCACACCCATCAGTCGCTGTTTCGGGGGAAGGAGAACGCCTTCTTCGACCCCAAGGCGCCTTACCAGCTCTCCAAGACGGCACTGAGTTACATCGAGGGCTTGTTACAGCATGCTCGGGGGTTCTGTGCAATCACCAACCCCCTGATCAACAGCTACAAACGGTTGGTGCCGGGATATGAGGCGCCGGTGAACGTGGCCTGGTCGATGCGGAATCGTTCGCCCCTGGTTCGCATTCCCGACCGGCGCGGGATCGGCACCCGCTGCGAGCTGCGGATGCCGGACCCCTCCTGCAATCCCTACCTCGCGCTCACCGTGCAGCTGGCCGCCGGACTCGAAGGCATCGAGCGCAAGCTTCAGGCGCGCGAGCCGGTCAATCGAAACATCTTCACCATGAGCTACCGCGACCGCCGCAAGTACCGCATCGACGAGCTGCCGCGCGACCTGCATGAGGCGCTGGAGATGTTCGAGAAGGATGCCGTGATAAAGGACGCGCTGGGCGAGCACCTGACCGAGCGCTTTCTGGAGGCCAAGCGCAACGAGGTGTTACAGTACAACCTGCAGGTGAGCCGGTGGGAGATCGATAATTATCTGGGGCGCTACTAAGCGAAGAGGGGAGGGTGAAGGGGTGGCCACATTCACTCTTGACTCTTCACCCCAGTCAGCTGCAGCGTGACGCTCCCATATGGCAGCGGCAGGTCGAGCAAGACCGGAAGCCGGCGGGCGTCGTCGGTGAATCGCACGCTCATGGTCTCATTCCGCGCGCTGATTTCCACCACCAGACACGGCAGGGTACGGCCGCCGGGAACCGTCAACGACTCCCGTCCCGTCACCCGGACCTGGATCGGGTTGTAGCCGGTCTTGAAGTACCGAGGAAAGGTGTAGCTCTTGCCGACCTCCAGCGGAACGGTGCGCAGGTAGTAGAGAAAGGCGAGCTCATCCATCGCGTCCCGCGGAGCGGCCCAGTCCTGGGTTCCGCCTTCCTGCCGGTAACGACTCGAATCGGGCACGATCTGATAGCGCTCTTCCTGCACCCTGCTTCCCTGAACCAGCCGGCGGTGGAACCGTAGCGAGGCGAACCGCTTGGTGGCTACCCACGAGGTCAGGTCGTAGCGAACCCGAATCCCCGGTGGTCCTCCTTGTCCGGTCATCGCGAACACGAAGGCCTCGCTGCCCCGCTCCCGCGCCATCCGGCTAACCGACGCGGTGGCGGTGCCGACCGGCAGCATTCCCAGCGAGGCCTCGTACTGGAGAGTTTCGCCCACGGCAAAAGGGTAGGGCGCGACCGGGCCGGTCAGGAGGGCCGCATGAACCAAGAGGGAGAAAACCGTCATCGATGGCGTAGCGTAGAAGTTGAGTGATGGCCAATATACCACGTCGCCCATGCCACCGACGAACCCGACCGCCTACCTGCTGGACCTCGACGGAACGCTGTATGCCGGCGGCGGCGCCATTCCCGGCGCAGTGGAGACGCTCGGCAGGATCAGAGCACGAGGCGTGCCGTTCCGGCTGGTGACCAACACAACGAGCCGCTCCCGGGCCATGCTGGTCGAACGCTTAAGAGGTTACGGCTTCGAGACCCGGCCCGATGAGATATTCACCGCCACCCTGGCAGGAGTGGCCTTGGCCCGCCAAGCGGGGTATGACCTGATCGCTCCCTTCGTTCCCGAAGCCGCATTAGAGGACATGACTGACCTGGATCTGGTCGGGGGGACCTCCGGCCACGCTACGGATAACTCGCCTCGCCGTCCGGCTGCCGTGGTCCTCGGCGACCTCGGCGAGCGATGGACCTATGCCCTGCTTCAAGAGGCCTTCGAGTACCTGATGGCCGGCGCCGCGCTGATCGCCCTCTCGCGCGACCGCTACTGGCTGAGCGATGGCCGGCTCGCCCTGGACGCAGGTCCCTTCGTCGCGGGCTTGGAGTTTGCCACCGGCACCACGGCCACGGTGGCGGGGAAGCCGAGCCCTGCGTTCTTCGCCGCGGCCCTCTCCAGCCTCGGTCTGAAGGATCCTTCCGGAGCCGCGATGGTGGGTGACGACCTCTGGTCCGACGTTCAGGGGGCCCAGCGCGCCGGTCTCCAGGGCTGGCTGGTCCGCACCGGGAAATTCCGCGCGGAGGTGCTGGAGGGCAGCGGCATCGTGCCCGACCGCATTCTGGCGAGCGTGGCCGAGCTGGCCTGACGCGGGTGTATCTTTGAAGGCTCTCGTGATTGGAGCAGCGTTGCGGCTTCGGTGGGTCCTGCCGCTGGTCGTCTTGTGCCTTCCTCGCCTCGTGTCGGCCCAGAGCCCCCATGACTCCGGAACGGGAACCGATTCCGTTGCGGCCGGGCCGATCGTGACCGGCGTAGAGCTTCACCGGCGCGACATCTTCGATCCCGAGGAGAAGAGCTGGTACGCGAAGGTGGCCAACGCGCTGCACATCCAGACCCGGCCCCGAACCATATGGCGCGAGCTGCTCTTCCAACCGGGCCAGCCGTACGATTCCGCCCGGGTAGCCGAGTCGGAGCGGAATCTCCGGTCCTTGGGCGTGTTCCGCAGGGTCCAGATCGACTCGGTTCGCACCGATTCCGGCTTGGTCCTCAAGGTGGTGACCAAGGACGGCTGGAGCACCAAGGCCGACTGGCGATTCCGCAGCGCCGGGGGGGAGGTGGCGTTCACCATCGGCCTGGTGGAGGACAACCTCCTGGGCACCGCGTCGTCCGCCGCAATCCGCTACCGCAAGAATCCCGACCGATCTACGCTCGAGCTGGGGTTTCGGCGGCCGCGGCTCTTCGCCGGCTCGGTCGGGCTCGGGCTGCAATACGAAGACCGCTCCGACGGTCGGCTGAGCGCGCTCTCGGTGGAGCACCCGTTCTACTCGCTTACCTCCACTACCGGATTCCGGTTCGAAGCGGAAGATCACGATGAGCGGGTGCTGCGCTTCTTCGAGGGTCAGTCCACCGCTCGAGACACCTTGTCCCGGCGCTATACGTTGTTCCGGACCTCGGTCGCCCGGGCGACTGCGCGCCTCATCTGCGGGATTTCTCCGAGTGGGGCTCCAAGGCCAGGTGCGGCGCGACGACTTCGTGGTCGAGGGCTCCGGGGTTCCGTTTCCGCGGACCGTGACGGGTGCGATCGGACCGTACCTGGTCTGGAATCGAGCAAACTTTCTGGTCACCAAGGGAGTGGCGGGTTTCGCCCGCGAGGAGGACGTCGACCTCGGCATGACGGTGCGTGCCGGGGTGCTTGCGGCCCCCAAGGCGTTCGGCTACGAGCGCGACGGACTGGGAACCCTGGTTGCGGCGCGGGTGGGCGGCATCATTCCCGGCGGCTTCGGCTTCCTGGACGCGTTGGCCGGAGGCCTATACACCTCGGCTGGCCTCGACTCCGGCGTGGTGCAGCTCGCTGCCACGACGGTGCTCAAGCCGAGAACCGGCCACGTCGCCGTGCTGCACGTGGAAGGCGGATGGCTCAAGGATCCGCTGCCCGGCGCCGAGTTCGACCTGGGCTTGGGCTCCGGCCCTCGCGCGTTCCGGAGCCACGCCTTCACCGGAGACCGGTCGGTCTTCGCCACGGCCGAGTATCGGGTGACGGTGGTGGAAGACTTCCTCGGCTTGGTCGGCCTGGGTGTGGCCGGCTTCGTGGATCATGGTGGGGCCTGGTACCACGGATCTCCCCGCCGCCTTGGCTGGGATGCCGGTGTGGGCATCCGGATGGGGGCCAGCCGCTCATCCGACACCGATGCCCTGCGGTTCGATCTCGCCCACCGATTCGCCAACGACGTGGAGCGGTCGGGATGGGTGGTGACCGTAGGAAAGGGGTTCGTCTTCTCCCCGCTGGGCCGCCGCTCGCTATAATTAGTCACCCTAACCCATCTTTCATGACCACTTCGTCCGCCGCGCCTGCCCCGCGCCCGCGCCGTTTCCGGGTGTGGCTGATCGGACTCGGATCGCTCCTGGTTCTGCTTCTGCTGTTCACGTCTCTACGTCGGCCTGATGTTCAGTTGGAGTTACAGCGATGGGGAACGAGCGGGGATACTCCAGAAGTTTTCCCGGAGGGGATGGGTGTGTAAGACCTACGAGGGCGAACTGGCCATGTCGATCGTACCAGGGGTGACCCCGACGATCTGGGACTTCAGCGTGCGACAGGAGTCGGCAGTGCCCCGGCTCAACGCAGCGCTGGGAAAGCGGGTGGTGGTGCACTACACCGAACACCGGGGGATTCCCACCACCTGTTTCGGCCATACCAACTATTTCGTGGACAGCGTGTCGGTGCTCGAATGATCACACCGGCTATACCGCCACGTAGCGCCTGATCAGAAAGACGGCCACCACCACCGCCACGATCAAGAGCAGCAGGCCAAGGACGGTGAGTCCTTCGCGGCCCCGCCAGTACCCCGATCGGAAGTACACGGTTCCTCGCTGGTAAGCGACCAGCGGATAGTAGGAGGTCGCCTTGCCAGAAGCCAGGCGCCCGGCCTGATTGCAACCCATGGACACCGCGGGCCCCGACTCCGCCACCGACAAAGGCACGCAGCGACTGATCGGGGCGACTCTCGCGGCGGGGCTGGTTGCGGCTGCCGTCGCTTTCATACTGTTCGCCTGGCTGGGACGTGAAGTGCTCCACGGTGCCACCGAGGAGCTGGATCTCCGGCTCCGGATGGCGCTGCATTCCGTGGCCTCTCCAGACCTCACCCGCATCATGGTCGGAGCCAGCGTGCTGGGCGGCCCCTCGCGGTTAGCACCGGTCGGCTTCGGCGTCGCCGCCTACTTTTTGGTTCGGGGGTGGAGCCGGGGCGCCCTGCTGGTGATTGTGACCCTCGCGGGCGCGGCCACCTTGGACCAATTGCTCAAGCAGCTCTACGGCCGGATCCGTCCCGAGGCTTTCTTCGATTACTACCCCACGCCCGCTTCTTTCAGCTTTCCCAGCGGACATGCCCTATTCGCCACCTGCTTTTTCGGTGGACTCGCCGTCCTCTTCTCGGCGCGGGTCAGGAGCGCACCCCTGAGGGCGGCTGTTTGGTTGGGAGCCGTGGCGGCCATCGTGCTGATCGGGGTTTCCCGGATTTACCTGGGCGTGCACTACCCGAGCGACGTGTTGGCCGGCTTCGCAGCGGGAATCACCTGGACCGCTGCGGTTGCGCTGGGTGATCGGCTCGCGGCGCACCGCCGAGCCCGCCGGACGGAGTAGGTGGCCCGGATTGCGGTCGTGCTCAACGCCCGCGCAGGAAAGGGCGGGGCCGAGGCCGTCCGCCAGCGGATCGAGGAGCTCTTGGCCGCCGCCGGCCGGAGTCCGACCGTTACCATCGCGGCCGACGGTGCTTCAGTAGCGGCGGCCGCCCGGCGCGCGGTGGAGGAGGGCTGCGACATCCTGGTGGCTGGAGGAGGGGATGGGACCGTCAGCGCTGCCGCCGCCAGCGTGGTGGGAACCCGGATCCCGCTCGGCGTCCTGCCGCTGGGAACGCTCAATCATTTCGCCAAGGACCTGGGCATCCCCTTGGAGCTCGAGGCGGCGGTGGCCGTGGTGCTGGCGGAGAAGATCCGGCCCATCGACGTAGGCGAGGTCAACGGGCGGGTTTTCCTCAACAACTCCAGTCTGGGTGTCTACCCCAGCATCGTGCGAATGCGGGCAGCGCTCCAGGCGAGCGGCCTGGGAAAGTGGGTCGCGGCGCTGTGGGCCACGCTCGCGGTTTTGCGGCGTCGCCCCTTTCTGTCGGTGCGAATCCTGACGCCGGAACGGACCCTGATCCGCCGAACGCCCTTCGTGCTGGTGGGCAACAACGAGTATCGAATGGTCGGGCTGCATCCGGCCGCGCGGGATTCCCTGGCTGACGGCAAGCTGGCGGTCTACCTGATGAACGCGGAACGGAGGCGCGGGCTCTTGTTGCTTGGCTGGCGGGTGCTGCTCCAGGGGGCCGATCGAGTCGAAGAGCTGGAGCTGCTCCGGGTGAACGAAGCAACGGTCGAAACCAGACGCGGCCGGATCCCGGTGGCGCTGGACGGTGAGGTAGCTCAGCTTGTATCCCCTTTGCACTATCGGTGCCGGTCTAATGCCCTTCGAGTCTTGGTGTCGTGATCGCCCACCTGACTGAGGGGCCGGGCCAACCGGACGCAGAGCCGGGTTGCCAGCGGGCTGCCGCTGGTACATGTTCCAGCCACCCGTCCTAGGCTGAATTGCCCAGGTGAACGCCCTGTGGGAGAAGGTTCCCGCCTATAGCTAGTCTCAGGTCACTCCGCCGCCGCGAGGCGTACCGTCCGGAGCCGGCCACGTCCCCGTAGGAGGATCGTGTATGCGTCGGCTCCGCGTCGGCATTCTGGATCTGGTCACCAAGAGTCCCAATCCATCCCTCTATGGGCGCATCATGAACGCCAATCTGGCGAGCATCATGCCCCAGGTGATCGGCGTCTGGTGCGAGCGCGCGGGGCACGACGTGCGGCTGGTATGCTACACCGGATTGGAGGACCTCCAGACCGAGCTGCCTGCCGATCTGGACGTCGTATTCATCGGTGCCTTCACGCAGTCGGCGCAGTTGGCGTATGCCCTGAGTAATTTGTTCCGGCGGCGTGGCGCGGTAACCGTCCTGGGCGGTCCCCATGCGCGCTGTTACCCGGAAGACGCCCGGCAGTACTTCGACTATGTGCTGGGTTTCACCGACCAGGCAGTGGTGGACGAAGTACTGAAGGACGGGGGACCGCACCGGCCGATCGGACTTCATCTAGAGGCGAGCCGCCAGCCGGCCGAGCTGCCCACCCTGGAAGAGCGTTGGAAGTTCGTGGAGGCGACGCTGGCCAAGGCGCCGGCGATCAAGATCGTGCCGATGATCGGGAGCCTGGGATGTCCTTATACCTGTAGCTTCTGCATCGACTCCACCGTCGATTACCAGCCGCTGAGCTTCTCCCAACTGCGCGACGATCTGGCCTTCCTTCTCACCAAGATCGAGCACCCCATCGTGGGTTGGCACGATCCGAATTTCGGAGTGCGGTTCAACGACTATATGGAAGCGGTTGAGGCCGCCGTGCCACCCGGCCGAATCCGGCACGTGGCGGAGAGCAGTCTCTCTCTGCTCTCCGAGCCCCACCTCCAACGGCTCCAAAAGAACGGCTTCCGGGCCATCCTTCCGGGCATCGAATCGTGGTACGAGCTGGGCAACAAGTCCAAGACCCGGCGCACCGGGATGGACAAGGTCAAGCAGGTGGCGGAACACGTGAACATGATTCTCCGGTACATCCCCTACATCCAGACCAACTTCGTGCTGGGACTGGATGGGGACATGGGCCCGGAGCCGTTCGAGCTTACCAAACGGTTCATCGATCTCGCGCCGGGGGCATTCCCCGCGTACTCCCTGCTGTCGGCCTTCGGCCGGGCGGCGCCGATCAATCTGGAGTACCAGCGAGCCGGCCGGGTCTTACCCTTCCCCTTCCACTTCCTCAATAACAATCATGCGATGAACGTCCGGCCCAAGCATTACAGCTGGACCGAGTTCTACGACGGCCTCATCGATGTGACCAGCTACTCATTCTCGTGGCGCGCCATCGCCCGCCGAATCCCCGCCACCCCGACGCTCATTCCCAAGTGGATGAACGTGGTGCGAGCGGTCTCCTCGGAGGGGTTTGGGCGAATCCGCTATCACACCGCCATCCGGCGTCTGCTGGACACGGATTCGTCGGTGCGGGGATTTCTGGAGGGAGAAACTCAGGAGCTGCCCGAGTTTTATGCCGCCCGGATCCGGGACGAGCTGGGATCGCTGTACCAGTTCCTTCCGCCGGGCGCCCTCATGCACGACGCCAACGCCTATCTGCACACCTCGGCCGTGGAGACGGAGACTCCGATTGCCATGGGGGCGCGCGTCGCGGTCTGACCGCCTGAGGTGATCAGCGATCCTTCGACCGCGCCCGGGTGTCGACCCACGGTCCGTTCCGCTTCGCCCCGCCCCTGAACTCGAAGTGTTCCTCGTCGAACAGTCGCTCGCCGTGCGAGGTAGTCGGCGCGGTCAAGTGCCAGAGCAGGAGCTGCTGGCCCAGAACGGTCGCCGGCATCCACACGTCGGGCTCCACCCCGGGATAGAGCTCGGCGAACTCCGGCCGGAGCCGGGCTTCTCGAATGGGTTGGTCCACGCTGTGCCTTCCGTCGCCAAAGGTGGAGAGGGCAGGGGCGGGTTGACGCTGCACCGGAGCGGCGCTCTCTTGCGTTCCGGCGTTGAGCTCGGCTTCGAGGGTACCCATGGATGATGCAGCGGCTGAGACGATCTGCAAGCGCGCGATGGTCGAGCTGGTCTTTCTGCTGTCCCACCAGCGCCAGCCCAAGACCCGGACCCGGCGCGACTGGACCCTCCTGCGAAGCCTGATTCGACAGGCCCTGGGCGGCCTCAGGCCCGAGATGCTGCAGGAGGGTCCCTGGGGCATCGGCCAACGCCCGCTCCGCCGGCCCGGCCGGGGAGGGCTGATGTTCGTCCCCCTGGTCCGCCGGGGGACGACCGAGTTCCTGATGCCGACTCCACAGGAGGCTGAGGAATTGGTTGCCTTCCTCAACTGGTGCGGGATGCCGGAGTTCGGAGAGGGCTAGGCCCGGGCTGATGCTCACGCCGCCGCTTTCTGCTGGGTGGCGCATACCTTCGACACCTCGAGACCGCGCCGGCCCCGGATAGCTCGTCCCAGAGCGAAGGCGCCATCCCCCAATAGAGCCTGCACGCCGAGGGCCGCGATCAGGAATGCGACGAACTCCCATCCTCCACCGTTGGCGGTGAAGGCCCAGCCATTAGGCAGGTGCACCGTGATCGCCCCCGCGAGGACCGGCAGGAGGAGGAGTGAGACAGCTCGGCTGTAGACCCCCGCGATCAGGAGCGTGCCCCCGATCAACTCGGCGGCGAAGACCGGATAGGCGGACCAACCGGGAAAGCCATGGGCGGCAAAGAACTGGGCCGTGCCCGGCAGGGTAAACACCAGCAGCTTGAGCAGGGCATGGGCAATAAATACCACGCCGAGCGCGAGACGCAGCAGCAGCGCGGCGTAGGGTGCGGTGCGCGAATCGATCGACTCGCGGAGTGGGGTGGGGCTCACTGGTCAGATTCCTTTTACGGGGTGTATTCGTGTCGAGGCTTGTCCTCGCAACGATTAATTGGCCAGAGCGATTCACTCACCCGGCCGCCGAGCCAACTCCAACAGCTCGGCCAGACTCTCCAACTGCTTCCGGCTCATGTGCGCCAACTGCCTGCGGTGTAGCTGATCCACGGGTTCGTCCAACTGTTCCACCAGCTTGAGCCCCGCCGCCGTGATCCGGGTGATGATGGCCCGTCGATCGGTCTCATCCCGAGAGCGGCTCACCAGCCGGCGAGCCTCCAGCCGGTCCAGCAGGCGGGTGATGTCGGGGTCCCGGTTCACCATCCGCTCGGCGATGGCGCCACAGGTGAGGCCGTCCGGCTCCGACCCCCGGAGAATCCGGAGAACGTTGTACTGGGCAAACGATAGGTTCACCGACTTGAGCAGCTGAATCTCGGAGCGGAGCAGGTGGTCCGCAGTCCGCACGACGTCGAGCAAGACCCGCTCTTCCGCGTTCCGGAGTGGCTTCCGGAGCTTGAGCTCGGTGCGAAGCAGGGTATCCATGTCTGTAGGATATTCCTCACAACGAATAATGTCAAGAGGCTATCGTCCTGACGATGCTCATACCCTGATAAAGTCGGCCACCACCGGGTCGCGCCGAAGGGCCGCCAGCGCCTCCTCATCCGGCCGCTCCGGCCTATCCCGCCCGCAGTCTACCATGCAGAGGAAGCCGAAGGGCGAATCGCCGGCCCGGAACTGGTGCCAGGTGAGGGGAGGTACCCGCACCAAGTCGTGGGGGCTGAGCCCCAGTACCCGGTCCCCCACCAGGGCCCGGCCGCTGCCGCGAATGACCATGATGGCATGCACGTGCCGGTGCCGTTCGAGCGAGGAGTAGCCACCCGGTTCCAGCTCGAAGTAGCGAAGCTGGCAGCTCAGCCCCTCTTCCCCATCGAAGAGCAGCTGCCGGGTGATTCCGGCGAAATGAGTGCCGCCGGGCTTGTAAGGGGAAACGGTGATTCCTTCCCAGCGAAATGGATCGGTCTGTCGAATGTGATCGCTCATGCCGCAGGATCCCGGGACGCGGCACGGGTCACCTGCTCGACCAGTGCGCGGGTCCGTTCGAAGAGTGCGTCGCCTGCCTCGTACAGGCTGCCGCCGATGAGCAGAATGCAGTCCCGGCCGTAGAACCCGAGGAGTTCCGGGACCCGCTCGACGATGATCCCGCCCGCCGGCATGGGGAAGGCGGGGCGGATCTTGGGTTGCGGCGCTCGCAACGCCGCCGCGAGCGCCTGGCAGGTGTCCGCGCTATAGCTGAAGCGGCCGCCGAAGTGGGGGAAGATGACCCCGTCGGCACCGTACCAGCGGAACAGCTTACCGAACATCACCGCCTCTGTGGCTCGCAGCACGCCCCCGAACGAGGGGTGGGCCAGGATTGGCAGCCCCGGGGCCAGGGAGGCAAGCTGGTGCAACAGCGGGAGTCCCACCAGCATCGGCGAAAGCAGCACCGCCTGAACGCCGGCCTCGCGAGCAAAGGCCAGCTGGTGTGCCACCCGTTCCGGGGTGCCGACGAGGTTGGGAACGTACAGGGTTCGACGCCCGGTGTCGCGGGCGACCGCTTCCACTGCCGCCAGGCAGGCCGTGACTCTGGCCTCGAATCGGCAGAACGCGTGGTCGGCGAGGCCGTGATCGTCTTTCACCAGGTCCAGACCGGCGCGGGCGAAGGTGCGGCAGAGCTCGGCCAGCTGCTCGGGACCCAGGCCCATCGGCTTGAGGGCAGTGGCGAGGAGCGGCCGGTCGGTTATCCCGGTCAGGGCCCGCAATCCCGGAATTCCGGCTCGCGGCCCCGGCAGCCAGTCGAATGCCGCGTCGGGAAGGTCGACGTCCAACAGCTGTACATCAGGCTGGAGCGAGGAGTTGCCGAAAATCACGTTGAGGAGCTGCGCCGGGTCGGCGGCGCAGGTGACGAGCGGCTGGGTGATGGTCACCCGGTAATGATCGGCCGAGTCGCCCTCGATGCGCTCGATCTCTCCCAGGATTCGATCGAGCACCTCGCGATCACGCACCGCCCCGCGGGGGAGCTCCACGGTCTGCTCCAGCATCAGCGCTTCGGCGCGGGCCTCGATCTCGGAGGCGGCGGCCCGAACCCGGTAGGTCACCCGAAGGCTGGGGTGGTTCACCTCTCGATTCTACTCCAGCAGTATCTTTCCGGCTACGTCGTCCATTCTGGAGGCCCTCCATGCATCCACGAGTCACCCTTGGGCTCCTGCTCTTAACAGGGGCTCCGCTGGCGTCGCCGGCCGCGCAAGAACCCGGGCACACCGGGCACCACCGGCTGGGCCGAGTTGTCTTTCCGGTCTCCTGCGCCCCCGAGGCCCAGCGGAGGTTCGAGCGGGCCATGGCCTCGCTTCATTCGTTCTGGTGGGAGGAAGGTCCCCGCGCCTTTGGAGCAGTGCTGGAAGCGGATTCCACCTGTGCGATGGCGCACTGGGGACTGGCAGTGAACGCGTGGGGCAACCCCTTCACCGGCGGGCCGAATGGCGAGTCTGCTTAAGAAGGGTGCCGGCGAGGCGGCGCCCGAGCGGATGGCCCTGGGCGCACCGACCCCGCGGGAGCGAGGATTCATCGCGGCGGCCGCGGCCCTCTACCGGAATTACGACAGCGTGCCCGTCCCGGCCCGCCTTCGGGCCTATTCCGATACGCTGGCCCGACTGCATCGCGATCAACCCGGTGATCCTGAGGTGGCCCTGTACTACGCGCTTATCGCTCGTCGCAACCGCCTCGCCCACCGACACCACGTTCGCCCGCCAGAAGACAGGCGGCGGCAATCCTCAATCCTCTCTTTGCCCGCTATCCCGATCATCCGGGATTGGCGCACTACATCATTCACGCCAACGACTCGCCCCAGCTGGCGCATCTCGGCCTGGCCGCGGCTCGGCGGTACGCCTCGATTGCGCCGGACGCGCCTCACGCGCAGCACATGCCGTCGCACATCTTCGTCCGGCTAGGTCTGTGGGACGAGACGGTTGAATCCAACCGGCGATCGTCCGCCGCGAGCGCACACTTCAGCAAGACCCAGGGTCTCCCCGGCGCGGGCTACGAGAACTTTCATGCCCTGGACTACATGGTCTACGGCTACCTCCAGGAGGGTCGCGATTCCGCGGCGCGCAGATGGTGGCGGAGGGCCTGGCCGTGACCGAAGTGCGCGGGCCTTCGCCATTGGTCCGGGGATACAACCGCACGGCTATGGAGGCGCGAGTGCCGCTCGAGCGGGGCGACTGGCGCGCCGCCGCCGAGCTGCCGGTGCGCTGCCCGGAAATTCCGGTCTGCGAGATGCTGACCCGCTACGCTCGGGGCATCGGCGCCGCGCGCTTGTCGCAGACCCCGGCAGCTGGAGCAGGAGACTGGACGCGCTGGGGAGAATCGAAAAGCTCCTGGTCGGTCCGAACGACTCGTACTGGGGCCGGGTCGCCGGGATCAAACGCCAAGCACTGAGTGCCTGGGTCGTGCTTGGCTGCGGGCGACACCGCGCGAGCGCTCGAGGCAGGCCAAGGCGGCAGCCGACCTCGAGGACGTGACCGAGAAGCACCCGATCACGCCGGGCGAGCTGATCCCGGCCCGCGAGCTGGAGGCCGACATGAATCTGCTGGCCGGACGTTACGGCGCTGCCGCGCGAGGCCTACCTGGCAGACGCTGAAGCGGGAGCCGGGACGGGCTCGGTCGGTCTTCGGCGCGGCACGGGCGGCAGAGCTGGCCGGCGACCAGCGCCGCCGCGGCACGCGGCTACCGAGACTATCTGCGTCTGATGAGAGCGAGGCGACGGCAGCCGCCCCGAGTT
Organism: uncultured Gemmatimonadales bacterium; assembly: GCA_963812755.1. GTDB lineage: Bacteria > Gemmatimonadota > Gemmatimonadetes > Gemmatimonadales > GWC2-71-9 > CAVVWJ01. The sequence continues at coordinate 320,844 of CAWEWK010000004.1, read as the reverse complement.
ACAGATCGCGCGCGCGGGCCTGGCGGTTCGGTAGGTCCGTGGATCCGTTCCTCGAGGCCGCGATCGAGGAGGCGAGGGACGGACTCCGGGAAGGCGGCATCCCCATCGGCTCGGTCCTCGTGGCCGACGGCCGGATTCTGGGGCGAGGTCACAATCGCCGGCAGCAGGCCGGCAGTGCGGTGCTTCATGGGGAGATGGACGCCCTGGAGCGGGCCGGCCGGCAGCCGGCTCGGGTCTACCGAACCTCCACTCTCTACACCACGCTCTCGCCTTGCGCGATGTGCAGCGGAGCGATCCTGCTGTACGGGATTCCTCGGGTAGTGATCGGGGAGAACCGGAACTTCCGCGGGGAGGAAGACCTGCTTCGCGGCCGTGGGGTAGCGGTAGAAGTAGTTCAGGACCCCGAGTGTGAGCGGCTGCTGGCGGACTTCATTCGGGGCCACCCGGCCATCTGGAACGAGGACATCGGCCAGCCTTAGAGCTTCGTCAGACCCGAGTAGGTCTCCGGCCGCCGGTCGCGATAGAACTGCCAGACGTTGCGAACCTCCCGGATCTGATCGAGGTCCAGCTCCGCCGTCACCAGGTCGTCCCGATCCCGCGGCGCCTCGGCCACCACCTGCCCGCGCGGGTTACAGAAGTAACTCTGCCCGTAGAACTCGCCGATTCGCCAGGGATCCTCGAAGCCCACCCGGTTGATCGCCCCCACGAAGAAGGCGTTGGCCACGGCGTGTGCCGGCTGTTCCAGCCGCCAGAGATACTCCGACAGGCCCGCGACGGTGGCCGACGGGTTGAAGACGATCTCCGCGCCGTTGAGCCCCAGCTCGCGTGCTCCCTCCGGGAAGTGGCGGTCGTAGCAGATGTAGACTCCCACGTCGGCGTACCTGGTCTTGAATACCGGGTAGCCCAGGTTGCCGGGACGGAAGTAGAACTTTTCCCAGAACCCCGGGGCGCAGTGGGGGATGTGATTCTTCCGGTATTTGCCCAGGTAACTCCCGTCGGCGTCGATGACCGCCGCCGTGTTGTAGTAGATCCCGGCCCCGTCCTGCTCGTAGAGCGGCACCACGATCACCATCTCGTGCCGCCGGGCGATGTCCTGCATCAACCGGGTGGTCGGGCCGTCCGGAATCGCCTCCACGGCGTCGTACCAGCGCGTGCTCTGCTCGGCGCAAAAGTAGGGGCCGGTGAAGATCTCCTGCATGCAGAGGAGTTGAACGCCCTCCCGCGCGGCTCGCTCGATCAGCTTCAGGTGCTTGGCGACGTTGGCCTCGCGGATGGTCTCCAGCTTCTCGCCGGTGTCGCAGGCGTGGCTGGCCTGGATCAGTCCGCACTTCACGATTCTCGGCATGGCGTCTTTCTTGTGTGTTATCACCACAGAGGCACAGAGGGGCAGAGTTCTCTGTGCCTCTGTGGTTAAATGGGTCGGGGGGTGGGTGCGCCGCGCATGAGCAGCGAGATATACCACGAAGCTCAAGGCAAAGGTGACAAACCAGGCGTAAGCGTAGAGCTGGTCAAAGAAGTTGGGGTCCCCCACGGTTCCACCAGGAGTCACCACCGCCCGGGCGAATCCGGGGATCACCGGAAGGATGGCGATCACGAAGGCGGCTACGGCCCTTGGGTTCACTCCGTTCCAGTAGGTGTACGCGCCGTGTTCCCGGAACAGATCGGCGAGAATCAGCCGCTGGCGGCGGAGGACCCAGTAATCGGCAATCAGGATGCCGCCCAGCGCGCCCATCAGGCTGGAATATCCCAGAAGCCAGGTGAAGATGTACGCGGCCGCGTCGGAATAGAGCTTCCATGGCATCATGAGAATGCCGAGGACCGCGGTGATGAGCCCGCCGGTCACGTAGCTGATCCGCCGCGGGCTCAAATTGGAGAAGTCGTTGGACGGCGAAACGACATTGGCTGCCATGTTGGTGGTGAGCTGGGCGGCCAGGACCACCAGGGCGGCGAACACGATTACCCCGGTGCCGCCGATCCGGGATATCAGCACCACCGGGTCCCATATGGCCTCGCCGAAAAGCACGATTGTCGCGCTGGTGACCGCCACCCCGATGAATGCGAATGCCGTCATCGTGGTGGGAAGTCCCAGGGCCTGGCCTACCATCTGGGAGCGCTGGCTCTTGGCATAGCGGGTGAAGTCCGGGATGTTGAGGCTGAGCGTGGCCCAGTAACCCACCGAGGCGGTGAGGGCCGCCGGAAAGAGGGCCCAGAAGGAAGCGGTCCCGCCGCGCAATCGTTCCGATCCAGCCAACAGGGGGCCGAGCCCGCCTCCGGCTCTGATGGCCCAGAGGAGAAGAAGTCCGCCGCCGGCGAGCAGCAGCGGCGCGGACCAGCTCTCCAGCAGTTTGATGCCCTCGGTCCCCTTGAGGATTATAGCGACCTGGATCAACCAGAAGATCATGAAGGCGATGCCGGTATGACCCGGGACCTGGGCCCAGCCGGGCCAGGCGGCCTGGCAGAGGGCGTCGAGTGCAAGCCCGCCGATCCAGGTCTGAATCCCGAACCAGCCGCAGGCCACGATCGCGCGCAGGATCGCGGGAAGGTTGGCGCCGCGCACTCCGAAGCTCGCCCGGCAGAGCACCGGGAAGGAGATGCCGTACTTGGTTCCGGCATGGGCGTTCAGCACCATCGGCACCAGCACGATGGTGTTGCCCAGGAGGATGGTGACCATCGCCTGCCACCAGTGCATCCCCTGCTGCATCAGTCCGGAGGCCAGGGTGTAGGTGGTGATCACCACGCTCATGCCGATCCACAGCGCGGCGATGTTGTAGGTGGACCAGGTGCGGCGCTCGGGAGGGGTGGGAGCGAGATCCGGATTCCAGAGAGGACTCTGGCTGAGATCCTCCGAGGTGGACTGCGCCTTCAGCTCGTCGGCCACACCGGCAGGGCCCGTCACCGCGCTCCTACCGGACGCTTGGTGCGCGCGCGAGGAGACGGGGCCGGTGGGGCGGGCGCCGATGGTGCCGGAGACGGCGCCCGGGTCGGTTGCAGCCCCGCGCTGGTGCGGGGTAGCCACTGACCGCGGCCCTCGCGGCCTGTAACGGCGTACCGATCCACGATCACTTCCCCCCGCGATAGGGTAGTCCGGGCAAAGCCGGCCAGCTCCCATCCCTCGTAGGGCGACCAATCGGCGTTGGTCTCCATCTCCGATGGCTTGACCGTGCGGGTCGCCGTCGGGTGGACGATCGCCAGGTCGGCGTCGGCCCCCACCAAGATCGCGCCTTTGCGGGGATAGAGCCCCATGATCCGCGCCGGGTTGGTGCTGAGCTTCAGGGACAGCTCTTCCAGGCTGATTCGTCCACCCAGCACGCCGTGGGTATAGACCAGCGGGAGCAGGGTCTCCAGCCCGGGGAGGCCCATCGGGATCTTGGTCCAGTCGCCCTTCCACATCGCCTTCTGCTCGCGGCTGAAAGTGCAGGTATCGGTTGAGACCACCGAGACCTCGCCGCCACGGAGTCCCTTCCACAGCCGCTCGACGTCCTTCGGCTTCTTGACCTGGGGGCAGCAGGCGAACAGATGTCCGTCCTCGCGATCGAAGACCGAGTCGTCCAGCACCAGGTACTGGGCGCAGGTCTCCGCCAGCACCGGGACGCCGCGCGCCTGAGCCGACCGTATGATGTCGGTTCCCTCTCCGGTAGACATGTGGACGATATAGAGCTGGCCCCCGGTGGCCTCGCACCACTGCACCGCCCGCTGGATCGCCTCTGCCTCGACGAAGTTGGGGCGGGTCATGGGGTGGAGCCGGGCACCATAGCGGCTCATCAGCTCAGGGGTGTGGTGCCGCGCGATGAGCTCGTCCAGCACCCGAGCCGACTCCGCATGCACCAGTAACATCGTTCCGTGCTCCCGCATCTGCTCCAGCGTCCCGAAGAGGGCGCGGTCGTCCGACTGCCACCCCTCAGACTCGTAGATCATGAACTCCTTGAAGGTGGTGAAGCCCCGGTCCACCATCCCTTTGATCTGGGACTTGTGCTCGTTCCAGCGGGTGATGCAGATGTGAAAGGTGTAGTCGATCAGCGACTTGCCTTCCGCCTTCCGCATCCAGTTATCGGCCGCCTGGTCCAGCGAGTCCCCGGCGTAGGGGATGGCGAAGTCGATCAGCGTCGTGACGCCGCCCCTGGCGCCGGCGCGGGTGCCGGTCCGATAGTCGTCGGCCGAGACGGTTCCACAGAAGGGGAGCTCGAGATGCACGTGGACGTCGAGCACTCCGGGAAGCACGTGATGCCCGGTGGCGTCGATGACCTCGGTGCCCGGGCCGGGCTCGAGATCGGCGCCGAGCGCCGCGATCTTCTCGCCCGCGATGCCGACATCGCCGATGAAGCTGCCGGCGGGAGTGACGACGTTGCCGCCCTTGATGATCCGGTCGAGGTTCATGCTCCGATGCGCTCCTGAGGCGGCGCGTATCCCTCCGCCACCTCGTAACCCGAGTGATAATCCGAGGTGTCAGGCCGCCGGATCTCCGACTGGGCGACGATCCGGTCCCGCCGGAGCCCGCGGAAATCGTCGATGCTGTTCCATCCGCGGGAGGCGGTTCGCTCGAGGAACCCATCGAGGCCCGCCAGCAGTCGCTTGATCACGCTGGGGCCGACCGCCTGGTCGAGCATGGCCGCGGTACAGACCTGCACCGTGCCGCAACCCAGGAGGATATAGGACAGGGCCTGAGCGAAATCGGAAATCCCGCCGATTCCCGAGAAGCTCTTGTCGGGGTACGCCCGGGTCATCTGCGCCATCTTGGCCAGCGAAAGCGGCAGAATGGCCGGGCCTCCCAGCCCGCCGCTGGAGACGAAGCCGTCTACGTTGATCTCGAATTCCAGAGTTTCCGGATCGATCAGGGGAATGGAAGGGAAGGTGTTGGAGGAAACGATCGCGTCGGCGCCGCCGCGGAAACACGCGCCTGCTTCGACTTCGATCTCCGCGGTGGCCGGGGTCAGCTTGCACCAGACCGGAACCGTGGCCACTTCCTTGACCGCCTCGGTCACCACCGAGCACAGTCCCTCGTCCTTCCCGATGTTGGACCCCATGTCGCGGCGGTCCATGTGGGGACAGGAGAAATTGAGCTCCAACCCATCCGCGCCCGCGTCCTGACACCCCTGGGCGAGGCGCTGCCAGTTCTGCAGCTCCTTGTCGTTGCCGGAGCCCGCCATGATCGATGCGATGAGCACCCGGTTGGGAAACGCCTCCTTGATCCGACGGATCCGGGGCAGCCACCAGTCGAGCGTCTTGTCGGAGATGAGCTCCCAGTTCCAGGACGAGTGAAGCGCCGCGCCGGGCCGTTTCTTCATCGAGACGTAGGCGTCTTCCGGGGTGGTGCGCATGAACTTGGCCTTGGCCCCGACGACGTTCACCACCGGATGCAGCCCGATGGTCTTGGTCACCACTCCCCCCCACCCGGCCTCGAATGCGCGGAGGATGTTGCTCTCCGACTCCGTCGGCGGCGCGGAGGAAAGGAGGAAGGGATTGTCGAACTGAATCCCGGTGAAAGTGATGTTTCTGGTTGGCATGTGGTCTCCTAAAGCTATCGGCTATCGGCTATCAGCTATCAGTCCGTGAGACACGGAGGCTCGGCTTCCGCGGGACCGAGAGCCGATAGCCGATAGCCGATAGCCTCTCAGGACATCCAATTCACTCCCGCTTCCCGGTTCCACTTGGTCGTCATCTTCTTCGACTTGGTCCAGAACTCGATCGAGCCGCGGCCGGTGATGTCGCCGACGCCGAACTTGGATTCGTTCCAGCCGCCGAAGGAAAATGGCTCGCGAGGAACCGGTACCCCTACGTTGACCCCTACCATGCCGGCGCTGGCCCGCTCCATCACGTAGCGGGCGGTGCCGCCACTCTCGGTGAAGACCGACGCGGCGTTGCCGTACGGCGAAGCGTTCTCCACCGCCAGCGCCTCGTCGACGTCGCGGCTCCGGATGATGACCAGCACCGGGCCGAACACTTCCTCCCGGGCGATCCGCATGTCCGGAGTCACCCGGTCGATGATGGTCGGCCCCAGATAGTATCCGCCCTCGCGGCCAGGCACCGCCGGATTCCGGCCGTCCACCAGCACTTCGGCACCGCCCGCCTCCGCCTCCGCGATGTAGCCCTCGATCCGTGCCTTGGCCTCGGCGGAGATCACGGGGCCGATGTCCCGCCCGGGCACCATCCGGTTGGCGTGCTCCACCATGCAGCGAATGATGTGGTCGGTCTCGGAAACGGCGACCATGACCGACGCCGCCATGCAACGCTGTCCCGCGCAGCCGGACATCGAGGCCACCACATTGGACGCGGTCATGTCCCGGTCGGCGTCGGGCATCACGATCAGGTGATTCTTGGCCCCACCCAGCGCGAGTACCCGCTTGAGCGTGGCGGTGCCTCGCCGGTAGACGATCTTGGCCACCTTGGTCGAGCCGACGAAGCTGATCGCCTCGATGCCGGGATGGTCGCAGATCGCCTCTACCGTCTCCTTCCCCCCGTGCACGACCTGGAGCACGCCTTCCGGCAGCCCGGCTTCCCGCAGCAGCTCGGCGATGCGTCCGGCGCTCAGCGGCACCAGCTCCGACGGCTTGAGGATGAGACAGTTGCCGAGCGCGATCGCGTTGGGAATCGACCAGTTCGGCACCATGTTGGGGAAGTTGAAGGGGGTGATCGCCGCGACGACGCCGAGGGGAAACCGCTCGATCCGGCACTCGACGCCCCGACTCACCTCCAGCACTTCACCCGGAGTGATCTGCGGCAGCGAGCAGGCGAACTCGGTCAGCTCGGCCGACTTGAGCACCTCGGCCCGGGCCTCGCTCCCGATCTTTCCATTCTCCTCGGTGACCAGGGCCGCCAGCTCGTCGATGTGTCGCTCCAGCAAGGCCTTATAGCGATAGAAGACCTGTACCCGTTCCTTGATGGTGGTGCCGGACCAGCCGGGGAACGCCTTCCGGGCGCTCTCCACCGCGCGGCCGACCTCACGCTGGGAGGAGAGTGGCACCCGCGAAATGACGTTGCCTTCGCTCGGGTTGTAGACGTCGAGAGCGGGGAGATCGTCCACCACGAACGATCCGTTCAAGTAGTTGCGAACGGCGGGATATTTCACGGCTGGGTCTCGGAAACGGGCTATGTCCGCAACTTACGATGGGCTACGGCGGGGTGCAAACTCCTGGTCGCCGGCGGCCTACCGCAATGTCAGCCTCACGAGCTAGAATGCAGCTTCCCGGAACCAGGGAGCCTCTTCTTTGGCCGCCATGCTCCTAGTCGCGGCGTTGAACGGCGGCCGCTCGCCGGCCGAGCACGCCTCGGTGCCGGTTTCGGCCGAACAACTGGGTGCCGCGACCATCGAGGCAGCCCGTGCCGGTGCTCAGGCCGTCCATTTTCACGTCCGAGGTGAGGACGGGGCGGAGAGCCTGGCCGCGGCGGATGTCGCCCGGGCGGTGAAGGAAGTCCGCCGCCATGGGGTGGCGTTCGGCGTGAGCACCGGAGCCTGGATTGTCGCGGACCCCAGCCGGCGCCTGACCATGATCGGTGAGTGGACCGCACTGCCCGACTTCGTGTCGATCAACTTCGATGAAGCGGGAGCGGCCGAGCTGGGACGGCAGTGCTTGCGGCGAGACATGGGCCTCGAGGCCGGCGTGGCCGACCGATTCGCGGCGGAGCAACTGGTCAAGAGCGGACTGGCGGACCGCTGTCTCCGGATCATGTTCGAGCCGCGGGAGCAAACCGAAGCCGAGGCGATGAGGGCCGTCGAGGAGGCGGAGAAGGTTCTCGACCGAGCCAGACTTCGAACGCCGAGACTGCTCCACGGCGTCAACGCGACCGCGTGGCCGCTGGTAGACGCCGCGCTGGCGCGAGGCTATGCGACTCGTATCGGATTCGAGGACACGCTGACGCTGCCGAATGGAAAGGTGGCCCGGGATAACGGCGAGCTGGTACGGGCGGCCCTGGCGCGAGGCAATTAGGTCTTCTAGGAGAGCCGATGCTCAACGCAGTGGGCCGGAGCGTGCCCCGGAAAGACGGGATCGGCAAGGCGACCGGACAAGCCCGCTACGCCGATGATCTCCACTTTCCCGGCATGCTGTTCGGCCGCACCATCCGCAGCACCGTTCCCTGCGGCCAGCTCACCGGCGTCCGGCTGAACTTCGACCCGACGGGATTCACCGTCGTCGACCATCGGGATATCCCGGGCCGCAACGTCGTGGCCCTGATCGCCGACGATCAGCCCTGCCTGGTGGAGCGCGAGATTCGCCACGTGGCCGAGCCCATACTGCTGCTGGCTCACGCCAGCCGCGAGGCGCTCATCGGGGCCGAGGTCGGGTTGGACGAGGTTGCCGGCGCTCCCATCTTCGACCCCGAGAGCTCCCCCACCGCATTCAAGAACATACTGATTGAAAAGGGCGACCTGGCGGCCGGGTTCGCAGCGGCGGAGCATATCGTCGAGGGCACCTATCGGACCGGCCACCAGGAGCATGTGTACATCGAGCCCCAGGGTGTGATCGCGGTCCCGGAGAATGGTGGGATGACGGTGTACGGCTCGATCCAGTGTCCCTACTACGCCCACCGGGCGCTCGCCGTCGTGCTGGGCGATGCCGTATCGGGGGTCAGGGTGGTGCAGACCGAGACCGGGGGTGGGTTCGGCGGCAAGGAGGAGTACCCGTCCGGCATCGCGGCGCACGCCGCGCTGCTCGCGCTCAAGGCCGGCCTCCCGGTGAAGCTGGTGTATGACCGGGTGGAGGACATGTTGGCCACCACCAAGCGCCATCCCGCGATCGTGCGGCACCGCACCGGCCTCAGCCGGGACGGCCGGTTGGTCGCGATGGACATCGAGGTAATTCTCGACGGGGGTGCATACGTGACGCTCTCGCCGGTGGTGTTGTCGCGGGGCGCGATCCACGCGGCCGGGCCCTACCGCTGCGACAACGTCAGGATCGCCGCTCGGGCCATGTTCACCAACACGCCACCCAACGGCGCCTTCCGCGGCTTCGGTGCGCCCCAGACCCAGTTCTCGGTGGAAGTGCACATGGAGCGGATCGCCGAGTCGCTGGGCCTGGATCCGGTGCGTCTCCGGGAGCGCAACCTGCTCCGTCCCGGAGACTCGACCGCGACCGGCCAGCGCCTGGGAGAGGACTGCAGCGCTCGCGAGGTCCTCCGCGCCGCGGTGCGTCGCTCCGGCTTTCGGCGAAAGCGAAAGGCCTACGCCGGCACCAGCCGGGGCATAGGCCTGGCGATGTACTGGCATGGATCCGGGTTCACCGGCAGCGGCGAGCTCAAGCTGGCTTCACGCGCGACCATCGAGCTGACGGCGACGGGCGTCCGGGTGCTGACCTCGAGCACGGAGATCGGCCAGGGGACTCGGACCATGCACGCCCAGATCGTCGCCGATACCCTCGGCATACCCTACGAGCAGGTGGAGATCGCCACCCCGGACACCGGCGTCGTGCCCGACAGCGGACCGACCGTCGCGTCGCGCACCTGCATGGTGGTAGGCCGGATCCTCCAGCGTGCGGCGGAAGAGCTTCGCTTCAAGCTCGGCGATCTCACACCCGCAGAATGCTTCCTGCGAAACGGCCCGCTCGCGGTGACCAGTCAGTACCAGCAGCCGGATTGGATCCAGTGGGACGAGATCAACTATCGGGGCGACGCCTATGCGGCCTACGGCTGGGGATGCGACGTCGCCGAGGTCGAGCTCGACCCCGATACCTGGGAGATTCGCCCGCTCCGGGTCACCGTGGTCAACGAGATCGGGAAGGCGATCCATCCCGCGCTGGCCCGGGGCCAGGTCGAAGGTGGGACCGCGCAGGGATTGGGATACGCGTTGCTCGAGCGGGTCGCGATGCGGGACGGCGCGATGGCCAACGCCCAGCTCACCAACTATCTGATCCCCACGACCCTGGATACTCCCAAGCTCGATGTCCTGCTGCTGGAGCATCCCTACTCCGGCGGGCCCTTCGGGGCCAAGGGGCTGGGTGAGCTGCCGATCGACGGTCCCGCGCCGGCGGTGGTGAACGCGATCCGTCAGCTCGGCCTCGACGTGCGCGCGATCCCGGCGATCCCGGAGAACATCAGGGAGGCGGCATGCGCTTCACCCTGAACACCCGCGAGGTGGAGCTGGACGTGGCGCCGATGGCCCGGCTGCTGGACGTGTTGCGGGAAGACTGCGGGCTCACCGGCACTAAGGAGGGTTGCGGCGAGGGCGAGTGCGGGGCGTGCACGGTGCTGGTGAACGGCGAGGCGGTCTGCTCCTGCCTGGTGCCGGTGGCGCAGGTGGAAGCGGCCGAGGTCACCACCATCGAAGGATTGGGTGACTCGCATCCGCTCCAGCGGGCCTTCATGGACGAAGTGGGTGCCCAGTGCGGGATCTGCACGCCGGGCATGATCCTCACGGCGGTGACTCTGGGCAGCCGCCCCACGCTGGCCAAGATTCGCCAGGGTTTGGCCGGCAACCTCTGCCGCTGCACCGGCTACGAGGCGATCTACCGCGCGCTCCACGCGGCGACATGAGAACCGCCGTCTCGCGGTTGGAGCTGCTCCAGCCCGGCTCGGTCCGCGAGGCGCTCCGAATGCTGCGGGACGACGGGCCGGTCACACCGCTGGCCGGCGCCACCGACCTCTATGTCGCGGTCAATTTCGGGACCCTCGAGGGGACTCGGTTTCTCAACCTGTGGGGACTGGAGCAGCTTCGCCGTATTACCATGCGCGATGGCAATCTCCGGATCGGCGCGCTGGCCACCTACACCGCCCTCATCCGTTCGCGTCTGGTGCGCCGGCGGCTGCCGATGCTGGTCAGTGCCGCGCGGGAAGTGGGTGGAATGCAAATCCAGAATCGTGGCACACTGGGAGGCAATGTCGCGAACGCGTCGCCCGCCGGTGATACCCTTCCGGTGCTCGCGGTAGCCGACGCGGTGGTCGTGCTCCAGAGTGTGGACGGAGAGCGGCGGGTTGCCTTCGGCGAGTTCTACACCGGCTATCGAACCAGTGTGCGCCGGCCCGACGAGCTGATCGTGGGATTCGAGATCCCCCCGGTCGAGGGCCGGCAGTGGTTTCGCAAGGTGGGCACCCGGGCGGCACAGGCCATTTCGAAGGTCGTCATGGCGGCGGTCGGCGGGCCCCGGCCGCGGATCGCGCTGGGGAGCGTGGCGCCGACGGTGATCCGGCTCTCTCGAGTGGAGCAGGCGCTGGCCGGCGGGGCGAGCATAGAAGAGGCGGTAGGAGTCCTGGACCAAGACATCAGCCCGATCGACGACCTCAGGTCGACCGCGGCATACCGCCGGGACGTTGCCGCGAACTTGCTGCGCCGGTTCTGGGCGGAGAGTCGGGAACCGTGACGGTCCCGGAGCGCCTGCAAGGGGCGCTCGCCGATCGCTACCGGCTCGACCACGAGCTCGGTCGCGGGGGCATGGCAACCGTCTTCCTGGCCCAGGACCTCCGGCACGATCGCCCGGTTGCCTTCAAGCTGCTTCATACCGATTTGGCCGCCACGCTCGGGCCCGAGCGGTTCCTCCGCGAGATCCGACTCGCAGCCCGGCTCCAGCATCCCCACATCCTCTCGGTCCACGACTCCGGCGAGACCCTTGGATTCCTCTGGTTCACCATGCCGTACGTCGAGGGCGAGAGTCTCCGCGAGCGCCTCACCCGGGAGCATCAGCTCCCGGTGGAGGAAGCACTGCGGCTCACCCGGGAGGTCGCGCTCGCTCTCGATTTCGCCCATCGGCACGGGGTGATTCACCGCGACGTCAAGCCGGAGAACATCTTGCTGGTGGACGGGCAGGCCCTGGTCGCCGATTTCGGAATCGGCCGGGCACTGGGCGACGCTTCCGGAGACGATCGGCTCACCCAGACCGGCGTGGTCGTCGGCACCCCGTCGTACATGAGTCCGGAGCAGGCCACCGGGGAGCGAGACCTGGACGGGCGAACCGATATCTATAGTCTGGGGGTCGTGCTGTACGAGATGCTTGCCGGTGAGCCTCCCTTCAGCGGTCCGACGATGCAGTCCGTCATCGCCAAGCGGCTGACCAGCGAGGTGCCGAGCCTCCGCCGGTTGCGCTCCGCGGTACCGGAGTGGCTGGAGCAGGTGGTGCGCAAGGCACTGGCATCGCTGGCGGCGGACCGGTTCGCCACACCGGCGCAGCTGGCCCAGGCCCTGGAACCTCCAGCGAATGCCACCAGTACGGCAGCCACGGCGGTCACCAGTGCCGCCCGCCCGCGCAGTCGATTCGGCGTGCCCTCCTGGCTCGCCTTCGTCGTCGGCATTCTAATTACCGCCAGCATGGGGATGCTGGTGTGGCAGCGTACCCGTCACCCCGCCGATTCCTCCGGCGCCAGAATGCTCGCGGTCCTCCCATTCAAGAACCTCGGTGCCTCCGGCGATGAATACTTCGCGGACGGACTTACCGAGGAGATCACCAGCAAGCTCGCCGGCATCTCCAATCTCGGCATCATCTCCCGAACCAGCGCGGATCAGTACAAGAACACCAGCAAGACCATCAAACAGATCGGTCAGGAGTTGGGAGTCGGGTACGTGCTGGAGGGAAGTGTGCGCTGGGAGAAGTCGCCCGACGGCTCGAGCCGGGTGCGGGTGACCCCGCAGCTCATCCGGGTGTCGGACGACCGGCACCTCTGGGCCGAACGATATGACGCGGTGCTCTCCGAGGTCTTCCAGGTGCAATCCAGTATCGCCGATCGCGTCATTGCCGCCATGGGACTGGCGCTCGAGGATTCTCAACGAAGGGCGCTGGACGATCGACCGACCGCCAACCTCGAGGCGTACGACTTTTACCTCAAGGGGAAGAACTACTACAACCGAGGCTACGCACGCGAGAGCCTTCGCAACTCGAGCCAAATGTTTCAGCGTGCCGTAGAGCTGGATCCCGGCTTCGCCCGAGCCCACGCCTGGCTGTCGGTCGCGATTTCCTCCACTTATTGGTTCTTCTACGACCGGACCGAGGCCGCACTCGAACGGGCGAAGGCCGCAGCTGACAAGGCGCTCGCGATCGAACCCGACCTGCCGGACGGCCGCATGGCTCTCGGGTACTACTACTATTGGGGCAGGCTGGACTACCCGCGTGCTCTCGAGCAATTCGAACTCGCCCGGAAGCGTCAGCCCAGCAATGGAGAGCTGACCTTTGCCATCGCCGCGGCCCAGCGCCGCCAAGGACAATGGGACGGCGCGGTGAAGAACTTCACCAAGGCCGTCGAGCTGGATCCACGCTCCGGCATGGCTCATTTCAACCTCGGCGAGACCCAATTCGTGGTCCGAAACTACGCTGACGCGATTCGGTCGTTCGACGGGGCCATCACCCTAGTGCCCGAGTGGGGCAATCCCTACAGTCTCAAGGCAAACGCCCTCCTGGCCTCCGGCGCCAGGGTAGAAGACGCCCGGCAGGTGTTGCGGACGGCCGCTCGGGAGCTGGACATTCGGGAACTGGCGGCCGCCGTCCTGCCGTGGAGAGCCGTCAGCGACTTTGCCTCCTCGCCGACCTACCTCCTCACCCGCGATTCGGCCTTCTTTTCCGCGCTGGCCGGCCTCACGCTGGGGGACTTGGCGGATACCGTGGGTTATTTCGAACTGAAGGCTGACCTCTTCAGGGAGCAGAATCGACCGATGTTGGTGACGGCCGCTCTCGACACGGCCCGCTCGGTTCTGGAGGCCCAAGTCCGGGCTCAGCCCGAGGAGGGGATCCTTCATGGGCGTCTGGGTCTGATTTACGCCCAGCAGCACCGTGAGGCCGAGGCCGTCCGCGAGGGCGAGAAGGCTGTCCGGCTTCTCCCGGTGTCGAGAGAGGCGTACGGCGGTGCCAATCTGGTCGCGACGCTCGCGCTCATTTATGCGTTGGTGGGGCGCCAGTCGGAGGCCATCGACCGGCTGCAGTATCTGCTGTCGATCCCCTCTCCGATTTCACGTCCGTTGCTGCGGGTGGATCCCCGTTGGGCCCCGCTTCGGAACAATCCGCGATTCCAACGGCTGGTCGCATCGAACTGACCCAAACTCTCCTTTCCGGTGACTGTGGATTCCTTGCTCATCATTCGTGGCGCCAGGGTAGCAACCCCCGATGGGGTTCGCGCAGCGGCTATTCATATCGTGGGGGAACGGATTACCCGGGTAAGCCGCTTCGACGACGTCGACCCGAGTGCCACCCTGGTGGAAGCGGGAGACGCGCTGGTCTTCCCCGGCTTGGTCGATACCCACGTCCATGTCAACGAGCCGGGTCGAACCGAGTGGGAGGGGTTCGCCAGCGCCACCCGCGCCGCGGCGGCGGGCGGGGTCACCACCCTGCTCGACATGCCGCTCAACAGCATTCCTCCCACCACCGATGTCGCCGGCCTCGAGGCCAAGCGCGACGCGGCGCGGGGGCAATGCGCCGTTGACACCGGCTTCCTCGGCGGTGTGGTTCCCGGAAATGCCGCCGAGCTGAAAGCCCTGCATTCGGCGGGAGTATTCGGATTCAAGGGTTTCCTCTGTGCGTCCGGGGTCGACGAATTTCCTGCCCTGTCGCCCGGGGACCTTCGGGTGGCGGCGCGGGCACTTGCCGAGCTCGATGCCCTGCTCATGGTGCACGCAGAGTGGCCCCCGGTGCTGCGCCGTGCCGCCCCATCGTACGGGGACCGGCGGTCCTACGCCACTTGGCTCGGCAGTCGCCCGGTCGATGCCGAGCTGGAAGCGGTGAGGTTCTTGATCGGGCTGGCACGGCAGACCGGGGTTCGGATTCACGTGGTCCACGTCTCCGCTCTGGAGACGCTCAAGCTGATCGGTGCGGCCCGGGCGGAGGGCGTCCGTCTGACGGCGGAGACCTGTCCCCACTATCTCAGCTTTGCCGCGGAGGAGATTCCCCCCGGCGCTACCGAGTACAAGTGCGCTCCGCCGATCAGAGCCGCGCGGCACCGCGAGGGGCTGTGGGGCTCGCTGGCCCTCGGCCGGCTGGATGCGGTGGTGAGCGATCATTCGCCTTCTCCGCCCGCGATGAAACTCCGGGAGAACGGGGACTTCTTCCGGGCTTGGGGCGGCATCGCCGGGCTTCAGCTGCGGCTTCCGGTGGTGTGGACCGGGGCCAAGGCTCGAGGCCACGCTCCAGAGCGGCTGGTTGAATGGCTCTGCGCGGGGCCGGCGCGACTCGCCGGACTGGGCGGCAGCAAGGGTTCCATCGCCCCCGGTTACGACGCTGATCTGGTGCTCTGGCATCCGGGGAGGGAGTTCGTGGTCGACGAAAACGTCCTCCGGCACCGCTATCCCATCACTCCCTGGCTGGGACGCGTACTCGCGGGCGTGGTCGAGGCGACGTACCTTCGGGGCGAGCGCGTATACGCCCGCGGCGCGCCGGACCAGCCGGTGCGCGGACGACTGCTCACCCGCCCCAACTCATGACCTCATTTACCGAACTGGTGGACGTGGCCGCCGAGCGACTGGGCGGAACCGTGCTTCAGGCGAACGACGAGTTCTTCGCCTCCAAGGAGAACCTGCTCAAGCCGGAAAAACCGGTCTGGCGCGAAGGGGAGTACACCGATCGCGGAAAATGGATGGACGGCTGGGAGACCCGCCGCCGCCGCACCCCCGGCCACGACTGGTGTCTGGTGCGGCTCGGGGTTCCGGCCATCGTTCACGGAATCGTGGTGGACACCAGCTTCTTCAAGGGCAACTATCCCGAGCAGTGTTCGCTCGAGGCCTGCGCCGCGGATGCCGCCGCCGACGTCGAGGCGCTCGCCGCGGGCAACGGGATTCAATGGACCGAAATCCTTTCCCGGTCCCCGCTGCGTGGCGACGCTGAGAACCCGTTCGAGGTGGCACTGCGAGGACCGGTAACTCACCTGCGGTTCAACATCTATCCCGACGGTGGGGTGGCACGGCTCCGAGTGTACGGCGAGCCGGTGTCCGATCCACGACTCCGTCCTGGCGTCGCCGACGACCTCGCCGCTCTGGCCAACGGAGGGTTGGTCGTGGCCTGTAGCGACATGTTCTTCGGCCACCGGCACAACCTCATCCTGCCGGGATCTTCCATCAACATGGGCGACGGTTGGGAAACCAAGCGGCGGCGCGGGCCCGGACACGATTGGATCATTGTCCGGCTGGCAGCGCGCGGGGTGATCCACCGGATCGAGGTCGACACCGACCACTTCAAGGGCAATGCGCCGGAGAGCTGCTCGTTGGAGGTCTCTGATGCGGCCGGTATCGCCGCCGACCAGCTATCCAGTGACGACACGTGCTGGGCCACCCTGCTCCCGCGCACCCCTCTCACGCCCGATGCCCGGCACCGCTTCGATGTATCCGCTCCCCCGGCGACCCACGCACGGCTCGCCATCTACCCCGATGGCGGGATCGCCCGGCTCCGGCTCTTCGGAACCGTGGCCGGCTGATGCTCACGCTCGAGCAGCTCAACGCACTGCCGGCGGACGAAGCCGCAGAGCACTTCCGGGCCTGCTGTGGCTCTACCCGCTGGGTGGAATCGATGCTGGGTCGCCGGCCGTTCGAGAGCGTGCCGGCGCTGCTGGCAGCGGCCGATGATGCCTGGCTGAGGACAGTACCGACTGACTGGGACGAGGCCTTTTCCCATCATCCCAGAATCGGCGAGCGTCAGGCCGCCGCGCCGGTAAGCGCCGCCGCTCGGGCCTGGTCTACCGGCGAGCAGAGCAACGTGGCCCGGGCTACCCCGGCGACCCGAGCCGCGATGGCGGAAGCGAACCAAGCCTATCAGCAGCGATTCGGCCGCATTTACATCGTGTGCGCCGCCGGACGGGGCGCCGAGGAGCTGTTGGCCGACGTCGAAGCCCGGATGCGCAACGACCCCGAAACCGAGCGGGCGGTCGCCGCGGAAGAGCAGCGGAAGATCACCGCCCTGCGATTGAGGGCGCTGGTGGGGAGTCACGACTCGTGACCCGGATCACCAGTCACGTCCTCGACACCAGCACCGGCCGGCCCGCGTCGGGGATCCAGGTCAGGCTGGAGCGGTCCGATGGCTCGCCCATCGCCACGGCCACGACCGACGGCGATGGCCGGGTGCGGGAGTGGCTGCCCGACGGGGTTCCGACGGGACGTTATCGGCTGGTCTTCCTGACCGGCGCCTGGTTCCGCAGCGAGGGACGAGAGACACTCTACCCCGAAGTCGTCATCACCTTCGAGATTGGCGACGGAGTCGCGCACTATCATCTGCCGTTGCTGCTCTCACCTTTCGGCTACTCCACCTACCGGGGCAGTTGACCATGACACCGCGGCTGATCTGGAATGGGTATGGAAAGGCGGCGGTGCGGCTGGTGAAGGTGGAACGTCACGGTCCTCGGCACGAGCTGCACGATTTGACCGTGGAGGCCCAGCTTCAGGGCGACTTCGAGTCGGCGCACCAGCCGGGCGACAACAGCCAGGTGCTCCCCACCGACACCATGAAGAACACGGTGTACGCGCTGGCCCGGCAGGGACCGGTAGACCCACCGGAATCTTTTGCCGAGCGGCTGGGCCGCCGCTTTCTCGGCGTCTGTCCCGCCGCAGGTACGGCGGTGCTGCGAATCGCGGTGCATCGGTGGGATCGCATTGGCGTGCAAGGCACTCAGCATCCCCATGCCTTCGTGCGGGGACCGGCCGAGCGCCGGCTCACGACGGTGACCGTGAATCAGTCGGGCGCAGCGGTCGAGGCGGGACTCGAGGGGTTGGGGCTGCTCAAGACCACGGGCTCCGCTTTCGCGGGGTATCTGCGGGACGACTACACCACGCTCAAGGAGACCGACGACCGGATTCTGGCTACCGATGTGGAAGCCCGCTGGAAATACGCTCGCGCTCCCCGGAGCTACAACGACGCGTGGAGTGCCGTGCGCGGATCGTTGCTGGAGACTTTTGCGGGGCACCAGTCGGCATCGGTGCAGCACACGTTGTACGCCATGGGCGAAGCGGCCCTGGCTGCCTGCGCCGAGGTGAGCGAGATCCGGCTGGTCCTTCCCAATCGACACCACCTGCTGGTCGACCTGACTCCGCTCGGGTTGGAGAACCCGAACGAGGTCTTCGTGGCGACTTCGGAGCCGTACGGACGGATCGAGGCGGTGATCGCGCGGTGACGGCCGAACCGATGATACCATTGACTTCCCACCACTGAGCGCCCGAATATCCCTCCTTGGCAGCCGCTCAGCCCTCCACCATACCCCGAGGTCCTTAACGCGATGGCGCATGCCCAGCTCCCCATCGTCCGCCGCCGGTTT
Organism: uncultured Gemmatimonadales bacterium; assembly: GCA_963812755.1. GTDB lineage: Bacteria > Gemmatimonadota > Gemmatimonadetes > Gemmatimonadales > GWC2-71-9 > CAVVWJ01. Next base: position 302,712 of record CAWEWK010000004.1, on the reverse strand, counting down.
GGCGAAACCATGCGTACCGACCTCTGGTGGGTGCAGCCGCTCATCGTTCTCGTCCTGCTCTCCGCCTTTGTGGTGTACTCCACCTGGGCCGCGTTCCAGGGCGAGCATTACACCTATGGGCCGTATCTCTCTCCCTTCTATTCCCCCGAGCTCTTCGGCGATTCGCCTCATGCCTGGTTCGGGCCCAAGCCGGCGTGGTGGCCCGCTTGGCTGGTGTTTTCTCCAGCGCTCCTGATCCTTCCATTTCCCGGGATCTTTCGGCTGACCTGCTACTACTATAGGGGCGCCTACTACAAGTCGTTCTGGGCCGATCCGCCGGCCTGCGCCGTGGGCGAGCCGCGCAAGCAATACTGCGGCGAGGCCGCGTTTCCGCTGATCGTGCAGAACATCCACCGCTACTTCCTGTACGTTGCGCTCCTGTTTCTGGTGATCCTCGCCTACGACGTGTATAAGGCGATGTGGTTTACCGACCCGGCGACCGGGCAGACCTCTTTCGGCATCGGCGTCGGCACTCTCTTGCTGGCGGTGAACGTGACGCTGCTCGGCGGCTACACCCTGGGATGCCATTCGCTCCGGCACGTGATCGGGGGCTACCTCGACCGGCTGTCCGGGGCCCCGGTGCGACGAACACTCTACGAGTGCTCCAGCCGATTCAACCGGGCCCACATGCGCTGGGCCTGGACCAGTCTCTTCTCGGTGGCATTCGCCGATCTGTATGTGCGGTTGTGTGCGATGGGTATCTGGAGCGATTGGAGGATAGTGTGAGGAGGCTATCGGCTATCGGCTATCGGCCGCAGGCACGGAGGCTCGGTGCTCAGGACCGATAGCTGATAGCCGATAGCCGATAGCCTCTACGGCTTCGATCATGCCCGAATACCACGAATTCACCCACGATGTTCTCGTCATCGGCGCCGGCGGAGCCGGACTCCGGGCGGCGATCGCTGCCGCTGCCGCCGGGGCCAAGGTGGGCCTGGTGTGCAAGTCGCTCCTGGGGAAGGCCCATACCGTGATGGCCGAAGGCGGCATCGCCGCGGCCCTCGCCAACGTGGACAACCGGGACAACTGGCGGGTGCACTTCGCCGATACCATGCGCGGCGGGCAGTACCTGAACAACTGGCGCATGGCCGAGCTGCACGCGAAGGAGGCGCCGGACCGGGTACGAGAGCTGGAGGCATGGGGCGCGCTGTTCGACCGGACCGCGGACGGCCGAATCCTCCAACGCAACTTCGGGGGGCACCGGTATCCCCGGCTGGCGCACGTGGGAGACCGGACCGGTCTGGAGATGATCCGCACGCTCCAGGACTACACCGTCCAGCAGGGCATCGACGTGCACATGGAATGCACCGTGCTCCGGCTGTTCACCGACGGGGCTCGAATCGCCGGAGCCTTCGGGTACGATCGCGAGCGTGGTCGGTTCCAACTGTACCGCTGCAATGCGATCGTGTTGGCGACCGGAGGAGTCGGCCGGGCCTATTCGATCACCAGCAACAGTTGGGAATACACCGGTGACGGCCAGGCGCTGGCGTACCAGGCGGGGGCCGCTCTGCAGGACATGGAGTTCGTGCAGTTTCATCCGACCGGGATGATTTGGCCGCCCAGCGTGCGAGGAATCCTGGTGACCGAGGGCGTACGGGGCGAGGGCGGCGTCTTGCTGAATCGGCACGGCAAGCGGTTCATGTTCGACGATATTCCGGAGAACTATCGGAGCCAGACCGCCGACAACGAAGAGGAAGGCTGGCGCTACACTCAGGGCGACAAGAGCGCCCGGAGGCCGCCGGAGCTGCTGACCCGCGATCATGTCGCCCGCTCCATCCTGCGCGAGGTGCGCGAGGGTCGAGGCAGCCCGCACGGCGGGGTGTTCCTCGATATCTCCTGGATCGCCAAGCGATTGCCCGACGCCCGGAAGCACATCGTCCGCAAGCTTCCCAGCATGTACCACCAGTTCAAGCAGCTCGCCGATATCGATATCACCACGACACCGATGGAAGTAGGCCCCACGACCCACTACATCATGGGGGGCATCCGGGTGGACGGCGACAGCCAGAGCTCCACCGTGCCGGGGCTGTTTGCCGCCGGGGAGTGCGCCGCGGGATTGCACGGGGCCAACCGGTTGGGGGGGAATTCGCTGTCGGACCTTCTGGTATTCGGGAAGCGGGCCGGCGAGTACGCTGCCAAGTTCGCCGGCAGTCACGCGGGGGCGGCGATTGATGAAGCCGAAGTGCGGGAGACCGAGCGCATGGCGCTGGCTCCGTTCGACCGCGGGCCCGGGGCCAACGGCCAGGGGCCGTACCAGGTTCAGCAGGAGCTCCAGAACCTGATGCAGGATCTGGTTGGCATCGTGCGGACCGAGGCGGAGATGAAGCGCGCGCTGGAGGCGATTGCCCGGCTCAAGGAACGGGCGACGGCCGTGGGGGTCGGGGGCAACCGGGAGTACAACCCCGGTTGGCACACGGCGCTGGATCTGGCTAACCTGCTCGTGATCTCCGAGGCCATCACCCGGGCGGCGATCGAGCGGAAGGAGAGTCGGGGCGGGCATTTCCGGGAGGACTTCCCGGAAAAGGACCCGGCGGCGGGCGGGTTCAACATCGTCATCAGGCGGGGCCCGGACGGGCGGATGCAACTCTCGCGCGAGGCGATTCCCCCGATGCCGGCGGAGCTCAAGGCAGTCATCGAGGAGCAGAAGTAGCGATCATGGCGACCGAGACGCTGAAGCCGGACCTGGCGGAGACCGGCGCGGTAGAGGAGGCCCAGCCGCCCAAGCCGAAGCCAGAGTCTTCGGGGCGGGCAACCTTCCGCATCTGGCGGGGCGACCGCGAAGGCGGCAAGCTGGTGGACTACAACACCAGCATTGCGCCGGGCATGGTGGTGCTCGACGCCATCCATCAGATCCAGGCGGAGCAGGCCAACGACCTGGCGGTCCGGTGGAACTGCAAGGCCGGTAAGTGCGGCTCCTGCTCCGCGGAAGTGAATGGGATGCCGAAGCTCATGTGCATGACCCGGCTGAGCGAGCTTCCCCTGGACCAGCCGGTGAGCGTGGAGCCGATGCGGGCGTTCCCGCCGGTGAAAGACCTGGTGACCGACGTCTCCTGGAACTTTCGGGTCAAGCAGCGGATCAAGCCGTTCAAGCCCCGGCCGCCGGACGCGCCGGACGGCACCTGGCGGATGGCACAGTCCGACGTGGACCGGGTGCAGGAGTTCCGCAAGTGCATCGAGTGCTTTCTCTGCCAGGACGTGTGTCACGTGCTGCGGGACCATCACCTGCACGAGGACTTCATCGGGCCGCGGTTCCTGGTACACGTGGCCGCGCTGGAGATGCACCCGTTGGACGTGGAAGACCGGGTGGAGGACCTCCGCCGGTCCCAAGGCATCGGCTATTGCAACATCACCAAGTGCTGTACCAAGGTCTGCCCCGAGCACATCACCATCACCGACAACGCGATCATTCCGTTGAAGGAGCGGGTGGTGGATGAGTTCTTTGACCCCCTGGGGAAGTTGGTCAAGATTTTCAGCCGATCGTCTGAGGCCTAGCGTGCAGTATGTCATCCCGACGGAGCGGAGCGCCGGAGGGATCTACTCAGCACGCCTTCGGAGCTTGCCACCCAGGTCCCTCGCTCCGCTCGGGAAGACAGCCTGATGCCTCTCAAACCGATTTCCGCCCAGAGCATTCCCGTCGCGCTGCAGAAGGCCGAGCGCTACCGGCTGATCAACGACCCCTCGTCGGCGGAGAGCATCTGTCTGGATGTGCTGACCGTGGATCCGGAGAACCAGCAGGCGTTGGTGACGCTGCTGCTGGCGATCACCGACCAGTTCGCCGACGGTCCCACCGAGGGTGTTCGCCGAGCCAGAGAAGTTCTGCCCCGGCTGCAGGACGACTACAAGCGGTCGTATTACGAGGGCATCATCTGCGAGCGATGCGCCAAGGCGCTGCTTCGCCCGGGAACACTCCGATCGGGCGAGATGGCCTATCACTGGTTTCGGGAGGCGATGAGCTGGTACGAGAAGGCGGAGGCGCAGCGGCCGGCGGGCAACGACGAGTCGCTGCTCCGCTGGAATACCTGTGCCCGTCTCCTGGCCCGGCATCCGGATCTGGCGCCGCGGGCCGAGGAGCCGGTCGAATTGAGCTTGGAGTGAAGGAGAGGGACGATGGCAAGCGCACTATCACCGGCGATGACGCCGGAGCAATGGGAAGCCAAGGATTATCGGCAGTCCGCGCGGGCGTTGGACGACTGGGCCAAGCAACGAGGTGAGCGGCGGGAAGACGATTCCACCGAGTACGTGGCCAAGCTGGGTCTGCGTGAGGACGGCAGTGTCATCGCAATGAGCCGAGCTCACGACCGTGTGGTGGTGCCGCCGCCGGCTCGGGCCGTGCTGGCGGCATTTGCCTTGTGGGAGCAGCCGTTCGGATTCACCAGGGAGGATGTAGCCCTGCTCGAGCGAGCGGCCGAGGCTCTTGGTGACAACCGTTCGGCGCCGATTCGTGACCTGGCCGGCCGGATCGGTGCGTTGCTTCCCCTCTAGGCGCGCAAGGGCTCTGAGGCTAGCACATCTCTATACCGATCGATATCTTACGATCCCTTCCGGCGCCGTAGCCAAGTGGTAAGGCAGAGGTCTGCAAAACCTCGATTCGTCGGTTCGATTCCGACCGGCGCCTCTCCGTGACACAAGACCTACGGCCCGCCTGTTAGGCGGGCCGTGTTGCTTTGGGAAGGTTTCGACCTAGGAGACTACCAGGCTCACTCCAGGGCTCATCGTACTATCAGAGGCCGGGCCGGCCCAAGCTGAAGTCGATCCCTGACGGATCGCTCGGGCGGCGAGCACCTCCCGTATGATTTCGCTTTCAGCGGGAGCTGCTCGGCCCAGCTGCGAATTCGGGTTCCGAATCGGCCCGAGTCTCGATGAGCATCACTCCGTTTTCGAGTCCCGTCCCATATCTCTTGGCCGCCACCCAAGAGTTGACGTATTCGATCCGGGCCACCTTGCCGGTGGGAAGGGTTCGTAGCACCTCGAGGCCTCCGACGAGGGTGTTGTCCACGGCGACAACGGGTTGGCGGGCCTTGAAGTACACGACGGCGCCGGGGTCCCGGGTCCGGAGCATTTCGGGGCGGATCCGACGGATCGCCTCGTAGGCATTCCGAGCCTTGCTACGGCTGAGCTCCGGGGCGGTGATCACGTTGGCATCGTGGGCGCCAGCCGAAGCGCAGGCGATGAGGATCGGGAATGGGGAGAGAACTCCCACAAGACGAGGAAGGTTGAGCCACATTGTGACCTCCGAACAGCGTGAGGGTTGCTGACTGCGAGCTGCCTTGCAGGCAGGCGAGTCTGGCCCCTACACTAAGCGGCGGGGCTCACTTTCCTCTCACAGTGTCCTCATCTGGTGCTCATTGTACTAGTCGCGCATGAAGTGGCAGCTGTATCCGCCGGGGTTCTTACGCAGGTAATCCTGGTGGTAGCTCTCCGCGCTGTACCAGGTTGAGGCGGGCTCGATGGTCGTGGTGATCGGCCGCTTCCACTTGCCTGACGCCTCGACCCGCGCCTTCACCCGCTCCGCCGTGGCCTTCTGTTCGGGCGTCTGGGGGAAAATCGCCGAGCGGTATTGGGTCCCCACGTCGTTACCCTGGCGGTTGAGTGTGGTCGGGTCGTGCAGCCGGAAGAACCACTGCTCCAAAAGGTCTTCGTAGCTGAGCACCGACGGATCGAACGTCACCCGGATCGCCTCGGCATGACCCGACCGGCTATCGTGGGTGTCTTCGTACTTGGGGTTCTCCAGCCAGCCACCGGTGTAGCCGACGTCGCTGTCGATCACCCCGGGCACGGCGCGCAGGATCTCCTCCACCCCCCAGAAGCAACCGCCGGCGAGCACGGCCACCTCGGTCTGCTGCGCGCCGGCGACTGCCGAGCCGGTCGTTCTGTCTTGCTGGTTCATATCGGTTCTCCGCTCACGTCATGTCGAATCTCGACCACTCGACCGGGCGCGCGAAACGCCGCGGTCGAGCGCCACATTCCAGTTGATAAACGTAAGCGAGTCGAGATTCCGAAGCACGGCGGGTCACCGGCGGTCGCCTGGCCTCCTCCCTACTGGCGCAGGTGCGTACTCGGGTGTACTCTCCCCGCTGGTTCACCCCCCAACCAGACCGCATCCACACAAGCTGTCCCCTCAGGAGCTTCCCTGAGGCGCACCTGCCCATATAGTGTGGCTCCATCTCATTCACTCTTCAGCCCGAGGTTCTATGCCGCGTCACCTGATACTTCCCGCGCTCCTGCTGTCCCTAGCCACGCCCTCGATTGGAGCAGCTCAGAGTTACATCACAACGACCTCGCACCGCATTCCGTTCGAACGGGTCGACAGCCTGCGGAAGCTGCTCAAGGAAACCCGGCCGGTGTTGGCGGAAGCCAAGCGCCTTGGCGGAGTACTGGACGACGTGTGGCTGATTCACGCCTGGGGAGGGGAGTACAACGTGGTCAACATGACTACATGGAAGTCGTGGGCGGCGATCGCGGATACGACAATCGGGTTTGACGCCGCTACCAGGAAGGTGTATCCGGATTCGGTCGCGCGGAAGAAAATCAACGATCGGTTCAATTGGGTGTTCCAAGGGGTATCGCACGTCGATAATATCTATCAGAAGGTCGAGTGATGTAGCGGCCGCACCGGCTTTCGAGCGCGATCGAGTCTCTGCACGTCGAAAGGCCGCCCCGCAGGCGGCCTTTCTGTCTCACTTCGGGAACGCCCTGAGACCTCGGACGCTCAAAACACCTGCTTGCGTGCCAGCAGGGGGAGCACCTGGTCCAGCCGCTCGGCCATTGCAGGTAGGCGACACGTCGGCACCTGGGGATACAGATGGTGCTCGAGGTGGTAGAACATGCCGAAGCTCACCGCGCTCTTCAGCCGGTGGCGCAGCGTCCGGGCAATCTGGTCCCAGCGATCGCAATCGTGGTGCACCGTCCACACCGCGAAGAATCCGCTGAATGTCTGCCCCACCGCCATGGCCACGACGTGGTAGGTGAGCACCGGATGATGTGAGGCGAGTATCGCCCCAATCCAGCCAACGCACAGGGCCAGCTCCGCGGCAATCCACCGCGTCTGTCGTGGGCCCGCCTGGCGGAGCGCGGCCAGGTGCAGCTGTATCGGAAAGAGCGCGCCCCAGAGCACGGCGCCCAAGGCACTGCGCCGCGCCGCCGCTCCCTCGACGTCGTTCTCTCCTAGGCACTCCCGGTGATGCTGCAGGTGGGTGAGGCGCACGGCATGCATCGAGCCCAACATCAGCACGCTCAGCACCACCAGGACCACGTGATTGCCCCAGGTCCGGAGCCCAAGGTTTCCGTGAAAGGTGTCGTGCACCAGTCGGAGGCCGGTAAGGAAGAAGTAGAACGATCCGGCCAGCGCGAGGAGCCAGAGCGAATGCTGTGCGGCGAAGAGGCCGAGGAGGAGCCAGGGCACCGGGAGGAACAGCTCGCGCAGGCGCTCACCCGGACGCAGCGTCACGAGATCGCGCCACGCCACGGAGCGCACACGCGCGTCGACCAGCAGGCTCGGCGCCTGGGGCATGGGGGCGGACTTCCTGCGAGCTGACTAGAGCCTGTAACCTAGCGTCAAAGCTGGCCGGCCTCAAATCGGTATCCCACGTTGCGAACCGTGAGGATGTGGCGGGGTTCGTGCGGAGTGTCTTCCAGCTTGCCGCGCAGCTTGGTGATGTGGGTGTCAACCGTGCGGGTGCGAGCGGGTCCCTTGAATCCCCACACCTGGCGCAGCAGCTCCTGCCGGGTCACGATCCGCCCTGACCTCCGTATCAGGGTCATCAGCACGCCGAACTCCTTGAGCCCAAGGCGGACGTCCTTGCCGTCCCGCTGCACCGCGTGAGCCCGGGGGAGCACGGTAACCCGTCCAAACCTGATGATGCTCTCGAGCAGCTCCCCCTGGTCCGGCGAGGCCTCCGCTGGAATGCGATTGAGCATGCGTTCCAGGGTGCCGTGCAGCTCCGCGACCGTGGCGGGTCGCAGCAGGAACTCATCGATACCGAGACGGAAGCCGGGATACTCCGACGCCTCGACCGGTCTGGTCGCCAGCACCAATACCGGGAGGCCGAGACCTTCGCCCCGCAGACCGGCGAGCAGTCGGTCGGCCCGCTGCTCGAAGGCGGCATGGCTGATGACGAGAAGCTGCGCCCGGGAGAGGCGCAGAAGCCGGGAGAGGGGGGCCGGGTCGTGGGTGTATTCCACCTGATGGCCATCGAGCTCGAGGTTGTGTCTAAGGGACAGTGCGAGGGAAAGCTCGGGGAGACACAGAACGATGCGATTCCTCGTCCCCCGGTGCAGGGACTCGCCCGGCGCACGCAGCACATCCTCGACCAGCAGTTCCGGAGCGGGTTCCAGCGCTGAAGCCGGCGCCAGGGCAATGTCGATCATCGCACACCTCATCTAGTTTGGCGAAGCGCTGGCCGCACCGGCCTTCTTCCGATAGAGGCCGTCGAAGAGCGTCTTCCACGAGCGGCCGCCGTCTGCCGACGATCGCCAGAGCTGGCGGAGGGTGCCGTCGCGATTGTCGAAGAAGGTCAGCTCGTGCATGACCCGTTTTCCGTCCCGCCTCCGGATCTCGCCGGTGTAGTGCAATCGCCGGTCCGCGTACTTGCCGCTCAGGTTCAGGACTCCACCGGTGTTGTCGATCCACACCTGATGCCACTTGCCGGTCGATCGGTCGTAGAAGTTCATGCTCTGGCCGGTGGAGCCCCCCTCCCCGGTCCACTGCTCGTGGATCAGACAACCCGCCTCTTCCTTTGTAATACGATTCACACCGGCCTTGCTGCCCTCGTTAGTGACATCCCATTCACCGACCCAGAAGTCCAACTGCCGATGCTCCGTCGCCTCGCAGGTGGGAGGCTTGGCCGATGCGGTCGCGGTCGTGGAGTCCTGCGCCCAAGCGGCACCCGCGGCCGTGACCAGGGCCAGCCCAAGAATCCCTCCCATATGCCTGATCCTCATGGGTCACCTCGCTTGGCTGACGTCCAGTGTGGCAGGAGCCGACGTCGGCGTCCCTGTTATGGATGCGGTGGCTCATCGGGGACGGGCAGTAACCCGTCCACCCTCGAGTCGAGGAGCAAACCCTGGCTCGTTAGGCGGACCGAATCGCATGGAACCGGCCTCATGATGATTCGGCGCCCAGGCACTGAACAGAGCCACTTGCACTGTCCTTCACCACGCCACTCGCGGGTCAGCTGATTCTCCCGGAGAGCCCATGGTCCGATCCGTCCCCCGAAGCGAGCCATTCGTCCTGCTGCTAGACCCGGATTCTGGGATACCGCTGTATCGCCAGATCTACCTGGGTATGCGCCAGGCGATGTTGGACGGTCGGCTCACCGCGGGGAGCCTGGTCCCGTCCACTCGGGCTTTGGCTAAGGACTTCAGCGTTTCCCGTACGACCGTGCTCCAGGCCTACGACCAACTGCTGGCCGAGGGGTTGCTGGAGGGCGTCCATGGGGCAGGCACGCGGGTCGCCGATCTCTCCGCCCGAAGTCCGAAGCGAGAGCGGCGATCGGGTCCCGCTGCTCCAACCCCGGTCACTCGCCTTACGTCCCGGCGCGCGAGTGTGTTCCGGTCCCTGGATCTTGGCCTGCCGACCCATGGGCCCGGCCGTCCCTTTCGGATCGGTGAGCCCGGCCTCGACGGCTTTCCGCTGACCCTGTGGCGGCGGCTCTATGGAGAAGAGTGGCGTCAACTACGCTCCAGCGCTCTCGGGGTCGGAGATCCGATGGGCTGCCCTCGCCTACGCCAGGCCATCGCCGCCAGCTCGAGCCGTACCCGCGCCGCCCGGGTTTCGCCCGAGCAGGTCCTGGTGGTCCGCGGTTCTCAGCAAGGCATCGACCTGGTCGCTCGGGTCCTGCTCGATGCCGGCGACACGGTCTGGATGGAGGAGCCGGGGTACTTCGCGGCTCGCGCGGCGTTCGTGGCTGCCGGCGCGAGCGTCATTCCGGTGCCGGTCGATGAGGAAGGCCTACGGGTCGATGCCGGCATGGAGTCGGCACCAGGCGCGACCCTCGCGTACGTCACGCCCTCCCACCAATTCCCTTTGGGGATGAGCATGACGCTCCAGCGGCGGATCGATCTGCTCCGCTGGGCCGGCACGGCGGGGTCTTGGATCCTGGAAGACGACTACGACTCCGAGTTCCAGTATGCGGGCCGCCCGTTGCCCGCCCTTCAGGGACTGGACGAGCATCACCGGGTGATCTATGTCGCCACCTTCAGCAAGACCTTGTTCCCGGCTCTTCGAATGGGATATCTGATCGTGCCGCCGGACCTGGTAGAGGCGTTTTCCGCCGCTCGCGTGCTGATCGATCAACAACCCAGCCCCATCGATCAGGCGGTGCTGGCCAAGTTCATCGAGGAAGGATATTTCAGCCGGCATGTTCAGCGGATGCAGCGGCTCTATCGGGAGCGGCGTGACGCACTGCTGGACCTGGCCGCTCGCGAGCTCCACCCATGGCTTCGCTTGTCTCCTTCTGAAACTGGGCTGCATCTGGTAGGCCATCTCCCGCCCGGAGTCGACGACGTCCAGGTGGCAATCCAGGCTCGCGAGTGTGGGGTGGACGTGACGCCGCTCTCCTTCTTCTACTCGGGCCCCTCGTTTCAACGTGGACTGCTGTTCGGGTTTGCCTGCGGTGACGTCGCGTCCTTCCGTCCGGCGATCTCCCAGATTCAAAGGGTTCTGACTCGACTCTGCGCGTAATCCTCGAAGTGGCTGCATTGGGAGCCACGGAAGTGGCTCTACCCCTCCTTTCCATCCTTCCGACATTCTGAGACCGGCACCATCAGCATCTCAGGCCACGATCTAGCGTCCATTCCCTCCGTCGGATTGGGCCGCGATCGCGGCATTCCTCAGTAGTCGCATCCCGACCGAGCTCGGTAGGACCCGCAGTCTCACGCCTTTGGAGGACGTATCCATGAAGCAAACCCGTGTCAGCGCCTTCGTCCGCGCCGCGCGATCGCTCGCGCTCGCGGCAGTGGCCCTGGGGTACGGAGCCGGTGGGCTCCTGGCTCAAGGGGCGACTGGTAAGATCGAAGGCCGGGTGCGCGATCAAGCCGGCGCGCCCATTGCCAATGCCCAGGTGTTTATCGTGGGGACGGCCTTCAACGCCCTCACCAACCCGCAGGGCTACTACTTCATCAACAACGTTCCGGCCGGCACGGTGGCGGTGCGGGCGGCCTTCATCGGGTACAAGTCGACCCAGGTCGGCGGGGTGAAGGTGCTGGCGGGGCAGACCGGGACGGTGGACGTCCAGCTGGAGGCGACCACGGTGCAGTTGCAGGAAATCACCGTGGTCACCCAGACCCAGCCGTTGGTGCCGCGCGACGAAGTCACCACCAAGCAGCGGATCGACGGCCAGTTCGCCGATGACCTCCCGGTGGACAACATCAATGCCGTGCTTGCATTGCAACCTGGTGTGGTCGCCGATGCCGGCGGTCGGCTCTCGATCCGCGGTGGTCGGGAAACCGAGACCTCCACCTACGTGGACGGCGTACCGATCCAGGCGGGGTATGGCAGCACCGTCAACGAGCACTTTTGTGGGCTCGGCGGGAACCCAGCTCCAGCTCAGTACCAACTCCTTTGAGGAAGCGTCGGTGACCACCGGATCGACCTCGGCCGAGTTCGGCAACGCCAAATCCGGCATCATCTCGATCGTGACCAAGACCGGCGGGAGTGACTACCAGGGTTCTTTCAGCTTCGAGTCGGATGAGCCGTTCGGCGTCAACCATGGCTTCGGTTTCAATCGGCTGGAGGGCGGCTTCAGCGGGCCGCTGACCGGTCGACTCACCTTCGCCCTCAACGGCACGCTCGAAGGCCGCGGCGCTCGTGGAAGACGGCTTCAACAGCCAGGATACCCCGATCTTCCTTCAGGCTGGTATCGACACGACTATCCGTCAGCTGAGCGTCGTGGCCGACGATCCCTGCTACCCCGTTCGACGAGCGGTCGGGGGCGGATACCACGCTAGTAGACGTGTACAACTATGCCATCTCCCGCGGCACCTGTGACGAGTACGCCGACGCGGGTGCCGACGGGATGATGGTTCGGACGCGGCGGAGATCCAGGCGATCCGGAATAACTATGGGCTCGATTGCAATGGCGTCCGGCGTCCAGGCACGGCTCGCACGCTTCACTCGCTCTCCGGCAAACTGAACTACACCTATGGGACCGGCTCCCGACTTTCCCTGAGCCTCGCGAACAGCCGGTTCCATGGACATTTCAATCCCTTCTCGGTCACGTACCTCAACAATCTGGCGTCCAACACCAGCATGCAGGGGTTCAGCAACCGGAACTCACCTGGCCACGCTGAGCTGGACCCAGAACCTGTCGAAGAGTGCCGAGCGAGCGCTGGCGCTCGATGTCAGCCTCTCCTAGCAGCAGGACCGCACCGTCCGTGCCCCGCTTACCCCGGAGAGCGATCTCGAGACCAGGGACCCATTCGGCGGATTCATTTTCTCCCCGATGAATTTCCTGTTCGACTTCGACAATTTCCCGATCAACGACGAGTTGGTGAACAACTTCCGGACCAATCTTGGCCGGATGACGCCGTTTGACGCCACCAACGGCGGCCAGTACAACCTGATCGATAACGTTCGGAATAACGCGTACGGGGTTTACGGTGGCTACCAGAATTTCGCCAACACCCAGGACCTGGCGATTACGTACCTCTTTGGCGAGGGAGGCGGGCCGGCGGTAGACGGCGGGACGTTCGAGCGGCTCGATCTCTATAACGAAAACCGCTATATCGGGAAGGCGACGCTCGACTGGCAGGCCGACCGCTACAACCGGGTCAAGCTGGGCGGCGAGTTCACCCGGTACTCCATCGACAACTACAGCGCTTATCTAGGTAGCAAGTTCTTCGCCGAGGCGTATAAGGAGAAGCCGATCCGGTGGAACGCCTTCGTCGAAGACCGTCTCGACCTGGGCGACGTGGTCGTGGTGGGCGGTCTTGCGCTACGACTTCTACGATCCCGGGCCTCCCGGCCCTTCGTCACCGGGCGAGACGGGGAGCGCTACGCCTTCCCTCGGCTCTCCACCAATCCTGACTTCAACCAGGACGATCCGACCTCGATGCTGGTCCGGGACCAGAGCCACAACTACCTGAGCCCCCACGTGCAGGTGTCGTTCCCGGTCACCGACCGGACCAACTTCCGCCTGAGCTACGCCCACCAGGTGCAGGCACCCGACTTCGGCCTGCTACTCGGCGGCATCAATACCGACATCAGCAACACCAACACCAACAACGTCTACGGCTCCGATCTCGACTTCGGCAAGACCATCACCTTCGAGTTCGGCATCCGGCACGCCTTCAGCGACGACATGGTGCTGGACGTGGCGGCGTACAACAAGGACATCGTGAGCGATCCGGCCGCCCGGTTGGTCAGCCTGTTCGATCCGGTCGCCGGTCGCGATAACGACTTCCGGATTCTCACCAACCTGGACTTCGGCAACGTCCGCGGGCTGGACGTCCGGCTCGACCGCCGGTTCGGCAACTTCTTCAACGGCACGGTCAGCTATGCCTACCAGCAGGCCAAGAACACCGGCTCCGATCCCTTCACCTATGTGAACTACGGCTCCGCGGATCGTGAACCAGATCGGCGGCACCAACGGCGCCCAGCCGCCGCCGCAGGGCATCCTGCCGACCGACGACAGCCGGCCGCACGCCCTGACCAGCGCGTTCTCGGTCACCTTCCCGGGTGATTTCCGGCAGGGCACGGTGCTGGGCAATGTGCTGCGCAACGTGAGCGTGTTTGCCACCTTCCGCTACACCAGCGGCACGGCGTACACCAAGTGCGGCGTGAGCAACGAAGAGCAGAGCGTGCTCTCGATCGAGACCTGTGTCCGGCTGTTCCCCGAGGGCATCAACACCCAGCGGCTGCCGGCCTTCAAGGAGCTCGATACCCGCTTCACCAAGAGCTTTGGGTTGGGTGGGCTGGACATGACCGGCTATCTCGATGTCCGGAACATCCTGAACTTCAAGAACGTGCTCCAGGTGTTCGCGGTGAACGGCGACACCCGCAACGAGGAGGAGCGGGCGGCGCACCTGGACTCCGACTTGGATGATCTGGCGTCGGAGCGGGATCTCAACAATGCGGCCGGAGCGGAGGGCGCCATGGTGCTCCCCACGGCGCATGAGAACTGCAACGCCTGGGTCTCCAGCAAGAACGCGCCCGGCGGCAGCCAACTGCCTCTACCTGATCCGGGCGGAGGAGCGCTTCGGCAACGGCGATCACATCTACACCATCGACGAGCAGAGCAACGCGATCAACACGCTCTACGATGCCACTCGTGGCGAGCACATCCACACCGGCATAGGCCGCCGAGCACGGCTGGGCTTCGAGATCAATTTCTAGAGCTATCGGCTATCCGCTATCCGCTATCGGCTCTTGGTCATCGACCGGGCCGATAGCTGATAGCTGATAGCCGATAGCGTTTCCAACCAAGGAGGACGAATGCTTATCTCGCGTTGTCAGCGCATTCTGGTGCGAGCCGCCGCGGTGGCGTTGGCGCTAGGCGTCACCGTCTCGTCCGCGGCGTGGCCAAGCCCGGCAAGCCCGGCCGCCCTGGAGGGTTTCGGCTCTTCGCTGGCGCAGTCCAGATCTTCACCACCAACCGGGTGCAGTGCCAGATCTTCTCCGACGGGGGAATCTGCGTTACCAGCTCGTCGACCGTGGGTGGCGGTATCTGGCCCCGGGGCACAGCAGACCAGTACGTCTTCGGATCCGGCATCAACCTCGCCGGCATCGTCGAGCCGGGCGACCGGAGCGTGAACGGCTTTGCCGGTGACACGGCCGGAGCGTTCTTCAACAACACCGCCGGCAGCAATAGCGGCACCGAGGTCCGGCCGATCTTCAGCTCCAACGACCCTGACGACGTCGCCGCCTGGCCGGAGGAGGCCAAGGTGCCGCTGGGCGACGCCACCGAGAACCTCTTTGACCCGACATTGCGCGGGTCCATTGCCGCCTCGCAAGGCGACCTCTGGTTCGTATCGTGGGAAGGTGACCCGGCCCAACTGGCGTCGCGGTCCCATCCCCTCGGCGTGTTGGTCGAGACTCGGGTCATGGCGTGGAACTTCCCGTCGGGCAACGAAGACATCATGTACGTGATGTACACCTTCTACAACATCACCAGCACCAACCCGGCAGCTTACGCCAACGCGCGGCCCTCACTAAGGCCCCTGCTGCTGGAGAAGGCGCAGGAGTTCCACGCCAAGAACACCGCCCGGTTCGGGGTCAACCTCCCGGCCGAGGGCTACGTGATCAACGATCTGTTCGCCGCGTTCACGGCGGACATGGACGTGGCCAATGCCAACTCCAACTATGCATCGTCAACGTGCCGTTCGCGCTGGGGTACACCTACGAGAATGTCTTCGGCGACGGCGCCTCACTGGGCTGGACGTTCGATCCGGCGATCTTCGGGTCTGCCCCGTTCTTCCCCGGTATCGGCTTCATTGGGGTCAAGTATCTGGGCAGTCCGGTCGACCCCGAGACCAACGAAGAGGTGGGACTCACGCTGTTCGGGACCTTCTCCCGCTCATCGGGCTCGCTGCAGGACCCCAACGACGACAAGCAGCTGTATCGCTACATCACCGGCGGGCTGACGCCTGCCGACGGCGCCTGCTCGATCCCCAATCCACTACAGTCGAAGATCTGCTTCGTCAACATCAGCAGCCCAGCCGACATGCGGTTCTTCCAGTCGTCAGGACCGATCGACCTGGTGCCGGGCGACTTCGGCTCCATCACGGTGGCCTACATCTTCGCGGCGCCGGTCAGCAGTCCTGGCTGTCCGGGCGTCGGCTGCGACGTGAAGCCGGCCAACAACAATGCCGACCTCACGATTCTGGGCGATCCGGCGCGGATGGCGGCGGGCGTCAACCAGATCGACCTCATGACCGGCTACCTGGGGAACAACAACGCCGATCCCACCCGTGTGCCGGCGGATCCGGATCCGACCCGCGTCACGCAGGACGAGTTCCTCACGGTACCGGGCTCGCTGCTGGGGAAGGCGAAGGTGGCCCAGTCGGTGTTCGACTTCAAGTTCCTGCTGCCCTTCTCCCCCGACCGGCCGGAGTTCTTCCTGGTGCCGGGCAACAATCAGACGACCATCCTCTGGTCCCCCTCCAAAACCGAGGACCCCGCCAGTCCCGATCCGTTTTTCCAGGTTGCCAGCCAACCACTGGTGGATGGGGCCCCCAATGCCCTCTATGACCCGAACTTCCGGGGCAATGACGTCGAAGGCTACCGGATTTACCGTGGCCGGACCGACAACCCATCCGAGCTGACGATGATTGCCCAGTTTGACTATGGGCCGGACGCGAGCGGGGCGGGGCGCGGGATCTTCACCGACTTCCGCGGCACGGTGAATCCGACGCCGGCGTGTGCGCCGGAGTTGGGCGTGAACAACCTGACCGGCTGCGGGGTCGTGCTCTCCACGCCGGGGCCGGGTGAAGCGTTCACCGCATCCCGCGCCATCGACCTCACCGGCACCATTACCCAAGTGATCCCGGGCAACCGGGTGCTCCTGGCAAACCAGACGGCGCAGATCCTGCCTGGCGCGCTGGACAGCGCGTTTTCGGAGGTGGCCAAAGGACGGC
Organism: uncultured Gemmatimonadales bacterium; assembly: GCA_963812755.1. Lineage (GTDB taxonomy): Bacteria > Gemmatimonadota > Gemmatimonadetes > Gemmatimonadales > GWC2-71-9 > CAVVWJ01. The sequence continues at coordinate 286,104 of CAWEWK010000004.1, read as the reverse complement.
TGGGGCAAGGTGTGACCACGCAGCTCGCGAATACGGGTGTGCCGTTCATTTTCGTGGATCGCGGCGTGCGGAACAGTCTCCGCTACTTCTACAGTGTCACCGCGTTCGACGTGAACTCGCTGATCTCCGGCCCATCGAGCCTTGAATCGGCTCGCTCAACTAAAGCGGTAACGCCGGTCCCGAACCCCAGTAATCAAACGCTGACCACCGCCGTCGCCCGCCACGTTGAAGGCCGCGGCGTCGCCACTGACGAGCTCTTCTCCCCGCCGACGATCGACCCGGCGACCGGCAGCTTCAGCGGCCCGGCAGCTCCGTCCGATGGCGGCGTGGTGGAGTTTGTGGGCGAGTTCGCCGGCTCGGTGATTCAGCCGGACCAGGGCGGCGAGCTCTCGATGCGGCTCGACAGCCTCCACGTGGGGCAGATCAACACCTCGGCCTGCTGCGCGGCCGGGAGCCAAGGCTTTCCTACAACGTATTTCCTGACCCTGAAGAATCCGACCGACAGCTTCAAGGTGACGGTGCCCTTCCAGCACTCTACAGCTTCCCCGGACCTGCGGTCGAGGCGGACACGACCAACTTCACGGCAGTGGTAGTCAAGCCGGAAGTGGCGACCAAGTTCGAGGGCAGCCCACCGTTCACCATTTCGGCCTTTGGTGCGGTGCAAACGCCGTCCAACGGTGTGAACGCAGGCTGGGGTAACGGGTGCCGGGGCGGCGACATCGCAGCCCTGGTAGGCTCTTCAGTGAGCGCGTCCCGATGCGCCTATAACGGCTCACGCTGGTTCGACGGCCCCTCGCCCACGCGCAATGAAACCATGGCGGATCCTAACGGAGGAAATTGCGCGCCGAATCCCGGAGGGAGCGGGTCGCCGATCAATGACGCCGCACAAACCACGCCCTGCAACCTCACAGTGTTTAACAACGCGGGCCAGTTGACTGGAGTGGACGTGATCCAGCAGGCACTGGAGTACATCCAGCTGCCTGGCGCGTGGCGCAACGCCCCCTGGGTGTTCAGTACGGTGCACCGCGGGGCCGACTACAACGTGTACTGGGGCGACGGCGGCGCCATCGACTCGGTGATCGACGTGACCCACAACGTCGTGGTGCCGTTCTCCCCGACCATCGGCGCCTCGTGGGGCATTCTCAACACCGCTAACGCCGGCACGACAGGCAGCCCGGATGGCCGGCCCACCGTGCTGACCATGGCGGATATCGGCTGCGTGGAACCGTTCAAGTCCCAGTTCAGTCCCGGTATGGACCAGCGGATTCCCTGCGGCGGTGGTACGGCGGCGTTCGAGCCGACGGCGAGTCTGGGCAGCGTGGCCTTCTTCAAGAACAGTCTCGCGGACGCGGCCACCGCGCCGGTGAGCGGCACCGGGTTCATGATCTACGTCGTGGGCGATCTGTTCCTGATGCAGATGTCGGCCTTGCCCGCGAAGCCCACGGTGTGGGCGCTCCGGACTTATGCAGGCGCCATCACTGGCGGTAAGGGTCCGGGCATCGGGGACACCGGGCAGCCCTACCGCTTCTTCCCCGCGGTCTCGCCGTTCACGGCGGTGGGTGCCACGGTCAAGGTGCAGTTTACTGTGGAGAATACGCTGGCGCCGGCGGTGAAGAACGACCTGAGCCGGGTCCACACGGTGCCCGACCCCTATTACGTGAAGAGTGCGTACGAGGCCAGCACCGAGCAGAAGATCCTCAAGTTCGTGGGTCTGCCCCAGGATGCCATCATCCGGATCTACTCGGCGAGCGGCGTGCTGGTGCGGATGCTGGAACATCACGGCGGTGAGTACAGCTCTACCAGCCGGGGGCAGGGCAGCGAGTTCGACTGGGACCTCCGCAATCGCAACAACCAGGTGGTCGCCAGCGGGGTGTACTTCTTCCATGTGGAATCGGGCGGCGCCCGCAAGGTGGGCCGCTTCACGGTCGTCAACTTCGCGCAGTAGCAGGAGATCGATCGCCATGACGAAACTCACTATGCCGGCTCGGCTGATGGCGTGCGGCCTCCTCGCTCTGTGGCCAGTGCGGGGAATGGCCCAGAACGATACTGGGCAGCCCACCGGGCAGGAGGACAACACCGCCTACGGCACCACCTCGGCGGAGTTCCTCTTGCTGGGCGCGGGAGCCCGGGGGACGGCCCTCGGCGGGTCCTTTGCCGCCATCGCCACCGACATCAGCGCCTTGTACTACAACCCGGCCGGCGTGGCCCTGCTGGAGCGGGCCGGGCTCATGGTCGGGACCTATGACTACGTGGCCGAGACCCGGTACTCCTGGGGCGGGCTGGCGTTCCCCTTCAGTGGGGGGAGCCGGACCATCGGCTTCCAGCTGGGCACCTTCGGCTTCAAGGATCAGCCGGTCTACACCGAGGAACAGCCGGACGGGACCGGGGGGACCTACTCGGTCAACCAGACGTTCGTGGGCATCACCTTCGCCCAGAACTTCTCCGACCGGTTCTCGGCCGGGATCACCGGCAAGTACGTGGACGACCGGCTGGGGACGGTGAGCGGGAGCGCCTTTGCGGTGGACTTCGGGACCAACTTCCACGCCTCGCTCAATAACCATCCGGTGAAGTTTTCCTTCGTGCTGGCCAACCTGGGGAGCAACCTGACCTACGAAGGCACCGGGTTGCAGGGGGCCGTGCCCCGGACCCCGGTCCCAGGCGAGGAGCAGGGCCCCACGCTGCCGCAGCAGGCGGAGCTGTCGACCAAGGACTTCCCGCTGCCGACCACCTTCCGGGTGGGACTGGCCTATGACGTGATCACCGGGGAGAACAACCGGTTGACGGTGCTGGGGGACTTCAACCAGCCCAACAACAACACCCCGGGGTTTGCCTTCGGCAGCGAGTGGATGTCGAACCGGATCGGGGGCAGCAACTTCGGGTTTGCGCTGCGGGGGAGCTACAGCTATACCGGGGCCAACGACCTGAACCCGCAGAACTCGCAGACCGCGTTGAACGACGAAGAGAACCTGCACGGCTTGGCGTTCGGGGGCGGGCTGATGTACGGCCAGGGCAACGGCGGCTTCGCGTTGGGCCTGGACTACGCGTACAAGTACATGGGCATTCTGGGCCCGACCAACTTCTTCAGCTTCACGCTCGGCTGGTACGGCTGAAACGCTGAGCGATGATCGCGCCTGTTTGTCGTGATTCTGCGATCCTGGCCATGGTGGCCCTGATGCTGACGGGTGCCCCGGAGCATCCGGTGCAACTCGATGCCAAGCTCCTTCTCACCGCGGTGCGGTCCTACCGGTCAGAGCAGGGCCGCACCGAGGTCAATGCGTTCGTCCAGGTCCCCTACCTCCTGCTGGAGCCGACGGGGGAAGGTAGCCGGGGAGCCTTGAGCTACCGTATCGCAGTGAAGGTCACCGATTCCACCGGATTGACCTTGCTCCAGCAGTCCTGGCAAAACCACGCTCCGGCCGCGGCACGCGGACCGGACGCCTTCGCAGTGGACATGGTGCGCTTTTCCTTGGCGCCGGGCCGATACCGGTTGGACGTCAGCGTGCAGGACTCGGCATCGGGACGGGAAACCCAGAATCGCTGGAGCTCGAGGGCTTTACCGCCGCGCCCCCTGCGTCCGATCTGCTGCTCTCGCCGCAGATCCGTGCGGTGACCCCGGAGGACACGGTCCCTCGGCCGGCGGAACTGCGCTGGGGAGCACGCTCGTAACCGCCGCGGCTGACTCCAGCTCACGCCGCTCCGGTCCACGGCGTACTACCTGCTCGAGGCCTATTCCGCCAAGGCCGACTCGGGCACGCTGAGCCTGCGGGTGGTGGACTCGTCCGGCAAGCCGCTTATTACCACGCCGGCGACGCCGGTGCAGGTGCCGGATGGCGGCGGGGTGCTGAAGGGACAACTCGATCTCAATGGGCCTGCCCCCGGGCCGATACGAGATGATCGCAAGTCGTCTTCGCGAGAAGTCGATCGAGCGGTCGGCGGCGTTCAGCATGGCGCCGCTGGACGAGACGCTTGGATAAGGATGTGGCCCGCCGGGAGGCGAACAAGGTCACCGACGCCGGGTACTTCGAGGCGATGAACGAGGTGGAGCTGGCCACGGCCAAGGAGCCGCTGGCCCTGATCGCCGAGTCGGGTGAGCTCTCGAAGTACAGCAAGGAGCTGAGTCTCCGGGCCAAGCGCCGGTTCCTGACCGAGTTCTGGCAGCGGCGCGATCCCACGCCCAATACGCTGATCAACGAAACCCGGACCCTGTTCTACGACGCCGTGGCCTACGCCAACGAGACCTACCGGGAGCGGGGCCGGAGCGCGGTGCCGGGGTGGAAGACCGACCGGGGCCGGATCTACGTGCGCAACGGGGCGCCGGACGAGAAGCTGGAGCGCACCCAGGCCGGCCGGTCGCCGCCCTACGAGGTGTGGCGGTTCCGCCGGGGGAAAGACCGGTACTACATCTTTGCCGACCGGTCGAACGGGGTGGGGATCTTCGAGTTGATCCATTCCAACGATGTGAGAGAAGCGGGCCAGCCCAACTGGCGCGAGGTGGTGTTCGAGCCGGCGGTGCAGGACATCGGCCGCTTTCTGGGAATCGATTTCTTCGAGGCCCGCGACTAGCTTCAGGTGAGCCAGCTCTTCTTCTTCGTGCCCTTAGACGAGGTGCGCAGTATGCATCGCTTGACACTTGGTATGGTCCCATTGCTCGCCATCCTGCTGGGCAGTTGCAACGGCGACCCTACTGATCCCCTGCGCAATGGGGTCGATAAGCTGGTCGCCGAGCCGACCCTCCTGAGCCTGGCGCCGGGGCAGTCGAAGACCGTCGAGGTCGGGGCGGTGGACGGTCAGGGCAACCAACTCTCCACCGCGTATGAAGCGACCGAGGTCGGGGCGGGGATCACCGTCCGGCGGGACTCCACCTTCCTGCCGATCTTCGTCGACGATACTACGCTGGTGGTGCCCCCTACCGGGCCGCGCTTCCGCTTCGTGGTCACCGCAGCGGAGGGCAATTCCTTCCAGACCACCTCCTTCCGCGTTGTGGGCTGGGGGCAAGGACGTCACCGATCCCGGTGCGGGTCGAGCCGCTCAGCACGATTCAGGTTCAGCTGAGCAACCAGACCCCGGCGCTGGGTGAAGTGGTCACCCTCACCATGCCGGCGGGCCTGACGCTCACGCCGGATGCCACCGTGAGCTTTGCCGACCAGTCGCAGCTGCCGGTGATCGTCGGCCAGCCCGGACGGGACCCATCTCGTTCCTGATACCGCCCAACTTCGCCGGCCCGCTACGGGTCAACGGCGTGCAGTCCGCAGTGGCGCCGGGCGTGGTGTTCGCGCCGCAGACCGATTTGACGGTGACCGCGCCCCAGTTCGATAGCATCGATGTGGTCTTCTCCAACCGCCAACGCCGGGTATCGGTGAGACGATCACGGCGACACTCCCGCCGCTGTTGAAATTCGGGGGCAAGTTTGACTTCGATGGGGCAGGGCCAGCACCACCGGGGCCGGCGACGTTCCTGCCCTTCCAGGGTCAGGTCTCCACCAATGACCCGGTGACGATCAGTGCTGACAGCACCACGGCGACGTTCGATGCGCCGCCCAACGCCGTCGGGGTGGCTCGCATCGATTCATTGGTGTTCCCTGGTGGGTATCGCCTCGCGTTGCCAACCCGGACAGTCCTTACGGTGCCCAGCGTGGGGGATACCGTGGATGTCACCTTTTCCACCTCCACGCCGGCCTTGGGCGAGCTGGTGACGGCCACCGCGCCGGCGGGCTTCCGCTTCTCGACCGACAACATCGCCTTGGCTTTCGGCACCAGGATCGGCGCGGTGCAATCGGTCTCGGCCGACTCGAGCTCGCTCGAGTTCATTGCCCTGCCGGGGACCGTCTCCAACGCGGTCGTCAGTGGGTTGCGCTTCACCGCGGCACCGCAGTTCCTGATCACCTTGCCCAACCGGGACTCGATCGTCATCGACGAGATCTTCCCGCTGCCCAACGCCGACGCTCCGGAGACCGCGCCGGCGCTCGCCGTGCCGGGCCCGGGGGGCACGACCACGTTGTTCGATGCGGGCCCCTATAACGGAGCGTCCGACTGCTGCTTCGGCGGCCCCACCCGGCTCTACAAGCTGGTGGTGACCGAGGCGATGACCCTGACGTTCACCCTGGATTGGTACGAGGGGCAGGACCTGGGCATCTATCCGACGCTGGATGGGATCGAGCTGCTCTGCCCCGATGATTTCAGTTGCGTGGCGGACGGCGCCAGTCACCCCGAGGTGACCCCACCCATCCCGTTTGCACCCGGGAACCTACTTCATCGCGATTCCTAATTTCGACGCGGCGGCTGGTGGAACTGATCCGAATCTGATCAAGCTCACGATCGACCGGTCCTGAATGCAGCTAGCTAGTGGTAAGCCACGCCCCCGCCGGTTTCCGGCGGGGGCGTGTTCGCCTATCGAGTCTTTCTGACAAACGTGGTCTGAAACGGCCCAACCGCATGCAGCGCGATAACGGTTGGGCCTCGCGCTCCCTCGTAATGGTGCTGGCCTTCCGGCACGACCACGACACTTCCCGGCCGCAAGCTCATCGCTTGGGTCGAGTCTATGGTGTCACCATGGCCCATCCGCATTTCACCGGACACCACGACCAGCCACTTGGGGACATTGTGCCAGTGCGAGGGGATCCAGCTGCCACCCTTCAACCTTAACATCATGGTGAATGGCTGCCCGGCCGCCTCGGGATCACCTTCGGCAATGGCTATCTCGAGTCCAGGGCTGTCGGCTTGCCAGGTCAAATCCTCGAATCGGGTGACATGCCCCTTCGTGGTCGAGGGGTCCTGGGCGTGGCCGACGCGAGTAAGCGTCAGGAGCAGGATGCATAGCGTCAATCGAGGCATGACGATGCTCTCTCGTTGGAGGGAAGCAAATCGGATGCAACTAACATCAATCCTGTACAACTAGGACTGCCACTGGCCCCCAGATTCAGGTTGTGGTGGAGAAGAGAAAAGAAAGCGCGTTCCAGCGCGCAACAGTGATCGGAGGACAGAATGAAGCTCAGGGTGCAAACTGTCCTTGTGGGTGTGCTGGTCCTCGCTATTGACGCTATTGAGGCCCAAGCACAGCACACCGCGCGCGCGCGGCGGGTAGACAGCCACGAGGTCCACCACGGGGTCGAGGTCAAGGATCCCTACCGATGGCTCGAGGCGATGCGCTCGCCCGAGGTCATGAAATGGGCGCGGGCGGAAGACACCCGCGCCCGTGCGTTCGCGGCTCGGTGGGCCGAGCACGCCTCGGTGCGCCGGCGAATCGAGCGCGCCGCCGATCACGATGTCGACCTGCCGGCCATTCACCGGGGCGACCGGTACTTCTACACCCGATTGAACTCGTCCGGAACCAGTGCTTCCATCGTAGTGCGAAGAGGGGTAGACGGAACCGAAGAGACCATCGTCGATGGCAGCCAGGAATGGAAGCAGGGCCTGGTGGTCGATCGGATAGTCTGGCCCAGCCCGGACGGAACGTTGGTGGCCTACGGATTGGCGTCGCCGGGATCGCGCTGGATCGAGGTGCGAATCAGGGATGTGGAGAACGGCCGCGACCTGGCGGATCGTCTGACCGGACTGCGGGGAGGGCTCTTCTCCAACGTGTCCTGGGCGCCCGATGGCAAAGGGCTGTACTACGACGGCTTCACGCCCGCCGGCGGATACAGCGCAGCTTCAGTCGGCCCAGTTCGCCGGCTCTCGGGTGGCATTCCACCGACTCGGCGCAAGGCAGGCGGACGATCGGATCCTGCTGGGTCCTCGCCGGGACGCCACCATCCTGAGCCAGCAGCTCAGCGATGACGGCAGATGGCTGGTCGTCACCTCCAGTGACGGTACCACCAACGGCAACGGCGTCACCGTCTTTGACCTCGCGCAAGGCGATCTTCGGGGCCGAGAGTTGATCAAAGGGTTCGTCCTCGACGTTCTCGCTGGCGGGCAGCGCCGGTGACGAGTTGTGGCTCTACACCGTCTTCGGGGCGCCCAACGGACGGGTGGTGGGAGTAAACATGACCCGGCCCGATTCGTCGCACTGGCGCGATATCGTCGCCGAGCAACGATTCCCCATCGATTCGTGGGTGGGCATTCGCGCGGTCGGCGACGTGCTGGTTGGCGGCTATCGGGAGGACGGCTTGCTCCGGCTTCGCGTTTTCCGCCCCGGTGTGCCGGGTGGTCGCGAGCTTCCCTTGCCCACGATCGGCTCGGTCTGGTTTGGAGTCACCGGCCGGCAAGGTGATCCCGAGTTCTTCTTCCAGTTGAGCGGCTTCGTCGATCCGGGTACGGTGTACCGTCATGATCTGAGATCGGGACAAACCACGTTGTTTCGCGCGCCGAAGCTGGACTACGACCCGGCGCAGGTCGTGACCAAGCAGGTGTTCTATCGTAACTCGGCCGGGGCCCGGGTACCCATGTATCTCGCGTATCTCAAGGGACACGAGCCCGATGGGAGCCGGCCCGTCATGATCTACGGATACGCCTTCGGGGGATGGTCCGCCTCACCCTGGTTTCGGCCTCATATGGCGGAGTGGTTCCGCCTGGGCGGAGCGTTTGCCCTGCCGGCGCTCCGCGGCGGTGGCGAGTTCGGCCAGGAGTGGGCTGAAGCCGGACTCCGGCGCAATCGGCAGAATGCGGTGGACGACTTCATTGCCGCGGCGGAGTGGCTGGTCGCCAGCGGGCTCGCGAGGCGGGAGGGTCTCGTCGCCGAGACCAACAGCGCCGGTGCTTCGGTCGTCGGCGCAGCGGTGATCCAACGACCGGAGCTCTTCCGGGTCGCACTGTTCGGATTCCCGCTGCTCGATCTCCTGCGCTATGCCGAATTCACCGGCGGCGCACGCTGGCGCTCGCAGCTAGGCTCGGTGACGGATCGGGGAGACTTTCGCGCGCTGCTCGCCTATTCACCGGTGCACAACGTCCGACATGGCGTTTGCTATCCTGCCATGTTGGTCGCTCCCGGTGAGCTGGATGAAGTGACGCCGCCGTTCCACGCCTACAAGTTCGTGGCCGCCGTGCAGCGGGAGCAGAGCTGTGCTGCACCGGTGCTGCTCCGGATGTCCTGGGGCGCGGGGCATGCGTACGGGAAGGACCAGGAGACGACGGTGGAGAACCTGGCCGATCAGATCGCGTTCGTCTATCAGGTGATGCAGGGAAGCCGGTGACCGACCTCGACTGTGGCCGAGTCGGCCGGGTCCAACTGCCCGGGTTCACTGTCTCAGAGTTTCTCCTGACCGGTGGATACGGCAGTGCCGCGGCATGCCCACGAGCTTTCCGGACTGGTTCTCCCGATGGCCGGCGCATTGACCCTGGCGGGAGCCTTCGGGACCCGGACCATCCGCCCCGGTGAGGTGCTGACGTTGCCGGCGGACACGGCGCATTCCGAGCGCACCGCCGGCGTGGTGGTCTGCCTGCTGCTCGAGCCGACGGTTGCGTCTGACGGGTCTATCGATCGAGTACGGGTGATGGCGCATCCGAGCATCCTCGAGGCGGCCAGGCGACTCTCCATCTCATTGGCCTGCTCGTCGGAGACGCCGGAGTGGGAGCCGGCCTACGAGGCGGTGGACCTGCTGGCGCTGGTGAGCCGGGCGACGCATCGAAGCCCCTCCAAAGGGGCGATCTGGTTGCGGCGAACCGCGGAGCGGCTGCGAGAAGAGTTCTCCCGGCCACCGTCGCTCGCCGAGTTGGCCGGTGATGCCGGCGTGAGCCGGGAGCACCTTGCCCGCGAGTTCCGCCGGGCGATGGGGCTCACCGTTGGAGACTATGTGCGGCGGCTCCAAGTACTGGAAGCAGTGCGCTTACTGCGGAGCTCGGGACTCTCCACTGCCCAAGTCGCCCTGGCCACGGGCTTCACCGACGCCAGCCATCTCAGCCGGCGGGTTCGCCGCTACCTCGGCATGACGCCGGGAATGATTCGCTCGGGGGGAGGCCTACTTAATGGCCGTTCTGGACCCGGAGCACCGGCTCCCGCGACTCGAGCCGGACCCAGCGGCCGCTCCGGCGTTCCCATAGGTCTCCGAATACCCGCTCTCCATCATGGCCGCCATATATAAGGATGGAGGAACGGTCGGCGGCGCTCACTAATACCGCGTGGTTGCGGCTGCTCGGCCCGTCCATCTGAACCCGGACCCATCCGTCCTGCTGCAGCTCCCAGGTGTCGGACGCCCGTTCCTTCCCGTCCCATCCCCCGAATCGGACCAGTCGTTTCGTCCCCGGGTCCCAGGCCATGGCCGTGTTGAAGCGCCCCGGGACCGTCGGCAGGTCCAGCCGAGTCCACTCGCGACCGTTCCACGCCCAGGTATCCCCCAAGGGCCCGCCGCTTCCTCCAAAGAGCACCACGACTCGGCGCTCGGGATGATAGGCCATGGCCGCGCCGCTCCTGGGTGACGGCCCAGTGGTGCTTACCCGAGTCCAGGTAGCTGCCGTCCCACTCCCAGGTATCACCCAACCGGCGCGTCTTCCCCTCCTCCAGGTCGTATCCGCCGAACAGCACCACTCTCCCGCGTACCGGGTCATAGGCGATCGCGGCTTCCGCCCGAGGCGTCGGGCCCTGCTCGGCGGCTCGGGTCCAGGTCCCGCTTCGAAAGATCCAGGTGTCTCCCAGCATGGCCGGAGGCCTGGCGCTGTCGCCGAACAGGACCCGATTGCCTCCAAAGAGAAGCACCGCGTCGTGACCCGAGTCGTACACCATGCTCGGGAAGGTTCGCGGACCCGGGCCGTCCGGCGCGGCCTCCCGCCAGCGCCCGGCGGTCCAGACCCAGGTGTCGCCCCGGACCGCTTCGGCCGTCGCGCCGCCGAACAGGACCAGCGATCCATGCTTGGCATCGTACGCCAGGCCATGGCCATTGCGCGGACCGGGCCCCACCTGCGCGCTCGCCTCGGCGACGACGCTAAACAGGCTCAAGACGAGCGTCAGAATACCGCGCAGGCTCACGCGGCACTCGTTCCGAGAAGGCCACTCGGCAGCGGCCCGAGGCGGGTAGTGGTCCTGGCCGTCACTCACGCGCTTCATACCTTGCCATCACAAGATCCCTACAGGTCTCGTACGGAACAGGTTTCTTGCCGAATCTCGGGAGAGCCCGTGTCAGTCCAAAGCTTCGCAGTCTTGCTGCTGGTGCTGACGTCCGCGAGCCCGGCCCTGGGGCAACAGCCCCGAACCGAGCCGCCACCGTGTGATAGCGACAGCGTCTACCACGTGCTCGACTTCTGGGTGGGTGATTGGGACGTGAAGGTCGGCGCGCAGCTCGTGGGGACCAACCGGATCTCCCGGATCCTCGATGGCTGCGCGGTGCTCGAGGAGTGGAAAGACACCCAAGGCGGCGAAGGGCGAAGCCTGTTCTACTACGATCCGGGCACTCGGCGATGGAAGCAGGTATGGGTGACCAGCCAGGCGACGGCGATCGGTGGAACCAAGGAGAAGCGGCTGATTGCCCGGCTGCCGAACGGCGGCACTCGATTTCAGGGCGAGACCCTCCTCCCCCGCGGGGGTGTCCTGCTGGACCGCACCACGCTCGAGCCCCGACAGGATGGCACAGTGCGACAGTTGATCGAAATCTCTCACGACGGGGGCACTACCTGGCAGGCGGCTTTCGACGCGGTATACCGGAAGAGGAAGGCGTAGGCGCCCGGAGCGCGGCTGTCACATTTGTAGAGCCTGATTTGCTCCCAGGATACGGTGGCTGGATGACCGTTCACCCGCGCCTTGGGAGGTGAAGCATGCTGCGAAAGATTTCCCCCGCTCTGGTGGCCACCGCCGTCGTACTCTCCGGCTGTCAGGGTAGTTCCGGGCCAGGTCAATCGAATGGCGCCAAATACGATCCTCCGAATACCCAATTCGCCAATCAACTGGGTATCGCGACACCGCCTCCGGTCACTCCCGAGCAGGCCAAGGCCATCGCGGCGGAGGCCGCTGGAGGAACGGCGCTTGGCGTCGAGCAGGAGCGCGAGGGAGGCCAGCTCCTATATGAGGTCAAGGTTCAGACCGCCTCCGGACGGATGGAGGTGGAGGTCCGGTCCTCGGATGGCGGCGTTGTGGAGATCGAGCCCGACGACGATTGAGGAAACGGCACTAGAATTCTGCATGCGCAGAAGCCAATTGCTCGAGCGGCTCGACCGGGCATGGGAGGAGTTCGGGGAGTCCTACGCCGGTCTGTCCGATGCGGAGTTGATGGAGCCCGGCGTCATCGGCGCCTGGTCGGTGAGAGACGTCATCGCGCACGTGACCTGGTGGGAGGAGGAGGCGCTCGCTCACCTGCCGCACATTCTCGCCGGCGGGAGGCCACCGCGGTACTCAGTGACCTACGGCGGCATCGACGCCTTCAACGCCAGGATGACAGAGCAGAAAAAAGACCAGTCGCTCGCCGAGGTGCTCCGGCGACGGGACGAGGTCCACGGCCGCTTGATCGCGTTGGTGAAGAGCGTTCCTGAGGAACACCTCACCGGCGAATCCCGCTTCCGCCGGCGCCTGAGGCTCGATACCTATGGCCACTACCCGAAGCACGCGCGGGCGATCCGTGGGTGGCGAGAGCGGTGAAGCGGGGAACGGGAGAGCGTGATTCAGCTTGCCTGCTGCCGCGCGAGAGCCATCCGCCGGGGCATCGGCGTTGACGCGCGGGACATCAGCGCCCGCACGCAGGGGATGAGGATCGGCACGCGATAGATCCGCGCGCGACAGAAACATCCACGCGGACCAGAGCGGCGCCGACTTGCGCGACACCGAGATCGGCACGCATGCATTCGCGTCCGCCGCGCGCGCCCCGTCAGATCGCGCGCGAGCCATTCGCGCGGACGCGATTAGGCTGTCAGTCCGCGCCGAGGCTTCCCCCCGTATTCCCCGGTAAACCGCATCTCATTCGTGGCAACAAACCCCAGCCGCTCATACAGCGCCCGCCCCTCCGGCGACGCATGCAGCACCAGCCGGTCCAACCGCTCCTCCGCCGCCCATTCCAGCACCCGCCGCATCAGCAGCTCGCCCAACCCCTGCCGCCGCCACTCCGGCTCGGTGAACACGTTGAGCACGATCGCATGCCGCCCCGCCGCCACGGCGACGCCACCGTTCGGCCCGGCCACCGGGTGAGGCAGCACCTGCCGGAGCTGGACCCCGGCCCCGGCCACAATGTTCTCGGGCGCATCGGACGGGACTCGCCAGCCAGCCGTGATACTCGCCCCGCTTGAGCCATTCCCCGAGCACTGCCTCCGCCCGGGCCCGAAGCGACTCGAACACCGTGTCCGGCAACTCTCCCATGTCCTGGAACATCCGCGCCCGATGCCAGGCGATCACTCCCGCGTCCTCCGGCGTGGCCGGCCGCACCCGAAACCGTTCCGCCACCATCACTCCCTCCGGGGCCGGGTCTCGCCCCGAGCCTCGAGTTCCATTGGCAGCAGGCTCTGATAGATGAAGGCGTGGAGCGGAACCTCGACTCCGGACTCGCGCCCCATCCGCACGACCGCACCGCTCTGGCTGGACAGCTCCGACGGACGACCCGCCATGATGTCGCGCTGCATCGAGGTGCTGCCTTCCGGCGGCAGCCCGTCGACAAACGCCAGGGTCTGCTGTACCGCATCCGGCGGTAGCCCGATACCCCGGGCGGAGGCCACTGCCGCGATCTCCTCCATCGCCTGAACCAGCATCCGCCGAGGATCGGATAGACTTCGGATCACGCCGATCGGCGCTCGGGTGACCGCACCGACCCCGCTCAGCGCGGCGATGAAGAGAAACTTGCTCCACATCGCCACCCGGATATCGGGGGGAACCTCGACACTCACGCCCGGCGCGCGGTCGAAGGCGGCGCGGAGCCGCTCGACCCGCTCGCTGGCGCTGCCGTTCAGCTCGCCGAACGCCACGTACGGCTCGGCGCCGCTGTGCCGGATGTGTCCCGGCTCTTCGATGTAGGCTATGATCCGGCAGAGGCCGCCGAGTACATGCTCCGCCCCCAGCTCGGCCGCCAGCTCGCGCGGAGCGTCCACCCCGTTCTGGAGCGGAACCACGATCGTGTCCGCGCCTACCATCGGCCGCATCGCCTTGGCGGCGTCGGCAACCTGCCAGGTCTTGACCCCCAGCAGGACCACGTCCACCGGGCCGATCTCCGCCGGACTGGCAACCGCCCGGGTGGGCCGCAGCGCGAAGTCACCGGCGACGCTGCTCAGCCGCAGGCCCTGGCCTTGCATCGCCCGGAGGTGGTCGCCTCGTGCGATGAAGGCCACATCCTCTCCCGCCTGCGCCAGCCGGCCGCCGAAGTACCCGCCCACGGCGCCCGATCCGAAGACCCCGATTCGCATGTGGCCTCCTGAAACCTCACCCCTCCACCCGCCGTCTCCTTCATCATGCCCCGGTCGGCCGTCGACCGCCATTACGACTTCTACGGGACCCGCATGCTCTCACACCGCTTAGGCGCCTTGTTCCTGGCCGCGACGACGCTCACCGCGAGCGCCCAAGCCCAGCACCCCTCGCTGGCCTATTCCATCGATCTCAACGACCGGTCCGACGACCTCTTCAAGGTCACCCTGACCGTCGAAGGCCTGACTCCGGAGAACGCGGTCTATCAGTTTGCCTCGACCGCTCCGGGCACCTATCAGGTCATGAACATCGGGCGCTTCGTCCGCGGCTTCGAGGCTCTCGATGCGGCCGGTCGCACGCTGCCGGTGGAGCAGATCTCGGTCAACCAGTGGCGGCTGGGCGACGCGCCCAAGGTGCGGACCATCCGGTACCGCATCGCCGAGACTTGGGACACCAAGGTGGAGCAGAACAAGGTGTACCTGATGTGCGGCACTTCATTGGAGAATGACCACGTTCTGATCAACCCCCATGCGGTGATCGGGTATCCCTCGGGTCTCCAGTCCCAGCCCGTACGGCTGCGGCTCCAGTATCCCCGGGACTGGAAGGTCGGCACCGCCCTCAGCCGCGCCGGCAACGGCGACTTTCTAGCGGAAAGTTATGACCAGTTGGTGGATTCCCCCATCCTGCTGGGCCGCCTCACCGAGGCCCGGGTCATGGTGACCGGGGCGCCGGTCGAGATCTACACCTATTCCAAGACCGGCCGGATCCGCTCATCCCAGCTGCTGGCGGCGATGAACGACATGCTTCAGGCCGCCGGCCGCTTCCTGGGCAAGCTGCCGGTGGACCGCTACACCTTCCTCTACCACTTCGAGGACCAGCCTGCCGGCGCGTGGGAGCACTCGCTCAGCTCCGAGTACGTGCTGCAGGAGTCGGAGTTCACCGATTCGGTGGGACGCTACGTGACCGACATCGCCGCCCACGAGTTCTTTCACATCGTGACCCCGCTCAACATCCATAGCGAGATCATCGAGCACTTCAACTTCGTGACCCCGGTACCCTCGCAGCATCTCTGGCTCTACGAGGGTACCACCGAGTGGGCCGCGCACGCCATGCAGCTCCGCTCGGGACTCAAAAGCACCGATGAATATCTTCAGAAAATTCTGAGCAAGATCAAGATCGACCGGGCGGCGTTCGATTCGAGCTACAGCCTGAAGGAGCTGGCCCTCACCTCGTACAGCGACTCCGGCGCAAAGCAGTACGCCAACATCTACATGCGGGGAGCGTTGACCGCGGGGCTGCTCGACATCCGGCTGCTGGAGCTCTCCAAGGGGGAGCGGGGATTGCAGGATCTCATCAAGGAGTTGGCCCAGCGCTACGGGAAGCACCGGGCCTTCCCGGAGTCGACCTTCGTGGACACCCTGGTGGCGATGACCTATCCGGAGGTGCGTGACTTCTTCGCCCGCTACGTTCTCGAGTCGGAGCGACTCCCGATCAAGGAGTACTACGCCAAGTTGGGCATCAAGCTCATCGAAGACGAGGCCGGGCAGCCGCTCCGGTTCGAGGTGGACCCCAAGCCGACGCCCGACCAGCTCCGGCTTCGGGAGGCGTGGCTCGGACGGAAGCCCCGAAAGGCGACCTGAGGTCTTGTCATCCCTCGCTTTGCTCGGGATGACATCTTCCGGATGGCTACGCCGCTCGTTTCCTTTCATTCCTCATGAAGCCCTTCGATCCTGCTGCCGATTCTCCTCGCCCTGCTGCCCAGCACCGCGCCGGCCCAGCGGCCATCTCCAGTGTCCCTGGTTGTACTCATCGCGGTAGACCAGCTCCGGCCCGATTACCTGAAGCGCTACGACCGGCAGTTCACCGGTGGCTTCCGCCGGTTGCTGGATCGGGGTGCGGTGTTCCCCAACGCCCGGCAACTCCACGCCATCACCGAGACCGCCCCGGGGCACTCCACCATGCTCTCCGGCCGGGAGCCCGCCCGCACCGGGATCGTCAACAACGAGCACGGAGTGGAGGATCCGGCATTTCCCATCTTGGGCGACGCCACCGTGATAGGAGCCTCTCCCCTGAATTTCCGGGGCACCACGCTCTACGATTGGATGCTCGCCCGAGACTCGGCCGCGCGCGTCCTCTCGGTGTCGCGGAAGGACCGTGCGGCGATCCTCATGGTGGGGCGCGCGCTGGGGGACATCTACTGGTATAACAACGGCCGCTTCTCGACCAGCCGCTACTACACCGATACCCTGCCCGCTTGGGTCCAGTCCTTCAACAGGCGGCGCGGCGGAGAAGCACTGGCCGGCCGCACCTGGGACCTTCTCCTGCCGGCGGCAGAGTACGCCGAGAAAGACAGCGTGGAGTTCGAGCACGGCGGCAGCGACGTAACGTTTCCCCACCGGCTCCCGGCTGCACCCGACTCGGCGGCCGCGAAGCTCCCGTATTACCCCTGGATGGACTCGCTTACCGCTGCATTGGCGCTGGAGGGCGTTCGAGCGACCGGGCTCGGCCGGCGCGACCGCCCCGATTTGCTCACCGTCTCATTCTCGGCGACCGATTATGTCGGCCACATTTTCGGCCCCGACTCCCGGGAGATTCACGATCAGCTCCTCCGCCTCGACCGCTGGCTGGGCACGTTCCTCGATTCTCTCGCCGTTCTGGTGCCGGGGGAGCGGACCGTCGTTGCGCTGACCGCCGACCATGGAGTGCAGTCCCTGCCCGAGCTCGCCCGCACGGGCGGTTTAAAGGTGGGTCGAGCGTGGCTGGGAGATCTGGCCGCGCGTGCGGCGAGCGCGCTGACCGGACGCCATCGCGTGGACTTCCGCATCGCATTCGATGGCGGCTTACTCTCCGCCGACACCCTCGCGTTGCGCGCTCGGGGTGTGAAGGTGGACAGCCTGGCCTCCGCCCTGGCGGCCGAAGCTCGGAAGCGGCCGGGCGTGCGACGTGTCTTCACCCCAACGACACTGCGCACCGCTCCGGCGGACCGAGAAGCCGTGCTCTGGCGCAACCAGATGCCGCCTGGCTTCGGGTGGCTGCTTTGCGTCGCCATCGAGCCCGGCTTCGTCTGGTCCCCACCCGGCTCCACCCTCGCGACCCACGGGAGCACCGCGCCGGCCGATGTCAGCGTGCCTATCATCTTTTACGGCAGTGGGATACGTCACGCTACCGTGGTCCGACCGGTGCGCACGGTGGACATCGGCCCGACCCTGGCCGCGCTGCTCGGAATCCGCCCGACGGAGCCGGTCGACGGCCGGGTTCTTCCGGAGGTGAAACGGCCCTAGGTGCAATTCTTATCACTTCTTACGTCGCTTCCCCGAGGGCCGTATGTTCCGAGCAACATCTCGCTCGAGGGTATTGGTATGCGTCCGTGGTCCAGCCTGACGGTTCTGTCACTCATACTCAGCCTTGTCTCCACCCGAACCGCCGTGGCCCAGACTACCGCCACTGTGGTGGCGTCTCCTTCCTGTCTGGCCGACTGGTGGTGCGGGAAATTCCGTCCGCCGCTCGGTCTCTACGTTCGGGCCGTGGAGCAGGACGGTCGCTATGTCGTCCTTGAGGATGGGAGCGTCTGGGAGGTCGAGTACAGCGACCGGGCCGCGGCCGCGGCCTGGGTGGCCGATGACTTTGTCGGCGTGAAATTGATCGCGGCGCCCCGTGGCGACTACGAGTACCTGTTTACCCGGACCGGCTATCAGGATCAGAAGGCCGCCGTACGCCTGGCGGGGCGTCGTCCTCCGGAGTTTCGGACCCCGGCTCCACCGGACGAGCAATAGCGCTCCTCGGAAGAGCAGTAGCAGTAGCGCTCCCTGTCATCCCGAGCGCAGCGAGGGACCTACTCAGCCGGCCTCGAAGCCAGCCGAGCTAGGTCCCTCGCTGCGCTCGGAATGACCAGCCTACGAGTAGTACCGCCGCAGGTGCGCCGCCACGCCGTCGACATCGGGGAACAACCGCCGCTCGTCGACACTCACCAGATCGAGCTGATCCCGGATGTGCCCCACCTCCTTGGCCGGAATCACGATCTTGGTGAGGGCGGAGCCGAGCTCGTGCCCCTCCAGAAACCGATCGAATGACTGCCGTTTGTCGGAGCAGATAGTGAAGCTGGCCGACTGGGTGACGATCCTCGCGTCCAGCGACGGCGGCTCCAGCATACAGGCGAACGGCTGCCGCTCCGGCTCCATCCGGAACAACGTCCACGGCGTGAATCGCCGCTCCCGCCCCAGGATGCCTTCCAGGTCTTGAATCTGGAGCGCGAGCTCCGGAAGCTGGAAGAAACGGTGCACCGCCTTCCAATCGAGTCGCCACACCGCCCGATCGGCATCCGACTTGGGTCCCAGGGTCGCGAAGTGAGCTGCCACCAGCGGGGAGTAGGTCCAATCCAGCAGCCTGGTCGGCAGGCCGTGGTGCTGGGCCAGGACCAGCACCTCCCATTCACTGACCGGCTGACTGGGAAAGTAGGGGCGGGAGTAGCGGATGAAATTGCGAAGGATGTGCTCCTCGAGATCGGCCTTGCTGTGGGGCGGTGACACGCCGCCCAGCAGATCCAGGCTGGTGAGCAGCGGCCAGGAAGCGTCGGCCGCTCCGCGGTAGACACCACTGTCCCGCCGCCGGCGGGTCATGGGATCGGGTTCGGTCGGCGTGACCTGGGTGATCAACTCTCCCAGGCTGTGGATGGTGATTTCGGCGATGGCCATGGTAGGTCGAAGGGAAGGCACCGCGGGCGGATCGCGCAAGGGAGCGGCCCAGTCGATCTTACTACTATGTTCACCCTCGATCTCGACCGCCTCGCCGCACGACTTCCGGCCCGTCCGCTCACCCGGTTTGCTCCCAGCCCCACCGGATATCTCCACCTGGGCCATGCCGCCAACGCGATCTTCGTCTGGGGCATCGCGCGGGCGCTGGGAGGGCGGGTTCTGCTCCGCCTGGAGGATCACGACCGCGGTCGCTGCCGCGCCGAGTACGAGACCGCGCTGTTGGACGACCTCGACTGGCTGGGACTCGAGCCGGACCTGGGCTCCACGGCTGATTTCCGCAACGGTCCGACGCCGTACCGGCAGAGCGATTCGACCGCGCGCTACCAGGCCTCGCTCGGCCGGCTCGCTCGGCGCGCAGCGCTGTACGCCTGCGATTGCTCGCGGAAGGACATCGCCGCGGAGGGCGGTGACGACTTCGATCAGGAGACCAGATATCCGGGCCGCTGCCGCGATCGGGGTCTGTCGCTGACCGAAGGGCGGGGAATTCGAATCCCCGTCGAACCGGGGACCGAGCACTTCGAGGATGCCGGCCTGGGCGAGCTTGCCCAGTCGCCCTCGGAGCAGTGCGGCGACCTCCTGCTACGAGACCGGCTGGGAAATTGGACCTATCAGTTCGCCGTGTCGGTCGACGACTTGGACCATGGTGTGGATCTGGTGGTCCGCGGCGCGGACCTGCTCGGCTCGACCGGGAGGCAGCTTCTTCTGGCCCGTCTGTTGGGCCGGCGGTCGGGTCCGGTGTTCCTGCATCATCCGCTCATCCTCAAACCCGATGGAGCTAAGTTGAGCAAGGCGAGCGGGGACAGCGGCATCCGCGAGCTTCGGCGGGCGGGAGCCACGGCGGCCGTCGGTGCTCGGCCGCGCCGCGTGGCTGACGGGATTGCAGAATCATCCTCGAGATCTTCCGGCATCAGACCTAGCCGGGCTGTTCACCCGAGGGTAGGATCAAGCCAGACTTGGAGGCTGTCATGGATTTCCATTATCTGCGCTTTCTCTGTGTCCTCTGCGCCTCTGTGGTTGTTCAAGCACATGAGGCCGTCGGCCAGGCACTCCCCAGGGTGGTCATCCAGACCGAGCTGGGCAACATCGAGGTCGAGGTTGACTCGGTTCACGCGCCGGTCACCGCGGCAAATTTCCTGCGCTATGTCGACCTCGGCTACTACCACTACGGCCGCTTCCACCGTACCGTGCGTGCCGACAACCAGCCCGACACCAAGGTGAAGATCGACGTGATCCAGGCCGGACTCCAGCCCATGAAGGTGAAGGAGTTTCCGCCGATCGCCCTGGAGCGCACCAACGTCACCAAGCTCTCTCACCTGGACGGCACCGTCTCGATGGCGCGGGCCGAACCCAATACCGCGACCGCGGAGTTCTTCATCTGCGTGGGCAATCAGCCCCAGTTGGATTTCAAAGGAAAGCGAAACCCGGATGGGCAGGGCTTCGCGGCGTTCGGCCGGGTGATTCTGGGGATGGACGTTGTCCGGCGGATCCACATCGCTCCCGCCAAAGGACAACAACTCACACCGCCGGTGCGAATCATCAAGGTGATTCGCAAACCGATGGCGATCTCAGGGTGACAGGGTCCCTTTCAAGATTCCATTGCGGACTCTCAACGCCTTCTCGGAAGCCTTGGGGTCAGCCTCGAGCCGGCTCTCGACCCGAGTGTTCAGGCGCACCTTTGCCGACAGCGTGAGGGTGTCGGTCCCCCGGCGAATTCGAACGGGCAACGAGTCGCCCTCGCTTTTCCCGAACCTCTCCCGGTAAGCCTTTCCGAAGTCGGGGCTGTCGATGGCGACGGCGCCCAGGGCAATAAGCCGGTCCCCGACCTTGACGCCCGCCTCCGCCATTGGCCCTCCCGGCGCCAGCTCCTCCACCACGATCGCTCCGGTCGAATCCTGGCTGGTCGCTACCCCCAGCCGCGGCTCGCGAATCGTATCCAGGGCCGTCCGGATGCCGGCGAGTGCGAGCACCTGGCCCCAGGGATACGGCTCTCGACCGTCTACGTATTTTGCGTTGAACTCGGTAAAGGAGCGCCCACCCGCGGCCCTGGAGACTGCGCCCCACCACTCGGCGCCGGTAAAGCCTCGACCCCGCTTGTAGGCCGTTCGATACAGCTCCCGCATGACCAGGTCGAGCGAGCTGCGATTGTTGCTGGCGTCGCGGATCATGATGTCCACCATGAACCCGGCGAGTGACCCTTTGGGGTAGTAGAGGTATTGGGTGCCGTTGGTCGGACTGATCCAGGTCGAGAGCGACGCGTCCTCCAGGGCGGTGGGCGGGGCTTCCGCCACTGTGGTCATCTTCCCGCCGGTACCTTCGAGGAACTGCGACGAGTCCACCACTCCCGACCGCACCATGGCAAGATCGGCGTAATAGTCGGTGATCCCTTCGCTGACCCAAAGCCAGGTGGTCGGCTGCGGAGCGGAGTAGTTGTAGGGCCACATATCGGCGGGGCGCAACCGCTTCACGTTCCAGGCGTGAAAGATCTCGTGGGCCGTGATCGAGGCCAGGATCGGGTTGCCGACGAATCCCGGATTGTAGATGCCCAGGTGAGAGTTCTGGTGCTCCAGTGCCGCACCACCTCCCCGCTCGGGTGTGAAGAGCAGCAGGTTGGTGTAGCTGTCCCAGGGAGTCTCCTGGAAGACGGCAGCCATGACCGGGATCATCTTCGACATCTGGTCCCACAGTAGGGACCGCCCTGCCCCCGCCATCGCGCCGGCCGGGTAGGTGGCGAGCCGGATCCATTTCCCGTCCACCCGGTTGCTGTCCAGATCCATTTTCCCCACGAAGAACGGCATGTCCACCAGATCGTGATAGTTGGCGGCGGTGTAGCCGCCCGCGGTGCTCCCCGGCTTCATGCCGCTGGCCACCAGCCAACCGGGTTGAGTGCGGATCGTCACGCTGGCGGGAAAATTGAAGCCCCGCCCTTCGGGATAGAAGAACAGGTTGGTCCCGTTGAAAAACCCGAAATCTCGCCGGGTCCACGCCATCGCGTTGTCCAGGGTATCGGCGCGATAGTCGAAGGCCACCGTGATCGTCTTCGCGCCACCCGGTTGCACCCGCCAGGTGTCGTAGTCCAGCTTGTCCCACGCTAGGGGCTTGTCCGCGGCCACCGCCGAGAAATCCAGAATCCAGCGCGCGAAGTTGTTGATTTCGTAGGAGCCGGGTGTCCAGGCCGGGAGGGAGAGCAGTACCGGGCCGGGCCCCGCTACGTCGAAGGTCAGGGAGACCTTGAGCGTTCTCGCGGCAGCCGCCGCCGAGTCGAAGGTGACTTGATAGCGCAGATTGCTCAGCGGCGCCGATCGAGGGGGCGCCGCTGCCGGCGACGCACGCTGGCTCTGAGCTTGCGAAGCAACCACGGTAAGAATCGTCAGCGCACTAAGGACCGTCCGCGTCATTCGAACTCCGATGTAGAATCTGATTTCTCTGGCCTTTCACCACGAAGACACGGAGGACACAAAGGACCACGAAGAAAACAACAAATCACCTGCTGTTCTTCGTGTCCTTCGTGTCCTTCGTGTCTTCGTGGTGAAACAACACCGACAGTTGCAGACCTCTATGTTCCTGTACGCTCCACCACCAGTGGAGTTTCGGCCCCGACCGAACGAAGATCGGGGACTGCATCGGGGTTGAACTCACCCTCCCAGCGTCCCATGATCGCGGTGGCCAGGCAGTTGCCCACCAGGTTGACCATGGTGCGGGCCATGTCCATCAGCTCGTCGACCGCGAGGATCACCGCGATCCCCTCCAGCGGAAGCTGGAAGGCACTCAGCGTTCCGGCGAGCACGACCAATGAGGCTCGAGGCACCGCCGCGATGCCTTTGCTGGTGACCAGGAGCATCAGCATCATGAAGAGTTGGTCGCCGAGCGAGAGATGGACTCCCGCGGCCTGGGCCACGAAGAGCGAGGCCACGCCGAGATAGAGCGTCGATCCGTCGAGGTTGAAGGAGTAGCCCGTGGGCATCACGAAGGCCACGATCCGGCGGGGCACGCCGAACTCGATCATTCGCTGCATGGCCAGCGGGAGGGCGGCGTCGGAGGAGGTGGTGGTGAACGCGATGACCGCGGGGTCCTTCACCTGCCGGATGAAGCGGCGCAGAGGAATCCGGGCAAGGAGCGCCGCCGGTACCAACGCGACCAACGCGAACACGACGAGCGCGCCGTAGAGCGTCAGCACCAGCTTGGCCAGATTCACGATCACCGGAAGCCCGCTGTGGCCCACCGTCACCGCCATGGCCGCGCCGATGCCGATCGGTGCGTACTTCATGATCAGCTCGACGAACTTGAACATCACTTCGGCTACGCCTTCCGCGAAGCCGAGGATGATTTCCTTCGGCCTTCCGGGACGCACCCGGGTGAGCGCCACGGCGAAGAGCGCGCTCCAGAACACCACCTGGAGCACTTCGTTCTGGGTCGCCGCCTCGAAGAAGCTGCGCGGGACCACATGCTCCAGGAAGCCGCCGAACGTCGTCGGCGCCGGCTGCGGCAGGGCCGCATTGGGATCGGGAGGCGGCAGCCGAACGCCCACGCCGGGTTGCACCAGATTACCCGCCAGGAGCCCGATGGCCAGCGCGATGAAGGTCATCACCCAGAAGTAGCCGATCGACTTCACCGCCAAGCGCCCGATGCGCTTGAGGTCGTCTCCGTGGCCTGCGATGCCCACCACCAGCGTCCCGAAGATGAGCGGGACGACGATGGATTTGATCATCCGGAGGAACAGCGTGGAGAGCGGCTTGATGACCGGGGCGAAGTCCCGGTTGGGCATCTGGTTGTCTATGTAGCCGACCAGGATCCCCGAGGCCATGCCGATGAAGATCCAGTGGGTGAGCGTGAGGCTACGAAGCTTGCGCCACATGGCCATTCCTCAGCGGCCGACCAGCTCGCCGGCCTTGGCTTCGATCCCGGCCAGTAGCGATCGATGCGACCCGGCGAATTTCGCGACCCCTTCCTCCTCCAGCTCCCGAGTGACAGTGGCGAGGTCGATGCCGGCGGCCCCGAGCGCCTTGAGCTGCGCCTGCGCGCCCGCCATTCCGTCCTGAATACGGACCGCGGGATTCCCATGGTCGCGGTAGGCGGCGAAGGTCTCCGGAGGCAGCGTGTTCACCGTGCGAGGGGCGATCAGCGCCTCGACGTAATACACGTCGTTGTAGTGCGGATCCTTGGTGCTGGTCGAGGCCCAGAGCGGGCGCTGCGGCCGTGCGCCCGCCTTGGCCAGGGGCTCCCAGCGAGGCGTGCTCAGCGACCACTGGAACAGCCGGTAGGCCGCGCAGGCATTGGCGATAGCGATCTTGCCTCGCAGGGCGGAGGCGGGGTCCAGCAGGGGATCCACCTTGGTGTCGACCCGGCTCACGAAGAAGCTCGCGACCGACGCCACCGGCCGGAGCGGCAGCCCACGGCTCTGCCGCTGCTCCATCCCGTTGAGGTAGGCCTCGATCACCGCGGCGTACCGCTCGACCGAGAACAGCAGGGTGACGTTGACGCTGATACCGGCCGCGATGCTGTGGGTGATGGCAGGGAGTCCGGCCTCGGTGCCCGGGATCTTGATCATCGCATTGGGGCGATCCACCGCTCGCCACAGCCGTTCCGCCTCGTGAATCGTCGCGTCGGTGTCGTTGGCCAACGCGGGCGACACCTCGAGCGATACCAGCCCGTCGCCGCCGTCGGAGGACTCATGGAATGCGGCAAACTCGTCGCAGGCGGCCCGGACGTCTGCCACCGCCAATGCCTCGAAGATCTCGCTCGCGCTCTTGCCCCGCTCGCTCAGGCGGCGGATCTCCTCGTCGTAGAGCCGGCTCCCGGCCACCGCCTTCTCGAAGATGGTGGGGTTCGAGGTCATGCCTCGCAATCCGTCTTCCTCGATGAGCCGGCGAAGCTCGCCCGAAGTCACCAGATCGCGGGTGATGTAGTCGTACCAAGGGCTCTGGCCCAGCTCGCCCAGGCGCACCAGTGGATTTTTCATGCCGATCCTCAGCCGGGAGTGTGCTTTCGCGCCAGCAGAGTGCGTACCATGCCTGCCGCCCGCTCCGGGGTGAACTTGAACTCCTGAAACAGCCGCTCCGCCGGCGCCGAGGCACCGAAGCCTTCCATGGCCAGCATGGCGCCCTCGTCCGTGGTCCAGCGCAGCCAACCGAAAGCCGATCCCGCCTCGATTCCCAGGCGTACCCGGACGGTGGGTGGCAGCACCTCGTTTCGATAGGTCTCCGGCTGGGCCGCGAACAACTCCCACGACGGCATGGCGACGACCCGCACCCGCACCCGGTCCGCCTGCAGCAAGCGCGCCGCGTCCATCGCCACATGGACCTCGGAGCCGGTCGCGATCAGAATGGCCTGGGGCGTGCCGCCCGGAGGGTCCAGCAGCACATAGGCTCCCTTGCGGGCGCCTTGCGCGGACCCGAGGTGAGCCCGATCCAGGATCGGAAGCTTCTGCCGGGAAAGCACCAGGATGGTGGGGCCGTCTTTCCGTTCCATCGCGATGCGCCAGGCCTCGATGGTCTCGGCGCCGTCCGCCGGCCGCAGCACCACGAGGTTGGGAATCGCCCGCAACATCGCGAGGTGCTCGATCGGTTGGTGGGTAGGACCATCCTCCCCCAGTCCGATCGAATCGTGGGTCCCGATGTAGATCACCGGCAGGCGCATGATCGCGGCGAGCCGGATCGCGGGTTTCATGTAGTCGGAAAACACCAGAAACGTGCTGCCGAAGGGCCGCAGTCCACCGTGGGCCGCGATCCCGTTGAGGCAGGCGCCCATGCCGTGCTCCCGCACACCCCAGTGAAAGGTGCGGCCCGAGCTGGTCGGACCGAAGCTTCCGCCCTGCTTCAAGGTGATGCCGGTGCTGCCGCCCAAATCGGCCGAACCCCCGACCAGGTTGGGCACCGCCCCGGCGAGTGCCTGGAGCGCCAAACCCGACGCCTGGCGAGTGGCGAGCGGACCGTTTGCTGGTGTTAGGGTGGGGAGGCTGCTGTCCCACCCGTCGGGGAGAGTGCCGGCCAGCCAGCGCTCGAATTCGGTGGCCGAGTCCGGATGAGCGGACCGGTAGACCTCCAACCGAGCCCGCCATTCCGATTCCAGCTCGGCCCCCCGATCGATCGCCGACCGCCAGTGCTCCAACACGTCTTCCGGAATGAAGAACGGCGGATCGACCGGCCACCCCATGATCTCTTTGGTGCGCCGTACCTCTTCCGCCCCCAGCGGCGCGCCGTGGGCCTCGGCGCTGTTGCGCTTCGTCGGAGCCGGATCGGCGATATAGGTCCGGAGCACGATCAGGGACGGCTTGCTGGTTTCGGCCCGAGCCGACTCGAGCGCACCCCCGATCCCCGTGAGGTCATTGCCGTCACCCACCCGGATGACATGCCAGCCGTAGGCATCGAACCGTCGCGACACGTCTTCGGAAAAAGTGAGCGCGGTGTCGCCGTCGATGGTGATGTGGTTGTCGTCGTAGATCAGATTGAGCTTGCCCAACCGAAGGTGGCCCGCGAGAGATGCCGCCTCGCTCGCGACTCCTTCCATTAGGTCGCCGTCGCTCACGAAGCCCCAAACCCGGTGATCGACGATGCTCATCTGGGGGTGGTTGAACTGCTCCGCCAAGAACCGTTCGGCGATGGCCATGCCGACCGCGTTCGCCAGCCCCTGTCCCAGTGGGCCGGTGGTGGTCTCCACCCCCGGCGTATGGCCCCGCTCGGGATGGCCCGGTGTCCGGGATCCCCACTGGCGAAAGGCCTTGATCTCATCCAGCGGGAGATCGTAGCCGGTCAGGTGAAGCAGCGAATAGAGCAACATCGATGCGTGCCCGCAGGAGAGCACGAACCGGTCGCGGTCGGGCCAGTCGGGATTGCGCGGATTGTAGCGGAGGAATCGGGTCCAGAGCAGGTAGGCCGCGGGAGCCAGCGCCATCGGCGTCCCCGGGTGCCCGGACTGCGCCTGCTCCACCGCGTCCATCGACAGCGCGCGGATCGCGTTGATGCTACGCCAGGCCAGTTCGACAGAAGGAAATTCGGACCCGGGAACGGAGACAGCGCCTTCGGACTGGAGGCCTCGGGTTTGGGTGCTCTCTGGGGTCAGACCGAGCTCCAGGGGAAGGGGATGGAGCCGGGAAGATAACGGGCAGGCGGACAGGGGGGCAGCGGGCCTGTCCTACCTTCACCTGATGCCCGCTTGACTCCTGCCTCATATCCCCGGATTGTGCAGATGGATTCTCAACGGGGGCGGCCAGGTGACTCATGGCGATGTGGACGACGAGAGTTCCCCGGGGCGGTGGCAGCGGCGTAAAGGCTCGGGTGGGCGCTGGCTCAAGATCATCCTGCTGATTCTCGTGGTGCCGCTCCTGATCGGTGCGGCAGTGGCGGCGCTTGCCGGCCGGCCGTTGGCCTTCGAGGTGGTCCGGCGGCTCACCGTGCGGAAATTTCCCGACGTGAAATGGATCGATGGGGGCGAGCTGGCCCGCTGGCGAGAAGATCCCGGCCGCTCCCAACCGGTGGTCCTCGATGCCCGCACCGGCCAGGAGTACGCCGTCAGTCATCTCAGGGGCGCGATCCGGATCGATCCCTACCGCCCGCTCCTCCGGCCGCTTCGCGGGTTCCCCAAGGACACGGCGATCGTGGTGTATGGCTCGGCCGGATATCGCGGCGCCCGGGTGGCACATTGGCTGGCGCAGCAGGGGTACGGCAACCTGCAGAATCTGAGCGGCGGCATTTTTCAGTGGGCCAACCAAGGGCGGCCGGTCTTCAGCCAGGATCGTCCTACCGTCGAGGTGCACCCCTACGACGAGCGCTGGGGAATGCTCCTCGAGTCGCAGTACCGAACCCAGGCGCCGCCACTGGAAAAGCGCTCCGCGGCACCCTGAACCCGCTAGGACAAGGTAAGCGGCCGAACTCCGGCAGTTCCGGGGGCGTCCGGATCTGAATCCCGGGGCCCCTTGGGTCCGCCCCGCCTCACCTTCGCGCTCCAATCCTCGATATCCACCGCGATGAACCCCGTGGCTTCCAGGTGAGCCTCGGGGATGGCCTCGTAGTCTCTCCCCGCAGTTCGACCCGGGAAATACCGCGCGATCATTCCCTCGAGCAACCGCTCCTGAGTCGCGGCATCCGGAGTTGCCGCCGCACGGCCGAAACAGCACGCGCTTCGGTAGTTCACCGAGTGATAGAGCGCAGTGCGGGAATAGACCAACCCATCCAGCAGAGTCACGGTGACACACACCCCGCCGCCGCTCGCGAGGTACTGGATGAGACGGCTTACATGAGCGCCGTGCAGGTAGATCCGGCGGGGAGTCTCCCGGTCGTAATGGTAGGTCATCGGTATGACGAAGGGTTGCCCGTCTACCACGAAGCCGACTTCCGCCACCAATCCCTCGGCCAGGATGGCCGGAGCTTCCTCCACTATCGACCGCTCCGGGTGGTTCCGGATTGTGGTATCGGCCATTCCGTCTCCAGCCTGGCGGGTGGTGCCGGACAACACTCGAGGCTATCGTATCCTCGTGCTGGCTCCAGGAAAAGAGCCAGAACTGATGCGATCCATAGTACCAGAACCCCGAGCACCCATGCCCCGACCGCCGCTCCGTTGGCCCGACCTCTTGCTGGCCCTGGACCCTGCCGACCCGCTCCCCCGGTACCGCCAGCTCTACCGGGAGCTGCGGGAGGCCGTGCTGGCCGGCAGACTGGCACCCGGGACTCCTCTGCCCGCCAGCCGCGCGTTGGCCAGTCACCTCGGTCTTTCCCGAAACACCGTGCTCCTCGCTCTCGACCAGCTCTTGGCCGAGGGATACCTCGAGGCTGTTCCTCGGATTGGGACTCGGGTTGCGATGACTTTCACTCGGCGGCAGGGGAGGCCGCGGGCTGGTGCTTCGGGACGCTCGTCTCGCCGGCCTCATTCGCTCGAGCTGTCCCACCGGGGGCGTGCCATCGCGGCCGCGACTGTGCCCGCCGGCATGGAAACACCCACTCCCCCGCGGCCCTTTCGTCCCGGACTGCCGGCGGTGGACGCCTTTCCCTCCCGGCAATGGATGCGGCTCACCCACCGAGTCTGGCGGCGACTACCGGAGCTCAGCTATGCCGACCCGGCGGGACTGCCGGGCCTGCGGGCGGCGATCGCCGACTACCTGGGTGCCGCGCGGGGTGCGCGATGCACTCCCGAGCAGGTGATCGTGGTCAGCGGGTCGCAGCAAGGGTTGGATCTAGCCGCCCGAGTCCTGCTCGATCCGGGCGATACCGTATGGATAGAGAATCCCGGCTACCCCGGTACTCGGGCGGCGCTGACTGCAGCCGGAGCCCGGCTGACTCCGTTGCCGGTAGACCATTTCGGCCTGGTAGTCAGCGAGGGACAGCGACTCGCACCGTCGGCTCGGATGGCCTGTGTGACGCCGTCCCATCAGTTCCCCCTCGGTGCCACGATGAGCGCCGGACGTCGGCTGGAGCTGCTGCGTTGGAGTGCCGCGGCCAATGCCTGGCTGGTCGAGGACGACTACGACAGCGAGTTCCGCTATGCCAGCCGGCCGCTGGCCTGCATGCAGGGCATGGATGAAGCCGGGCGGGTGATTTACGTGGGCAGCTTCAGCAAGACGCTCTTTCCGGCGCTCAGGCTGGGATACCTGGTCGTCCCCCCCAGCCTGGTCGACGCTTTCCGGGCGGCACGCTCGGCCGCCGACCGGCACTCGCCCTCGGTCGATCAGGCGGTTCTGGCCGGCTTCATCACCGAGGGCCACTTTGCGCGGCACGTTCGGCGAATGAAGTCTCTCTACGGGGAGCGGCGGGAGGCGCTGCTGACGGCGCTGGGCAGCCTGGTGGGCGACCGGCTGGAACTGGGCTCCAGCGAAGCCGGCATGCACCTGGTGGGGTGGCTTGCGCCGGGCGAAGACGACCGGGAGGTGGCCGCTCGGACGGCCAGGCTGGGTCTCGAGACCCCGGCGCTTTCCCGATATGGGGTAACCAGGCTGCCCCGAGGCGGATTGATGTTGGGGTACGCCGCCTACACTCCCGATGCGATCCGCCGCGGCGTCGAACGGCTATCCGCGGCCCTTACGTGATCGAGTGGGCGGGCCCTCTCTCGTCGTCCTGCAGGGTGTCCGGGTCGGCACTGCTGTTCCAGATATCGGCGGTGAGCTTCCACGATCCGTCGGGCTGGCGCTTGAGACACATCACGTATTTTCCGAAATCCTCGGGCTCTCCCGAGGTGGCGGGCAGGTGATAGCTGCCGACCAGATACCCCAGGTCGCCCTCTACATCCAGTCGGAGGGTGGTCACCTCCAGGCCCGAATCGGTTCCCTGGCTCCAGAATTCCCCGATGGCTTCCCGGCCGTGAATCGGCTCGTGGTCCGGAGGGAGGAGGACGGCGTCGTCCGCGTAGAGGGCCGTAAGTGCTTCTGCATCACCGCGATTCGACGCGCTCACGTACCGGCTCACGGCCGACTGGATGGCCAGCCGGGAGCCGGCATCGGTCGCTGAGGGTGGTCCGCCGCAGGCGGTCAGCAGGCCAAGGCCCACCAGGGCAGTCGCTCGGAATGGTGAGTGAGCTGTCATTTTGGCGTCAATCTTGCTATATTTGTTTGCTGTTTCTAGGGCCTGACGTTGAGGCCCACAGTTCAACCCCAACTTGGATTATTGTGGCACGAAGAACACGTAGAGGTACCGCAGTCTCCGTTCCCAGCTTTCGCCGCTCTCCCGGTCGCTCCCTTCAGACCCACCGCGATTGGCTACTTGGCCAACATGGCTCGGTGTGTGCCTATTGCGGCTCGGAGACCTCGCCCGAGGTCATCACCCTGGACCATGTTCGCCCGCGTCGAGGCCAGACCGCCTACGACCGTCCGGATAATCTGGTCCTGGCCTGCCAGGCCTGCAACGCGGCTAAGGCGGACACCCCGCTCGTAGCCTTCCTGATGCAGAAGCGGGCTCGCGGCGTCTACCTCCTGCACTATGGAGAGCACCTGTCGGAGCCGCTCAAGGACCTGGCGCGACAGGCATCGGAGCGTCCCATGCTCGCGAGAGATTGACGCGGCTCGGATGCGGAGACGAAAAGGGCGGCCACTCGTGGCCGCCCTTCTTACTTGGCTGACTTCTCGAAAAGAGCGGGTCAACCCTGACCGTCGCCCGCAGTAACCAGGGTCTCCTGCGACACCGCACCTCGCCGGACTGCCAGGGCCTCGCTGATGATCCGAGACTGCTCGGCAGCATGCGCGGCGGGATACCCCTCCGCCGGGCTCGCCCGCTCGGGCCGGCCCACGTAACGCACGTCCATCCCAGGTCCCTCGCTGACCAGTTCCCGCAGCTTGGCCTCGAGGTAGCGCCAGGCCCCCATGTTGAGCGGCTCTTCCTGAACCCAGACCAGCTCGGTCGCCGAACGATACCGTGGCAGCAGCTGCCGCAGCTCGGCCCAAGGGAAGGTATAGAGTTGCTCCAGCCGCACGATCGCCGGACGGTCCGCTCCCAGCTTCTCGGCTTCGGGTAGCAGATCGTAGTACACCTTTCCGGTGCACATCAGCAGCCGTTTGGCCCGTTCCGGGTTTCCCGCGTAGAACGGATCGTCGATCACCGGCAGGAAGTGTCCGGTCGAGAGGTCCTCCAACCGCGATGTGGCAAGCGGATGCCGGAGCAGACTCTTGGGAGTGAACAACACCAAGGGGCGCTGGCGGGAACGCTTCGCCTGGCGCCGGAGCAGGTGGAAGTACTGCGCCGGCGTGGTGCAGTTGGCCACCCGGATATTGCCCTCGGCGCAGAGGTGGAGGAACCGGGCCATGCGGGCGCTGGAATGCTCCGGACCCTGTCCCTCGTAGCCGTGCGGCAGCAGCAGCGTCAGCCGGGTGGTGAGGCCCCACTTGGCCAACCCCGCGGATATGAACTGGTCGATGATGACCTGTGCGGCGTTCACGAAGTCGCCGAACTGTGCTTCCCACAGCACCAGGGATTCGGGCGCCGCGGCGCTGTAGCCGTACTCGAAGCCCAGCGTCGCCAGTTCCGACAGGGGACTGTTGTGCAGCTCCATCGGCGCCAGGGCCCCGGGAAGGGCCTTGACCGGAGTGAAGGCCTCTCCGTTGTTCACGTCGTGCAGGACCAGATGCCGCTGGCTGAAGGTGCCCCGCTCGGTGTCCTGCCCGGTAAAGCGCACCGGCACGCCCTCAGTGAGGAGCGACGCGAGCGCCAGCGTTTCCGCGTGGGCCCACTCGATGCCGCCTTCGGGCCCCAGTGCGCTGCGACGCCGCTCGAGCTGCTTCCGCAGCTTGGGGTGAACCGCGAACCCTTCGGGCCAGGTGAGCAGCTGCTGGTTCAGCGCGGTGAGGAACTCCGGAGATAGCGCGGTCTCCACCTCCTGACCCGCGCCGGTCACCCGCATCGGGTGCTCTTTGGTAGTCACCTTCCCCATGCTGGCCTTGAAGGCCTGCTGGATATCCACCAGCCGCTGGTAGCTCTGAGCCGCCTCGCGGTCGGCCTCTTCCTGGGAGATGACTCCCGCCTCGATGAGTGTCCGGGCGTACAGCTCGCGCACCGGCGGATGGCTCTTGATCCGCTCGTACATCACCGGCTGGGTGTAGGCCGGTTCATCGCTCTCGTTGTGGCCGTGCCGCCGGTAACCCACCAGGTCGATCACCACGTCCTGGTGGAAGCGGTCACGATACGCCATCGCCAGACGCACCGCGGAGAGGCAGGCCTCGGCATCGTCCGCGTTGACGTGGATGATGGGGATGTCGAAGCCCTTGGCCAGGTCCGAGGCGTGTCGGGTGGAGCGTGCGTCTTCCACGTTGGTGGTGAATCCGACCTGGTTGTTGGTGATGAGGTGCAACGTCCCGCCGGTCCGATAGCCCTTGAGCGAGCCGAGGTTCAGGGTCTCGGCCACCACGCCCTGGCCGGCAAAGGCCGCATCGCCGTGGATCGCCACCGGCAGGGCGGCGCTGGGGTCGTGATGCGCTTCCCGGCCACGCCGCTGAGTCTGTTTGGCGCGGGCCCGGCCATCCACCACAGGAGCGACGAATTCGAGATGGCTGGGATTGGGCGACAAACTGACCGTAATCGCCTTGCCCTTGCCGGTGACATAGGCGCCTTCCGCTCCGTGATGGTACTTGACGTCGCCGGTGCCGCCCTCCGGCGTCTGTTGTCCCGCCTCCACCTGCCGGCCGCCCTCGAACTCGGCGAAGATGGTCTCATAGGGCCGGCCCACGGTGTGGGCCAGCACGTTGAGCCGTCCGCGGTGCGCCATTCCGATCACGACATCTCTGGCCCCCGTCTCCGCCGCACTTTCGATGGTGAGGTCCATCATCGGGACCAGGGTATCCACGCCTTCGATCGAGAAACGCTTCTGGCCCAGGTAGGCCTTATGGAGGAAGCGCTCCAGCGCCTCCACTTCGGTGAGTCGCTGAAGCAGCTTCCGCTGCTCCGCCGCCGGCAGGGGCTGGCGATAGGCCCCCGATTCGATCTTTTCCCGGAGCCAAACCCGCTCTTCGTGGGTGGCGATGTGCTCGATCTCGTAGGCCATGGTCCCGCAGTACGTCGCCTGGAGATAGGGAACCGACTCGGCTAGGGTCCGGCCCGGTACCGCGATTCGCAGCACCTTCGACGGGATCGCCGCCATCACCTCGGGGGTAAGGCCCAGAGGTCCCGGATTCAATGCCGGGTCCCCGATTGGCGGCGTGCCCAGCGGGTCGAGATGCGCGGCCAGGTGCCCGTGCATCCGAAACGCCTTGATCAGCGCCATGGCCGCCGCCACGTGGTACAGCATCTCCGGTGCGACCGGCCCCAAGGCCTCGTCCCGCTTGGCGGCCGGTGCCGCTCGGACCAGCTGATAGCTGACCGCCGACAGTTGAAGGCTCTCCCCCACCAGCTCGTAGAAGCCCTGATCGCCCTGGAGGAGGTGGTCTACGGTCGCGAGGAAGGCACCCGACTCCGCGCCCTGAATGACCCGGTGATCGTAGGTGCTGGTGACCGTCATGACCTTGCTGATTCCGAAGTCGCGAAGCCGCTCTTCCGGCACTGCTGAGAACTCGGCAGGATATCCGATCGCCCCGACCGCAACGATGGTTCCCTGACCGGTCATGAGCCGGGGGACCGACGCCACGGTGCCCAGCCCACCAGGGTTGGTCAGCGACATGGTTGCCCCGACGAAATCGTCGGGCATCAGGCGATTGGTGCGTGCCTTCTCGACCAGCGCCTCGTAGGCCGCGTGGAAAGCCGCGAAGTCCATGGTGTCCGCGCGCTTGATCACCGGCACGACCAGCCCGCGGCTGCCGTCTTTCCGCTGGACGTCTACC
This sequence comes from uncultured Gemmatimonadales bacterium, assembly GCA_963812755.1. Taxonomy (GTDB): domain Bacteria; phylum Gemmatimonadota; class Gemmatimonadetes; order Gemmatimonadales; family GWC2-71-9; genus CAVVWJ01. The sequence goes on along the minus strand of CAWEWK010000004.1, from coordinate 251,898 downwards.
GCGAGACCCAGGGCGATGCCCTCGGGCTGAACCCGGTAGGGAGTTCCGTCGTGCATGGCGAACGTGTGGCCCATGACGGGGTGTTGCTTGGTCGCCTGCACCAGTGCAAAGGCAATCAGGTGGGTAAAGGAGATCTTCTCTCCTCGGCCGCTCTTCTGGATCTCCTGGTTGAACTGCCGCCTCCGCTCCTCCAGCACCCCTACCGGGAGAACCCGGAAGCTGGTGGCGGTGGGAACAGTGAGGCTCTCGATCATGTTGGCGGTAAGCCGCGCCGCCGGACCTTTGATCGGGGTGGCGCCCGGAGGGAGCGAAGTGCCAGATGGACGGGCCGCGGGGGCGACAGGCGGTTCGATACTCGGTCCGGCCGTGGCTGCCGGCGCTTTCGCTCGCCGGCGCCCCATCCGCCCGTCCGTCCCCGTCCGCCTGACCCACCACCCCGCTCTCGAACAGCCGGCGCCATTCGGGGCCCACGGCCGATGGATCCCGAAGGAACTCCTCGTACATTGCCTGCGCGAATCCCGCGTTGGCGGTCTCGAACACGTTTGGATCCACGGCGTCAACCATCCCGTACAGATGTGCGCACAATTCGGCCCCCGGGTTGCCCGGAGACCTCGACGATGGGATGCTGAAAGATAACAGGCGTCTAGGCGCGCGCCTCAGGGGCGTCTATTAGAGGTGGCTATCAGCTATCGGCTATCGGCTATTGGTTCCTCCTAACGGCTCGGCCCTGACCCCCATGTCGGAATGCCTGAGCCGATAGCTGATAGCCCATAGCTGATAGCCCAAACCCGGACCCCAATGCGCCTCCCCACCCTCGCAATCTTCGCTCTCATCGCATGCAACTCGGGCGACCGAGCGGCACCGGAGCCGGTCCCCTTGGCATTGGACAAGCCTAGTACCGACAGCGGCGATCAGCAGTTTGCCATTGGCGGAAGCAAGCTGGCCAACCCGCTGCGGGTCGTGGTGACTCGCGATGGAGAGCCGGTGGAAGGCGTGACCGTCTTTTGGAGGACGACCGAGGGCTTCCCTTCTCCTACGTCCTCTATCACCGACGCCAACGGGATCAGCTCCACCTTTTGGACGCTGGACTTCATTCTCGCCGAGCAGTTCTTGGCGGCGACCCTCGACACCATTACTCAGCAGCCCAGCGTGGGATTCACGGCCAGGGGAGTCCCGGGCCCGGCGCACGGCACCGTCATCGAGGTGCTGACCGAGGGCGGCAATCGATTCGAGCCCGCCGAGGTGACGGTTCCACTGGGAGAGAGAGTCAACTGGTATTGGCCGCCGAACAGCTCTGGCCACAACGTCGTGCCCGATGACGGAAACTCACCTCCCCATACCGGCCCGCTGGAAGCCGGACCGATGAGCCACAGCTTCACTTTCACCGTCCCGGGCGTCTATCACTACCATTGCATGGCGCACGGAAACGTCGGAGGCGTGGGGATGTCGGGTACCGTCACGGTGCTGCCCACGGGTCCGGGGCCGAAGTAGCGGGCGGTCCATGTCGGGGGTTGCCGAGCGTCTTACTTCAGGTATCCTGAGACATCAAACCAATGGCTAGCTTGAGTTGGAGGTGGGTCTTATGGGGGTAAAGTCGAGGACCAGCAACATCTTGCTGCTGTCGGCCTGGGCTCTGATGGGGTTGGCCTGTAACTCCGATGACCAGGGGCCAAACGAAATCCCCAGGGTCATCGCCAAGTCCCCAGTGAAGAGCGGGGACCTTCAGACTGGACCGGTAGGGCTGCCGCTGGGCAACAAGCTGCAGGTGTTTGTGACGAAAGAAGGTGTGGCCCAGGAAGGAGTCAGCATCACCTGGTTCACTAACTCCGGCTCACTGAGCCCCAGCCGGGTACAGACCAACGCCGAAGGCCTGAGCGGCTCGACCTGGACGCTCGGGTCTACTCCCGGCACTCAAGTCGCAACGGCCTCGCTTGATGGCGCCACGGGGTCACCGCTGAATTTCACCGCCACGGCCACGGCGGAGGGCGGCATCGTCACGGTGCAGATCCGACCTCAGCCGGCGACGAAATCCAGATAGCGGGCGGTCTCGGCTTCGATCCGCGCCTCGTCCCACGCTCGCTCCCGGGCCATGAGCTCGGCCACCCGCCGGGCGGCGCCGACTCCGTGGTCCTGGTGCTCGTAATACAGGTGGATCCGCCTCACCATGAAGTCCTCTACCGTCTGGGCCATCTCCCGGCGTACCGCGTGAAGCACCTCGGCCTCGATGGCGGGGTGCGGGGGAGCGATCCGGCGGAGTAAGCGGCGGTCGCCGGCTCCGAGGTTGTAGATGCCCGCCGCCTCGGTACCGTAGTGCCGAACCAGATGCTCCACGCTCTCCTTGGTCACCCCCAGCTCCAGCCCCCGGTCGCGAAAGCTGCTCAAGTCCGCTGCCTCGCCGCCGGGAAGCGGCTCGTCGTCGGTATGGGCCTCGCCCGGCTTGGGTCTCCCGTCTCGAAACCGGAGCTCACGGATCGCGCGATCCACCACTTGCTTGGCCATCACCCGGTAGGTGGTCAGCTTCCCGCCCACCACTGTCAGCATCCCTCCTGAGCCTTGGACAATCGCGTGCTCGCGGGTCCGCTTTGACTCCGTCCGGCCCTCCCGGTCGGACAACAGCGGCCGCAGGCCCGCCCACGCCGCGCGGACGTCCTCCAGGCCGAGCCGGGCGTTGGGAAAGCGGGCGTTGGCAGAGCGGAGGAGGTAGACCTTGTCCTCATCCGAGATGCTCAGCCGGTCGGCGTGGTCGGCAGTATCGGTGTCGGTGGTGCCGATGTAGGAGAGCTCGCCCCAGGGAAGGATGAAGAGGATCCGCCCATCGATCGGGCTGGTGAAGATGATGGCGTCGCGGTGGTCCAGCCGGCTCCGGTCGACCACGACGTGGATTCCCTTGGTGGGTTGGAGCAGTGGTGCGGCTCCCGCGTCTTCCAATCGCCGGACCCGATCGGCCCAGGGCCCGGTCGCGTTGACCACCACGCTGGCGCGAATGGTGGCGCGCTCACCGGTGAGACGATCTTCCACCTGAGCACCCACCACTCGCCCGGCGGTTCGCTCCAGGGCCAGCACCGCGGTGTAGTTCGCCGCCAGGGTACCGTGGTGGATGGCGGAGCGAGCGGTGGCAAGGACCAGTCGGGCGTCGTCACACTGGGCATCGTAGAACCGGGCGCCGCCGACCAGCCCTCGTTGCCGGATCATGGGCTCGGCCTCGAGCATGCCGCGCTTGCCCAGCATTCGGTGGGTCCGCACATTGCGGAACAACGCCAGCAAGTCGTAGAGGAACATTCCGGCGGCCAGGCGCCATATCGGGACCCGGTCGCCGCGATGCACTGGAAACACGAACCGAAGCGGCCAGACCAGGTGGGGGGCGATCCGCAGCAGCACCCGGCGCTCCCGGTTGGCCTCGAGGACCAGGTGGAGATCGCCGGTTTCCAGGTAGCGCAGTCCGCCGTGAACCAAACGGCTCGAGCGCGAGCTGGTGCCGGACCCGAAATCATTCTGCTCCAGGAGGACAGTGCGTAATCCACGCATGGCCGCGTCGCGGGCCACCCCCGCGCCGGTGATTCCACCCCCGATGACGAGCACCTCAGCCGGCTGTGCGGTCAGCTGCTCCAGGGTCGCCCGTTGCGAGGTCCGCCGGCCGTGAGTCTGTGTCCCATCCCCCGGGTTGGCCGGCCCAGCACCTGGTTTCTCTGGTATGCTCACCTCCTGCGTCCCGGCATGTCGGTACTGGATCTCGCGTGCGGCGAAGGCCGCCACGCCGTCGCCGCCGCGGCGCTGGGCGCGCGAGTCACCGCGCTGGACCGGGACGAGGCCCGGCTTGCGGTCGCGCGGGAGCAGGCGGAAGCCGCCGGGAGCACGATCGATTGGCGCATCGCGGATCTCGAGGCGGAGTGGCCCGAGCTTGGCCGTTTTGATGCGGTTCTGCTCTTCAATTATCTTGACCGAGCCAGGATGCCACGCGTGGTCGAATTGGTGGCTCCCGGCGGCATTCTGCTGATGGAGACGTATCTCACTGCCCAGCGGGAGTTCGGCTGGGGTCCCACTTCGGACGATCACCTGCTCCGCCCGGGCGAGCTGGCCGGCCTCGTCGCGCCACTCCGGGTACTCCACGGACGCGAAGTGCTCGAGGCGGTCGATACCGAGCGCTGGCGGTCCGTGGCGAGTGTGGTCGCAGTAAGAAGTAAGAAGTGAGATGTGTGAAGGGGAAGGGCCTCTCTCTTTTCCGGGGTTGAATGCAAGGACCATCGCCATCCCGCCGGGTTGCCATCGTCGCCGGGGTACGGACGCCCTTCGCCAAGAGCGGCACCGTGCTGCGCGACGTATCGGCGGTGGCATTGGCCCGCCACGCCGCCCGCGAGCTGCTCTTCCGCAGCGAGCTGGATGGGCGCGAGGTCGACGAGGTGATCTTCAGCCAGGTGGTGCCCTCGGTCCTGGCACCCAACGTCGCCCGCGAGGTCAGTCTCCTCCCCCAACTCCTCCCCAGCGTTCCCGCCTACACCTTGAATCGGGCCTGCGCCTCCGCCGCGCAAGCCATCGAGAACGCGGCCGACCAGATCATGCTGGGCCACGCGGATACCATGATCGCCGGCGGGGTCGAATCGTTGTCCGACATTCCCATCCTCCACTCCCGTCGCTTCAGCCAAGTCCTGGTCGACGCCGGCAAAGCGCGGAGCCTGGGTGGCCGGATCGCGGCATTCGGCCGGGTCCGGCCTCGCGACCTGGTGCCGGTGACCCCCGCCGTGGCCGAGCCGTCGACCGGTGAGAGCATGGGCCAATCGGCCGAGAAGATGGCGAAGGAGAACGGGATCACCCGCGAAGCGCAGGACCGGTTCGCGCTCATGAGCCATCAGCGCGCGGCCGCGGCCACCGCCGATGGGAGGCTCACCGCCGAGATCGCGGCCTGGTTCGGCGGCCGGGAGATGGACCAGATCACCGCGACCGACACCGGCATTCGGGCGGACACTTCGCTGGAGGCGCTGGCCGCGCTCAAGCCGGTCTTCGATCGACGCTACGGCTCGGTCACCGCGGGCAACTCGTCACCGCTCACCGACGGCGCGGCCGCGGTCCTGCTGATGTCGGAGGAGAAGGCCAAAGCCCTGGGCTACGAACCGCTCGCCTATCTCCGGAGCTACGCGGTCAGCGCGGTCGACCCCGGCTGGCAACTCCTCATGGGTCCGGTCTACGCCGTCCCCAAGGCGCTGGAGCGGGCGGGGATCACCTGGTCCGAGCTGGGCCTGGTGGAGATCCACGAGGCCTTCGCCGCGCAGGTGCTCTCCAACGTGCAGGCCTGGGGCTCGCAGGCGTGGGCCGACCGGCTCGGCCTGTCCGCCCCGGTGGGCGAAGTAGACTGGGATCGCACCAACGTGATGGGTGGCTCCATCGCCATCGGCCACCCCTTCGCCGCCACCGGTGCCCGCCTGGTTACCACCCTCGCCAACGAAATGCGCCGCCGCGACGTACAGTTCGGTCTGATCTCGATCTGTGCGCAAGGAGGAATGGGTTATGCGATGGTGTTGGAGAGGCTATGAGCTATCGGCTATCGGCTATCGGCTATGGGTTATCAGCTATGGGCTGTACAGCCAGTCAGCCGATAGCTCATAGCCGATAGCCGATAGCCCCGCATATGTCCGCATTCGCCACGACCATTGACGGTCACATTGCGGTTGTCACCTTCGACCTGCCCGGTGAGCCGGTGAACAAGCTCAACGCCGCGGTCAAGGTCGAGTTCGAGGCGCTGCTCATCCACTTGCGGGACGACGAGTCGATCCGCGGCGCGGTGCTGATCTCGGGCAAGCCGGACAGCTTCATCGCCGGCGCCGACATCGACGATTTTACCGCGCTCACCACCCAGGCCGAAGCGGAGCGGCTGAGCTTCGAGGGGCAGGAGATGGTGAGCCGGGTGGAGACGCTCTCCAAGCCGGTGGTGGCCGCGATCCACGGCGTCTGCCTCGGCGCCGGCCTGGAGCTGGCGCTGGCTTGCCACTATCGTGTCGCCACCGACCATCCCAAGACCCAGCTCGGTCTGCCCGAAGTACAGCTCGGCCTCATCCCCGGCGCCGGTGGGTGCCAGCGGCTCCCGCGGCTCATCGGAGCCCGGGCCGCGCTCGACATGATCCTCGCCGGAAAGAGCGAGCGCGCCGCCAAGGCCTACCGGATCGGCCTGGTGGACGATCTGGTACCCGCCAGCATCCTCCGGCAGGTGGCGGTGGCAGCGGCGAACCGATTGGTCCGCGAGGGTATTCCCCGGCGCGGCACCGGGCCTCGCGCCGGGGTGTCGGACTGGTTCCTGGACCACACTCCCGCCGGCCGTCGGCTGGTCTACAAGAAGGCGCGAGAGCAGGTGCTGGCAAAGACCGGTGGCCACTATCCGGCGCCGTTGGCGGCGCTGGAAGCGGTGCAGGTGGGCCTGGAGCATGGAGTCGCCGCCGGCCTGGCGGAGGAGCATCGCGCGTTCGGCGAGCTGGCCGTGGGCGACGTCTCCCGGAAGCTGGTCCAGATCTTCTTCGCCACCACCGCGCTCAAGAAGGACGACGGGGTCGCCCCCGGCAGCGCCACGCCCCGGCAAATCCGCCGGCTGGGAGTCGTGGGCGCGGGATTCATGGGCGCCGCGATCGCCGGCACCGCGGTGATCAACGTCGAGGTGGATACCCGGCTCAAGGACGCCGATCTGCCCCGGGTGGGCAAAGGGCTCAAGACCGCCGCCGACCTGCTGTCGGAGCGCCTCAAGCGGCGGCGGATCACTCGTCCCCAGTTCGACCGCATGGCCGGCATGCTCTCCGGCGGCGAGACCTACGCCGGCTTCGGGCGCGCCGATCTGGTGATCGAAGCGGTATTCGAGGATCTCGCGCTCAAGCGGCGGATCCTGGCCGAAGTCGAATCGGCCACCCGGCCCGACGCCATCTTCGCCAGCAACACCTCGACCATCCCCATTCGGGAGATCGCGGCCGCGGCCCAGCGGCCCGAGCGGGTGCTGGGCATGCACTTCTTCTCCCCGGTGGAGAAGATGCCCTTGTTGGAGGTGATTCCCACCGAGCAGACCAGCCCGGAGGCGATCGTCACCGCGGTGCGGTTCGGCCGGCGGATGGGCAAGACCGTCATCGTGGTGGAAGATTTTCCGGGCTTCTGGGTCAACCGGATCCTCTCGCCGTATCTGAACGAGGCTGCCCTCCTGTTGCAGGAGGGAGTACCGGTGGGCGTGATCGACGAGGTCATGACCAAGTGGGGTTTCCCGGTCGGACCGATCGCACTGGTGGACGAGGTGGGCCTCGACGTGGCCCAGAAGGCCGCCGGGGTGATGCACCAGGCGTTCGGCGACCGGATGAAGCCGGCGGAGACGCTGAATCGCATGGTGGGTACCAACCGGCTGGGTCGGAAGAGCGGCCGGGGGTTCTACCGTTACCGCAGCGGTCGCAAGGCCGGGGTCGACCAGAGCGTATATCCGGTGCTCGGCGTGCGTCCCGCAGAGGGCGCCGATACCGGAGCGGTGGAGCGCAGGCTGGTCTACGCCATGCTGAACGAGGCAGCCGCGGCGTGCGCCGACGGAGTGGTCCACAGCCCGCGAGACGGCGACATCGGCGCCATCTACGGGATCGGGTTCCCCGCCTTTCGCGGCGGCCCGCTTCGGCTGATCGACGACCTCGGCGCGGCCCGGGTGGTCCAGGTGCTGCACGACCTCCAGGATCTCCATGGCGACCGCTTCCGCCCGGCGGCTTCGCTCGCCGAAATGGCTCGCCAGGGGACTCGCTACTATCCCACGTGAGGGCCGGATGGGAGTGGGAGTAAAGCGACGGATGCTGGGAATCCTGCTGTCGGTGGTGGTGGCCTACCTGGTGATCGTCCTGCTGGTCCGGCTCAACGAGTCGCATTTCATCTATGCTCCCGGTCCCCGCCGGACGCTGCTTGCTCCGCCGCCGGCGCTCCAGCTCCCAGTCGACCGGGTGCAATTCTCCAGCGACGACGGCGTACGGCTGGTCAGCTGGGTCATCCGGGCGCGAGATCTCTCCGGATACTGGCTCCTCATCTGTCACGGCAACGGCGGCAATCTCTCCGAGTACGGCCGCCCGCAACATTACGCCGGGTTGCGTGACCTGGGGCTCAGCCTCTTCGCGTTTGACTATCGGGGATATGGCGAGAGCGAAGGCGCGCCCTCGGAGGCGGGGCTCTACCGCGACTCGGAAGCCGCATACCTCTACCTCCGCGACAGCTTAGGTGTACCGGCTTCCCGCATCGTGCTGTTCGGGCACTCGCTCGGATCGGCCGTCGCGGTCGACCTGGCCACTCGGGTTCCTGCTGCGGGACTCATCCTCGAGGGCGCGTTGACCTCGGTGCCCGACCGGGGCCAGGAAGTGTATCCCTTCCTGCCGGTGCGTTGGATCGCGGGAAGCCGATACGCGTCGATCGAGAAAATCGGCAGCATCGGAATCCCCAAACTCTTTCTCCATGCCGAAGCGGACGAAATCATCCCCATCGCTCACGGCCGCAGGCTCTACGCCGCCGCGTCTCCGCCCAAGCGATTCGTGACCCTCCGCGGGGGCCACGGAGATGCGTTCGAGGCCGACTCCGCCGCCTACTTCGGCAGCATCGCCCAGCTGCTGGCGGAACTCGGCAACTGACATCGGGGCCGCCTTGTGCTTCCGAGACCCCCAGGTTCCCTTACGATGATCGCCCGCGACACGCCAGCGGGCCCAGGGAGTCCGCGTGGCCGACGTTGTCGATCGCCTAAGTGCCGCCGTATCCGATCGCTACCGGATCGAAGAAGAGATCGGCCGGGGAGCCTCCGCCTCCGTGTTTCTGGCGGAAGACCTGAAGCACGCCCGCAAGGTGGCGATCAAGGTCCTCCGGCCCGGCCCGCCCGGCACCTACGAGCCGCAGCGCTTCCTGCGCGAGATCCGCATCGCCGCGCGGCTCACCCACCCCCAGATTCTCCCGCTCCACGACTCCGGCGAATGTGACGGGCTGCTCTACTTCGTGATGCCCTACGCCGGCTGCGAATCGCTGCGCGACCGGCTCACCCGCGAGGCCCCCCTCCCGATCGACGTGGCGCTCCGCATCACCCGCCTGGTCTCCGCGGCGCTGGCCTACGCCCATCGCCTGGGAGTGATCCACCGGGACATCAAGCCGGAGAACATCCTGCTGCAGGAGGGTGAGCCGGTGGTGGCCGACTTCGGCGTTGCCACCGCACTCTCCGCGGCCGGCGGCGACAACGTCTACATCACCGATCGCGGATTCACCGTCGGGACCCCGGCCTACATGAGCCCGGAGCAGGCCAGTGCCGAGCCCCAGCTGGACGGACGCAGCGACCAGTACAGCCTGGCATGCGTGCTCTACGAGATGCTCACTGGGGAGCCGCCCTTCGCCGGCTCCGGTGCCCGGGCGACCATGGCCCGCCACGCCATCGAGCATCCCGCGCCGATTCGCAGCCGGCGGCCCAACCTGCCGGTCGCGGTGGAGCGTACGCTGGATCGGGCGCTGGCCAAGGAGCCGCGGGATCGTTTCCCCTCGATGATCGAGTTCGCCGAGGCGCTGGTCACCCCCGCGCTGGAGTCACTGCCGCCTCAGACACCCGCATTGGATCTCCGGGCCATCGCTGTGCTCCCCTTCGTCAACGCCAGCGCCGATCCGGAAAACGAGTACTTCAGCGACGGCATGACCGACGAGCTGATCACCGCGCTCAGCAAGGTCGAAGGGCTGCACGTCGCGTCCCGGACTTCCGTCTTCGCTCTCAAGGGCGTGCGGGAAGACGTCCGCGCCCTGGGCAGCCGGCTCAACGTGTCCACCGTGCTGGAGGGAACCGTCCGCCGGGCCGGCAACCGACTGCGCATTACGGTGCAGCTCACCGGCGTGTCCGACGGACGGACCCTCTGGTCGGAGCGTTACGACCGCGAGCTGGCCGACGTCTTCGCCATCCAGGACGAGATCACCGGCACCATCGTCAGCACGCTCCGGTCTACTCTCCTGCGTGACTTGGGCGACGTGCCGCCGATGCGCTACACCGCCAACGTGCGGGCCTACCAGCTCTATCTCAAGGGCCGGTACTGGTGGAATCGTCGGGGCAAGGAGGCACTGGCGGAGGGCATCAAGTATTTCGAGCAGGCCATCGCCGAGGACGCGTCGTATGCTCTGGCCTACACCGGCCTGGCCGACTCCTACGCCTTGTATCTCGACTATCGCGGTGCGCCTGTGGTGGAGGGGATGGAGAAGGCCCGGACCCTCGCCACCAAGGCGCTGGAGCTGGACGAGGGGCTTGCGGAAGCCCACACGTCGCTGGGTTGGGTCAAGTTCATCTACGACTGGGACTGGGTCGCCGCCGAACGCGAGTTCTCCCGCGCTATCCAGCTCAACCCCCGCTACTCCGTCGCTCGGCAGTGGTACTCTTGGTTCCTCACCGCGATGGGCCGAACCGACGCCGCGATCGGCCAGGGCCGCCTTGCGTGCGAGCTCGACCCCGCTTCCGTGTCGATCCGCCGGAGCATGGGATGGCTGCATTACTACGCCCGGCAGCCCGAAGCCTCGCTGGACCAACTGCGCCGTGCCCTGGCGATGGACCCTACCGCCGAGGAGAACCACCGGCTGCTGGGGCTGGCCTATATGCACCTGGGCAAGTACGACGAAGCCGCGGCGGCGTTCCGTGAGGCCATCGCGAGCTCCGACGCGCGGGCACTCGCCACCGCGGGCCTGGGCCAGGTCGCCGCGTTGAGGGGCCGAACCGGTGAGGCCAGGGCGATACTGGAGGGACTGCAGAAGGACGCCGAGCAGCACTACGTCTCGCCCGTCGCCTTTGCCATGCTGCACGCCACCCTCGGCGACTCGGACGACGCTTTCCGCTGGCTGGACCGAGCCTACCAGGACCGCAGAGGTTGGCTGACCTACCTGAAGGTCGAACCGCAGCTCGACGGCCTGCGAACCGATCCCCGGTTCGGGCGCTTGTTGGAGCGGATGAAGCTGGGGTGATTAAGAGCTATCGGCTATCGGCTATCGGCTATCGGCTGTGAGCATCGGCGCTCCCTCCGTAAGGACCGATAGCCGATAGCTGATAGCCGATAGCTACCTACTCTTCACCGATCTCCTGAAATGGGATGGCGACATCCCGGTCTGCCGCCGGAAGACGTTGGAGAAGTGGCTTTGGTCGGAGAACCCGGCGGCCAGCGCGATCTCGGCCAATGAAGTATCGCTGGCGCCGAGCTGCGCCGCGGCTCGCTCGATCCTGAGCCGGCGCACGTACTCACCCACGCTGCAACCGAACGCCTTGCGGAACGCGCGAGCCAGCGTCACCGGATGGACCCCGACGGCTCCTGCCAGGGCCGCGAGACTCCGCCGGGTCGCCGGATCGGCGTGAATCATGTCCCGCACCTCGGCCAGCCAGGCCGGCCGATCGGCAGGGAGAGGGGAGTTGACGCTGCGTGAAGCGGTGGCCAGCAGCTCGAGCAGCAGGCCCTCGATGGCCAGCGGAGCCGCCTGATCCATCAGGCGCAGCTCCTCGTAGATCCGCTTGGCGATCCCCGCCAATACTCCGCCCTGGAACACCACCCGATCCTCCAGCACTGCGGAGTGAGCCCGGATCGTTTCGACTCGAGATGGATCGGCCTCGATCAACAGCCCATGCGCGTCACCCAGGTCGAACCGGTTGCAATGGCGGTCGCCGGCCGGGGTGAACTTGAGCGTGGTCGGGGTGCAGGTCACCGATTTCCCACCGATCACCTCCACGAACGCGCCTTCCAACAGGAAACAGATGGTGGGGCCGTCATGGGTGTGCCAGGGCAGGCTGGTCCCGGCCGGGTGGACCCCTTCTGTAAGGGTGAAGCCGGGTACGTGTGCGGTGCGGAGCTTGATGGGCCCTGGGGCGGGGGGTCGCCGGCGGACCATAGGGTACCTCTTGTTAGGGTCCTGAAGGCAATGGAGACGTTTCAGAACGTTGCAGCTTCACAGGGCTTAGGCTACCGGGGGGCCACTAAGGCCTTACAAATCCGTCTCCCGCTTCCAAGACCCTTCCCGACCCTCCCCGTATCTCTCATCTTAAACGTACTGGGCGCCTGCTGCGCTCAGAACTCTGGCAGGGGGAATAACATGAGGATCCGACATTCCTGGCTCTCCGGGCTGTCGATCGGTGTCCTGGCTTGCGGCGGCGGGGGCGGCAGCACCGAGCCGGACAACAACCCCGATGCCGGCGACGTGACCATCACCAACAATGCCTTTACGCCGAGCAGCTTGAACGTGATCGTGGGCACGACCGTGACCTGGGCTTGGAACTCGAGTGGGACGGTGCACAACGTCACCTTCGACGATGGTATCCACTCCAACGACCAGGGCTCGGGCACTTATCCCCGGACCTTCAGCCAAGCCGGGACCTTCCCCTACCATTGCACTATCCACGGCCCCTCGATGTCCGGGGCAGTGACCGTGGGCACGACGTCGGGCGGCGGCGGCGGTGGCGGCGGAGGCGGCGGTGGCCCGTACGGCGGCGGTGGGATGTAACCCTCCTAGGCGGCTCGCGCCTGCTTGGTGAGCAGCCGAACCAAGGCGCGCTCGTTGGGCGCGAGTCCCTTCATTGCGGTGGCAGCCTTCCGATTCCCGTTGGCCGTCAGCACTGCCATCGAGCCGGCTTGATAGGCCTCCAGCACGGCTGGATGGACGTAGTACTTCCGGCACACGGCCCGAGTATTGTTGAGTTGACCGGCCACCCGGTCGATCGCCCCTAAGACAATAGACTTTGCCTCACGCTCGGATTCGGCGGGCTCCAGCCCGCTGAGCTCCTCGAGCGCGAGAACGGTCCCGGCCCAGGTGCGAAAGTCCTTGGCGGTGAAATCCTGCCCGGTAATCTCCCGGAGATAGTCGTTCACGTCGCCCGAGTCGATGGTCTGCCTTTCCTGCTGGTCGTCCACGTACTGAAACAGCGTCTCGCCCGGGAGCGACTGGCAGCGCCGGACTATCCGGGCCAGCCGCCGGTCATTGACCGCGACGCTGTGCACCTTGCCGCTCTTCCCTTTGAACTCGAAGCGTAGGGTGGAGCCCGAGACCTCGACGTGCCGGCTGCGTAGCGTAGTGAGCCCGAAGGAGCGGTTGGCCCTGGCATACTCGTCGTTTCCCACCCTGATCCCGGTGCATTCCAGGAGCTGGACCACCGTCGCCAGCACCTTCTCCCGGGGAAGCCCATCGAGTGCAAGGTCGCGGGCGATCCGCTTGCGGATCGAGGGCAACACCGCGCTGAAGGCCAGCATCCGGCCGAACTTGGTCTCGTCCCGGACCTCCCGCCAGCGCGGATGGTAGCGATACTGCTTGCGGCCGCGGGCATCGCGTCCCGTCGCCTGGATGTGGCCGTTGGGCCGAGGACAGATCCACACGTCCGTGTAAGCCGGTGGAATCGCCAGCGAGCGAATCCGGGCCAGCTCACCCTTATCGCGGATGAGGCGGCCGTCGGTATCGACGTAGGCGAAGCCCTTTCCGGCGCGCTTGCGCCGGACGCCGGGCATCATGTCGCTCACATATCGGAGGCCGGCCGCCGCTGCCGACTGGGCGGGGTCGGGCGCCGTCTCTGCTCGCTTCCCCCGCTTCGTTGCCATGGGCCTACCCGGTTGAGGGTGACTGTGGCTCAGGATACTTCGGGCCCGCCTCGCCGTGGGTGACCGCAATCACAACTACGCTGCCGACACGGTTTTGGTTGATTCACCACGGAGGCACGGAGGACACAGAGGACCGCTGGAGAACAACACAAGAAAATTGTTTGTTCTCCGTGCTCTCTGTGCCTCCGTGGTGAATGACTCCAACCCATCTCAGCTTTATCAACGACGATGCATAGAGATACATCGATCAAGCGCGCTCTACACTCGGCCGCATGCCCCGGCTACCTTCGGGTGCGCGTTTTCGGGTTCCCGCGCCCACCGGTTCTCGAGGGAGTATCGAGTGATCATGCGACAGGGACTGCTCTGGCTCTCGGAGAGGCGGGGACTGTTCAATTTCGTGCGGCGCAATGGCCTGGCCCGGAAGTTTGCCTCTCGCTTCGTCGCGGGAGAGACCATCGACGAGGGCGTGGCGGCGGCGAGCGAGCTGAGTCGCCGCGGGATCACCGCCTCGCTGGACCTGCTGGGCGAAAGCGTCACCGTGGAGGCCGACGCGGTCGCGGCGCGCGACCAGTACCTCCTCATGCTCGACCGGATGGCGGCCAGCGGCGTCGAGGTCAACGTCTCGGTGAAGCTCACCCAGATGGGCCTCGACATCGGAGAGGACCTCTGTCATCGCAACATGGTCCAGATCCTCGACAAGGCGAAGGCGCTGGGCGGGTTCGTCCGGCTCGACATGGAAGGGTCGGATTACACCCAGAAGACGCTGGACTTCTTCTCCGGGCATCTCTTTCCTCAGTACGGCACCCACTGCGGCGTGGTGATCCAGTCGATGCTCCGTCGCTCGGAGCAGGACATCGAGAACCTCATCGCGATGCGGGCCAGGGTCCGGCTCTGCAAGGGCGCCTACCTCGAGCCGCCCGAAGTGGCGTTTCCCGACAAGGCCGACGTGGACCGGAGCTATGTCCGGCTGATGGAGCGGCTGCTCCTGGCCGGGAATTATCCCGGTATCGCCACCCACGATCAGGCCATCATCAAGCACGCGCTGGAGTTCATCCGCCGGGAGGGAATCGGCAAAGACCGGTTCGAATTCCAGATGCTCTACGGGGTGCGCCGCGATCTGCAGGAAAAACTCCGGCAGGGCGGCTACCGGCTGCGGGTCTACATCCCCTTCGGCACCCAGTGGTATCCTTATCTCATGCGACGGCTGGCGGAACGGCCGGCCAACATCGCGTTCCTCCTCGGAAACGTCGTACGGGAGTCGATACCGGGACGGTGAGTGAGTTCACTCTGGGTGGCTACATGGCGCAACACGAGCGCGCTGCCGCGTTCGGCGGGAGTGACGGCCAGGCCTACTCGGTAGCCATCTACGTCGACGACGAACCCGACCTGCGCGGCCTCTATGGGGCCGCGTTGCTGTTTGTGCGCTGGTCGACCGGCGGCGAGCGGCCGGTGGGACACGTCGAGACCGAGCCGCTGGCCTGGGGCCGCACCGCCGACGAGGCCGGCGAGCGGATCAAGGCCCTTTCATTGTATGACGTGAAGGCCGCGCTGGACGAAGCCATCGCCAAGGCACCCGGAGAGTGGTGACCTCGGTCCTCGGCACCGTCCTCGAGCGCGACGGGGCCGTGTATCGGGTGGCGACCGAGGGCGGGCCGGTGCGGGCGGTGCTCCGGGGGAGGGTGAAGCGCGATCTTCCGCGGGTGGTGGTGGGCGATCGAGTGCGGCTCGAGCCGGACGACAGCGGCGAGCTGCACGGCATCATTGGAGTGGAGCCTCGCACCACGCTGCTCGAGCGGCGGGTTCCCGAAGGCCGCGGCAACCGGCCCGTCGCTGCCAACATCGACGAAGTCTTCGTGGTCACCGCCAGCATCGATCCGGTTCCGGTCCCCCAGCTCATCGACCGCCTTCTAGTCGTCGCCGAAGCGAACTCCATCCCCGCCGCCGTCGTCATCAACAAGGTCGACCTCGACCCGGGCGAAGCGCTGATCCAGCGCTGTCTCCGGGCCGGTTACGCCGTGTTTCCCACCAGCGTCAAAACCGGGGCAGGGATCGATGCCTTGAGGGCGGCGCTGGCCGGCCGGATCTCGGTCGTGACCGGCCCCTCCGGCGCCGGAAAATCCAGCCTGCTCAACGTGGTCGAGCCCGGACTCCGGCTCCGCACCGGTGGGATCAGCACCCGGGTGCGGCGGGGTAAGAACACCACCGTCTCCGCGGTGATGCTACCGCTGAAAGCCGGCGGCTACCTGGTGGACACGCCTGGGTTCAGCGAGGTGGGTCTCTGGGGGATCGATCCCGGCGAGCTGGACGACTGCTTCCCCGAGTTTCGACCCTACTTGGGCGAATGTCGCTACGGCGATTGCCGGCATCTGAGCGAACCCGGTTGCCGGGTCCTCGCCGCCGTCGGGTCGGGTAACATCGCAGCCGATCGGTACCAGAGCTATCGGGTGTTGTTCGAGGAGCTACAGAGCGCGCCGAAAGACTGGGAGTGATGAGCTGTTGTCATCCCTCGCTCCGCTCGGGATGACGGGTTATTTCCTCCGCCATCTCTCCGCATCCCGCGACTCCACCTTCTCCATCATCCCGTCGAACGCCTGCTGGAGATCGATGCCCTCGCGGTTAGCCATGCAGATGAGCACGAAGAGGATGTCGGCCATCTCCATCCCCAGGTCGCCTTCCTTCTCGTCCGGCTTCTTGGTCTTCTGGCCGAATCGGTGGTTCACTTCCCGGGCAAGCTCCCCGACTTCTTCGGCCAGACGGGCCACGTTGGTCAACGGATGGAAGTACCCTTGCTCGAACTGGCCGACCCAGCGGTCGACCCGCTGCTGGAGGTCGGTGAGCGGCATCAGGTGGCCGCCGCCGCGGACCCTCGAGTCTTCGCCTTTGCTCCCTGGCCCTCCAACGCCCGAATCAGTGCCCGCATGAAATCGGGCAGATCGGCCGGCGTCCGGGAGGAGATGAGGTTCCCGTCGACCACGACCGCGCTGTCTTCCCAGATCATTCCCGCGTTGACCAGATCGTCCTTGATGGCGCGGACGCTGGTGCCTCGCTTGCCTCGCACGATCCCGGCGGAGATCGGGACCCAGCCCGCGTGGCAGATGAAGGCGACCGGCTTGCCCGCCTGATAAATCTCCCGGGTGAGCTGGAGCAGTTTCTCCGAGCGGCGCATGATGTCGGGGGCGTAGCCGCCGGGGATCACCAGCCCATCGAAGTCGGCAGCTTTGATCTGATCGACGCTGGTGTCCACCGTGAGCGGGTAGCCCTTCTTTCCCTGGTAGGTCTTCTCGCCGGTGCCGGCCACCACGGTACGGGCTCCCGCTTCCTCCAGCCGGATCTTGGGATACCAGAGCTCGAGGTCCTCGTACAGCGGGCCGGCAAAGAAGAGGATGGTCTTGTTCTGAAGAGACATGTTGTTCGGGCCTGAAGTATGGTGTAATCGCAATCTGCAACGTGTGTTATCGAAACTAAGCGATTTGAAAGCAAACGAGCTATACTTGACCACCTCCCAGCAAATTACCCTATGCGCAGCCGCGACCGCATCCTCGCCAATCTCGAATCCATCTACCGCGAGTCCTACGACCGGGCCCAGTCCCTGAGCGACAACGGCCGGATGCTGGACCTGGAAAGCGCGTACATGCGCGATCAGCTCATGCTGGAGATCCTGCTGGATATCCGGGACCTCTTCTCGGTAGCTCCCGCGGCGTCGGGTGGCAGTGCCCTGGAAAAGCTCGAGGCCGTCCGCCGGCTCACCAAGCTCCGTTGAAAGGCTCCCCGCCCATGCCTCTGCTCGTCCACCGGCTGTCACTGGCCGCGGTTGCGGCGCTACTCGGCTGTGCCTCTACGGCGCAGCGACCCTCCGCCGATCTGGTGGTCTACGGAAGAGTCTGGACCGGCGACTCGGCCAAGCCCTGGGCCCAGGCTGTCGCGGTCTCGGGCGACACCATCGCCGCGGTGGGCGATAGCGCGGAGATCGCGAAGCTGGCCGGGTCGCGCAGCCGAGTGCTCTCGAGTGGATCCGGTATGGTCGTTCCCGGATTCATGGACGGGCATGCCCACTTCATCTTCGGAGGTTTTCAGCTCACCAACGTGGACCTGCGCGATGCTAAGACCCCGGCGGAGTTCGTGGCCCGGATCAAGGCCTACGCCGCCAAGCTCAAGCCGGGTGAGTGGATTCTGGGCGGAACTTGGGACCACGAGAACTGGCCCGGCACCCCGCTTCCCCAGCGGAGCTGGATCGACTCGGTGACGCCGAACAATCCGGTTTTCGTGGATCGGCTCGACGGACACATGGCGCTGGCGAACAGTGCCGCGCTCAAGCTCGCTGGAATAACCCGAACGACTCCCGAGATCCCCGGCGGAACCATCGTTCGTGGCCCCGGCGGCGAGCCCACCGGCATCCTCAAGGATGAAGCCGAGAACCCGGTGTTGGCGGTCATCCCCAGACCTTCGCCGGCTCGAAGCGACTCGGCGCTGGCGGGGGCGATGAGATGGGCGGCCAGCAAGGGCGTCACCGCGGTGGCTGACGTCTCGGTCCCCTGGTTTGAGGTCGCGGCACTCAAGCGAGCCCAGGCCGCCGGCAGGTTGACCACCCGAGTGGCGGTATACGTTCCCCTCGCCGACTGGCGCCGGATGGCCGACACGGTGCGTGTCAACGGCAGAGGCGACGATTGGCTCAGGGTCGATGGCGTAAAGGGTTACGTCGATGGCTCGCTGGGCTCCACCACGGCGCTGTTCTTCGAGCCTTACGACGATGAACCGAACACCAAGGGACTCATGGTCACGCCTGAGGATTCGCTCCGCGCCTGGATCGGCGCAGCTGATTCCGCGGGATTGCAGGTGGCGGTGCACGCCATTGGGCAGCGGGCCAACGCCCTTCTGCTTCAGATCTACGACAGCGTGGCCCAGGCCCATGGTCAGCGCGACCGCCGCTTTCGCATCGAGCACGCCCAGCATCTTCGGCGGGAGGACATCCCTCGGTTTGCCAAAGCTCGGAGTCATCGCCTCGATGCAGCCGTATCACGCCATCGACGACGGCCGCTGGGCGGAGAAGCGGATCGGCCCGGAGCGGATCAAGACCACCTACGCCTTCCGTGATCTGATCGATTCCAAGGCCCATCTGGCGTTTGGCTCCGACTGGACCGTGGCGCCGATCGACCCGCTGCTGGGCATCTACGCGGCCGTCACCCGCCAGACCCTGGACGGCAAGCATCCCGAAGGATGGGTGCCGGAGCAGAAAATCACCGTAGAAGAGGCTCTCCGGTCCTACACCGCCGAGAATGCCTACGGCGTGTTCGCCGAGACTACTCGTGGGAAGCTGGCGCCGGGTTACCAGGCGGATCTGGTCCTCCTGGATCAGGACCTGACCAAGATCCAGCCGGAGACCATCCAGCGGGCAGCGGTGGTGGCCACGGTGGTGGGTGGCCGCGTCGTGTTTTCGCAGGGTCAGAGCCGGACTGCGACACGCTAGCCGCATTTTCCATAATCGGATGTCGCAGGCCTGGCAGCTCCCCTAACGGGAGCGACGCCGCCCGGTAGGCGTGTCGTCATCGTGCAAGGATTGTGCATCTTGACCGGCCCGAGGCCGTCCTTCATCCTTGGGCATTCCTCTCCATCTCCCTCTCAAGCGGTGCTGATGCCGGGCACACGCTGTGTGCGTCACTGGCCTGCGCTCGCGCTGGCTCTGGCGCTCTTCCCGACTGCCGGACAGGCCCAGCTGGCTACCGCCGCGGTTCCCGCGGAAGCGGTGCCGGCCGCTGCCGCGTCATACGAGGAGACCTTCAGCCAGCTCCTGACCTTGAGCCCGCAGGCCGACCGCGTGGCCGAGGTCACCAACCTGGTGCTCCAGCGAGACGTCGCGCGGTTCACCCTCCAGGCAGGCAGGCTTTACCTGCTTTCGCCGGTGGGTGGCCGAACGGTGGCCGCGGTATTCGAGGGGAAGGGGAGCTTCTCCTTCGCCCCGACGTCGCCCATAGAGCAGGAACGGCTGGCTCGCTTCGAGCACAAACCCTCTCTGGAGACCCCATTCGAGTCCCTGGTGCTGTTGTTCGCCGACTCCACACTGCAGCAGCTCAACGCCGCGGTGAAGTTCGGGGACGGCACGGTTCCCGGCACCCTGCTCGGCCGAATCAAGGAGGGCCTCAAGTATCTCGCCGAGGAGGATAGCAAGACCTTCGAGCCCGATCTCATGGGCGCGTTCCTCAACGGCGAAACCACCGACCTGTTCTACGCCCACATCCGCCGGAGTGGTGGCGGTCCGCTGATGTTCATGGTGAACCCCAACGAGGTCGAGGCGGTTCGCCTTCAGGGCAAGGTGTCGGGACGGGGTTGGGATCGGCGGTCCGAGGTCATCTGCCAGTTTCCCCGCCGGGGGCAGGGCACCGCTTCGCCGAGCAACCGGGAGCGGACTCGGCAGGCCGACATCCAGCGCTACACCATCGAGACTTCGCTGCCGCCGACCGGCGTCGGCGAGCTGGGCTTCCACGCCGCCGCGAGGCTCGAGATCGTGGCCGATGTGCCGGTGGGTCCCTGGGTGGCCTTCGAGCTCTTCAAGAAGCTGCGGGTGGATTCGGCCAGATGGGAGGGCGGCGAGCCGGCGACCACGTTCCGGGGCAAGGACAGCGACTTCCTCTGGGTCCTGCTCGACCGGCAGATCCAGCCGGGCGACGTCCGGATCCTCAACCTGTACTACGGTGGCGACCTGATCGATCGCTTCAGCGACTTCTTCCAGATCAAGTCGTCCGCGGTCTGGTATCCCCGGTCGCTGGAGGGCCGGAGCCTGGCGCGGTTCGATCTCACCTTCCACACCGGCGAGGCCTATCTCATCGCCAGCGTGGGCGAGCGAGTGGATTCCGGCAAGTCCGGGCGAACCGTGCGCACTCGCTGGGTCACCCAGGGGCCCATCCGGAACGCCTCCTTCAACCTCGGCCTCTTCAAGGACTACACCGTGCGGGAGGAGGGGATCCCGCCGGTCACGGTCATGATCTCCGAGGAAGCGCACAAGAAACTGGCCCGGCGGTACGAGCAGCAGCGGAAGATGCGGGAGACCGTGGGCGGTGATGTCACCAAGAGCCTGCGGTTCTTCCAATCGGTCTACGGCCCTTCGCCGGTCAAACACTTCTATGCCACGGAAATCCCGGGATACCACGGCGAGGCCTTTCCCGGGATGGTGCATCTCTCCTGGGTCACCTTTCAGAACACCGATCTCGATGGCGAGAGCGAGGCGTTCCGGGCCCACGAAGTGGCGCACCAGTGGTGGGGCATCGGAGTCGACTTCGCGAGTTACCATGACCAGTGGCTGAGCGAGGGCTTCGCCACGTTCTCGGGGCTCTGGTATCTCCAGACCATCCAGAAGGACAACGACAAGTACTTCGACATGTTGCGCCGGTGGCGGACGAGCATCCGGCTGCGGCAGACCGAGCCCGGCCCCATCTGGCTGGGCTACCGGGTAAGCCGGACCAAGGACGACGACGTCGATGATTACCAGACCATCGTCTATCAGAAGGGCGCCTGGGTGCTGCACATGCTGCGCATCCTCATGCTCGATCTCAAGACCATGAGCGACGACCGCTTCACGGCGATGATGAAGGACTTCTACGCCAAGTACGAGGGCAAGCGACCCTCCACCGAGGATTTCAGGAAGGTGGTCGAGAAGCACACCGGGGCGGATATGGGCTGGTTCTTCGACCAGTGGGTCTACAGCGCGCAGCTTCCTTCTTATAAGGTGGCCTACAAGACCGAGCCGGCGGAGAACGGGCAGTTCCGGGTCAAGCTGAAGGTGGAGCAGGAGGGCGTGCCGGACAGCTTCCTGATGTACGTCCCGGTCACGCTGGATCTGGGCAAGAAGCAGACGGCGCGAGTGCGGGTGAAGGTGAAGGGGCCGGTGTCGGAGATCGAGCTGCCGCTCATGCCGGCGGAGCCGAGGAGCGTCAAGTTCAATGATCTGGAGGGCGTGCTGGCGGAGGTGAAGACCGTGGGCTGGAACTGACGGTTTGGGTGCCAGAGCAAACGTGGCGCTGCAGCGTGGTAGTCAGCGTGGGTGCGTTGCAGGCTACTTATAGTTAGGCCGACAGCGAAGGGACGCCGATGCTAGGTCGAGAGTCAAGAAGCACGGCCGGTGTGGCGATCGAGTGCATTGTGCCGATACTCCGCGTCACAAGCCTCCCCGCCAGCGTGCGGTATTTCAGAGATGTCCTCGGCTTCCAGTTGGATTGGGGAGATCCTGAGAGCGCCGACATGGCATCGGTCTCACGAAGCGGCCACGCGATCATGCTGTGCCAAGGGGCCCAAGGCCAGCTCGGCACTTGGATCTGGATTGGCGTCGAAGACATTGACCCACTTTTCGCGGAATATCAGAAGAAGGGTGTCCAGTTCCTCCAGACTCCGACCCAGCGCCCGTGGGCCTACGAGATGCAGGTCGTCGATCCCGACGGGCACGTTCTTCGGTTTGGCTCGGAGCCAAGGGACGTCCCGGGCAGTTGAGTGCGCAGAGGAACTCAGCCCGCGGATCCGCGCGGCTGCGGCCTAACCCTCGCGCATCCAACGGACAGGCCGGATGGGGCACGGGGCGCCGCGCGGGCGGCGCCCTCCGTGAGTGCCACTAGGGAAGCGTCGGTTTGTGCGGGCCCGAGCATGATCGCCCGCAGCTGATGCGCATTTTCGTTAGGCCGACAACATGGAGGCCCGATGTCACCCAGTACGCTGCACGGTCGGCGGAGTCTGGATGTCGTCTTTGGCCTGTTCCTCGCCAGCGGCGTGACGGTAGGCGCCTACTTCCTGTGGGCGGTCGCCGACTGGATCCACTCCCAGGGCGAGGGGGCCTTCGGCCTCCTCTACCTCGGTGTGTTTTCATTCCTACCTACCCTTTTTGCGTGGTTGGCCGGCGGCGTTCACATGTTCACGGCGTCCCGGAATCGGGACGTACGCCTCGGGGTGGCGCTGACCACCGCCCACTTGGTGTGGTGGCTTCTCCTGATTGGCATTGTTCTGCGGCGCGCCAACCCGTCGTTCGGGTTGGTCATGAGAATCGCCACCATAGTGGAGCCAGGCCTCTATGCGGTGGGCGTAACATTCCTGGCCGCGCGCTGGTTCTGGTGGCGGCGCCGTCACGATCCCGTGCAGGTTGCGACCTAACCCGCAAATGCGGCCGACCGCCGCGGACGGGCCGGAACTCCGCAGCGAGCGCAGCTCTCTGAGGCGATGAGGACCGTAGGGTTTCACAGGTCCCTTGCAGCTGATTGCCATCCGTTAGGCCGACACATCTGGGAATGCGGATGATCGAGATTCGACTCCCCGTCTTGGACCAGTCCGGGCAGAGGAGATTCGAGGAGCTATTACCTGCCGACCCGCTGGGCGGCCAGCGCTTCCGACTATTGGCCTCGCCAGGGTTAGTGGAGGGTGTGGCAGCGGGGGATGAGCTGGAACTCGCGCCGGCCGACCCTGCAGGGTTCCGCGTCCTGCGGCGCGGAGGGCGGCTTTGCATCTGGGTGTACCTGCCGGAACCGCCGCCCGAGGAGACCGAGACGCGTCTTGGCCGAGCGGCAACCACCCTCGGAGGCTACCTCGACGGCGGGAACCGGGGGCTGCGGATTCTCACTGTCCCGGTTAGCGCGGGGTTTGGGCGTGTCGAGGCGGAGCTGGCCGCGGTCGTGACGGAGCTCCGTGGCTCAACGTGGGCTTACGGGAACGTCTACGATCCCCGGAATGGGGGCCGGCCACTCGGCTGGTGGGAAGCTTCGGCCTGAGCCGTTGGAGCTTCTGCAGCCAGGAGAATTGGATGTCCCTAAGAGTCCGTCCGAAGAATCTCGGCCGCCGCTGGCGGCCTGGACTGGACCTCGTCAATCTGGGAGTGCTCTTGCTCGGAGCCATCGTGGTTCGGGCGCTGTGGAGCAATGGGGCCCTCACAGGTTGGCTTCCCTCTGCATGGCAACCGGTGCTTCGGTGGAGTGTGGTTGGCCTCCTGGGCGTCCTCTTCGTTCTAGACGTGGTCGCTGGGCTCGACGATCTGCTTGACGGCTTTCGGCGAGGCGGACAGCGCCGAACCGAAAAACCACCGGACCGAGGGTCTGGTGGCGCTGCAGCCTAACCCGGCCATGCTATCTGATGCGCAAGCCGTTAGGCCCGACAATGGGAGATGGTATAGATGTACCCCTATCGCCCAGGCGTGGCTTTGAGTTGGACCTTGCTCGCACTGGCATGTGGCCGCGCGCCAGAACCTGAGCAGCGCGCCGTGCCACACAGGCCGCAACTGGCCGCTATGCTGGACGACTCCGTACGCGCGATTGTCAGAGCCTACGAAGGCGGCAAAGTAGCGCTCGAGGCTGCTACTCGGAGCTTGGCGGATCTTGTCGAGCCGACCGGCGGCTTCGCCACCGAGGCAAGCATGAGTCCGCGGACTAATGAACTGTTCCAAGCAACGGGGCGTGAGCTTCGACGACGAGACTCCGTCCGGCGCGAGGCAAGTAATACGCAGCGCTAGGACCTCGGGCCGCAGCTCATGCGGGGTCGTTGGACGGCACCCGGGAGGTTGGTTTGACGGAAGGCACCCAGCGCATCGAGGCGTTCAGCGACGGCGTTTTTGCCATCGCGATTACCCTGCTGGTCCTCGAGATCCGCCTTCAGCATGCGGGAGTCGAAGGTAGTCTGTCGACCGGACTCGTGGCACTCTGGCCTTACTACCTTGCGTTTGGGCTCAGCTTCTTCGTGATCCTGGTCTCCTGGATCGCCCATCACGACCTCATGAAGTTGGTCCGCGCGACAAGTCGCCCAGTACAGCTCGCCAACGGCTGCGTACTCGCCTATGTGACGTTCATCCCATTCCCGACCTCCGTACTTGCGGCCAACCTTCAAGGCTCGCAGATCAGCACGGCAGTTGCCTTCTATTGCGGAACGTTTGTCCTTGGCAGTGGCGCGTTTAACCTGCTGGTCGCGACGATCACGCGCGGTCAATTGTTGTGCCCCGAGGTCGATGCTCAGGCTATCGGGCGAGTGCGCCGGGGCTACCGGATGGCTTTCATGGTCTATGTCGCCGCGACGTTGCTAGCGCTGGTGGCGCCGTGGTGGGCACTCGCGCTCAATGTCGCCGTCCGGGTGCACTTGCTCCGTATGCGGTATCAGCCGGTGCCGCTGGCGCCCAGGTAAAAGGGCCAGCCCACTGCGTAGCGCGAGTCTCCGCTAAAGCCGTTAGGCAGCACGCGAGCGCGGATGAGTTCGATCCCACTCTATGGAGTGTCGGAATGCGACTGACTTCCCCAGGCTTTCGCCTGGGCGCTGCCAGCGGCGTCACCTTCTCACCCTCTGGTCAGCTTGTCGGGCAGGTCGGTCGCCGGGTCGCGGTTTACAGGGTTGCGCAGCGCCGCCAAGTCGTGCACTCCGCTTGGCACTTTCCCTACCCGGCGCACATGACATTCGACAGCGCCGATCGGTGGTTCGCGGTTCGCAGTACGACTGGCGCCATCGCGGTCTCGGAGGTCTCAACTGGGCAGCCATTGAGCCGCCTGGGGCCACTAAGCGAAACCGCGGACGACTCGCCGCTCCTGACTGGCCCCACGGACGAGCATCTCGTCGAGGCGTGCAGCAGCGGCACCCTGAGGATCCGGCGCCTTGCGGATCTCCGAGTCGACTACTCCGAACAACACGCCGACGTCATGCTAGGCCCCATGGCACACGCATCTGATCGCCAACGCTGGGTCTTCGCGTTTAACGTCAAGCAACTCAATAAGCCGATTCAGCCACCATGCCGGATCGAGGTGCGGCACTGGCCCCTCGCTCAAAGCGATCGTCGCGTGCTTGGCGACTCGTTCGGGTTCATCCACGGACTGGCCCTAGCGCCGTCGGGGGCGAGCCTCGCCGTCCTGGATCGGTGGCGCGAGGCCCAAGGGCTGCGACTGACCATCATGAGCGTTACGTCTGGAGCTCTTGAGCGAACCGGCGCGGATCCTGCCTGGCGCGAGCATCGTGGCTTAGCCTGGTCCCCCGATGGGGCATGGCTCGTCATCGGCACGGATGAGGGCCATGCCTTGGTTGATGCTACTACACTCACGACAGTCGGGCATCTGGCGGGCGAGTATTCTAGCGACGCTGTGTTCTCACCGGACGGGACCCTACTAGCGCTCGGTTACTGGAGCCGAGGGCTTGTACTGCCAACCCGAGACCTCAGCGCCTTCTTCGCGCCGACGGTGGCTCCGGGCGCCGGACCCGCTGAGTAGCTCACCGGAGCCGCAAGGGCACTGGGCTCCGCGCGAGCGGCACCCTCCGATGACGCCGCTGAGGAAGCGTAAGTTTGTGCGGGCGCCAGCCTCTCCGTGAGATCAATTCTTCTTTTATCAAAGCTCTTGGTCCTGCTGGGCCACCTATCGATCGCAAACGCGAGCGCACAGTGGCCGCCAGAGATCACTCGCGGGACGCGCGTGCTTGATCGTCGCTGCCTATCAGCCGAACGCCAAGAGGTGAAGCGAGTGCGTCACCAGATCCTCACCCGTTCCTCCGGCTTGCAGTAGAGCGCCTGCCCCGGCTTCACCCCGAACGCCGAGTACCACGCATCCAGGTTCCGCACCGTCAGCGCCCGGTACTCGTCGGGAGCATGGCCGTCCGTGAGAATCTGGTTCCGGAGCGCCGGCTCCCGAGTCTTGTCCGCGCCAGCTCTGCGCGTAGCTGATGAAGAACTGCTGGTCGCCGGCAAATCCGTCCGCCTCCGCCGCCGGCTTGCCCCCAGCGACGCGCGATACGCGTCGTAGGCCGCGGCGAGCCCGGCCAGGTCGGCGATGTTCTCGCCCAGCGTCTGCTTGCCGTTCACCGCCAGGTCCGGGAACGGCCGGTACTCGTCGTACTGCGCCGCGAGCTTGGCCCCGGACGCCTCGAAATGCTCGAAGTCCTCCGGCGTCCACCAGTTGCGCAGCCGGCCCTTGGAGTCGAACAGCGCGCCCGAGTCGTCGAAGCTGTGGCTCACCTCGTGGCCGATGGTCGCGCCGATGGCGCCGTAGTCCATGCGCCGCCGGCGCGATCGGGATCGAAGTACGGCGGCTGCAGGATGGCGGCCGGGAAGTTCATCGCGTTCATCGCCGGCAGGTTCACCGCGTTCACCAGGTGCGGCGTCATCACCCACTCCGACCGGTCCACCGGCTTCCCCAGCTTGGCGAGCGCTGGTGCAGCTGCCACAGCTCCGCTCGTACCGCGTTGCCGAACGCGTCCCCGGCTTGACCTCCAGCCCGGAGTAGTCGGGCCAGCGGTCGGGATAGCCGACGCCCACCTTGAGCGCCGCCAGCTTGGCCTTGGCTTCCCGCTTCGTGGCCGGCGCCATCCACTCCAGCCGGTCGATGCGGTCGCGGAAGGCCGCGATGATGTTGGCGACCATCGCTTCCGCCCGCTTCTTCTCCGCCGGCGGGAAGTAGCGCGCCACGTAGAGCCGGCCCACCGCGTAGCCCAGCGCGGTGTTGGTAGCGGAGATGGCGCGCTTCCACCGGTCGCGCTGCTGCTTGGCGCCCGACATCGTCGTGCCGTAGAACGCGAATGTCCTCATTCCCGAACCGCTCGGCAGCACCGCCGCACGGGTCTCGATGGCGTGGTACGCGAGCCAGTCCTTCCAGGCTTCGAGCGGCTCGCTCGCCACCAGCGCCGAGAGCCCGGTGACCGCGCCCGGTGCCAGACCACGAACCGGTTCACCTTTGCCAAGCCCGGCCGCCGCGAAGTAGGCCTCCCAGTCGAGGCCCGGCGCCTTGGCCGCGAAGTCTCCCGCGACCAGTGATTGTTGCCCTTCCGGACGTCCTCGCTGGCCTCCCGGCTCAGGTGCGCCTGGGCGATTCGGGTCTCCAGCTGCACGATGGCCGCGGCCTTGGCCTCGGGCTCCGGCACCCCGGCAAGCTGAGCATGGCTGCCACGTGCGGCTGGTACTGGTCGCGGACCTGCTCGATCGCGGCGGAGGAGTCGAGGTAGTAGCTCCGGTCGGGCATCACCAACCCGCCCTGCACCAGGAACGCGGAGTAATGCGATGGATCGTCCAGGTCCTGCGCGACCCAGAGGCCCAGCAGGTTCGGGGTGTAGAGGTTGGTGGCGTTGAAGATGTCCACGTCGGCCCGGAGCGTGCTGCCGAGATAGCGGCTCAGCGCCTTTCTGGTCTTCGAGCGCTGCGATCGAGTCGAGCGTGGGCTTGAGTGGGACGAGGCCTCTTCGGTCTATGGCGACCGTATCCAGAAAGGCGGCGTAGTAGTCCCCGATCTTCCGGCGGTCGGACCCGGCGGGAGCTCCCGAGCCGGCGACTTCCTTGATGAGGTCGCCGGTTCGGCGGTCGGTGAGCTCGGTGAGGACGCCGGAGGGTCCCCAGGAGCTCCGGTCGGCCGGGATCTCGGTTTGCTTGAGCCAGGTGCCGTTGGCGTATTGCCAGAAGTCGTTGCCCGGCTGGACGGTGGTGTCCATCCCGGCGAGGTCCACGCCGGGGCGGGGACGAGCTCGATTAGTCTGGGCCGTGAGCGGGGTTGCCAGGAACAGAATCAGGGCGAAAAGGCGGAGGCGAGGCATGGTGTCCAATCGGGAGGTTCGTGGATGAAGGATATTGGCCGGCTTCCCATACGGGACCAGGGCGCTCCCCAGTGCCGAAACCATGTTACGCCCTGGAACGTATGACTAGAGCTGTCGTCCTGCTCGGGAGGAACCTCCCCGTCGAAGCCAATCCAGGAGTTGCCCGATGCATCCACTCAAGAGGACTGCTCGAGTCGCGGGATTCCTGTACCTGCTGGTCGTCCTCACCGGTCCCTTCGTCTTGATCTATGTGCCCCGCAAGCTGTTCGTACCCGGGGATGCAACTGCGACGGCCAGTAACATCCTGGCCCATGAGTCGTTGTTCCGGGCCCACATGGCAGTCGGACTGGTCGTCGAGCTGATATTCATCGCAGTGGTGTTGGTTCTGTATCGCTTACTCAAGGACGTAGATCACCAGCTCGCCGCCGTCATGGTGTTACTGGTCCTGATCAACGCACCGCTGGCATTCCTGAGCGTAGCAAATCAAGCTGCCACGCTCGCGTTTCTGCGAGGCGATGCCAACCTTCTGGCGGTGTTCGACCAACCGCAGCGAGACGCCCTGGCGACCCTGCTCATTAACATCGATCGGGAGGGAATTCTGATTTCGGAGCTGTTCTGGGGACTTTGGCTGCTGCCTCTCGGGCTGCTGGTGTATCGATCCGGCTTTCTTCCCCGGTTTCTGGCTGTTTGGCTGTTCCTCAACGGCTTGGCCTACGTAGCGATGAGCTTGACGGGTTTGCTGTCGTCGCACCGCCTCGAAGCGATCTCCCCTTTCGTTACGCCGATCCTGCTTGGAGAGGTAGCGTTCATGCTTTGGCTGTTGATCGTAGGGGCGCGCGTGCCACCCTCGGCGGACCTGCGGGGAGTGCAGGCGGGGACCTAATGGTCACCCGCTGCAGAATCCTGCAGAGGTCCGGATTTGCGACACGAAACACGAGGTTCCTGTCGCATTCCCGTCGCGTCGTGGCGTATTTTCTCCCTTCCGCGGTCTCTCTCCACCCCGTAACTTTCATCATCCTCTTCACAACCATGTAGGGCGGCCAGCGAACCCACGGCAGAGTCTTGTCAGGAGCTTTGCCGTCGCACCTCTCGAGGACTCAGATGCGAGCCTGGTTCAGCAGTCACGCCCCGATCGGCATTCTCCTGCCGGTCTGTGCCCTCGCCCTCCTGGCCTGCGGGGACAACCCTACCGACCCGGATCGTCTTCATCGGGGCCGAGAATGGTACCGGCTATGGACTCTGGATCATGAACGACGACGGAAGCGGGCAGGTGCGGATCACCGCGCCGGAGGTGACGGTGCTGGAGAGCTCGGTCGCCTGGGCCCGCTGATGAACCGCCTCTCTTGCCCATTGAAAGCGCTCGGCCTCTGGCTCATGCTGTTGGTGTGGGGGGCGCCTCCGCTCTTCGGCCAGAACCTCGATCCGGCAGACGTCCGTGTCCCACTCGACTCCGCCCTCCGCATCGCTCACCAGGCCGCGGCCGGCGCGTTTCCCGAGCTCTCGCAATACCTGCTTTACTCCATTGCCCCACGAGTCGGCAAGAACGATCCGAGCGGCGGACTGCACTGGCAGGTGCAGTGGCAGGAACGGGCGTTTCCCCACCATCGATGGTTAGTGGTCCGGGTCTACATGAAGGATGGCCACACCACGACCGAACGACTGGACGACCCTTGAACGTGAACCGCCGCCGACAGCTCTCACCATCGGCGGCGGTTTAAACTCCTCCGACCGGCCCATCACGCCGCCGGCCTTACGTCACCCTCCCCTTCACCCGGCACCCCTTCCACCGGCTTTTCCCCGACCGCCCTCCGACCCGCCACCACGCTGCTCGCGCTCTCCCACTGCGCCAGCAGCTCCGGATCGTTCGCGAACCGATAGCGGTTGAGCCCGACCAGCGCCTTCACCAGCCGGACTACCTCGTCCGCCACCACCTGCAGCTGCGCGGTCGCGCCCACGTGCACCCGGCGCGCCTCCTGGCCCCGCTCGCTCACCGCGTCGAGCTCGTCCAGCAGCCGGCCCAAATCGTCCAGCACCGGTTCCACCAGGCCGTGCTTCACCAGCTCCTGCCGACGGGACTGCGCCTCCACCTGCATGCCGCGGGCGGCGGTGCGGAAGGCGCGGTACGACCCCTTGCCCGGCTTGAACAGAAACTTCTGAGGCAGCTCCGGCATCTCGCTTCCCGCCTCCTCCGCGATCCGGGCGAGGTGGGTCAGGTGGGCCCGCCTGATCTGCTGCGCCAGCTCCCGCTTGTGCCTGGTGGCCGCCCGCACCGCCAGGATCCCGTCCCGCTGCTGGGTGGCGAGCAGGTCCGCCCGCACCAGCCGCTCCTCCAACCGCACCATCGTGGCGGCATACCCCGGGCTCTCCAGCGGATGCGCATGCCCGAACTCCAGCGCCCGCGCCGCCATGTCCAGTGTCCGACGAACCTTCGCGTTCATACAGTCCTCCCCTGCTGGGCCGGGGAGGCCGGGACACCGCCGGCGCAAGTAATAGATGATGAAGTCAACCGGTCGCCTCCCGACCGCGACCGGCCGGAACGGCGAGGGGCGAGGAGTGTGCCAGCGATTGCGCGGCGAGTCTTTCGCGCACGCGCTCGCTACACGGTTCGCGCTCCGGCCGTCGTGGACCGCGTCGCTGACGGCGCGATCACGCTCCTGAAATCTCCTGCTCGGCGCTGCCGCGGCGGACCGCTCGCCTGCTCCGGGAAGCCGGGCGCATGCGATCGGTTCCACTCGATCTCTCCAACCGATCGAGAGACCGCGATCCGCGGAGCCGCCCTGACGTTGGAAATGCACGAGCGAAAAGGAGATGGAGCCGCCGTCGCCGGTATTCCGGCGGCGGCGTTCTTCGCGCGCTCCGTCGAGCAGAATTCCAGGTCACTGTCGAACAGGATCGAGCAGCGGAAAACGCGGACCGCGTCGCTGCACGCGGAACCTGATCGCTGCGCATCGGGTCGCCAGGCGGCGCGGAGATTGGGCTCACGCCGCCGGCGATCAGTCCCCCGCACGAGCCGTTTAGCGCGCAATCAGGTTGGACGCACCCCTGGCGGAGCGTACTCAATTGAGGACACTAGAGGTTTTTCATACCGCCACACTTCGAGCAGATCCTCTCCGGTCACCGCATCCAAACGGTTGAGCATGGTCCCCACCCGGCACCAGCCGTGTTTCTCATAGAATCTCGCCGCCCGCGTATTCCCGATCGCGCATGCCAGCCATGCCGTTTCTACGCCGCTTGCCGCAAGCCGGGCCTCTGCATCGGCAATCAACGCCGCCGCGACCCCGGAACCCCGTGACTCGGCCGACACGAAGAGCTGATAAAGCTCGGCACCCCTGACAAGGTGGAATCCGACCGGGGCGCCGGGAGGTCCCACGACTCGCACATCCGGTAGGGCTTCCCGGATCCTTTGTCGAAAGCTCTCCAGGGTCCGGACCCGGGTGAGCTCGCCGGCACAATCGCCGCGTGAGCGTCATGCCAGCCCTCGTACCACACCTTTGCCAGTGCATCGATCTCCGCGTCCTCCGCGGCTCTCACATCCATGGGTTCGCCCTGTCGTCTGTGCTCCGGTACCAAAACGACTCGGCGAGCCCGCCAGTGCTTCGGTGAGCTCGCCGAGTCAACCCTGGTGATTCGATGCGGCGTTATGAGGCCGGTTGCATCTGCGAGAAGAACGACTCCGCGTTCTTCCGGATCTGCTCGGGGGTCAGGTCCTGGATATGCTGAGCGAGCCACCACTGGTGCCCGAACGGGTCTTCCAGGCACCCGGTGCGATCGCCCCAGAACTGGTCGGCCAGCGGCACGATCGGCTTGGCGCCGGCATCGACCGCCCGCTTCCAGGCCGCATCCACGTTCTCCCCGAAGACGAAGAAGCTGACCGGCGTGCCGCCGATCGACTTCGGGCCCCTGCCGCCCTGGTCGGGCATCTCGTCGCCGAGCATGATGATCGAGTCGCCGATCCGAATTTCCGCGTGCATGATGGTCCCGTCCGGCGCCGGAAACCGCATCACCTCTTCCGCTCCTAACGCCTTCTTATAGAAATCGATAGCCTTCGCCGCTCCAGCGACGAAGAGGCTAGGCGTCACGGTGTGGTGGCCCTTCGGAATTGCCTGCGCTTTCGCTGCCATGATAGCCTCCTGCTATTCGGAATAGTGGGCAGGCAATATTGGATTTCCGCCCCCGAAGGGCAACCTCATGACGTCTCGGATCGGAACACCGATTGTCACAGTTGTCCCCTCTCTCCTCGGTCCTGCGCAGATCCTAAATGTGAGAGGAGTGCTCGAGACGCGAGAGAGATGAACCTCAACTGGAGACGGGAGACAACGATGCGACGCGGGACCGTAGTCTTATCGGTGGCGTTTACGCTCGCCCTGGCGGGCTGTGATGAGTGACGACCTTGAGGCCCCGGGAGAACTGCCTCCCTTCGAGGTCGTGAAAGCCAGCGGCGATCTTACCGGCGCGCTGACGCAATTCCGCGCACTTCTGGGGGAGCCCGCCAACGGCGTCGATCCCGGACCGCTGCCGGCCGGGCGGAGGGAGATTAAGTGGGACGGCGTGCCTCCCGAGCTGACCAACAACAATGCATTTCCAGTCGACGCCTTCCAGCGGAACGGCCTGATTTACGGTAACCTCGGCTCGGGACTGCGGGTGAGCGACAACGACTTTGCCGACATCGACCCGAGCTACGCCGCCCAGTTCAACAGCTTCAGCGCGCCGAAGGCCTTCGTGCCGATTGGAAGCGATGAATCCCAAGTGACCTTCGTGGTCGCCGGAAGCGACATCCCGGCCGGAGTCACCGGTTTCGGCGTGATCTTCTCCGATGTGGACCGTGACGGCGCCGCGTCGCTCGAGCTCTTCGCGGCTGACGGGAAGAGTCTGGGTCGCCATCAGGCCCCTGTGCGGAGCGACGCCAACGGCCACTCCTTCATCGGCGTGGTGTTCGAGAATGCGATTGTAGCCCGAGTGGTCATCAAGAGCGGCCAGGCGCCGCTTGCCGCCGGCGAGCGGGATATCAGCGACGGGGGTAATCGAGATCTGGTCGTGTTCGACGACCTCCTCTTCGGAGAGCCTCAGGCGTTCTGATTTGACCGGAGCTTCGGCAACGGCGCACCACGGAGACACGGAGAAGTACGGAGGGAAGACGGAGAGAGACAATGGGTGAACAGCACACCCCACAAAGTTCATTCCTCCGTGTTTCCTCCGTCGTTCTCCGTGGCTCCGTGGTGCGCCGGAGACACGGAGAGAGACGGAGGCACTACGGGAATAGAATCAGCGCAGAATTCTCTTGATACCGTGGAATAGGGTGTCGACGTTGAAGTTGATGAGAAGGCCGGAGGACACTCTTCGAAGGCGCATGTAGGTCATTAGTTGGGCGGAATGGATCGGGAGTAGCTTTTCAACTGCTTTGACCTCGACGATAAGGATGCCTTCGATCAACAGGTCAATCACATACCCCTTGTTGACCTGGAGTCCTTTGTAACTGAGTGGTAGGGCAACTTGGCTGTGATACGAAATTCCTTGAATCTCTAACTCGCGCCGCAGGCAAGCTTGATAACTGGATTCCAGAAGACCCGGGCCGAGGTGACGATGCACTTCAATCGCCGCCCGATATTTTCGCTCACTGGGTTGGTGGCATGCCCTATCAGTCCCACAGTAACATAGGGAGCCGGCCCCCACCCAAGCGACCATCCTCACGCGTTTAGTACCACATTGCCTATCTCCGTAGTACCTCCGTTCTTCTCCGTGTCTCCGTGGTGCGCAGAGGCCTGCCACGAAACGATACCAACACGATCAATGGCACCGTCGCCAGCGCGCCCAGCAGGGTCAGCGTCGGATATCCCCATCCCTCAACGACCACACCCGAAAGCGCGCCTGCTGTGGCGCCGGCCAATCCCATCATCAAATCCGAAACCCCCTGCGCCGAAGGACGCAGCTCTGCCGACACCGACTCGCTGAGTAAGGTGGATCCCGCGACGATCGTAGCCGACCAGCCCAGGCCGAGCAGCAACATGCCGGCTGCCAATCGCACTGAGTCGTGCCCGGCGCTCCCCGCCACCGCACACGCCATGAGCAGCAGAGCGATCCCAGCGACAATGACCGGCCGCCGGCCGAGCTTGTCCGTCAGCCAGCCGAACACCGGCGACAGCGCGAACATGCCGGCGATGTGAAGACTCAGCACCACGCCGACGATGCTCAGCGTGTGGGGCGCGTCGTGGCCGGCGCCTCGGATGTGCACCGGCGTCATCGTCATGACCCCGACCATCACCACATGGCCGATGGCCATCGCGCTCACCCCCAGGCGGGCCGGGGCCTGCGACACGATGAATCTGAACGCCGCCCCTACTCCCGCATACGGACCACTCGACATCGCCGTGCCGGCCTCGCGAGCGACCACAGCGGGATCCGGTCTGAGCAGCACGACGAGGAAAAGAGTGGCCAGCCCGAACAGCACTGCCGAGAAGAGGAACGGGCCGGCCAGCGTGGGTATGCCGTACTCGTCCAACGAAGCGCCTGCCGGTGCCGCGAGGTTGGGGCCGACGACCGCGCCCACCGTCGTCGCCCACACTATTATGGAAAGGTGACGCCCCCGAAGCGGCGCCGGAGCCAGGTCCACTGCGGCGTAGCGCGCCTGAAAGGTCGCCGCACTGACACCGCCGAACAGGAAGAAGCCTAGAAAGAGCAGCGGAAGGGAGCCTCGCACCGCCGCGGTGACGATGATGAGCGCCCCCAGCGCCGCCACGAAGTAGAGTGTCGCGAGACTCGGCCGGCGACCATGACGCCGCACGATGGCCGCGGCCGGCAGCGCGAACAGGGCCGCACCGACGACGTTCGCGCTCTGGACCGCTCCCGATACCTTGATGCCGGCGATGTCGGCGGCGAGCAGCGCTCCCACCGAGCCACCGATCGCGGCGCCGATGCCGCCGATGACCTGGGTCCCGAAGAGCAGGGTCAGCGTGCGGCGTTGGACGACGGCCAATTCCATGGACCAACAGTAGCCCGTCGTGTCCGACATGCAAAACGTGACACTGGCTCGAGACCCGCCCCGGGCTATTTTACACTGAGGACCGTCGTGCCCGTGACCCCGACCCAAGAGCCACATGGCCACTCGCACCAGCCGAGCCCGAGCCTCCGCCAAGCTTGAAAAGGCTGACCTGCTCGACACTTACAAGATCATGTTCCTGGCCCGCCGGATCGACGACAAGGAGATCCAGCTCAAGCGGCAGAACAAGATCTTCTTCCAGATTTCCGGTGCCGGACACGAGGCGGTGCTCGCCGCCGCGTCCAAGGTGTTCCGCCCCGCCTACGACTGGTTCTACACCTACTATCGCGACCGCGCCCTCTGCCTCGGCCTCGGCATGACCGCCACCGAGCAGCTGCTGTCCGCCGTGGGCGCCGCCGACGACCCCAATTCCGGCGGGCGGCAGATGCCGTCCCACTGGGGCCACAAAGACCTCAACATCGTGAGCGCCTCCAGCCCAACCGGGACCCAGTTTCTCCAGGCCGTCGGCTGCGCCGAGGCGTGGCTGCGCTACAGCCGTATTCCGGACATCGCCGAGCGGGACGAGGTGATCCGGGGCGACGAGGTCGTGCTCTGCACCACGGGTGAGGGCACCACCAGCGAAGGCGAATTCTGGGAGGCGCTCAGCACCGCCACCAACCTCAAGCTGCCGGTGGTCTTCCTGGTGGAGGACAACGGCTACGCCATCTCGGTGCCGGTCGAGGTCAACACTCCGGGCGGATCGATCTCCAAGCTGCTGACCGGATTCCCCGGTCTCTTCATCCAGGAGGTCGACGGCTGCGACGTGACCGCCTCCTACGACGTGCTCACTAAGGCCGCGGATTACGCCCGGGCCCGTAAGGGACCAGCGCTGGTGCACGCCCACGTGATCCGGCCCTACAGCCACTCGCTGTCCGATGACGAGGTCCACTACCGGCCGGGATCGGAGCGCCAGGCCGAGGCGGAGCGGGATCCGCTGACTCGTTTTCCCGCCTACTTGATCGAGCAAGGCATAGCGACTCAGGCGGAGCTCGATGTCATCGCCAAGCAGGTCGACGAGGAAGTACAGGCGGCGGTCGACGCGGCGCTGGCGTCACCCCAGCCTGCTCCCGATACGGTCTATCACTACGTCTACTCGCCTGACGTCGATCCCACCTCGGAGCAGTTCGATACCGAGGACGATCCCCGGTTCACCGGCGATCCCACGACCATGGTGGATCTGCTCAACCTCTGCCTGCGCGACGAGATGACCCGCGATCCCCGGATCCTGCTGTTCGGCGAGGACGTGGCCGACTGCACTCGGGAGGCGAGCCTGCCCGAGGTGAAGGGGAAGGGCGGGGTGTTCAAGGTGACCTGGGGGCTCCAGCGCGCCTTCGGCGGCGAGCGGGTCTACAACTCGCCCCTGGCGGAGGCGAATATCGTCGGCCGCGCCATCGGCCTGGCGACCAGGGGACTCAAGCCGGTGGTCGAGATCCAGTTCTTCGACTACATCTGGCCGGCCTACATGCAGCTCCGCAACGAGCTGGCCTTGATGCGCTGGCGCTCCAACAACGCGTTCTCCTCGCCGGTGGTGGTGCGGGTGACCTACGGTGGCTATCTCAAGGGGGGCTCGATCTATCACTCACAGACCGGCGCAGCGGTGTTCACCGGTGTACCGGGACTGCGGGTCATCTGCCCGTCCACCGCGCTCGATGCCAACGGGCTCCTGCGCACCGCCATTCGCTGCGACGATCCGGTGCTCTTCCTGGAACACAAGCATCTCTACCGGCAGACCTACAACAAGGCGCCCAATCCGGGCCCCAACTTCATGATCCCCTTCGGCAAGGCCAAGGTGGTGCGAGAGGGTGAGGATCTGACGGTGGTGACCTACGGTGCCGTGGTACAGCGGGCGATCTGGGCGGCCAAGGAGCTGGAGGAGCAGCGTGGGGTGAGCGCCGAGATCATCGATCTCCGAAGCCTGAGTCCGGTGGACTGGGAAACGATCTACGCTTCGGTGCGGAAAACCAACCGGGTCGTCGTGGCATACGAGGATTCGCTCTCCTGGGGCTACGGCGCCGAGATTGCGGCCCGGATCGCGGACGAGGCATTCGTCTGGCTCGACGCGCCGGTGCAGCGAGTGGCCTCGAGCGACACCTTCGTGGCGTACGCTCCCGAGCTGGAAGATGTGATCCTACCGCAAGTGGCCGGCATTCGCGCCGCGATGGAGCGGGTGGCGGCGTTCTAATTCCCCCCCAATGAAAACCGGGGCCCGTTGTCCGGGTCCCCGGTGGCCAGGTTGGCTCGCGGCGATCATGCCGCAGAATCCTCGGAAGTAACGAAATATTTTCGTCCCTCCGCGGTCCAACTCACTCCATTCGGCTTCGGCTGGAAATCAAGTCAACGAGATCCATACGCCGGCGCTCGCTTCGTGGGTACCCTGAGCTGGGCGAGTGCCGCAGGTCCTCCCTTCCAGCGCTTTTGGCATGGACATCATTAAATAGTGGACCAGGCGTGTCAAGAGCCCATAGCCGTTCTGAGAGCGTTGTACCCCTCCAGAGGGCGGCGTACATTCGTCGGATGACCCATCCCGAAGCGGAGCAACATCTTTCGCTGGCCTTGGAGGCGGCGGTGACACGCTTCGGGGCGATGGTGCGGCAGGTGGGACGCCGCTATCGGCTCGATGAGTCGGACCTGGACGAAGTGATGCAGGAGGTGCGCATCCGCCTGTGGCGAGCCCGGGGTACCGGTGAGCAGGTTGGCGAGACCAATACGTCTTACGTATACCGGACCGCCTCGACCGCTGCCCTGGACCTGCTGCGCCGGCGCCGGGCCCGCCAAGCCGACCGGCACGACCTCATCGAAGAGAGCGGGGTGGCCGTCCTGGCGACGCGGGCGCCGGATCCCCATGGAATACTGGAGGGGTCGGAGCTGGCCGAGCGGGTGGCGCGAGCCATCGAAGCGATTCCCGCCTCGCGACGCCCGGTGGTCCGGATGCACCTGGCCGGCTATCCTCGGGAAGAGATCGCCAGTCTGCTGGGCTGGACCGAGGCGAAAACCCGCAATCTGCTGTATCGTGGGCTGGCGGACTTGAGAGAGCGACTGGCCGCGGAGGGAATCGGATGGTCGACGAACGAGGAGGACGCGAGGTGACCGAAACCGAGCTGCGCGAGATCTACGCGGGATTGATGACCCGTGGCGCGAAGGGCCGTGCCGCCTGCCCCCCGCCCGAGGCTCTGCTCGCGCTCGCTCGCCGCGAAGGCGAGGAATCGGCTCGGCTCGCCACGCTCGATCACGCGATGGCATGTCGCGATTGCCGCGCGGAGCTGGACCTGCTGCGGAGCATCGATAGCGCCGGCGCGGCCCTCGGAGAATCGGCGAAGCCTTCGGCACGACGCTGGCTGATGCCGGCAGCGCTTGCGGCCTCGGTGCTCTTCGCGGTGCTGGTGGGCCGAGTGGCCCTGGCGCCACGCTCCAACGACGTGCTGCGCGCCGGCCCCGAGGCAGCCTCGGTTGTTCTGCTGACACCCGAGAATGAAATCGAGGCAGGGCAACCGGTGTCTTTTGCCTGGCGGCCGGTGCCGGGAGCCAGCCGCTATCGGATCGAGGTGCTCACTGCCGGGGGCGACATCGCGGTGGAGGCCGAGACTCGCGACACGACCGTCACCCTCAATAGCGTCGGCGGCCTGGCGCCCGGCGAGTATCAGTGGTGGGTAGTCGCCATGACGCCCCGCCCCGGCCCCCGCTCGGCGCTGCGTCCTCTCCGTCTCATCGCCCCATAGATCACCAGCCCAAGCAGTATCGCCGCGCCCGCTAGTGCAACGACCCGGAGCCGATTGGCATAGGGTGACGGGGCCGAGACCGCGATCCGTACCAGCGGGTCTCCAACCACCGTGAATCCGGCCCAGTCTCGCGCCGGCGCTCCCCGCCGGATCGCGGCCAGCTTCGCTTCCCTCAGCGCCTCCGCGACCGTGAGACCCCGGGCCAGAGCCCCGTAGAGGTCTTCCACCAACCGCA
The DNA here is from genome assembly GCA_963812755.1 of uncultured Gemmatimonadales bacterium. Lineage (GTDB taxonomy): Bacteria > Gemmatimonadota > Gemmatimonadetes > Gemmatimonadales > GWC2-71-9 > CAVVWJ01. The sequence goes on along the minus strand of CAWEWK010000004.1, from coordinate 212,856 downwards.
CCGTACTCCGATCCTGGATCGGCCACTGGGTGGCCACCACGGCGCGGGCCCCCGCGGAGAGTAGAGGGAACGTCAGCCCCTGGATCCCTTCACCCGTCACTGCCACACCACCGGCGGTCCGGCAGGCGGAGAGCACCACCAGGTCGGCGTTCAAGCGCAACGCGGCCAGATCCGCGGGAGAGAGGAAGCCGTCCTCTCCGGTGCCGGGAGCCAGCGCGAGCGCGGTGCGAGCGATCGAGGTCTCGTCTACCAGCGCGTGAGTCGCCAGGTGAATCACCCGGAACCGGTCCAGCGCCGCGTGCTTGAGCCACTGCTCGCTGGCCGCTTCCCGCAGACGGACCTCGGCACCGCCGGGCGCGTATCGGGCGACCTCGCGCGCCTCTTCTCCACTCCCCGCAAGGCGGGGGAGTCCGCCCCGGCTCGCGAACGCCGAACGGTACGTTTCCGACTCCATGGTCAACCCGGCGCGCTCGTTTCTGAACGCGGGATCGCCCAGCGCCAGAATCCGCACTTCCTGCCTGGTGGCGCCGGCGCTATCGGCGCCAGTCCCTCGGGTGCGCCACTGCCGCGCCGCCACCGCGGCCGACGGAGCCAGGCCGAACGCCCAGCGATCGACCGCCGGCTTGCCGTCCGCCAACCGCAGCACGTCGAAGGGCACCCGGTGGAGCGGCCCATCGGGCACGACCACCAGCCGGTTCACCTTCTCCAGCTCACCGGCGACGGGATCCATCAAGGCCTTGCCGAGGGCGCGCGCCGGTGCCGCACCCTCCTCGCCCGATTCCAGCAGCGCCAGGAGTCGCCTTACCGTCGGCGCGAGGGTGTCAGCCGTCGGGAGCAGATGAGCCCGGACTCCGGCGCGGGTCACCACGAATACAGTCGTGGGTGCGCCCTCCGTCCCGGCCACGTATTCCAGTAGGGCGGTTCGGTCATCCGGAAGCGCGGCGGCGATCTCTCCGGCCGTGGCGGCTTGGGCGCGGTGAGCCGGAGCGCCGTCGGCGAGGCCGCCTTCCCGCAGCGCGTCGGCCTGATTGAGCCGGTCGGCAAGTGTGCGCGCCCTGCGCTGCTCGGCGATGGCAAAGGCCGACTCGGCTCGTCCGCCGCGGACCAGCTCCGCGAGTACCTGGGCTATGGGACCCTGTGGGTCGTGCTCGCCCAGTCCGGTGGCGGCAAAGGCGTAGCTCCTCAGCTGGTCGTCGTCCAATGACTGGCGCCAGGTCTCCAGCTCGCGGCCCGCCGCCGCGATCTCGTGCTCGGCTCGGTCGAGGTTGCCGCGACGGGCATATACGTCGGCCAGACGCACCCGGACCAGGTGGCGGTGCAGATGGTCGTCCGGCGGAACGCCGGCCAGATGTCCGCTGAAGAATCGCTCCGCCGCCGCCAGATCGCCGCGGCCCAGTGCGAGTCTGCCACGATCGTAGGCCAGCCCCTCCTGTGCCTCGGGCCCGAGCCCGCGACGCTTGGCCTCGGCATCGGCCGCGTCGAGCTCGCGAGCCGCTACGTCCCACTCGCCCCGCCGGATCGCCACCCGAGCGAGCTGCTGGCGGGCGATCACCGCGTCTTCGAAGTCGTTGTGTTCCAGGTTTTCGGCCAGGACCGCCCGGAGGGCGGAACGTGCCGAGTCCAGATCGCCGCCGACGCTGAGCACCCAGGCCCGATTCATCCGGGCGATCTTGCCGCCGTTCTCCTGGCCCAGCGAGTCGTAGATGGCCAGCGGCGCGCTCGAAGTAGTCGACCGCGCTCGGCAGATCGCCCACCCGCAGGGCGAGCATGCCCAGGCCGCCGTAGGCAAAGGCGAAGCGCTCGTGATTCTTCGAGATCGCCGCTTCGGCGAGCACCTTTCCCAGCGCGGCCTTGGACTCGCCCAGCCGGCCGCGAAACTGAAGCTCGTCGCTGCGGCGGGAGGCGAGGCGGCCCAGCGACGCGTGATCATGAGTCGCCTGGAGCAGCGCCTCGGCACGGTCGTAGATCGGGAGCACCGAGTCGGGCCGGGCCAGAAGACTGAGCGACAAGCCGTAAGCCTCGAGGCAGTGGCCGGTCAGCCGGCGCTCTCCCATCCGTTCGGCCATCGCGACACCCTGCCGCACCATGGCCGGAGCCGCCGTGTCGCCCATGATCGCCCGGGACTGCCCCCAGCGGCAGAGGTAGCTGGCCCGCTCCCAGCTATCCCCGGGACGCAGCAGCGCGCGCACGGAGTCCAGGGCCGCGAACCGTCTCTCCAACCCACCGGACGCCGCGCGGGTGTTGCTGAAGCCGATCAGCGCGTCGATCTCTCCGCCGCGATCGCCGAGCTTCCGCGCCTCCGCCATGGCGTCGCGAAGCAGCGAATCGGCCTGGCGGTAGTCGCCTTTGCTGAAGGCGATGCTATAGAGTCCGATCCTCGCCTGCACGCTCCACCCGTCGGGTGAGGACGTGCGGGTCAGTATCCCCCGAAGCAGGCGATCGCTCTCCGGAAAGTCGTAAGTCATTCGGGCGAGCGTGGCCAGGCCGAGCGCGGCGGTCCGGTCGGTGGAATCGCGGCGGAGCGCGGCGTGCCAGCGAGCCTTCAGGACATCTGCGCTATCGTCGCTGACCGCACGCTCCGCCGCGTGGACCAGGTTGCGCTGCTCCTCGCCGGCATGCTGGGCCGCGGCCCGCGCCGGGATCGCCAGGCACAGTAGGCCGGCGAGGAGCGGCTTCATTTGTCTTCGGCCTCGTCCTCGGCCGGCTGCTCGATCACCGGGACCTTGGCCTCGGTCTCCTTGGTCAGCCGCTGGATCTCGGCTTCGTTCTGTTGAAAGAAGCTCAAGTTGCCCCGGCTCGCCTTGGTGATCGTGGCCGCGGAGTCGGCCGAGAGCTTTTGCTCCTTCATCATGCCGTAGGCCAGGCCGGTCTGGAGCATGGCATACTGGGTGAGGAGAAAGTCGCGGGGCGTGAGTCCCGCCTTGGAGATAGCTCCGCGGATCTCGGGAACCCCCTCATACGCCTTGACCGCCTGATCCAGCGACCACCCCTCGGACTCCTTCATCGAACTGGCGAGCTTGGGATTCTGCTGCGCGGCGGTGGCCAGGTTCACCATAGCCGCCAGGTACTTCTTGTACGTGGGCATGGTGAGCTGGTGCGCGGAGATCGCCTGCAAGTCGCGATCGCTCTGAGACTGAGCGGAGGCGAAGTGAGCGAAGGCGAGGAGATGGAATGAAACGGCGAGGATGACTACCTGAACCCGGCGAACCGGATGACGGTGCATGGAGACTCCTGGGTCTATTTCATGGCTTCGCGAATCTCTCCCGCCGCCGCGATCGCGTTGTCGACGTCTCGGGAAAGGGCCTTGGCCTGTTGCGTGGCCTGGGTCAAGTCGGTGAGCACCGCGGCGACGCCGGCAGAGCGCAGCCGCAGCAGGTCGAAGCGTACGTTCTGCATGGCGAGCACGCAGGATTCCAGATGGCTCGCCACCTGCCCCCGCCGGCCTTGAAGGTCGGTAAAGGTCTGACGCTGCCGCTGGAGCAGGTTGAGCCGGCGGGCCCGTTCCGGATCGTCCGGCTCTTTGGCGAGTGCCGCGATCCGCTCGTCGATCTGGGTGAGCCCCTCGGTGTCCAGGTTGGTGTCCATCGCGTGCAAGGTCCGCGCGAGGTCGGTGGCCCGCTGGTACAGTCCATCGACCGTTGGCTGCACCTCCGGTAACATCTTCCGCTCCGATGGGGGCAGCCTCTCCAGGAGCTTGAGGACCGCCTGGCGGTCGCCATGCACCTGGAGGATGGAGCCGAGGTGGGCCCCGTAGTCATCGGCGGTAGGCGGCGGGAGCTGTCGCGCGGTGCGCACGCCCTTGACCATGGTGGTCTCCACCGCGTCCGGCGCCGGTGGCCGGGTGAGCACGTCGCGCCAGCTGTACCCCGACTGCCAGAGCCGGGCGTAGTTGCGCAACAACCCGATCCCCATGCCGAACGTGGGGAAGAGGAACCAGGGGTTCTCGATGCCGGTGGCCACATTGATGCCGAAGCAGCCCAGCGAAACGGCAGCCCAGCTGGCGAACTGCCCGCGCACCACCTGAACGATCTTAGGCTCGCCGGTGTCGCGGAGTTGATCGCCCTGCGTGGCGCTCTGCCGGCGGGGCGGCGGGCCAGTGGGTCGCCGGGAGAGTCCGCGAGCACCGCCCCGAAGGTCGGATGGGCGAGGCTCTCTGGCGTGAAGATCCGCGAGACGGCCCGCGCCGCCGCCGATCTCACCGCCCCGCTGTCCCGCGGCCCCGCCGCGGGTGCCGCGCCGCCCCATTCCTGTCGGCTGATAGCCGGTCACGCTCCGGCTTTCCAGCGCCCGCCGCAGGGCATCGGCCGTGGGCCAGCGGTTGGCAGGGTCCTTTTCCAGGCAGCGACCGACCGCGAGCGCGAGGTCCTCGGGTATGTCCGGGCGCCGCACGCGCGGGTCGGGAGCAACCTCGGTGATCTGCTTCATCAGAATGCCCGCCACGGTCGGAGCGTTGAACGGCAGCTCCCCGGTGAGCATCTGGAAGGCCACGATACCGAGACTGTAGACGTCGGAGCGGCCGTCGATCTCCCGCTCTCCAGCGGCCTGCTCCGGGCTCATGAAGGCAGGAGTGCCGATGGCCACTCCCGCTCCGGTGAGAGTGGCACCCGAGCTGCCGGAGAGGGCCTTGGCGATCCCGAAGTCGGTGACCATCACCCGGCCCCGAGTCCCCTCCAGCAGGATGTTGTCAGGCTTGATGTCGCGATGGATGATGGAGACGGCATGGGCGGCGCTGAGCGCATCGGCCGCTTCCTTCATGATCCGGCGAGCCTCCTCCACCGGGAGCTTGCCCCGGCGGCGGATTCTCGCGGCGACCGATTCCCCGTCGACGTACCCCATGACGAAGTACACCAACCCCTGGCCTTCACCGACGGTGTGGATCGGGACGATGTGGGGATGGGAAAGCCGGGCCGCCGTTTGTGCTTCCCGGGTGAAGCGCTCCCGGATGTCCTGCTGGAAAGCCAGCTCGGGGGGAAGGACCTTGATCGCCACCCGCCGCTGGAGACGCTCGTCCCGCGCCCGGTAGACGACCCCCATTCCCCCTCGCCCGATTTCCCCTTCGATTGTATAGGCATCTCCCAGTGCCACCGCGAGCCTTGCGGGCAGTAGCTGGTCCGCCGGCTGATTCATGAGCGGCACCACCTCTGGGATACTGGCATGGCTGGGAAATCGAGTAGCGTGCGTACTGCGGCGCTGCCGGACATGGCAGACAATCTGTACTCACGTAATCCCCGCCGCCACCCTGGCGGGTGTGCCCTTCCACGATGGGGGTCCCTCACTGCGCTCCGGGTGACATATTGGCAGAGAGACGTCCTGCGAGTGGAGAACCCTGCCAAACGTGCCCCTTCTCGTCCCAAGCGGGAAACCGAGGGGAACCGTAACTTGTTGTATGACATAGGTCGCCCGAGGGGTCTGTGTGGCACGGTGGGTGCAACTTACCCCACGATCGTTTCGTGGGTCTGTCATTTCTCCCCTTGAGCGGGGATCAGTAAGGAGTAGTTACGAATGGCCGAACGACTGACGTTGCCCGTTCTTCCGCTTCGTGAGGTCGTACTGTTTCCGGGTGTAACCGCGCCGATCGGTGCGGGTCGTCCGGCGACGCTGCGGGCTATCGAGGCGGCCCTGGCCCAACCCGAGCGGCTGGTGTTTGCCGTCTCCCAACGCCAAAACGTCGAAAGCGTGACCCCCGAGGTGCTCTACACCATCGGGACCATTGCGCGCATCGGCCAGCTCCAGCGGGGGCTGTCCGGGATGCAGCTGCTGCTCCATGGTGAGCGGCGCGGCATCGCCATCCATTACACCGATAAGGAAGGCTACCTCCAGTCCATCGTGCGCGAGGCGGAGGAGATGCTTCCGCTCAGCCCGGAGGATCCGGCTTTCGTCGCCCTCCACCGGGAGGCGCGCGCCCGCGCCGCCGAGCTGGGACAGAAGTCGGGGCTGCCGGACGAGGTGGTGCAGCAGGTTCTTGCGGGAGTGAACGAGGCGGGACGGTTCGCCGACCTGGTTGCGGGATACATCGAAGTCACACCGGCCCAGCGCCAGATGCTGCTCGAGACCCTCAGCGTGGAAGAGCGGCTCCGGCGGGTGCTGGTTCACGTCCAGCGGCAAATCGGTGTGCTGGATGCCCAGGAAGACATCAAGTCGCAGGTTCAGGAAGAGCTGGGCGAGCGGCAGCGGGAGATGTTCCTCCGCGAGCAGCTCAAGACCATTCAGCGCGAGCTGGGCGAGGACGACGAGCGGGACGACCTCCGCGATCTGCGGGAGAAGTTGGCCGCGCTCGACCTGCCCGCCGAGGCCCGGAAGGACGTAGACCGGGAGCTTGGGCGTCTGGCACGAATCGGCCGCGAGTCGATGGAGTCTCAGGTGATCCGTACCTACCTGGAGAACATCGTCGAGCTGCCGTGGAACATCCGTACCCCGGAGCACCTGGACCTGCCCGAAGCCCAGCGGATCCTGGACGAGGACCATTACGCCCTGGGCGACGTCAAGGACCGGGTTCTCGAGTTCCTGGCGGTGCGGCAGCTGAGGATGCAGATGGATGCGGGATCCAATGGATCGCCTCATCCTTCCCCGGGCGACGGGAAATCGGAGAAGAAGGTCGAGGAGATCGCGGCCGGAGAGTCCACCGACACTCCCGCCGCCACGGCCACCGTTCCGGCTCCCAACGCGCCCACCCGGGGTAACGAGGACGACCGGACCAAGGGACCGATCCTGCTCTTCGTCGGCCCGCCGGGAGTCGGTAAGACCTCGGTCGCCAAGTCCATCGCCCGGGCCATGGGGCGGAAGTACGTGCGGATCTCCCTGGGCGGCGCCCGGGACGAGGCGGACATCCGGGGCCACCGGCGCACCTACGTCGGAGCCATGCCCGGCCGCATCATCCAGGGGATGAAGCAAGCCGGTGCCAAGAATCCGGTGTTCCTGCTGGACGAGGTGGACAAGCTGGGGATCTCGTTCCAGGGCGATCCCGCGAGCGCTTTGCTCGAGGTGCTCGACCCGGCCCAGAACGACACTTTCGTCGATCACTACCTCGGCGTGCCGTTCGATCTGAGCGAGGTGCTGTTCATTGCGACGGCGAACTTCATCCAGAACATCGCCGGTCCATTGCTCGACCGGATGGAGATGGTGGACTTTGCCGGCTATACCGAGCGGGAAAAGCAGGAGATCGCGCGCAAGTACCTGATCCCCCGCCAGTTCAACGAGAACGGGGTGAGCCCGGAGCAGTTGACGATCACCGACGAGGCGCTGGCCGAAGTCATCACCAGCTACACTCGGGAATCAGGGGTTCGGCAGCTGGAGCGAGAGATCGGCCGGCTGGCCCGGAAGGTGGCGCGGAAGGTCGCGTCCGGTGAGGTGGAGAGCCTGGTGGTCGATAAGGACGTCGTGGACGACCTGCTGGGCCGGCCCAAGGTGCACCCCGAGAAGATGGCGCGAGAGGACGAAATCGGCGTAGCCACCGGGATGTACTACACGCCGACTGGTGGAGACATCATGTTCGTCGAGGCCTCGACCATGCGGGGGAAGGGCGAGCTGGTTCTGACCGGACAACTGGGCGACGTGATGAAGGAGTCTGCCCGGGCCGCCTGGACCTATGCCCGCTCCCATGCCGCCGGGCTCCAGATCGCCGACGACATGTTCGACCGGGACATCCATATCCACGTCCCAGCCGGGGCCATTCCCAAAGACGGTCCCTCGGCCGGCGTGACCATGGCGTCGGCAGTGGTGTCGACGTTGTCGGGGCGGCCGGTGCGCCACGACATCGCCATGACCGGCGAAATTACCCTGCGGGGGCGGGTGCTCCCGATCGGCGGCGTCAAGGAAAAAGTGTTGGGCGCCGTGCGGGCCGGGATCAACCGCATCATCGTGCCCAAGGATAACGAGCCCGATCTCGAGGACCTGCCCGACGAGGTCCGCGAGAAGGTCGAGGTCTTCCTGGTGCAGGAGCTGGGCGAGGTACTGGCGCTCACCCTACGGGGCGCCAGCTTCCGGGAAGGCCGGCTGCTCTTCGGGGACGAGAAGAACCCGAGGGACGTGATGCCGTTGTCGAGCGCGTTTCAACACTAGCCCATAGCCATATCACTTCTCCTTCTCCCTCCTCAACGCCCTCACTGCCGCATGGGCCAGCTCTCCGGCGCTGGTTCCATCGGCGGGGAAGGTGGCCCAACCCACGCTGACGTTGAGCGGAATGATCACCCCTTCGGCAGTAGTGGCCGCCTGCTCGCCCAGGACTCGCCGGAGTTTGTTGGCGACCACGGCGGCCCCCTCGAAGCCGCTCCCCCGCAGGATCATCCCGAACTCCTCTCCGGCATAGCGGCCGATCACGTCGCTCGCTCGCACGCTGGAGCGGAAAACGTTGGCCACGTGCAGCAGCACCTGGTCGCCCACCAGCTGGCCGAAGCGCTCGTTGACTTCACCGAACCGGTCCAGGTCGAAGACCACGAACGCGAGTGGTCCGCCGTGGCGGCGGCAATATTCCACCGCGTAGTCCAGCTCCACCATGAGAGTCGAGTGGTTGAGCAGGCCGGTCAGGTCGTCGCGGTGGAGGCCCTCCCGAAGCCGGCGTCCCCGCTCGGCTCGAGTCACTACCGTCTGCAGGAGGAGCTCGGGATCCGCCGTGGGCTCGAGGAAGTCGTCTGCCCCGGCCCGAAGGGCTTCGATCTTGTCGGCGGACCTGGCGGGGCCGAGAAACACGATCGGCAGCAAATGAAAGCGGGGGTCCTGCCGGACCATCCGGGCGATGGAGTATCCATCGATGTCGGTGAGCGCGGTCGAAAGTATCAGGAGATCGGGGACCTCGCGGTCGAGCAACTCCTGGACTGCCTGGGCGGAGGGGCTCCGGACCACGCGGATGTTGGCGTCGGCCAGGGCCTGGGTCACGCCGGCCGCACGACCCGCGTCGGGCTCCACCAGCAGCACGCTGGAAGGCGGAGCGCCGGTTCGTGCCAGGGTCCGGGCATAGCGCGGCACGTCGTCCACCATGCGATCGGCCGGAACCACCGCGTCGACTCCGGCCGCGATGGCCCGGAGGCGGTCGACCGCCCGCAGAGTCTCGATCAGGACCACCGCACGAGGACGGGTCGCCCGGCGGTTGGTCCAGCTCGAGGCCACGGCCGAAGGATCTCCCTCTCCCGGACCGAGCCCGATCACCACGAGATGGGGCCGCTCGGCCAACTCCACAGCCGCAGGATCATCCCGCCGGCTACCGAGCTTCACCGAATATCCCGAGCTCTGCAGCGCCTGAACTACTCGGTCCCGCTCCAGGCTCGGCGGTAGAACCAGCAGGGCGCGCCAGGCCGAGTCGGAGTTGGAGTCTATTGGCGTGAACTGCGCGCTGACTCTTCGAATGACGGACTCGAGCCGGGTGACAGCCTGGTTCAGCGTCTCGGCCTCTCCCGGCACCGATCCGGCTTCCAGCCACCGCTCCATCTCCCGGGCGATCTCACTCACTTCGGGAAAACCGTGGGAGCCGCCGGAGCCGGCCAGGCGGTGAAGCCGCACCTTGAGCGACCCCGCGGCGCCGTCAAACCCCCGGCGAAAGGCGTCGAGATCCTCCCGCAATTCGGCCAAGCGTGCCGGCAGCTCGGCGACGTACTCCCGTTGCAGCTCCAAAAACGCCTGGTCGATCGGTTCGGTCATAAGCTGCGGAATCGCTCCACCGACAACCGGGCGGCGGCCACGAACGAGGGCGCAGTGCTCCAGTGACCCTTTACCTCGGTCCCTTGCCGTGAGGCGATGACGGCGCTGTGGTTGTCTACCACGGCAATCACCGGCATTCCGGGCCAGGAGCGGTGGTCTCCCCCAGCGATCTCGACATTGGTGAAGCCCAGCTCCACCGGTCCAGTGGAGCAGAGGATAAGGGATACCCCGGCCGAAAAGGGACGCCGGAGAGCCGGCGCGAGCAACGGGTAAGCATCCGGCGGCAGCAGCAGGGCGACCTCGGTGGTGGCTCGGGCCACATCGTGGGTAATGAGCTGGAGTACGGCCCTGGCCGAATCGATTTCGACCAGGGTGGCGGTGGCTGGTACCGATACCGATTCCAGCTCCCGGCTGAGCCGTTCCAGCGCCTGACCGTGATCGTTCGAAATTCGGGCCACGAGCGCGGCCGGGGCTTCCGGCCGGTAGCGGCGGGGCCGCCCGCCCTCCATTCGCGCCGCGCCCTTCGCGACCAGCCCCTCCAGGGCACTGTAGGCGTTGGCGCGGGCCAGCCCGGCCGACCTCGCAATGGCGTAACCGGTACCCGGGCCGCCGGTTAGGAGGACTTGGTAGACCAAGCTTTCGGTCGGCGTGAATCCGAATCGGGTGAGATCGAGCATGGAGTAGTATTGGAAACTACTACAATGCGGTCAAGTACTCCTGGCTTCCCTAGATGTACTCCAGATCCCAACCAAGCGCCTTTGCGATAATCGCCAGCCGGAAGGTGATGTCGACCTCCCGGCTTTCGAGGTTCTTCTCCTCGAGATGGAGCGGGTAGTAGTGATAGGTGATCTTGTTCAGCGCCTTCGGCTGAGTCCTGAGGTTCTTCGGCTGCCAGATTCCCCGGTCGTCGCAGTCCTTGAGCAGACGAGCGAGCACCTTGGTGGCGACCGGAGCCCAATGCAGCGCCCCCATCCGCGACATCAACTCGATGTAGTGCAGCGCCAGCGGGATGTCCTTGGGAAAGCCCTTTGAGTCGGCCTCGATGGGGTCGCCCATCAGCAGGTGCTGCGGCTTGACCGTGCGCTTGCCGACTTGAATGACAAACGGCTTCTTCGGTGCCGGCTGCGCCAGATAGTGGCCCAACCGCTCGGTAAATCCGGCGCGCTCCCGCTGGAGGTTGGGCATGGACGCGAGCATGGCCACCGAGTACCAGCTGGGCGGGTGCGCCTCGGGGTGCAGGACCACCTGCTTGCCCGATTTCACGAACGGCTTTTCGGCCAGAGGGCTCCGCAAGAACTGGGAGACGGCGTTGGCGATCTTGTGGCCGGCCCCCCGGAGTCTCGGATCCTCCGCAAATCCGGCTTCGGCCAGCGCCGCCGATGCCGCCTCTCGAATGATGCCCCGAGCCCATTCCTCGGCGGCCTGGTCGGCCTTTACCAACTTATGAAACTCGAAGAGGAGCCAGGGATCCTCGTCCCGGGAGAGCAGGCGAAACAGGACCCGATCCGCCAGTTTGAACGGCCGGGTTCCCCGGGGCCACTCGAGCTGCAGCAGCCGTCGGTAGTTGGGGATGGTCCCGACGTCCTTGATCCCCTGGGCCGGAGATGGAGCCAGGCCGAGGAGGTTACCTCCCCAGGTTCCCGTGTCTTTCTGCTTCTTGGTGACGGCCTGCGCCGCCTTCGACTCCGGCACTGCCAGGTGGGCCGCCTGGATAGTCTCGGCCGAGGCGAAGCCCGGCGGGGCGAGCTCGGTCAGGGTGCGATACCTGATCGACGCCCCCCCGTTTTCGAGCAACCAGGTGAGCGGAATCCGGTGCTGGGTAGGGAGTTCCAGGGCTGCTCCGGGCTCAGGGAAGGCGTAAACGGCGGCAAAGATAGGTGGGACTGCCGCATAGCGGTAGCCGGGGAGCCGGACTGCCTATGAGTGGCTTGATGGTGTCAGGTTGGCGTCGTTAGTCCGAGCCCCTCCGCCTAGCCTCCCCTGCCTCCCGGAACTCTGACCCCGTATTCCAGGTAGGTTGAGCCGCCGCATTACCCACCAGCACCGCCGTCCGGACCGTAACCCGCAGCTCCTGTACGGCCCCGTCGTAGCTGAACCAGGGCAGGATCTCGTCACTGGGCTGGTGGTACCGCTTGGCGACGTATTCGTCCTTGAGCCGTTTGCCGTAGCCTGCCGGCTGGCCCACGAAATCCGAGCCGTTCTCGATCGACATGGCAGGCACCCCGGCTTTGGCCAGGGGGAAGTGATCCGACCGGAAGAACGCGCCTCGCAGGAGCGCTTCCTCGTTAGTGCTGACCTTGAGGCCCTCGGCCGCGGCGGCCTGGGCGAAGGTCTTGCCCAGGGATGACTGGTCTAGGCCGAGGGCGGCGACGTCCCGGGTGCGGCCATACAGGTTGACCACGTCCAGGTTGAGGATCGCGGCCAGGTCGGGTGCCGGAATGGTTGGGTGGGCGGCGAAGGCTTCGGAGCCCAGGAGTCCGGATTCCTCCGCGGCGAATCCGACAAAGACGATCGAGCGGCCGGTGCGCACCCCGCTGCGCACAAAGGCTTCGGCGGCGGCCAGCACCGCCGCCGTCCCCGACGCGTTGTCCTCGGCTCCGTTGTAGATGGAATCTCCGTCCACCGGGGCCCCGATTCCGAAGTGATCGTAGTGCCCGCCGATCAGGACCACTTCCTTGGCCCGCGGGCCCTTGCCGGGCCAGCGGCCGAGCACGTTCTCGGTGGTGGAACGCCGAATGGTGCTCTTGACCCCGGCATCGAGCTTGAGGTTGAGTGGAACCGCCTTGAAGCCTCGTTTGGCAGCCGCGGCGGAAAGCGCGGCCAGGTCCTGGCCCCCCTGTTTGAACAGCCGGCCTGCGGCGTCTTGATGGAGCCATCCGGCCACCAGGAGGGAGCTCGGTGGAGCCTCCAGCCGGACCTGGGGACCGGTCCAACCGGAGAGGACGGTGGTCCAGGGGTAGGTCGCGCTTTCGGTGGTATGGACGATCAATATCCCGGCGGCTCCCTGACGGCGCGCCTCTTCGATCTTGTAGGTCCACCTGCCGTAATAGGTCAGGATCTTCCCGCGGAAGAGGGTGGAGTCCACCAGGCCGGGATCGTTGACCAGAACGACGACGATCTTGCCCTTGACGTCGACCCCCTCGTAGTCGTTCCAGCCCGACTCCGGAGCCACGATCCCATATCCGGCAAACACCACGTCGCCCTGGGCGCTCACCGCCGAGTCGTTCCGCATGGACCAGAGCACGTAGTCGTTCTTCCAGACGAGGGGGGCCAAGCCCGCCACGGTGAGTGTGGGGGCCGGAGTGAGCGAGATAATGGGAACCTTCTGGTAGTAGGTCCCGCTGTCGCCGGCCGGCTCGAGGCCCAGGCGGCGGAACTGCGCCGCGATGTATTTCGCGGCGGTTTCTCCGCCGCGGGTTCCGGGAGCCCGTCCCTCGAGTGCATCGTCAGCCAGGAACTCCAGGTGCGCCCGAAGAACTCCCGGGTCTATTGCGCGGGCCACTCGCGATCCGGGAGAAGGCTGCTGGGCGACGAGAGTACCGGCCACTACGAACGAGGTGAGGATCGGGGCAATTCTGAGGTTGGGCATCGAGTATCCTGAAAGTGTTATGACGCTTGTCATAGCCGCAGCCGCTTGAAGATGCGCTCCGGCAGGGCGGCCACCGCCGCCATGATCGGGCGCCAGAACCAGGGAATGTAGGCGATGTCCCGTCCGGTCTCGATCGCACGATGGATCGCGCGGCCGGCCCGGCGGGCACTCGCGAAGAGCGGATTCTTGGGGACCCCGTCGGTCATCGGGGTGTCCACGAAGCCGGGCTTCAAGGTGATGACCCTTACGCCGGAATGGTACAGCCGGTTGCGAAGGCCCTGCAGAAAGGTCTGGACCCCGCCTTTGGCGGAGCCGTAGACGTAGTTGCTCTGCCGTCCCCGGTCGCCGGCCACCGAAGTGATGACCGCGATGGTGCCCCGACGCTGGCTCTCGAAACGATTCGCCAGCAACGTGAGTAACCCGACCGTGGCGGTGTAGTTGACCTCGATGGCGCGAAGCGTTTCGCCGACGTCGTTCTGGCAGCGGGCCTGGTCCGGTAAGGTACCGTGGGCCAGCAGGGCCACGTCCACCTCGCCCAGCGCCGCGAAGGCCGCGTCGACCACGTCAGGCTGGCGATCGATCCTGCTGACCTCGAGGAGCGCCGTTTCTACCTGGGTCGCCCCTCGCACATGCAGGTCGGCGGCGACAGCGGCGAGCCGAGCCGGATCTCGTCCGGTCAGGAAGAGACGTGCGCCCCCTTCGGCGTAGGCCCGTCCGGTCTCGGCCGCGATGGCCGACGTGGCGCCGACGATGAGCACTCGCCGGGGCGTTTCGGTTTCAGCTCGCGAGAACACGGCGCCAGAAGGAAGAGGAGAACCCCGGATCGATCAGCGTCTCGAACCGTTCCCACTCGGGGAAGAATCGGCGAAAGCTCTCGGGACTCATGCGGGCGTCCTTTGCCGGATAGACCGCGCCTCCCGTCTCCCGCACGATTCCGTCCAGCTGCTCCAGCAGATTCAGCGTGGTTTGCCCTCGGAAGGGAAGATCCACGGCCAGGGTGATCCCCGGACGAGGAAAGGAGAGCATCCCGGGAGAGCGCGCGGGGCCGAAGCGCTTGAGCACCGCCAGGCCCGGTGCCTCGCGGGAGCGGCTGAGGCGGTCGAGGATCGACCGAATGGGCCCGCCATCGGCTCCCTCCGGCACTACGCATTGGTACTGAAGGAATCCGGAGCGACCGTAGAGCCGATTCCAGTCTTTCACCGCGTCGAGCGGGAAGAAATACGGCTGATAGGAGATCTTCTCGCTGCGCGCGGCCAACGACTGTCTGTTGTAGTAAAGAAAATTGAAGGCGCCCAGGGTCACCCGGTTCAGGAGTCCCGAGGGGGCGTCGAACGGCACCCGGATGCCTGACTCCTGGAGGGGCGAGCCGGTGACTTGGCCGGCTACGTGATCGCCGCGGAAATAGACACCCCGGCCCAGCTTGCTTCCCCGGGCCAGACAATCGACCCAAGCGACGGTGTACTGATAGTCGGAGTCGCGCTCGGCCAGCTCGAAGAAGCCGTTCAGGTCCCGGAAGGGCCGCCGCTCCAGCGCGATCGCCGCGCCCGGTACCCGGACCAGGCGGATCTCCGCCCACAGGATGACGCCGGTGAGCCCCAGCCCGCCGATCGTCGCCCGGAACAGCTCGGGGTTACGCTCCGGGGAGCAGAGCAGTCGCTCGCCGGTGGATCGCTGAAGCTCGAATCGAGTGAGGTGGACTCCGAAGGTGCCCGCGTGATGGTGGTTCTTGCCGTGGATGTCGTTGGCGATGGCTCCGCCAACCGAGACCCACCGGGTTCCCGGCACCACCGGCAGGAACCATCCCCGAGGTACGATGACCTCCAGGATCTCCGCCAGGGTGACCCCGGCTTCGCAGCGTAGGATTCCCCGATCCTGGTCGAATGCGATCATTCGGTCCAGCCCGGTGACGTCGATCAGTGCCCCGCCGTCGTTGAGGCAGCTGTCGCCGTAACTGCGACCGCAGGCGTACGGAAGCAGCCGCTCGGCAGGTATGCTCAGCGGGGCGATCTCCGATCGCCAGCGCAGGGGGATCACCCGGGAGTGGCGGGCCGGAGGGTATCCGCCCCAGGAGCGGCCGACTCGAAAGCGGGGAGCGGCGGACACGCTACAGGGCGGCCAGGAGGACGAGACCCACCAAGGCCCCGACCAGATAGCTCGCCGGGTCGCGCACCGTGGCGACGATCGGGTCCTCATGCAACTCGCCGCGATACGCCATCAACCACATCCTGCCGACATAGAACAGCAACAGCGGACACACCAGCCATAGCAGGATCGGACGCCGGTAGAGCACCACGACCTGCTCGCTGTTGATGTAGAGCGCCAGCACCAATACCGACAGGTAGCCGCTGGATCCTCCCATCGCGCCCAGCCATTCACGATCGCGCCGCAGATAGCCGCGCCGGCGCACCAACTCGTTATCGCCGGTTTCGAGCCCGGTCAGCTCGGCGTAGCGCTTGAGAAAGGCCAGGCTGAGGAACAGGAACATGCAGAAGGCCAACAGCCAGGCGGAGAACCGAACCTGGGTTGCTTCTACGCCGGCCAGGACTCGCAGGGTATACAGCCCGGCGAGGATCAATACATCCAGCACCGCGATTCGCTTGAGGTAGCTGGAGTAGGCGCTGGTAAGGATCAGATAGAGCGCCAGGAGCTGGAGGAATCCTTGCGGAAGCGGGGCAGCGAAGGCGAGCGCCGCGGCGAACAGGAAGGGGATGAGGACCAGGCCGAACGTCGGGCTGAGCGCCCCCGAAGCAAAGGGCCGAAACCGCTTGGTCCGATGCCGGCGATCCGCCTCCAAGTCCAGGAGATCGTTCACCACGTAGCCGCCGGACGCCGCGCAGCAGAAGGCGGCGAACGCCAGCGATGCCTGAAGCAGTACCTGCGGTTGGAATAGCCGATGGTCCAGCACCACCGGTACGAAGATCAGCAGGTTCTTCACCCACTGGTGCACTCGGATGGCCCGAATGAGCGCCAGCCATCGGGGCTGTTCGGCCACCAGCGGGGCTTCGGTAGATGCTTCAGGCACGGGGCATCGCCCTCAGGCGAAATCGGGAGATCGCCTCGGGCAGATCGCTGGATCCGCCGAGTTCCTGTAACAACGTCCGGCCGGTCTCCACGCCGGAGCCCAGGGCGGTCCCGGTGGAGACGATCGACGGAAACGTGCGATAGTTACCGGCGAAGTACACGTTTCGCCAGGAGGTGCTGCGTACCGGTGGGTTGCGGAAACTGACGCCGAAGACCGGCGAGTACATGGGCACCCTGGCTACGTGGGTCCAGAACGGCTTGAGCTCGAATCCGAAGACCGCCTGAAAGTCATCGGAGTAGCGGGCCAGCAGCTGCTCATCGGACTCCTGAAACAGCGGCCGGTCCCGGCCGCGCAAGTGGGTCACGAAGTTAACGCAACTGTCGCCCGGGCGGCCGATGGTAGGGTTCAGCGCGCTGAGCAAGAAGATGCCGCATGCCGTGCGGTCCAACGAGGCCAGGTTGATCCAGTATGCGTCGGGGCGGACCGGCTGCTCGGTGGCGCAGACCACCGAGATCAGAGCCGAATACTGGATGGACGAGAGCTGCGGAGTCGTGTCGCCCGGAAGCAAGCGGGTGTAGATCTCGGTGGGGATGGTACTGACGAAGAGATCGCCCTCCACCCGCTCGCCGGTTTCGGTCTCCGCGGCGACCACCCGGTCTCCCTCGGTGTGGAGCCGAGCCACCCGAGTCCGCAGCCGGACCCGCACCCCGGTCTCGTTCAGCAGGCGCGCCATGCCGTCGCAGAGGATCTTGGTCCAGTTGGCATGGGGGATGTAGCCGAGTGGGGCGGAGCCCTCGCGGAAATGCAGCCGGGCTCCCAGCCAGGCGCCGCTTACCTCCCGGCAGGGAAGCTCGAACTTGAGGCGAGTGAGTCGCTCGAACAATGCCTCGCGCACTCCCGGGCCGGCGCGGCGATCCACCAGCTCGGCGGCGCTGCGGTCTTGCCAATCGGACCAGTCCCGCTTGCCGAAGGCCGTGAGCATGAGTCGGGCGAATCGCGCCTTGTCCATCAGGCTCATGGGGAAACGCAGGAAGTCTCCCGGCTTTGCCAGGTCGTACGCCTTGCCGCCAAGGTGGAACAGCATCCGGATTCGTCGCCAGCGCACCGCCGGAAGCGCGCCCATGAGGTCGAGGAAGTACAGCAGGCTGCGGTCGCGGTGCAGGATGTGGTGATATCCCAGCGGGTAGAAATGGCCCTCGCGCTCGAAGCTTCCGGCCAGCCCGCCCAGGGTCCCTCCACTTTCGATCACGGTGACGTTGGCCAGCCCGGCTCGAGCCAGGGAATAGGCCGCCGCAGCCCCGGACAAGCCGCCGCCGAGCACCACAACCGATGCTTGCCGCGGGCCGCTCATTCTTTCGGCACCAGGAGGGAAAGCTCGGCGATGCGGAACGTGGCCGGCCGAAAATCGGGTGTGATCCCGACCTGCTGCACGGTGTCGCCGATCCAGATGGTCAGGGTGGTCACCGAGTCGCCCAGTCGGGTCCAGGCGCCTTGCTCCCAGTTGGCCCGGTCTCCGGTGGGCGAATACTTGTAGAACCGCTCGGGTACGAACTCGGTCTGGTAGGATGGCTTCCAGCGCACGCCGATGTAAGGCAGGGTACCGTCGTCGCTCACGTAGCGGTATCGCAGCCGTATGGCTTCGACGTAGCGGTCGCCCGGCAGTTGGAAGAGCAAGGCCGGCTTGGGGCCCGCCACCCGGGCGGTGCTGTCGTGCCACTCCAACTGCTCGGCCTGCACCGGATTCAGCGGCACCGCAACGGCACGGAACGGCTCATCCTCCTTCAGATTGGCGTACGGGCCGATCTTCGCTTCGCGCAGCAGTCGCAGATAGTCGGCGACGATGTCCTGATGGGGATGGAGCCACGGGCCGTAGCGCCGAATCAGCTCATGGGCCGGCACGCCGGATCTGAGGTCCCGCTCGAATCCACCCAGCCAGCCTCGCAGCTCCTCCGCATACGCCAGACCGAATCGAGCGTTGGGCCACAGCGCCATCACCGCCGCCACTCCCAGGGCGGCCGGCAGCAACCGGAGGCGGCTAACCGGGTACAACACCCAGGTGAAATAGACGCAGCACCAGGCCGGCACCGCGAGCGTCACATATCGGGTCTCGAAGCCGTTGCGCCCCAGGCCGAGTCCCAACGCCAGCGAAGTAAGCGCTCCGAGGAAAAGCAGCAGCCCGAGGGCACGTCCCCGCTGATCCGGGTTGTCCCGCCACACCATCGCCAGCCGGATGGTGGTGGCACCGAAGGCCAGGATGGTCGCGAGTCCGGTCGCCGGCCACCAGTCTCTGATGGCCGGCCCCATGCCGATGGTGAGGAACTGGAGCGAGGTCTTGATGCTCTGGTAGACGCTGTAACTCTTCGGGTGATAGGGTACCGGCTCCCAGCCCACGAAGTACAGCGCAGTCAGCCCGAGAGCGACAACCGAGAGTGCCACCAGGACCGATGCACCCGGGCGGCCCCGTTCACCGCCCTGGGCGGGGTCGATCCGGGCGATCGCCAGGGGCCAGAGCGCGAGCGCCGGCGCCATTCCGAGTCCATTGGCACCGCAAAGTGGAAGGAGACAGGCACAGCAGCCGACTACGATGCCCGCGACCCGCGGCGCGATGGCCGCCCCACTCTGGACCATGGCCAGGAGGGCCACGCACGCCAGGATCACCGATAAGAAAAACTGCAATTGCCAGCCCCACAGGAGATTCGCCGCTTGCCCCAGTTGCAGGAAAACGAGGGGGAAGAATCCGTCGCTCAGGCTGGCGTGGCCTCGGAGCCGCCGCGCGAGCAGCATCATGAATCCGGCCACCGCAGCCATGGCGAGGACATCGAAGTACATCGTGGTCCGGAAATCGACCACCGTGAGCCAGTTGAGTGCCAGGTAGAGCAGACGGGGTATGGGGACCCGGTGTTCGTTGTGCTCCGACCACAGCCATTCGAGCGTGATCGGTTGGTTTCCGGTGAGGGTGGGAACCATGTCCCAGTCGTCCCACGAGGGGACGTTGCTGCTGTACCGCGAGACGAACCACAGCGCGGCGACCAGCATCGCCGCCCAGATGCTCCAGACAATCGGGGCGGCGAGCCGAGCGCGCCTAGCGGACTCGGGCATAGACGCTCGCTCCCCCACCGGGAGTGCTATAAGTCAGTTTCCAGCGCTGGGGAAAGCGAGCCACCATTGGCGCGGCGTAGCGCTCGCTGATGCCGGGCAATCCCAGCTGATCGAGCACCAGATAGGACACCGGGACACTGTCCAGCAGGCGGCTCGCTTCCGCCGGGTCCGGATCCATGGGTGGCAAGACCGTCTTCCGGCCGGTGCGAAGATAGGCCAGGTGCGGCACCGAGGTCGCCACGACGGCGCTGGAGTCGGCGTTGCGCCGCACCCATTCGAACGCCGGATCCAACGCGTGCCAGACCGGCTCGTAGGTGAGCAAACGAAGCGGTCGCTCGGTCCCGGCCGCATCGTAGTAATTCACCGGCAGCATAGTCCGGAGAAAGCTGCTCGCGATGACGACCTGTGCCAGCAGCATGGCCGCCGGCGGTGCGGTCATGGCGAACGAGCCCACAGTTCGCCCCAGCCAGGTCTCCCCACGAGCCACCCAGCGGGCGAATCGCTCGAGTGCATGGAAAAAGAAGATCAACGTCAGCGGCGTGAGCGGGGCGAGATAGCGCCAGAACTGACTCTGCCACGGCGTGAGGGCGATCATTGCGATCGAGATCGAGAAATAGAACGGCAGGAAGCGCTGCCCGGGCGCCATGAGTAGCAGCGCCGCCCCCACCAAAGCGATGCAGCCGAGCCCGACCAGGCACCAGGACACCGCATCGGTGCTGAGCTTTCGCCAGTCATCGGGGAGCGGCAGGCCAAACTCGCGGTGCAGCTTGTCCAGGATGTAGGGGCCCGAGGTGCTGGCCATCCAGGCGCTCTCACCCAAGCTGTGTGGGATCGCCAGGAGATTACGCAACACCCGGCCGGCGAGATCCTGCGGCGCGGTCCGGCCGAGCTCGGGGCGGAAGGGGTCGACCAGCCAACTGTTCTCGCGGTACGTGACGTTGGCGTAGTAGTACGGCGCCCGCTGGTAGGGATACGCCGTCTCCCGAAACGCCGGACTCTCCACCACTCGCGCGATATGAGCTTGCCAGACCAGCACCGGTAACGCGGCGACCACCAACCGAACCGCGGCCTGGCGAAAGCGCCGGCGGAGCAGGCTCTCTCCCACCCAGGCCGCCAACAGCGCCAGGCCCGCGGTGCGGATGAAGTAGGCCAGGACGCCAAGAATGCCGGTAGCGACCGCGTAGCCGCGCCGCTCACTGTGATAGTGGCAGAGCAGGAACAGCACCGAGACCAGCCCGAACGGAATCTCGGCGTAGAGTGAATCCGATGGATAGAGAAAGCTGTAGAACGAGAGCGCGGTGATGGGGCCTGTCAGCAGAGCATACGGAGGAGGGAGTACGGTGAGGGCCAGGGCATAAACGGCTATCAAGTAGATGCCCGAGAGCACGAAGTAGAGCCACCGGAGCCGGGACCCGACCTCGAAATAGTCCTTCGTACCCATCGCTCGTTGAGTGCCGGCCACGATGAGCGGCACCAATGGCGGGTACTGGACGGCCTCGATTTCCCCCGGCTCATTGAGCAGCCGATAGCCTTTGCCCTCAGCCAAGGACGTGCCCAAGACGTAGTAGGTGCTCGCGTCCCAGCGAAAGTCGATCGGACCCTCCAGCCGAGGTATCCATACCGCCAGCCAGAGCAGGAGCAAGGCTCCGACGTTTATCTTGGAGCCCATCCGGCCCTCGTCCTGGGAGTAATCGCCGTGAGCATTGATGGCGCGCGCATCATGTGGGTCCTCCTGTTGTTCGGGCTGGCGCTGGTGCTCCGGGTCGGCTTGGCCGAGCGACAGGGGCTCTGGGCCGACGAGGTCTTTTCTCTTGCCATCGCGACCGGGCACAGCCTGGAGCATCCTGCGTCTCGGGCCTCGCCGGCGATGGGCGACTTCGTGGAAGCTCCCGAGGCGATGCCGCCGTCTCATTGGCGCCGCTACATGACCCACGAGCGCCCACCCGCTTCGGCGGCGCGGGTAGCCCGCGCGGTGCTGCTCTCCGATACCAGCCCACCGCTGTACTACCTCGTGCTGCACGGCTGGACGCGGGGACTCGGCACGTCCGACCGGGCCTTACGGCTCTTCTCGGTTTTCTGGGCGCTGCTGACGTTTCCGCTGCTCTACGTCCTGGGGCGCAGCCTGGCTACGCCCGAAGGAGCCTTCCCGGCCTGTCTGCTGTTCAGCGTTGCGCCGGTGAGCCTCTACTACAGCGTCGAGGGGCGGATGTACTCGCTGCTCTGGTTCCTGGCCGCCGCGCTCGCCTGGCTTTCGTTACGCCTGCACGACCGGGGCGGGTCGGCCGGGGCGGTGGTGCTCTGGGTGCTGGCCGGCGCCGCAGGTCTACTCACCCATTACTTCTTCGTCTTCGTGTGGGCGGCGTGTGTCTTATGGCTGATGCTGGAGCCGGGCCGCGCCCGCCGAAGCTGGGTCTTTGTGGCCGCGCTTGCGACGCTCTTGCTGGTGCTGCCCTGGTACCTGCGAATTCCGGAAAGCCTCGCGCAGTGGCGGATCACCGGCCACTGGCTCGATGGCCCACTCACTCGGCGCCAGGCGATCACCGCCCCGGTGGTCCTGGGGTGGAACCTTCTTGCCGGCCGGGGTCCCTGGGGGGGCGAGAAGTGGCTGGACCGGGTAGCGGCCGGCGCATTTCTGGTGCTTGCCCTCACGGCGGCAGCCGGCGGCCTGGTCAGCATGTTCCGGTCCCGCCGGCTCCTGCTCTGGCTGTGGCTGCTCGCCGCCTGCACCGGGCCGGTGGTGTTCGATCTGCTGCGCGGAACCTATACCTCGCTCGTCCCTCGCTATGCCCTGGCCGGAATGCCGGCGGCCATGCTGTTGGCGGGCGTGGCCCTCCGCCGGCTCTCGCCAGGTGCAATCGCGGCCTTCCTCGTGTTGGTAGTCGCCGCATGGTCTCCGGGACTGTATGCGGTGTTCGACAACAGGTCCCGTTCCTGGGAGCCGTACCGCGAGGTCGGCCACCGGCTCCAGGCATGGGCCCGGTCGTCCGATCTGGTCATCGTCCACTCGATCCCCTCCGGCGTGCTCGGGATCGCCCGATACGTCGGCACCGACGTTCCCATCGCGGCCTGGGTCCAACAGCTCGGCCAGCGCCGGGTTCCTGACGACATCGTACGCCTGACCCAGGGCCGGGACCGGGTCGCGCTGGTGGAGATCCATGAGGTCGGGGCTCCCGCGCCCGAGGAAGCCTGGCTTCGGGAAAACGCCACGCTGCTTCGCGAACAGCAGCTTCAGAACGCCCGGGTCCTCTACTTCGGGTTGTCCGGCAACGCCAGCCGGGAAACCGGCGCAGGCCCACCGGCCCGGCGGTAGATCCGGGGGCCGCTGTCATTGGCGAAGTAGACCAGCGACCAGCGATCGGGCGCCCGCCGCACCACCGGAAGGGTGTACCGCCGCCCGACGTCCAGAAAGCTCAGATTGTCGACGATCAGATAGGTGACCGGTACGGCTTCGATCAGTCGATCCGCCTGGGCGACGTTCGCCTCGTAGGGCGGCATGATCGCGGGCAACCCAGTCTTGAGGTAGGCCCAGTGAGGAGTGGACGTCGCCAGGATCTCTCCCGGGCGGGCGGCGCGCGCGAGCCAATCCAGTCCCTCGTCATGCAGCCGCCAGTTGCGGTCGTAGAAAAACAGCCGGTAGTCGTGAGACCGACCCTGGGCGTCACGGTACTGCGCTCGATCGAAATGCTTGGTGTAAGATTTGTAAAGGGTGTAGGTCTGTTGGATAAGGATCAGCGCGATGAGCGGATAACGGATCAGCCCAATGCGCCGGGGTGACAGATTCGCCAGCAGATAGATGAGCGCCAGAACCAGGAAGGGGGTCAAGGGCACCATGTAGCGGGAGAACTGGATCGGCCACGGAGTCAAGGTGATGAGCAGTACCGATCCCGCGATGTACAGCGTGATCAGCCAGTATCCTCGAATCGCCAGCAGGAGAAATCCCAAGATTACCGGAATGCTGAGCAGGACAAGGGCCGCGTCTGCCACCCATTCCGGTATGCCGAGCGCAGGCCACTTGTGGTTGATCTTGTCTACCTCTCCTCGCCACCATCCTTTGTGGACGCTCACCGCTTCGCCCAGGCTCAGCGGAATGAGCCGCAGATTTTCCACCACCCGGCTCGTCAGGTCGGCTGTCGAGACCCGTCCCAGCTCGGGTTGGAACGGATCTTTGTACCGCATGTTCTCCAGATAGCCGACGTTGTAGAACTGGTAGTCGGCCCGCTGATAGGCGTAGGCCGGCCGATGGTACTCTGCGCCGGTCTTCACCTGGCTGGTGTACCACTGCCAGCTACCCACGGCAAGAAGCGCGATGGCGGCGCGAACCGCAGCTTCTCGTGCTTTGCGGCGAAACACGCTCTCCGCTATCCATGCCCCGAGCAGCGCCACGCCCGCGGTGCGAAGACCGTATGCGATGACCGCGAGCAGGCCTGCTACACGGTGAGATGTCGTCCCTCGCTGTGCTCGGGATGATACCCCGCGGTGAGGCTCCGACTGGGGGAGGGTCGCCAGCATGAACAACACGGTGACGAAGGCGTAAGGAACGTCTGCGGCGAAGAACTCGGACATAAAGACGGTCTGCACGTGCAGGACCGTCAGCAGCCCCGCCAGGAAAGCGTACCCCGGACTGAGGAACCTGCGCGCCAGCGCGAAGACGGCGGCAATGTACCCGACGAAGAGCGCGAACATGCTGAGCCTGAGCCAGTGGCCCGCGACGGCGGGGTCACTGGTGCCGGCCAGCACCTGGTGCGCCGCCGCGAACGCCGGCAGCAGCGGGGGATACTGGATGGCTTCGATAGCCCCGGGCTCGCTCAGCAGCCGATAGCCTCGGCCCTCGGCCAGGGAGGTTCCCAACAGGTAGTAGACGCCGGCATCGTAGCGAAGGTCCAAGGGCCCCCGGAGCCGGGGCAACCAGAGTGCGACCGCGAGGGCCAGCAGCACCACGAGGTATCGCGACGCCGGCCATGGCCGCTTCACCCGTCGCTCTGGCGGCGGGCCATCGACATCGCTGAGATGAAGAGCGAGGAAAAGACGGTACTGAAGCCGATGATGACGATAGTGGCAGCGAACGAAGCCCACTCCGGGTGCGGAACCGGGAGGAGATCGGAGTTCACCCACTCGACCACGATGGCGGTCAGGATGGCGCCACCGAGCAGGATGAGTGCACCACCCAGCAGCAGCCCGCCTTCCAGCTTGAAGCGGCGGTAAAATCCGGCCAGCGTCCTGTTATCCGCGTCGAATCGCCGGCTCCAGGAGTAGGTCTTGGCGTGAAGGCCGAGGCTCAGGATCTCGAACCCCACCACGCTAAGGATGGTCGCGAAGACGGCAGTCACTCCCGCCGCCGGACGACCGCCGAAGCGGACCAGGCCCAGCAGCACAGCCACATGAATGATCACTCCGAGGGCGAGGAGCAGGCCGCCGGGCACGAAGAACAGTTTGTTAGGGGAATAGAGCAGCATCATCCGCAGGCTGCGCCAGCCGTCACGAAAGGTGCGCAGCTTGGACTCGCCCTTCCGCTCCGCCAGGGTGATGGGAATCTCCGTCGTGCGCAGCTTGGCCAGTCCCGCGTTGATGGCCAGCTCCAGGTTGAATTCCATGCCCGGACTCACCGGCTGGATGCGATCGTAGGCCTCGCGGCTGAAGGCCCGGAACCCGCAGTAGACGTCGGTGTACCGGGTGCCGAACAGGAGATTGAGAATTCGGGTGAGCGCCGGATTGCCGAACCACCGGTGCAACGCGGTGATGTGGGCGTGCCCCCCTCCGAGGTAGCGGCTGCCGGTGACGAAATCCATTCCCTGGTTCTCGAGCAGATGGAGGAACTGGGGAATCATGGTGAAGTCGTAGGTATCGTCGGCATCGCCCATCACGAGATACTTGCCCCGGGCCTCGGCAAAGCCCTTGAGATAGGCGTTGCCGTAACCACGAATCGGCTGGTGCACCACTCGGGCACCCATCCGCTCCGCAATGGCCACCGATGCGTCGGTGGAGCCATTGTCGCTCACCACGATCTCGCCCGCGATGCCCGCGGCGGCAAAGGTGCGCTGGATTTTCTCCACGCACGCACCGATTGCCGCCTCTTCGTTGAGGCAAGGCATCACGACAGACACGAGCGGTACCGGACTCACGACGTCCTCCATCACACGGGTGAGAGCGCGGCGGTGGTTGCCTCGCCGGCTGCGGCAGCGCGAGCCTGTTGATAGCGATTCAGGCCGGCCAGCGATCCGCGGAGCTCGGCCCAGGCCAGGCGTCGCATGACTCTGGCGGGAGGCGTTCTGGGGCGCAGCGCCCGGTAAAGCAGCTTGCTCCACCACCAGGCCTCCAGACATGCCAACCCGAGCCGCTCCTCCGGGTAAGCCAGGCCGGTACGGATCAGGTAGGCGGAGAAGCCCACGCCGTGATCGGCGATCTGTCGCTGAAGCTCGGCCAGCTGGCTCCGGTGTCGGTGTCGCACCAGGGCCCGGGGCTCGTAGACCAGAGCGTGGCCTGCCTTGATGACCCGGAACAACAGGTCGAGGTCGTCTCCACCGCGGCAGATGGTACCGGCACCAAGAGCGGGATCGAAGCCTCCCAGCCGGTCGAACACTTCCCGGCGGAATGCCATGTTCGCGCCGGTGCCGAACGCCGCGGTGGCTCCGTAACGCCAAGCGATCGATCGTGTCGTGCCCGTTGCCTGCACTCGAATTCGCTCGAATCCGCGGGCGAAGCTCCGGTATCGCTCGAACAGGACCTGCGCCTCAGTTTCCAGCTCGGAGGGGACCACCAGACCGGTGACCGCCATGACCGCCGGATCTTCTGCGAAGGCTGAGGCCAACGCGGCGGCCCATAACGGATCGACGATCACGTCATCGTCGGTAAATGCGAGGATCTCACCCCGCGCTTCCGCGATGGCCCGGTTGCGGGCCCGGTCGAGCCCCGGTTGCGGCTCACGAACATAGCGGATCCGAGGGTACCGGGAATGGATCAGGCGCTCGACTGCGTCATCGCTGGGGGCGTTGTCCACCACCAGGAGATCGAGAGCGGGATAGTTGAGGCGGTTCAGGGAGTCCAGACAGTGAGACAGCTCGGCACCCCGATCACGGGTACAGACTGCTACCGTGACGTGAGGCGGTGCTGGGAGCAGGCGCACCGGTTCCCCGAGCATCGCCGGCCGGGACCTGATGGCGCGGTCGATCGCCGCTGGAGGGCAACAGCCATCTACCACCGGCAACCGCAGCCATCCGACAGGTGTCCCTTCCTGCCGAACGAGTGCCTCGACGCCGACGTATCGCGCCAACCCCTCGAGGGGGAGGACCGGCCGGGTGAGCTCGAGGTCCACCAAGTGGACCGGAGCCAGCCTGGCGGCCGCACTTGCGCCTTCTTCAGCGCGGCTCGCCACTATACGCCGCCAGAATTTCGTCGATGGGCCCGTCCCGAACCACCTCGCCCCGCTCGAGCCAGATCCCCCGATGGCACAAGGCTCGTACCTGATCCAGCTCGTGCGACACCAGGATCAGGGTTCCGCCCCGCTCGTGGTAGGCGCTCAAGCGGCGGAGACAACGTTCGCGAAAAGCCTGGTCTCCCACCGCGAGGACCTCGTCCAGGAGTAGGATGTCAGGTTGCAGGCACACAGATACCGAAAAGGCCAGTCTCGCCTCCATGCCGGAGGAGTAGTATTTGAGTGGCGTATCGAGAAAGTCGCCCATCGCGGCGAACTCGACGATCTCGTTGTAGCGTGCCGCCAGCTCGCGGCGGGTGATGCCCAGTACCGCGGCGTACAGCGCGATGTTCTCCGCCCCGGTCAGCTCGGGATGAAAGCCGGCGCCCAGCTCGATGACCGCGGTGATCCTTCCGTTGGTCTCGATCTGCCCGGTGGAGGGGCGGTAGATCCCGGCGATGAGTCGGAGCGCGGTGCTCTTCCCCGAGCCGTTGGGCCCCAACAGCGCGACCGCTTCGCCCCGCTCGACCCGCAGATCCAGCTTGCGCAGGGTGAATTCGGCGCGACGAACGTGCAACGGCCGGCGCAGCACCCGGCGGATGAACCACTCCCGCAACGAGCTGGTGCGATGCTCGTAAAAGTAGAATCGCTTCGAGACGCCGCGAAGCTCGACCGCCGGAGCCGCAGTCGGCTCAGACGATTTCGGCGAAGACGTCAACGTAGCGGTTGAAGATGGCATAGCCGATCAGGAAAATCGCCAGAGCCCCCAGTGCCATTCCCGCGAGCAGGTGCAGCTCGGGAATCTGCCCCTGGTACAGCACCACGTGATACAGCGTGAGCAGCCCCGCCATCGGGTTCAGGAAATAGAAATCGCGCGCCGCCTCGGGGACCATCTGGGCCGGATAGAACACCGGCGAGAGATAAAATAGGGTGGTGAGCGCGATCGGCAGCGCGTGATACACGTCGTAGTAGAACACCGACAGCGTGGCAATGGGCAGCGCCAATCCGATCGCCACGAGGAGCTGGAGCAGGATCAAGAGCGGGAGCAGCGTGAAGCTCACCGGTACCGCATGGTGCAGGAACGCCGCCAGCACCACCACGATCAGGCTCAGCTCCGCTACGAACTCGATGAGCCGCGAGCCGGCCGCGCCGAACACCAGGATCTCACAGGGGAAAGCGACGCTGCGAGTGAGCCGGGAGTGTTCCGCGAAGATGTACGTGCCGGTATTGAGAGTCTGCAGCATGAAGTTCCAGACGAAGTATCCGCTCAGCAGAAACCCCCAGTAGTGCGGCAGCGGAATCCGGACCACGTGGCTGAACACCAGAACCAGAATGGAGACCGTGAGCAGCGGGTTGACCAGGGTCCAGACGAAGCCGAGCAACGAGCGCTGGTACTTCACCTTGAGATTGCGGACCACCATGGTCCACAGCAGCTCGCGGTAACCCCAGACGCTGGCCAGGCGGCGGGAGGGGTCCAGCGGCTGCCGGGTGTGAACGGTTGTCACCATGTCTGTTGCTCCCGCGCGCGAGCCAGCCCTCGGGCTCGGGAGTAGACGATGAGGCCGAGCCAGCAGTTCCACCACATCCGGAGAAGCACGCTCGCGGGCAAGGGGTCACGTCCCAAGCCGCGCCGCACCAGACGCACCGCCGGTTTCAT
The DNA here is from genome assembly GCA_963812755.1 of uncultured Gemmatimonadales bacterium. GTDB lineage: Bacteria > Gemmatimonadota > Gemmatimonadetes > Gemmatimonadales > GWC2-71-9 > CAVVWJ01. The sequence continues at coordinate 184,451 of CAWEWK010000004.1, read as the reverse complement.
CAGTCGCCAGGACGTGAATCCCAAGAGCGAGCCCCGAGCCCGGCCATTACCGCTCACCAGGTGTTTGCTGAGGAAGGCGAGGACGCCGCGCTGGTGCGCGACGATTTGATCGTGAATCGCCCGAAGCTCCCGCCGATGCTCGTGCCAGGCGAGCGCGGCCGGTTCATACATCACGGCTCGACCCTCCTGCAGCGCGCGCCAGAGCAGGTCGAGGTCGTCTCCGCCGCGGCAGATGGTGCCTGCTCCAAGAGCGGGATCGAAGCCGCCCAGTGCACGCGCCGCGTCTCGACGGACCGCATAGCTACAGCCGCATCCCACGCTGATCGCCCAGGCGATGAGCGGCGCCGAACGTCCATGCAACGGGCGGACGGCGTCCTCCGGCAGGCGGATCCGCTCGGTCCCTCGGGAAAACCCGCCGTTGGCCTCGAATAGCCGCTGTCCCTCGGTTTCCAGGCTGAGTGGCTCGACTCTCCCCGTGCACACCGCCACCCGAGAATCGAACTCGAAAGCCTGTCTCAGCGCCTCGGCCCAGCCCGGCGCTGCCACGGCGTCGTCGTCCAGAAATGCGACGACGTCGTGGGTTGCTTCCTTCAGAGCGCGGTTGCGGGCGAAATCCAGCCCGGGAATCGGCTCGGCAAGGTAACGGACGCCCGGAAAGCTGGAGTGGACCAAGACTCGAGTGGTATCAGAGGCGGGCGCGTTGTCCACCACCAGGATCTCGGCTGGCGCCGGTACCTGGGAAACCAGGGACTGGAGCGCGCGGGCCAATTGTTCCGGACGGTCGTGGGTGCAGACCGCGGCGGTGACCTTCACCGACTCGCTCACTCCCAATGCGGACGCACGGCGGCGGCCGCTTCACCGTGACGAATCCAGCGCATGCCTCCCACCACCAGACCCGCCGAGTAGGCCAGCCGGGCCGCCAGTACCGCGGGCATCATCGCGAGCGGCTCTATGACCCGAGCCCGGAGCCAGCAGCCGATGATGTAGATCGTACTGGCAAGGGCCAGCGGAAGACTCGCGAGCACCAGAAGCGTGGGATAGCGGTAGACCCAGGCCAGCCTCGCCGCGCCGGTCGGCGCTTTACTCTCGATGGCGCTGAACCCCCAGCGATAGTTCCGCCGCAGCAGGTTGCCGAATCCAGGACGATTATGGTGATACACCATGGCCCGAGGCTCGAACACGATCCGCTCACCGGCTCGCTGAACCTCCGCCTGCCACACCAGCTCCTCGTGGGCATAGGCCACCGGCTGCTGCTCGGTGAATCCGCTGGTGCGAGCGAATACCTCGCGCCGGACACTCAGGTTTCCGGGAGGGTGATTGGGCACTTCTCCGGCCGGCCGCCGGGAGTGGACGTGGTACCAGCCGCAGTAGTAGTCGCAGCGCGCCATCGCCGGAAGCCTGGCCGGCAGGTCGAGCGAGCCGCCGACGACGGCCGCACCCGACTGGTGGGCTGCGAGCAGAAAGCCGAGCCACCCGGGAGCGGGGGTGCAGTCGGCGTCGAGAAAGACGATCGGGATCGCCCTGGGCCAGCCGAGCTCCCCGGTTACGCGCAATCGCGGGATTGCCACCTTCGCCCGCTCCGAGCTGGAGCACCCGCGCGCCTGCCGCTCGGGCGACGGCCGCGGTGTCATCGGTCGAACCGTCATCGACGACGATGACCTCGACATCGACGCTGTCATGCCGTTGTGCCTGGATCGCGGCGATCAGCGCGCCGATGGCACGCGCCTCGTTTCGGGCTGGTATGACCACCGAAACGAGACCCGTGTTTCCCGCCTTCGGATCACCCGCGGACGAGGCCGGCATGCTGGTGCGCCTCGTCGTAGATCTCGTGGATCGAGCGCACGAAGGCGTGCCACCCGAGATGCTCCCGGGCATACCCCTCCGCCGCTCGTCCCAGGCGCTCGGCCTCACGGTCGTCGCTGAGCAGCCGGAGGATGCCGGCCGCCAGTGCCTCGGTCTCGGGCTTGACCAGAACGGCGCGCTCCTCGGTGAGCACAGTTCGATGGGTGGGAATGTCGGTGGCGACGATCGGCCGCCCGGCGGCCAGATAGTCGAACACCTTGAGTGGAAGGTTACCGCCGTAGGCTCGCGGCGAGACCAGCACGTCAGCCATCCGAAGGAAGGCCGCCATCTCCAGCCGCGGCTGTCGTTCGATTACCAACAGGGCACCCTCTCGAAGCAGTCGTGCCGCGGGCTCCTGCCTGGCGAATTCATTCGCCCGCTCGGCTCCCACCAGCACAAACGTGGCCCGAGGGCTCTGGGCCCGTACTAAGGGAATGGCATCGATCAGCTCGTCCAATCCCTGGTAAGCCTCGAAGGTCCCGCTGTAGAGGATGACCGGGGCGTCGGGTTCCAACCCGAGGCGATGGCGCAGCGCGCGGGCGTCACCTGGGCTCGCGTCGGGGAGTGCGCTGGGGAAGCGCCATTCCCGCACCCTCGTTCCGGGAGCCAGCCTCCGAACTCTTTCGGCCAGACCCGCGCTCCCCACCACGAGGTGCGCGCGTTTGAGCAGCCACCGCTCCATTGCGTGGAGACAGTAGCTGATGGGAGGAACTCGAAGCAGGATATTCTGGACCAGCTGCTCGGGGAGACTGGACTGCATGTCGTAGATGACCGGCACTCGGTAGCGACGCGCCAGGAGCACGGCGGGGAAGGCGGCCTCCTCAACCGCGTGAATGCAGCCATAAGTCTCCTGGCGCAGACGAGCCCGGAGAGCGGACACGAGCGATAGGTCCAGCAGGATCTTGCGAAGCGAGAGCCCGATCGGGACGCGGGTAATTCCCAATGGGTTGGACGCGCGGAAGATTCGGAGTCCGGGCAGCTCAATATTGTCGCCCAGCGGGAAGGTGAGCAGGTCGACCTTGTAGTCCAGCTCGCTCAGGCCGTCCAGCACCTGCCTCAGGGCGATCGGAGTTCCCCGATCCTGATAGAAGGGCTGAGGGGCTACGACCAGGATCCGCCGCGCAGAAAAGCCCTCGGTACCGGCACCGTAGAACGCGGTATCGGTCGCGACTTCCTCATCAAGGGGGGCTGGACGCAATGGAGACCGTCGCCTCGCTCTTAAGTCACTAGCCCATCGGTGCTTAGCACCGGCCCAGCGATCTCGCAGCCGATGCCTCCCGACCGGGAAATTCCGGCCGAATGCGAAATATAGGGTGTGATCAGTCATTCACTGGGATCTGGAACACAGAAAGGGCAAAAAGCCTGCCGATGCGCCAGGCGGAGCAGGATTTCAGATAACGGCCGAGGGGCAAACGTCGGCCAGAACGCATTCGGCGCACCGAGGGCGACGCGCGAGGCAGATCTGCCTGCCGTGGAAAATCAGCAGGTGGGAGAGGAGGGCCCAATCATCTCGGGGAAACAACGGCATCAGGTCCTGCTCGATTTTGACCGGATCGTCCTGGCGGGTAAGACCCAGTCGCCGACTGAGCCGTGCCACGTGGGTGTCGACGGTGACCCCCTCGTTGATCCCGTAGGCGTTTCCCAGGACGACGTTCGCGGTTTTCCGGCCGACGCCGGGCAGCCGTCGCAACTCCTCCATGGTGCGCGGAACCTGCCCGCCGTGATCCGCCACCAGCGCCTGGGCCATGCCGATCAGGCTCTTGGTCTTGTTGCGAAAGAAGCCGGTGGGCTTGATGATCTCCTCCACGTCCTTCGGGCGGGCGCGAGCCAAGGCCTCCGGCGTCGGATACCGCGCAAACAGCACCGGCGTGACCAGGTTCACTCGCACGTCGGTGCACTGGGCGGAGAGGATGGTAGCGCAGATCAGCTCGAAGGGGCTGCGATAATCCAAAGCGCAACGCGCGGTTGGGTAGGCTCGTTTCAGGCGCTCGAAAATGATCGGGGCTCGCGAGGCTGCACTGCGGCGCGGGGAGGGCCGGCGCCGGCGTGGTCCCGCCGACTTCAATGCCCGCCCCGCGGCCCCGCTGCTCCGCTGCCCCGCCGTGAGCTCAGGAACTCGTCCACCGGCCGGGCGTTCAGAATGTCGTGGGGGCCCAACCACCCCTTGCGGGCCATGGCCACGCCATAGTCGACGTAGAGGATTCCAGCCAGGTTGTGGGCGTCGGCACCGATCGAGATCGTGGCACCCTGATCCCGCACCCGCCGAAGCACCCGCCAGTCGAGGTCCAACCGGTGAGGGTCGGCGTTGATTTCGAGGGCGACGCCGGTCGCCGCGGCCTTGGCGATGATGGCATCGAGGTCGAGACCATAGGGATCCCGCGACAGCAGCAGTCGGCCGGTGGGATGCCCCACGATCGTGAGATACGGGTTGTCCATCGCCGCGAGGATCCGCGCGGTCATTTCCCGTTCACCCATGTTGAACCGGCTGTGCACCGAGGCGATCACGAAATCCAGCCGCTCCAGCACCTGCTCCTCGTAGTCGATGCGGCCATCCTGAAGAATGTCGGCCTCGACTCCCTTCAGCACCCGAATCCCATCGATCCGGGCGTTGACCTCGTCGATCTCGTCGGCCTGGCGCGCGAGGTCATCTCCCTTCAGTCCCCCGGCATAGGCCGCGGCTTGGCTATGGTCGGTAATCCCCACGTACTGATAGCCGGCGTCGCGGCAGGCGAGGGCCAACTGCTCCACCGTATTGGAGCCGTCGGAGTAGTTGGTGTGGCAGTGGAGGAAGCCCTTCAAGTCGGCCCGCTCGAGCAAGCGCGGCAGCTTGCCGCCGGCGGCTGCCTCGACTTCCCCCTGGCCTTCCCGCAGCTCCGGTGGGATGAAGTCCAGACCCAGCGTTTGGTAGAAGCGCTCCTCATCGGGAGTGGAGACGAACTCGCTCCCTCGCCAGAGAGCGGCGCCGTTGAGGGCGAACCCGCGGGTTCCGGCGTGCTCCGCCAGGTTCTTGAGATGGGCTTCGTTACCGGTCGCCTGGACCAACACCGCGCCGGCGTTGACCGGGGTGGTGACCACGATCTGGGCGCTGGATCCGCCGGCGAAGCGCAGGGTGAGCCGCCGTTCATCCTGCCCGGCGAACTCGTGGACGCCGGGCAGCTGGCTGAGCCGCTTGAACAGCTCGGCGGGGGAGACACTGGCGATCAACACCAGGATGAGATCCCGTACCACTTCGTTGCGCCGGCGCACGTCGCCCGCGATGACCGCGCGGGAAACGCCGGGGAGACCTTCCAGGGCGGCCTTCAGGCCTTGAGCTTCCTCCGCGGCATGATGGGATAGCCGGAAGGTGCTCGCCTGGCGCAAATAGGCGATGCCTTTGAGGATGTTTTCCGAGGTCTTCTGTCCGAACCGCGGGAGCTTGGCCAGCCGCCCGTCCAGCGCCGCCGCCTCCAGCTCCGGGACCGAGTCGATCCCCAGCACGTCATGGATCTGGCGAATCTTGGCGACGCCCAGACCGGCGATCGCCAGCATCTCGACCAGGCCGGGAGGGATCTGCTCCCGCAGTTCCTCGAGCATGCTCGCCCGTCCGGTCGCGGCCAGCTCGCTCACGATCTGAAGGGTCGCGGGGCCCACACCTTTGCTGGCGGCGAGGGAGCCGTCCTCCAGTCCCTGATGCAGCTCGCCCGGAAAACCCCCCACCGCCCGGGCGGCGGTGCGGAAGGCACGGATGCGGAACGGGTTTTCGCCTTTGAGCTCGAGGAAGGCCGCGATTTGTTCCAGCACTTCGGCCACGGCCTTCTTGTCCATGAACGCCTTCAAGCTGTCCATCGTGCCGCCTGTAGAGGGGCCTCGCCTGCAGGCACCCGAGTCCGCCAGCCCAACTCCAGCAGCTCTTCGCCGCCGATGATGGAGTGGAGCCCGGCGGTTTCCCCGCCGGGAAGGGTCGAGGAGAAGAGCGGACTTCCATCGGGACGGGCAAGCTGCTCGGGGCGCGCGCCGGTTGCTTCCACAACACTGAAGCCCTGGCGATCAGCCCGCAACCCGAATACGCCGAGCACCCGCAGTTCGCCGCCGCCGTCGGCGTGCACGAAGCAACCGTCCAAGGGCTCCGGCGCCTGACCGGTCAGGACCTCCGCCCAGACTCGCCGCTCGGGAAATTGGGCGTAGTAGGCCCGGGGAGGCTCGGCCCCGTCCGCTGGAGGGACCGCCGGCAGGAGCAGCTCCTCCGCCTGGTCCGCGCCGATCTCCAGGGTAAGCGCACCGGCACCCCACATCAGGTAGGCGTGATGTACCAGGGCAACCAGCTGGTCCATGCCTTCGCCCACTCCCTCCTCCGGTCGCAGCCGGCGGAGGAGATCCACCACGTCGGGCAGCATCAGAAATGCATCGCGATCGGCGGGGTCTCGACTGGCGGCCTGAAGAGCACTGCGGATGGCGGGGAAGCTGTCCTCGACCACCTGGCTGAAGACCAGGTCCAGGGGCGTGGGGCGGATCATGGGGGAAAGGTAATAAAGGAAGCTATGGGCTATTGGCTATTAGCTATTTGCCATCGGAACCGGGCCTCAGTGGCTACGGACCAATAGCCAATAGCTAATAGCCAACAGCCTCTACAGAAACCCATCCAACACCCTCACAAACTCCTCGAATGCCTCCACATACGGGACGTGGCCGCAACGGGGAAGGGGGTGGAATTCGGCCTCGATCAGTTCCGCTGTGGTCCGGGCCGCCTCGATCGGAATGGCGTCTTCCTCACCATGCAGGACGACGGCGGGAGTGCCGCGCAGCGAGGGAAGCCGGGGCCGGAGGTCGTAGCTTCCCAGGCTGGACCAGACTTCCTGCTGGGTGCGACCGGTCACCCGAAACGGGGTGAGCTCCCGGGCGCGGGAGGGATCGAAGAAATAGGGCGCCACCGACAGCTCGAAGATCCGCTGTTGAAACGCATCGGGATCGCGCTCGCGCAGACCGCTCTCCCGCAGCTTCCGACGCTCTTCCTGGAATGCAGGGTCGAGGTTTCGGTGGGAGAAGGTCTGCTCGAAACGCTCTCGGGCGGCCCGCCAGGCCGGTGCGGGAGAAATCAGCGCCAGCCGGCCGACCCGTCGTGGATGCTCGAGGCCATAGAGCAATGCCAGCAAGCCGCCCCAGGAGTACCCGGCCAGGGTCAGTTGCTCGTAGCCCCATGCGTCCCGAAGCGCCTCGAGGTCGGCCACGTGTTCCTGCCAACCTACCGGCGTGTCTCGCGAAACCGGCGACCGGCCTCCGCCCCGCTGATCGTAGTAGATCAATTCCCGATTCCGGGCCAGCGCGTCGAAGCCGGGCAGCAGATAGTCGTGATGGGCGCCGGGCCCGCCGTGAAGCACGACGGTCGGAGGGCCGCTCCCGATGCGGCGGATGAAGAGATCAACTCCGCGGATGAGCACTAGAGCAGAACGGCGATTGCCTCTGCCACCTTCCTCACCTCCGCCTCCTCTTCGCTGGAGAACGGATCCGGCACATCACTGTCGATGTCGATCTGGCCGAGGATGGTGCCGCCCCTGCGGATGAGAATGACCAGCTCCGAGCGGGTCCAGCTGTTGCACGCGAGATAGTTGTCGATGGCCTGAACGTCCGGCACGTTCTGGTCCTGCCCGGTGGCGACGGCGGTGCCGCAGACTCCCACCCCTACCGGAATGCGGATGTGGTCGGTATCCCGCCCGGCGTGCGCTTCCAGCCGAAGCTCGTCACCGTGGAGCATGTACAGGTACACCGAGGTATAGGGTGGTCCGGCGGCCTTGATTTTCTCCGCGGCGGCTCGGAGCAGCGCCTCGCGTCCGACCTCTCTCGCAAACGCTCCCCGGAGAGCCGCGATGACCCGCTCGGCGTTCAGCACCGGCATCGGTCAGCCTCCCCGGGTGGTGAGGGTGGCTCGAAGCGTGGTAATCCGGTCTCCCCGCCGCACGACGATGTTCACGGTGTCTCCGGGTTGATGGGATCGGAGCGCCTCGGTCATCGCTTGGAGGTCGCCGACGTCCATGGCACCGATCTTGGTAATGATGTCATCGCCGCGCAGACCGGCCTTTTCGGCCGGACTACCGGCCCGCACGCCCAGCAGGCGGACGCCGCCGGGGTTGTCGGTCATGTCGGGAATGGTCCCCAGATAGGCTCCGTAGCCTCCCGTGCCCTCGCTGCCGGTAACGGTGGGCGGCAGGATGGCGGAGGGAGTAAGCGGCGAGGGCCGGTTGGCCAGGGCAGTCACCAACCCGACCGTGAAGTTGGTCACTCGCTTGAACCCGTCGAGGTTGATCTTTTCCCAATCGTCGGTGGTGCGGTGATAGTCCTCGTGCAGGTCGGTAAAGATGTGGAGCACCGGGCGGCCCATGGCGTAGAACGAGGACTGGTCGCTGGGCCCGTACCCGTCGCCCTGAGCCTTGAGGTCGAAGCCGGCATACCAGTTCAGTGAGTCGAGGAGGGCCGGGAACTCTTTGGCCGTGCCGGAGCCGTAGACGATGAGCCGGCGGTCGCGCAGACGGCCCACCATGTCGAGGTTGATCATGGCGATCGTTGCCGCCAGGGGATAGATCGGCTGTCTCGCGTAATAGGCGGATCCCAGGAGTCCGAGCTCCTCACCGCTGAAGGCAATGAACACCACGGTCCGGGCCGGGGGCGCCCCCGCCAGTCGCGACGCGATCTGGATCAGCATGGCGGCGCCGGACGCATTGTCGTCGGCGCCGTTGTGTACCTTGCCGGTACTGTCGGGGTCCAGGCTGCCGAACCCCCCCAATCCGAGATGGTCGTAGTGCGCGCCGACGATCACGGTTTCGTTCCGCAGCACCGGATCCCGTCCGGGTAAGAGGCCGATGACGTTCTTTCCCCGAAGCCCTCCCACGTGAGCATGCTGTGCCACCGGGGCATCCTTGGCCACCGTGAAGCTTTGGAACCACCCTACCGCCGCCGGCTGGAGACCGATCTCACCGAAGCGCCGAGCCAGGTAGTCGGCGGCCGAATCGGCACCAGGTGAGCCGGTCATCCGACCCTGGAGACGATCGTCGCTCAGGTAGCGGATGTCGTCGATGGCCTGGGTGGGAGGGGGTGCCGGCGGAGGTGGCGACTGCGGGGGAGTCCCAAACTGCACCGCCTGGAGCGTTGGTGGACTGAGCGCGGACAGCACTACGCCGAGCAGGGCAAGAAAGGGGACGGCGGCTTTCATAGGATCTAGAAAAATATCACCCCGGCTAGCGGGGAACGAAATCCGAGTCGGGCTTCAACCTGCGGATGAACGCCGCCAGCAACCGCGCCGTACGCTCCAAGTCGTCCAGGGCCACCATCTCGTTGGGGCTGTGCATGTACCGGTTGGGCACCGAGACCACCGCCGTTGCAACCCCGCGATGGGCGTTGAAGATCGCTTCGGCATCGGTATGGGTGTCGCGCGAGGCCGCTTCGATGGCGTAGGGGATACCCTCCGCTTCCGCGGTTGCAGCGAGCAGCTCGAAGACTACTTCGCTCACCGACGCGCCGCGGGAAAGCACTGGCCCTCCGCCCAGGCGATAATCACCATGCTTCCGCTTGTCGATGCCGGGATAGTCGGTGGCATGGGTTACGTCCACCACGATGGCGACGTCCGGCTCTAGAGACGCGGCCGAGGACCTGGCACCGCCTCCGGTGGCGGCGATCTCTTCCCGGGTCGTGGCCACCGCGGTAGCTGACGCACCGGACGGGGGGCCTTCCCGAGCCAGCAGCCGGATTGCCTCGAGCACCACGTACGCGCCGATCCGGTTATCGATGCAGCGACTGACCAGCCGGCCGTTGGGGAACTCGAGCACTCCCGCCGCGAGCACGCCGGGGTCTCCGATCCGCAGCTGCCGCTCCGCCTCCGCCCGATTGCCCGCCCCGACGTCGATCCACAGGTCTTCGACCTTGGAGATCTTCTCCCGGTCCTCTTTGTCCATGAGATGAATGGCCTTCTTGCCCACCACGCCGGTTACCGCCCCGCTCCGGCCCAGGAGTCGGACCCGCTGGCCGACGAACACCTGCTGATCCCACCCCCCGATGGTGTCGAAGCTCAGATATCCGTCATCATCGATGTGGGTGACCATGACCCCGATTTCGTCGATGTGTCCGGCCAACATGACCCTCGGGCGGCCCGCGGGGTTAACCGTCGCGAAAGAATTTCCCGCTACGTCCACCCGAACTTCGTCGGCGAAGGCCTGGGCCTCCGTCCGCCAGACACGGGCCGGCGCCGCCTCGAAAGAGGATGGGCCGGGTGTGTCGAGGAGCGCTTTCAGGAAGTCGAGAGACTCGGGAGTCATTGCCTGGGGGCTGGAAGAAGGTCAAAGGTCGCGGCGCTGCAATGCAATGTCTAGGTCTGCCCTCAACCCAACGTCAAACCCCGACGGCGGCCGATTTCGGGCCGGCCCAGCGGACCAGGCCGGGCATATTCCGGCCCTGAAGCGCTGCCTGGAGCCGCTCGACGCCATCGACCACACGCGGCCCCGGTCTGGAGGAGTAGGCGTTGCCGTCCAGGACCCAGACCTCGGTGCCGGAGAGTACCTCGATCAGTGCTGGGGCCAGGGCGTCCAGCTCGGCGGTGGCGCGCGATACCCCGAAGCCACAGAGCATCACTATGACGATGTCGGGTCTAAGTCGCTGAACCTCCTCCCACCGGTGCCTGGCCGAATGACATCCCGGGACGGCCCCGACGTCCTCGCCACCGGCCGCCGTGACCATCTCCGGCACCCAATGCCCGGCGAGGTAGAGCGGCTCCAGCCACTCGACACAGAGGACCCGGGGTCTTCGGTCCGTCCGCCCCGCCTGCAGCCGCCGGAGCCGGTCGTCGAGACCCGAGACCAGCTCGTCCGCCTCGGCTTCGAGGTCGAGTGCCGTTGCTACCCGGTGGATGTCTTCCCAGATGCCCCGGAGAGTCCGGGCCTGGAGGGACAGCACGGTGGGAGTGGAGCCTAGGGCCGCGGCCAGGCGGTACACTTCGCCATCGGCGACCGCACAGACCTCGCAGAGATCCTGGGCAATGATGAGATCGGGAGCGAGCCTGGTGAGCTGCTCCGCGTCTACCGCGATGACCGGCCGCCCCTCCTGCCGAAGCCGGCGCACCTCGGCGTCGATCCTGGCACTCGGGGCTTCGGGGTCGATTGCGGTGACCGTTACTCGCGGAAGCCCCGAGACCGAGGGCGGGTGATCGCACTCGTGGGAGATCGCGACCAGTTGCTCGGCGCCACCGAGTGCGGCCACGATCTCGGTGGCGGCGGGCACCAGGGTGATGACTCGCACCGACTGGCGTCTCAGCGTTCGAACAACCGGCTTGGCCGATAGTTCGCGAACAGGAGCAGACCGGTGAGGGTGGCGATCAGGACCCGAAAGTCCCGGGTCAGGACGTAGGCCACGAGCCCCAGGAACGCCGGAGCCTCCACGAGGGCCCAAACCACGATCGCGCGACCCAGGTTCGCCTGCCACCACGCATCCTGCGTCGTGCCCGGTGCGGGAGCCGCGATGCGTCCCGCCGCGAACACGGCCCCCGCAAACAACATCGCGGTGACAAGAAACAGAGCGATGTACAGTACCCGCCGCTCGGGCAGGGCCGATGCCGGCAGGCTGTTCTCCCTGCCTACGTACCAGGCGACGGCCCAGAACAGCAGCACGCCCGTCACCAGCGAAGCGTGAATGATCCGCGCCGTGACCCCGATCGAAAGCGGCGCATTCGGCGGCACGGTCAGCGGCTCGCCACCCTGAACAGCACCGCCCCCAACGCCGCGAAGATGACCAGCGCCACGATGTCGTTGGTCGCCACAGCGCCGAGGGCCTGTTGCACACCGGTTATGTGGGCCAGATAGTCGGCCGCCGGCACCTGGGCGGCTTCCGCCCGCCCGACGAACGCGGCGGCGATGGCCGCGATGACGATGCCCGCGATGGCCCCTCCGGCGATGAGACCACTGGCGAAGAGCACGCCCGGCCCCGATTCCACTTCGGCCAGCGAGCGCTCGGCGCTCTTCATCCGCCGCTCCACCAGCCACCGGACTACACCACCGGCGAACATGGATGCCGAGGTGGAGATCGGCAGGTATACCCCGACCGCGATGGGGAGCGACTGGAGTCCCATGATCTCGATCGAGATGGTGAGAAAAACTCCGATGAGCACCAGTCCCCAGGGCAGCTTCTGGGTGAGAATGCCGTCGGTCACCAACGCCATGATGGTGGCCTTAGGGGAATCGAGCTTGGTGATCGGCTTCCCGTCGATCTCCCGGACCCTCCCGCCGATACCGGGATCGACCAGGTAAGCGACCTCACGGCTGCCGGGGTCGACCAGATACTTGCCCGGCTGGATTCCCTCGACCGGAAGGTTCACCCGCACGACCTCCCACTCCCGACCGGCGTGGGTCATCCGCTCACCGAGGGCGGTGACCGAACGATCCCGCGCGTCCGCCGAGGCCTCCAGGGTGACGCCCGGATGCGACTCCGGAACGATGTTGGTGTAGGTGTTGTTGAGCAGCGTCAGGGTCCAACCGATGGCCAGCGCCGAAGTCACCGCGCCGACCACGATGGCGAGCTGCTGCCGCTTGGGCGTGGAGCCCACCAGAAATCCGGTCTTCAGGTCCTGGCTGGTGGTTCCCGCGAGCGCTGCGGCCACCGCGATGACCCCCGCGATGGAGATGGCTCCCACCCGGTGGTCCACACCGGTCCAACCAATCAGCAGAAAGATGGCGGTGGTCCCGATGAGGGCCGCGATCGTCATCCCGGAGATGGGATTGGCGCTGACCCCGATCTCACCGGTGATTCGGGAGGATACGACCGCGAAGAAGAACCCGAAGACTACGATGAGGATCGCGCCCAGCAGGTTGACCGCGAGTTGAGGCAGGAGGGTGAGCACCAGGGCCAGTAGGATCGCCCCCACGATCGTGACGGAGATCGGGAGATCGATGTCGGTGCGGAGCCGGCTGGCCTGTTCTCCCAGGCTGCCCCGGAGCTCCTGGAATCCCGAGCGAAAGGCCGACACGATGGTGGGAAGCGCGCGGATCAGCGCGATGATTCCGGCGGAAGCGACCGCACCCGCGCCGATGTAAAACACGAAGTTGGCCCGCACCTCGCCCGGACTCATCTCCGAGATCAGCTTGGTTTCGGCGAAGATCGGGGCGGTGAGTCCGCTGCCGAACAACTTGATGGCCGGGATCAGCACCAGATAGGCCAGGCATCCGCCGGCAAATAGAAAGCCCGCGATCCGCGGGCCGATGATGTACCCCACGCCGAGCAGCTCGGGAGAGATCTCGGCGGAGATCGACGCACCATTGTAGGAGCGGGACACCCACCCCGGATACTCCTTCCATCCCTTGATTCCCACCATCAGGAACTTGTAGACGAAGGCCAGGCCGAATGCCTGGAACAACCGCTGGGCCTGGACCCCTCCGCGCTCGCCCGCCACCAGGACCTCGGCGCAGGCAGTCCCCTCCGGGTAGGTGAGCCGCCCATGCTCCTTCACGATCAGGGCCCGCCGGAGCGGGATCATGAGGAGGATGCCCAGGACTCCCCCCACCACCGCCACGATGGCCACCTTGCCTACGCTGAGGTCGTAGCCCATGAGCAGGATCGCGGGGAGGGTAAAGACCACTCCCGCTGCGATCGACTCGCCGGCCGAGCCGGTGGTCTGGACGATGTTGTTCTCCAGAATCGTCGACCGACCCAGCGTGCGAAAGAACGCCACCGCCAGCACCGCGATCGGGATCGAGGCCGACACCGTGAGCCCGATCTTGAGCGCCAGGTACACACTCGACGCCGCAAAGACAATCCCCAGCACCGCGCCAAGCACGACGGCGCGGAGGGTCAGCTCGGCGGGAGATTGGGTCGGCGGGACGAACGGTTGAAAGGTCGGCGGTTCCGGTTTGGGACGGACGACGGATGCGGTGGCCATGCAGGGGTCCTCGACGGTCGGGTGAGGGGTGCGGATGCCGGAAGGTATCGGAAGGAGCGAGGGTCGTCCAGCGCGCGGCCAAAGATTCGACAGACCTACGACGCGAACAACGGGGCCGAACACTGTGCTAGTGGCACGAGGCAGATGCTTGACACTCTCTCTTTCGAGAGATAGCCTGGATTGCTCCCGGTCGACGCGACGGCTGCATCACACCAGGGAGGCTCTCCTGGGCTCGGTGTGTCACCGTGGTATCAAGAAGTCGAACGGATTACTAGTCGTGACTGTCTTCGAGGTGCGCGGGTTTTCATGCTGCCACGTGCTTCTGGCCTTACACAGCCGCTCCGCTGGGCTCGAAGGTCTCCCTCCTTCTGTTTCCCCCTTCCCTCGACCTCATCGCTGCTGTTCCTCGGTCCTCAAGTCGGTGAGGCGAAGGATTCTACCGGAAAGGATGGACGCTTCTCATGATTCGGACTCTTTCTCTGCGTAGCTGGATTCGAAACCGCCTCATCGGAAAGGCGACGCTGGCCTTCCTCGGAGTGCTGGCGGCCGGCTGTTCGGATGAGCCCACCTCCCCACCTGCTGCGCGGTCGAGCCCGGAGCTCAGCAAGGCCCAGACTGCGGCGAAATCCCACCTCGTTGTGCTGAGGCCGGGAGCGTCGATGGACCTTCAGCGAACCATCCGGCAACTCGGCGGCACTGTCGAGCGCGTGACCTCCGAGATCGGCGTCCTTTCCGTACGCGGCTTGACTGATCGGGCGGCGGCCCAGCTGGCGGCGCTCCCGGAGGTGGAAGGAGTCGCGCCGGATCGGCAGGTGCAGTGGCTAGGCCCCGACCAGAAACTCATACGATCCAAGCGTGAGGCAGCCCGGGTCGAAACGGACCAGAGCGGGGCCGCCTTCTTCGCGGACCAATGGAACCTACGAGTCATCCAGGCTGATGACGCATGGCTCACGACCCCGCAGGGCGAGGGAGCGCTGGTCTGTGTCCTCGACACCGGAGTTGACCCGACCCACGTCGATCTTGCGGGCAAAGTGGACTTGGCCACCAGCGTCTCCTTCGTCCCCTCCGAGCCTACTATCCTGGACTTCAACCTGCACGGCACCGCCATGGCCTCGGTGATCACCTCCAACGGTCTGGGGATGGCATCGGTGGCGCCGGACGCGAGGATCTGCGCGGTGAAGGTCCTGGACCAGGACGGCAGCGCTGAAATCGGATGGATTCTCGCCGGCATCGTGCACGCAGCCAACGTAGGCGCGGACGTCATCAACATGAGCTTGGGACTTTACTTCTTCAAAAAGGGTATCGACGGAGACCCTGGGGTACCTGTGATTGAGAAGCCCGAGGTCAAAGCGTTCCAGCGGGCCGTCAACTACGCCTCGAGTCACAAGGCGCTCGTGGTCGCCTCCGCTGGAAACGAGGCTGTAAACTTGAACAACAACGACATCATCCACGTGCCGTCCGACCTGCCGCATGTCGTAAGTGTGGGCGCCACAGCACCAATCAACCAGCAGAATTTCGACCGGGTGGCGAGCTACTCTAATTTTGGTAAGCACGGTGTCGATGTCTTCGCTCCGGGAGGAGATTTCGTTGAAGGTAGCGTCGTCGAGGACCTGATCCTGACGGCGTGCAGTAGCTTCAATCGTACTCCGGGTTTCGAGGTATGCACCACTAGTAAAGGGTTTTTCCTGACTCGTAGCGGGGACGAGTCCCTCGGCCGCCCACGTCTCGGGTCAGGCGGCGGTCATCGAGTCGGCTCTGCCGGGCGATCAGAATGGAGCGCGTCTCGAACACTGCATCCTAGTGAGCGCCGATAAAGTCTCTGGTCCTGGGAAAGACCGGGTCTACGGGTGGGGCCGGATCAACGTGCTCGCCGGAGCCGAGTGCAAGTAGTCAGATCGACGAGCACCGTGCTGCGCCGGCGAAGTGCTCATCGAGCCGCTGATGCGCATCAAGTAACAACGGGAGCAGGCGCACGGTGGTCTCACCGCGATCAACGAAGGACCCGCCTCGACCGGCGGGTCTTTTCGTTGCAGGTTTTTGCACCTCTAGCAGGGCGTGAGGGTCATCACCGCGCCACCGCCGCGCCTCGCCTAGGCTGGTGCGTCGGGCGAGTCCTCGCCCGCGCAACCCTCTCGCTCGGAGGCCGGTATGCTCTGGACGATCTTCGTCATCCTGCTGGTGCTGTGGCTTCTCGGTATGGTGTCCTCCTATACCCTGGGCGGCTTCATCCATATCCTGTTGGTCATCGCACTGGCGATTGTGCTGATCCGTGTGATCCAGGGCCGACGCCCGGTATGAGGCCGATCACAGTCGTCGGCATTCTCCTGATCGTGCTCGGGGTGGTGGGATTGGCCCTGGGCGGCTTTTCCTTCACCCGGAAGGAGAAGGTGGTCGACCTCGGACCGATCGAGGCCACCGCCGACAAGAAGGAGTCGCTTCCCGTCCCACCGCTCCTGGGTGCGCTGGCGATCGTCGGCGGCGTGGTGCTGGTCGCCGCAGGCAGTCGCCGCGCGTAGCTGAACGGCCGCGGGCTCCGGTCCGCGGCCGCCGCAGTCCCCCGTCAGAAAACCATTCCGAGCCGCTCAGCGTTGTGGGCTAAGACGCTTTGCGTTCGATTTCACTCGTGCCGCATGAGCCTCGTCCCCAATCGCCGGCGTCCGGCCGTCCCTCCAAGGGAGAGGCGGGAGGCCCCCGCCTTGGCCTGGCCGGGGAGTCGTCGCTCCGCCAACGACTGCAGGCCCGGGACGAGCAGGCCCTGGTGCAGCTCATCGAGCTGGCCAGTCCCTGGCTGCTGGCGGTCGCCCAGGCGATGCTGAGCGATCCGGAAGAGGCGGAAGAGGTGGTGCTGGAGACCTTCGGGGTGGCGTGGGACCGCATCGGGGAGGCCGGCGAGCAGCACGACGCGCTGATGCCCTGGCTGCTCCGCATCACCCGCAACCGGGCGATCGACCGGCTGCGCCGGCGCCGTCGCTTGCGATTGAAGTTGGCGCGGGCGGCGGCGTACGGAGCAGTCGGAGCGCCGGAGGTCCCTCCGGCAAAGTTGGACGAATCGGCCCGCCCGGGATGGCACGTTCACGACTCGGTGCACGCGGCTCTGGCGGCACTCCCACCGGAGCAGCGCGACGCGGTGCGGTTGGCCTATTTCCAGGGACTCACCCATTCGGAGATCGCGAGCGAGCTCGACATCCCGATCGGTACCGTGAAGACCCGGCTGCGCCTCGCGTTCGACAAGCTCCGCGTAGCACTGGCTCCCATCAAGGACTGGGTCCTATGAACCCGCACGACTGGTTTGTCGAAAATCGCTCGGCCTTCGTGGCCCGGACCCTCGAGGCTCGGGAGGAGCGAACCTTCGGCGAGCACCTTCCGCAGTGCGAGGAGTGTTCGGCGGCAGTGGGCCGGCTGGAGCGGGAGCTGGGCTGGCTTCCCATGGGTCTGACGCCGGTCGCGCCGCGGCCCGGCCTCAGCCGGCGGATCGCCGGCGAGATCCTGGACCCACCGCGGCGCTGGCGGCGACGGCTGCCCGCCCTTGCCGCCGCGGCTGCGTTGCTGATTGCCGCTGGCATCGGGCTCAGCGCCAAGCGGGAGCAACGCCATCTGGAAGGACTGATCGCCAATCGCGAGCAGCGCCTCATGGCGCTGGAGGACACTCTCTCCGTCCTACGCCAGGCGCAGCAGGTACAGCAGGCAAGCATCTCGATGGGAGACCATCGTGGTGGACTGCTGATCTTTCAAGATGCGGTGTCTCACCGCTGGTGCGTCATCGTACACGGGCTTCCACCGGCGCCGTCCGGGAACGTCTACCAGTTCTGGTTCATCACCCAGAACGGCATGGTGCGGTCGGTGGAAGTGAACCCCGATACCGCACGGCCGGCATTCATGACCGTGCCGATGCCGAGCGTGAAAGCACCGGTGATGGGCGCGGCACTCACCGTAGAGCCGATGATCAATCGCTCCACCGAGCCCCGGGGAGTTCAGTTAGCGCATCTGGTTTTTTGAGGGGGTCTAGCCGGTAGCCGTCAGCGAACCGTATCGGGCGGAGTGGGCGACAGGTTGTCGGGCCACCATGCGGGATGCGCCGTCTCGTCTCCACCCAGCTGAACCGGTGGGACCGGAACCGTGTCCGCTGGGATCACTACCCCATTGGCTCCCAGCTCGCGGAACAGCCTCCATTGCGCTTGGCGCGCCGCCCACGGACGGTTGCCGTTGTACATCAACGACACCAGCAGCACTCCCTCGGGCCGGCCCAGGTAACCCACGACGGTCGAGACCCGCCCTAGGGTTCCGGTCTTGGCGCGTACTACACCCTCGCCCGGGAATCCACTATTGAGCCGGCGCAGGGTGCCGGTTCCGTTGGCCGGGAGGAGCTGGGGAAAATTGTGTCCCGCCGCGGTGCCGGGAAACTTGGCGAGGTACGAAACGAAGGCGGAGGGACTCACCCGGTCGTCGTAGGAGAGACCACTCCCATCCACCAGGTACACCCCGTCGGTTGCGCCGGTCACTTTGCGGACGTGGTCAGTCAGCAGGCTGGGGCCCTTGTCCCGGCCGCCGGCCCATTGGAGCAACAGCTCGGCGCCGAGGTTCAGGCTGCGCCGGTTGATCTCACTCGCCAGGGAGTCGAGCGGAGGAGAAGCGACTTCGGCCATCACGTGTGGGGCAGTCTCAGCCTGAACGACAGGTCCCGGCGAGCGGTCCCAGGCGATGCCCGCACGGGCCAGGGCGGAGCCCCAGACGGCAGTCAGTACGGCTTTCGGGTCCCGGGCCACCGTGGTGAGCCGGCGGGGAGACGCGCGGACTCCGATGGTCCCGGTAACCAGCCAGCCGCCGCCGGGCCGCGGACGCAGGACCAGTCGAGCCCGACGTCCGGAACGGGTGGTGGCCTTCATCGTGACCAGTCCGCCGATTCCCTCCGGCGCGCTCTCCACCAACTTGGCCTTGTGACCGGGCTTGGCGCCAGGACGCACCGTGACCCAGATGATGTTTTCGTGTAAGGTGAGTGTTCCGACCAGGGGAGCGAAGAGCCGTCCCTGATGCCGGCTGGACCACACGGCCGGATAGACGGCCTCCGCCGGGCCATCGGCGCTCTGAACCACGAGCGGGCCGTTGATCTTGCGGACGCCGGCGCTCGCCAACTGGAGAGCAAGGTCGTACAGGGTGGGTCCCGATCCTTCGGCTCGCTCCAGCGACGGGTCGCCGTTCAGCTCCAGCGCCCAATCACCAATCCATTCTCCGGTGGCGGGATCGAGATATCCGTTGCCTACCACCCGAGTGGACCGGCGGGCCTCTCCGCCCAACACGCTTCGGGCGAACCCGGTGGTGAACAGCTTTACGGTCGAGGCCGGCATCAAGGCCACGTCGGGATTGGCGCTCCAGAGAAGCCGCCCCGACTGATCGGCGATTGCGATGCCCCACTGGCCCGGCGCGCGCCGGGTTGCCGTCGAATACCAGGCGCTCATTTGTCCCGTCAACCACGCGGGATCGGTCTGAGCCGCGACTGGCGCGACGGGAGTAGAAATGCAAACCGCCAGAGCCGTGATCTGGCCAAGGCGGACGAGCTGGGGCTGAAGGGTCACGGACCTTCCCGAACCGATTGATGAGTCACTGCGACACACATGGTGCCAGCCGGCCCAATGGTAGTGCGCGGAGCCAACGATGCACCCGGCACTTACCTCACTGGCCGGATAGCTCAGCCAACGGCTTAAGGCTTTGAACGCTATTGGTTTTGCTGCCGACCGTCGGGCCCCGGTCCTACCTGGGGCCGGGGGCAAACTCTCCTCGATTGGGGTTTATTGCAAGACCCGGGCCCTCTACCGACAACCGAGCGATATCCTGGCTCGGCAACGGGTGACCAGGCTCACTGAATGGCTCGCCGAGCCGCCGGTAGGTTTTCGCTAGCCAGTCGGCAACATCGGACTACACGTACACGATCAGAGGAGGTCGTATGCGAGCTTACTGGAGCGCAACCTGCGCCGCGATTCTGGTCGGTGCGTTGGCATGCGCCGGCAACACGGCGAAGACGGAAGACGAGACCGGTGCAGTGGCGGCAGACACCACTCGCGATACGACCGGACAGAACCCGTCGGGGTACCGAGGCATGGAGCGGGACACCAGCATGGTCCCGCCGTCTCAGCCGAGTCCTTCGGACACGTTCCTGCAAGAGCAGGGCACCGGCCAACCCCAGGATACCGCGGGCTATTCCGGAATGGAGCGGGTAGACACGACCGGCACGCCGGCGGACACTTCGAGCATGCAGACCGATACTTCGAGCATGCAGGCCGACACTTCCGGCATGCAGCCTGGTATGCAGATGGATACCACTTCGGGGATGGGTGGGCAGGACACGTCGGGTTACCAGCGGTCACAACAGCAGGACTCGTCTTCCAACTGATGCTTCTCGCAAAGGGGATGGCTACTTCAGCATCCCCTTAGCGATGGTCTGTAGCTGCATGTTGCTGGTGCCTTCGTAGATGGTGCCGATCTTGGCGTCTCGGTAGTACTTCTCCGCCGGATACTCCTTCGAGTAGCCGTACCCACCGAACAGCTCCAGGCAATTGGACGTGGTGCGGTCGGCCACCTGAGAGCTGAATAGCTTGGCCATCGCGGCCTGCTGCTGGAACGGCTGTCCCGCGTCCTTGAGCCGGGCCGCGTTGTAGACCATCAGCCGGGCGGCCTCGAGGTCGGTCGCCATCTGGGCCAGCTGAAACTGGACGCCTTGGAACTCGGCGATCGCCTTGCCGAACTGCTTCCTTTCCTTGACGTACGCCGTGGCCGCCTCCAGCGCGCCGCGGGCCACCCCGATCATCTGCGCCCCGATTCCGATTCGCCCCTCGTTCAGGGTCTCGATTGCGATCTTATAGCCCTGGCCCACGGGCCCCAGCACGTTCTCTGCCGGTACCCGGCACTGCTCCAGAATCACCTCCGTGGTGCTGGAGGCGCGAATGCCGAGCTTGTTCTCCTTCTTTCCCACCGACAGACCGGGAAATTCCCGCTCGACAATGAATCCGGTGATCCCTTTGTACCCCTTGGACGGATCGACGTTGGCGAAGACGATGTACACCCCCGCCTCTGCTCCGTTGGTGATCCAGAATTTGCGTCCGGTCAGCTCCCAACCGTCGCCCTTGCGCTCGGCCCGGGTTGCCAGCGCGAACGCGTCGCTGCCGCTGCCCGGTTCCGACAAGGCGAACGCACCCAACAATCCGCTGGTGAGCCGGGGGCAGTAACGGGCCTGCTGCTCGGCATTGGCCCAACGGAGGATGGCATTGTTCACCAAGGTATTGTGGACGTCCACGTAGATCGCGGCCGAAGCGTCGACCCGGGCCAACTCTTCGATGGCCAGCACCGCCATGAAGATGGTTCCCCCGGCTCCGCCGTACTGCTCGGGAACCTCGATGCCCATGAGTCCCAGCTCGAAAAACTTGGGGATGAGGTCGAGCTTGAAGAGGGCCGCTTCGTCCATGGCCTGGACGTGAGGCTTGACCTCGGTCTCCGCAAACTCCCGCACCGCGTCGCGGAACAGGGTCTCTTCTTCGGACAGATTGGTTAGCGCGGGAGTGGCGGTCGAGAGGTCAGACATGCGAGGCTCGTGTTGGAGTGGCGGGACAGCCAGAAGATACCGCTCCTGTTAGCTTCCGTGCCACCACGCCATGTCCACCACCTCCCGCGCTCCAATCGGATCGGTGCTTCAGCGCCTTCGCCAGCCCACCCCCTTGGCGGCGGTGGAGCTTCGTCCACCGCGAACCGGGCTCTCCGCCGCGGAGAGCATGGATGTATGGATCGACATGTACCACTCGATCCAGCGTCTGGCCCGCCGCGATACTGTCATTTTCCTGACCGACAACGCGGTGGGCCGCTCCGAGGAGGAAAATCTCGCCCACTTGACTATCAATCTGGCGGAGGACGTGGACCCGGCACTGATCGTCCCTTTTCTCACCTCCAAGCACAGCATCGACTATTGCCTGATGCATGCCGCCCGGACCCGCTCTCACGGTTTCGAAGCGCTGACGGTTTTGGGCGGCGACCACACGGTGGGTCCGCCCCGTTGCCTGCCTCACGCCCGCGAGCTCCGCAGCGTCATTCGCCGCCGGGTTCCCGATCTCAATCTCGGCGGCTGGGCCAACCCCCACCGCGACCCGGTCGAGCAAGTCGATTTCCTGCTGGACGAGCGATTCGAGGCCGAGTTCTATCTCACTCAGGTCGTGTCCCACCACAGCATCCGCGCGGTGGAGCGATTCCTGACCGAGGCCAGACGCCGCGGCGTTCCCCACCCCGGTGTGTTCGGCGTGTTTCTCTACAAGAGCGCGAACCCGGCCACGCTGGCTCGCCTGGCGGATTTCTTTCCGGTGCCGGCGGCCGAGATTACCAAGGAATTCGAGGCTGGGCTGAGCGCTGATGAGATCTGCGCCCGGACGGTTCGCGCCCTACGGGAGGTGGGTGCCGACAAGGTCTATCTGAGCAATCTCGGCGTTCAGGGCGTGGACGCGAGCTATCGCCGGATCATGAGCCTGCTGGAGAGCTAGCCAACCCGCGAAGCAGCTCCAGCGCCGTGGCAACCCGGCCGCCAGGGGCGCTGATCTGCACACCCTGCACCAGGTCTCTTACCGCCTCGATCATCTCGGCTGCGATGGCGATCCCTTCGGCGCGGGCTGCCGGCCCGCCGTGCTCCTGAGCCCGCCGCATCCGCTCGACCACCGCCTCGGGTACCTGCACCCCGGGTACCTCGTTGGCAAGAAACTCGGCATTGCGCAGCGAGGTCAGCGGCCAAATGCCTGCGATCACCGGGATCCGATAGCGACTCCGACCCAATAGGCGATCCAGCTGCGCCGGATCGAAGACCGGCTGGGTGACCGCGAAGTCCGCTCCGGCCTCGACCTTCCAGGCAAACCGCTCCAGCTCGCGATCGAGGTCGGCGGAGCCCTTGATTGAGCGCCACCCCGACCACGTACCGGGTCGGCTCGCCGATGGAGTTGCCTCCCGGATCGAGCCCGCGATTCAAGCGATGAATCAGATTGGTGAGCCCGATGCTGTCGATGTCGAACACCGCAGTCGAGTCGGGGTAGGGCCCCATGGTAGGCGGGTCTCCCGTCACGATCAGCACGTTGCGCAGCCCCCCGGCGGCGGCACCGAGCAGGTCGGTCAGCATGCCGAGCATGTTGCGGTCCCGGCAAGTGTAGTGGAAGACGGTTTCGAGACCGACCTCCCGCTGCACGATCATCGCGGCCGGTACCACGCCCATCCGGCTCTGGGCCCGGGCGCTGTCGAGCACGTTGACCGCGTCGACCCCAGCGGCCTTGAGCTCCCGGCACTGCTCCAGCAGGGTGGCCGGATCCCACCCCCGCGGCGGCAGAATCTCGACGCTGGTAACCAGCTCACCCGACGCGAGCTTGCTGCCCCAGCCGGAGCGCTGGTCGAGCGGAACAGCTTCCGATCCTGCCGGCGACCTGACATCGCGGCCACAGCAACGGCTGCCGGATGCCGCGGCTGGAGGCTGGCTACATACGCGTGAATCTTCCGGATGTGGTCCGGCGTGGTGCCGCAGCACCCTCCCACGAAGCGGGCCCCGGCCTGAATCATCCGCCGGGCGTACTGCGCCATGTAGTCGGGGCTCGCCAGATAGATCCGGCGGTCATCCACTGCCCGAGGCAGGCCGGCGTTGGGCTGTGCCGAAATCGGCCGGTCGGTACGCTCCGCCATCCGCTCGATCGCGTCGAGCATGGCGGCCGGGCCGACCGAGCAGTTGAGCCCCACCACGTCGGCCCCCAGCTCAGTGAGCTTGGTCGCGATGGTCTCGACGCTGGTTCCGTAGCTGGTGTTGCCGTCCTGACTCACGGTCATCTGAGCGATCACCGGAAGGTCGGAGAGACTCTTCACCGCGCAGAGCGCGGCCTCCAGCTCGTGGAGATCGCTGAACGTCTCCAGGATGAACCCATCCACCTCGCCGTCCTGAAGCCCTCGAACTTGCCGGGTGAAGAGCCCGATCGCCTCGTCCCGCGCGGTCGGCCCCCAGGGCTCCAGCCGGATTCCCAGCGGCCCGATGGCGCCCACCACCAGCGCCCGGCCATTCGCGGCGTCCCGGGCGATGGCCACCGCTGCGCGGTTGATCTCCTCCGTTTGTTCATCCAGTCCATGGCTCGACAACTTGACCGGATTGGCGCCGAAGGTGTTGCTCTCCACGATCTCGGCCCCGGCCTGGACGTACGCCTCGTGCACCTCGCGCACCAATGCGGGCTGGGTGAGGTTCAGCTCGTCGTAACACACGTTCACGAACACGCCACGGTTGTAGAGCATGGTGCCCATGGCACCGTCGAGCACGTGGACCCGGGTATCGGAGAGAAGATCGCGTAGCAGCACTCGCGTCACCGATCGTAGTTCAGGTTGGGAGCCAACCACCGCTCCACGCTTCCCACATCCATCCCCTTCCGCCGGGCGTAGTCTTCCACCTGATCTCGGTCGATCTTGCCTACGCCGAAGTACTTGGCCTCCGGGTGCCAGAAGTAGTAGCCGCTGACCGCGGCTGTGGGCAGCATGGCATAGCTCTCGGTCAGCGTGATGCCGGCGTTGGCTTCCGCGCCGAGCAGGTCGAAGAGGGTGCGCTTCTCGGTATGATCGGGGCAGGCAGGGTATCCCGGTGCCGGCCTGATTCCCTGATACTCCTCCCGGATCAGCCGCTGGTTCTCCAGCGACTCGCCTCTGGCGTAGGCCCAGAACTCGGTCCGTACCAGCTCGTGAAGCCGTTCGGCGAAGGCCTCGGCCAGACGATCGGCCAACGCCTTGGCCAGGATCGCGTTGTAGTCGTCATGGGCGGACTCGAACTCAGCGACCATCCGGTCGACCCCGACTCCGGCGGTCACCGCGAAGGCACCGGCGTAATCGGCCACGCCGCTGTCCCGCGGCGCCACGTAGTCGGCCAGGGCCAGGTTGGGCCGGCCCGGCGGTTTCAGCATCTGCTGCCGGAGGGTATGGATCAGCGCCAGGGGACGGGTTCGGCTGTCGTCGGCATAGAGCTCGATGTCGTCTCCTACGCTGTTGGCCGGAAACAAGCCCACCACCGCCCGGGCCTGCAGCAGTCGCTCTCCGACGATCCGATCCAGGAGCGACTGTGCGTCGCGGAACAGACTGGTTGCGGCCGGGCCCACGGAGGGGTCGTCGAGAATCGCCGGGTAATGGCCGGCGAGCTCCCAGGTCTGGAAGAACGGTGTCCAGTCGATCCGCTCGACCAGCTCGGCCAGCGGATAGTCGCTCAGCGCGCGGACCCCGGTAAAGCATGGCGTTGGCGGCCGGACCGTGCTCCAATCGACCTTCAACCGATTGCGCCGAGCTTCATCCAGCGATACCCGCCGCTCTTGTGCCTTGCGGTCACCCCGGCGGTCTCTCAGCTCCTGGTATTCCGTCCGCACTCCCGCCACAAAGGCGTCGCGCAGGTCGCCGCTCAGCAGTTTGCCGGCGACTCCCACCGCGCGCGAGGCATCCAGCACATGCACGGTGGGGCCGTGATACTTGGGCTCGATCTTCACCGCGGTGTGCGCCCGTGACGTGGTGGCGCCACCGATGAGGAGGGGAACCTCGAAGCCTTCCCGCTCCATCTCCCCGGCCACGAACGACATTTCCTCCAGAGAGGGCGTGATCAGTCCGCTCAGGCCCACCAGGTCCACCTGCTCGCGGCGCGCGGTCTCCAGGATCTTGGCGCAGGGAACCATGACGCCGAGGTCGATGACCTCGTAGTTATTGCACTGGAGTACCACGCCCACGATGTTCTTGCCGATGTCGTGGACGTCGCCCTTCACGGTAGCGAGCAGTACTCGTCCATTGGATCGAGTTCCGGCCGTGGCGTCCTTCTCCGCCTCGATGAAGGGCACCAGGTGGGCCACGGCTTTCTTCATGACCCTGGCGCTTTTCACCACCTGAGGCAGGAACATCTTTCCCGCCCCGAAGAGATCGCCCACGATGTTCATCCCGTCCATCAGCGGGCCCTCGATTACATGAATGGGCCGTTCCGCCTGGAGCCGGGCCTCTTCGGTGTCCTCCACGATGTAGTCGGCGATCCCTTCGACCAGAGCGTGAGCCAATCGCTTGGCCACCGGCGCGTCGCGCCAACTCAGGTCGGTGGTGTCGGTCGCGGCGTGGCCCTTGACCGAGTCGGCGACCGCCAGCAGCCGGTCAGTGGCGTCGGGCCGCCGGTTGAGTACCACGTCCTCCACCCGCTCGAGCAGGTCGGCCGGGATGTCGCTGTAAATCGGGAGCTGTCCCGCGTTCACGATGCCCATGCTCATCCCCGCCTCGATGGCATGGTAGAGGAACACGGTGTGGATCGCCTCCCGTACCGGATCGTTCCCCCGGAAGGAGAACGAGACATTGCTCACCCCGCCGCTCACCATCACGTGGGGCAACGCCGCCTTGATCCGGCGGGTGGCCTCGATGTAAGCGACGGCGTAGTTGTTGTGCTCCTCGATCCCGGTGCCGATGGCGAAGATGTTGGGATCGAAGATGATATCCTCGGGCAGGAAGCCCACCCGCTGGGTAAGTATCCGGTAACAACGGGTGCAGATCTCGATCTTACGTTCGGCGCTGTCGGCCTGTCCCTTCTCATCGAACGCCATCACGATGACCGCCGCGCCGTAGCGGCGGACCAGGGTGGCCTGGCGAACGAACTCCTCCTCGCCCTCCTTGAGGCTGATCGAGTTCACCACGCCCTTCCCCTGCACGCACTTGAGTCCGGCCTCGATCACCGACCACTTGGAGGAGTCGATCACCACGGGGACCCGGCTGATGTCGGGCTCGGCCGCCATGAGCTGGAGGAAGGTCGTCATGGCCGCTTGGGAATCCAGCATCCCTTCGTCCATGTTGACGTCGACCATCTGCGCGCCGTTCTCGACCTGCTGGCGGGCGACCTCCAGTCCGGCCTCGTATTCCCCCGAGAGAATCAGCTTGGCGAACTTGCGCGAGCCGGTGACGTTGGTCCGCTCGCCTACGTTCACGAAGATGCTGTCCGGGCCTATCGTGAGGGGCTCGAGCCCGCTGAGGCGGCAGCGAGGCGGCAGCGTGGCAGGGCGGCGGGGTGGGAGGTCGCGAACCGCATCGGCGATGGCGCGAATATGCGCCGGCGTAGTTCCGCAACAGCCGCCGACGAAGTTGACCAGCCCGTGCTCCGCGAACTCACGGAGGACATGGGCCATGCTCTCCGGGCTCTCGTCGTACTGACCGAATTCGTTGGGCAATCCCGCGTTGGGATGGGTGCTCACGAAGACCGGCGCCACCCGGGAGAGCTCCTGCACGTACTGCCGGAGCTGCTTGGCGCCCAGGGCGCAGTTGAGTCCCACGCTCAACGGGCGGGCGTGGGCTACCGAGTTCCAGAAGGCTTCCGTGGTCTGGCCCGAGAGGGTGCGACCGCTGGCATCGGTGATGGTTCCGGAGATCATCACCGGTACGCGCTGCCCAAGCTCCTCGAACAGGGTTTCGGTCGCGAAGATCGCCGCTTTGGCGTTGAGGGTATCGAAGATGGTCTCGATGAGCAGCAGGTCGGCGCCACCGTCGAGCAAGCCGCGGGCGGCCTCCCCATACGTCGCCACCAGCTGGTCGAACCCGACGTTCCTGAATCCCGCATCGTTGACGTCGGGCGAGATCGACGCGGTGCGATTGGTAGGTCCCAGCACCCCCGCCACAAACCGAGGCGAGTCGGCATCCTTGGTCTCGAACTCGTCGGCGACGTCGCGAGCCAGCCGGGCCGCGGCGTGGTTGAGCTCGTAGACCAGGTCCTCCATCCCGTAGTCGGCCAGCGAGATCGCCGTCGAGTTGAAGGAGTTGGTCTCGATGATGTCGGCGCCGGCCTCGAGGTAGGCCGCGTGAATGGCCCGGATGATCTGAGGCTGAGTGAGAGCGAGGAGATCGTTGTGACCCTTGAGGTCGCGGGGCCAATCGGCGAACCGGTCCCCGCGATAGTCCCGCTCGACCAGTTGGTAGCTCTGGATCATGGTGCCCATCGCCCCATCCAGCACCAGGATCCGGCGGGCCAGGAGCGGCTCGAGGAGCCCCAGGCGCCCAGCCCGAGCCTGTGGGCTGCGGCCGGTTGCGGGAGATGGGGAAAGGGTGACGGACACGACGCCCTCCAAACGAAAAACCCTGGGGCCAAAACGCCTCAGGGAACGCGTTTTAGCTGATTGTTTAACGTGGCCGCAAGCTGCGCAAATCGCCACGGAATCGGTTGTTAGACTCTTCTAGTCTAACAGGATGGGGCCGATTTGTCACCCGGGAGTCCGAGCCGCCGCCTGACGTCCTCGACCCCGATGCCGGCGACGTCCAGCCGCTTCAATCGGGCGCTCGCTCCCGAGACCAGGCTTACGGCCGACCGCGGCACGTCCAACCGCTCGGCCAGAAACCGGACCAAGGTCTCCCTAGACGAACTCCGGTGCGGGTGGCCGTGACCGGCGGCATGCTCTCCTCAGATCATCCCCACCACAAACCCTCGCACCACCCAAAGCACCAACCACGCAACCATCGGGCTGAAGTCGATCATGCCCAGGGGAGGAAGGATGCGGCGAATCGGCTCGATGATCCAATCGGTCAGCACCACTACCGGGCGCATCCACCGGCTATAGGGAGATGCCCCCAGCCAGGAGGCGATGACTCGGATGAAAATCGCGGCCATGATCAGAGTGAGGATGCCGCTCACCAGAAACCGGATCAGAGCCCTTGGCCCGGCATACGCCAGCGCCGTGAGCGTCCCCCCCATGCCGATGAGCCAATCGATGAGGCTCAGCAAGATCAAGCCACCGGCGACCACGATGCCGAGCAGCCAGAGCGGCGCATTCTGGGGACTGCCGCCCGCCCTGATCACTCGCCGCTCCAGAGGGAGCAGCACCGGATCGCTCGCCCGCCGCACCAGCCGTGGCCAGGCGCCAAACGGATTGATCCGCCGGCTGCGGACCGCCCAGTGCGTGAGGGCTACCAGCGAGGCGTACACCAGTGCCGCGACGACGACACCGCGAACCACGTAATCGATGGTGAGGGGGAGCATGGGGAGAGGTGCTACGGCGTTTCAGCGACCCGGGTCGCCGATCCGGATGGGGCGTTGGGCGCCCGATCGGCTGGTGCACATCAAGGTGAAACGTCCGCCGTTGAGCGCGGCTTCCTCCAGGATCTGGCTGTCTCCGCGGCAGGACGTGATCTCGCGGTTCTCGCGCTTCCGAAACTCCACCGTCACCACCGGCTCGCGCGCCAAATTGACCAGGTGCCGGGCGGTGGCGGGAGTCAGACTGTCGACACCCATCTGGCGCAGAGAGGCCGCCGGCCGGCCCCGATGGGAGCCGCGATAGTCGATCGCCCGGTCCACCAGCTCGAACAGCTCACTACCCAGCAGCTCGGCGTCTCGCTGGTCGGGAGGAAGATTGGAGCGGGAGATGGCCGATGCGGCTTGGGCGCCCTTCTCGCCGCCGCACCCGGCGGTGACCAGGGCCGCCGCCAGCGCGAGGCACAGCCGCATGCCCCTCATTCCATCGCAAATTCGCGGTTGAACACCACCTCGAAGCTGAAGGTTTTGGCCCGGCTCCGAGTCTCCATATGCTCCGCGATTCTCTTGAGCCGTGCCGGAATGCCCATGATCTTTTCTTGCGCCTTCCGGCCCAACTCTCCCAGTCCCTCCAGGCTCTCGATCTTCCAGTAGCGGATCTGCTCCTGCACGATGCGGAGATAGTCCCGCGGCCCGTAGATTCCCGCGCGGCGGATCACCTCGGCCAGCTCCTTAAAGCCCGGCATGGTCACGCCCGGCATGTCGATCGCGGGAAGAATGTAGGAGGCCGAGTGGAGAGCTTGGTCCGGATCGCGCTGGAGGATCTCTTCGAATACCGTGCGGTAGAAGGCGTAGTGCCGGGCCTCGTCCTTGGCGACCTGGCTCAAGACTTCCGCCAGCCGCGGTTCGTATTCGGCGACGATGCGGCCGGTTTCGGCGTGGGAGAACTGGGTTGCTCGCTCCTGCACTGTGGTGTAGGCGAAGACCCGGTACGGATCCCGGTCCCACTCCGGGTGGAAGCCCCGGCGGATATACTCGAACTGCATCTCCTCGATCTTGCGCTGGTCGAAGAGCCGGGTATCCCGGGCGTAGTCGTGCAAGACCTGGCCGTGGCGATCCTCCTCCGCGGTCCAGAGATTGTTCCATAAGCGCCAGTAGCTCTCGTCGCCCAGGTAGACGGCGAGCAGCCGATGGAAATGGGGCAGCCCTTCCTCAGTCAGCATGTTGAGCGCGAGCGCCGCCCGGATGGGATCGGGAATGCCTTCGGCCTGGCTGCGGAGCTTGGCGGTGAATTCGTCGGGGCAGCTATCCGGATCGGGGCCGAGCAGATCGGTGGGATACCAAAGTTCCCGCTTTCGCTCGTGCGACTCCATCAGCTCCCGAACCCGTCCCTCGAGGTCTCTAAGTACTTCAACCTTGGAGCCGAGGTCCCCTACCGGATCGGCGGTGATGCCCATGGAGTTCCTTGGAGGGCGGTGAGCGTATAAAAGCAGACCGGACCAACCGTGTAAGATAGCGAGGCTGGTCCGGTCAATGCCAATTCAGGGCGGGGGCACCCGACTGGCGAAACTATCAGCCGTTCGTGGGCCCCAGCCGCTTCTCCATGAGGGACCAGGTCCGCTGGCCGATGTAGTTCTCCCGGTGGAAGATCCGCCGCCAGCCCAGCGCACCCAGGAGTCCCTCGGAGCGGTCATCATCGGTCCAGAATTCGGCCAGGTGTACTCCTGCCTCGACGGCTCGCTCCTCAAAGGCGGACAGCAGCCGGTGGGCGTGGCCCTGGTGCCGCTCCTGAGGCAAAACCACCACATCGACCAGGTGGGCCACTCCGCCGCGAAGCCAGTAGCGGAGCCCCCCGATCCAATCGCCTATCTCGTTGCTGAGAATGAGGTAGTGCTCGTCCAACACGCCGGACCACCCGGGCGCGCTGTCTTGTTCCTGCTCGAGCAGCTCGGTATACCAGGCGGCGAAGTCGCCGTCCTGCTCCATTTCACGGATCGAGAGCTCGCTCATGGACCCCTAGCCTCTTGAATGGATGGGCTACTTCCACCCTTTGCAACAGTAATGCCAGCTCCTGTGTTCCTAGTCTGTGAAGGTGGTCACCACCGGGATCAGCCAATAGGTTGAGATTAGTGCGCGCCGCCGTCGACGTTTCATTATTGGAGGTCTTCGATGCCAAACACCATCCGGGCGGCCCGGCCGGTCCTGGTCAAGTGCATGTTCTGTGGAACGGCGAATCGGGTCGATCTGGCTCGGCTGGCCGATGGCCCCAAGTGTGGCAACTGCGGCAAGCCGATCAGACTGGACCGACCGCTCAAGGTGACGGATGCCGACTTCGACAAGACCATCAAGGGATCGAGCGTTCCTGTTGTGGTTGATTTCTATGCCGACTGGTGCGGCCCCTGCCACGCGATGGCCCCGACGTTGGACGAATTCGCCAGCCGGCGGGCGGGCGAGGCCCTGGTGCTCAAGCTGGACACCGACGCCAACCAGGCAATCGCCTCCCGCTTCGGGATCCGGGGCATTCCCACCGTGATCGCGTTCGAGGCCGGCAAGGAACGCGGCCGCCACGTCGGGGTTGCCGACCTCAAGACGCTGGAGGGGCTGGTGGCGTAATCCGAGCTACGCCAGCCCCACCGCCACCGCAACTCCGATCGCCACCGCTGCGAGCACGAGGAGAGCGGCAAACAGCGGCAGCACGAAGCGAAGCCATTCCTCGTAGCGCGCCCCGGTCGCGGCCAGCATCGCCATCAGCGCGCCGTTGGTCGGAGTGACCACCTCACAGAGTCCGGCGCCATACTGGTAGGCCAGTACCGTTACCTGGCGGGAGAGCCCGATCAGGTCGGACAGCGGCACCAGCAAGGGAAGAGTCAGTACTGCCTGCCCGCTGGTGCTGGGAACCGGGACGTGAATCAGGGTCTGGACCACCATCATCCCCAAAGCGGAGAGCGTCGGGGGAAGGCCCGCGATCGGGTTGAACAGGCTCAGAACGATCGTATCCACGATCCGTCCCTCGTCTAGGACAACGTAGATCCCCCGGGCGAAGCCGATCACCAGCGCGGCGAACGCGATCGCGCGGAAGCCGTCGGCAAACGCCTCCGCGGTCCCGCTGAGCTTGAGTCCGCCAAGCAACCCGGCAACCACTCCCATGAGGAAAAAGAGGGCCGAGAGTTGCCCGCCGTCGATGTCCCACCCCAACTGAAGCGCACCGAAGACGAAGAGCGCGAAGGTCAGTAGTACGGTGGCGAGAATAGCCTGCTGGCGCCAGCCCGCGCCGGTGGGGGGCACGTCGCCGGCCTGAGGGTCCGGTGCGCCGCGGGTCCGCGTGGCGAAATGCATCGTCCCTGCGGTCCAGATCGACCACGCCAGGACGAGAAAGACGAGCCGGAATCCCCACCCGGAGACCGGCGGAAGCTCGGCCACTTTCTGAGCGATGCCCACCTGAAAGGGATTGATGAAGCTGAAGGACGCACCGATGGCGGCAGCACCCAAGCTCATGGCAACCGCGACGAGTGGGGTGAACCCGAGCTGCCGGGTGAGCAAGAGGAGCATCGGCACGAAGGCGATCAGCTCCTCCTGCATCTGGATCAGCACGCCCCCGAGCCCGAAGGCCAGCCCGGCGATCGGAACTACCAGGGTACCTCGCCTCGCCAGCCGGGCGACCAGCCAATGCACCAGCTGGGCGAGAGCGCCAGTCCGCTCCACCACGGCGAAGGCGCCGCCCACCAGAAACACGTAAAAGATGACCGCACCCGCATCCATCATCCCTTTTTGAATCGCGGTCAAGGCTCTGAACGGCCCTACCGGTTGCGCTTCAACCCTCTCGTAAGTGCCCGGGACCACGATCCTGCGGCCGGTGGCCGGGTCGTCTCGGCGCTGGAACTCGCCGGCGGGCAGCAGGTAGGTGAGAAGGGCGGCGAGCAGAATGCAGCCAACGATGATGACCAGCGGATGGGGAAACCGTAGACGCGTCACCGGTCGGCTCTACACCGGCCGGCAGCTGCGGTTGACCGGCGGCTGTCCCGCGCAGGCCAGCCGTTCGTCCATGGACCCGGCCAGCGGGCCGCAGGCTGCGGTCTGGGCCTCCCGGGCGGCGTCCTGCTCCGATGCCGCCGACGCGGTGGCCGTGCGACGCTCATTCTTGAACTCCACCGCGATGGTACACTCGATCCGCTGCGACGCGAGCGTAGTCCACAGCAGGAAGGCAACGAAGGCCAGGACCAGAAGGAGAGTCACCGTCCGGGCGGGAGCAGTCATGGCTGGGCCGAGGAACCTCGTTCCGGGAATGGCTGTTCAGGGGGAATGGATTGCTTGGAATGCGTGAATCGTCTGTGGGAATATCTGGACGACGAGCTCGAGGCGGAAGTAGTGCTGGCCCTACGCTGCCACCTGGGCCGCTGTGCCGGCTGCCGGCCGGCGTATGATTGCGACCGTGCCTTTCTTGCCCTCCTGGCTCGCGCCAGTCGGTTGGTCCAGGCAGCTACCCCCGATCTACAAGAGGCGGTCCGCCTCAGGCTCGCCCTGATTCGTTGAGGGCGGGCCCGCGCTTTCTTACTATGATGGTCCATGCCTCGACACTGGTGGTGGGCGCTTCCGCTGCTGGCCCTCACGGCTCCTGCCGGGGTGCCGGCTCCCAACTCCCCAGCGACCGTGGTGCTGTCACGACTCGCCCGGGACTCGATGACCACCGTCTTCCTGCGCTTCAACCAGCACTGGAACGAGCTGGCGGAGCTCAATACCCTGGAGCAAATGCTGGGGACGATTCGGCCGACGCAGCGAGAGTATCTCGGCTGTCTCCAGGGGATGGCGGAGCCCGACACGATCCGGGTCGACGGCTGGGCTCCGGCCGCCGAGATGAGGCAGCTGCAGCTGGCGGTCACCGGGAGCTGTGATTCCGTTCCTCGGGTGGTAGGGACCTGGCATACGCACCCCTATCGTGCCGACCTGGAGAACCGGCCCATCAAGGAACGACGGTTGTCCCGCCAGGATCTGGAGACCTTCCGGCAGTCGCCCTACCGGGTCACCCTGCTCATGTGGGACCAGGATTCGCTGGACGCGGCGGTCAAGCAACGCGGCCGGGTGATCCACCCCGCGGTGATAATCACTCCCTGAAGCCTCCCTCTTGCAGATGCCGTTACATCGTTGGAACAAGAGACTGCGCCTGGTCGATGTTGGCCCCTTGGACCACCCGCTAGATCAATTGCTCATCGGCACTTAGCAAACCGGATCCCCTCCGGGTGCGCCTTTTGCCACTGAGGCGCTCGAAATCCGCTCCCTTTCCCTGGCCACCCCCCTTGCGTCAGGAGTGGGCTTTACCGAACACAACCTGCGCTGGGCCAGTAGTCGCGCTCGAGAGGGAAGGGGCGTGAAAGTCCTGATCGTGGAAGACTCCCCGCTGGTTCGAAAGATGTACGGGCTGGTCTTCTCCAAGCGGGAGCACGAGCTGACGACGGCAGAGGACGGCCGCAGGGCCCTGGCGGTCCTGACGTCCTCCGCCGAGCGGTACCATCTCATCCTGCTGGATCTGCGGATGCCGGACATGGATGGTGTCGAGTTCATCCGCGCCATTCGGAAGCTCAGTCTGTTCCGCGATATCCCGATTGTCCTGACCACCGTCGAGCCCGACGCCTCGGAGCTGCTTCAGGAGGCCAAGGGCCTGGGTGTCGCCGCGGTGGTCAAGAAGCCCTGGAAGCCCCAGGATCTTCGCGCGGTCGTGCAATCCGTCCTCCACGAGACGAGCCTCTAGATGGCGAATTCGTTCCTGGTCGTCGACGACTCGAAGCTCCACCACCAGATGTACAAGCTGGTCTTCTCCCGCGGCGCGCTGGCCGGCAGCGCGGTCCATCACGCTACCAACGGCCGCGAGGGATACAAGCTCCTGGCCGCTCATCC
Organism: uncultured Gemmatimonadales bacterium; assembly: GCA_963812755.1. GTDB lineage: Bacteria > Gemmatimonadota > Gemmatimonadetes > Gemmatimonadales > GWC2-71-9 > CAVVWJ01. The sequence continues at coordinate 149,841 of CAWEWK010000004.1, read as the reverse complement.
CGAGCTGTCCCTGGTTCTGCTCGACTTGAACATGCCGGAGATGAACGGTCTCGAGCTGCTGGAGCGCCGCCGGGCGGACCAGCTGCATCTGCATATCCCCATCGTGTTAGTCACCACCGAGGGCACCGCCGAGGACGAAGCACGGGGCCGGGCCGCCGGTGCGTGGGACTACCTCCGCAAGCCGTTCCAGCCCGCCGACGTGGAACGCCTGGTCCAGCGGGTGCTGGCCCAGGCGCCGCGCGCCTCCGCCTGAATGAGCGACGAGGAGAACGCCTTCGGGGCCCTGCTCGACGACTACATCGTCGAGTGCCTTCCACTGGCCGAGACGATCGCCGACTCCTTCGTCGAATTGGAGCAACTGTGGCGGAGCGGCGAACCGGGCGACACCCTGCTCCCCGGCGTCAAAGGCAAGCTCCACACGGTGAAAGGCAACTCGGCCATGATGGGGCTCGCTCCGATGCAGGACGTCGCCCACGCGCTGGAGGACGTTTGCGCTCGCCTCGGCCGTGAGCCCGGTCTCTGCGGCGACCAAGCCGCCGGCCTCCTCATCGCGGGTGGCGGCCTGCTGGTGGATCTCATCCGTGCCGCCGCCTCGGGTGACGGGGCGGGGCCCGCCGGGGACTTCGTCGGACGAGTGCGCGCCTTCTTGGAGACGGACGCCAAGGCGGACTCCGCCACGGCCGAGCGCCGTACGGGGGATCGCCGTGCCGCCGAGCGCAGGGAGGGAAGTGGCGACGCCACGGCCAACGTAGTCCGGGTGGATTTCCGCCGGTTGGACACTCTGCTCGAGGTACTCGGGGAAGGGATGATCCAGCACGCGACGATGGTCGAGGCCTACCGCAGTGTGGCCCGCCGGGCCGGCGGGTCGGACGAGCTGGAGGCGTTGGAGCGGACCATCGTGGCGCTGGAGAAGACGATGAAGCGGATGGAGGCGGTAGTCATGGGCACCCGCCTGCTCCCGATCTCCACCGTTTTCGGCCGCTTTCCCCGTCTGGTGCGAGACCTCGCCCATTCCAAGCAGAAGCAGGTGCGCCTGATTACTGCCGGTGGCGAGACCTCGCTCGACAAGGCCATCCTGGACCGCTTGAGCGAGCCGCTCATTCATCTGCTCAGCAACGCCGTCGTCCACGGCATCGAGTCGCCCGAGGAGCGGGCCCGCGCAGGAAAGTCGCCGGACGCCACGCTGGAATTGACGGCGGCGTCACAGTCGGGCCGAGTGGTGATCCGGCTAACCGATGACGGCCGCGGTCTGGACGAAGAAAGGATCCTGGCCAAGGCGGAGGCGCTGGGCCTCGAAGTCCGCGGGTCGGGTCCCGAGCAGATCCACTCGGTGATCTTCTTGCCCGGGTTCTCCACTGCTGCGGAGGTGTCCCAGCTGGCGGGGCGAGGGGTCGGGCTCGACGTGGTGGCTACCTCGATTCACGGACTCGGGGGCACCATCGAAGTGGAGAGCCGGCCGGGCCGCGGCGTCAGCTTCACGCTGGACCTGCCGCTCACCCTGGCGATCGTGCGCTCGCTCATCGTGGAGGTCGATCAGGAACGTTACGTGGTTCCGATGTCCCACGTCGCGGAGACGATTCGGGCGACCCCGGACGCGATCCATGAGATCAACCGGCGGGGCGTCGCGCTCTGGCGGGGAGATCTCATTCACGTGGCTGATGGTGGGGCGCTCTTGGGCACCGGTCGACGGGGAGACGCGCGTCGCTTTTACATCGTGATCAGCTCGGGCGGCAAACGCCGGGGCGTCCTGGTGGACCGGCTGGTAGGGCATCAGGACGTGGTAGTGAAAGGGCTCGATCCAACGCTGGGCCAGCCGGACGTGGTTTCCGGCACGACCATCCTCGGCGATGGCCGGGTGGCCTGCATCCTCGACGCCGTCCGCATTCTGGAGCAGCGGGGTGGGGATCTGCCGCCGATGATCGCCGATCGGAGGATCCCGGCATGAGCCGTGACGGGCTGCTGCGCTTCGCGGACAGTGTGGACCAGGTCCCAGCCAACGGGACCAAGGCGCCCGGTGAGGAAATGCACCTGGTCACTTTCGCGCTGGATCGGGAGGAATTCGGAATCCGAATCCATCAGGTGCGGGAAGTGATTCGGGTCGGCGAAATCACCCGGGTACCCCAGGCGCCCCCGCACGTTCGAGGGGTCACCAACCTGCGGGGACGGATCCTTCCGGTGATGGAGCTACGCACCCGACTGGGGCTCACCCCGGCGGTCGTGTCACCCCGCTCCCGCATCGTCGTGGTCGAGGTTCACGACCGGGTTGTCGGCCTGCTGGTCGACGCGGTGCTCCAGGTGGCCAAGGTGCCCGGAGAGACGGTAACCCCCGCGCCGGACGAGGTGTTGTCGCCCGAGGCGGATTACATCCGCGGAGTGGCGCACTGGAACTCGAGGCTGATCATCCTGCTCGAGCTGGAACAGGCGCTCCTCTTGGAACACTAACGCTCAACTATTCACGGACACCAACATGCCAGGTGGGCTGCAGCAAACGGTCAGGGACTGGACGATTCGGCGAAAAATCCTCACCGGATTTTCCGGGGTCCTGCTGGTCGCGGTTGGGCTCGGGTGGCTGGCCCTCCGCGCCCTCGACGACATGAATGTCGCCGCTGCCCGCATCGTTCAGGGCGAGCTCACGACCAGCGCCACCGATCAGATCTTCCAGGACAGCCGGTTGCTGATCGTGGGCACACTGTTGGCCACGGTGCTGCTCGGGGTCGCGACCGCGCTGGTGCTGGCCCGGCTGATCGCCGATCCGCTCACCAATCTCGGCATCCTGGCCGAACAGGTCTCCAAGGGCGACCTCACCACCGACATCAAGAGCCAGTCCCGGGACGAGATCGGCTGGCTGGAGCATTCGATGCGGACGATGGTGAAGAACCTGCGCCAGATCGTCACCCAGATCAGCGCGTCTTCCCGGACCGTGGCCACCTCCGCCGAGGAGATTTCGGCCTCCTCCACCCAGATGTCGAAGGGCGCCGAGACCCAGTCCAGCTCCACGGAAGAGACCTCCTCCACCATGGTGGAGATCGCCTCGCAGATGCAGCACCTGGCCAAGAACGCGGAAGCACTGGCCGCCAACGTGGATCAGACTTCGGCCTCGATTCAGCAGATGAGCGCCACCTTGACTCAGACGGCACAAAACGGCGAGGTGCTCCTCACGGCCGTGGACGATGCGACCACGACCCTCAGCACCATGATCGAGAACGTGGGGGCGATCGCGGTCCGGATGCACAAGGTCGACCAGGTGAGCCAGCATTCAGTGGGCGAGGCCCGGGAGAACGGCGCGCGGCTGCAGGAGTCGATCAACTCGATCGGTGAGCGGTCCGACGAAATCGGCAAGATCGTCAAAGTCATCGAGGAGATCGCCGACCAGACCAATCTGCTCGCCCTCAACGCCGCCATCGAGGCGGCCCGCGCGGGCGACGCCGGAAAGGGCTTCGCGGTCGTGGCCGATGAAGTGCGCCGGCTCGCCGAGCGCTCGGTCCAGGCGACCCAGGAAATCGGCGGCGTCATCGAAACGGTCCAGAAAGACACCCGCCGTGCTGTCTCGCTGATGGAGGGCACGCTGGCGGGGATCGTCGAGTCCATCGGGACCACCTCGAGCCTGGTGGCGGAGGCGGCTCAGGCGGCGGACGTCCAGGCCGCCGGCGCGCGAGACGTACTGGAGACCATTGGCCAGATGGCGACGCTGACCCGTCAGATCGCTGGATCGATCAAGGAAAATGCCTGCGGGGCTCAGGAGATCAGCGCGGCGGCGCAGAAGATGAATCATCTCACCCATCAGATGTCGGAAGCGGTCAGCGAGCAGAAGCGGGGCGGCGAGATGGTGGTGAAGGCGGTCGAGTCGATCGCGCTGGTTTCCCGCCAGAACCTGGCCGCCGTCGAGCAGATGAGTTCCGCAGCCAAGAACCTGGCCGGCGAGTCGGATACCCTCCGGCAGCGGGTCGAGCTGTTTCAGGTCTGAGGGCGGCCGGCGCCGTCGAGGAGAATCGGATGTCTGCACCCGCTGCCCGCCCGTCCATCGCTCAGCGTCTGACGAGTCTCAACGCTCTGGCGGAGGGCCCCGAGAGGGACGCCGCCATCCTGGCCGCCCTGGAAGACGAGGCGCCCGCGGTGCGGGACCGCGCGATCCGGCTGGCCACCCGGTACCTCGAGCCGGCGGTGCTGGCCGAGCTGGTGGCCGACGAGGCCAACGCGATCCGGCGCAACTCGGCGATCACCGCGCTCGAGCGGCAAGGGCCCTACGCCCTTCAGCAGCTGCAGGCCATGCTGGGCCATCAGGACCTGGATCTGGTGATGTTCGCGCTTCAGGTCCTCTCCCGAATCGGCGATGCCGCCGCGGCGCCGGCCATCCTTCCGCTGGTGAAGCACCGCGACCTGAACGTGGCGCAGGCGGCAGTGGAGGCCCTGGGCCAGCTGCGCAGCAGCGCCGCCGTCGACGGATTGCTCGAGCTGCTCAAGGGCGAGCTCTGGCTGCAGCTCGCCGCCATCGATGCGCTCGGCGCCATAGGCGACCCCCGCGCCGTGGGGCCCCTGATCGAGCTGGTGCCCGATTCAGTCGTGGCGGAACCGGCGGTGCATGCGCTCCAGCGCCTCGCGGCGCCCGAGTCTCTGGAGCCGCTCCTGGCCCGGCTGGGAGCGGTGCAGGAGCGCTCGCTCAGGGATGCGCTCCTGTTGGCGGTGGGAGTCGTCATCGGCTTGCACCCCGATCCCCGTCCGGTCGCGGCGCCCTTCGGGCGGGAGTTCGGGCTGCATGGGGCGACCGGGGTGATGGCCTACCTGGATCGGGTTCTCCGCAGGTCTGGCGAGGCCATAGAAGAAGAACAAGAGGGGAGCGATCTGCTCCGGGCCGCCACGGCCCTGGCGGTAGTCGCCGGGCTGGAAACCCTGTTCCCTCTCATCCTCGTCCGCATCGCCGAACCGGATGGAGCGCCCTGGGCCGAGGTCCTATTTCACCAGCACCCGGAATCGCTTCGCGCGGCGTTCGCTTCTCTGATGGATGCGGAGGACCCGCGCCTGCGTCGCGGGGTGCTCCTTGCGTTCACTCCGGGTTCGAGCGACCTGCCGCAGCTGCTTCCCCACTTGGGCGATCCCCACACCGAGGTGCGGGCGGCGGCCTGTCGTGCCCTGGGGCTCACCCGGGCGCCCGAGGTAGTCCCCCTCCTGCTCGAGCGGCTGCGCCGGGGAGAGCCGCCGGAGCAGGAGGCCGCGGCCCAGGCCCTGACGCTGATGCCACCCGCGTCCCTGAAAGAGGTCGGGTCGTGCCTGGCTCCGGAACTGGGCGAGCCGGTGGTGCTCCGGGCGCTTGAAGTGCTCACGTCGTGTCCCGACCCCGCGCTGGAGCAGCCGATCCTCAGACTCGCGAGCAGCCGGTCGACCGAGTTGCGCCGAGGGGCGCTGCGAGCCCTCGCCCAGCTCCCGGGATCTCACGCCGACGTGGCACTGATCCGGGCGCTCGCCGATCGAAGCCAGCCGGTGCAACTCGAGGCGCTGGAGCTCCTGGTCCGGCGGGGTGGTGCGAAGGCGGTCACGACCCTGGTTGCGCTGTTGAGCGCAGGGGATTCCCTCCGCTACCACGTCATCCGCGCCCTGGGCCACGTGCAGGCCACCGAAGCGGCGGGAAAGCTGATTTCCCTCTATCCCGAATGCGGTCCGCACGAGCGGCTCGAGATCGTCTGGGCACTCATCCGGATCTCCCCGCCCGGGCTGGTGGCGTTTCTGCGGGGGCGGCTGGAGGAAGGGGAGACCGAGATCCGGCGGGTCGCGACCTACGGTCTCGCGGAACTGGCCGACAGCGCGCACCTCCCGGTATTGCTCAGCCTGGCCACCGATGCCGACTGGAACGTGCGCAACGAGGCGGCCCGCGGCCTCGGCCTGCTCGAGCTGCCGGCATGCCGGGACCCGCTGTTGACGCTGGTGCGCGATGTGGAGCCGGTCGTGGCCCGTACGGCGCGCAAGGCACTCGAGCGGCTACGGGAGAGCGCCCTCCAGGCATCCGCATGACCCGCTACGAAGCGGCGGACTGGAAGCTGGTCACCGATCTGATCCAGGACCGCTTCGGCTTGACCTTCGACGGAATCCGGTGCGAGATCCTGGAGTCTCGCATCCAGCCCCGCATGCGAGAGCTGCACGTCAGCTCTCTCCGGGAGTACTACCACTATCTGCGGTTCCATCCCGACCGTGAGTCCGAGTTCGCCAGACTGGCCTCGCTGATCACCAACAACGAGACCTATTTCTTCCGAGAGCTCCACCACTTCGACGTCCTGGTTCGACGGGTGATACCGGAACGGCGCCCCGCTCTGGCCACCCGTCCCTTCCGCCTGCTCTCGGCTGGGTGCTCCTCGGGCGAGGAGGCCTACTCGGCGGTGATCGCGTTGCAGAACGCCGGGCTCGAGCTCGCAGGGGTGCGGTGGGAGATCGATGCCTGCGACCTCAACCCCGACCGGATCGCCCAGGCCCGGCAAGCGATCTACGACGCCGGCTCGCTGCGGGCCTGCGACGAGGAGGCCCGCCGGCGGTACTTCAAGGAAGTCAACGGACGATTCCAGCTGCGCGACCGGCACAAGAAAGGCGTCCGATTCTTCGAGCTGAACCTCCTGGCGCCCAACGGTACTCTGGGCTGGGGCACCTACGACGCGATTCTTTGCCGCAACATGCTCATCTACTTCAGTGACCAAGCCTTCGACGGTCTGATCAACCTCTTTGCCCGTTCGTTGGCTCCTGGAGGGTATCTCCTGTTGGGCCATTCCGAGTCCTTGCTGGACCGGGCCACCGAGTTCGTGCCGGTGTCATTTGGACATGGGGTGGTCTATCGCAAGGGAGCCAGCAACTGATGGTGCGCGTCTTCGTGGTGGACGACTCGGCCTTCGTCCGGCGGGCGGTTTCGCGGGTGCTGCAGTCCCACCCCGAGTACCGTGTGGTCGGCGAAGCGGCCAACGGGGTAGAGGCATTGGAGCGGATCCCTCGACTCGAGCCCGATGTAGTCACCCTGGACGTGGCCATGCCCGGAATGGACGGCCTCCAGGTGCTGCGGGCCCTGTTGCGGTGGAATCCCCAGCTCAGGGTCCTCATGCTTTCGGCGCACACCCGGGAAGGCGCGGGAGCGACGGTCGAGGCCCTGTCCGCCGGCGCCGTGGACTTCATCGACAAGGCGAGCTACAACGTCATGGACCTGGAGACCCTCCGGCGCGAAGTGCTGCAGAAGCTCGAGGCCTGTCTTCCTCGTCCCGTATCCTCCGCCGCCAAGCACACCGCGAGCGGGCCGCGGCCGGCGCTCGACCCGAGTGCCGCGGCGAACTGCGAGCTGTGTGTGATCGGCGCCTCGACCGGAGGCCCGGCTGCCATCCAGCGAATCGTCGAGCGGCTGCCCGGCGGCTTCTCCATGCCCATCGTTGTGGTGCAGCACATGCCGGTGGGATTCACCAAGCCGTTTGCGGAGCGGCTCAATGCGCTGTGCCGCTTGCACGTGAAGGAGGCGACCGAGGGAGAGCGGTTGGCCCGGGGGCTGGTCCGCATCGCCCCGGCCGGATTGCATCTGCGGATTACCTCCAATCTTGGCGTGGTGCTGACCGCCGACCCGGCTGACGCGAAGCACATCCCCAGCATCGACTTCACCATGAACTCGGCCGCCCGCGCCCGGCCGGGGCGGGTGCTGGGGGTCCTGCTGACCGGAATGGGGGAGGACGGGGCCGAAGGGATGGCCGCGATTCGGGCGGGAGGCGGTCTCACGCTCGCGGAGAGCGAGGCCAGCTGTGTGGTCTACGGCATGCCTCGCGCGGCCCGGGCTCGGGGTGGGGTGACCTGCATGCTGCCGCTCCCGGAGATCGCCGGCTATCTCCAACAACTCACAGGAGGGTTCCCTTCAGCATCAGCAGCGCGACGGTGAAGTAGATCACCAGGCCGGTGACGTCCACCAGCGTCGCCACCAAGGGCGCCGATGCGCTTGCGGGGTCGAATCCGATTCGTCGCAAAGCGAAGGGCAGCATCGAGCCGGCAAAGGAGCCGAACAAGACCACGCCGATCAGCGAGACAGCCACCGTCTCGGCCACCAGCAGGAAGTGAGCTCCGTAATCGTACCAGCCGAACAGCTGCCACAACACGATCCGGGCGAAGCCGATCGCCCCCAAGATGGCACCGAGGGCGAGGCCCGCAGGAAGCTCGCGGGCAGCCACTCGCCACCAATCCCGGAGCCGGACCTCCTGCACCGCCATCGATCGGATGATGAGGGACGTGGCCTGGGAACCGGAGTTACCTCCGGAGCTGATAATGAGGGGAATGAACAGCGCCAATACCACGGCCCGGGCGATCTCGGCCTCGAAGTATCCCATGGCCGTCGAGGTCAGCATCTCGCCCAGGAAGAGCGCGGACAGCCAGCCGGCCCGCTTGCGGACCAGCTGCCTGAAGCCGACCTGCATGTAGGGCTCGTCCACCGCTGCCATACCGCCGAACTTCTGCACGTCCTCCGACTGCTCACTGATGAGCGCGTCGATCACGTCGTCGACGGTGACGATTCCCAGCACCCGATTGGACTCGTCCACCACCGGGAGCGCCAGGAGATTGTACTTGCTGATCAGGCGGGCGACGTCTTCCCGGTCGGTCATCGGGCTCACCGTCACCGGCCGGCGCCCGTCCCCCAGCGCGGCTACCCGATGGGCCGGATTGGCCAGCATGATCTCTCGAAGCGAGACCACCGTGTCCAGCCGCTGATCCTTGGGGTTGAGGACATAGATGGCGTACACGGTCTCCTTGGCCTGTCCCACCTCACTGATGTGTCCCTTGACCTGCTCGACCGTCCAGGTCGAGGGGACGCCGAGGAATGCCGTGGTCATGATGCCGCCCGCGCTGGTCGGCGGGTAGGCCAACAGCAGGCGAAGGGCATCGCGGGTGGTCGCGTCGAGAACGTGAAAGAGCCGAGTCCGGTCGCCTTTCTTGAGCGCCCGGAACAGCTCCACTTGCTGGTCGGGGGATATTGCCTCTACCAGTGGGATGGCGCGCTTTTCGTCCAACAGCTCGAAGATGTCGCCCCGCCGGTCCAACTCGGGCTCGTCCAGCAACTGGACCGCCAGGTCGAACGGAAGAGCGGCCACCACCCGGGCGGCGGCTTCGACCGGGAGCTGATTGAGCGCTTCGGCAACGTCGGCTGGTCGGAGATCCTGACAGGCGGCGAGGAGGTCCTCCTCGTCGCCGGCCAGCAGGTAGAGCAGCTCCGGGGGAGGCGGGGCAGAGAAGGTGGGCATGGCTCCTCCTTACATCTGTACAGACTCCTGAATCCAGCGTAAGTACGCAGGTTCCCCGTCTATGATCGGCAGTACGATGATCTCGGGGACTTCATAGGGATGGAGCGCCAGAATTCGGGTCCGGATTTGAGGGACCCGCTCCAGCGTGGTCTTGAGGTGGCAGTACCACTCCTCCGCGCTCTCCACGGCATCCTGCCAGCGGTAGGTGCTGGCGATCGGGCCGGCGATCTGGGCGCAAGCTGCCAGCCGCTCCTCGACCAGCTCGGCGGCCAGCCGTTGGGCCAGCGCTCGGTCGGGGAGTGTGGTAGTGACCTGGCAGCAGGCGGTCATCCCGCCTGGGCTCCCCGGTTTTGTGCCCCGGCTATATTGAGGGCCCTATCGGGAAGGGGGAGGGCTGCTCGGAGCCGCAATGCCCAGGGTCTCGGCGCCGCTCTTTCCATCGTCAAGGGGAGTGAGCCCTGCGCGCCAGCCGCTCTTGAAGTACACCGTGAGCCGGTGGCCCTGGGGATCTGCGACGACATCGGCCACGTCAGGCATTTTCCTGGCGTAGGCCACGGCGGCCTCGGCCTGCTGGGTTTGGGCTTGGGGAGAATCGCCCTGGCGAGCCCGGGCAAATTCGCGGGCGATGGCCACGGCTTGGGCCTGCTCCCGTCCGTAGCGGGCGAACTGGTCGCCCGGGACGAGCCCGTCCGTATCCGCAATCTTCGAGTAGTAGTCGTAGGTGCGGCACGAAGTGAGTGCCAGCACCAGCAACAGTACACCGCAGCATCGGTTCATCCGGCCCTCTGCGCTGAGGTCGATTCCTGCCACGCCCGAAGGTAACCACTCCGGTGGGTTTTTCCACGCCTGACGCAGGTTGAGGAAACACAGATGATTGGCTTCAGCCAGGTTAGCTGCGCGCGGGGCGGTCGGTCGCTTTTCTTGGGGCTTTCGCTTTTCGTGGTTGTACCGGCAGCGCCGGCAGCGGCCCAGGAAGACGCGTCGACCATCAAGTGGTGGCACGGGGCCATTGCCGTGGGTGGGATATCGGCCCTCATGCTGCTGGACCGCTCGGTCCAGGACGCCACTCAGGACGTCCGCGGGCACTCCAGCGACGGCCTGGCGTCGACAGTGCGGCACATGGGTCAGCCGGAGGTGTACGGAACGATCACCGCCGGGCTGCTCGCGGCCGGTCTGGTGAGTGGTGATAGCCGGATCACCCGGGCCGGCGGGCGGCTGGCGGCGACGATGGCGCTCACGGCGGGACTCACAACGGCAGGTAAGTACGTGGTCGGGCGGCCCCGGCCCGACGCCACGCTCGACGGCGATGACTTCTTCCCCTTCTCGGGCAAAGAGGCCATGCCGTCGGGACATACGGCAATGGCATTCGCGCTGGCCACGTCGTTGGCAGAGGACATCAACCGCCCTTGGGCCACGGCAGGACTCTATAGCGCAGCCGGGGCGGTCGCTTGGTCGCGGCTCAACGACAACCGACACTGGTTCAGCGACGTCGCGGCCGGCGCCCTGCTCGGCATCGCCTCGGCCAAGTTTGCATCGGGAAGGTGGAAGATCTTCGGGATAACCGCACCCTCGATTCTGGCCGCCCCCCGCGGACTAGGACTGGGCTGGCAGGCGCGGTTCTGATAGCCGATAGCCGATAGCCTATTAGCTTTCCCGGGGCCCCACACCGGACCTGGTCATGAGCGGCACCTCCAACATTCCCCAGCCTCGGAACGAGCCCGTACTCAGCTACGCTCCGGGCACTCCGGAGCGGACCGCGCTCAAGGCGGCGATCGGCGCCGTCGGCGCGCAGACCATCGAGATCGCTCCGGTCATCGGTGGCCGCGAGATCCGGACCGGGAAGACCCACGACGTCGTTTCCCCCCATTGCCATCAGCGGGTCCTGGCCCGGGTACACGAGGCCGACCGGGGCGCCATCGAAGCGGCGGTGAAGGTGGCGGTGGAAGCGCAGCGGGACTGGGGCCACTGGCGGTTCGAGGACCGGGCGGCGGTATTCCTCAAGGCAGCCGACCTTCTGGCCACGACCCGCCGGCAGCTGCTCAACGCGGCCACCATGCTCGGGCAAAGCAAGACCGCGTACCAGGCGGAAATCGACAGCGCCTGCGAGCTGATCGACTTCCTCCGCATCAACGTTCACTACGCCGAACAGATCCACCGGATCCAGCCTTCGTCCGCGCCGGGGATGTGGAACCGCATGGACCACCGGCCGCTCGAGGGCTTCGTCTACGCCATCACGCCGTTCAACTTCACCGCGATCGGGGGGAACCTTCCCACCGCGCCGGCATTGATGGGGAACACGGTAGTCTGGAAACCCTCGGCCACCGCGACGCTGAGCAACTGGCATTTCTTCAAGCTGCTGGAAGAGGCCGGCCTGCCTCCCGGCGTCATCAACTTCGTGACCGGCGACTCGGTAGAGATAAGCCGGGTGCTCCTTGCCGACCGCCACCTCGCAGGCATCCACTTCACCGGCTCCACCGCGGTGTTCCAGAGCATCTGGCGAACGGTATCGGAGAATCTCCCTCAGTACACCGGATACCCTCGCATCGTGGGAGAGACCGGAGGGAAGGATTTCATTCTGGCCCACACCAGCGCCGATGCCGAGGCGCTGGCGGTGGCGATGGTGCGCGGCGCCTACGAATATCAGGGCCAGAAGTGCAGCGCGGCTTCACGGGCCTACGTTCCCGACACCCTGTGGCCCGAGGTGCGGGATCGGGTCGTCGCCATGATCCGGGACATCCGGGTGGGCGACGTGGCCGACTTCCGGAACTTCATGGGTGCGGTCATCGACCGTCGCGCGTTCACCCGCATCCAGGAGCACCTGGAGCGAGCCAAGCGCGATCCCGGCGTTCGGGTGCTCGCCGGCGGCGGTACCGACGACTCGGTCGGCTTCTTCGTGGAGCCTACGCTGCTTCAGGTGGATGACCCGGGCTACCGGCTCATGTGCGAGGAGATCTTCGGCCCCGTGCTCACCCTGTACGTGTACCCGGCGGCGCGCTGGGCGGAAACCCTGGCTCTGGTAGACCGCACCGGTCCCTACGCCCTCACCGGGGCCGTCTTCGCCCGCGATCGAGCCGCGCTGGCGGAAGCCGATCGGGCGCTGCGCTACGCGGCGGGGAATTATTACGTCAACGACAAGCCCACCGGCGCCGTGGTGGGGCAGCAGCCCTTCGGCGGTGCCCGCGCCAGCGGCACCAACGACAAGGCCGGTTCGGTACTCAACCTGCTCCGGTGGGTCTCGCCCCGCGCGATCAAGGAAACCTTCGTGCCGCCGCACGACTATCGCTATCCCTTCATGAGCGAGGCCTGACGCCGGCCTTCCGCGCGCTCGCCGGCTTGGCGGTGAGCATCCAGGCGGCCGGCGCACAGGTGCCGGCCTATACCGCCCAATCGCTGCATTGCGCCAGGTTCCGGGAGTCGGTTCGGAGCGAGTTGCGTAGCGAGTCGGGCGGCCGGATCCGTGAGACGACTACCGAGCGCGATGGCACCTGGCGCTTCAGGGCCAGAGCAGCCCCCGCCGGTCTGGTCCTCGAAGGCTGGTTCGACTCCCTCTCCATTCGTCAGCGCTCAGGCGATACCACTCTGACACCGGAGACCGATGGCCTGGTCGGAGGTCGGTATCGCGGAGTGCTTTCCGCCGCCGGTCGTTACCGCTCCGAGGTCAGGCCCTTCGTCCCCGACGAGATTGCCGAGGTCACCGACGCCGGGGCAGCGCTGGACGATCTCCTTCCAGCGCTCCCGCCTCGCGCGCTCCGCCCGGGCGAGGAATGGCGGGACTCGCTCGGCGTGCGGATTACCCGTCTTCCCGACAGCTCCGGCACCCGGCTTCAACGCTATGCGCTCGAGGTTCGGCGGGAGGAGCGGGAGAAGGTGCCTCGGGGAGACACCGTGCCGGTTGCGCTCCGGCAGACAACGGTCGAAAACGGCGGGCTCGTCTGGGATCCGACCGCCGGGTTGGTATCCCGTAACCGGAAGATCACCGTGGAAACGTCGATTCCGGCGTCGGGCCGGATTCGCCGGCCGGTCCGGTCCCGGCTCACTCAGGCGATTACGCTGGACCGGTTGCCCTCCGCGGCAGAGAGCTCCTGCCAGTAGACCCTACCGCTAGGTCGCTCGCTGCGCTCGGGATGACAACTGCGGCCGCACGAAACGCTGCTCCGGATCAAATAGGAAAGCCGTTACCAGAAAGAAGACAACGGCTGCGCCCACCAGGGCACCAGCGTCAGCCACGAGAGAAAACTCCGCCGGCTGGCCGAGCGCCCGCCGCAACAAATCCACGCCATAGGTGACGGGGTTGGCCAGCGCGAGAGCGCGGAGTGCGGGTGGCATGCCGGTGGTCGGGTAGAGCGCTCCGCTGGCGAAGAGCAGCGGGAAGAGCACCACATTGATGACTCCGGCGAAATTCTCCACCGAGCGAAGCCGCACCGCCACGACCAAGCCCAACAGCGCGCTCACCAGCGACACCATCGCCAGCGCGCCCAGGGCCGCCAGCCACTCCAGCAGAGAAACCGGAAGCACCAGCGGGGCGAAGCCCAACACCACTCCGCCCTGAAGCAGGCCCACGAGGGTCGCCGCCACCGCCCGACCCGCGAGCACCGCCGGGACCCCCGCGGGACTCGCCAGCATGAGCCGCAGCATCCCGAACTCGCGGTCGTAGACGGTCGAGATCGCGGTCAGCGTCGCGCCGAACAGCGCCGCCATGACCACGATGCCGGGAAAGACGAAGGCCTGGTAGGAGAGCCCGCCCTCGAGTCTCGCGATCGTGCTGTACCCGGTGCCCACCAGCAACAGCCACATGAAGGGCCGGGCCACGCCTCCCAGCAGCCGGCCGGTCTGTCGGGAAGTCCGTATCAGGTCGCGGGCGACGATGCCGTGGATGGCGCTCAGGGAACTCATGGGCGTTGAGTCTTCACGAAATACACATCCTCGAGTGTGGCCGGGCGAAGACTGAAGCGCTCGATTCCCGGGGCGGAGCCGGCCAACTCGACCAGCGGCTCCCGAGTGCCGGTGAGTCCTACCCGGAATCCGCGATCGGTTTGAATCACACTCTTGGCCTCGCCCAGACCTCGTATGGCGCGGGCCAGTCGCTCGGCACCGGGTCCCTCGATCTCCGCGACCTCCCGCCCCACTTCCGATTGGAGCGCCCCGGGAGTGTCGTGTGCCACGACATTGCCCTGAGCGAGGAGGACGACGCTGTCCGCCGGCTCGGCCTCCTGGAGATAGTGGGTGGAGAACAACACGGTCACGCCCCGAGCCCGGCGCTCCTGTGCCAGGATGGTCCAGATTCGCTCACGGTGCTCCGGGTCGAGCCCGACCGTCGGCTCATCCAGGATCAGTAGATCCGGCTGATGCAGCGTGGCGCGGGCGATGTCGGCCAGGCGGCGCCACCCTCCCGAGAGCTGGCGCGCCGGTCGCCCGGCGTGCGCCGCGAGTCCGGTTCGCTCGATGGCGTCCGCCGCGGCGGATCGCGCCAACCTGCCGCTCAGCCCGGTGAGCCGGGCGGCAAACAGGAGATTTTCGCCGACCGTGAGAAGACCGTCGAGACTGGTTTCCTGAAACAGGAGGCCGAGACGTCGCCGGACTGCGCGGGAATCGCCGGAGATGTCGTGGCCAAAGACCCTGGCCCACCCTCGGGTCGGGCGCAGCAGGGTGGCGAGCAACAGCATGGCGGTGGTCTTCCCGGCCCCGTTGGGGCCAAGAACTCCGACCAACGCGCCCGGGGCGACGGCAAGGTCCAGCGAGGAGAGGGCGCGGACCGCGCCGTAGTCCCTTCCTAATCCCTGGGCTTCAATGGCGGGTGGAGGCGAGCTCACACCTGCTGGGGCTCGCCTGCGATGACCCGGTAGCGGTACTCGGCGGCCTCGTCGCTGTCCGCGATGGCGCGGTCGATCATGCCACGGCGGGGAGACAGGTTGCAGACCGGGTCGGTGTTGGCGGCGTCTCCGGTCAGGGCGAATGCCTGGCAGCGACAGCCGCCGAAGTCCACCGTCTTCCGAGGACAGCTCCGGCACGGCTCCTTCATCCAGGCATCGCCACGGAAGGCCTGGAAGGCGGGCGACTGATGCCAGATCCATTCGAGCGAGTGGTCCCGCACGTTGGCGAAGCTCATTCCAGTGATCTGGGTTGCGCCGTGGCAGGGCAAGACCCGGCCGTCCGGAGCAATGACGAGATAAGTCTTGCCCCAGCCGCCATAGCAGGGCTTGGGATATTGCTCGAAGTAGTCCGGCAGCACAAAGAGGATCTGCATCTCGCCGCGGTAGCGGCGCATCGCTGCCTCGGCCGCGGCCTGAGCCCGATCCAGCTGGCTCCGGGTCGGCATGAGTGACGAGCGGTTCTCCAGCGCCCAGCCGTAGTACTGGGTGTTGGCCAGCTCCAGGCGATCGGCGCCCAAACCGGCTGCCAGGTCGATGATCTCACCGATCCGGTCCAGGTTGGCCCGGTGGAGAACCACGTTGATGGAGAAGGCGAACCCCAGCTCCTTCACGATGGCGGCCGCGGCACGCTTCTGCTTCACCGAGCTGACCCCCGCGATTCGCTCCGCGGTAGCGGTATCGACGTCCTGAATGGAGATCTGAACGTGCTCCAGCCCCGCCTCCCGCAGCCGTTCCGCGCGAGAGCGGGTCAGCCCCAGCCCCGACGTAACCAGCGTGCTGTAGAGACCGAGGCCGCGAGCGTGCGCCGCCAAGTCCTCCAGATCCTTCCGGATCATCGGCTCACCGCCGGAGAGGCCGAGCTGAAGCACCCCGAGCTGCCGGGCCTGGGTGAAAACCCGCTTCCAGTCCTCGGTGGCGAGCTCTCCCTCTGCCCGGATCATGTCGAGCGGGTTGGAGCAGTAAGGGCAATGGAGCGGACACCGGTGCGTCAGCTCCGCCAGCAGTGTGGTCGGTCGTTCAGTGGTCACGGATCAACTCCTTCTCCGCCAGATTGGCCAGGTATTCGGCCACGTCGGCACTGACGTCGGTCCGATACCGTTCGCCCAAGATGGCCGCGATCTCTGCCACCGTCCGATGCCCGTCCACCAGCTCCAGCACCGCCTTTCCGGTCTCATTGAGCAGCACGGCCCCTTCGGGATAGAGCAGCACCGGCCGTCCGCGGACCGCGTCGTACTCCAGCCGGGCAAGGCGCCAGAGCTTGGGCACCGACGTCATGGTCAGAGCCATGGCCCGGACGGATCGTTTGCCCGTCTATTCGGCGTACGCATGATGGATCGTATCGATCATCGCCCACAGCATCTCCAGCTTGAACGCGAGCGCGGCAAAGGCGCGTTCCTGGGTCTCGATGGTGGTGCAATGACGTTGGACGATGGAGAGGCCGTGACGCACGTCGCGCGGCGCCTGAACCAGGCGGCTCCTGAAGTACTCCAGCGCCTCGGCGGGAATCCAGGGATAGTACTTGGGAAAGGCCTCGATCCGCTGATGGTGGATCTTCGGCGCGAACAGCTCGGTGAGGGAAGAAGCGACCGCTTCCACCCAGGGCTTGGTCTTGCAGAAGGTGACGTACGACTCGCAGATCAGCCTGACCGCGGGCAGCACATGGCGCTCGTCTTCCATCTCCTCGCGGGGGACTCCCAGCGACACGCCCAGCCGGATCCACATCTCGATGCCGCCGGTCCCTGGCTCGGTACCGTCGTGATCCACGATGCGTTGAATCCATTCCCGCCGCACCTCGGGGTCGGGACAATTGGAGAGAATCGCGGCGTCCTTGCGGGGTACCACGCGTTGGTATGCCAGTCGATTGGCCACCCACCCCTGAAACTGCCGCTGGCTCAGTCTCCCTTCGTACATCAATCGATGGAAGGGATGCTGCACGTAGTACGAGCCGCTGAAGGAGCGGAGCGCCTCCTCCAGCTGGTCGGGGCTGAGAGGACGCTCCAGCCTGGGAAATACAGGCCGCGGAGCAGTGGCGAGCTGAGGACCGGCCAGAGTGGTATTCATAGGGTGAATTGCATCCCGTCGGCGCCGACCGTCAGACCCTGTCGCTCGACCAGCGCGCGCTCAGGACCATCCTCCAACAGGAGAGGATTGGTGTTGTTGATGTGGGTGTAGACTCGATGCCGGCTGGGCAGCGCGGCGAGCCGCTCCAGGCTACCGCCGGGTCCGGAAACCGGCAGGTGATCCATCTGCCTGGCCGTACGATCGCTGATCCCCAGTGCCACCAGCTCGCCATCGGTCCAGAAGGTTCCATCGAACAATACCAGGTCCGCGGAGCCGAGCAGATCGAGGAGCTTCGAATCGAGATCGCCGCACCCCGGCGCAAAGGCGCAGGTTCCGCCGGTAGCATCGTCCTTGAGCTCGAGACCCACGGTGTGACCCGGGAGGTCGGTAGTGGCGAAACGGGCGGGTCCCCCCGGCACCGCGAAGGCGCGCACCCGGATGCCGCTGGAGGTCCCGTCACGGTAGCAAAGCGGTAGCCATCGATCGAGCGCGAGCTCGGAGACCTGTACCGTCGCGAACGCCCGAGTCGTCGGCAAGATCCGCGAATCATCCTCCAACACCCGGCGAACCGCCTCGGTAGCGCAGAGCTGCAACTGCCGGGCTTCCCGCAGGAGTGCGATTCCCAGGGTGTGATCCAGTTCCGCGTCGGTAAGCAAAACCCCCTCGACCGGGACATGGCGCATCGAACTCGCCGCCTTCACCGGGAGTCGCGCCAGCTGCGCGTGCACATCCGGGGAGGCGTTGAGCAGGAACCAGCGGTCTCCGCCGGGGCTCACCGCAACCGATGACTGGCTCCGGGGCACAGCCCGCCGCGGGTCGGCGCGGGCAACCCGGCAGGAGGGGCACCAACAGTTCCACTGCGGGAATCCTCCTCCCGCCGCGGTACCTAGGAGAATGACTCGCACCCGAAAAAAGTAAGGGGCTCGCTTGCGCGAGCCCCTTCGGTTTTCAGAGCTGCTCTTTAGAGCGTCGCAACGTAGGCGGTCACTTCCATGGTGACGGCCACGATCTCAGCTTCCGGCTTGCTCCAGTTCATGAGCACCTCCATCAGGGTGAATGAGTTGGCCGGGATGGCCCGGAACGATTGGGTGGTGTCACCCAGCCGGGCCTAATGAAACCCGACGACACCCGTCTCTATGCAGACGCCGTGCCGGGCATGAGACAATCGCGTATCGGCGATGGAAGTGGTTGACTTGTTGTCGGTTACGGCTGTGCAGTGTCGAGCTCACCGGCTCGATACTCAAGGGTCATTTCACCCAGTTGGGTGATATCACCCTATCCCTGGAGGCCGAACTTCTTCAGCCTATACCTCAGGGTGTCCCGACTGATGCCGAGGCGCTGGGCTGCCTTGGTCTGGTTGCCATCGGAGTCGCGCAGGGCCTGCTCGATCATGGCGCGTTCCCAGCGCTCCAAGTCGACGCCGGGGGGCGGGAAGCCCGCGGAGCCATCAGTCGAGCCGCGCTCGGCAACCGATTGGGGCGGCGGCGGATCCTCCATCGCGGCGGCTCCCTGTGGGATCTCCAGGGACAGATGCTCCGCATCCAGGGTCGGCCCGCTGCTCCACAGCACTGCGCGTTCGATGACGTGACTGAGCTCGCGAACATTGCCCGGCCAGGGGTATGACTGGAGCAACTCGCCGGCGCGGGGGCCGATCTGCCGGACATCCTTCCCGTACTTGGCGGTGAAGCG
Organism: uncultured Gemmatimonadales bacterium; assembly: GCA_963812755.1. GTDB lineage: Bacteria > Gemmatimonadota > Gemmatimonadetes > Gemmatimonadales > GWC2-71-9 > CAVVWJ01. Next base: position 130,985 of record CAWEWK010000004.1, on the reverse strand, counting down.
GGTGAGGAAGTGTTGGGCCAGGGTGACGATGTCCTCGCCCCGCTCGCGCAGCGGCGGCAGCCGCAGGATGATCACCGCAAGCCGGAAATAGAGATCATTCCGGAAGCGTTCCCGCTTCGCCTCGCGCTCCAGGTCTCGGTTGGTTGCCGCGAGAATCCGCACATCGATCCGGCGATCCCGAATGCCGCCGACCCGCCGGACCGTACGATCCTCGACCGCCCTGAGAAGCTTGCCCTGAAGCGACAGCTCGACGTCGCCAACTTCGTCGAGGAAGAGAAACCCGCCTTCCGCTGCCTCGAAGAGTCCCATCTTGGACTCCTTCGCATCGGTAAAGGCGCCGCGCTCGTGGCCGAACAGTTCAGCCTCCATCAGGGTACCCGGAATCGCGGTGCAGTTCACTTCGATAAAGGGCCGAGCGGAGCGCCGGCTGGAAGCGTGGATGGTCCGGGCCACCAAGCCCTTACCGGTGCCGGTTTCGCCGGTAATGAGAACCGGAGGAGTTTCTTCCAGAGCAGCGATCTGCCGGGCCTGCTCCAGCACCGCCCGAATCGCGGGGGAATCACCGAGGATTCCGCCGAAAGGGACTTCGCGGGCTTCCCGGCGCCGGTAGTACGAGAGCTCCTGCTTGAGCTGTGAGGTTTCCCGAGCCCGGTCGGCCAGCAGCTTCAGCTCTTCCAGATCGACCGGCTTCTTGAGATAGTCGAAGGCGCCAAGCTTGACCGCTTCCACGGCACCCTCGATCGTCCCGTACGCCGTCATGATGATCACCGGGATCGAGGGATCGAATTCCCGGATTCGGCGCAGGAGATCGATTCCGCTCATGCCCGGCAGCCGAAGGTCGGAGAACACCACGTCGGGGCGCAGCGTCTCCAGCAGGCCCACGGCCTGCTCCGCGTCGGCGGCCACCTCGGCCTCGTAGCCGTACTCGGCCAGGTAGGCCTTGACCGCCCGGGCCAAGGTGCGCTCGTCGTCCACGATCAAGATCGTTCCGCTCAACCCTCGCTCCCGGCGGGAAGTCGCACCCGTACCGTCGTCCCAGCACCCTCCCGGCTCTCGATCTCCAGGCGACCTCCGTTCTGCTCCACGTACCGCTTTGCGATGGCCAGACCCAGTCCGGTGCCTTCCTGCCGGGTGGTGAAGAAGGGCTCGCACACGGAAGGGAGCGTCGCCGCTGGGATGCCACCGCCGGTGTCGCTCACCTCGATGGCGACTTCAGGCTCGGACGGTCCGCCGTTGAAGGCGTGCGCGCCGATCTGGAGCCGGCCACCGTTGGGCATGGCGTCCAAGGCGTTGGAGACCAGCTCGACCAAAGCCTGCTCCAGCTGCATCGGATCGACTCGAACCTCCGGCAGGGTCTTGGAGAGGTCCAATTGCAGCTCGATGCCTTGGTCTTTCAGTGGTCCCTGAAAGGCGGGCAGCAGTCCCTCGACCAGCCGAGCGACGTTCTCCGGCATCGGATGGTAGGGAGCCGGGCGGCTGAAGCTGAGCAGGTGGCTGATCCGGCGGTCCAGGCGATCGACCTCTTCGATGATGGCGTCCAGGTGCTCGCGCGAGGAGGGGGACTCCGGATGGCGGCGCACCAGTTGGGCGGCAGCCCGCAGTGACGCCAGCGGGTTGCGGAGCCCGTGGGCCACCGCAGCGGCCATTTCACCGATAGAAGCGAGCTTCTCGGATTGCACCAGCTGCGCCTGGGTGCGCTCCAGTTGCGCGCTGTTGCGCCGGAGATTGTCGGTCATGCCGGCAAAGGAGCGGGCAAGCTCTCCGATTTCGTCTCGCGAGCTCGGAGTGATTGGATGGTCCAGACGGCCTGCTCCCACCACGGCCATTGCCTGAGTCAGGTCTCGAATCGGCCGCGACAGCCCCCGCGAGATGAGCCAGGACGCGAGCAGCCCCGCCCCCAACGCCAATAGAATGATGATGAGGAGAGTTCGTCCCTCATCGGCGAGAATCTCCTGGAGCCGGGCGTAGGCACCCCGGACGCTGGACTCCCGGGCCCGCCGATAGATCTCTCGGTTGAGCTGGGTAAGCGCGGGAAGCAGCCGCCCCTTGAGCTCCCGTTGAGCGGTGCGGTAGGCCTCCTCCCGCTTGCCCGCGTCGTAGAGCGCAAAGACGCTGTCTCCAACCAGACGGATCTCCCGCTGGATCCCGGCCACCCCGTCGGCCAACTCGGTCTCGCCCGGCCGGAGTTCGGCGCGCCAGCGCTCCTGCCAGTAGTCCACCACTTCGCCGGTGAGCTGGAATTCCTTGCGCGCGGCGGGGTCGAGTCCGCTGAGATACCGCCAGACGACCTCGCTTTGGTCGAACATGGCGGTTTCCAGCTCGGCATAGGTCCGGGTTCGGGCCATGCTTTGGCCCAACGCGGCGAGCGCGCGACGCTCCAGAAGGTTGCTGCGGATCGCCTCCGCCCCGACCAGCAGGACGGGGAGAACCATGAGCAGGAATCCGAGGAGAAGTTTGCGCTGGAAGGTCACAGATCAAACATACCCGAAAACAGGCGGGGCGGACGATGCTCGTCCGCCCCCCATTCGGCAGCTCCTACCGCAGTGGTCAACGCACCACGGCCACCGGTTTGTACAGGCGTTCGCCGGCCGCGAGATCAAGCCCTGGCTGCTGGATCGCGGCTAGTCCAGAACCAGAAGTAATGGAAGGTCCCTGAGTGTTGGGCAGCCGATAGCGGTCGCCGGCTTCCAGGTTTACGACATACCCCAAGTCTCCCATTGCGGCCACGCTGAGATCGCTGAGTATGTTGGCATTGGCGGAGGAGTTGAGGAAGCCGGTCATCAGCTCGTTGAAGAAGGTGGCCTCGTCCCAATGGCTGAATAGGGTCCCAGCCCCACCCTGATCTCCTTCAACCGGAACGGTGCCCTGTCCCCCGAGATCGGCGTAGGCCGCAATGGCCAGTGGACCAACGAAGCGCGGATCAGGTGCGGCCCCTTGGAGCAGATCCCGCCCGAACCCATCCCAGAGTGTTCCGAAACCGAGCACGTGTCCCATCTCGTGGACCACTACTTCGTCGAAGAACCCTAGTTGCTCCAGGCGGTCGAGATCAGCGGTGTCGAAGAACATGAACCCGTACAGGCTGAGGAAATCCTCCTCCCGCACAAGGCAGGTGTTGGCTGCGCCCAACACTGCGCCCGGCCCGTCGATCGGCTGCAGAAGGACGTCGATGAGAATGTCGTCAATGGTGCCGTTGAAGGTCGGCGTTTTGAAGAAACCGCCACAGGCTCTCGCCGGGATGACGCCGGTGACATCGGGGACGTCACCGATGATAATGCTCTCCCACTTGGCCTTGGCTTCCTCGAATCTGGATTGCTGGAGTGGTGTAGGAACGTTGACGAAGCGAAGGGTGATGGTGAACTGGCCTGGCCCTGGAGCGGGTTTGACAGCGGCGGTGACCACCTTGGCCGAAGTCAGGGTCGGAAGACCCCCGTGCGGGTCGGCTTCCAGTGGTAAACTGGACGTTTCCGGGTCCTGGCTGTCGGTGCAGGCGGCAAGCGCGAGCGCCACGAGCGCTGTCCCGAGAGGAGATAAGCGCCGCAAAGGAACCTCCATCAATTTTCTTGTGAGTTGTGACTATGACGACGGTGCCGGGGCCTCGACAGGCACCAAGTGGCCCCGCGACGGACTTGGGATTTGTCACCGGGAGGGGAGTTCTGTCAACCCCGAATCAGGCGCCGAGACCAACCTCGCGCCACCAGCGGTAGAAAGTGGCCCGTCCGATGCCAAGGGCCCGTGCAGCTGCAGTCCGATTTCCCCCGTGAGACGAGAGCGCCCGCAGCATGAGCGAGCGGCGATCCTCGCCGGCGGAGGTTCGGAAGGAGGAGAGCAGAGGAACCGGCAGGCGGGCTTCATTACGCACATCCGCGGGGAGCAGATCCGGTCCCATCGGCTCCGATTCCTTTGCCGATCGGCCGGCCCGCCATGGCATGACGCACCGCACTCTCGAGCTGCCGCACGTTCCCCGGCCAATCGTAGGCCTGGAGCACAGCGATCGCCTCGGGACTGAAGCGGGCCTCGCCCGATCCGAAGCGGGTGAGTACGTGCTCGGCCAGCAACGGAACATCCCCTCGCCGCTCCCGGAGCGGCGGCACCCGAAGCCGCACCACCTTGAGTCGTCGGTAGAGGTCGGCTCGGAAACGACCCTCCGCTACCTCCTGCTCCAGGGGACGGCTGGAGGCCGCGATCATCCGTACGTCGACCGGTCGCGGAGTCGCGTCCCCCGCGCGCTCGGTCTCGCCGCTTTCCAAGACTCGAAGCAACCGAGTCTGTATCGGAAGCGGGACTTCGCTGATCCGATCGAGAAAGAGGGTGCCAGAGTGAGCCAGCTCGACCCGTCCGATGATTCGGTGCGAGCCGAACAGCTCGATCTCCAAGGCGGCCGGGGCCACCGCGCTGCAATCCACCGCGATCAGCGGACGCTCGGCGCGTTGGCTCCGGGCGTGGACCAGCTGAGCAACCAGCTCCTTCCCGACGCCCGGCTCACCCTCGATGATCACCGTCGCGTCGCTCGGCCCCACGGCCTCGATCAGATCGTACAGGGCTTCCATCGCCGGATCGGCCCCGACCAGGTTGCCGTATCCGGGTCGCCCCCCGGGTCCGGTTCGGTGGCGGCAGAGGATGCTCAGGTCCCGCACCACCAGCAGCAGCCCGGTTTCTCCCGCGGCGCTGGTCCACGGGTGTACTCCGATCTCGGCCGAACGGAGATTGCCCTGGGCGCACAGGATGTCGATCGTCGCCCGCAGGGGACGGCGGCGCTCTCGGACCTCCCATACCATGTCGGCGACAGCCGGATCCAATTGGATCACGTCGCGCCACTGGCGTTGTCTGGCGTCGTTGGGAGCCAGCCCGGTGACTCGGCTGGCGGCGGGGTTGTGCAGCAGGACCCGGCCGGAAGCGTCGATGGCAATCGCCCCGTCGTCGGTAGAGGCGAGCCACGCCTCGAAGATTCCGGCATCGACCGCTTCGGTCATCCCGGCACTCTGGTGGCTGGTTGCTGGGTACTTCGACAATATGGAAACCCAAAGCCGAGGGCCGCAAGGCGAGCGGCGAACCGGTCCTGATGGTTCTCTTGCTCGACTTCACGGAAGTTTCTAGTTTGCATTAACCTACCCGCCAGAGGCTAACTGATGTCGGAAGCATTCCTCAGCTCCGACGACTTCGACGAACAAGCCCATCACCTCTACAACGAAGGCCGCTACGATGAAGCCCTGATCGTCCTCAAGGAAGGCATCGCGCTCTACCCCAATTCGGTCGAACTGCACATCGGAAGAGCCTATGCCCATCTGGCCCGGGAGGAATTCGCCTGGGCCAGGCGGAGCTTCGAGCAGGCCTTGGCGCTGGACCCCGATCACGAGGACGGGCTGGCCGGGCTGGGCGAGGTGTTGCTCAAGCTGGGCGACCGGACTGCCGCGCTGCGGGCCTTCGAGCGGATCCTCCAGCTCGGCTTTCAGGACGATCATGAGCTGATGCTGCAAGTGGGCCGGGCGCTGTTCCGCGAGGGGTTGATCGCACCGGCGCATCGCTTCTTCGATTTGGCGGCGGGGGCGCATCCCGAGTCGCCCGATGCGGCGGCGTGCCTGGGGTATGCCGCCCACCGGCTGGGCAACGACGCGGGTGCGCTCTACTGGCTGCGGCGCGCGCTGGAGATCGATGCCAGCTACAGTGAGGCCAGGATCTACCTGGCGAATCTGCTCTACGACCGGGGCGAGACCGAGGCGGCGCTGCACCATCTGGAGCGCACCCAGCCGGAGGATCATTACGACGAGTTGGGCATCTGGCGGCACATCGAGCTCAAGAAGTCGATCTACCGTCTGCCCGACGGCGATCCGGAACTGACCCCCTGGCTCATCCGTCTGGGCGAGGTGACCGGGGAGCCGGACCCCATCGACATGTTGCTCGCGGAAGTCGAAGCCCAACAGGGCGACGGCTCGGTTCGCGATCCCAACCAGCTGGAGTTGTTCGGCACCCTGTTGAGCGAGCTGCACGCGATGCAGCGGCGGCCGGGCCAGGGAGAGCCGCATCTGGTGGTGACCCTGTCGGGCAATACGATCCGGGGAAGCTGGGAAGAAATTCTGCTTCAGATGAAGGCCGCCGACCGGGAGTGGGCCCACGGCTCGCTGTCCGACTTCATGGCGAGTCTGGCGCGGCGGGGCCAGGCCGAAACCGGCATCGTGATTCCTACCACCGACGCGGAGGCCTTTATTCGCGGCAGTGCGGAAGCGGGCGTGGTAAGGATCTTGATGTGAAGGATGAAGAACGGTGGACCTCCCGGGTCCACCGGGAAGTGTTGGGAAACGGTCTCACCCTCCTGATACAACCCGATTTTTCAGCGCCGGTCGTCGCCGTGGTGACCCACGTGCGGGCCGGGTTTTTCGATGAGCCCGACCGCTGGGTGGGGATCTCCCATGTGCTGGAGCACATGTTCTTCAAGGGCACTCCGCGCCGCGGCGTCGGCGCGATCGCTCGGGAGACCAAGAGCGTCGGCGGCTACCTCAATGCCAGCACCAGCTACGATCACACGACGTACTTCACGGTGCTGCCCGCATCGGGCTTGTCCACCGCGCTCGACATCCAGTCGGATGCCCTGCGCAATTCGCAGATCGACGCGGATGAGCTGGCCCGTGAGCTCGGGGTCATCATTCAGGAAGCCAAGCGCAAGCTCGACACCGCCTCCGCGGTGGCCTACGAGACGTTGCACGAGGTGATGTTCGATCGGCACCGAATCCGGCGCTGGCGCATCGGACGCGAGGAAGACCTGGCCCGGTTCACCCGGGACGACCTGTGGAGCTACTACCGCTCGCGGTACGTGCCGGAGCGCACCATCGTTGGGATCGTCGGCGCCGTCGATCCCGAACAGGCGCTTGCCCTGGCCCGGCGGGCATACGATTCCTGGCCGCCCGCCCCGGGGGCGGACGATCGCTCGCCCGAAGAGCCGCCCCATCGCGTGGTGCGAGCCCGGACGTTGCGCGGCGACGTCAGCCAGGGCGAGTTGGCGCTGGGGTGGCGGACGGTCCCACCGCTGCACCCCGATGCCTCCGCGCTGGACCTCGCGGCCACGATCCTGGGATCGGGGCGCGGCAGCTGGCTCTACCGGACCCTCCGGGAACCGGGCACCGCCACCTGGGTCTCGGCCCACAACTACGCGCCGACCGAGCTGGGGGTCTTCAGCATCACGGCCGAGCTGCCGCCGGAAAATCTGATGGCAGCGGTGGACGGCGTGGCGGAGTCGGTGGCTCGACTGTCACTCCAGGGGCCGTCGCCCGAGGAGCTGGAGCGGGCGCTGACGATGATCCGCTCGCGCTGGGCTCGTCGCCTGGAATCGATGGAAGGACGAGCCAGCGCGCTCGCCGCCGCCGAAGCGTTGGAGCACTTCTCGCTGCTCGACCGCGAGTATCACGCCCTGGGCTTGGTCCAGGCGGGCGACGTGCGCCAGGTAGCCGAGCGCTACCTGGACCCCTCCTCGGTCTCTGGAGTCGCCTACCTCCCCCAGGGCGAGGGCAGCGAACTCACCACCGATGGGTTGGGCCGTGCGTTCGCGGTCACCCGGCTCACGGCTCCCACCCGTGCGGAACCGGCCGCTGCGCCACTGGCTCGATCACCGGTGTCCGCTCCGGGTCTGCTGCAGTCGGGAGTGCTGCTCACCCGGTTGCCCGGGATCGACCTGTTGGTGCGGCCCAAGCCGGGCGTGCCGCTGGTGCATCTCGGGATCTACGTCCCCAAGCCGGTGTTCGATCCGCCGGCGCAGGCGGGATTGGGTGCGTTGACCGTACGCGCCGCCGTGCGCGGCGCAGGCGATCTCGACCCGGCCGCGCTGGCCTTTGCCTTCGAGCGGCTGGGCGGCAGCGTCAGCGCCATTGCGGCCACCGATTGGCTGGGCTTCGGCGCCTCGGTCCTGAAGGACCGGCTGGCCGACGCGGCCGCACTCCTCGACCTGGTGTTCACCTCCCCGCGTTACCTGGACTCGGAAGTGGCTACCGAGCGGGGATTGCTGATCGCGGAGGCGGAGCAAGCGGCCGACGACATGTTCCGCTACCCCTTCATGCTCGCTCTCGCCGCCGCGTTTGGCGACGAAGGTTACGGCCTCCCCATCGGCGGCCTGCCCGATTCCCTGCCCGCCGTCAGCCCAGCCGACGTTCGAGCATGGCATACTACCGCGCTGCTGGGCTCCCGGCCGGCTGTCGTCGCTGTGGGCGATATCGAGCCCGAGCGCGCATCCGCGGTATTGGCCGGAGTCTTCGGCCATCGGGGAGCTTTCCCCCAATCCGGTGAGCCGAGCCCGCTGGACTGGGCGCTCGGCGGTGATGGGCGAGAAACGATGCGGGTCGTCACCCGAGACAAGGCCCAGGCGGCGTTTGCAATGGTGTTTCCCGGGCCCGCCCGGCGCCACCCCGACCGGGTGGCTGCGCAGGTGTGGGCCGCGGTCGCGAGTGGGCTGGGGGGCCGGCTGTTCGAGGCCCTGCGGGACCGTCGCTCGCTGGCCTACACCGTGGTCGCATCGGCCTGGCAGAAGGCACGGGCCGGAGCCCTGCTCACCTACATCGCCACCTCACCCGAGCGGGAGGACGAGGCCCGAGAAGCCATGTTGGCGGAGCTGAGCCGCTTTGCCCGGGAGCCGGTGAGCGACTCCGAGCTCCACCAGGCGGTGAATTACCTCGCCGGCCAGGCGGAAGTGAGCCGTCAGCACGGCGGCTCGGTTGCGGCTGAGATCCTCGACGCCTGGATCGCGGGCACCGGTCTGGAAGAACTGGAAGACCCGGCCGCGCAATACCGTGCGGTCAGCGCGGCCGATGTTCAGCGGGTAGCGGCGACGTCGCTGGACGGCTTGCGTCGGGCCGAGGGGATCGTGCGCGGCGGCGGGAAGCTCATGCCTCAACCGGTCTGAGGCGCCGGGCGATGACATCGATGCCCTTGCCCACCTCGGCGGGTCCCCGCGCCAGGATATCGATGACGCAGACCCCTTCCGCCGGCCAGGCATGCAGTACGATGTGCCCGTCCCGGCAGAGCATGCAGATGGCGATCCCGGCGGGACTCTGACGCACCAGCGGTGGGCCGAGTGCCAGGAGACCGATCGCTCCGGCCGCGGCGACGATCACGGCCGCGAGGCCGTTCGCATCGGCCAGTCGCTCGGAGACGAGGTCGGACAGCTCGAGCCACTGGTGGTTGAATTGCGGCGGCATAGGAGTGGCGACGAGGCTAGGCCCGAGGCCCGAAGGCGGCGACGGCCTCGCGATAACCTTCGGGGACGCCCACATCGTAAAAGCGCGCCGGATTGATGACACCCGCGAGCGCCCCTCGCGCTGCCAGACGCTGAAGCACCGGCACATCGTCCAGCTCGGTTCCCGGCGGTAGGGTTCGCCCCACCTCCTCGAACTCCTCCAAGACCTCCCCCGGAAACGCCACCCGCCCGATCGGGGTCATGGTGCTGCCATCCATGGCCGGACTGAACCTGCCCGTTCCTTTGTCGGCTACCTCGGTCACTCGCAAGAAGCCATCGCTTCCCTTCTGAACCGCCGCTCTCCCGGTTGCCCCCTTGGACTTGGCTTGGTTCGCGGTGACTTCGGCCAGCAGGACCGTGGTCAACCCGGTCGTCCGGAAGGCGGCGAGTACGGCGGCGGACGGATTCTGGCCGGAGAAGAGGTTGTCGGGGAGTAGGGCTAAGAAGGGCGACCCGGCCAACTGATCGCGCGCCCGGAGCATCGCGTCGCCCAGGCCGCGGGGATGGTCCTGGGGTACGAACTCCAGCTCCAAGGGTCCGGGATAGGTCCTGGCCACCGTCTCCAGGATAGGCTTGTGGGGATTGGTGACGACGATCGCGCGCATCAGGCCGGCATCGGCGGCTTCATCCAGGGCCCAGTAGAGCAGGGGTCGCAGGGCGACGGGTAGCACCTCTTTGGGCAGCCAGCGGGTGATGGGATGGAGCCGGGTACCGAGTCCACCGCAGGGGATGATAGCGGTATCGAGGATCATCAGCGGAGGGACATGGCGACGAGTATCTTCCACGCCAGGTCCCGGCGGATCCCGGCCGCCGGCGGATCCAGCGAAAGGAGAAAGGTGACCGAAACTAGTCCTCGCCGGAGGGGGGATCAAGGCCGCCCGGGGTGGACCGTTGCCGACCTGCTGAGCGCCCTGCGCATCCCGCTGGCGGTGGCTTTTCCCCTGGCTTCCAACTCATGGCGCCTGGTCATCCTCGCGGCGGCGGCGGCGACCGACCTCTTGGACGGCCAGCTTGCCCGGCGATTCGGGAGCTCGGCTTTCGGCAGCGTCATTGATCCGGTGGCCGATAAGCTGTTCATGGCGTCGGCGTTCGGCGTTGTGGCCTTCAGCGGACAGCTGGCGATGTACGAGATCGTAGGCGTGTTGCTGCGGGACATCGTGGCGGCGGTGGCTTTCGTCCTCACTTTCGCCTCTCATCGTCCACGGGCGATTCCGGCCCGGCTCGGAGGGAAAGCGGTCACGGTAGCCCAGGTCCTGACCCTGGTGGCGTTCCTGACCGATTCCTCCTTGTTGCGGCCAATGGCCTGGGCCACCGCCGGGATCGCGCTCTACGCCATCTGGGATTACTACCGGGTGGCACCGCGCACCGAGCGGACGTTGGGCCGCGAGGATCCGCGATGACCGGCGAGACCAAGCGGATCACTCTCAACTGGGAGAGGGATCTGGTCTTTCGGGGCGGACCCCCCGAGGGTCCAGACGTCGTCGTCGATGGTGACAACGCCGCCGCCCCCGGTCCGATGCTTCAGCTGCTGCTCGCGGCCGCCGCGTGTACCGGCTCCGACGTAGCATTCATCCTGGAAAAGATGCGAGTCGGTCTCCGGGAGCTGAGGATCGAGGCATCCGGACTTCGGCGGGAAGAACAGCCCAACCGCTACCTATCGATTCACTTTCAATACCACATCGCCGGCGAGGGGCTGGACGAGTCCAAGGCCGGGCGGGCCATCGACCTATCCCTCCAGAAGTACTGCTCCGTAGTCCACTCCCTCGCATCGGATATCCGGATCACGCATGGCTTCACGCTGGGGTAGCGGGCTGGCGGTGGCGGCGCTCGCCGCCGCGCCGCCGCTCGCCGCCCAGCAGGTGAGGGAACTCGGAGTTCAGCTCACCGCCACCGCGTCGGACCCCGCTCTGGGAGCTGCCGGATTGTATGGGGCGGTACGCACCTCGCTCCGGACCCGGCTATCGGCTGCCGCCTCGGCCGGGTTATCCGGGGACGAGGCCGCGTGGCGGGGCGAGCTGCTGATCCACTTTCTTCTCAATCCGACCAAACGGACCGGGCTCGGCGTCTACGCCGCCGGAGGCGTCGCCGCGGTTGGGGGACCGGTGGAGCGAGGCTATGTCGTGGCAACCATCGGCTTGGAGAGCCGCCCCGGGGCAGGCTCGGGCTGGTTCCTGGAGGCGGGGATCGGTGGGGGTGCGCGCGCGGCCGCCGGAATGCGATGGCGATGGTTTCCCGCCGGTTGGGTGCTTCAGGAATGACAAACGCCCCGGGGCGTCGATTGACCCCGGGGCGATCCTCATGACGGCGGAGCGTCAGACTGAATCAGACTGCGCCCGTTGTGACCTCGGCCTTACGCTGAACTGGCTTGCTGAAGCGCTCGCCCAGCACCCGAAGCTGGCTCAACTCTTCCTCGGTCAGGTCCTCGTAGCGGTCGACGAGATACAGCATGGTGTCGTCGAACCAGTCTTTCTGGTGCTCCGGCAGCGCGTCGATCACTCCACAGCGGAGAATGTGACTGAACAGCTCGTCGCGGGCCTGGGCAAAGGACACCGAGAGGTCACTTCGGTTCTTCTTCTTATTCATTGACCTTCCTTCTTTGGGGATTGGGCACAGAGGGAATATAAACTCTTTGCACCTTTTGGTGCAAAAGGGAGGCTATCGGCTATCGGCTATCGGCTATCCGCCATGACGACTACGGGTTAACGATGGGCTGGTAACTCGCAGCCGATAGCCGATAGCCGATAGCCGATAGCCAATACCCGATAGCCAATCGATTATCTTTATCGGCCGCAAACCCCCGAACTTGACCGAGGGCGGCGAGTGCGTCCTCGAGGTGCACATGGCAGAGCATGACGAAGTGTACGACGAGGGGCGGGCCGAGCGGCTGGCGGCGCTGCTTCGCGCCCTGGCGGACCGGATCCACGAGCTGGATCGGGCCGGTCAGCTGCTCCGGGGAGCGCCCGAGCTGCTCCGGATGATGGGCGACGCGCGCAGCGAGCTGTTCCATTACGAGGTGCGCAGCACGTACGATACTCCCGAAGTGGCGGACAGCCGCCGGATCGTGGATGAAGCCCAGCGGCAGGATTCCCTTTTCCCGGATGAGCCGGAGGAAGACGAGCCATGGCGGCGGCGCCCGTCGGAGTGAAGCGGTTCTATGTAGTCCTGGCGGCTGTGGCCGTCATCGGCATCGGGGTCCTCGGTTATCTGCTCTCCAGACCATCTCAAGTCAGTATCCCGGCCAACGTAACCGTTCAGGCTTCGGACACCGCAGGCTTCCGCGGCTACATCAAGGGTTCCGATAGCGCCAAGGTGGAAATCACCGAGTTCGCCGACTATCAGTGCCCCTTCTGCCAGACCTTCGCGACACTCCAGATGCCGACCATCGAAGAGCGTCTGATCCGCACCGGAAAGCTCCGCTGGCGCTATCGGGATTTCCCCCTCCAACAGCATCAGTTCGCCCGTCTGGCGGCGCATTCCGCCGCCTGCGCCGACGAGCAGGGCAAATTCTGGGAACAACACCAGCGGATCTACGAGGGGCAGGCGGAATGGGCGAGCGGGGACGCCGAAGATCGGTTCCGCGACTACGCCCGGGCTAGCGGACTGGATCTCGGCCGATACGACCAGTGCATGAAATCCGGTAAATTTGCCGGACGGATTCAGGCGAGCTATGACGAAGGAACCCGGCTCGGCGTAAGCTCTACCCCGACGCTGTTGGTGGGCGACCGGTTGTACAAGGGCCGCTTCGACTCCGACGCAATCACTCGACTGGTGGACTCGCTGGCGCCTCGCGGCACCCAATGATCTATCGTATGGGCGCGGCATTGCTGAGCCTGGTCGGGCTCTTCATTTCCGCCTACCTCTACCTCTATAAGATCGGACGCATCGGCAGCCTGGCCTGTGGCACCGGCGAGTGCGAGACGGTGCAGGCCAGTGTCTGGAGCCGCTTCGCCGGCGTCGAGGTGGCGCTGATCGGCGTGGTCGGCTACGCCGGGTTGGTGCTGCTGAGCTTGGCATCGCTCCAGCCGGGCCTGTCGGAGCGGCGATGGCCCACGAACCTCCTGGCCTGGCTCTCCGGCGTCGGAGTGCTCTTCAGCCTGTATCTCACCTATCTCGAGCTCTTCGTCATCCACGCGATTTGCCGTTGGTGCGTCGGGTCGGCGGTCATCATCACCGGTGTCTTTGTCCTGGCGCTGCTTGCCCGGCGGGCGAGCACGCCGGCTACACCATCACTGGTCGAGGCAGGCTGATTGTCGCTTCAGAGTAAGGCCCCGCCAAGAGGCAAGGCTCTTATTGCCCTGGCGTTCAGTGCGCTGGGCGTGGTGTATGGAGACATCGGGACCAGTCCGCTGTACGCGCTGCAGCAGTGTTTCAGCCCCGCCGGTCTCTACAGCATCGAGCCCACCAGGGAGAACGTCATCGGCGTTCTCTCCCTGGTATTCTGGTCGCTGAACTTCATCGTGTCGTTCAAGTACATCATCTTCGTGCTCCAGGCTGACAACCGCGGCGAGGGAGGGATTCTCGCCCTGCTCGCCCTGGTGAGTCCGAAGAGTCGTCCCAAGGGCAGCCGAATGGCATTGATCGCCATCGGGCTCTTCGGGGCGGCCTTGCTCTACGGTGATGGTGTGATCACTCCAGCCATCTCGGTATTGGGTGCGGTGGAGGGGCTGAGTGTCGCAGCGCCGGCCCTCAAGAGCTGGGTCTGGCCGGTGGCTGCGTTGATCATCGTGGGCCTCTTCGCGGTCCAGAAACGGGGCACCACGCACATCGGTCGGATGTTCGGACCGGTGATGTTGATCTGGTTCATCTCGATTGCCTTGCTCGGCGTGCGCGGTATCCGGATGGCTCCGGAGGTCCTCAAGGCGGTCAACCCCTGGTATGCGGTGGACTTATTCATTCGCGACGGGATGCAGGGGTTCCTGATTCTCGCATCGGTGGTCCTGGTCATCACCGGCGCGGAGGCACTGTACGCCGACATGGGACACTTCGGAAAGCGACCCATTCGGCTGGCGTGGTTTGCGGTGGTCCTGCCCTGCCTGCTGCTCAACTATTTCGGACAGTCGGCGCTCTTGCTGGTCCGGCCGGAGGCGAGAGTCAATCCCTTCTTTTCACTGGTGCCGGAGTGGGGCCTGTATCCCATGGTGGCCATCGCCACCGCGGCGGCTGTCGTCGCCTCTCAAGCACTCATCTCCGGCGCCTTCTCACTAACTCGACAAGCGGTGCAGCTGGGCTACAGTCCCCGGGTGACCATCATCCATACCTCGGTGGCGGAGATCGGTCAGATCTACATCCCGGAAGTGAATCACGCCCTGTTCATCGGCTGCCTGGCGCTGGTGGCCGGATTCCAGAGCTCGACCAATCTCGGGGCGGCGTACGGCATCGCGGTCACCGGGACCATGATCATCACCAGCCTCCTGTTTCATACCGTGGCGTGTGACGTCTGGCACTGGCCGAAGTGGCGGGTCCGGGCGCTGACTACGCTGTTCCTGGTGGTGGACCTGGCGTTCTTCAGCGCCAATCTGGTCAAGATCGAGGCCGGAGGATGGTTCCCCCTCGCCGTGGCATTGGGGATCTACGTCCTGATGACCACGTGGAGCCGGGGCCGTGCCCGGCTGGCTGCGATTGTCCGGGAGAACACCTTGCCGATGGAATTATTTCTGGCCGACGTGGCCCGGCGGCGGCCTCCGCGGGTGCCGGGAACCGCCGTCTTTCTCACCTCGGACCCCAGCGGGGCACCGCCGGTGCTCCTCCATCATCTCAAGCACAACAAGATGCTACACGAGAAGGTGATGCTGATGTCGGTAGTGACCGAGGAGATCCCTCAGGTGGATTTGGAGGATCGAGTGGAGTGCCGCGAGCTGGGCGAAGGGTTCTTCCAGGTCATCGCCCACTACGGCTTCATCGAGAGTCCCGACATTCCGGCCGTGCTGCACCAGTTGGGTCAGGCGAGCGGAAACGGCAAACCGGTCGCGATCAAGGCTACCGAAACCAGCTTCTATCTCGGCCGGGAGACCCTCATCGCCACCCAACGGGGCCGGGGCGCTCGTGCCGCGGCCAGCGACGGGTTCGGGAAGATGTCGCTCTGGCGAAAGAAGCTGTTCATCCTCATGACGCGGAACGCCCTCCCGGCCACCGCCTTCTTCGGTCTACCGCCCAATCGCGTAGTGGAGTTGGGAGCGCAGATTCAGTTTTAGTCCTCCTGCCAGTCTTACCATACCCCGTCCTTTGCAGTAGAATCTCGCGGAGTGCGACGCAACCGCTCGCACTGCCGGGGATCTGGGCCGGTGTAAGTAGCGTGATCTCATCGTGTTGCCGGCCCTGGCACCAGACTCGCCTTTTCTCTTGGCGCAGCCGCACGTCATCTGCGGCGAGGCGTCGATCCGCCCGATAAGAGCACACCCGGAGTGATCCGGGGCCGCAAAACTAGAGGTCTCACCCGCTGTGGGGATGGTGAGATAGCTCGGTGCCGAAGGAGGATGGATGAGATCCCCGCAGGACGTAGAACGCGGCCTGACCGCGCCCGAGTCGCTCGGCCTCGACACTCGTGTCGAGATCCGCAAAGCGGCAACCCAATTGCTCGAGGAAATGCCGGAGGGGACCGGTCGGCTGATCGTCGACCTCACCCATACCCGGATCGTGGACTCCGCGGGGCTCGGCGCCCTGATGCTGATTCAGCGTCGCGCGGCGGAGCGCCGGCAGGTGGTCATCCTGCGCAATCCCAACGAGGAGATCAGGTTTCTCCTCGTGCTCACCAAGCTGTCCGACCTCTTTCAGATCGAATCCGCCTACGCCTGAGCTCGCGCGCCGTCCGCCGGCGCGCGAGCGTGGGATGGACGACTCTCCCGGAACCGATTAGTGTACCCCCGCTGACCTTGATTTTGTCTTCTCCCGATGCCCCCGGCATCGGTCTGCGGGGTATGCGGCATGACCCACGCGCAGCGCCGCCGGCGTGTCCTGATCGTGGAGGACGAGCCCGCGCTCCGACTCAGTTACGAACGAGCGTTCCACCCCCGATACGATCTGGTATTCGCGTCGACCGGCGCGGAGGCCCTGGAACAGCTCGAGATGCACAAGCCGGATGTCGCGGTGCTGGATATGCGGCTTCCCGACACCGACGGCGTGGAGCTGCTCCGGCGGATCCGACTCACCCAGCCCGAACTGCCGGTCATCATCACCACCGCCTACATGAGCATCGAACCTCAGCTCAAGGTGCTCGATCTCCCCCACTCAGGTTATATCGTCAAACCCTTCCGCCTCGACGAGCTCGGCGCCCGCATCGATGCCGTCACCTGACGGCGACCCAGCACTAATCGAGGCCACGGGATTGCGCCGCTCGTTTGGGCGGGTCCGGGTGCTGCACGACGTCGGCGTGCGACTCTGCCCGGGAGAGGCCCTCGCTATTGCCGGGCCCAACGGGGCGGGGAAAACCACCCTGTTGCGATTGCTGGCCGGCCTCATGCGTCCCGACGCAGGCGAGATCCGGGTGCTGGGACGCTTGCTGCAGCGGGATGCTCCTGAGGTCCGCCGCTCCATCGGACTGCTCTCCCACCACTCGCTGCTCTACGACGATTTGACGTTGTTGGAGAATCTGACCTTCGCCGCCCGACTCTACGGTCTCGCGCCGGCGCGGCAAGTAGCACTGGCCTCATTGGAAGCAGCGGGACTGGGACACCGCGCGGAGGAGCTGCCCCGGCGACTCAGCCGGGGCCTCATTCAACGTGCGGCGATTGCGCGGGCCCTACTCCATCGCCCGCGCATCGTCTTGCTGGATGAGCCGTTCACCGGGCTCGACGCCGCCTCCGCCGAGCGCCTCCGCCAGGACTTAGGAGGACGACTGTCGGACGGCCTTGGCGTGGTCATCGTCACCCACCATCTCGCGGAGGTTTGGCCGGTGGCGACTCGGGTGGCGGTACTGGTCGACGGACGCTGGGCCAGCGACGAGCGCCGGGATGGGTCCCTCGAGTCGTTCCTTCCCCGCTACCACGGGCTGATCGGTGCCTGAGTCGCTTCGCCTGGCGCTGGTCGTGGCCGGCAAGGACATCAGGGGAGAGCTGCGTAGCCGCACGGCGCTGCTCTCCGCCCTGGTTTTCGCGGCCCTGGTCCTGGTGGTCTTCAATTTTGCCCGCGACCCGACAGTGTTGGGAGGCACCGACCTCGCACCCAGCGTGTTGTGGGTGACGTTTGCGCTCGCCGCGATGCTGGCGCTCAATCGCGCATTCACCGTGGAGCGGGAGAATGGGGCGCTGGACGGGCTGCTGCTTGCCCCGGTTCCTCGCGGTGCGATCTTCGCCGGTAAGCTCCTGGCCAACCTCGCCTTCGTGGGCACGGTGGAAGCGGTGACTCTGCCGCTGTTCGTGCTCTTCTTCAATGTGGATCTGGGATCGGCGCTGCCGGGAATCGTGGGGGTGACCGCGCTCGCCACCGTCGGATTCGTGGCGGTGGGGACCATCTTCAGCGCCATGGCGGTGCGCACCCGATTCGCCGAGCTCATGCTCCCGGTTCTGCTGCTGCCCTTCATGGTGCCACCCTTGATCTGGGCAGTGCAGGCCACCTCCCGGTTGCTGGCCGAGCGCCCGTTGAGCGAGGTGCTGCCGTGGCTTAGGTTACTCGCCCTCTATGACGTGGCGTTCGTGACTCTCTGCGCTCTAGTTTTTTCCGCCGTGGTGGACGAGTGACTGCGCCCACGGCCGCCGGCGCCGTCGTCCGGCGCGGGATTCGGACCAGCGCGGTGGCGCTGGCCGGCCTGGCGGCGGTGTACGTTCTGGCGCTCCGCTTCACCCCGGTCGAAGCGCGCCAGGGGATGGCCCAGAAGATCTTCTACCTTCACGTGCCCGCGGCATGGAGCGCCCTCCTCGCGTTTTCGCTGGTGGGGATCGCGGGGGCGCTGTACCTCTGGCTGAAGGATCCACGGCTGGACCGGTTTGCCGCCGCGTCGGCCGAGGTGGGTGTGGCCTTCAGCGCAGTGATGCTCACGACCGGCCCCATCTGGGCCAAGCCGATCTGGGGCACCTGGTGGACCTGGGACGCCCGGCTCACCCTGACGCTCTTCCTGTTCTTCCTTTTTATAGGCTACCTGGCGCTCCGTGCCGCAGTGCACGATCCCGGCGAGCGAGCCCGATTCAGCGCGGTGGTCGGGATTCTGGGACTGATGCTGGTGCCCTTCATCCATCTCAGCGTCTATTTCTTTCGGACTCTGCATCCCCAGCCGATCGTGCTCAAGCCCAGCGCGCCCTCGCTCCCCCCGGAGATGCTCCGGACCCTGCTGATCTCAACCGCGGTCTTCACCCTGCTCTACGTGGGATTGGTGACTCTGCGCTATGGGATTGCGCTGGGGGAGGAAGGCCGAGAGGACGCCGATGCCGCCTGAGCCGCCGCAAAACGCCGGCTACATGGTTGCGGCGTATGTCGTCGCTGGGGTGATTCTGGTTGGATACTGGCTGTGGCTGTGGCGGCGGGCCAGGAGAGTGCTGAGCTAAGCACTCTCCCGCTTCGGCAGCAGCAGGTGCTCCCAGAACAACGCCGCCAGCACCCCGCCCACGATCGGCCCCACCCAATAGATGCCTTGCCCGACCCACTGACCCGAGACCAGCGCGGGACCGAAGGCACGGGCCGGATTGACCGCTGCGCCGGTCAGCGGCCCGCCAACCAGAACATCGAACATCAGTGCCAGGCCGATGCCGAATCCTCCCACCTTGGGCGCCGCTGGGTTCACGCAGGTTCCGAACACCGCCGAGACCAGGAAGAAGGCCATCAGCCCTTCAACCAACATCGCCTGGTAAGGCACCAGAGCGCCGGCAACGGCGGGAGTGCCGAGAGAAATGGGACGGACCACTCCGATAGGGTAGCACAGCTTGAGCACTACCGCCGCCAGCACCGCCGCCGCCAGCTGGGCTACGATGTAGGCGCCCGCGGTCTTCACATCTACCCGTCGCACGGCCAGCAACCCAAGGGTGACTGCCGGATTCAAATGGCCGCCCGAGATGCTCATGGTCGCGGTGATCATCACCGACAGCACCAGGCCATGGGCGATCGCAATGCCCACGATACCGTAGTTGGCGTCGGGGAAGTATTTGCTGGCGACGGATCCGGCGCCGATGAAGACCAGGGCGAAGGTTCCCAGCGCTTCGGCGAGGGAGCGGCGGAGCAGCGAAGGCATCGATTTCTCTCCGTAGAGGGCTGCGAGACGGCGGCGAATCTAGGCTTGCTCGCGCCGAAACACCAGCGCCGCGTTGATCCCGCCGAAACCGAAGGAATTGCTGAGCAGATATTCCGGCGCGAGAGCGCGGCCGTCGCCGGTGACGTAATCGAGATCGCAGGCCGGGTCGGGCACTTCCAGGTTGACGGTCGGAGGGACCCACCCCCGCCGGCTGGCGAGCGCGCAGATGGCGGCCTCGATCGCGCCGCTGGCGCCGAGCGCGTGGCCGTAATAGCCCTTGGTCCCGCTCAGGGTCAGCCGATAGGCATGATCACCGAACACCTGCTTGATGGATGAGGTTTCGGTGGTGTCGTTGAGCGGCGTGGACGAGCCGTGCGCATTGATGTAGCCGATCTCGTGCGGCGCCACCCGCGCTTCCATCAGTGCGTTCCGAATGCACCGCGCCGCCTGGCTGCCGTCCGGCCGAGGGGCCGTCATATGGTAGGCGTCGTTGGTGAGACCGTAGCCGCAGACCTCCGCGTACACCGGGGCGCCCCGAGCCAACGCGCGGCTCCGCTCCTCCAGCACCACCACCGCCGAGCCTTCCGACATGACGAACCCGTCCCGCTTGATGTCGAACGGGCGGCTGGCGTGGGCCGGGTCGTCGTTGCGGGTCGACATCGCCCGGATGATGGCAAACGCGCCGAAGCACAGCGGCGCAAGCGGAGCCTCCGCCCCGCCGGCCAGCATCAGGTCGGTCTCTCCCCGGACGATGGTGCGAAACGCCTCACCGATGGCGATGGCCCCCGAGGCGCAGCTCATCCCGTTGGTCGAATTGGGTCCGGTGCAGCCGAACTCGATCGCGATGTTGCAGCTCGCCGCGCCGGCGAACACGGTCAGGGCCAGGGTGGGGTCCACCGCGCGGGTGCCGCCCTCCAGGAAGTTGTGATACTGGCGCTCACCGTAGGCTACCCCGCCGAGGGCGGTACCCATCATCGCACCGACCCGGTCGCGATCCTCCCGCGCGAGGTCCAGCTCGGCGTCGGCCAGCGCCATACGGGTGGCGGCGATGCTGAACTGTGAGTAGCGGTCCAGCCGGCGGGCCCGCCGCGCCTCGATGTGATCCGTAGGGTGAAAGTCGTCCACCTCCCCGGCGATGCGGGACTTGAAGGCCGAAGGATCGAATCGGGATATCGATCGGATGGCCGAGGTGTGGCGGCGGAGGCCGTCCCACAGCCCGCCCACCCCTAAACCGATAGGAGTGACCGCCCCGATCCCGGTGATGACGACGCGACGATGATTATCCATGATGTCCTTCAACGTGTTTCGCGATTCCCGCCAGCGTGCGCGAGGCAATCCCATGAATGAATATCGGCCCGATGACCCATTCCGCCGCCGCCTGGCCGATCAGCGGCCAATTGGGCCCCGCCCACTGATGAACGATGCTGACTTCGGTTTGGCCTTCCAGCGCTACCAGCTCCCAGACCACGTCCATCCCGGTGGTGATACCTCGCACATGCCGGTAGTACACCGCCGGCTTGGCCGAATCCACCCGCATCTCCGAGACCCACCAAGTGGGATACCTGAGCGGCCCGAACGGTCTCCAGGCCGCCATTTCCACCAGGGCCCCCCCATCGCCCTGGCGCTCCAGGATCCGCACCCAGCGATAATGGGCCAAGAGCTCGGGCCAGCGCTCGACCTCCCGGGCCGCGCGGAACACCTGCCCCAGCGGCGCGCGCACTCTGATCCGGTCCACCGTGCGCATCACAACGGGGCCGGGTACCAGGTGGCCACCAGCCGATACCCCGGACGGCGGGCGACTCGGGCGTCGATTCCGGCCGCTCGGGTGAGCGCCCGCAGCTCGGGAGTAGTGTACCCCCGGCGGATCGAGGTCAGTCCGTCCGCCAGGGTATAGGGGTCGAATCGGAGCGCCCGGGCCCCGCACCAGAAGGCGAGCCTCGCCAGCCGACTACGCCGCAAATCGGCGATGACCACGCCGACTCGCGCCAACCGGTCGCAGGTCCTGAGGAGCGTTACCACGGAGGGGGGCGCCAGATGGTGCACCACCTGGCTCACCAGCACCAGATCCACCGACTTTTCCCGAATGGGCGGCGCGCCGGCGCATGCGACCGCGCAGGGAATTCCGCCGCCGCTGGCCAGCGAAGCGGCAACCCGGCTGCGCTCCAGTCCAATCGGTCGGAGCCGCCAGCCCCGCTTGCGAGCCCAGCTCACCGCGGCTTCCGGCAAGTCTCCCGTGCCGGTGCCCAGGTCCAGCAGCGTCAGGGTGGCGCCTCGCGGTACCCCGGCGAGGACGCGAGCCAGACCGTGACGTACCGCCGCAGTGCCGCCGAACCACCGGTTGGACCGCGCGATGTTGCGGAGCGACCGGGCGACAATGGCCGGATCGGCGCCGGGGTCGTCGAGCAGCTCCTGGCCTACCGTCGTGATCGCGAGCCGGCTCATCCTTCCCCCAACGCGGCGTAGCCACCCCGGTAGTAGAGCAGCGGGCGGCCGCTGCGAATGGATCCTCCGATCACCCGGCCAATGATGATAGTGTGGTCCCCACCGGGATACTGCGCGTAGCGCTCGCACTCGATGTAGGCCAGCGCGCCATCCAGCAAGACCAATCCCTCCGGGCTCCGGTGATAGCCGATGCCATCGAACCGATCCTCATACTGATCGGCGAATCGGCGGGCGAGCACCTCCTGCCCGCTCTCCAGGATGTTCACCACGAACTCGGGCGCGGCCACGATGCGATCGTGCAGCTCGGCCGCGTGATCCACGCAGACCGACACCAAGGGTGGCCGCAGCGAGACCGAGGCCAGACTGCTGGCCGTCATCCCCAGCGGCCGACCCTCGGAGCCACCCAGAGTCACGATAGTGACGCCGGTGGCGAAGCGGCCGAGCAGCTGCCTGAAGTCGGCCGGATCGGTGTCGGGCCTCAGATGACCATCCTGGCGAGGAACCACGGGTTCAGCACTTCCCGGGCGGGGACGAAGTCTCCGGTGACTCCGATGAGGATGTGGGCCATCGCTCCCCGACGGTTCAGCCGGGCCACTGCCCGGTCGAAGAGCCGGGGGAAGAGCATGCCGTAACCGATCAATCGCTCCACGGCCCACTTTCCGGCGAACGCCCGGCGCCGGGCACGGCGATATTCGGCCAGTCGCTGGGCGGTGACCGGTCCGGGGGTGTCCAGCGCCGCCACCACTTCACCCGCCAACAGCTCGGCCCCACGCAACGCGCTAAAGATGCCTTCGCCGGTGAAGGGATCGAAGAAATCGGCGGCGTCGCCTACCAACGCGCCGCCATCGGCCACCACGCGACCCGACCAGGCCGCGAAGGGTCCGGTGGCCAGGACCCTCCGGACCAGGGTCCCCCGCTCCATGCGCCGCGCCACCTCGGGGAACCGATCAAGAGTCTCCAGGAAGAAGGCCTCGGGGCGGCCTCTGGCTCTCTCCACTGACTCAGCCGGAACCACCAGGGCCACGTTGGTGCGCCCCGCTCCAATGGGATTGAGCCCCACATATCCCTGCCGGGCGACGAACATCTCGGCCGAGTCCCCCATGCCCGCCACGCCATCCACGTGGGCCACGAAGGCGAGCCGCCGCAGCCAGCCGTGACGCCGTGCGCCCATCCGCCGGGCCACGACCGAGCGCAACCCGTCGGCTCCAACGGTGAGTCGAGCCCTGAGGGTGCGCCGGCGTCCCTGGCTGTCTCGCAGCAGCGCTCCGGCGATCGCGCCGCGGTCGTAGATCAGCTCCTCGACGACCTGCCGCTCTTCCAGGTGCGCTCCGGCAGCCTGGGCCGCGCGAACCAATGCGTCATCCAGTATCTGGCGGGAGACCGAGAGGCCGGTGGGGCGATAGGGACGGTGGCCGGCGAGAGCGAAACGGCCATGCAGCCGGGCACCCCCCGCGGCGGTGACCGCGGTGCCGTGTAGCGGCCTGGCGCCCGAATTCTCCAGCTGGGTCAGCACGCCGAGCCGGTCGAGCACCCGAACCGCCTCGGGACTCATGTACTCGGAGCAGGCCTTGTCTCGGGGAAAGGCGGCGCGGTCGACCAGGCGGACCGAGCAGCCGGCCCGGGCCAGCAATGCGGCCGTAGCGCTGCCGGCCGGGCCGGCCCCGACCACCAGCACGTCGGTCGCCGCGGTCTCAGGCGATGCGCCGGTTCTCGAGGCCACGAGCAGCGGGAGTCAGGAGCAGGGACAGAGGTAGCACCAGGCCGCGAAGCTCAGTCCGCCCGCGATAGCGGTCGCCGTCAGGTTTACCAGATCGTTGTCCAGCCATGGGAGACCTCCCTGCGGTACAGTCACGGTGCCGCAATGGTGAACCCGCCGTTCGCTGGACCGGTCGCACGTTGGGCAGCGGAACCGGCCCTGGATCGCGGCGCCGAGTGCGGAGTCCACCAGCATTCCGGCGAAACCTATCAGCGTCGCGACCGGGAGCAGGAGCGGTTCACCGGCACCCACCGCGCCGGCGGCGGCGACCAACAGAGCTCCCGCCGCGGCCCCGGCGCTGCCCACCCAGGTCACTCCCCCATTGGTGCCGGCAGGGACCTGCCGCCCAGTCCAGAGGAGCCGTGGCGGCCTGCGGCTGCGCCCGCCCACGGCGGTAGCCCAGGTGTCGGCCGCGGCGGCCGCGAGGCTACCGGTCACCAACCAGATGCCAAGCTCCGGCGCGTGGCCGGCCGCCAACGCGCCCAGAGCAGCCACGCCGCCGTTGGCGACCACCTGGCGATGGTCGCGCCGCTCGCCCTTGGGCTCCACTGCCGTCGGGCGAGGCGCACCGCGCTCGACCAGGTTGCTGAAGACGAAAAAAGCGGCCAGGACCGCGCCGCCTTCCCACCCCGTGCCCATGAGGACCAGGGAGCCGACTCCCCACGCCGCCCAGGCGCCGGAAACCGTCAGGGTGCCGCTCCGCCAGGCCACGGCGGCGACGATGGCCGAGACTGCCGCCGCGAGCAACGGCGGCAGCGGGGTCAGCCCGGCCCCGCTTCGGACCGGAGCAGGTCCAGAATCCGCTTTCGCAGCGCGTCGGGACAGGTTTCCTTGGTGCCCCGAGTCTCCAGCAAGCGAAGAAAGTTCTCCTCGAACTGGGCCTGGTCGAAACAGCTGCGACATCGAGTGATGTGCAATTTCACCTCGGCAGCGAGGCCGGGCGTGAGCTCGCGTTTGAGGTAATCGTGCAGCTGGGCGACCGCTTCCTCGCAATTGATTGGGTCGGCCATCGTCACTCCTTGCGGGGCTTGATGTAGCCCATCTCCACGGCGTGGGCGTACAGCGCGGCCTGCAGCTGGCGGCGCGCGCGAAACAGACGGGATTTCACGGTGCCGATGGGCAGCTGCAGGGTCTCCGCAATCTCGGCGTACCGCATGCCTTCCATGTCGCTGAGCACGAGCACTTCCCGAAAGTCGGGTGGCAAGGCATCCACTGCCTCCAGCACCTTTTCGTCCACGATACGGGAGAAGAAGGTGCCCTCGGGATCGGTGCTTTCGATCGAGCGGTAGAGGGCGTGCGGTTCGATCGCCTCCAGATCCATGGCAACCGGCTCCAGCTTCCGGCGCCGGTAGTCGTTGATGAAGGTGTTGCGCAGAATAGTGAGCAGCCATCCCTTGGCGTTGGTTCCCGGCCGATACTGCCGCCAGGACCGATAGGCCTTGAGCATGGTGTCCTGCACCAGATCCTCGGCTTGCGACGGATCGCCGGTGAGCCGTAGCGCTACCCGATAGAGCGCGTCCAGGTGCGGAAGCGCCTCGTCGTCAAAGGAGCGCCCAGCTTGAGAAGGTTCGGCCATGGGAGAATGTTCCGGCGGTCGGGAAGGCGACGCAAGGACCACTGGCTGGTGATCCGACGACCGGCTAGGTTCCAGCCGAATCCACGTGCCCACACCCTCTGTGGTTCCCGCCCTCATTCCGCTCAGCCTGCTCGAGGCGATTCGCAACCTGGACACACCGGTCGAAGACGGCCTAGACGAGTTGGCCGAGGAGATCGTGGTGCGCCGGTTGGGTCTGAGCCCGACGGTGGCCGCGCAGATTCAGCGCTACCGGCAGGCGGCGGAGCGCGACGGTGCGGTCGAGCAGGACGAAGTGGTCTCGGTGCTGCGCCTGGTGGGCCGGCGACCGGACGCGTCGTTGGCGTTCGCCGACGCCGGGCGCCGAGCCGCCCGCTACGCCGCGCGGTCGCGCACCCGCTCGTCCCGCGCGGTGGCGCGGCTCTCGCCGCCGGGCCTGAGGTATCGCCTCGCCTTGCGGGGGGCAGCCGGGTTGGCTCGGCGGGTGTTCGGGGGCGAGCTCAACGCCAGAAGCGATGGCAGCGAAGTCCGCATGCCCGATCCGCTCTCGGTGCTCGCCCTGCCGGACGGGGCAGCCTGCACATTCTACGGTGCAGCCTACGGTGAGCTGCTCCGGTGCCTGACCGAATTCGAGGGCGCGATGCTGCACGAGTCCTGTCGGGCTCGCGGGACCGATGCCTGCGTGTGGCACACCGCCGCCGCCGAGGTTTACGAATGATCCCTCCATCCTCCGAGCTCAGGGAAGCTCTCGCCACCGCAGGTGCCGATGGCTGGCTGTTGTTTGCCTTCCACGGGCTCAATCCGGTTGCCACTCGAGTGCTCGAGCTGGAAGGGCTCAACACTCGCCGGCTTTTCGTTCTCCTGCCCGCCCAAGGCGAGCCGGTCGCCGTGGCCAACCGAGTCGAGCAGCACGCCATGAAGGACTTCCCGGGACGGGTGATCCCGTATTCCCGATGGGAGGAGCTGCACGCCGCGCTGGGGTCGGTGGTGAAAGGAAGAACGCTGGCGATGGAGATCTCCCCGGAGGACGCGGTCCCCTATCTCGATCGAGTGCCGTTCGGGGTAGTGCAGCTGATTCAACGGCTGGGTGCCAAGGTGGTTCCGTCCGGCGCGCTGGTATCCCGCTTCGCCTCGCGGTGGACCGCCGCCGAAGCCGAGGATCACCGGTACGCGGCCGAGGTTCTAGCCGAGGTCGCGCGGGCGGAGCTGGCCCGGGCGGTGGGCGAAGCCGGGAAGGGGCTCACCGAATCGGCGCTCCAGGCTCGAGTGATCGCCGCGGCGGAGCAACGGGGACTGGTGTTCGACACTCCGCCGATCGTCGGGTTCGGCGCCAATTCCGCCAACCCGCATTACGAGCCGCACGCCGGGCACGATGCCGCCTTGCAGCCGGGCGACGTTCTGCTGCTCGATCTTTGGGCCGGGCGGAGTAAGAGCACCGTGTTTGCCGACCAGACCTGGATGGGCTTCGCCGGCAAGCGTCCGCCGGAGAGACTGACTTCGGTGTGGCAGGTGATCCGTCGGGCCCGGGACGCCGCGGCCTCCGCGGTCCAGGAGGCCGCCGCGGCCGGCCGGGCGATCGCGGGATTCGAGGCGGACCAAGCCGCCCGGGGGGTGATCGAGGCTGCCGGGTACGGCGCGGCGTTCGTGCACCGCACCGGCCATTCGATCGACCGCGATCTCCACGGCTCGGGACCTCACCTGGACGACTTCGAAACTCATGACGACCGCCGGCTGATGCCGGGACTGGGTTTCTCGGTGGAACCGGGGATTTATTTGCCCAACGAGTTCGGCGTGCGCAGCGAGATCAACATGTTCTGGGGCGAGCGGGGTCCGGAAGTGACCCCGCGTGAGCCGCAGGCGGAGTTGATTGTTGGCTAGATAGCCTCCTTGCCTCTTCCCAAATCTCTCAGCGCACATTAAGATCGCCTCCAGCATTTTTCCGGTGACATTCCGACGCCATTTCGACTGACGCGTTCTCGCGCTCGCTCGTACGAGAACCCGCATTCGCGTTTCAATAGGCAACTTGCTCGGTTTCAGAGAGTTACGTCTTGGCCCGCGAAGCGACACGCGGCCGTGACGTTTGCTTGACACGTGATTTTGCGGACTCCATATTAGGCAGCCGACCGGGCCGCGGTCGCGCATTTGCTTTGTCGCAACGGACATCCGTTCCCATCAAATGCAGGTTGACATCCCTCAGCAGTCCCATCCCGATGTAGGCCTTTGAGGCTTTGGGGAGGCGTGCGTGCTCCCCGCTCTGAGCCGGCAGGACCCGCAGGTTCACGCCTTTGGAGGACGTATCCATGAAGCAAACCCGTGTCAGCGCCTTCGTCCGCGCCGCGCGATCGCTCGCGCTCGCGGCAGTGGCCCTGGGGTACGGAGCCGGTGGGCTCCTGGCTCAAGGGGCGACTGGTAAGATCGAAGGCCGGGTGCGCGATCAAGCCGGCGCGCCCATTGCCAATGCCCAGGTGTTTATCGTGGGGACGGCCTTCAACGCCCTCACCAACCCGCAGGGCTACTACTTCATCAACAACGTTCCGGCCGGCACGGTGGCGGTGCGGGCGGCCTTCATCGGGTACAAGTCGACCCAGGTCGGCGGGGTGAAGGTGCTGGCGGGGCAGACCGGGACGGTGGACGTCCAGCTGGAGGCGACCACGGTGCAGTTGCAGGAAATCACCGTGGTCACCCAGACCCAGCCGTTGGTGCCGCGCGACGAAGTCACCACCAAGCAGCGGATCGACGGCCAGTTCGCCGAGAACCTCCCGGTGGACCGGATCAACGACGTGCTCTCGCTCCAGCCAGGCGTCACCGTGGATCGGACCGGGAACATCTCGATCCGGGGCGGCCGTGAATCCGAGGCCGCGACCTACGTCGATGGCGTGCCGGTTCAGGCCGGCTATCGGGGCGACCGGTTCACCGGCTCGCTCGGCAGCGAGATCTCGATCAGCACCAACGCCTTCGAGGAAGCCTCGGTCACTACCGGATCGTCCTCCGCCGAGTTCGGCAACGCCAAGTCCGGCATCATCTCGATCGTGACCAAGACCGGCGGCTCCGACTTCCTCGGCTCCCTGGCCTACGAGACGGACGAGCCGTTCGGCGTCAGCCACGGCTTCGGCTTCAACCGGCTGGAAGGTGGCTTGAGCGGGCCGCTGTCCGGCCGGCTCACCTTCGCCCTCAACGGCACAATAGAAGGCCGGCGATCGGTGGAGGAAGGCTTCAACAGTCAGGACACCCCGATCTTCCTCCAGGCCGGCGTCGATACCACGATCCGGCAGTTGAGTGTCGTCGCCGACGATCCCGACACTCCGTTCGATGAGCGCTCAGGTGCGGACACCACCCTGGTGGACGTGTACAACTTCGCCGTCTCCCGGGGCACCTGCGACACCTACGAGAACGCAGGCGAGGCCGGCCTTAGTGGCAACCTCGACGTCGCCGAGATCCAGAATATCCGCAGCAACTACGGCGTGGACTGCAATGGAGTCCGCCGGCCCGGCACCGCGCGCACGCTGCACAGCATCTCCGGCAAGCTGAACTACACCTACGGCACCGGCTCCCGGCTCTCGCTGGCCCTGGCCAATAGCCGGTTCCACGGGCACTTCAATCCCTTCTCGGTCACCTACCTCAACAATCTGTCGTCCAACACCAGCATGCAGGGGTTCAGCAACAAGAACTACCTGGCCACGCTGAGCTGGACCCAGAACCTGTCGAAGAGTGCCGAGCGGGCCCTGGCGCTCGACGTCAACCTCTCCTGGCAGCAGGACCGCACCATCAACAGTCCGCTGCTGCCGGAGAGCGATCTCGACACCCGGGATCCCTTCATGGGATTCATCATCTCACCGATGAATTTCCTGTTCGACTTCGACAACTTCCCGGTGTAGGATGAGCTGATCAGCAACTTCCGGCAAGAACCTCGGCCGCATCACCCCATTCGATGCCACCAACGGCGGCCAGTACGCGCTGATCGATCAGATCCGGAACAACGCCTACGGGCTCTACGGGAAGTATCAGAACTTCGCCAACACCCAGGACCTGTCGACCTACATCTTTGCCGAGGGTGGCGGTCCGGCGAATGACCCGGGCACCTTCACCCGCCTCAGCCTCTATAAGGAAAACCGCTACATCGGCAAGGCCACCCTCGACTGGCAGGCCGACCGCTACAACCGGGTCAAGCTGGGCGGGGAGTTCACCCGCTACTCGATCGACAACTACAGCGCCACGCTGGCGAGCAAGTTCTTCTCCGAGGCGTATAAGGAGAAGCCGATCCGGTGGAACGCCTTCGTCGAAGACCGCCTCGACCTGGGCGACGTGGTCGTGGTGGGCGGCTTGCGCTACGACTTCTACGACACCCGCGCCTCCCGGCCCTTCGTGACCGGGCTGAACGGCGAGCGCTATGCTTTCCCCCGAGTCTCGACCAATCCTGACTTCAATCAGGACGACCCGACCTCGGTGCTGGTCCGGGACCAGAGCCACAACTACCTGAGCCCGCACGTGCAGGTGTCGTTCCCGGTCACCGACCGGACCAACTTCCGCCTGAGCTACGCCCACCAGGTGCAGGCGCCCGACTTCGGCCTGCTGCTCGGCGGTATCAATACCGACATCAGCAACACCAACACCAACAACGTCTACGGCTCCGACCTCGACTTCGGCAAGACCATCACCTTCGAGTTCGGCATCCGGCACGCCTTCAACGACGACATGGTGCTGGACGTGGCGGCGTACAACAAGGACATCGTGAGCGATCCGGCCTCGCGGTTGGTCAGCCTGTTCGATCCGGTGGCGCAACGCGACACCGACTTCCGGATCCTCACCAACCTGGACTTCGGCAACGTCCGCGGGCTGGACGTCCGGCTGGACCGCCGGTTCGGCAACTTCTTCAACGGCACGGTCAGCTATGCCTACCAGCAGGCCAAGAACACCGGTTCCGATCCCTTCACCTATGTGAACTACGGCTCCCGGATCGTGAACCAGATCGGCGGCACCAACGGCGCCCAGCCGCCGCCGCAGGGCATCCTGCCGACCGACGACAGCCGGCCGCACGCCCTGACCAGCGCGTTCTCGGTCACCTTCCCGGGTGACTGGCGGCAGGGCACGGTGCTGGGCAATGTGCTGCGCAACGTGAGCGTGTTCTCGACCTTCCGCTACACCAGCGGCACGGCGTACACCAAGTGCGGCATCAGCAACGAAGAGCAGAGCGTGCTCTCGATCGAGAACTGTGTGCGGCTGTTCCCCGAGGGCATCAACACCCAGCGGCTCCCCGCGTTCAAGGAGCTGAACACCAAGTTCACCAAGAGCTTCGGGCTGGGTGGGCTGGAGATGACCGGGTATCTGGACGTGCGGAACGTCCTCAACTTCAAGAACGTGCTCCAGGTCTTCGCGGTGAACGGCGATACCCGCAACGAGGAGGAGCGGGCCGAACACCTGACCGCCGACCTGAACGACTTGGCGTCGGAGCGCGATCTCAACAGCGCGGCTGGGGCGGAAGGAGCCATGGTGCTCCCCACGGCCCACGAGAACTGCAACACCTGGATCTCGACCGAGAATGCGCCGGCGGCAGCCAACTGTATGTACCTGATCCGGGCGGAAGAGCGCTTCGGCAACGGGGATCACATCTACACCGTCGACGAGCAGACCAGCGCGATCAATACACTCTACGACGCCGCTCGCGGCGAACACATTCTCACTGGCGTAGGTCGCCGGGCGCGTCTGGGCTTCGAGATCAACTTCTGACCTGAACGCCTTTCCGGCTTCGCCGTGCGGCTTGCCTTCAGCCGGCAGGCCTGCGGAGCGCGGCAGCTGGCCGTGTTTCTCTCTAAGGAGGACAGGATGGCTTTCTCGCGTTGTCAGCGCATTCTGGTGCGGGCGGCCGCGGCGGCGTTGGCGCTGGGCGTCACCGTCTCGTCCGCGGCGTTGGCCAAGCCCAGTAAGCCGGGGCGTCCCGGCGGGTTTCGACTCCTAGCCAACGCAGTCCAGATCTTCACGGCCAACCGGGTGCAGTGCCGGATCTTCTCTGACGGGCAGATCTGCGCCACCGGGTCCTCCACCGTGGGCGGCGGCATCTGGCCCCGCGGCACGGCGGACCAATACGTGTTCGGATCCGGAATCAACATCGCCGGCGTCATCGCCCCAGGCGACCGCAGCGTGAACGGCTTTGCCGGCGACACGGCGGGCGGGTTCTTCAACAACACGTCGGGCACCAACAACGGCACCGAAGTCCGGCCGATCTTCAACTCCAACGACCCGGACGACGTCGACGACCTGGCCGGAAGAGGCCAAGGTGCCGCTGGGCGACGCCACCGAGAACCTCTTCGACCCCACCCTGCGCGGAGCCGTCGCGGCCTCCCAGGGCGACCTCTGGTTCGTGTCGTGGGAAGGTGATGCGTCCCAGCTGGCCTCGCGGTCCCACCCGCTTGGCGTGGTGGTCGAGACCCGGGTGATGGCGTGGAACTTCCCGTCGGGTAACGAAGACATCATGTACGTGATCTACACCTTCTACAACATCACCAGCACCAATCCGGACGCGTACAACGCCGTGCGGCCCTCGCTGCGGCCCTTGCTGATCCAGAAGGCGCAGGACTTCCACGCGGGCAACACCGCGCGGTTCGGGATCAACCTCCCGGCCGAAGGCTACGTCATCAACGACCTGTTCGCCGCGTTCACGGCGGACATGGACGTGGCCCAGGCGGACGCGAACTTCGCCAGCGTCAACGTGCCCTTCGCGCTGGGCTACACCTACGAGAACCGGTTCAGCGATGGCGCGTCCCTGGGCTGGACCTTCGACCCCGCCATCTTCGGGTCGGCGCCGTTCTTCCCCGGCATCGGATTCATCGGCGTCAAGTATCCTCGGCAGCCCGGTCAATCCCGACACCCAAGAAGAAGTGGGCCTGACCCTGTTCGGCACCTTCTCCCGTTCGTCGGGCTCGCTCCAGGACCCCAACGACGACAAGCAGCTCTACCGCTATATCACCGGCGGACTGACGCCGGCCGACGGGGCCTGCTCGATCCCCAATCCGCTGGCCTCCAAGATCTGCTTCGTGAACCTGGGCAGCCCGGCCGACATGCGGTTCTTCCAGTCGTCGGGTCCCATCGACCTGGCGCCGGGCGCCTTCGGCTCGATCACGGTGGCCTACATCTACGCGGCGCCGGTCAGCAGTCCCGGCTGCCCGGGCGTGGGCTGCGACGTCAAGCCGGCCAACAACAACGCCGACCTCACCATTCTGGGCGATCCGGCGCGGATGGCGGCGGGGGTCAACCAGATCGACGTCATGACCGGCTACCTGGGCAACAACAACGCCGATCCGACCCGGGTGCCGGCCGACGCCGATCCGACTCGCGTGACCCAGGACGAGTTCCTCACCGTGCCGGGCTCGCTGCTGGGCAAGGCGAAGGTGGCCCAGTCGGTATTCGACTTCAAATTCCTGCTGCCCTTCTCCCCTGACCGGCCGGAGTTCTTCCTGGTCCCGGGCAACAACCAAACCACGATCCTGTGGTCGCCATCGGCCACGGAGAATCCGGATAACCCCGATCCGTTCTTCCAGGTGGCCAGTCAGCCCCTGGTGGAAGGCGCCCCCAACGCGCTGTATGACCCGAACTTCCGGGGCAACGACGTGGAGGGGTATCGGATCTATCGCGGCCGGACCGACAACCCGTCCGAGCTGACGCTGATCGCGCAGTTCGACTACGGGCCGGACGCGAGCGGCGCCGGCCGGGGCATCTTCACCGACTTCCGCGGCACGGTGAACCCGACGCCGGCCTGCGCGCCGGAGCTCGGGATGAACAACCTAAGCGGATGCGGGGTCGTCCTCTCGCACCCCAGGGCCGGGCGAGCCCTTTACCCTCTCGCGCCCCATCGATATCACCGGCACCCTGACCCAGGTGATCCCGGGCAACCGGGTGCTCCTGGCGAACGGGACGGCGCAGATTCTGCCCGGCGCGCTGGACACCGCCTTCAAGGATATTGCTGCCGGGCGGCTGGCCCAGGGCGTCACCACCGATCTGGCCAACACCGGAGTACCGTTCATCTTCGTCGATCGTGGAGTACGAAACAGTCTGCGCTACTTCTATAGCGTCACTGCGTTCGACGTGAACTCCGCTCATCTCGGGCCCCTCCAGCCTCGAGTCGACCCGGGCGACCAAGGCGGTGACGCCGGCGTCGAGTCCGACCAACCAGACCATCGCCACCGCGGTGGCGCGTCACGTCGAAGGGCGTGGGGTCCTGACCGACGAGCTCTTCTCCCCGCCGACGATCGACGGGGCGACCGGCCGCTTCAGCGGGCCGGCAGCTCCAGCCGATGGCGGCGTAGTTGCGTTCGTGGGTGAATTCGCCGGCGCGGTGATTCAACCGGACCAGGCCGGCGAGCTCTCGATGCGGCTCGACAGCCTCCACGTGGGGCAGATCAACACCACGGCCTGCTGCGCGGCCGGCAGCGCAGGGCTTCCCGACCACGTACTTTCCTGACGCTCAAGAACCCGACCGACAGCTTCAAGGTGACGGTGCCATCCAACCGCTCTACAGCTTCCCCGGACCGGCGCTGCAAGCCGACACCAGCAATTTCACCGCGGTGGTGGTGAAGCCGGAGATAGCCACCAAATTCGAGGGCAGCCCGCCCTTCACGATCTCGGCGTTCGGCGCGGTGCAGGTGCCGTCCAGTGGAGTTGAACGGCGGCTGGGGCAACGGCTGCCGGACCGGTATGGCGCCGGTGACATCGAGGCGCTGGTAGGTGCTTCGGTGACTTCTGCCAGATGCGCCTACAACGGCGATCGCCTGGTTTGAAGGGCCGTCGCCAACGCGCAACGAAACCATGGCCGACCCCAACGGCGCCAATTGCGCGGCCGAATCCCGGCGGCAGTGGCTCGCCCATCAATGACGCCGCGCAGACCGTGCCCTGCAACCTGACCGTTTTCAATAACGCGGGGCAGCTGCCGGGGGTCGACGTGATCCAGCAGGCCATGGAGTACATCCAGTTACCCGGCGCGTGGCGCAACGCCCCGTGGGTGTACGGCACGGTGCACCGCGCGGCCGACTACAACGTGTACTGGGGTGACACGCCCGGGCGTGGTCGACTCGGTGATCGACGTTACCCATAACGTGGTGGTGCCGTTCTCGCCCACCATCGGCGCCTCCTGGGGCATTCTCAACACCGCCAACGCGGGCACCGCAGGCAGTTCCGATACCCGGCCCACCGTGCTCACCCAGCGCGGACATCGGCTGCGTCGAGCCGTTCAAGTCCCAGTTCTAGTCCCGGGATGGACCAGCGAATTCCGTGCACCGGTGGCACGGCCGCGCTGGAGCCGACGGCGAGTCTGGGCAGCGTTGCCTTCTTCAAGAACAGTCTCGCTGAGCGCGGCCACGGCGCCGGTGAGTGGCACCGGATTCATGTTCTACATCGTGGGGAGCCAGTTCCTGATGCAGATGTCGGCGCTTGCCGGCCAAGCCGGCGGTGTGGGCGCTGCGGACCTACGCGGGCGCCATTACCGGCGGCAAGGGCCCGGGGATCGGCGATACCGGGCAGCCCTATCGGTTCTTCCCCGCGGTCTCGCCGTTTACCGCGGTGGGGGCCACGGTCAAGGTGCAGTTCACCGTGGAGAACACGGTGGCGGCGGCAGTGAAAGACGACCTGAGCCGGGTCCACACGGTGCCCGACCCCTACTACGTGAAGAGCGCGTACGAGGCCAGCACCGAGCAGAAGATCCTCAAGTTCGTGGGTCTGCCCCAGGATGCCATCATCCGGATCTACTCGGCGAGCGGCGTGTTGGTGCGGATGTTGGAGCACCATGCCGCCGACTACAGCTCCACCAGCCGGGGGCAGGGCAGCGAATTCGACTGGGACCTCCGCAATCGCAACAACCAGGTGGTCGCCAGCGGGGTGTACTTCTTCCACGTGGAATCGGGCGGCGCCCGCAAGGTGGGCCGCTTCACGGTCGTCAACTTCGCGCAATAGGCTTCCGGCGGGGGCGGGCACCTGCCCGCCCCCTCACTCAGGAGATCGATCGCTATGACGAAACTCAATACAGGCTGGCTGATAGCGTGCGGCCTCCTCGCCCTGCTGCCGGCTCGAGGGGCGGCCCAGAACGATACTGGGCAGCCCACCGGGCAGGAGGACAACACCGCCTACGGCACCACCTCGGCGGAGTTCCTCTTGCTGGGCGCGGGAGCCCGGGGGACGGCCCTCGGCGGGTCCTTTGCCGCCATCGCCACCGACATCAGCGCCTTGTACTACAACCCGGCCGGCGTGGCCCTGCTGGAGCGGGCCGGGCTCATGGTCGGGACCTATGACTACGTGGCCGAGACCCGGTACTCCTGGGGCGGGCTGGCGTTCCCCTTCAGTGGGGGGAGCCGGACCATCGGCTTCCAGCTGGGCACCTTCGGCTTCAAGGACCAGCCGGTCTACACCGAGGAACAGCCGGACGGGACCGGGGGCACCTACTCGGTCAACCAGACGTTCGTGGGCATCACCTTCGCCCAGAACTTCTCCGACCGGTTCTCGGCCGGGCTCACCGGCAAGTACGTGGATGACCGGCTGGGGACGGTGAGCGGGAGTGCCTTTGCGGTGGACTTCGGGACCAACTTCCACGCCTCGCTGAATAACCACCCGGTGAAGTTCTCCTTCGTGCTGGCCAACCTGGGCAGCAACCTGACCTACGAGGGCACCGGGTTGCAGGGCGCCGTGCCCCGGACCCCGGTCCCGGGCGAGGAGCAGGGCCCCACGCTGCCGCAGCAGGCGGAGCTGTCGACCAAGGACTTCCCGCTGCCGACCACCTTCCGGGTGGGACTGGCCTATGACGTGATCACCGGGGAGAACAACCGGTTGACGGTGCTGGGGGACTTCAACCAGCCCAACAACAACACCCCGGGGTTTGCCTTCGGCAGCGAGTGGATGTCGAACCGGATCGGGGGCAGCAACTTCGGGTTTGCGCTGCGGGGGAGCTACAGCTATACCGGGGCCAACGACCTGAACCCGCAGAACTCGCAGACCGCGTTGAACGACGAAGAGAACCTCCACGGCTTGGCGTTCGGGGGCGGGCTGATGTACGGCCAGGGCAACGGCGGCTTCGCGCTGGGCCTGGACTACGCGTACAAGTACATGGGCATTCTGGGCCCGACCAACTTCTTCAGCTTCACCCTGGGCTGGTAAGCGGGCTGATACAAGGGCCGCGCTACCCCGCGGCCCACTGGTTTTGGTAAAGCGACTCTTATGACCGTAGTTCGAATCCTGGCCCTAGCGGCCCTGACCATGGCGGGCGCGCCCGACAAACCGGCGCAGCCCGATAACGGCAATCTTGTTCTCACTGCGGTGCGGTCCTACCGGTCAGAGCAGGGCCGCACCGAGGTCAATGCATTCCTCCAGGTTCCTTACATGCTCATGGAACCCAGCGCCGAAGGTGGCAAGGGCACTCTGAGCTACCGCGTGGCGGTCAACGTGACCGACTCCACGGGATTGACATTGCTGCAGCAATCGTGGCAAAACCACGCCCCGGCCCAAGTCCGGATTCCGGACGCGTTCGCGGTGGACATGGTGCGCTTTTCGTTGGCCCCGGGTCGCTATCACCTGAACGTCGCGGTTCAAGACTCGGTATCGGGTCGTAAGGCGGAGTCGGTGGTAGAGCTCGAGGGGTTCAGTACTCCGCCTGCTGCATCTGATCTCTTACTCTCGCCTCAGATCCGTGCGGTCACGCCGGAGGACACCGTACCCCGGCCGGCGGAGCTTCGGTGGGGGCAGATGCTGGTAACCGCCGCGGCACGACTCGAGCTGACTCCGCTTCGGCCCACGGCGTACTACCTGCTCGAGGCGTACTCCGCCAAAGCGGACTCGGGCACGCTGAGCCTGCGGGTGGTGGACTCGTCCGGCAAGGCGCTCACTACCACGCCGGCAACACCGGTACAGGTGCCGGACGGCGGCGGGGTCCTGAAGGGCCAGCTCGACCTCAGCGGGTTGCCCCCGGGCGACTACGCGATGGTGGCCTCGATGGCGTTGGGTGGAAAGTCGATCGAGCGGTCGGCCGCGTTCAACATGGCGCCGCTGGACGAGACCTTGGATAAGGATGTGGCCCGCCGGGAGGCCAACAAGGTCACCGACGCCGGGTACTTCGAGGCCATGAACGAGGTGGAGCTGGCCACGGCCAAGGAGCCGCTGGCCCTGATCGCCGAGTCGGGTGAGCTCTCGAAGTACAGCAAGGATCTGAGTCTCCGGGCCAAGCGCCGGTACCTGACCCAGTTCTGGCAGCGGCGCGATCCCACGCCCAATACGCCGATCAACGAGACCCGGACCCTGTTCTACGACGCCGTGGCCTACGCCAACGAGACCTTCCGGGAGCGGGGCCGGAGTGCGGTGCCGGGGTGGAAGACCGACCGGGGCCGGATCTATGTGCGCAACGGGGCGCCGGACGAGAAGCTGGAGCGCACCCAGGCCGGCCGGTCGCCGCCCTACGAGGTGTGGCGGTTCCGCCGGGGGAAAGACCGGTACTACATCTTTGCCGACCGGTCGAACGGGGTGGGGATCTTCCAGTTGATCCATTCCAACGATGTGCGAGAAGCGGGCCAGCCCAACTGGCGCGAGGTGGTGTTCGAGCCGGCGGTGCAGGACATCGGCCGCTTTCTGGGAATCGATTTCTTCGAGGCCCGTGACAATTTCCGGTAACGTGACCTCTGGCCGGGTGACGTGACCACTGCAGGTGAGCCGCTCCTTCTTCGTGCCCTTTGACCGAGGTGCGCAGTATGAATCGCTTGACACTTGGTACGGTCCCAATGCTCGCCATCCTGGTGCTGGGCGGTTGCAGCACCGACTCGACCGACGACCTGCGCAATGGGGTCGATAAGCTGGTCGCCCAGCCGACCCTCCTGAGCCTGGCGCCGGGGCAGTCGAAGACCGTCGAGGTCGGGGCGGTGGACGCCCAGGGCAACCAGCTCTCCACGGCCTACGAGGCAACCGACGTCGGCGCCGGGATCACCGTCCGGCGGGACTCCACCTTCCTGCCGATCTTCGTGGACGACACCACCCTGGTAGTGCCCCCCACCGGACCGCGCTTCCGCTTCGTGGTCACCGCGGCGGAGGGAAACAACTTCCAGACCAGTTCCTTCAAAGTGGTGGGCGGGGGCAAGGACGTCACCATCCCGGTGCGCGTCGAGCCGCTCACCACGATCGCGGTCCAGATCAGCAATCAGACACCGGCGCTGGGGGAGGTGGTGACCCTCACCATGCCGGCTGGGCTGACGCTCACGCCGGATGCCACGGTGAGCTTCGCCGATGAGTCGCAGCTGCCGGTGATCATCAGCCGTGCGCCGGACGGGACCTCGATCTCCTTCCTGGTGCCGCCCAACTTCAGCGGCCCCCTCCGGGTCAACGGGGTGCAATCGGCGGTGGCGCCGGACGTGGTGTTTACGCCGCTGACGGATTTGACGGTGACCGCACCCCAGTTCGACAGCATCGATGTGGTGTTCTCCACGGCCACGCCGACGATCGGGCAGACCATCACGGCGACGCTGCCGGCGTTGATGAAGTTCGGGGGCACCTTCGACTTCGACGGGGCGGGCGTGGGGGGGCCGGCCGTACCGGCCACATTCCTACCCTTCCAGGGGCAGGTCTCGACTAACGAGCCGATCACTCTGGGCCCGGACAGCACGACGGCGACGTTCCTCGCGCCCGCAAACGCTGTCGGCCCGGCACGCATCGATTCGATCATCTTCCCGGGGGGATTTAAGCTGTCGTTGCCAACCCGGACGGCGATCACCGTGCCGAGTATTGGCGATACGGCCTTCGTCACCTTCTCCACATCGACCCCCGCCCTGGGTGAGTTGGTGACCGCGACGGCACCGGCCGGTTTCCGGTTCTCCGCCGACAATATTGCGCTCGCCTTCGGCACCAGGCCTGGCGCGGTGCAGTCGGTCTCGGCCGATTCGAGCTCGCTCCAGTTCGTCGCGCTGCCGGGCACGGTTTCCAACGCGGTGATCAGCGGCCTGCGCTTCACCGCGGCCCCGGACCTCCTGATCACGCTGCCCAATCGGGATTCGATCCTCACCGCTGAACTTACCCCGCTGCCCAACGCGGACGACCCCCTGACCGCGCCAGCGCTGACCGTGCCGGGCCCGGGGGCGTCAACCGTGCTGTTCGATGCTGGCCCGTATGGCGCCACCTGCCTCGGTGTGCCGTCGCGGATGTACAAGATCGTTCTCACGTCACCGGCTAGCTCGCTGACCGTGCGGTTCGAATGGTTTGATGGCGTGCCGCAGTTCATGTTCCTGGTGGTGACTGGGTCGACGGGGGATTGTGACGCAGCCGAAAATGCGGACGTTCTAGACTTGAGCTTTGGGCCGGACGACTCGGAGCAGCCGCCCGCGGAGGTGACCCTCACCGATCTGGCGGCGGGGACCTACTTCGTCCACTTGGGCAACGATGACTTGACCGACCCGAGCCTGGTTAAGATCACGCTGGAACGCGGGCCCTGAGTCGCCGTCCAGCAAACTCCAACTCAAAACCCCCGCCGGATTCCGGCGGGGGGTTTTTCTTCTCATCATGTCCTGACATGTCACGGCGACATCGACGCAAGCGACTCCTCGTCCGGCTCCCGAAACTGGTACTGGTACAGTCGAGCGTACACCCCACCCTGGGCCAGCAGCTCGGCATGGTTGCCCTGCTCCACGATCCGTCCATGGTCCAGTACCACCAGCCGATCGGCCCGGCGCACGGTGCTGAGCCGGTGGGCGATGATCAGGGTAGTCCGTCCCATCAGCAGCCTGCCCATCGCATCCTCGATCAGCCGCTCGCTCTCGGTGTCCAGGTTGCTGGTAGCCTCATCCAAGATCAGCACCGCGGGATCCTTCAGAATGGCCCGCGCGATCGCCACCCGCTGGCGCTGACCGCCTGAGAGCTTCATGCCCCGCTCGCCGACCATGGTGTCGTAGCCGTTGGGCAGCCGCTCGATGAACTCATGGGCGTGGGCCGCCCGTGCCGCGGCATCGACCTCCGTCACCGAGCAACCAGGGCGGGCGTAGGCGATATTTTCGCGAATCGTCCCACTGAAGAGCGCCGGGTCTTGCGGCACGACGCCGATCGATTCTCTCAGGTCGGCAAGACGCAGCGAACGCACGTCCACGCCGTCGAGCAGAATTCGCCCTCCATCCACATCCCAGAACCGCGGCAGCAGCGACACCAGGGTGGTCTTTCCACCGCCGGAAGGGCCTACCAGGGCGACGATCTCACCCGGAGCGCATCGGAGGTCGACTCCCTCCAGGGTCCACGACTGGGGGCCCTCTTCCTGATAGCGGAAGTACACCGACTCGAACGCCACGCTACCCCGCACCGGCGTCGGCAGCGCCACCGGTTCGGGAGGATCGGCGATCGCCGGTGTCAGCTCCAGGATCTCGAACACCCGCTCTGCTGCGCCGACCGCCTCCTGATATGCGCTGAACCCCGATGCCAGCGCCCCGATAGAAGCCGCGATGGTGATGGTATATAAGAGGAAAGAGACCAGCGAGCCGGCGGTGAGCTTGCCCTCCAGCACCAGCAGTCCTCCCTGCCAGAGCACGAACACGATGCCGGCAAAGAGGGTGAAGGTCAGCATCCCGAAGAACATGCCTCGAACCTTGGCCCGTTCGAGCGCGGTGCCGACACTGGCGTCCACCCGCTCCCCGTAGCGGCGCCGCTCCGCCGGCTCCTGCACGAAGCTCTGTACCGTCCGAATCTGGGAGAAGGCCTCTTCGGCTACGGCAGTTGCCTCCGCGACCCGATCCTGGACTCCGGTAGTCATCCGCCTGAGCTTCTTGCCGAAGAACATCGCCGACCCTACCACCAGCGGCGCTACGCCCAGTGCCGTGAGAGTAAGCCGGGGCTGGAGATAGGTAAGCAGCGTGATGCCTCCCACCAGAGAGAGGATCTGGCGAGAGAACTCCGAGATCTGATGACTGAGGACACCCTGGAGTAAGCCGATATCGATGGTGAGCCGGCTGGTCAGTTCGCCGGTGCGCCGGTCGGCAAAGAAGCCCGGCGGCATCGCCAGCAGCCGGGCGAAGAGATCTCGGCGCAGTCCGGCCACTGATTTCTCGCCCACGGCGCTCAGCAGGTAGGTCTGGGCGTAGTTGAGTACCGCCTGAACGGTGAAGAGGGCCACCAGACCCAAAGCGATCCGATCCAGCAGCTCGCGGTCACGATTGATGAAGGCGGCGTCCAGGAGGTGTCGGACCACCATGGGGAAGGCCAGGCCAAGCGCGCTGCTGCCGATCAGGGCCAGGCTGGCGAGGACCAGCATGCCTCGGAATGGCCGTACCCTGGGCCAGAGCCGCGCCAGCCTACCGGGCGGCGGGAGCCCGCGTCGTAGTGATTCAATGGGGGAGGTCATCTAGGCCCGTCCACCCACCTAATGCTTTCCTTTGTCCAGCTTTGGGTTGTTCGTGACTTCAGATTGATGTTGGCCGTGATGCCAACCTGCCGGCGTAGCCGCGATATCGCTCGGTTGGTCGAGGATGATGAGCGGAGCCGGCTCTTCCAAATGACCGAAGGGAATGGCACGAT
Organism: uncultured Gemmatimonadales bacterium; assembly: GCA_963812755.1. Classification (GTDB taxonomy): domain Bacteria; phylum Gemmatimonadota; class Gemmatimonadetes; order Gemmatimonadales; family GWC2-71-9; genus CAVVWJ01. Next base: position 89,347 of record CAWEWK010000004.1, on the reverse strand, counting down.
CGACACCCATCGCCACGAAGAGGAGTGCGAGATAAAGGAGCGAGTATCGGTACATCCGCCAGGCCACCGGCGTCGCGTTGCGCTCGCGTCTGAGCTGGAAACAATACCACACCAACCGTGCTCCCAGCAGCATCGCCGCTAAGCCGTAAAACAATCCCAAGGCCCCGAACAGGGTCGGGAGAATCGTCAGCGGCAGGAGAATGAGGCTGTAGACCAGCATCTCGTACTTGGTGCGCGCCTCTCCGCGGACTACCGGCAGCATCGGTATTCCGGCCCTGGCATATTCCCCCTGCTTGACCAGCGCGAGGGCCCAGAAATGGGGCGGGGTCCAGTAGAACACGATGGCGAACAGGTAGAGGGCGGCGAGGTCCAGCCTCCCGGTCATGGCCGCCCAGCCGACCAGCGGCGGGAAGGCCCCCGCCGCCCCTCCGATCACGATGTTCTGCGGGCTGGAGCGCTTGAGCCAGACGGTATAGACCAGAACGTAGAACAGCAGCCCACCGAGAGCCAGCCAGGCGCTGAGCTGGTTCACCCGATACCAAAAGATCGTGAAGGCGAGGAGCCCAAGCCCGACACCAAAGCTCAGGCCGAATGCCGGAGACAGCCTTCCCGCCGGTATGGGCCGGGTCCGGGTCCGGCTCATCTTGGTGTCGATGTCCCGGTCGAACCACATGTTGATGGCGTTGGCCCCTCCGGCCATCAGATAGCCACCGAGTGCAACCCAGAACACCAGGCCCGGTGAGGGGAGACCGGCCGGAGTGATGAACATCGGGGCGATCGTAGTGAGCAGGAGCAGCGAGATGATCCGCGGCTTGGTCAGGGTGATCAGGTCGCCGAGCAGCGACGGGTGCGGCTCCACCCTGCCCGGCTCCAGGTTCGACATCGCCGGCTGCTCTGCCGGCGTACGGGCGGAGTGGAATGCCAGGATCACCAACGCCACCCACACCAGGGTACCCACCACCAGATGAAGCACCCGGAGCGAACCTGGTAGCAGGTTGAGCACCATGGCGGCGGCCACCGCGATCTGGGCCAGTGTGGCCGCGAGCACCAAACCGGTCCATCGACGGAGAGCGCGACCCTGCTGGTCGGTCCGGCGGGCAACCCGCGAGGTCAGCAGTAAGGTCAGGCCGAGAAAGCCGAAGGCCAGGACGCGGTGAGTCCAGTGCAGCGCTGCCAACGGAGCCCGAGGCGGTGCCAGACTGCCATCGCAAAGAGGGAAGCCGAGGCAGAGCAGGCCGGCGTGGAAGTTGGCGACCTGTGCCCCGAAGAGGATCACTACAAATCCGAGGCCGGCGGTGGCCAGGACCAGCCGGTGATCGCGGTGGGGGATGATGCCGGCGGGTCCTTCCCTTGTCCGCATCGCCAGCACGATCAAGACGGCCAACAATACCATCGCATTGGCCAGGTGGGTGATGACTACCCAGGGGGGCAACGCCAGCTTGACGGTGATCGCCCCGAGGAGAACCTGCGCCACCAGCAGAGCCGCGGCCAGCGAAGCGGGATTCCGAAGCGCGGAGTCGTGACGGTGCCTGAGCCAGGCCACACCGGCAACGGCGAAGACGACCAGGCTCACCAGCACGGCCGCCCAGCGGTGCCCGATCTCGATCATGGTGGGCAGGTCGAGGGGAGGGAACCACTCGCCATTGCAGCGAGGCCAATGCTCCCCGCATCCCATGCCGGACCCGGTGATCCGTACCACGCCGCCCAACACGATCAGTCCAAACGCCAGCGCCGCGCCACTCCAAGCCACACGGCCCAGCCGGCGATTTCGATCCTGTTCCGTCGTCATTAAAGAGATGCCTCCCGAACGGCGAGGGAAAGAACGGGGCGCGGCAGGCCCTTGTCAAGGCTATATTTAGCCATGCCTACCCAAGCTGATGCCTGGGGTGAGCGGCTCCCTCGCCACCTGGGCCTCTGGAGTGCCATTGCGGTCCTGGTGGGCTCCACCATCGGCAGCGGAATCTTTCGAGTGCCGGCCGGCGTGGCGGGCCAACTCCAACAGCCAGGTCCGGTCCTTCTCGCGTGGGTGATCGGCGGTGCGATTGCCCTGTTCGGCGCCTTGACCTATGCCGAGCTGGCCGCCGCGCTACCTCGGTCCGGCGGGGTATTCGCCTACCTGCTGGAGGGGTTCGGGCCGCTGCCTGCATTCCTTTTCGGCTGGTCCGAGCTGTCCGTCATCCGCGCCTCCGCCCTGGGTGCCATCTCCACGATCTTCGCCGAGTATCTCGGGTACTTCATTCACCTGACGCCGGAGCAGGTGCGCTGGGTTGCGGCGGCGAGCGTCGTGCTTGTCGGCTTGCTCAATTACGTCGGGGTCCACAGCGCCGCGTTGTTCATGAACTTCATCACCCTGCTCAAGTATGGTGCGCTGGCGGGAATCGGACTTCTGGCCTTTGTGGCAGGAGAAGGCAGCGCCTCCCACTTCACGCCGGCCTGGAGCGGTGGTCTCAATCTTTCGTTGCTGGGCACCGCGCTCATCGCCATCATGTGGACCTATGACGGCTGGGCGGATCTCTCCTTCATGGGTGGCGAGGTCAAGGATCCGGGTCGCACGCTGCCTCGGGCCTTGATTCTGGGGACGGCGGCGATCGTGCTGGTGTACCTCCTGATCAATCTTGCCTATATCTACCTCGTGCCGCTTCCCGAAATGGCCGCCTCCCCGCTCATCGCCGCCACCGCTGCCGATCGGATTCCGCTCTTCGCCGGGATGGGTGGAGCGGTCGTCTCCGCGATCGTCATGATCTCCTGCCTCGGTGCGCTCAACGGCTCGATGATGACCGGACCCCGGATTTTCTTCGCCATGGCCGACCGGGGTTTGTTCTTCCGCAGCATCGCCCGGGTGTCCCCCCGCTTTCAGAGCCCGTCCGTTGCCATCTGGCTGGCCTCGGGGCTCGGCGTGGTGTACGTGCTGCTCAATGATTTTCAGCAGCTGGCCGACAAGTTCATCCTGGGCATCTGGCCCTTCTATGCCCTGGCCATCGCGGCGGTCTTCGTCCTGCGGCGGACTCGGCCCGACCTGCCCCGGCCCTATCGCACCTGGGGCTATCCGGTCGTGCCGCTGCTGTTTCTGCTGGCTTCGGTGGGCATGGTGCTGAACGCACTGTGGACCGACCCGGTCAACACCGGAATTACTCTGGGAATCATCGCGGCGGGTATTCCGGTGTACTACATATGGCGGGCCTGGGCCGGGCCGACCGCAACTGTCATCCCGAGCGCAGCGAGGGACCTAGCTCGAGGTCCCGGAACGCACGAGTAGATCCCTCGCTACGCTCGGGATGACAGTCTACATCCTGATTTCGATCGCCAAGTCCGCCGCCCGCACACTGTGAGTCAGGGCTCCAACGGACACGAAGTCCGCTCCCGCGTCGGCGTAGGCGCGAACGTTGTCCAGGGTGATCCCCCCAGTCGCCTCGATCTCGACTCCGGGCCGCAGCTCGCGCGCGCGGCCGGCCCACTGCTTCACCGTCTGGGGCGACTGGTTGTCCAGCAGGAGCCGAGTCGCTCCCGCCCGGCAGGCCAGCTCGAGTTGCTCGAGCGATTCTACCTCCACCTGGAGCGCGGAGATGCCGCGGCCCCGGGCCTCCTCCAGCGCCTCGGCCAAGGTCCCCCCGGCTTGCTCCATGCCGCGCCAGTGGTTGTCCTTGACCATCACCTCGTGACTCAGGTCCGAGCGGTGCCGGGCGCCCCCTCCGGCCAAGACCGCCGCGATATCGAGTGCCCGCAGGCCCGGAGCCGTCTTTCGGGTGTGGAGAATGCGACAGGACGTGCCGGAGACCGCATCGACGTAGGCCCGGGTCGCCGTGGCGATTCCGCAGGCCCGTTGCAGCAGGTTGAGCAGAGGGCGCTCCGCGCGGAGCATCCGGTCGACCCGCCCGCGCAGCAGCGCCACCGTAGTTCCCGGCGGAATCCGCCGGCCATCCGGCGCTCGCCAATCGATCCGGCATTCACACGCTCGTGCCACCGCGTCGCCGAATGCAGCCCCGGCCAGGATACCACCGCTGCGGAACTCGATCGCCCCCTCGCCCTCGATCCCGGTGGGAACGGTGAGCGCCGTGGTGATGTCGGTCTCGCCGTCCTCGGCTAAGGCGCAGGCGGCGATGCGCTCCACCTCGCCGGTCACTTCCCCAAGGCCACCATGCGGTCGATGGCCCCCCGCGCCCGAGCCGCGATCTCGGGCGCAACGGTGACGTGATACCGGTCGAGCACCAGGGAATCGCGCACTCCGGTGATGGTGATGGCCTTCATGAAGGCGCACACCGCTTCCGGGTCCGCGGCAATGAACTCCTTCTGCGGCGCCAGTTGCCGCATCCGGTGCATGATGCCGGTCTCGGTCGCGACGATGAAGCGGGAGGCCGGGAGCTCGGTGACGGCCCGCACCATCCCTTCCGTCGAGGTGATGTGAAGACCCTGGGGGTCGACGTCACCCCGGCCCATCTCGTAGATGAGCTGTCCCGCGCAGCCGCACTCCGGGTGAACCAGGACTTCGGCGTCGGGATAGCTAGCCCGCGCGGCGTTCAGGGTCTCCGCCCGGATCCCCTTGTGCACGTGGCACTCTCCCATCCAGACCTCGATGCGGCGGTCGGGACGCATCCGCCGAACGTGAGCACCCAGAAAGAAGTCGGGAAGGAAGAGAATGCCCTTGTCCGCGGGAATCGCGTCGATCACGTCCAGCACGTTGCCGCTGGTGCAGCAGTAGTCCAGCTCGGCCTTCACCTCGGCGGTGGTATTCACGTATCCCACCGAGATGTAGTCGGGAAACTGGGCCTTCCACCGGCGGACATCTTCCGCGGTGATGGTGGCGGCGAGGGAGCAGCCGGCGCGCAGATCGGGCAACAGCACTCGCTTGTCGGGCGAGAGAATGGCCGCGGTCTCGGCCATGAAGTGCACCCCGGCGAAGACGATCACCTCGGCGGGAGTGCGAGCGGCTTGGCGGGAGAGACCCAGCGAGTCGCCCACATAGTCGGCGACGTCCTGCACCTCGGGTCGCTGGTAGTTGTGCGCCAGCACGACCGCATTCCGCTGCCGCGCCAGCGAGCGAATCTCTCTCTGGAGCGCCTCGACCTCTTCCGGGGTTTCTCCCGACTGCTCGATGATAGGGAGGGCGAGATTGGTCACGCCGGCTCCCGCCTTACTGCGCCCGGCGGGTAGTCCAGGCGGCGGTGCCCGCCACGGCTCTCCCGCCGGCGGCGGGCGCCCTGGGTGATGAGCCGGGCAACCAGGAGCTGGTTATGGGTCCGCCACGCCGCCGGCCGGGTCTCGTCGGGTCAGCCGGGCCAGCTCCTGCTCCGCGTGGAGCAACGAGCTTTCACTGCGGTGCAGCCCCACGTTGCTGGTCATCAACTCTCGCATCTCAGCGCGAACCGCTTCGCTTTCGGCGTCCGCGCCGGTATCGGACCAGGCGGCAAGAGGAGGCGGTGGAGCTATCGCTGCCTGCTCTCGCCGTTCGGCCGCGAGGGCGCGGCCTGCCCGGTCGGCAAAGACCAAGCCCTCGAGCAACGAATTCGAGGCGAGCCGATTGGCACCATGCACGCCGGTAGAGGCGACCTCCCCTACGGCCCACAGGCGTTCGACGGTGGAACGTCCGTCCAGGTCGGTTTGAACGCCCCCCATGGCGTAGTGGAGCGCTGGGGCGACCGGCAGCAGGTCACGAGCGGGATCGAGTTGGTGACTCGCCAGCATCGCGGTGATCCCGGGGAAGCGGATCGGGAAGTCGGCGATCGCCCGGGCGTCGAGCCAGGCCCCGCCGGCGGCGTCGGCGCTGGCCACCGCCCGGGCGACCACGTCGCGTGGAGCCAGCTCGCCCCGCGGGTCGGCATCGAGCGCAAAGCGGCGACCCTCGCGGTCCAGCAACACCGCCCCCGCTCCCCGTACTGCCTCGGAGATGAGCGGCGCGGGATTCACCCCCACGAGCTTCAAGGCGGTCGGGTGAAACTGAAGGAACTCGAGGTCACGGAGCCTGGCGCCGATCCGGTGGGCCAGGGCCCAACCATCGGCGGTGGCCACCCGAGGGTTGGTAGTCACTGCGTAGAGTTGGCCCACTCCGCCGGTAGCCAGCACCACGGCCGAAGCAGGGATGGGATAGCAGCTCCCGCCGCGCGGAAGGACGCCGACGCCGAGCACGCCGGTGTCGTCCGCGAGGAGCGCGGTGACTTCGGTGTGTTCCATCAGCTCGATCAGAGGGTCGCTGCGAACCACTTGGGCGAGGCAGCCGATCAGCGCAGCCCCGGTGCGGTCTCCGCCCGCGTGAATGATGCGCGGGCGGGTATGGGCGGCTTCCAGGCCGAATCGAAGCTTCCCGTCGGTCCCACGGTCGAACCGGGCCCCCAGCGCCAGGAGTTCGTAAATCCTGTCAGGGCCTTCACTTGTAAGGATTCGAACGGCTTCGGGATCGGCCAGCCCATCGCTGGCCGCCATGGTGTCGGCGGCATGTTGGCTGGGGCTGTCTCCCGGGCCGAGGGCGACGGCGATGCCGCCTTGGGCCCAAGAGCTGGCGCTATCGGCGAGAGTTTCCTTGGTGACTACCACAGCCGCCTGTCCCTCGGCGGCCAGCCGCCAGGCGGTCCACAGACCGGCGATGCCCGTACCGACAACGACGGGGCGTGGTTGGGTCATGGGGAAAATATAGCGGTGCTTTGGGGTGCCGGGGCCGGTCTCTTTACGTCCGAACGCGAGCCAGCAACAACAACCCCGCGGCGAGAAAGACCAGGTTCGGCAGCCAGGCTGCCAGCACCGGATTCACCACTCCACCAGCCCCTACCGCCTTCATGATCTGAGTCACCAAGAGAAACAGCACCGTAGTTCCCAGACTGATCGCCACGCCCATCGCCGCACCGGCCCTGGGGTTGGTTACCGCCAGCGGAGCGCCAAAGAGCGCGATGATGAGACAGGTGGCCGGAAGCGCCAGCTTGAGGGCACGCTCCACAATCAGCTTGTTGGCGTCGTTGCCCGAGCGCCGCAGCGCGTCGACGTAGCGCCCCAGCTCGGCGTACCGCATCTCGTCGGGTGCCTTGGGCTCGGCCAGGAGCTCCGATGGAGATTGGCTCAGCGCTCGGAGCCGCATCGTGCGGAAGTTGAACATCGCCTGTCGCCCCGGGGCGGCGATCACCCGGCTGGCGCCATGGCGCAGGCGCCAGCTCTTGAGGGAATCATCATAACTGGCGCTGTCCGCCGTGATCACCAGACCCGGGTAGGCCGGCCCGGTTCCCTGGCGCTCGAACAGCAGCTGCTTCAGCTGCCGGGTACCAACGTCCAGCGAGCGGATGGTGTACACCCACCCGGCATCGCCCCGGTAGACGAAGTTGAAGCGGGATCTGGTGGGGCGAGCCTGCTTGGCTTTCTGGATCTCGAGCTGCCGTGCCGTCGCCCCCGGCGCCAGCTCGCCCACGACAAAGGCCAGTACCGTGGCGGCCGCGGCCGCGGCGAATACGGGGACCATCAACCGATGGAAGCTCTGGCCACCGGCTTTCGCGGCAGTCAGCTCGGAGTGCCGCCCCATGGCGCCTACGGTGAACACCGTGGCGAAGAGCACCGCGGCCGGCATGACCAGGAACATGTTCTCGGGGATCGAGTACACGTAGCTCACCGCGATCTCCTTCATGGTGAGCCCGCGATCGAGCAGCCGGTTCAGCGTGTCGGTGAGATTGATCAGGATCGAGACGATGGGGAAACCCAGCGCAGTGAGCACAAAGATTCGTACCCAACTGCTCAGCACGTAGCGGTCCAGCGTCCGTAAGCCGATCATTGCCGCCGCCGGGCCTTACCCCAGTGGCGGAGCCTGCGGGCGAGGTGGCGAATACCCTCCCAGACCTCCTGGAGGTCCCCCCCGCGGGTCGAGCCCGATTCCTTGCTCACTCGCACCAGGCCGATGACTCCCGCGATCGTCAGGAGGATGTTGGGCGACCACATCGCCGCCCAGGGTGCCACGTAGCCTCGGTCGGCCAGGCTCTCCCCGGCGGTCAGCCCCACATAGTGAATCGAGAACACCAGCAAGCCGCCGCCGATCACCAGCCCGATTCCGCCCCGAGGGAACCTGAGCGCCATCACGATTCCGATGATGACGAAGGAAACGCAGGCCAGACTGATGGCCCACTTCTTATGCACCTCGACCGCGTACCGTGCGGCCCGCCGCCCGGAATCCTGGACCCGGTCCACCGCCGTGGCCACCTGGGACCAGTTGGACAGCTCCGGCATGGGAGCTCGGGGCGGGGCCACCCGTGCCGGCCGAGGGGTCTGCGGCCGGGGGGCTTGTGCGGGAGCTTGCGCCTCCGCCGTCTTGGGTAGAACGAGCCCCTGTACCGACTCCAGGACCCGGCAGTAGCCCGGGGGGCCTTTCGGAGTTAGGCTGTCGGGCGGTGGTAAAGGGGGAAGCCCCAGCAGCGACCTCAGGTCACCCAGCAGCAACTCGCGGCGATCCCTCATGGCTTCGGCCGCTTCGACGTCGGCCCCCCGGATGACGGTGAGCATCTCGCAGGTACTCATCTCCCGATCGCCCCGGACCGCCTCGCTGGTGTTTCTCTCCAGCTCGTCGAACACGTTTCTGACCCGGATGTCATTGATCTGGAAATAGGTCATCTGAAACATCGCCGGCTCGGCCGGCCGGTACTGGTGAATGGTCCCGTCGAAGAGCCGCAGGCTCAGGTCGGTTTGTCCGGCGGCGTAGCCCATGAGTCCGCTGTCGGCGTAAATGATCCTCCGGCTGCTCTCGCCCCCGACATCATAGATGGTGACCTCCTTCAAACGACCGGTCGCACCGTCGATCCGGTTGGCCCGGAGGAAGTACTGGGAGGGCGGAACCTCGTTGATGACTTGCTCCCTCAGCTCAAAAGTCGGTTTCTTGCGGCCGATGTCGATCAGCAGGCTGCGGAGCCGGGCGTTGCTGCGGGGTAGGAGCTGGTCCACGAAGGCAAAGTTGAACGCCGACATGAACACGCCCCAGGCCAGCACCGGGGTAAGCACTTGGTACACGCTTATCCCGCTGGCTCGCATGGCGGTGATCTCGTTGTCCGCTGCCAGATGGCTGAAGGCGTAGAGCACCGCCAAGAGGACCGCCATCGGCAAGGTCATCGCGACGATGAAGGGGATGCTGAGCGCGAACACCTCCGCAATCACCGTCCACGGCAGCCCCTTGCCCACCAGCGACCCGAACTTCTTGGCAATCTGGCTCAGCAGCATGAGGCTGGTCAGCGCCGTGAGGGCGAAGACAAAGGGGGCCGCCAGTTGGCGAAGCAGGTACCGACTGAGTAGGCGCACGATAGCTAACTTAATTGGTTGTAAGGAGTTGATGACGCCATTATATTGGCTGAATCCTTATCCTCAAGTCTCGCCGTGACCCTCTAGAGTGACTCGTTTCCTGGTTGCCCTGGGCTGCGTCTTGTGGCTGCCCCAGGCTCTCGCTGCACAGTCGGACAGCACCCTCGGGGTCCGGCTGGGGTTCCTTCAGCCGCCGTTTTCCCTTCGGCAGCCGGCGGCTCTCCGCGCGCCGTGGATGGGAGCGCCCCGGGTTCCTCCGGGGGTCCGCGCTATCCAGTTCGATAGCCTGGTCGCCGCAAGTCTGGCTGCGGAGCGGGCGACCCGCGCCGTTGGCGTCCGGCTGCGTACCCTGTACGGGACACCGTTCCAGCCTGCGGAGCCGGAGTTGGCCGAAGGGGAAGCACCCCGCAAGGGTCTTCTGGGCCTCTCTAAAAAGTATGCGGATCTTAAGCCTCGATGGCCAAGCGCGGCTCGAAGTCCGCACCGACCGGGTCAAAGAAGAGCGCTGTACCGCGGCGCTATCCCTCGATCCCAACTCGGGATGTCGGGGCAAGTTCAGGGCCCCCAGCCTGGACAACCAAATCAACATCCGCTCGTCCGGGATCCTGGGCCGCCGGATCCACGTGAACGTGGACTTCGATACCGAACGGGACTATTCGGGCAACAACGACGTTCAGATCTACTACGAGGGTTTGCAGGACGAGGTCATCCGGCGAATCGACATCGGCACGGTGACCTTCCAGCCACCGCCTTCTCGTTTCCTCACGGCAGCCGTTCCGGCCAACAACTTCGGGGTCAACGCCACTTTCGAGGTCGGCCCGATCCAGCTCCAGACTCTGGCGGCTACCCAGAAGGGAAGCGTGGTGGCCGAGCGCACCTACACGGTGGGACAGACTACCAGTCAGAGCCAGGATCGCCAGGCCCGCGATCTGGACTTCGAGAGCGGCCGGTTCTTCTGGGTGGTGGACCCGGACAGCGTGCCGGGACGGCCGGCGCTGGACATCCTGAACCTGGACGCCGGCACGCTGCCGGGCACCTACCGGCCGACCGAAGTGCGGGTCTATCGCTTCCGGACCATTCGGGGGAACAGTGGAGTCAACCCGAACCTCGGCGGGATCACTGCCGTCGCCCGGCGCGCAGACAGCCCCACGGACAGCATCGGGCCGGTGCAGTGGCAGCTCCTGATTCAGGGCACCGACTATTACCTGGATCGTTCGGGACTCTGGCTGGTGCTGGCGACCAAGTTGGACCAGAGCGACTACCTGGCGGTGAGCTTCAGGACTGCCGCCGGCAATACCGTCGGAACCTTTCCCGAGGTCGACAATCCGGCCGCCAACGACCGGCTCGAACTGATCGTCCGGCCGCTACAGACGCCCAGCTCGCCGACATTCCGCCACGAGATGCGGCAGATCTACCGGGTGGCGGGCGCCGACCTCGAGCCGACTTCTCTCACTGTTGGGATCACGCTCAACCGCTCAGAGCGGCCGGTATCCGGATCGGCGGAGACCTATCTCCAGCAATTGGGTCTGGCAGTGCCGAGCGATCCCAAGATCTTCGACTTGGACAACCGACTGTTCCCCCGGACCCGCGACCCTGAGGCGGCCCAGGTGGTACGCGAGTCGTACATCGTCTTCCCTAACCTGACCCCGTTCGCCGATCCGACCCGGCTTTCCCCCGGGGAGCTTTCCGAGTCGATCTACGAAACTCCGGTGCATCTCCTGGTCAGCGAAGCGACCGCCAAATTCGCCTTGCAGCTGCACTACTTCGCCAGCGGCGGCGGCGACCGCAACACCCTGAACCTCAACGCGCTCCAGGTGCGGGAGGGAAGCGAGCAGCTCTTCCTGGGTGGGCGCCGGCTCGAGCGGGATGTCGACTATCGGATCTCCTACGACTTGGGGCAGGTGACCTTCATCGACCCCGATGCGCTCTTTGGCCAGGGCTCGGCCCAGGTGACGGCCCGGTTCGAGGAGCGTGGGCTCTTCGCCGTGGCTCCCACCACCATTCTGGGGATGTCCAGCCGCTATTCCCTCGGCGAACGCGGCAGCATCAACCTGGTGAGCATGTACCAGCGGGAGCAGAGCGCGTTCACTCGACCGGCGCTGGGATTCGAGGCGTCCGCCAATCTCATTGCCGGCATCAATACCGAGCTGCACTTCAAGCCCCAGGGAATCAGCCGATTCCTGAACAGTCTGACGTCCAGCCCCTCCACCGCGCCATCGCTGCTCGACGTCAACGCCGAGTTTGCGGTCAGCAAGCCGGACCCCAACCGGTCGGGCGAAGCCTACCTGGAGGAGTTCGAGGCCGAAGCCGGGCTCCAGGTTCCGACGGGGGAGGCGCAGTGGGAATTCGGCAGCCGGCCTCAGGATCCCCGCGGGGTGGAGGACATCGGGTTCGCCGGAGGATTCGATCCGGACGACGCCGTCGCGCTCACCTGGCAGAATCTGGTTCTCATCGAGGGTACCAACCGGGCGGTGGAAGTGAGGCCGGTGGACATCGACACCCTCTTCCGATTCGCCGGCCGCGGCGAACAACCGGAGCCGGTCCTGTGGCTCACACTTCCACGCGGATACGGCCGGAGGAATGGTTCAGCAAAACCGTACGGCCCGCTGGACCCTGCCGCGACGCGATTTCCGGCCCCGCTGGCGCTCCATGGTCACCGGCCTCAGCTCCACTGGCGTGGACCTCACCCGCGACGAATTCCTGGAGTTCTGGGTCTTTCAGCCGGAAGGCCAGCCGGCCAACACCGCGGGGCTCCGCCTGATTTTCGATCTGGGAACGGTGAGCGAGGACGCCATTGCCATCGCGCCCGATACCATAACGGTCAATGGGGCGGACACTCTGTTCACCGGCCGGCAATTCGTGGGGCTGGGGCAGCTCAACACCGAGCGAACCGACATCGGCGTCTTCAATGCCGCAACCGACGACATCGGGATCCTGGGCGACCGGCCGGACCAGATGTTCGAGGCCGGAGTGGGTCCGATTGGTGAACTGCCACTGTGTACCAGGGCACTCAGCAGCACCGCGCTGATTTTCCCCTGGGGTGACCTCAGCAGCCGCTGCACCCGGGGCAATGGGGCGCTCGACACCGAGGATCTCAACGGCGACGCGCTGCTCGACGCCGACGGGCCCAACGAGAACGTATTCCGCTACGTAGTCAATCTCGCTGCCGACGAGTTCTTCGTGCGGAATGGCGTCGCCACGCGGCACCACCGGGTGGAAGCTCTACCGCATTCCGCTGCGCAATCCCACCGTGACGCTGAACACGCCGACCCTCCGCCTGGTGCAGCACCTGCGGGTCACTCTGGCCACGCCCCCGGACCCGGGCGACCCCGACATTGTAGCGCAGCTGGCGCTGGCTCGAGTCCGGTTTGTGGGCTCTCCCTGGACTCGCCGGGCGGAAACGCCGATTGCGGGTATTTCCGGCTCGATCGGCCTGCCGGACGGCGAGGTGTCGGTCTCGACCATCTCCACCGAGAACCGCACCGACCTGGGATACGAATCGCCCCCCGGGATCACCGACAACGTGTCACGCGAGGGCGGGGATCGCGAGGCTCAGGGCACTCAGATCAACGAGAAGTCGCTGCGGCTGATTGCCAGCCAACTGACGGTCGGCACTCGGGCGGAGGCCTACCTTCGGTTCCCGGCCGGTCCTCAGAACCTGCTCACCTATCGCTCGCTCCGAGTCTGGATGCGGGGCCGCGGCCCCGGATGGGAGGAAAACGACCTGCAGGCCTTCATCAAGGTCGGCAGCGACGATCGGAACTTCTACCTCTACCGCGCGCCGGCGCGGTCGGTCACCTGGGAGCCGGAGTTCATCATTGACCTCGAGACCTGGCGGCGGCTCCGAGCCCAGCTGGAGAACCTGTGGCTCTCGGGGGCGCCGCCGTCGGGAGCGGCGGACTGCGGTACCGAGAACCCTCAGGCCTACGTGGCTTGCGACGGACCGTACCTGGTGCATCTGGCTGACCCTGGAATCAATCCGCCCAATCTGGCCGCGGTCCAAGAGGTGTCGGCCGGCATCTTTCGGGTGGCCGCCACCGTCTCGGCGCTCGAGTCGGAGCTCTGGGTGGACGACATCCGATTGGGCCAGCCGGTTGCCAATACCGGAACCGCCGCTTCCATTGACGCTCGGCTGGCCGCATCCGACGTGGGGAGCTTCTCCGCCTCATTCGTCCGCCAGAACGGGCAGTTCCGCCAGATCAACCAGGATCCCTCCTACCGGACCACGGACGTGGTCCAGCTCGGTGGGAGCCTGCAGCTGGAACGATTTCTCCCCATCTCGCTCGGGCTCGCGGTCCCCCTCAGCGCCACCTACACCCGCACTGGGGTGACTCCCGAGTTGCTGACCGGAACCGACCTCCGCGGCTCGGCACTGCCCGGGTTGCGAAAGCCGGAGAGCTGGAGTGCTACCTACAGCCTGGGCATCCGGCGGAATCGACAGGGCAGCAGCTGGGTTACCCGCGGGTTCCTCGATCCGCTCTCGTTTCAGGGCAACCTCACCACCGGCCGGTCGACGACCGAGCTGTCCAACGCGGAGGCAAATGGGCTGGCGCTGAACCTTACCTACCTGCTCCAGATGCGCCGTCGCGGTTTCCGGCTTCCACTCGGCGGGCTGGCCGGTGGGTTACCCAAATGGCTTCGCGAGGGTGAGGCGGGGAAGGGGCTCCAGAAAGCGGACTTCAGCCTGGTACCCTCCCGGCTCCGGTTCAGTAGCGGCATCAACCGGGACGAATCCAATTCGACCGCGTTTCGCTTTCCGGTAGAGCGGAGCGACGACGCGCTTCTGCGGCCCACGCTGGCCCTCACCCACCTGTGGCGGAACTCCGCCGGCCTCACCTGGCAGCCCCTGGGCATGCTGACGCTGAGCGGAGACCTCACCAGTACCCGCGACCTGCGGGTCTATCCCGATTCGACTCCGATCGGCCGGCTGGCGTACAGCGAGCGCGAGTTCATGTTCGGCATTCCGGTGGGAGTCGAGCGCGACCGGGCGCTGGTCACCGCGCTGTCGCTGACTCCGAGCCTGGCCTCCTGGCTGCGGCCCCGGTTCATCAGCAGCAGTAACTTCGTGCTCTCTCGCACGCTGACCAGCCGCGATCCGGTGAGAGCGGACGGCGACAGCGGCGCCTTTATCCTGCCTCAGACGCTCAACAACAACCGGAGCAACGAAATCGGAACCGCGGTGGACTTGGGCCGGGCGTTCCGGTTGCTCGGAGGGGATAGCAGCTGGGTGGGGAAGATCTTGGGGCGAATCCGTCCGGTTGATCTGAGCACCCGACTCTCCCGCACCTCGACCTTCGACCTCACTGCGTTCGATGCCAGCGTCGGCTATCAGCTCGCGCTCGGTGGGCTGGATCGCTTCCTCAGCCAGGAAAATGCCGGCGCGCTGGGCGCCACCGAATCCCGTACCGCGGCGATCACCAGTGGGGCCGATCTCCCGCTCGGCATCAGCTTCACCCTGTCCCACGCGCTCACCCGCACGACCCGATTCCAGCGGGTCAACGACGCCTTCGTCCAGACCGAGACTCAGCAGCGGGAATGGCCGATCGGGAATGTACGCTGGAGCCGGACGTTCGCCGGGGGGCCGCTCTCGTTGGTCGCGGTCGGCACTACCTTCCGTCACCGGGAAGGAAGCTCGGTACAGGGGAACCTGGGGGGTGCGGCCGCGCTCAGCGCAACCCAGTCATCCACCATCACACCCGACGTGCAGTTCAGTCTTCGCAACGGCATGGCGTTCACGGTGGGGGTGACCGCGCTCGACCAGGAAAGCACGTCCAACGGAAACGAGACCCAGCTGGACCAGGACGACATCACCGGCTCATTTAATTACGCCTTCCGGCTGCCTCGCTCGGTGAGCCGGGGGCGGAAGCAGGTACGGAGCTCGGTGACGTTCCTGTCCACCAAGTCGCTGACCTGCCTCCAGCAGCGCAGCGACGTCCTGTGCACCGTCGTGTCGGACGTGACCCGCCGGGAGATCCGCGGCGGGCTCGACACCGACCTGCTCCAGACTCTCAGCGGCGGCCTCCAGGTGGGCTATTCGGTCAACGACGCTCGACACCTCAGCCGCAAGACATCACAGATCCAGGTGATCGCGTCGTTCCAGCTATCCTTGTTCGCGGGAGATTACCAATAGGGACGAGCAGCGCCTAGCGGGTGCCGGGCGACGAGGGACGAGGACAGTGGAATTTTCCAAGGACGGGTCATGCGCCGATTGTTCATCCTGCTCTTGCTTGCGACTGCCTGCAAGGAAGCCCCCCCACCCCGGGAGTTCGACGGACCCGGGGCGTTTCGATATCTCGAGACCCAGGTGCGGTTCGGGCCGAGAATCCCGCGGACGCCTGCGCATCAGCAGATGGCCACCTGGTTGGACAGCCTGCTTCGGGCGCGGGCCGACACGGTTGAGGCGCAGCGCTGGAGCCACGTCACCACCCGCGGCGATACCCTCCCGCTCACCAACTTTCTCGCCCGCTACAAGCCCGCCGAGCCGAAGCGGATTCTGTTTCTGGCCCACTGGGACAGCCGGCCGACGGCCGACGGCCCCAACAGTTCCGATTCGACTGTTCCGGTACCCGGGGCCAACGACGGCGGATCGGGCGTCGCGTTGCTGCTGGGCGTTGCCGACGTACTTCGGCGCAAGCCGCCCGCGATCGGTATCGACCTCCTGTTCGTAGACGGAGAGGACTACGGCGACTTCACCAAGAATCCAACCGATGTGCTGATCGGCTCCCGCTATTACGCGGCGCACCAGCCGGCGGGAGGCCCACCACTCTACGCCGTGCTGTTCGATCTGGTGGCCGACAAGGATCTCCAGATCTATCAGGAAGGCAATTCCCTGGTGGGAGCACCGGAAGTGGTCGAGCTGGTTTGGAACACCGCGCGAGACGTCGGTGTGGCCGGCACCTTCATCGCATCACCCCGACACACACTGATCGACGACCACCTGGAGCTGCAGAAGGCCGGCATCCGGGCGATCGATGTCGTGGACTTCGACTATCCCTTCTGGCACACGCCGGACGACACCATAGACAAGGTGAGCGCGGCAAGTCTCCAGATCGTTGGGGACGTCGCGGTCGCGTTGATCCGACGCGAAGAATGACAACGGGACCGGCTCGCGTGATTTCGCTGCCCGGCCACAGGTCTCCCTGTCTTATCGTCTGTCATGTCCCCGGTCGAGCGCCGTTCGCTGCTGATGCTCCTCGTCCTGGCTCTCGCCGGCCAGGGAGTGCGCTGGTGGCTCAACCGGCCTGACCAGGCGCCGGGAGAAATCCAGCTTCTCGCCAGCCTTCCAGCCGGTTCTCCCACCGCCCACCGGGACAGCGCCCTCGCGCTCGCGCGTCCGCTGGAACCCGGCGAGCGAATCGATGCCGACCGTGCGGCCGCGCCCGAGCTGGCCCGACTTCCCCGCATCGGTCTCGCGCTGGCCAAGAGCATCGTCGCCGACCGCGAGGCACACGGCCCCTTTGGCAGCCTGGAGGGGCTGGACCGGGTGCCCGGGATCGGGCCCGGCCTGATAGTCGCCATTCGCGACAAGGTGGCGTTCAGCGGCGGGGCCGCTGGTTCCCGGACCAGCGGGGCTGCGATTCCCCCCAATCCCGGTGCTTCGGGCCCGGCCCCGTCCGCCCCGCGGCCGCCCGGCCCCACGACCCCTCTGAACCTCAACACCGCCACCACATCCGAGCTCGATGCCCTTCCCGGCATTGGACCTGCAAGGGCCCGGTCGATCATCGAATTCAGGGAGCGGCACGGGTCTTTCAGTAGGGTCGACGACCTGGGCCGGGTACCCGGGCTAGGCCCGGCGGCAGTGGCCAAGCTGCGGGGAAAGTTGACGGCTGGCCCGGCGATTTTCCCAATTCCTACTCCATCCATCGAGATTCCGCGAGAACATGACGACCGCAGCGCGCGGGGGCGATCGGCTCGGTGAAATACTCTTGCGGGAAGGCCTGGTCTCGCGAGAGCAGTTGGCCCAAGCCGCGGTCGAGCAAAAAACCAGCAAACATCGGCTCGGCTTCGTGCTGGTCAAGCTGGGCTTGGTGCCCGAGCTCGAGATCACCAAGGTCCTCGCCCGGCAATACCGAATGCCGGCGGTGGACCTTTCGCGGTTCGAGGTCGATCCCAAGATCCTCAAGTTGGTCCCCGGCGACATGGCCACCAAAGGCGTGGTGCTTCCGCTCAAGCGCGAGGGACGCACCCTCACCGTCGCCATGGCGGACCCCGGCGATATGGGGCTGTTGGAAGACCTGAAGTTCATCACCCGCTTCGATCTTTTCCCGGTCATCGCCGGTGAATACACTCTCCGCACGCTCATCGAAAAGCACTACTCCACCAACGACGCGCAGGAGCTTCAAAGCCTTCTGAAAGACATGGAGGCGACCGGCGAGGACGTGGAGGTAGTCGAGGAGCAGGAAGAAGAAGTCGCTACCCAGGCGCAGATCGAAGACGCCCCGGTGGTCAAGCTAATCAACGGAATGCTGATCGACGCGGTAAAACGGGGTGCCAGCGACATTCACATCGAGCCGTTCGAGCATGAGATCCGGGTGCGCTACCGGATCGACGGGGCGCTGCTCGAGATCATGCGTCCGCCGCTCAAGATGAAAGCGGCGCTCACCTCACGGGTGAAAATTCTGTCCCAGCTCAACATCGCGGAGCGGCGGGTTCCCCAGGACGGCCGGCTCAAGCTGAAGTTGGGAAATCGGGTCATCGATTTCCGCGTGTCTACCCTGCCGGTGCTGTTCGGCGAAAAGATCGTGCTTCGTATCCTGGACAAGGGCAACCTGACGCTCGACCTGACCAAGTTCGGCTTCGAGACCAAGGCGGAAAAGGATCTGATGAGGGCGATCCTCAATCCCTACGGCATGGTGCTGGTCACCGGGCCGACCGGATCGGGGAAGACCACGACACTCTACTCCGCGCTCTCCCGGGTCAACACTCCCGAGGTCAACATCATGACCGCGGAAGACCCGGTGGAGTACAACCTGATGGGCATCAACCAGGTGCTGGTCCGCAACGAGATCGGGCTCACCTTCGCGGCCGCCCTGAAGGCGTTCCTCCGGCAGGATCCCAACATCATCATGATCGGTGAGATCCGGGACCTCGAAACCGGCGGCATCGCGATCAAGGCGGCGCTCACCGGCCACCTGGTGCTGTCCACGCTGCACACCAACGATGCGCCCAGCACCATCACCCGTATGATCGACATGGGGATCGAGGCCTTCAACGTGGCCAGTGCGGTAAATCTCGTGGTGGCACAGCGTTTGGTGCGGCGAATCTGCAAGGACTGCAAAACCAATCACCGCTATACCGACGAAGAATTGTTCTCCCTGGGCACGGAAATTGACACCCTGCGGACCCTACAGTTCATGAAGGGAACCGGCTGCGACACCTGCAGCGGGACCGGGTACAAGGGGAGAGCCGGACTCTACGAAGTCATGGCCCTCAGCCCCGAATTGCGCCGTATGATCCTGCGCGGTGCCTCGGT
The DNA here is from genome assembly GCA_963812755.1 of uncultured Gemmatimonadales bacterium. Classification (GTDB taxonomy): domain Bacteria; phylum Gemmatimonadota; class Gemmatimonadetes; order Gemmatimonadales; family GWC2-71-9; genus CAVVWJ01. The sequence goes on along the minus strand of CAWEWK010000004.1, from coordinate 70,626 downwards.
GGCGGAGATCAAAGAGCAGGCAGTCGTCGACGGCATGCTCACGCTCCGCATGGACGGCATGAAGAAGATCGAGCGCGGGGTGACAACTCTCGAAGAAGTAGTCAAGGAGACGGCCGGATGAGCCTGAATCTGCGGGCCCTGCTGGAGGAGATGATCGAGAAGGAGGCTTCGGACCTGCACATCAGCGCGGGCGAAAGGCCTAAGTTGCGTATTGACGGTGACATGGCCGACGCCTCGGCAACTGAAGTTCTGTCACCCAAGGATACCCTCCACCTCGCGTATTCGGTGCTCACCGAGAACCAGAAAAAGCGGTTCGAGACCGAGGACGAGCTCGATTTCTCCTTCGGAATTCAGAACTTGGCCCGCTTCCGCGGCAACTGCTTCAAGCAGCGCGGCTGCGTGTCCATGGTAATCCGCATGATTCCCTTCAATGTGCGAACGTTTCAAGAACTTGGGCTGCCTCCGGTTATCGCCAGGTTGGCGGAGCGGCCGCGCGGTCTGATCCTGGTGACCGGCCCGACCGGCTCCGGCAAGAGCACCACCCTGGCGGCGATCATCGACAAGATCAACAAGGAGCGGAAGGGGCACATCATCACGGTGGAAGATCCGATCGAATTCATCCACCGCCATCAGGCCTGCATCGTCAACCAACGTGAGATCGGCACCGACACCAAGAGCTTCGCCAATGCGCTCAAGTATGCTCTGCGTGAAGACCCCGACGTCATCCTGGTGGGCGAAATGCGCGACCTGGAGACGATCGCGGCGGCTCTCACCATCGCCGAGACGGGTCACCTTGCCCTTGCGACGCTCCACACCAACTCGGCGGCGGAATCGATCAATCGTATCATCGACGTTTTTCCGTCCAATCAGCAGTCCCAGGTACGTGCGCAGCTGGCCTTCGTGCTGGAAGGCGTGATCACTCAGACGCTGCTGCCCAAGGCCAAAGGCCGGGGGCGGGTGATGGCGGCCGAGATCATGGTGGCGACGCCGGCGATCAGGGCGCTGATCCGAGACGACAAGATCCACCAGATCTATTCGGCCATGCAGGCCGGCAAGAAGCACGGCATGCAGACCATGAACGACGCCCTGTATCAGCTCTACACCAATCGCGAGGTGACCCAGGAGGAGTGCGAGCGGGTGTCGCACGATCCCAAGGAGTTCCTCCGGATGATCGGGGTGACCCCGATGGAGGAACAAGACATCGCGCCCGCCGACCAGCGCCGGGCCGCGGGGGCTATTAGGCGGTAAGCCCGTCTGCCCGTCTGACCAAGATCCGGGAGATTTTCCGACATGCCTCTGTTCGAGTACACCGCGCGCAACGCCGCCAACGGGCAGATCCAAAAGGGTCAGCTCGAGGCGCCGAGCAAGGACGAAGTCAGCGCGCACCTGCGCAAGAATCGTCTGATCCTGGTCAACATCCGGGAGGCGCCCAAGCAGATCAAGTTCAGCATGGGCCAGCCGCGGATCAAGACGCGCGACATCGTGATCTTCACCCGGCAGTTCGCCACCATGATCAATGCCGGTCTGCCGCTGGTGCAGTCGCTGAACATTCTGGCCCAGCAGACCGAGAACAAGGCGCTGCGGGAAGTCACCAAAGCGGTGGTCTATGACGTCGAGTCGGGCAACACCCTGGCCGACGCGTTCTCCAAGCACCCCAAGGCCTTCCCCGACCTCTACGTGAACATGGTCGCGGCCGGCGAGGCCGGCGGTATCCTCGACACCATCCTGCTCCGGCTGGCCACCTTCCTGGAAAAGAACGACGCCCTGGTCCGCAAGGTCAAAGGCGCCATGGTATACCCCGGCGTCATCATCAGCGTCGCTGTGGTGGCCATCGCGGTGCTGCTGGTGTTCGTGATTCCTACGTTCCAGACCATGTTCGCCTCGGCGAACCTGGAGCTCCCGCTGCCCACCCGGGTGGTCATCGGGATGTCGAACTTCCTGATCGGCTACTGGTGGGCGATCCTGCTGGCCTTCGGCGGGATGTACTTCCTCTTCAAGCAGTACCACGCCACTGCGGCGGGTCGAAGGCAGATCGACGGCGCACTGCTGAAGGCCCCGGTGCTGGGCGACCTGCTGCGGAAGTCGGCGGTCTCCCGGTTCACCCGTACCCTCGGCACGCTGGTCAGCTCCGGCGTCTCCATTCTCGAGGGTTTGGAGATCACCGCCAAGACCGCGGGCAACTCCGTGATCCACGACGCGGTAATGGAGTCCCGCCAGTCGATCGCCGGCGGTGAGACCATTGCGGCGCCGCTGGAGAAGTCGCGAGTGTTCCCGCCCATGGTGATCTCCATGATCGCCGTCGGCGAGCAGACCGGTGGGCTCGACGAGATGCTCAGCAAGATCGCCGATTTCTACGACGAGGAAGTCGACGTCGCGGTGAGCGCGCTGCTCTCGCTCATGGAGCCGGCGATGATCGTGATCCTGGGCGTCATCGTGGGCGGCATGGTGATCGCGATGTACCTGCCAATCTTCGACATGATGAACGCGGTGCAGTAAACCCAGGGATGGACGGGCGCAAACGGGGCAGGTCCTTCGGGATCTGCCCCGTTTCGCTTCGGGCGTCCCGCGACACCGCTGGGTCACGGCTGGGGGACGGCGACATCGTTTCATGGAGTCGTCCCCCAACCGAGGCGCCCATGCGCGCAAGCCTTCTGCTGGCCCTGCTGGCCCTTGCCGGCTCGACCCTGATTCTGCCCCCATCTGCCGCCGCCCAGGGTCCTTCCGCGGCGGAGGCGGCCGCGCGGCTGCGGTTGGCCACGCCCGACCCGATGCCCTCACAGCTCCAGCCTCATAGCCCTGCCCGACAGCGTCGCCCCCAAACGGAAGGACCATACCGTCACCGGGCTTCTGATCGGCGGAGGCCTCGGGTTAATCGCTGGGCTGGGCGTTCTACGACACGATGTGCGAGGCGGTAGACAACAACTGTAGCGACTCGCCGGTTGGTCTCCTGGCCCTCGGCACCGCCACCGGCGGCATGCTGGGGGCGCTGATCGGTAGCCTGTCGGACTGAGCGACAACGCGTACGGGTCACGCATCTCAACAGCAGTGGATCCACGGATCCGGCCGCCGCCCCGACACCGGGTCCGCGAAACCAACCAGGGGCATCGATAAAGGAACGAGAACATGTTGACCCGCTCGACCGTCGCTGCGTCGCTTCTCCTCGCCTTCCCCGCCGCGATCTCAGCCCAAACCAAAGCGCCGGCCTTTGACGGCCGGCCCGGGCTCGTCCTCTTCGCCAATGGCGGTGGGTACTCCCCGCTCACCGATCTCGATAAGGCGGGGACCGCCTCCCTGAAGACCGATTGGGGCTTGGGTGGGGGTGCCGGGGTTCAGCTCAATCGCTTCGTGGCGCTCCGCGCCGTGTTCGATTACGGCCAGACCACCGGACAGGACGGCAGCAGCGCCTTCTCCACCGACAAGCTGCGGCACTACTTCTACGGCGGCGACGTTCAGCTCCGCTATCCCACCGTCAGTGGCTTCGCGCCTTACGTGGTGGTCGGCGCCGGGGCCGTCACCCTCGACAGTGACAATCCCAGCTTCGACAAGTCCACCAAGTTCGCCGGCAAGGGTGGTCTGGGTGTCGAGTACCAGTTCCCCCAGAACGGTCTTGGGTTGTTCGCCCAGGGGACCAGCTACATCTACGACTTCAACCACGGCAGCACCTTCGACGGCACCAGCCTGAACAAGACCCAGTGGGATCTGCTGTGGACCGCCGGGCTGAGTTATCGGATAAGGGTGTAAGCAAAAAGCTATGGGCTATGGGCTATGGGCTTCTGACGCTCGAGCCCACAGCCCATAGCCCATAGCCCATAGCCCATAGCTCTACTTCTGCCGCCCCTCCAAGAGCCGCTCGGTGAAGTCGAGTCGCTCCTCCAGCTGGGTGATCCGACTCTCCAACGTCTCGATGTACGCCTGCTGGTCGTCCCGCGCCGGAGACGAGCGCGTCATCTCGGGCTGCGGTGAGCGGTACCACCCACGAGGATACCAGCCGCTGGCCGGGTAGTAGTAGTCGGGAGGGCCCATGGTCGCCCACCGGCGCCACCGGCGCCGCCGAGCCGACATGGCGAAGAACATGAAGACCGCGCACCAGAACATCAGGCCGAAGAACCACATCGTCGTTTCTCCTCGTCTTCTGTCAGACCGAGCGGGCCTGCCAGGCCTGCTCGATGTCGTCTGCTGCCTTGCGGAGAATCTCGGCTACCCGCTTGAGCGCAGGATCCTCGGGGCCCAGGCGCCAGGCTCGCCGGAAAGTGACGCCTGCCAGCCTCGCAAAGGCGCCCTGAAGCTCGCCGATTCCGCCACCGGTGAAGTCACGCACCGTTTCCCGGACGCGATCGAGAATCTCGTCCAGCAGATCCCGATGCTCCTCCAGGTACTTCTCTCCTTCCGGGGTCACGTGATAGACCTTTTTCCCTTCGGTGTCTACCGCCCGGATATAGCCCTCGTCCTCCAGCAGCTGGAGGGTGGGATACACCGTACCGGCCGAGGCGGTGTAGCAGCCGGACATCTTCTCCTCCAGCGCCTTGATGACCTCGTAGCCGTGACGAGGCTTCTCCTTGAGCAACCGCAGGATCACGAACTTCACCTCGCCCGATTCGAACATCGGTCCCCTGCGCCTGGCACCCCGTGGCGGCCCGCCCCACCAGCGGTGCCCGAACGGGAACCCTGGCCCGAACCCCCAGTCATCTCGTGAGTTACGCATTCGATATCCTCGCTATGTCTCGCGTCATTGCGTGCGATATATCGTAAGAAATAGCGTAGGTTTGCGCAAGGGGTATTGGCCTCGGAATTGCTCCTTCGACCGTGGCATTTTCAGACCCGGCTAACCCATGTCCCAGGTCAGGAGGTTTCATGGCGGTTAAGCGACTGACAATTCTCACCCTGGCGGCGCTGGCGGCGTGCGGGGGCAACCGCGACGCCAATGTCGCGGCCGACAGTTTGAGCCGCGATCTGCAACTGGTGCCGGTCGACTCATCCGCCACGCTCGACGACCGTGCTGCCCGGGCCGAGGCACCCGCGCCGGCTCCGGCTAAGCCGGTGGTAGCCAAGCCCAAGCCCAAGCCTCGACCCGCGGCTCCGGCTCCCGCGCCTACCCCACGAGAACTGGCTTCCGGCACCGTGATCGCTACGACGATTGACCAGGAGATCAATTCCCGCAGTAACAAGGCGGGTGAAACGATCACCACGACCGTCGCAACGGACGTGAAGGATGCCAGCGGCAGGACCGTGATTCCGGCCGGTGCCAAGGTCACCCTGGCAATCACCGAGATCCACGAGTCGGAGAACAAGGGCGATAAGACCGGCAAGCTGACCCTGACGCCCACCAATGTGGCCTTCGCGGGTCAGTCGTACGCTCTGGCCGGCTCGGCGAATGCTCTTGACCGGACTCTCAAGGACCGGAAGACCAACGCCGGCGACGTCGCCAAGGTCGGTGCCGGTACCGCCGCGGGCGCCGTGGTCGGCCGGGTCATCGGCGGCAACACCAAGGGTGCGATCATCGGCGGCATCATCGGAGGCGCCGTGGGGACCCAGCGCGCCGTGGAAACTCAGGATCGTGACGTGGTGGTCCCAGTCAGCTCGCGGGTGGAGATCACGCTGAAGGAGAACTTCACCAGGTCGTAAGTAGGCTATCGGCTATCCGCTATCCGCTATTGGCTATGCGTCGCTAAGGGCCACGGATTCGACTCCGTGGCCCCTTGGTGCGTAGTGCGTAGCCGCTCGCTTTCGCCGATAGCCGATAGCGGATAGCCAATAGCCGATAGCCGATAGCCTTTTAATGTGATTCCCGACACGGAAGCCATTCTGCGGCAAGCCCTTTATACTCCGCTGAATGTCCAGAGCCTTCGTCAACGAAGATGCCGGGGGAGAAGTCCCTCGCTATCCGCTGCCCGATCGGAGCGACCCCGGGTATAGCCGCGCGGCCGCCCGAGCGCTGCTTCGGGGAGCCGATCAGGGGGATACCCCAGGCGCGGAGGCTGCGAGTGGATACTACTGGGGCGACCCGGCTCTCCGGGGCGAGATAGAGTCAATCCTGATCGAGGCGCGAGAGGACGGAGACGAGCGGTTGGAACAGCTCGCCGAGCGATTCCTTCGACGTGCTTCCGGGCGCCGTCGGCCCGGATGAGTGAAAGGAGAGCAGTATGCCGCGAAAACCCGATCTGCCGCCGGTAGCCGACATCGATGAGGCCCTCAACCCGCACCGCGCGGAGGACCAGGCCCACGCACGCGAACGGGCCACTGCCGTACTGGAGGGAAGGGGTGTTCGTCTGACCGGTGACGAAAAAGACGAAGAGCTGGCCGATCTCTGGTCGGCCGTCGATCGATTCGAGGCGGTTGTGGAAGCCCGCGGTGGCGATACCATGACCAACTCGCCCGAGAGTGCCGATCCCGATAATCCGGCGTTCGTGCTGCCCGATCGGCGGGCCGGTGAATCGGCCAGGGAGTACACCACCCGCATTCTGGAGGCGGCCCGGCGCTTGACCAGCTTCGAGCGGTCCTGAAGATGCGGACTGGCTTAAGCCGGCTCGTCTCCCTGCAACCGCCGCTCCCTTCGATACGGAAAGACGTCGAAGACCTCGCCTCCCGCGAGCCGCTCCTGGACCTTCTGCCAGAAGTCCACTTCCAGCAGATCGCCGTGGTTGTCGAGAAACGCATCTCGGAGCCTGCCCGGCGGGACCAGGAAAGCCCGAAACTCCTCGGGAAAAACGTCGTGTTCGCCCACGTGGAACCAGGGCTCCGCGGCAAACTCCTCTTCCACCGAGGTCGGCTGAGGCAGCCGGCGAAAGCGACACTCCGAGAGCAGGCACAGCTCGTCGTAGTCGTAGCAGATCACCCGCCCGTTTCGGGTGACGCCGAAGTTCTTGAGCAACATGTCGCCGGTGAAGATGTCGGCCGCCGCCAGATCCTTGATCGCGTTCCCGTAGTCCACCGCCGTGTCGGTCGCGGTGTCCGGGTCCGCGTGCTGGAGGAAGAGATTGAGCGGAACCACCCGCCGCTCGGTATAGGCGTGGCGCACGATGACCCGGTCGCCCTCCACCCGGACGGTCTGCGCCGCCACCCCGAGCAGGTACGCCAGGAGGTCATCGGGAAAGCACCGGCGGGGAAACTCGAGGTGCTCGAATTCCTGGGCGTCGGCCAGCCGGCCTACCCGGTCGCGCACGAAGACGAAGTGATACTTGTCGCGCACCGCCTGACGGGTGGTATTCTTGGGCGCTCCGAAACTGTCCTTGATGATCTTGAAGACCACGTTGAATGAGGGCAGCGTGAACACCGCCATGACCATCCCCTCATCGCCTTCGGCAAAGGCGAAGCGGGCCTGCGGCTCGTCCAGCTCCCGCATCAGGCTCCGATACAGCTCCGACTTGCCATGCTTGTTGTGCCCGATGGCGGTGTACAGCTCATCGATGCGCTTGAGCGGCATGATGGTGCTCAGGAAATTCACCATCGCACGCGGCTGAGGCGCCTCCACTCTGAAGTAGGACCAGCTGAAACCGAATACCACGCTGGCCTCGTTCTGAGTCATGAGGACGGCGTCCACGACGATGCCCCGCTCCGCATGAATCAGCGGGAGGACCAGCGGCAGGAAGCCGGTGGCGTTTCGAACCCGGCCCACCAGGTAGGCGCCCTTGTTGCGGTAGAACGCGGAGCGCAGCATCTCCACCGTCACCGGTCCGCCGCCGGCTTCGCCCACCCGGGCGTCGATCAGCTCCGCTACCAGCGCCGCATCCCGTTCCGGTTGGGCGTAGGGGACCGACCAGCGGTACCCCTGGAGGATACGGAGCAGCAGCGCCGTATCCACCCGTTCGGCAGCGAAGCTCTGGTAGAGTGCCGGCTCCTCCGGCTGGTCCAGATCGGGCGGGGCAGGCTCGACGTATTCGATCGAGGGATCCACGCCCACGGTGCTGAACACCCGGCGGGTAACCGAGTTGAAGAAGGTGCCGGCCAGCTCGGCGTCGGGACGTCCCTGAAGACCGGCGGCGTGCTCGGTCTTGAGCGCGGCCCAACGGGTCCGCTCCATCACGGCGTCCTGAAGCAGATCCCGAACGTCGGCCACCGCGCCGTCGAGATGCACCCGGTACAGGGCAAGGCGCTGGGTCGCGTCGGCCTGGGCTCCCAGCCAGTCGTGGAGCTCGAACCGCAGGCGCGCCCTCCGGGTGATCTGGTCGAACCCCTGGCGGTAGCGATCATACGCGGAGTGGATCGCGGCCACGGCCTTGCTATTCTCCGCTGCCTCCGCTCGGTTGCCCACGGCCGCCGACCCGGCCAGATTCAGCGTCGATTGCCGCCGGGAAATCTCCATCGTGCTTCGCTCCGAGGAATCGCGTCTCATGCCAGTCTCGACCACTCCCGCCTACCGAACTCTTCAGGCCCCCCCGGGCGAGCCGATCACGATGCGCGACGGCCACCTGGAGGTGCCCTCTCAGCCGATCATCCCCTTCATCGAAGGCGACGGCACCGGACCCGACATCTGGCGGGCATCGCAGTACGTGTTCGACCAGGCGGTGCGCCGAGCCTACGGCTCGGGCCGGCGGATCGGGTGGTTCGAGGTCCTGGCCGGTGAAAAGGCCAAGGACCGGCTCAACAGCTGGCTGCCGGAGGACACCTTGGCGGCGATCGACTACCACCTCGTGGCCATTAAAGGGCCGCTCACCACGCCGATCGGGGGCGGCTTCCGGTCGCTCAACGTCGCCTTACGGCAGAAGCTGGACCTCTACGCCTGCGTGCGCCCGGTCCGCTGGTTCCAGGGAGTGCCCTCGCCGGTGAAGGCCCCGCAAGACGTGAACATGGTCATCTTCCGGGAGAACACCGAGGACATCTACGCCGGAATCGAGTACAAGGCCGGCAGCGACGAGGCCCGCCAGGTGGTCGACTTCCTCCAACAGCAGATGGGCGCCCAGTCCATCCGTTTCCCGGCGACCAGCGCCATTGGAATCAAGCCGGTATCGGAAGAAGGCTCCCAGCGGCTGATTCGCTCCGCCATCGACTATGCCCTGAGCCAGAAATTCGAGAGCGTGACCCTGGTTCACAAGGGCAACATCATGAAGTACACCGAGGGCGGCTTTCGCGACTGGGGCTACCAACTCGCTCGGGACGAGTATGGTGCCACCGAGCTGGACGGAGGCCCCTGGCTTCGGCTGCCGGCTGGACTGGTGATCAAGGACGTGATCGCCGATGCCTTCCTTCAGCAGATTCTCACCCGGCCCAGGGAATATGGGGTCATCGCGACCATGAACCTCAACGGCGACTACATCTCCGATGCACTCGCCGCTCAAGTCGGGGGAATCGGGATCGCCCCTGGCGCCAACATCAACTATCTCACGGGGCATGCCGTGTTCGAGGCCACTCACGGCACCGCACCCAAGTATGCCGGTCAGGACAAGGTCAATCCGGGCTCGGTCATCCTCTCGGGCGAAATGATGTTCCGCTATCTGGGGTGGCACGAGGCGGCCGACCTGATCGTCTCCTCGCTGGAGAAGACCATCGCTCAGAAGCGCGTCACCTACGATTTCGAGCGCCTCATGACCGGGGCCACGCTGCTCAAGACCTCGGAGTTCGGCAAGGCAATGGTGGAGAACATGAGCTAGGACCGCCCCTTCAACCGATCGATTTCGCGCCGATCCCTTTTGGTGGGCCTGCCCTGTTCCCGGTCGAAGGCGACGTGGAGTGTCTTGAGCCGCGCCGCCATGGCTTCCCGCGCTGCGCGACTCTCCGCGGTTTCCTCGTATAGACCCGCCGCCTGCGGCGCCGGTCCCCGGCGATCGGAAAGTCCCCTGACTACCACCCGGTGCTCGTACGGACCCTGTCGTACCCTGATCTCGTCGCCCACCTGAAGCATCCGGGCCCGCTTGGCCCGGTCGCCGTTCACCTGCACTTTCCCGCCGGCGATGGCCTCCGCGGCCAGCCCCCGCGTCTTGTAGAAGCGCGCGGCCCAGAGCCACTTGTCCAACCGAACCCGGGCTGCATCCATCGCCGGAACCTAGCGGAATGCGGAAAAGAGTGCCGAGTGGCGGGGGCTGGTTACTGAGGGGATTAACCGGAGCGGGGTCGCGGGTGGCTCCCGAACCCCCTCGAAACTCGTTACTCCGCATCCACTCAGCACTTAGCGTTCGCTGCCCCGCTCTCTCTGGCGCGGCATTTGCAGCGGTTTCCCCCAATGCATCTGCTGGTTCTCGCCACTCTCACCCAACTCGCCATCGCCTCCCCTCCGCCGCCGGGTCCCGGGCCGGGCGAGGGGACCGATTCGGTCTTGGCCGACGCCCGCCTGGCGCTCTCGCGGGGCCGTCCCTGGCAGGCGAGCAGGCTGATCGCTCCGGTCCTGGCCGACTCCGCCCGGCGTACTCCGGGCATCGTCTTCCTCGCTGCCACCGCGGCAAGCGAGTGGGGTGGCTGGACCGAGGTCGACCGTCTGCTGGACGGGCAGCCGTGGCTTGATTCCCTCTTCGACGGCCGTGGCCGGATGTTGCTCGCCCGCTCGGCGTTGGAGCGCGGCGCCGACTCGGTGGCGCTGCGCCAGGCGCTGGCCGCGCTGGCCGCTTCCGACTCCTCCTCAACCGGCGAGCGTCTTCTGCTCCTGGCCGGTGCGCTGGACCGCCTCGACGCGCGGGACAGCGCGGCGGCGAGCTATCGGCGCGCCGCGGATCGGCTTCCCCTCGTCGCAGGATGGCTCAAGCTTCGGGCCGCGGCGGTAACCGACGACAGCGCCGGCCGGGCCGATCTCTACGCTGGAATCGAAGACCCCTTACCGCGGGATCGCGCCGAGTGGTCCGAGGCCGCGTCCTACCAGCGGATCGGGAACCTCGACGAGGCGGCTCGCCGCTACTCCGCGCTCGGCGCCCGGGTCACCGCCTTTCGGCTTCAGCTGAACATGAGCGCCGACAGTGCCCCCCGGGCGGAAGTGCGCGCCGGCCTCCTGGAGCTCATCGGAGGGAGCGGAGGGGCTGCCGAGTCGAGAGAGGCGATCGGCCTTCTGGATAGCGTCTTCGCGCCGCTCAGCGTCGAGGAGGAGTTGACGGTGGCACGGGCCGCGGGTCAGTCCGGGCTTCCCTCTCGGGCGGTGACCGGCTACTCCCGCGCGATGGTCGCCGGACTGGGTACCTCCGAGGATCGTTTCGGCTACGGCTCCGCGCTGGCCCGGATGGGGCGTAATAGCGACGCGGCGTTTCAGCTTAATCTGGTGACCACGCCCCGCTCGCTCGCCGCCGACGCCGCATACCTGCGAGCCCGGTCGCTGATTCGAGACGGGCAGCTGAGCGAGGGACGCTCCGCGCTCCTCGAGATTCCCCGGCGCTTTCCCCGAGACACCGCGGCAGCCTCTTCGGCTCTCTTTCTGCTGGCCGACCTCGCGGCCGACGGCCGAACCGACCTGGAGGCGAGGAAATACTATCGCCGGGTCGCCCTGCGGTATCCCAGTAGCCGCTTTGCACCGATGGCGCGGTTCAGTGCTGCGTTGATCGCACTCCTGCGGAAGGACGCAAAGGTCGCCGGCCGCGAGTTCGACGAGCTGGCCCGGCGCTACCCGCGGAGCGACGAAGCCACCGCCGCCATCTACTGGGCCGGCCGCTCATGGGCCGCCGCGGGTGAGACCGCCTCGGCCAAGGCCCGCTGGAGAAAGGTCGCCGACGGCGATCCTTCCTCCTATTACACCGGACTCGCCGCCCGGCGGCTCGGCCGGGCTCCTTGGGTTCCGCAGCGGGTGGTCGATTCCTTCGTCCCGGTGCCGGAAGTGGACAGCGCGGTGGCACGGGCGGAGCTACTTGCGCGACTCGGGCTTGCCGCCGAATCCCGTTGGGAATACGACCGAGTCATGAAGTCCGCCGATACCTCGGCCGAGCGGCTCCTCGCCATGGCCAACGCGATGCGATCCCAGGGACGTGCGTCTCAGTCGATTCAGCTGGGGCGCCGCGCGCTGGCCCGGGGAGCAGCCCCGGATGCGAGGACCTATCGTCTGGTCTATCCCGTGGTTCTGGATGAGGCGCTTCGGGCCGAGGCGGCCGAGCACCAGCTGGACGCCAGCCTGGTAGCCGCGCTGATTCGGCAGGAATCGATGTTCAATCCCGCCGCCACCTCGCCGGTGGGGGCTCGAGGTCTGATGCAGGTGATGCCGGAGCTGGGTGGACGCCTGGCCCAGTCACTGGGTTACCCCGTCTGGGATCCGGTTCTCCTGTATCAGGCGGACGTGAGTCTGCAGCTCGGCACCTATCATCTCCAAGAGCTGGCCGAGAAATATCGGAAGCCGGTTCACATCCTGGCGGCCTACAACGCCGGCGCCAGTCGAGTCGAGCGCTGGTTGCGCCGCCGGGGAGTCAGTGATCCGGAGGTGTTCGCCGAGCGGATCCCCTACACCGAAACCCGCGGCTACGTGCGAGTTATCCAGCGCAATCAGGAGATCTATCGGACGCTATATGAATGGTAGGCAGGTGTCACCCGTCACATCTGCATTCCGCGGCTTCACGGCATAATTACGCCGGGAGGTCACCATATGGATAGCAAAGTGAAAGTCCTGGGGCATGCGCTCCACCCGATGCTCATCGCATTCCCACTCGGTCTGCTCTCCACCGCGGTCGTGTTCGACATCGTGTTCCTGGTCTCCAACGACCCCCGGTGGACCCAGACTGCCTACTTGATGATCGGAGCCGGAGTGGTCACCGGCTTGTTGGCTGCGATACCTGGTTGGTTGGACTGGTTCGCCATCCCGGCGAAGACCCGGGCCAAGCGGATCGGCCTGGTGCATGGGGTAGGCAACGTCGTCGTGCTGATACTCTTCGCGCTGAGCTGGATGCTGCGCCGGGATCAGCCGGCTGCGCCGCCGACCGAGGCGATCGTCTCCGGTCTGCTGGGTGTCGCTCTCGCTCTAGGCACGGCGTGGCTGGGTGGTGAGTTGGTGGAGCGGTTGGGAGTCGGCGTGTCGGAGGGGGCCCACCTCAATGCCTCCAGCTCACTCTCCTCGGCCGGGTATGCCGGCGCGGAACGGCGGCAGCCCACCCAGCCGGCGTATGCGGGAGTGGAGCGAAGGACACGCAGGTAGCGGCTGACCGGTTTTACAGGCGGCGGTCCAGAGGGCGATAGCCGATCGCCTCATTCAACCACCGCACCAACGGAACCAGCGCGGCGAAATCCCGCTCCAGCAGAAGCGGCAGCCGTGGGCTCAGCACCTCCTCGAGCGAGAGCTGCCGGTACGCCGTGAACGACCGGTAACGCAGCCATCGCTCGGCCTGTAGACCCTCGGGATGGCTTCCCTCGCGATAGCCGCGAGGCAGCCGCTTGAGCATGGCTTCTTCGGTTATCCGGCCAAAGCGGCGACGGAACGCCGGTGCTCGGGTCACTCGCTCCAGTCCCGCCGCGGACTCCGCCAGCGCGTCCCGGATTCGCTCCAGCGCGGGCCGGGCCGGCATCCAGAGCCCGCCTGCCACGAAGCAGTCGCCGTCCGCCAACTGGAAGTAGAGTCCGGCACCGGCCCCTTCGGCATCCTGGCCGGCACCGCGGCCCGCGTCCTGGTGGTAGAACTGGCAGGCCGCATTGGTCTTGTAAGGCGACTTGTCGGCGGAGAAGCGGACGTCGCGGTGAATTCGGAAGATCGAGCGGCGGGGATCACCCGTCAGCTCGGGGGCCAGGCGGGCCAGCCGAACGTCCATCTCTTCCACCAGGGCTCGAAGCGGGTCGCGGACTTCCGTTTCGTACACCGCGCGGTTGCGCTCGAACCATTCTCGGGTGTTTCGCCGGGCCAGCCGGCGCAGGAAGTCGAGTGCCTGCGGTCGAAAACCGCGGAATTCTTGAGGAGACTTGGTCGAGACCGTGCTTCGGGTGAGCATTGCTTCCTTCTGCGTGCGGGTCAGTAGCTTGATGGCTCGCTCCCGCCGGAGCGCGGCACCCCGGTTGCCGGCGGGTTCAAGGTGAACCAGTTGCACCGGCCGGCGGGAGCGAGTGTAGGCCGCTCCCCGACCGGAGTTGTGGGCGGCGGCCCGCCGCGCCGGGTCGGTGGTGACCCCGGTATAGAGGCTTCCGTCGTTGCAGCGGGCGAGATAGACGAACCAGGGCATAGGATCTGGAGGCCGTTACCCAATTGTAATGCCCCGTTCGCCTTTCTATCTTGCCCTCCAACCCCCGATGTCACGCTGACCTACCCCGAGGCATGATGCAACCCGAGGCCGCCACCGCGCGGGCTGGACTCCCGCCGGCGCCTGACCACCAACGGGCGAACCGGAGCACGCTCCCCGACCAGCGGACCCTGTTGTCCTGGCTGTTCGTCGGGCGGCTGGTGCTGGCCATCGGCGTCCTGATGGGGGCAGGTCTGGTCTGGACCGAACGACGCGAAGAATCCTCGATCGTCAGCGTCGCGGCGGTAGTGGGCCTGATCTTCACCGCCTATGGCGCGTGGGTGGTGTTGCTCCAGGAGCGGGTGCCCAGCAACCGGTTTCTATTGGGACAGGCCCTGGTGGACCTGGCCGTGGTCACCACCATCGTACACTTCGCGGGGCAGTCCCAGTCCGCCTTTCCCGCGCTCTACGTGCTGGTCGTCGCCGCCTACGCCCTGCTGATGCCGCCCGTGTGGGGCGCGGTCACCGCTGTGCTGGCCTCCGCTCTGTTCCTGGCCGACGCGTTCCTCAGCCGCCCTGACGCACCCGATTCGGCGTTCTGGGCGCAGATGTTCGTCTTCAACCTGGTGTTCGCTATCGTCGCGGTGCTGGGCCACCGGCTGCGGGAAGCGGGAATGGAGCAGGAAACTCTGGCCACTGAGCTCAAGCGGGTCCGGCTGGAGGCCGATGACATTCTCCATAACATCCGCTCCGGAGTGTTGACGATCGACGGATTCGGCCGGCTGGCATTCATCAATCCCACGGCGCAGCGACTGCTGGACATCGACGGCGAGGGGCTGATCGGATTCCCGGTGCTGGACCAGCTCAAGCTCCGTTCCTCGGAGCTGTGGGCCGCCGTGGTGTCCGGGATCCGCAACGGCCGCAAGATCAGCCGGGGAGAGGGCCTGGTAATGCATCAGGGCGGGCGAATGTTTCCCATCGGCCTCAGTACCACGACCTTCCGGCAGGAGGCGCAGGAAGCCCCCTCGGTGACCGCCATCTTCACCGACATCTCCGACCTCAAGGAAGTGCAGGAGCTGCACGCCCGGGCCGAGCGGCTGGAATCGGTGGCGGCGCTGAGCGCGTCGCTGGCCCACGAGATCCGCAACCCGCTGGCCTCGATCCGGAGCTCGGTGGAGCAACTGGCCCGCTCCAAGCACGCCGATGATGACGAGCGATTCCTGGCCGGTCTGATCGTTCGAGAAAGCGACCGGTTGAGCCGGCTGCTCAGCGAGTTCCTCGATTTCGCCCGGGTACGGGCGACCCACTTTTCGCCGGTGGACCTGCATTCGGTCGTGGTTGCGGTCGTGCGACTGGTCAAGGCTCATCCCGACTGCCGGGCCGACGCCGAGTTCCAGGTGGAGGGCGGTCGCACCGTCCTCGACGGCGATGAAGACCTGCTGCATCGGGTGGTGGCCAATCTGGTGCTCAACGCGGTACAGGCGGCCCGCGGTGCTATCCAGGTTACGGTGAGTATCGCCTCGGTACAGGCCGGGGAGATCCCCCATGGAACCAACCTGGAGCACGCCGTCCGGCTTCAAATCCGCGATACCGGCCCGGGCATTCCCTCCGACATCCGCGACCGGCTGTTCGACCCCTTCGTCTCCGGTCGTCCCGGCGGCAGCGGGCTGGGGCTCGCTATCGTGCAGCGCGCGGTCGAAGCGCACCGGGGGCTGGTCCTGGTGGACTCGGCCCCCGGTGCCGGCACTACCTTCACTATCTTTCTTCCCGCCAAGATGATGGCGGAGGATGCCGCATGAGCTACAAACCCTCGGTCCTGGTAGTCGACGACGAATCCGGTATCCTCGATACCCTTCGAATCCTGCTCCGGAACGAAGGGTTCGAGGTCACCACGGCCCAGGGTGGCAAGGCGGGGCTGGAGCAGATCCGTGCGGGCACCCACGATCTCATTCTCTCCGACGTGCGAATGCCCCAGGTGTCGGGCCTGGACATTCTCAATGCCGCGCGGGAGCAGGACCCGATGACACCGGTGATCCTGATGACCGCGCAGGCCTCGCTCCAGAGCGCGATCGGCGCGGTCAATTCCGGCGCGTTCTACTACATCCAAAAGCCCTTCTCCAACGACGAGCTGCTCACCATCCTCCGCCGGGCCTGCGAGTTCCGGGCGGTGCGGGTGGAGAACAAGCAGCTCAAGCAGGAGATCCGCCGGCGGGACAAGACTGCGGTCGCCCGCCCGATCGGGAAGTCCAAGCGCTTTCTCGACGTGCTCAAGCTGGCCGAGCACGTGGCGCCGACCGATTCCACGGTGCTGATTCAGGGAGAGAGCGGCACCGGCAAGGAGGTCATCGCCCGCTACGTCCACAATCTTTCCAACCGGGCGGACGGGCCGTTCCTCTCGATCAATTGCGGGGCGCTGCCGGAGAATCTGCTGGAGAGCGAGCTGTTCGGGCACGTGAAGGGGTCGTTCACCGGGGCGGTGCGCGATAAACAGGGACTCTTCGCCGCGGCTCGAGGGGGCAGCTTCTTCCTGGACGAGGTGGGTGAGATGCCGCCGTCGCTTCAGGTCAAGCTGCTCCGGGTGCTCCAGGAGCGGGAGGCGATTCCGGTAGGGGCCACCGAGGCGATCCCGGTAGACGTGCGGATCATCGCGGCCACCAACCGCGACCTCGAGGAGGAGATCCGCCGGGGCAACTTCCGCTCCGACCTATTTTACCGGCTCAACGTCATCGCACTCAACCTGCCGGCGCTGCGGGAACGGCGCGACGACCTGCTCCTCTTCCTGGAGGCGTTTCTGCAGAACCTGGCTACCGAGACCGGCAGCGAGCCCAAGGCGCTCGCCGCCGAGGCGCTCGACGCGGTCATGGTGTACGAGTGGCCGGGCAACGTGCGGGAGCTGGAGAACGCGTTGGAGCACGCCGTGGTGCTGAGCCGGGGCACCCTGATCGAGGCGGCCTCGCTCCCCGAGCGGATCACCAAGCGGCGGAAGGAGCCGCTGGTGGCGGAGCGCTCCTACCGCAACCCCACGCTCGAGGTGATCGAGCGGGCCTACATCATGTGGGTGCTCCAGGCCGAGGGCGGAAACAAGACCCGGGCGGCGGAGGTACTGGGGATCGATCCTTCCACGCTCTACCGCAAGCTCAGCCGGTACGAGGAGCAGGTCGAGGTCAAAGCGTAAGCCTTCCTTCTTCGCGGCGTGTTCTCCAGTCGAGACGAGAGCACGCCGATCTCGAATGCCCCACTCCCAGGTTCGAACGGCGCATCATCGAGTCCGAACGACCAATCCTCCAGCCGGATCGTCCGCCGGTGGACCCCGAACGTGCTCTTCCGGCAAGCGAGAGGGTGATCCGCGATCAGTACGCGCCGCCCCGAAGGCCGAATGACGCGGCAGCGGCAAGCTGCGTCACGTCACCGTCTCGATCGAGCCACGCCGAGGCCGTGAGGAGGAGCAGCGTGAGCGTGCGTCAGCAGGTCGGGGCTCGCACGCCGCAACTCGGGAGCGGAATGCCGCCGATCTCGGGTCGGACGGAGCACCTCCGACCCGCTGCGCGACAGGTTCTCACCGAAACGGAGCAGGTCGGGGCCGCGCGACACAGTATTGCGGCGAACGAAACAGCTTTGGGCCCGCACGATCCAGGTCGAACCGAAACAGACACAGCAGGAGCGTGGTCCGCCGCAGCTCCGCCCGCGCACGGCCCAGCATAATCGATTAGTCCTCCGACCCCACCGCTGTATCACCCAGGTTCTATCGGTTCGATTCTCGCATGTGGGGGCGATGGCGTCGTGGCAGCCAGGCTGGAGCCAGCTGGTGACGCAGGCGGCACAGCTCGCCACCGCGAAGCGGGACGAAATCAACGACCTACGCGCGGCCTCGAAGCGGAAGCAGGAGCGGCGCCTGCATGCTGGAGGATAACTGGCGCGGAGACGCGCGACCGGCGATGGCCGAGGCGGTTCGGGCGAGCGGGATCGGCAAGCGGGCGAGCAGCCATACGTTGCGGCACTCGTTCGCCACTCATCTGCTTCAGGCCGGGTATGACATCCGGACGGTGCAGGAGTTGCTGGGGCATCGGGACGTGGCGACGACGATGATCTATACCCATGTGCTGAACCGAGGGGGCAGGGAGTGCGGAGTCCGGCGGACGGGTTGGACGCAGGAATGGCAGAATGAGCCTCGGTGGGCGAAGTTGACGCGGGATAAGTGTGTGGGGGATGTAGGTCCACTTAGTGGTTAGGCCGCCGCCAACAGTCACCAAGTCGTTTGCCTTGGCCGCACCGCGGGCGTAAGTTGGCCCCGCCACTCCACTGGAACTCTGACACCGGAGGCTATCATGCGCCGCTTCGCCTTCTTCTGCTGCGGGGCCATCCTCTTGGGCTGCGGAAAATCTGAGGTCAAACCCGCTAGAGACACCACGGCCGTGGCTCCCGCAGCGCCCGAGAACCAAGCCGCGATTTCGCTCGCCGATATTGCCGGGAAGTGGAGATTGCGCTCGACGGATGAGGCCGGAGGAAACGTCGTGGAGTCCGAGCTCACTGCCACGGCGGATACCTCCGGTTGGACGGTGACCCGGCCGAACGGGAAGACCGTTCCGGTGCGTATCGTCGCGGTCG
This sequence comes from uncultured Gemmatimonadales bacterium, assembly GCA_963812755.1. Classification (GTDB taxonomy): domain Bacteria; phylum Gemmatimonadota; class Gemmatimonadetes; order Gemmatimonadales; family GWC2-71-9; genus CAVVWJ01. The sequence continues at coordinate 51,988 of CAWEWK010000004.1, read as the reverse complement.
GCGGTGACAGCATTATGACGGAAGCCGGCCCGTACGAGAGCGCCCTGCGCAAGGGCGTTCCAGTCCGGGCGCGCATGGTCCTCCGACTCCAAGAGGGCAAGTTAGTGGGCACCACCGAGGCCCGATACACGCTGAGCGGCGGCGACTCGGTGGCGCACCGTCCGACGGAGGCCACGCGCGCGCCGTGAGGGGTGTTCGGGGCTGTGCCTCGAATAAATCACGAGGTTCTGTCGCGGCAGGATGAGAACTAGAGACTGAACATCTCAGCTGATGGGTAACACTTGTTATCACCTGATGGGTAACAGGTGGCGTTCGCGCTCGGCGCGGCCGCGGCGGTCGTGAATGCGATAGTGTCGTTCATCCAGCCAGCCCAGGTGGACGGGGCCAAAGAACACATTCCAGGTGCCCGAGGTGAGGGGCTCCAGGCCCACCGGCAGCGCGGCCAGGATGTGGGACACGTTCACCCAGTGTTTGTTCCACCGAATGCCCCCGTTGGTGGAGACGCGTCGGATCTCGAAGTGCTCGGGGTAGGTGATCGGCCGCAGCCGGGGCACCTAGAGCCGGTCGGACGGGGCATAAGGCAAAGGGCTGGCCGTTGTCGGAGCGGCTCCGCAAGGCGTAGTGATCTACCTCGACGTAACGGTGATGGGAGAGAAATACGCGTCGGTTTCCACATGGGCCCAGAGAGCGATTCGTCCGGATCGGTCACCATGCTTCAGGTCTTGGACGATGAGACACGGCTGCGTCGCTCCGTTGACGTAGAGCCGCGCGGTCGTCCCCGCCACTTCGATCCGCATCGAGGTCCACGCCCCCGCTTCCATGTCGGCATACGACTCATACACTCCGGGGCTCTCTTTCCGAAGACGATGCCAGGGGAACTCCGGCTCGGACGCGTACTGCACCGCATGATTCCGCCGGAGCTGGTCCTCGGCCCGGCCGTTGGTCGGCCGCAGATAGAACACCTCGGACCACTCACCGCGCGCCCCGGTGCGAAAGCTGAGTCCGATGAACCCGCGTGAGTCCGGAGGCGCTCCTGGTCGCGGCGCTCCGGCCACATCGACCTGAATGACGCCGTCCCTGAACTCGGCGCCCTCCACCAGAGCCAGCATCTCCTCGTCCTTGCCCGCGGTCTCCGGGGCCGGGACCAGCTTCAGCGCCCGCCTGCCGCGATAGGTGACGAGCTCGGTGCGCCCGTTCACCACCTCCGAAACCCGCGGTAGCTCGGACGCAGCCCTGGATGGCTCTCCGCTCGACGCTGGGTCGAGCCGTGCCGAGAAGGCCCACCCGCCGGTGCACTGGATGACGGCGACGACCAGCTGATTTCGTCCTCGTTTAAGTGGCAGGTACACGGCGTCGCCCACCTTGTCCATCACGCCAAGGCCTCGCAGCCTCCCCGGGTTCATAGCGAAGGCGAGCGGCCGTCCGTTCAGGTAAATGACGACGCCGTTGCTGTAGCTGTACTGCAACCGGCGGGTCTCGTCGCGTGAAGCCGTGATGGTGGTCCGCCCGTAGACGATCCTCGAGCCCGCGATCTTCCCCGTCATCACACTGTCGGTCAGGACCGCGCCGTTGCTGTCGGTCGGCACGCCGCCCACCGGCGCCTCGCGGAAGCGGTTGATGAGGACGAATCCTTCCGGCTCCGCTGTGACGGCTTGCCAGGAGAGCCGGTTCATCTCGGGCAGGGTTGTCGGGGTAAAGTCGGCGGCCTCGATCGAGTTGGAAATCTCCCAGCCGAGAATCGTTCCCAGCGGCGGCGCTGGTGCCGGCTTCCCGGGCGAGGATCGCGCCGCGGCGGAGTAGCGAATGTTGGAGAAGTACGCCCCGCGGCCGAACGCGCCGGCCCAGACGCCGAGGCCGGTGCCGCCCGACTCCACCACCCGGGGCACGACCAGGGTCGGGACCGTGGCGGTATCGATGAACAGCCGCGCAAGCTGACCATCCAGCTCAATCCGCAGGTGAATCCAGCGGTTGCGGGGGATCTCAGCCACCGCGTTCGCGCCCTCGCCGTGGTAGACCTGCCAGGCGACTCCCAGGCTGTTGAACGCCGGTCCGTACTGGACGGCTTCTTCCGTGCCGCTGGCTCCCGGCCGGAGGAACAGGACGTTGGAGAACCGGGGCGCCGCGGCTCGGAAGGCGACCCCGAGAAAGTTCGTGGTGTCGCTGGCTGCCAGGTCGAGCTCCAGCGTACCGTTCTCCATCGACGCGCCGCGCACCAGGGCGACACCCCGGTTGATGTATAAGGAAGGCCGCCCGAGGTACCGGACGAACCGGATGCTGTCGGTCGAGATCCAGGCCTCGGGTGTAAGAGGGACATCGGGGGCTAACTCGGCGGCGGCTGCCGGGACTGGGCCGGCGAGCAGAAGGGCGGTAGCGGGGTAGAGCCATCGGGCTCGCGTCATCGTATCGCTCCCGACGAGTCATCGTCTCGAAAGGTGTCGGGGCTGTTCAGTTGCCGAATCCCTGACCCATGGGAACCCGTACGGCTTGCCATGGCCACCCCGAGATTGCGGTTCGCTCTGGTCTTGCTCTTCTGTGATCCCCGAGCGCCCGCGCAATCTTGCGCGCTCTCAGCATCCGACCAAGCGTGGCTCGAACGCGCGATGGCCGCCTGGGACTACACCAGCCAGGAAATCACGGCCATCGGCCACATCAGGAAGATTCAAGCGGTCTTCTTCGACGAGCGCTGTGTGGTAACCAGCGGCACGGCGATGAATGCCGGCCCAAATGCTTGGGTGGCCCGGCCTCACTCCGGGACCGTGACTCTCCCCGACGGACAATCCATCCCGTCAGGCGTGATTTCATTCGCGATGGGAGGCGAGAATACAAATTTCTTCGTGATGTCGACGCCAAGCGTCTGGCGAGCCGCTGGGAAGGGGGACAATGGTCTCGGCAGTCTCGAGACGCTGATGGTCGCGGTGGTTCTCCACGAGGGAACCCATGTCGCGCAGATGCCGACCTATGGCAGGCGCATGGAGCTGCTCTCGACCGCGCACCAGCTGCCGGAGAGCTTTAACGACGACAGCATTCAGGAGCGGTTCGGTGGCACCCCGGAGTTCGCACGTTCCGTAGCTCGCGAGATCGACGGCTTCCTTGGATCGGCCATCGCGCAAGATGATCGCCAGGCGCTGGAGCTTGCTCGCGAGGCCCGCGGGCTCATGAATTCACGGCAGGAGAGGTGGTATCGAGGTGGCGATGCCTACCTCGCACAAGCCGAGGACATCTGGCTGAGCCTGGAAGGCTCGGCGCAATGGGCGGCATACCAGTGGATTATCGATCCGCGCGGCGGCAAGGTTGACAGCGCGGTTGCCCTCGCCTCCTTTGGCCGGCGGGGCAAGTGGTGGTCCCAAGAAGAGGGCTTTGCCCTGTTCCTGGCGCTCGATCGGCTGTCGAGCGGCAGGTGGAAACACCACGCGTTCGGTGACGGAGCCAAGACCGTGCTGCAGATGCTCGACGAGGCGATAGCAGGCGAAAGCGCGACCGACGTAACTATCTAAGCTTACCGCCGCGCCATGTTCCCTCTCGCCCGCTCGGCGACCGACACATAGGACGCCAATAGCAGCGATCTCATGTCTCCCGCCGGCCGGTCACTGGCCTTGGCCAGCGAGTCCAGCACCTTCCGCGCCCCCTTCACGTCGCCCACGTGCAGCTTGGCGATGACGGCGCCGTCCCGGAACTCGTCCGGCTCCATCCAGAGCTTGTCGCCCTTCATCATCGGCAACAGCCGATCGGCCGCCTTGGACGCCTCCGCGAAGTCCCAGCTAGCCAGACCGTGCCGGAACGCCACCACGTCGCGCGCAGCGCTGGGGGCGCGATGCCGCTCCATGAAGCGGACCGTCGAGGCATACAGCGCCTCGTCCACCGTTCCGGCGTTCCCCCCATCGCGCAGCTTGGCGACGTTGCCGGCTTGGATCACCCACAACTCCCAACTGCTCGGCGCGCGATCAGCCTCAAGGGCCGCCTGCCAGGCCTGCCACTGGAACTCCGCCCGGCGTAAGGTGGGGCCCATGCTGCTGTCCGCCGCGGCCGCGGCGGACGGGTCCTTCAGATATGCCGCTACCGCCTGCGCGCGGACTCGCGGGTTTTGCGGGAAGCTGGGGATAGCCTGAGTGCCCACTCCCGAGCGCTTCTGGGTGATCGACGAAAGCAGGTTGAACCATTCCAACGAGAGCGCTGGGAGGCCGGAGGCGTTATCTCGCCGATAGCGGCGGCGCTCGGCCCCCAGGTCCAGGACCGGATAGAAATCGGAGTTCGGCCCTACCGATGTGGAGTCGAGCAAGGGAGCGAGCTCGCTCCGGCCGGTGAGATAGAGGGCATCCAGGACCGAAGGCGTGATCGGCACGAAGCGGCAGAGGTCGCTCCTCACCGACGGGAGATCGGCCACCGACCAGTCCGGCTCGGGCAGCCGACCGTTGCTCGCCACCACCAGCAGGTCGCCGTGCGGTACCAGATAGACCTGGTAGGACGGGAAATTCTGATGCAGCGCGGCCAGCACGCTCAGCACCAGGCCGTCATCCAGCTCGTAGACCTGAATCCACTGGCCGAAGATGCCGTCCTTGGTCAGGTACTGCCGCACCCGGGAGTAGAACTCGGTCGTGAACAGCCCCGAGACTCCGCTCACCCAAGGGTTGGACGGCTCCGACACGATGACGTCGTACCGGCGCTGCTCCGAAGCGAAGTAGCTCTTGGCGTCCTCGATCACATGCCGGGAGCGGGGATCGTCGAAGGCCCGCCGGTTGATCGGATAGAAGACTCGAGAGCCCGCGATCATCTCCGGCTCGATCTCGATGGTGACCAGCTCCTTGAGATTCGAGCTGGCCAGCAGGAAGTGGGATGACATCCCGGAGCCTTGTCCGATGATCGCCGCGGTCTTCGCCTTGGGCGCGTAGGCCAAGGTCATGAGCGGCACCAAGGTCTGGGTGGCGGCATCGGAGTGCAGCGGCGCCCTCCATGCGGCCGAATCGCAGGGCTTGAACCATTCCGACGTCAAGGACGCATCGGGCTTCCCGTTGGTGGCCAACGAGAGGTACTGGTTGGCTTCGGTCTTCATGACCGAGACGGTTGCCGTCCGGCCGTCGCTGTAGAACTCCACCTTTCGCTCGCCGGGCTTCCGGATCGTCCCATGGCGGAACACCCCGCTGGCGAGCAGCGCCGGATCCATCCGGACGCTTCCCAACGCCACGGCGGTTACCACCATCGCTCCCAGCGCGGCGGCCGGCATCAGCCAACGAACACTCACTGCCCGGCCCGCAACTCCGCGCCAATCCACATGCCACAACAACATCACACCCACCGCCATGTCCAGAACTGCCCCGGCGATCAGCATCCCCTTGAGTCCCAGCACCGGCATCAGGAACAGCCCGCCGAGCATCACCCCGAGGATCGAGCCCAGTGTGTTCCAGCCGTAGACCGCTCCGATCGCCCGCTCGCCGGCACCACCGGTCAGCAGGATGCGGGTAATGAGCGGAAGCGTCATGCCGGCGCAGAACGTCGCCGGCAGCATGACGGCCAGGCAGATCCCGTAGCGCGCGAGGGTGTAACCGGTGTATCCGGCGTCGGTCCGGGCGAACGTCGCCAGCAGCGCCGACATCCAGTGGAACGACTGGAGGTAGAGCGGCAGGGTTGCCAGGGCGAGAAAGCCCATGACCCACTGGACGATGCCCAGGGTGCGAAGGGGGTGAGGAAGTCGATCGGCGCGGCTGCGGATCCACCACGCGCCGAGCGCGAGACCCAGAATGAAGGCCGAGAGCATCAGCTCGAAGGAGTGGGTCGCACTGCCCAGCACCAGCGCGAGCATCCGAATCCAGCCGATTTCATAGATGAATGAGGCCACAGCGGTCCCGAAGGCGGCTACCAACAGCAGCCGCGCGGGCGCAGCCAGCGTCACGCTCGACACCGATTCTTCCACTCGGCTCATGGTGCTGGAATCGATGGCCACGGGGTCGTGAGCCACGGCCCGGGCCCGGACCACCACGAAGATGGTCCCGACCGCCACCAGGAGGTTCAGCATCGCGGCCGACAGCAGCGTACCGGGGAGGCCGGCAAACGAGACCAGCCAGAAGCCGGCCACCAGCACACCCACGGCGGCGCCAAGGCTGTTGGCAAAGTAGAGCAGGGAAAGGGTGCGCCCCGGCTGGGCCGGTGCCAGGCGGAGGGTGCCCGCGCTCATCAGCGGGAAGGTCGCCCCCAGCAGAACCGATTGAGGAAGGATCAGCGCGCTGGCGATGCCCCACTTGACCGCGGTCAGGGCCCAGCCGCCGGCGAGGCCGGGGTAGACGCTCTCGTAGGCCCACGACGTCGTCGCCAGGTAGATGTCGTGAAAGAAGAGGCCGATGACGCCCACCACGAACTCGACCGCGAGATAGCCGTAGAGCGGCTGGCGTAGGCGCTCCGAGTACCGGCTGACGGCCATGGCGCCGGCAGACATCCCGCCCAGGAAGATCGTGAGGACGATGATCTGGGCGTACGCGTCATGACCTACGAACAGACCCAGGTACCGGGTCCAGATCGATTCGTAGATCAATCCTGCGGCACCGGATAGCACGAAGAGCAGGTACAGAGCGCGAATCATGCGGGCCTCGGGACGAGGGAGCGCTGAAACCGGGAAGGCTGAGTGATCGATTGGAGGGGTGGGGAGCAAGAACTGTGCAACCTGATGCACGCATGCCGTTCCCAAAATCACTACCTAAGGAGAGGGCGGGCGGCTGGGCGGAAGAGTTTTGCTCCGGATGCCGGAGAATTGGTGGCGGCGGTGAACCCGGCCTTCTGCATGTTCTCAGCGATCCGCGAGATCACGATCTTGCAAAACACGCCTCGCCGAGCTCAGACAGGCTTTGCAGCGGGGCCTGCAACGAACCGGCAAGTCACGGTGGGTAAAGATCTTGGGTGGGTGGGGTGGGAGATGGCATATGGGTTGCCTTACCGGGGGCCAGTCCGACCCGTCCACGCTGTTGGCTCGACCACCGAGCTCGTTCTACTCAACCGGAGGAAGTATGCAGAATCGCAAGGGCTTTACCCTGATCGAGCTGTTGATCGTGGTCGTGATCATCGGCATCTTGGCCGCGATCGCCATTCCGAAGTTCGCCGCGACCAAGGACAAGGCCAAGCTGGCCTCGGTCAAGACCGACCTGCGTAACGCGATGACCGCCGAGGAGGCTTACTTCTCGGACAACTCCAAGTACGCGACCTTTGCCGCGCTTGACGCTGCCAAGTACACCAACTTCTCGACCGGTAACGCGGTCGGCAGCCTCGATGCGGCGGACGACGCTGGATACGAGATCAGCGCCAAGAACACCACGATCTCGTCCGGTCCCAAGGAGTGCAAGGTGTGGGGCGGTGGCAAGGCTACTGCCGCCGGTAAGGTCGACGGCGTAATCGAGTGCTCTTGATGTAATGCGGTCCAGGGGGCGGTGGCCGCAAGGTCACCGCCCTTTTTCATGCCGACGAGGCTGCTATGAACCCGAGATCACAAGCCGGCTTTACCCTGATCGAGTTGTTGATCGTGGTCGTGATCCTCGGGATCCTGACTGCCATCGCGATCCCCAAGTTTTCGAGCAGCAAGGAGCAGGCGTACGTCTCGCAGATGCGGAGCGACCTGCGGAACATGGCCACGGCCCAGACTGCCTGGGAAGCCGACAATGGCACGTTCTACAATGGACCGGTGCCGGCGGCGGGGCTGGTCTACTCGCCTGGTCCGAGCGTGACGGTCACCATCTCCAATGTGACCCCAACCGGTTGGGCCGCCACCGCGACTCACACGGGGACGACGCGCACCTGCGCCATCTACCAGGGCACGGGTGGCCCCCTTGGCCCGGCGACGGTCGACGGCCGCGTAGCCTGCACCTGAGCGATGGGTGCGGACCGGAAGCCCAGCGCGCTGGTGTTCCGGACTCTGCGCGGGCAGCTCCTGGTGGACCTGGGGTTTCTGACTTCGGCCGCGGTCCTCCTGGTGGGAGTGACCACCGCGATCCTCGCCCGAGAAGATGCCCGCGCCGCCTGGCTGCCGTTGGTGGTGCTGTGGAGCGCAAGCACCCTGGTCTTCGTGGTGTTCGGCGCCCACCTGGTGAATCGCATCGTGATTGCGCCGCTGCACCGGCTCTCGGCCGAAGCGGACACGCTTTCCCAAGGCGATCTCTCGAGCGATCGCGCGGCCTACGACTCACTCGAGCTGGAGTCCCTCGCGGAGCGCTATCGCCTGCTCGCGGCCGAGCTGCTCGACGTGCAAAGCCATGTGGTACGGGTCGAGAAATTGGCCGGCATCGGCCGGCTGGCGGCCGGAGTGGCCCACGAGGTGCGTAATCCACTGGGTGCACTGGGCAACTACGTCGAGGTCCTGGAACGGCGAGGTACCGATCCTGCTGTGACTTCCGACATGCGGTGTGCAGTCGGCCGCATCGAGCGGATCGTGCAAGGATTGGTGGATTATGCCCGACCGGGCGGCACGCAGGGCCGAATCCACGGGGTTACCGATCTCAACGCCGCGGCCGGAACGGTCCTCGATTTTCTCGGGGCCCAGGGAATGCTCCGCGGGCACACGGTGGAAACGTCGCTTCAGGCAGGCCTCCCGCCGGTGCGCGGGGACCGCCACTTGCTGGAGCAGGTGATCGTCAACTTGATCGCCAACGCCTGCCAGGCCAGCCCCACCGGGCGGATCGTGGTGGGGACTGCCGCCAAGGAGTTCGCGCGACGGCACGCCAGCGCCGCGCGGCGTCGGAATGACGCCGACAACGGTGGGCCGCTCCCGGATCGAGCCTGGAGCCCGCGCCCTCAACGTCCGGACCTGCCGCTGGGAAGCGCCGGCGCAATTCTGTACGTCGCCGATGACGGGCCCGGCGTTCCGGAAGCCGATCGCGAGAAGGTGTTCGACCCCTTCTTCAGCACCAAGGTTCCCGGCGAAGGGATCGGACTAGGCCTGGCCGTCGTGGCTCGGACGGTGCACGAGTTCGGTGGAGTCGTGTGGGTCGATCGCGCAAGAGAAGGTGGTGCCGTGTTCAAAGTCTTTCTCCCAATCGCTGGTGGGACCGATGCGCCTGCTGATCGTTGACGACGACGTCAACCTCCGCCAGTCGCTCGCGCTGCTCCTGGGCGAGTCCGGTCACGAGGTCACGGCCGAAGGCGATCCGGAGCGGGCGCTCGCGCGCGCGACTGCGGACCCCTTCGATGTCATTCTCTGTGACGTCCGAATGCCCAAGATGGACGGCCTCACCTTCCTCAGCCGCTATCGGGAGCAGGAGGGTGATGCCCTGCTCATCATGATGAGCGCGTTCGGCAACGAGGACGCGGCCATCGCCGCCATGCGGGAAGGCGCGTACGACTACCTCCGCAAGCCGTTCCGTCCCGATGAAGTGACCATGACGATCCGGAAGGCCGAGGAGCGGGAGCGGCTGCGGCGCGAGGTAGAGGTCCTGCGCTCCAGCATCGGGGTCGACGCGGTGCGCGACCTGGTCGTCTCCGAGAGCCGGGCCATGCGCGATCTGATGGAGCTGGCCGCACGGGTCGCCCGGCATAACACCACCGTTCTCATCACCGGCGAGAGCGGCACCGGCAAGGAAGTCCTGGCCCGCGCCATCCACCGGATGAGCCCTCGCAGCGAGAAGGGCTTCACCGCTATCAACTGCGCCGCCATTCCGGAACAGTTGCTCGAGTCGGAGCTCTTCGGCCACACCCGGGGGGCGTTCACCGGCGCCAACGCCGATCGGGCCGGCCTGTTCGAGCTGGCCGACGAAGGCACGCTGCTCCTGGATGAGATCGGCGACCTCTCGCCGGGGCTCCAGGCCAAGCTGCTGCGGGTGCTCGAGGAGGGTGAAGTCAGGCCGCTGGGAGCCCGGGAGTCCAAGAAGGTCGACGTGCGGGTGCTTGCCGCCACGGCGCGCTCCCTGGAGCAGGGGGTCGAGCGGGGCGAGTTCCGCTCCGACTTGTTCTATCGCCTCAACGTGGTGCGGCTGCATATCCCGCCGCTCCGTGATCGGCCCGAGGATATTCCGGCGCTGCTGGCCCACTTTGCCGGGCAGGCGGCCCAGAAGCTCGGCCGGCCGGTGAGCATTACCCCGGCCGCGCTGGCGGCCCTGACCCATCACAACTGGCCGGGCAACGTTCGCGAGCTGCGCAATGCGGTCGAGCGGGCCGCGGTCCTCGGCGGCGACCATCCGCTGGATGCCCGGGACCTCACGCTCACCAATGGCGGACCGCCCAAAACCAATGGCTCGACCAATGGATCCTTGGATCTCAAGAGCCAGGTCGAGGCGGTCGAGCGTCAGGCCATTCTGCGGGCACTGGAGGCCGCGGGCGGCAACCGCCGGCAAGCGGCCAGTCTTCTAGGCATCAGCCTCCGCACTCTCTTCTACAAGCTCCGGCGGATTCCCGCGCACTGATCAATCGCGCAGAGCATCGCAGTCGGTGCATCACCTTGCACCATTCGGCGCTCGCTCAAGCTCGTAACTCCTTGGTAATCAATCAGCGGGTCAGTGGTATGAGGCGTGCCACTGACTCAGGCCGGGAAATCAAGCAACCGGAGGACATCCTCGTGAACCGCCGAATGGGCTTTACCGTCGTCGAGATGATGATCGTGGTGGTCATTATTGGGCTCGTCACCGTGGCGGTCATGCCTAAGGTGCGGCAGGGCATGGTGCAGACCAACGTGCGCGGTGCTCGCACCACGGTCGTTAATGCACTCGCCAAGGCGCGGGCCGGCTCCACCCAGACCGGGCGAAGGACCTGGCTCAAGCTCAGCGGGAATAAGGCCATCGTCTTGGCTCGGCCGCGGCGCGCGGCAGGCGCGGGCGATGCCGATACCCTCGGCGCGGTCCAGGATCTCAGCAAAGCGTATGGCGTCACCCTCACCAGCACCGTGGATTCGATTCAGTTCGATCCTCGCGGCCTGGGCACCGGACTGGGCGGCGCATACGCCATGATCACCGTCACCAAGGGCAGTCACTACAACCAGATCAAGGTGGACGGCCTGGGGAGGATCACTCAGTGAAACGCAATGAGGCGGGATTCAGCTTAGTTGAGGTGCTGGTGGCCGTGACCGTGCTCGGGGTCGGCATCGTGGCCCTGGTCGGGTCATCGGCCCTGGTCACCCGCATGATCGGCCGAGGCAAGACCAACACCAAGGCCGCCCAGGTTGCCACCAGCCGGCTCGAGTGGCTGCGGCTGCGGGCTTACTCGACGTCGCCCCTTTGCACCCACGCCCAGTTCGCCAACGGCGGTCCGGTCACCACGGACGGCATCACCGAATCCTGGCTGGTCGATAACGCCGCGGCCGGGCCGCTGCGCAAGGTCAGGGTCAATTTTTCCTATAAGACGGTTCGCGGAATCAGGTCCGACTCCCTCGTCACCCGCATCGAGTGCTCATAACCATGCGACGTCAACAGGGTTTCACCCTAGTGGAGATCATGGTGGCAATGGTCATCATGCTGGTGGTGACCGCGGCCACGTACAAGCTGCTGACCACGACCCAGAAGGTGTCTCGGGCTCAGGCCGAGCGGTCTGCCCTGCAGTCCAACGTACGGAGCGGCTCCCTGGTGGTGCCCAATGAGCTGCGGGAGCTGAACACCGTCGTGGGCGGCACTGCGGACCAGAACGACATCGTTGCTCTGGGCGCCAACGACATCACCTACCGGGCCATGCGGGGGCTGGGGATCGTGTGCGCCAATCCGGCGGCGAACCAGATCCGGGTCTATGACTTTGGCAACTTGTGGACGTCGTTCTCCGGCTATCGCGACCCCGCGCCCAATACCGACGGGGTGTATGTCTTCTCCGAAGGAGCTGACGATCTCCATGGGAGTGACGACACCTGGCAGCGCTATACCATCACCGCGGTCGCCAAGGCCGCATGTCCCCAGGCAGGAAATCCTCCGGGGATCACGCTGACCCTTGGCGCCGCTCTGGCGCCGGTGCCTCCGGTGGGGACTCCGGTCCGCACCTTCGAGCAGATGCAGCTCCAGCTGTATGTCAAAGACGGGGAATCGTGGCTGGGGGCCAGGTCGGTGAACACTCCTGGAGCCAATATGGAGCCGGTGCTGGGCCCGTTGGCGGGAGCGAACGGCTTTCAGCTCGCGTACTTCGACGCCAGCAACACGGCCACCGCGGTCAAGGAGAACGTGAAGAGCGTCACCGTGACCATGCGGGGCCTGAGCGATCAGAAGGTCAGTACCGGTGCCTACGGGGGATCTATGGCCTACGCCACCGACAGCCTGGCCACCCGCGTCCTGCTGCGCAATTCGATTCGTCCATGACCTGGTCGTCACTCAAGGAGAGTGGTATGCGTGCTCCACGGCTTTCTGACGAACGCGGCATCGCGCTGGCGGTTGCGGTGTTCGCCCTGGTGGTGATCGGCGCGCTGGTGGCCGGCACCTTCTTCGCCGGCCAGCTGGAAGAGCAGTCCGGCCGGAACACGCTGTTTGCCGCGCAGGCCGCCGAGGCCGCGGAGGCAGCCTTCCAGAACGGCGTGGAGCTGGCCAACGGCGAGACCTTCAGCGCGATGGCGGTCGGCGCCAATCCGGTTACGCTTGCGACCGTCACGACCAACGGCGGCCACGCCACCGGCACCGCCCAGGTCTCGCGCCTTGGGGGCAACATTTACCTGATAAAGGCGCTGGGCACCCTCGGAAATGCTGGGGGGACTGTCTTGGCTTCGCGATCGATCGGCTCCCTCGTGCGGATCGATGCACTGGACCTCCCGGTGAACGCGGGGCTGACCGCGCGGGGTGACGTCACCATCAGCGGAAACGCGGAAGTAACCGGGCTCGATAAGGTTCCGCCGGCCTGGGCGTCCGGCGTTTCCTGCCCGCCGACGGACGACGTGACCGGCGTGCGATACAACGACGGGACGTTGACGATCAAGGGAGGCGGCCAGAAGGTGACCGGCGATCCGGAATCTGTCAAGGATCCCACGCTGACCGCCGCGCAGATCCAGAACATGTTCAGCGAGCTGAAGAAGCTGGCGACCTTGATCGTCACCGACAACAATCCGGCGGCGTCCAACCCGGCCACGACCGGTAACCCGGTGCGCTGCGACAAGTCCTTGCTGACCAACTGGGGCGACCCCATCACCAAGACCAGCCCCTGCTTCAACTATTTCCCGATCATCTACCACTACGGGAACCTCAACCTGCAGGGCAACATCGGGCAGGGCATTCTGCTGGTCGAAGGGGACCTCACCGTGACCGGCGGATTCGTCTTCTACGGTCCCGTGGTGGTCACCGGCACTCTCTCGACCGCCGGTAACGGCAGCGGCGGCGCCAAGTTTTACGGTGGCATCATCGCCGGCAACGTGGCGCTCGACGACAACAAGATCTCCGGTGGCGCCATGGTCGACTATTCGTCTTGCGCGCTCCGGCGGGCGCTCAGCAATTCCGCCAACATCGAGCCGTTGCAGGAACGGAGCTGGGTCCAGCTTTATAACTGAGCTTTTCAGTTGCGGAGTGACTCGGCGGCGGCACCTTTTCGCGGTGCCGCCGCCGTAGTCTATCCGGCCTAGCTGCCAGAAGTTGCAGCCTTTCCGCGAGTACCGACTGCTGCATCCCGAGAGAGGGCTTGCGAAAGAGAAGAGGCGGGGCCTTCCATCCCGTGCACAGGCCCGATCCTCCCCGCGGTAAAAGGCTTCCAATCAACGCCTTACTAGGCTGCAACTTGTGTGGCACATCGGTTGCCCTTCCAGGCCTGAAACTATCTCACGCATCCTCAACTGGCGGAATCGTATGGGACTCTTCGGGCGCAATGCGACGACGGTCGGCCTGGACATCGGAAGCGGCCTGATCAAGCTCGTCGCCATCTCTCACGCGTCGGGTGGACCGGTTCTCACCAAGGTGGCGTTCACCTCGGTGGTAAACGATGCCATCGTCGACGGCGAGGTGATGGACCCGGGCATCGTCGCAGAGGCCATCAAGGGTCTCATGGCGTCGGCCGGCATCAAGGCCAAGAAGGTCGTCGCGGCGGTGGGTGGCCGCGATGTGATCATCAAGAAGATCGCCATGGACCGGATGAAGGAGGCGGAGGCTCGCGAGGTGATCCGCTGGGAGGCCGAGCAGCACGTCCCCTTCGATATGGACAACGTGGAGCTCGACTTCCAGATCCTCGATCCCGAGGGCGAGGGGCTCCAGATGACGGTGCTCCTAGTGGCCGCCAAGCGGGAGCTGGTGGAGCACAAGGTGGCACTGCTGGCCGACGTGGGGCTCGAGGCCAGCGTCATCGACGTGGATGCCTTTGCGCTGCACAACGCCTTCGAGGTGAACTACCCCGAGGCCATGCGCGGCGTCGTCGGGCTGGTCAACATCGGCCACGAGACCACCAACATCAACATTCTGGACGACGGGATCCCGGTGCTGACCCGGGACATCCCCATCGGTACCCGCCGCTTCAAAGAGGATCTCCAGCGCGAGCGCGGACTTTCCTCCGACGACGCGGACCGGCTGCTCAAGGGCGAGGACTCCAGCGACGCGCTGGATCCGTTCCTCGAGGCCCGGGGCGAGGAGCTGGCGGTGGGAATCGAGCGGGCGGCGGCGTTCCTGCAGTCGGCCAGCCGCTCGGCGGGAGGCATCTCCCGGATCTTCACCACCGGCGGCGGTGCCCGGATCCCCCGGCTCAACAAGGTGCTGTCCGATCGGCTGCGGATCCCGGTGCAGCTGGCCAACCCGATCGAGAAGCTCCAGGTGGCCGATGGCGTATTCGACCTCATGCCGGTCGATGAGGTAGCGCCGTTGTTGATGCTTCCCATTGGACTCGCGCTCCGCGCCGCGTAACCCCCGACTCACGGACCCGGCACCCGATGATTACAGTCAATCTCCGCCCCGATCTTAAGCGCAAGCGCGCACGGTCACCCCTTCGTGGAGTTGTCGAGGGGATCCGCGGACTGGGCAGCAGCGTCAAAGACCCGCTGCTGATCGCCGGCGTGGCCAGCTGGGTCGCGGCGCTCGGCTTCCTTGCCTTCGTGGCAGTGAGCACCACGCGCGACCTGGCGGCGCTGGAGCCCCAGCTGGAGCAGACCCGCGCGGAGCACAAGCGGTTCAAGGCGTTCCTGGCCGAGAAGCGGCACCAGGAAACCATCCGCGACTCTCTGGTCAAGCAGATCGGAGTCATCCGGACGGTCGATGGCGACCGCTACGTCTGGGCCCACCTGCTCGACGAGGTGACCAAGGCGCTCCCGGCGTATACCTGGCTCATCGATATCGGGCTCGCCGGTTCCACGCCAAGCCCGGCCGCGGCCGCCGATACCTCCAAGAACGCCGATAGCACTCAAGCTGCGGTACCCCAGGGAGTGCAGTTCTCGCTCAACGGACGCACGGTGGACATCCAGGCGTATACCCGCTTCCTCCGCCAGCTCGAGGCCTCGCCCTGGATCACCGACGTCACGCCGGTCTCGGCCCAGACGGTAGTCGAGAAGGAGCGCCCGGTGACCGCGTTCACCATTCGGGCCACCTATCGCCAGGCGGATTCGGCCTACATCCGCACGGTTCCCCTCAGCCAGTCCGTGAGGTAAGCGCGCCATGGCATCCCTCACTTCTCAGAAAGCCACCCCGATCCTGGTCATCCTGCTGGCCGGCCTGGTGGGCTACGTCGGATACAGCGGCGCGGTAATCCAGACGGTCGGCATGTCGGGACTCTCGGCCCGGAAGGAACGGGTCGCCGCGGTGCGCGACACCATCGCCCAGTTGGAGGCCGCCACCGACAGCGCCAAGCGCGAGCTGTCGCGGGGAACCGTCCAGGACCTCCGCAAGCGGCTGGACACCTACCGCGGGAGTCTGTCCTTGCTCCGCCGCCTGGTGCCGGAGCGCAACGAGGTGCCCAACCTGCTCGACGACATCTCCAGCCGGGGCAGGATCCGCGGCGTGACGCTCTCTCAGGTCGTGCCCCAGCCGGTGGAAGCGGGGCCGGTGCCCTTCGAGACCTACAAGTACAACATGTCCGTCATCGGACGCTACGATCAGATCGGTCAGTTCATGGCCGACGTCGCGAGCCTCCAGCGGGTCATCGTGCCTTACGATCTCACGCTCGCCGCCGCCAGCACCGCGGCCGCCAAGGCGCTGGGCGATACCAGCGGCTCGCTGCTGGAAGCCAAGTTCCAGGTCCGTACTTACGTCAAGTCTTCCACCCCTGATGGAGAGGCCAGTGGCACGTACTAGTCTGCTCGGGATCGCCTTGATCGCCGCCTTCTTCGCCGCCGGTTGTTCGGCCGGCGAGGACGAGGCTGCCGCGGATCAAGCTGCGGAGACCCAGTTGGCCACCCTGCGAGCCCGGAACGACAGTATCCGCCAGGCCCGCCAGGCCGCCGACACCATGCCCGCGGACTCGGCGGGCCAGAGCACGCTGGCGGCCACCACGCCCAGCACCACCGATAGCGTGCGGGCCGATTCCATGGTCCGGGCCGAGGTCGAAGCCACCCTGGCCGACTCGATCCAGAAGGCGCGGGAAATCGAAGTCATGCGGGAGACCTTCGCCTATGGCGGTGGGTCCCGCGATCCCTTCGCTTCGCTGATCAATAACGCGAAGCTGGGGCCCGAGATCGCCGATCTGGACCTGGTGGGGGTCTACCAGAACCTGCGGGTCCCGTCCAACAACCTGGTGATTCTGCGGGAGAAGGTGACGACCAAGCGGCACAAGCTACGGGTAGGAGATCAGCTGGGACGCGCGCGGCTGGTGCAGATCCGGCCACGCGAGGCGGTGTTCATGATTCACGACTTCGGGTTCGAGCGCCAGGAAACTCTCTCGCTGCGGAAGCAGGAGGATGAGACGCCATGACCGGATTGTATCGCTTCACCCTATTCGCCGTCGCTCTCGCCGTGGCGACTCCGGCGCGGGCCGACGAAGGGCCAGGGAGCGGAGAGGTCACGGCCGTCAGCCTGGCGCCCTCCGCGGGCAAGGCCGAGGTGATCATCGCCGTGCGCGGCGCGGTGGAAGTGAAAGACTTTCTGCTCGCCTCCCCCGACCGGCTGGTGCTGGACGTGGTCGGCGCGCGGTTGAGCGAGACCGCTCCGGCGGTCTACGATGGCGTAACCCGCGGTGGGGTGCGCAACCTGCGCTATTCCCAGTTCAAGGCCGACGTCGTGCGGATCGTGCTCGACCTCGATGGTCCCAAGACCTACGAGGTCAACCGCTCCGGCGATGCCATCCGGATCAGCTTCGGCTCGACCCAGGACTTCACCACCTGGTCCTCTACCGATGCACCGGCCCCGGACGAGGAAACCACCTCGCTCGCGGCCCAGCCCGCTCCTGAGGAACAGGCCGTTCCTGAGTCCAAGCCGGCCCGCAAGCCCGAGGTCTCGC
The DNA here is from genome assembly GCA_963812755.1 of uncultured Gemmatimonadales bacterium. Taxonomy (GTDB): domain Bacteria; phylum Gemmatimonadota; class Gemmatimonadetes; order Gemmatimonadales; family GWC2-71-9; genus CAVVWJ01. The sequence goes on along the minus strand of CAWEWK010000004.1, from coordinate 34,729 downwards.
TCTCCCGCGCGGTCGCCATCAAGACTCGGTCGGAGGAGCCCCGGATCACCGTCACCTGGGACCGCGCCAGCGTGGCCGACGTGGTTGCCGGGTTCGCCGCCTTCAGCGGCCGCACCATCATCCTGGGCAAGGACGTCAAGGGTGAGGTCACCGCGGAGGTCAAGAACCAGCCCTGGCCCATGGCGTTCCAGGCGGTCCTCGCCAGCCAGGGGCTTTCGGCCCAGGAAATGGCCGGCGGGATCATCCGGGTAGACGCGCCCTCGGTGCTCTCCGCGCTCGACTCGCTCGAGCCGCTGGAGACCAACGTGGTCCGCGTCAACTACGCCCAGGCGGCCTCGCTCTCCAAGACCGTCGAGAGCATCCTGACCAAGGGACGCGGCCGGGTAGTGGCCGACACTGCCTCCAACTCCCTGATCATCACCGACACCCGCAGCCGGGTATCGAACGTCACCGACTTCGTGCGCGGGCTCGACGTGCGCACCCCGCAGCTGTCGATCCAGGCCAAGATCGTCTTCGTGGACCGGACCGACGTCGAGGAGCTGGGCTTCAAGTACGATATCGGCAACGGGAGCCAGTTCTTCAACAAGCTGGTGCAGCGCTGCTGCGACCCGCAAACCGCGAGGAACTACCTACCCACCCAGAACGTGATTGACCTGGGCGGCGGGTCGGTGTCCGCCATCGGCAACGCCGACGCGATCATCACCGGATCGGCCCTCGACGTGGCATTCTCCACGGCCATGGGTGGCTTCACCCTCACCAGCTTCCTGTCGGCCCTGGAGAAGTCCGAGCTCTCCGACGTCCAGGCGGAGCCGGTCATCTCCACCCTGGATAACCGCGAGGCCGACATCCTCGTGGGTCAGGAAACTCCGGTACGCGTCATCGATGCGTCCGGCGGCCAGGGCGGAACGGCGCGCGCCAACGTGCAATTCAAGGAAACCGGTATCCGGTTGACGGTCACCCCGCACGTCACCAACAATCGCCAGATCCTGATGCGGCTCCACACCGAGCGCTCGGCCATTCAGCTGCTGCCCGAGGCCGACCTGGGCTTCGTCTTCCAGAAGCAGAAGGCCGACAACCAGCTCCTGGTCAACGACGGCGAAACCGCGGTCATCGGTGGTCTGACGGTCACCGAAGTCACCAAGAACCGCTCCGGCATCCCGATGCTCTCGGGGCTTCCGATCATCGGCAAGCTGTTCAGCTTCAGCAAGAACCAGGAAACCCGGCGGGACCTGATTATCTTGGTCACACCCCGGATCACCGACGACGGCGTGAGCGAGCAGTAAACGCGTAAGTCGACTGGTAGCACTAACGAGCCCGGCGAGTGCCGGGCTCGTTAGCGTTTAACTCGCTCCATCGCTTGCGCTCACTCGGGCCGGCGCCTAGGCTGAGGGCCATGCACCTACGCTTCTCCACCGCAGGCGAATCCCACGGAAAGGCCCTCGTCGTCGTGGTCGAGGGGCTGCCGGCGGGCCTGCCGGTGTCTGCCGATTGGGTCGATCGCGATCTCGCCCGCCGGATGCAGGGATACGGCCGGGGAGCGCGGATGAAGATCGAGCGCGACCGGATCGAATGGCTGTCGGGAGTGCGCGCGGGAGAGACGCTGGGCTCGCCGGTGGCGATGCTCATTCCCAACCGCGATTGGGCCAACTGGGAAGACGTGATGGCGCACGAGGCGGCCGAGCCGGGTGAGCTCCGCCGCCGTCGGGTGACCCGCCCCCGACCCGGTCACGCCGACCTGGCCGGCGTGCTCAAGTACGACCGGGTGGACGCCCGCGACATCCTGGAGCGCGCCAGTGCGCGGGAGACCAGCGCCCGGGTGGCGGCAGGCGCCCTGGCCAAGCGGTTGCTCGACGAGTTCGGCGTAGAGATCGGCAGTCACGTGGTGTCCCTGGGCGGAGTTCGCGGGTCTCTTCCCGACCCGCTCCCCGTTCCACTCAACGATGCCGCCGATGAATCCGAGATCAGGATGCTGGACCGCTCGGTGGAAGCCGAGGTCGTGCGCCGGATCGATCAAGCCAAACAGGCGGGTGATACGCTCGGCGGCGAGGTGGAGATCGTAGCCCGGGGGGTCGCGGTGGGATTGGGCAGCCACGTGAGCTGGGACCGGAAGCTGGACGGCCGGCTGGCCGGGATGCTGATGTCGATCCCGGCGGTGAAGGGTGTCGAGATCGGCATGGGGTTCGAGGCCGCCCGGCGGCCCGGGTCCCAGGTCCACGATCCGATCACCGTGGGTGGGCACCTCAGTCCCCCCTCCGCCGGCGACCCGCGGGGCGGCTTCCACCGGCCGACCAACAATGCCGGTGGCCTGGAGGGCGGCATCACCACCGGTGAGCCGGTGGTCGTCCGGGTGGCCATGAAACCGATCTCTACTCTCATGTCGCCGCTTCGGACCGTGGAGCTCACTACGGGTGACCCGGCCAACGCCCAGAGCGAGCGCTCCGACGTGACCGCCGTGCCGGCGGTGGGGGTCATCGCCGAGGCGATGGTCGCCCTCGCGCTGGCCGACGCGATGCTGGAGAAGTTCGGCGGGGACTCCCTGGCCGAGCTGCGGCGTAATTATTCGGGCTACCTCGAGGCCCTCGGCCAACGCTGGACCGCCGGCCGAAACCCGGTGAGCGACTGATGCCGCGCCATATCGTGCTGGTAGGACTCCCCGGTGCCGGCAAGAGCACCGTCGGCCGGCTGATCGCCACCGGGCTCGACGCCCCGATGATCGACATCGACACCCTGCTGGTCCGCGAGATGGGGATGCCGGTGGCCCAGATCTTCGGGATGGTAGGAGAGACCAAGTTCCGGCAGATGGAGCGCGATGCGGTGCACACCGCGCGGGCGCGGGAGCCCTGCGTCATCGTGCCCGGAGGCGGCTGGGCGGCACAACCGGGAGAGGTGAACGAGGCCAAGCGGGACAGCCTGCTCTTCTACCTCAAGTGCCCGCCCGCGATCGCGGTGAAGCGCACCGACCATGGCGAGACCCGTCCCGTTCTGACCGGTCCCGATCCCGTCCAAATAATGAAGGCGCTACTGGAAGCCCGGGAACCATACTACAAGCTCGCTGATTATGAGGTCGCCGCGGACAAGCGGGCCGCCGAACCGATCGCGGCCGAGGTGGTCGGGCTGGCGAAGCGACACGGCGGTTGGTAAGTGACGTAGCAGCAGTAGTTTACAAAACCATCCCTTGCTTCCGCCCCGGACTACCGGTTTCTGTTACTCCCCGGTGTTGACACCGGAATGACCCCCATTGGTTACACTGGAGCTATGGCCACAAGAGCGAAACGACCGCCGAAAGCCACCAAGACCCCGAAGTCCCCGGCCCCCAAAGCCAAGGCTGCTAAGCCGAAGGCGAAGGCTCGGGGAGGCTCGGACCGCGCCCCAGCGGCGGCGCGGAACGGCCGCGGCGCCTTGGTGATCGTCGAGTCGCCCACCAAGGCCAAGACCATTGGGCGTTATCTGGGCTCCGGCTACGACGTCCGGGCCACCATCGGCCACCTGCGCGATCTGCCCACCCGCGAGCTGGGGGTGGACGTGGACCGCGGCTTCGAGCCCAAATACGTCACCATTAAAGGAAAGACCAAGACCCTGGCTGAGCTCAAGAAGGCGGCCAAGGGTGCGGGGACCATCTACCTGGCCACCGACCCCGACCGGGAGGGCGAGGCCATCGCCTGGCACGTGGCCGACCAGATCAGCGGCAAGATCCCCACCCATCGGGTGCTGTTCGAAGAAATCACCCGCGATGCGGTGCTCGCTGCCATGCAGGCTCCCGGCGAGATCGACGAGCGCAAGGTGAACGCGCAGCAGGCGCGGCGCATCCTCGACCGGCTGGTGGGCTACAAGGCGAGCCCCATCCTGTGGCGCACCATCAAGACCGGACTCTCCGCCGGCCGGGTCCAGACCGTGGCGCTCCGGCTCCTGGTCGAGCGGGAGCGGGAGATCCGGGCATTCAAGCCGCAGGAGTACTGGACCATCGAGGCCCTCTGCGCCAAGGACGGCCAGACCTTCGAGGCGTCGCTGGCCAAGATCGACGGGCACAAGCCCCAGCTCCACAACGAGGGCGAGGCCAAGGCGGTGGTCGATGCGGTACGCAGCCTCCCCTTCGTGGTCACCAAGACCGAAAAGCGCCAGCGCAAGAAGCGGCCTTCCGCTCCGTTCACCACCAGCACGATACAGCAGGAAGCGGCCAAGAAGCTGGGCTTCTCCAGCCGCCGCACCATGCGCGCGGCGCAGGATCTGTACGAGGGCATCGAGATAGGCGAGGAAGGTCCCACCGGCCTGGTCACCTACATGCGGACCGACTCGGTCCGGGTCTCGGACCAGGCGGTGGCGTCGGTCCGCGACCTCATCGCCAAGCAATACGGCAAGAAGTATCTGCCCGAGGCCCCCAACGCCTACAGCGACCGGAAGAACGCCCGGGTGCAGGGCGCCCACGAGGCGATCCGGCCCACCGACGTGCTCCGCCGCCCGGAGCAGGTGCAGCGCTATCTCGAGCCCGACCAGTTCAAGCTGTACCAGCTCATCTGGCAGCGGTTCGTGGCCTCGCAGATGACGCCGGCGGTCTACGACATGACGGTGGTCGAGTTCGACCTGGGCCGCTATCTGTTCCGCGCCACCGGCTCGGTCATGATCTTCGACGGCTACCACGTGCTTTACACCGAGGGCAGGGAGACCGAAGAAGGCCGCGGGGTGGAAGACCTCGCTCCCATCCCGCCGCTGGTGCAAGGCGACCGGGTGGAGGTCCGCGAGATCACGCCCTCGCAGCACTTCACCGAGCCTCCGCCGCGCTTCTCCGAGGCCAGCCTGGTCAAGGAGCTGGAGCGGCTCGGCATCGGGCGCCCTTCTACTTATAGCGCCATCATCTCGACCCTCTCCACCCGGGAATACGTCAAGGTGGAGCAACGCCGTTTCTTCCCCACCGAGCTGGGAGAAACGGTGGAGAAGATCATGGTCGGGAAGTTCCCCGAGATCTTCAACGTCGAGTTCACCTCGGAGATGGAAAACGAGCTGGACCGGGTGGAGGAGGGCGAGCTGGGCTGGCAGCGGGTACTCCAGGACTTCTACGGGCCTTTCACCAAGGCGCTGGACTCGGTGGACATGACGGCTCTCGTGGCCGACGCCCACGGGCTCTCGCCGGAAGACATCGCCAAGGAGCGCTGCCCCAAGTGCGGCTCGGCCATCGAGCTCAAGACCGGGCGGTTCGGACCCTACTTGGCCTGCGTCAAGTACAAGGACACCTGCGACTACGTCAAGTCATTGAAGAAAGGGAGAGCGCCGGACCGTCCCACCGACGAGAAGTGCCATCTCTGCGGCTCCCCGATGGTGATCAAGACCGGCCGCTTCGGCGAGTTCCTGGCTTGCACCACCTATCCGCAGTGCAAGGGCACTCGGGCCATTCCTCTAGGTATGAAATGCCCCAAGTGCATCGAAGGCGACCTGGCGGAGCGGCGTACCAAGCGGGGCAAGTCCTTCTGGGGCTGCGTGCGCTATCCGGCCTGCGATTTCTCTACCTGGAACCGGCCGGTCCCCGACACCTGCCCGCAGTGTGGCTGGGTAGGAATGGAAAAGAAGGTGAGCAAGACCGAGGGCGAGACCCGCACCTGCCTCAAGTGCGGCCATAAGCTGATCGTCGCCGAGCCCGAGGAGGTGGCTCTGGCGTGAAGGCCACCGTCGTCGGCGGAGGTCTGGCCGGCTCCGAGGCGGCCTGGGCTCTCGCCGAGCGGGGCGTTCGGGTAACCCTCTTCGAGATGCGGCCGGTGGTGAAGACCCCCGCCCATCAGACCGATCGCCTGGCCGAGCTGGTCTGCAGCAACTCCTTCAAGTCGCTCGATCCCCTCAACGCTCATGGCTTGCTGAAGGCCGAGCTTCGCGCGCTCGGCAGCCTGCTGCTGCCCTGCGCCGATGAGGCTCGGGTCCCGGGCGGTGCGGCACTGGCAGTGGACCGCGAGATTTTCTCCCGCGCCGTGCAGGAGCGGGTCGAGGGCCATCCCAACATCACCATTGTTCGGGAAGAGGCGGCCGACCTGGCGTCGCCCGGAGTGATCGCCACCGGGCCACTCACTTCGGAGCGTCTGGCGGGCGCCATCGCGAGCCGGCTGGGCTCGTCGGCCCTCGCCTTCTACGACGCGATCGCGCCGGTGGTGGCGGACGACTCGCTCGATCACCAACGGCTGTACGCCCTCTCCCGGTACGGTAAGGGCGATGGTGACGACTACCTCAATGCCCCCTTCGATGTCTCCGGCTACGGGAGCTTCATCGACTCGCTCATCGAGGCCGACCAGTACCAGGGCCACGAGTTCGACTCGGTGCCCTACTTCGAGGGCTGCCTGCCGGTGGAAGAGATGGCCCGCCGCGGGCGGGAGACGCTGCGGTTTGGGCCGATGAAGCCGGTGGGGCTGCCGAATCCACACACCGGGCGGGAGCCGCACGCGGTCGTGCAGCTGCGCCGGGAGGATCGGGCGGGACAGATGTGGAATCTGGTGGGGTTCCAGACCCGGCTCCGCACCGCCGAGCAACAGCGGGTGTTCCGGATGATACCGGGACTGGAGGCCGCGGAGTTTCTCCGCTACGGCAGCATCCATCGGAACGCGTATGTGAACAGCCCCGCCAGTCTGGGTCCCGGCCTCGCGGCCAAAGACGACGACCGATTGTTGTTTGCCGGCCAGCTCACCGGTGTGGAGGGCTACACCGAGTCGCTCGGCACCGGCTTGATGGCGGGGATCAACCTGGCCCGCCGGCTCCAGGGCCAGCCGCTCGCGGTCCCCCCGCCCACCACCATGCTCGGCGCTCTCTACCGGTACCTCCGCGACGCCGACCCGCGTCACTTCCAGCCGATGAATGCCAACTTCGGACTGCTCGACCCACTACCGGGCAAGGTCAAGAAGGATCGAAAGAAGGAGCTGCTGGCTGAACGGGCGAAGGGCGACTTCTCGTCCTGGTTGGCGGAGCTCCGGTGAAGAGCCAGTGATGCTCGCCCGCTCACACCCAGAGGTCGAGGAGTTCCTGACGCATCTTGAAAAGGAGCGAGGGCAATCGCCGCACACGGTGAAGGCCTACGGCCGGGACCTGGAGGCGTTCACGGAGTTCTGCGACCGGCACTATGGGGGCAGTTGGAGTTGGGGCAACGTCGACCGGCTGGGCTTTCGCGGCTTCCTCGGCGAGCTGCAGCGCCGCGGGCTCGCCAAGCGGACCGCCGCTCGCTCGCTGTCGGCGGTGCGGAGCTTCTACCGCTACCTCCAGCTCCACCACGGCGTCGCCAACACGGCCGCCCGTGCCGCCAAGGTGCCCAAGCTGGACAAGCGTCTGCCGAGCTATCTCGACCGGCAACAGACCCAGCGACTCTTCGATTGGGCTGAGGCCCGGGCGAGTGGCGACGAATTCGGCCCCACCCGCGATCTCGCCATTCTCGAGCTGTTCTATTCGACGGGTATCCGGCTTTCCGAGTTGGGTGGGATGAACCTGGAAGATCTCGACCTGCTTTCCGACCAGGCCAAGGTGCGAGGAAAGGGCCGCAAGGAGCGGATCGTGCCGGTGGGATCGCGGGCGGTGCTGGCCTTGCGCCGCTATCTTAACCTGCGAGAGCAGGTGGTTGCCGATCGCGGCGCCGACCGCCGCGCGGTGTTCGTGAGCCGGCGCGGGCGGCGGCTGGCTCCGCGGAGCATCCAGCGGCTGGTGCATGCGATGTTCGACGCCGTCGGAGGCGACGAGCTGCGAGTCCACTCACTGCGCCACACCTTCGCCACCCACATGCTCGACGCCGGCGCCGATCTCCGCGCGGTCCAGGAGCTGCTGGGCCACGCGTCGCTCAGCACCACGCAGGTCTACACTCACACCAGCGTGGAGCGGTTGAAGAAGGTGTATAACCAGGCGCACCCGAGGGCGTGAACACCGGTGAAAGGTGAAGAGTGAAAGGTGAAAAGGTGAAGCAGCAATTTCACGGCACCACCATTCTCGCGGTTCGCAAAGACGGCCGGGTCGCCCTCGGCGGCGACGGGCAGGTGAGCATCGGCGAGACCGTGGTCAAGTCGAACTCGACCAAGGTGCGCACCCTCAAGGGGGGCAAGGTGCTGGCCGGGTTCGCCGGCTCGGTGGCGGACGCGCTCACCCTGTACGAGAAGTTCGAGGAGAAGCTCGACCGCTATCCCGGCAACCTTCCCCGCGCCGCGGTGGAGCTGGCCAAGGATTGGCGCAGCGACCGCATCCTCCGCCGGCTGGAGGCGCTGCTGGTGGTGGCGGACCTGGAGCATGCGTTTCTGGTAAGCGGCTCGGGTGAGCTGATCGAGCCGGACGACGGGATCGTGGCGATCGGCTCGGGAGGCAACTTCGCGCTGGCCGCCGCCCGCGCGCTGGTACCGGTCTCCAAGGAGAGCGCTCGCGACATCGTGCAGCGCTCGCTGGAGATCGCCGCCGACATCTGTGTCTTTACCAACCGGCACATCACCGTGCTGGAGCTTGGGAGTGAGAAGTGAGCAGCGTACTGCCGCAACAGGACGAGACCGCCGAGGGGCCGGCACCGGCCCCCTGGCTGGAAGAGATGCCGCCCCGCCAAATCGTCGCCGAGCTGGACCGATACATCGTGGGGCAGGAGGCCGCCAAAAAGGCGGTGGCGATTGCGGTGCGGAACCGCTGGCGCCGGGCGCAGGCCCCGGACGACATCCGGGACGAGATCACTCCCTACAACATCATCATGATCGGGCCGACCGGGGTGGGAAAGACCGAGGTCGCCCGCCGGCTGGCTCGGCTGAGCGGGGCGCCCTTCATCAAGGTCGAAGCCTCCAAGTTCACCGAAGTGGGCTACGTCGGGCGGGATGCCGAGTCGATGGTGCGCGATCTGGTGGACGCGGCCATCAACATGGTGCGTACCGAGCGGGAGGACGAGGTCTTTCCCCAGGCGGAGCAGCGGGCGGACGAGCGGCTGCTGGATCTGTTGCTTCCTCCGCTACCGCCGGCTCCCCACGCCGGACGGGTGGACGGGCAAACCGGCGGCAGGGAAGAGAGTGAATCGGTCTTCGTGGTTTCGCCGGGTGGGCAGGCCAAGTCGGAACGGGCGGCGTCGGGGGAGGAGGAACGGCGAAACCGGTCGCGAGAGAAGCTGCGGCAGATGCTGGGGGAGGGGCGGCTGGACGACCGCGAGGTGGAGATCGAGGTCATTCCCCAGAGCTTCCCGATGATGGAGTTCCTCCAGCCGCCGCAGGGTATGGAGGGCCCCGACATCAACTTCACCGAGATGCTGCAGGACATGCTGCCCAAGCGAAAGAAGCGGCGGACGGTGAAGGTGCCCGAGGCACGGCGGGTGCTGGTGGACGAGGAGCTGAAGAAGCTGGTGGACATGGATGACGTGGTGAACGAGTCGCTGGACCGGGTGGAGAACCACGGCATCATCTTCATCGACGAGATCGACAAGATCGCCGGTGAGCGGGGGCAGGCGGGCGGCCCCGATGTTTCAAGGGAGGGAGTCCAGCGGGATCTGCTGCCGATCGTGGAGGGATCCACGGTCCAGACCCGGTACGGCTATGTCCGCAGCGACCACATTCTCTTCATCGCGGCCGGCGCGTTTCACGTCTCCAAGCCCTCGGACCTGATTCCCGAGCTGCAGGGGCGGTTCCCCATCCGGGTAGAGCTGCAGCCGCTCACCGAGCAGGACTTCATCCGGATCATGACCGAGCCGGAGAACGCGCTGACCAAGCAGTACCAGGCGCTGGTGGCGGCGGAGGCGGCGGAGCTGGAGTTCACCCCGGACGGGATCGCCGAGGTGGCCCGGGTGGCGTTCATGGCGAACGACCGGATGGAGAACATCGGGGCCCGCCGGCTGCACACCGTGATGGCGGCGCTGATGGAGGACGTGCTGTACGGGCTGCCGGACTCGGGGGAGAAGCGGATCGTGTTCGACGGGGCGACTGTCCGGGAGCGGCTGGCCCGGATCATAAGTGATGACGACCTCAGGCGGTACATCCTCTAAAGCTCAAATCTCTGACGCACGTCCAATCATCCGGTCATCTAGCAGGATGAGATCCCGGACAGTATAGTCTAGGATCGCGGCCGTGGTTCACGGCAGATTCACGAACCCTTCTTATCGTCCCTCCCGACGCTAGCCTGAGGCGGCCGCCAGGCGTGTCGCCGGCCGGGTCCAACCCTGGGGCGGCCACATCAGCCGGGCTGCCTAGAGGGAGGTCCACGTGCCACCCGAAGTTGCCTCGTCCAGGAAGGACTCTCAGTACAGCGGCCGCATCGTCGTGCGACTTACCCCGCCAGTGGTGGACACCATCACCCAGTGGGCCCAGGCACACACTGGAGACCTTACGAGCCTACAGGAAGTGGCGAGCGAGCTCCACCTTTCGGAGCTTAGCGATCTACTGGCACAGTATCCCAACCTGCCTACCCAACGCGCCGTCAGCAACGCGCCCACGCTCGCACTGTTAGATCTCGAGGCAACCGCGGCGGAGAGCTCCTATCCGCCCCTGCACAGCCTCGTCGGGTACTACATTGTCGATCCGCGTAACCGTGTTGAGGCGGCCGACCAGCTCCTTCATGATTTCGCTTCCAATTCATCGATAGAGCTGGCCTACCGCGAACCCGGCGTAGGTGAGGCAGGCGTGACCCCGGAAGATGAGACGGCTTACCCAAACCATTACAAGGGCCATTTTGATGGCAAGTTTCTGGGGATCCACGCGCGCTCAGCCAGAGTCTGGGGAGTGTGCGATGGTTCAGGCATTGGATTGGTTGACCTGGAGGCCGGCTGGAATCTCGATCACGAAGACCTGCCCACACCCCGGCCACCAGTGTACAACTACAACCGGCGCCCGGGAAATCATGGAACCGCCGTGCTGGGAGTGGTGGTAGGTCAGGACAATGGGAGAGGGATCGTCGGGATCGCACCAGGAGCGACGTTACTCAAGGTGGTTTCGTACATAAAGCCTCCACCGGCCCCCGCCCCCGCGTTTGTCAGAATTCCCCCAATCGATGAATGGGATGTGGCGGGAGCGATTACCGACGCCCTTACTTCCGGTCTCATGCAACGAGGAGACGTGTTCCTGATCGAGGTAGAAGCGCTTGGCTCGAGCGACATTGTCGGGTATCCAATAGAGACCGTGGAGCTCTGGTTCGATGCCATTCGCCTGGCGGTCGGAAACCACATGGTGGTGGTGGAAGCAGCGGGTAATGGTGACGGTGAGGGCGTCGGGCGAGATCTAAATCTGTGGAGTGATCCTGCAACCGGCCGCAAACTCTCGCGCGCGGTCGGCTCCGATTCCGGAGCTATCCTGGTCTCGGCTTGTGCGTCGGCCATTGCGCCCGCGAAGGCACACGTTCGTTTGGAGTTCGCGAACTACGGATCGCGCATCGACTGCTATGCGTGGGGCCAGAACGTGTACAGTGCCGGTTATGGCGACTTGCCGCCTGCAACCAGCGACGTCAATCGCAAGTACACCAAGAAGTTTGGCGGGACCAGCTCCGCAAGCGCGATCATCGCCGGGGCCGCAATCCTGGTGCAGTGTATGGCTGTCCACGTGACCGGTGATCGTCTCAAGCCGGCGCTGGTCCGAAAGCTCCTTTCATATGCGGATACCGGCACGCCGGTCCTTACACCGAGCGGCGATCTGCGAATCGGAGTCATGCCCGACCTAGAAGAGGTGTTCGGGAGACTGCCAACGGTACTCCCAGCGGTGCCGGTCTGAGGGCAGCGGACGCAGCCCTTCACCTGTAGGCTTACGGCCGTTAGAAGGTGCTCTCCGCACATGATCTGAAGCGGATCGTGAAGTCTCGAAAACTCCATTTGCTCCGCAGTGGCCGAGCGCCTTGGGGCCGAGCAGTTCCTGCAAAAAAAAATGACATCGACGTGTTCCGCATCATTCATCTCGCGGCGAGCCTCGACCCTTGCGCTCCGGCGGTATTTGCATGGGCCAATTGGATGTGGCGTTCAGCAAGAAGCAGTCACTGTCCGGTTCAGCAGTTAACCAGCTAGCCCAAAGGAGGGCATCATGCCACCAAAGCCGTCGCCCACCATCTGTGGGAGCAATCCCACGAAAGGGTGCAAGGTCATAAACGACTGGGCTCAGGAGATGTACGACTGGGGCTTGACGGTCTATGACAAGTTCCGGGAATACGAGGGCGGTCCGACCGATGTTCCGCCGCCGCCAAAGCCGCCATTCAAGTAGCCAAATCGCTACCCCCGGAGCTCAGGCGGCGTGATCCGGCCGGGTGCCCGAGAAGGTTGAATCTTCTGCGGCTGGTCCCCCTGTAGGAGGCACAAATGAAGGATTGGACATGGCCGGCAACAGTCATCTTTGGCCTCATTATCGGCGCGATTGTCGCTTTGTTCGCGCTCACTGAGGACGCTGACATGCGAAAGCAATTGATCGGCTACTTGGACACCATCGTCGGATTCGTGGTTGGCGCTGCCACGGGCGCAGCCGTGGGGGGAACTGTCACATACCTGAAGGCCAAGAACATTATTTAGGTGAAGCGGTTGCGTGGCGGGCGGGTCGGCTGTTCCCGCCGAGCGATGCTTAAGAATCTCGGCCTCTGCCTTCTTAAGAGGTGCGTTCGAAATCGATAGAGACGCGCAAACGCCGCCGAAGCCTGAGGAAGGCCAGGAGATGGCCAGTGTCGTGACCGACGAGTTGCTTCGCCTTCGGAATGCGCTCGCCGACCGTTACGCCGTGGGGCGTGAGTTGGGCCATGGCGGGATGGCCCACGTATACCTCGCGCGCGATCTCCGGCACGGGCGAGACGTCGCCTTGAAAGTTCTGCGGACCGAGCTCGCCGCGACACTGGGGACCGACCGCTTTCTGCGGGAGATCCGGATCGAAGCTGGCCTACAACATCCGCACATCCTGCCGCTGCATGACTCTGGATCTGCCGAGGGGCTGTTGTATTACGTGATGCCCTTCGTCACGGGTGAAACGCTGCGAGACCGGTTGGCCAGAGAAAAGCAGTTGCCTGTGGCGGATGCAGTGCGGATCGCCCGCGAGGTAGCGGACGCGCTCGGATACGCCCACGCCCAGAACCTTGTACACCGCGACATCAAGCCCGGCAACATCCTGCTCTCCGCCGACCACGCGGTCGTCGCTGACTTCGGGATCTCGCGCGCCATCACCGTGGCCGCCGGCGACCAGCTGACGGAAGCTGGCTTGGCGGTGGGTACCCCCGATTACATGAGCCCGGAACAGGCTACAGGGGAATCCTACCTAGACGGTCGCACTGACATCTACGCCCTCGGTTGCGTGCTGTACGAGATGCTGGCGGGGGAGCCGCCGTTCCGAGGCAGGACGGCCCAGGCCACCCTGGCGAGGCATCTGCACGATCCACCTCCCCCGTTGCGGACTCGACGACCCAACCTTCCGCGCCCGATCGAAGATGCCGTGATGACGGCTCTCGCGAAGGTCCCGGCGGATCGTTTCGCAACCGCGGCTGAGTTCTCTGCGGCACTCGAGTCCGGCAAGACATCGCGGCCCGCCTGGAGAAGGCGCCGTCTCCGCGGTGCCGGTCTGTGGGTAGCGGCCCTGGCTGGCGTGATGCTCATTGGAGCGCTGGCATACATCCGGTTCCTACGAGTGAGCTCCTCCAGACTCGATCCCAACCGAGTCGTTGTTTTCCCCCTCGCAGAGCCATCATCGCCCGGCGCAAAGGAAGGTGCCGGTGACGCGGTCGCGATCTACATCGGTTATGCCTTAGAGGGTACCGCCCCGCTCCGCTGGCTCGAGGGCAGCGATTTTGTCAGGGGCAGGGGAATTCAGGTGAGCGGCCCTCTGTCGCCTCGACTAGCGCAAGAGATTAGTAAGGAGCAGCGTGCGGGATTCTACATCGATGGCTCGATCCTCACTGGGCCAGACTCGGTGACCATCGTCCTGCGGCTTCACGACGTGGCCGGAGACTCAGTCCTCCGGCGCGCCGGAGCTTCTTCACGCGCAGCCGGCGCCTCGCTGCCACAACTAGGATTGCGTGCGGTTGGCGAACTTCTACCGTCCCTGCTCGAGCCTGGACGCAAGGTCGATCTGACCGCGTTGAGCGAGCGGAGCCCGACCGCGATCGCAAACTTCCTGCAGGGCGAACGAGAGTATCGCAGGATGCGATTCGGAGCCGCCTTGGACCACTACCGACGGGCGCTCCAGGAAGACTCGGCTCTGGCCATCGCTGCGCTCAAGGGCGCGGAGGCCGCCAACTGGCCCGGCGGGACCAACGAGGACGCCAGGTTGGTCGCCCTCGCGCTGACGCACGAAGCCGCGCTTCCGCCCCGGCTCGCCACCTTCGCACGCGGCCTGCGAGATTACATCGCTGGTGCGGCCGACTCGGCGGTTGGCCACTTCCGTGACGCACTCGCAATCGATTCCAGTTGGAGTGAGGCGTGGATGGCGTTGGGAGAGGTGTACTATCATCTCCTCCCCAATGCCACCGCACTCGATTCTATCGCCGAGTACGCCTTCACCCGGGCTCACCTGGCTGACTCGTCGTTCACCCCGCCACTGTTTCACCTGGCGCAGATCGCGCTGCGGAGGGGGGATGTGGCGGCCGCGGAAGATTTTCTGAGAAAGCTCCAGCGGGTGGATCCTGACAGCACCTTCAGCCGTTCGCTATCGTTGATGTATCGGTGCGTGGAAAAGGGGGCATCAGGCGTTTCCTGGGAAGAGGCTGCTACGCGGGATCCCTCTGGGGTATTACGCGTTGCCGTGTCGCTGGCTGGACGGGGTTGGCAACCCAGCTGCGCACGAGCGGGCTTCGAGGCCGTCCTGAATACCGCTAGCGTGGAGAATCACTGGGGGGCATTGCTCGGCTTGCAAGGTCTTCTTGCCGCAATGGGACGAGGGAACGAGTTGAGCAAGGTGCTTGGCCGGGCCCAGCGTTCAGGGTTACCCGGCCGCCTCCTGTACCTCCTCGATGCGGCTGCCGGAGCGGGCTTCGACAAGGAAGCCGCGGAGGTCGCGAAAGAACTGGGACCGGAGTATGACTCGATGCCCGGCCCTAACCTCTGGCTGCTCGGAGAATGGCAAGCCCGGCGAGGTGATATGGGCGGTCTGCGCGCTATAGCTAGAATCACTGCTGCTCGTGCTGCCGCATCCGGGGCTAGAACCGATTCCCTGTTTGCCAGGATCATGGCGGCGCAGCTTGCCCGGGCCGTTGCTGATACCGCCGGAGCGCTGGCCGCCCTGCATCGTCTGACCCCCTCCGTCTCGCAAGCGGATCTGGTGTGGCAACCATGGGAGGCCCTGGCAGGCGAGCGACTGGCCCTCGCTCAGCTGCTGCTTGCAGGCGGACGGGCTGAAGAAGCGGAGCGCGTCGCCGCCGAGCTGGACAGCGATCGAGCGGTGGTCTACCTGGTCTATCTCCCAGCCAGTCTTGAGCTTCGCGCACAAGCCGCAGAAGCGCTCGGGAGGCCCGAAGTAGCCGCGATACACCGCACCCGTCTGACGGTCCTCCGCCGTGAGTCAACCTGGTTCTTTCGTACCGGGTCCTAAACCCCTACCCAGAGGAGGCTCCCGTGGCACGCAAGGCGAAGTCACGCAAGGTGAAGTCACGCAAGGCAAAGTTCGGTGGGACGCTGAAGGACGTGAAGAAGCTGAAAGAGTTTGTGATTGCTGAGCGGAAATGGCAGAAAAGAATGACCGACCGATTGAGCTTGCTCTTGAAGCGGTCAGGTCTGCCCGGCAGCCCGCCGCCCCCTAGGGCGCCATTCAAGTGATATGAAGGTTGGCCTTCCCGTTGGGGTCCTCACGGTCCCGGGTGCCGGGAGGACCCCGCGGCAAATTGCCTTCATCGCGACGGCTCCGTGGTCTCTTTCACCGGAGGTCCCTCGGCGTAAAGCACGCCTCCTTTCATTACCCACCGCACGTGCTGAGCTGCATTGGGCTCTTGTAGAGGGTCGCCCTCCACCGCGATCAGATCCGCCAGCTTCCCCACCGCGATCACCCCGCGATCCTTCACTCCCAGCAGCTCCGCCGCGTTCACCGTCGCCGCCCGCAGCGCGTCCGCCGGCGGCATCCCCTGGCCCACCAACGCCGCCAGCTCCCGCGCGTTGGTCCCGTGTGGCAGCACCCCGGCATCGGTCCCCAGCGCGATCTTCACCCCCGCCCGGATCGCCCGGCGCAGGCTCTCCCTCGCCACTTCCGCCAGTGACTTCCGCTTGGCCAGGATCGCCGGCGGCAGGTTGGGTAGCTCGATATCCCGGAGCGCGGTGGTGGGCACCAGGTAGATCCCCCGTTCCTTCATCAGCGCGATCGCCTCGTCGGTCAGCATCGAGCCGTGCTCGATCGAGTTCACCCCGGCGCCAACCGCCGCCAGGATCCCATCCGCCCCATGGGCATGGGCCGCCACCTTGACCCCGTGCCGCTCGGCTTCCTCGACCACGGCCTCCAGCTCGGCGTCGGAGAGCTGCTGCGCTCCCACCGTCGCATCGAACGAGAGCACTCCGGCGGTCGCGCAGATCTTGATGACCTTGGCCCCGTGCTTGAGCTGGTAGCGCACCGCCTCCATCACCCTACTCACACCGTCCGCTACCCCGCCTTCGGCGCCCCGCTCCAGCACGCCCGGCGCCCACCCGGTCTCGTCGCAGTGCCCGCCGGTGATCCCCACCGCGTGACCCGCGGGAATCATCCGGGGTCCCGGTACCTGGCCGGCATCGATCGCCTGCATCAGGGCGACGTCGCTGAAGCCGGCCGCGCCCAGGTCCCGCACCGTGGTAAACCCGGCCAGCAAGGTCTTGCGAGCGTTGCGGGCGCCGCGTAGCGCCCAATCCCCCGGCGTCTCCCGTATCGCCCGGGTCACCCAGTCGCCCTCGATGTCGCCGGTGAGATGGGTGTGCGCGTCGATCAAACCGGGCAGCAGCGTCAGATCGCCCAGGTCCACCGTCTCCGCGCCGGCCGGTGGCTGGCTGGGGTTGACCGCCACGATCCGGCCGCTGTCTACCACCACCACCGCCGGGCTCACCATCGCCCCCCGCTCCACGTCGAGCAGGCGCGCCGCGCGGATCACGGTGAGCTTCGGCGCCACCGGCTCGGGGTCGAGCTGCTGCACCACTCCACCCTTCATGACGAAGCCGACCCTCTCCAGCACGGTCACATCCCGCAGCGGATCGCCCGGCACGGCGATGAGGTCGGCCAGCTTCCCCGCGCCGATCGCACCCCGGTCGTCCACCCCGAGTACCTGTGCGGCGTAGAGCGTGGCCCCACGAATCGCCTCCAAGGGCGGCGTTCCCCGCCGGACTCGCGCCTGAAATTCC
The DNA here is from genome assembly GCA_963812755.1 of uncultured Gemmatimonadales bacterium. GTDB lineage: Bacteria > Gemmatimonadota > Gemmatimonadetes > Gemmatimonadales > GWC2-71-9 > CAVVWJ01. The sequence goes on along the minus strand of CAWEWK010000004.1, from coordinate 17,532 downwards.
TTGGCGTTGTCTCCGTGCGGATACACCCCCGCGTCGGTGCCGAAGGCGATCTTCACCCCGGATCGCAGCGCCAAACGAAACGATTCCTCCGCCCGCGGCTTCAGGGCCTCCACCTTCGCCCGGATGGCCGGAGGGAGCCGCTCGACATCGATCGCGTCTGCCAGATGGAGATTGGGCACCAGATAGGTGCCCCTCTGCCGCATGAGCTTCAGCGCTTCCGAGCGTGAGAATGGTCCCGTGCTCGATCGAGGTCACTCCCGCGCGAGTCGCGGCGATGATTCCCTCGGTCCCATGCGCATGGGCCGCCACCTTGAGCCCGTGCCGCCGGGCTTCCTCCACCACCGCGCGCAGCTCCGCCTCGTCCATCTGCTGGGCGCCAACCGGTCCCTCAAACGAGAACACGCCCGCGGTGGCGCAGACCTTGATGACCTTCGCCCCATGCTTGATCTGATAGCGGACCGCCTTCACCATCTCGTCGGCGCCGTCGGCCACGCCGCTCCTGAAGTCGGTCTCGACCACTCCCGGCGCGAACCCGGTGATGTCGCAGTGGCCTCCCGTAATGCCCAGCGCGTGGGCCGAGGGTATCACCCGGGGCCCCGGGACGAAGCCGGCGTCGATGGCCCGCATCAACGCCACGTCGGAGAAAGCGTACGCGCCTACGTCGCGGACCGTGGTGAATCCCGCCCGCAGGGTTTTTCTGGCGTTGGCCGCTCCTCGCAGCGCCCAGTTCGGAGCCGTCCACCTCGCAGGCTCGGTCGCCCAGTCGGTGGTGTCCAACTCTACCGTGAGGTGGGTGTGGAGATCGATGAGCCCGGGAACCAGCGTCATGTCGCCCAGGTCCACGGTGCGGGCGCCCGCCGGAGCCGTCCCGCCCACCGACCGGATCCGGTCGCCCTCCACCACCACCACCGCGGGAGCAACCAGCCGGCCGCTGGTCACGTCCAGCATCCGTGCCGCGCGCACCACCGTCACTTCTTGGGCGTGGGCGGACAACCCAGCGAGCAGACATGGCGAGAGCGATGAGAATTGCGCGCATGAAGGGATCTCAGGGTATGGCATCCCGAGAGGAGCGAGGGACCTACTGATAGGTTCCGGAGACTCGCCGTCCAGATCCCTCGCTGCGCTCGGGATGACAGAAACACACATCGTTGGGCCGAGGACGGAGATAAGGTGCCCTCAAACCTTTCGCCCGGCAACCTGCTCGACTACAATCCACCGCGATTGACGATCCTCCCCCTGACCCAATCGTCCATGAGCCGCACCCGACATTTCCTCGCCATACCCGATCTCTCCAAGACCGAGCTGATTGACTTGTTCGAGCTGGCGGCGCGAATGAAGCGGGGTGGCTTCGAGGAAACGCCGCTCGCCGGCAAGACCCTGGGGATGATCTTCGCCAAGAGCTCCACCCGCACCCGGGTGTCCTTCGAGGTCGGCGCCTACCAGCTCGGCGGCCATGCCCTCTTCCTCTCGGCGCGCGACATCCAGCTCGGCCGGGGCGAGCCGATCCGCGATACCGCCCGGGTCCTCTCCCGCTATATCGACGGGATCATGATCCGCACCTACGATCATGCGGACGTGGAGGAGTTGGCCCGCTTCGCCGGTGTCCCGGTGATCAACGGCCTCACCGACCTCCAGCATCCCTGCCAGGTGCTGGCCGACCTGCTGACCGTGAGAGAAAGTCTCGGCGGGTGGGACGGGAAGGTGGTGGCCTGGATCGGCGACGGCAACAACATGGCCAATAGCTGGCTCGACGCCGCCGGTACCCTGGGCTTCGAGCTGCGCCTGGCCTGTCCCCCCGGCTACCTGCCCGATCCCAAGATCCTGGAGCGGAATCGGGTGCTCACCAAGATCACCGTCACCGCCGACCCCCGGGAAGCCGCGCGAGGGGCCCACGTGATCAACACCGACGTGTGGGCCTCGATGGGGCAGGAAGAGGAGCAGGAGGAACGGGTGCAGGCCTTCCAGGGCTTCATGGTGGACCAGGACCTGATGCGGCTTGCCGATCCCAAGGCGATCTTTCTACACTGCCTCCCGGCCCACCGGGGTGAAGAGGTGGCCGAAGAGGTCATCGAAGGCCCGCAGTCCCGGGTCTGGGATCAGGCCGAAAACCGGCTGCACGTCCAGAAAGCATTGATGGCGATGCTGCTGGGGGAAAGGTGAAATGAAGCAGACACCGTTGCACGAGATCCACCGGCAACTGGGCGCCAAGCTGGTGCCGTTCGCGGGGTGGGAGATGCCGGTCCAGTACTCCACCGGCATCCTGGCGGAGCACCAGGCGGTGCGCACCGGCGTGGGGGTGTTCGACGTCTCCCACATGGGTGAGTTCGAGATCACCGGGCCCGACCGCAACGCCTTCGTCAACCGAGTCACCTGCAACGACGTGGCGGCCTTGGAGTCGGGCGGGGTGCAGTACTCCGGCATCCTCACCCGGGAAGGCACCTTCGTCGACGACTGCACGGTCTACCGGTTCGACGACAAGCTCATGATCGTGGTGAACGCCGCCAACCGCGAGCGGGCCTGGGAGCACATCCTGGATCAGAAGGGCGGGATCAACGTCCGGCTGAAGGACATCTCCGACGAGGTGGGCCTGCTCGCGGTGCAGGGGCCCAAGGCCGAGGCGACGCTCAAGCCGCTCAGCTCGACGCCGCTGAGCCAGATCGAGTACTACCACTTCGCGGTGGGCAAGGTGGCCGGGGCCCAGTGCTTCATCTCCCGTACCGGCTATACCGGCGAGGACGGCTTCGAGCTGTACTGCCGGACGAGCGACACCGTGAAGCTCTGGGAGGCGATCACCGGCGCCGGCGCGCAGCCCATCGGCCTCGGCGCCCGCGATTCGCTTCGGCTGGAGATGGGCTACGCGCTCTACGGCAACGAGATCGACGATACCACCACGCCGCTCGAGGCCGGCCTCGGCTGGATCGTGAAGCTGGACAAGGGCTCCACCTTTACCGGCGACTACGCCCTCCGGGCCCAGAAGCTCCGCGGGCCCACCCGAAAGCTGGTGGGGTTTCAGCTTCAGGGCCGAGGATTTCCCCGCCACGGATATCCGGTGTTCCAGCAGGAGCGCGAGGTGGACATCGTGCGCAGCGGCACCATGAGCCCGTCGCTCGGCGTGCCCATCGGGACCACGTATCTCCCGGTCAACAGCTCCAAGCAGGGGACCACCTTTCACGTGGAGTGCCGGGGCGAGCGGGTCCCGGCCGAAGTCGTGCGGCGGCCGTTCTGGACCAAGGGGACGGTGAAGAAGTGAAGGGTGAAGGGGGAAGGGTGAAGGGGATGCGCATCGCGATCCTCACCATTTCCGACGCCGGCAGCCGCGGCGAGCGGGCCGACACCTCGGGCGACGCCATCGCCGCGTGGGCCGGCGCGCGCGGGTTCACCGTGGCCGAGCGGACCCTGGTACCGGACGAGACCCTGCGCATTGCGGCCACACTGGCCGAGTGGGCCGACGGCGATCGCGCCGATCTGATCCTCACCACCGGCGGCACCGGCCTCACTGCGCGCGACGTGACCCCGGAGGCCACCAGGGCGGTGCTGGACAAGGAAGCGCCCGGCATCGCCGAGGCGCTCCGGATGTCGTCCTATCCCACCTTTCCCCGAGCGGCGCTCTCCCGCGGTATCGCCGGCGTCCGGGCGCGCACCCTGATCGTCAACCTGCCGGGCAGCCCGGGCGGCGTGAAAGACGGACTCACCGTGCTCGAGCCTCTGACCGAGCACGCGGTGGCCCTGGTCCGGGGCCAACCCACCAGTCACGGATGAGGCCGCATCGGTCATTGCGCTATCAGCCGGCGTAAGTAGCTTGGAGCCTATGCGCTTCCCGCCGTGGGGTCTGCTGCTGCTGGCGCTCACCGCCAGGTCGCTTGACGCCCAATCGCTGGAAGACCGGCTCAACCAGCTCTTCATCTTCGGCGAAGGCGACGAGGTGCTTCACCTCGGCGGCTCGGCTGCCTCCGATAACCCCGGCATCGCGGTCCACGGCAATCACTTCATCCCCTCCGCCGTGGAAGGCAACGCCACCATCATCTCCTTCTTTACCAACTCGATCAGCAGCAACGTCACCAACATCCCGGTGAGCGCCTCCAGCGGCGGCGAGACCTTCCGCTTCGAGGGCGGCACCCCGGTGCGCACCTCCACCTCCACCGGCCCGATCTACGCCGAGCGGGCCCAGACCCTGGGACGGGGGCGGCTGTTCGTGAGCCTGGGCCGCACCGGGCTCCACTACGAGACCCTCCGCGGGGTGCCGCTGGACGCGGTGCCCCTGGTCTTCACCCACGTCAACGTGGATTTCCCCGGCTGCGACGCGATCTTCGGCGGCGACTGCACGGTGTATGGGTTCCCCACCTTCGAGAACGAGGTGATCGATTTCACCCTCAATCTCGATGTCTCGGTAGACGTGACCGCCATGCTGCTCACCTACGGCGTCACCGACCGGATCGACCTCGGCGTGGCGGTGCCCTTCGTGAAGACCCGGCTGCAAGGCACCAGCAGCGCCACCATCATCCCCTTCGGCGAGACCGGGCCGCCGCCCCATTTCTTCTCCGGCACCGAGGACGATCCGGTCCTTACCGCCACCCGGTTCACCGAAGGCGCCTCCTCCGGATTGGGCGACGTGTCCGCCAGGATCAAGGTGAACCTGCGGGAAGCCACTCCGGTGTCGGTGGCGGTGCTGGCGGAGGGACGCTTCCCCACCGGCAGCGAGGAGGACCTGCGGGGCTCGGGAGCGGTAGCGCTGCGGGGGCTGGGAATCGTGTCGGCGCGGCTGGGCAGCTTCTCGCCCCACGCCAACGTGGGCTATCAGTACCGCGGGCGGGAAGTGGATCCCGACGTGTTCCTGCTGACCGGCGGCTTCGACCAGCTCCTGGCGCCCTGGGCCACCATGGCCGCCGACATCATCACCGAGTTCCCGGTGGGGACCACCAAGATTCCGCTGCCGGCCGACGCGGTGCTGGAGGCGCCGTTCCGGCGGACGATCCACGCCACCACCATCCCCGACCGGCGGGACGACATCATCAACGCCTCGCTCGGCATGAAGCTCACCATCCCGCGGGCGGTGACCTTCGTGGCCAACGGCGCATTTCCCCTCAATCGCGGCGGGATGCGACCCGACGTGCTGTGGACCCTCGCCGCCGAGTACACCTTCTAAGGCCGCTCAGCGCAGGGACGCGATTCGCCACCCGGCCGGGGCCCTGCCGCAGCGATGCCTGGAAGCTGACCTTCTCCCGCTGGATCCGCCGGGTGCCAGGGTCGGTGAAGACGTAGACCCCCTCCAGTTGAGCATCCGCCACATCCCCGGCGATCTTCAGGTCGGTCACGTTGAGCTCCACCTGTATATCGCTGACCCTTCGGAAGAACTCCTGCCAGTCGAGCGCCTGTCGCGGTAGCAAACCGGGATAGGGACGCCGGATCGCGTCCACGCTGCGGGATTCGATCGCCGCGGCGTAGTCGGCGAAGAGCGACCGGATCTGCTGGCCGGGGTCGGCCGGCGGCGCGGGCGCCGGCGGTGGTGCCCGAGGCGGTGGCGGCGCCACCGGGGCCACCTTCGCCTGCTCGGCCGCCCGCGCCGCCTTCGCGGCGTCGGACCAGAGCTCCGCGGCCTGGGAGAACTGGGCCGCCGCCGCCGCGGCACGCCCGCTCGCCGCCAACGACTCGGCGCGGGCGACTCCGGAGTCACCCCGGGTCAGGAGCGAATCGTCGGCTCCGGCGGCGACGGCGCGCGACCGGGCCGCCCGAGCCTCGCGTGCCGAGCTGGGCCAGCAGCGCCTTCTCGTCCGCCGCCATCTGAGGTTGCTCCGGCGCTTTGGGCCGCGGCTTGGCCGGCACCGGCTTCTCCGGTTTTACCGGCTCGACCGGCGCCGCCGGAGCCGGCGCCACCGGTTGCGGCTCGGGGGGAGCGGGCGGCTCATCGGTGGCGGCGACGGGCGCAATGGCGGAAGCCGGCGGCGGCGCCTCCGCCCGGCGGTACCAGGCCCACAGCGCGACCGCGACGGCGGTCAGGAGCAGCACCATCGGCACCACCCGGCGCGCGGCGACGAGCCCGCCTCCCCCTCTGGTGATCTCGACGGTCGGGTGCAGCGCCGGCACCGGCACGGTCCCGCCGCTCGGTGTGGTCAGCGTGTCCAGCGCGCCGATGATCTCGGCGGCGGTCTGGGGCCGGTCGGCCGGCCGCTTCTCCAGGCACTTCATGATGAGCGCCGCCAGGAGCGGCGGAAGCCCGGGGCGAAGCGAGGTGACCGGGGTCGGCTGCAACGCGACGTGAGCGCCCAGCACCTGCTGCGCCGTGCGTCCGGGGAACACCGGCTGGCCGGTGAGCAGCTCGTAGGCGGTGGCCCCGAAGGAGTAGATGTCTACCCGGTGGTCCATGCTCGGGTCGGCGGAGGCCTGCTCCGGCGCCATGTAGGCCGGCGTGCCCAGGGTGACGCCGAGCGAGGTGATCCCCTTGCCGGGGGTCTCCCCATCGGGCCCGGTGGAGACCGTCAGCGCCTTGGCCACCCCGAAGTCGGTGACCACGGCGACGCCGTGGGAGAGCAGCACGTTGTCGGGCTTGATGTCGCGATGCACTACGCCCTGGGTGTGGGCGTACGCCAGTGCGGAAGCGACGTCCCGGAGCACCCGGATGGTATCGGGCACCGGAAGCTCGCCGTCGCGAAGCAGGCGGGCCCGGAGCGACTCCCCGTGCACGAACGGCATGGTGAAGTAGGGAAGCCCGGCCGACTCGCCGGCGGAGAGCAGCGGCACGATGTGGGGATGCTGGAGCTGGGCGGCGACCTGGATCTCGCGGCGGAAGCGTGCCACGCTCACTCCCACCGCCAGCTCGGGGAGGAGCACCTTGACCACCACCTCGCGGCCCAGGGCGGTCTCGATCGCCAGGAACACCCGGGACATCCCGCCGCCGCCGAGCTCGCGCTGGATCCGGTAGGCCTCGCCCAGGGTGACCTGGAGCTGCTCTCGGAGATCGAATGGCACGCCACCAATGTATCACCCGGCTATGGGCTATGGGCTATGGGCCGGAGGCTTTTAGCTCATAGCTCATAGCCCATGACCCATAGCCCTAGCACTGGAGGCCGCCGGGTTCTCCAGCAGCATGTTCTCCTCGCTGGACGACGCCCGCGCCACGGTGCGGCGGGAGAACCCCGACCTGGTGATCCTGACCGGCGCGGTGCACGAGCCTCACCTCCGGATGGCCGTGTCCCACTCTTCCCTCACGCGGCGCTGAGCCGCGGAACCGCGGGCGTCCGGGCCGCACTCTCATCGTCAACCTTCCAGGCAGCACCGGCGGCGTGAAAGACGGACTGGCAGTGTCTGGAAGGACTGGTGGAGCACGCGGTGGAATTGGTGAGGGGAAAGCGCACCGGACACGGCTAAAGAGTGCTTCGCAGCGGTCCCGCATAGCGCCCGCGGAGATGTCGGTAGCATTCTCCCGCACGCCGACACACATTAGAGTTACACCCGCCCATCTTGTCGGTCTCATGACCGCAGTCAATTCACTCCTAGCTGATGCCCTGAGCGGCCGCTATACGGTCGAGCGCGAGCTCGGGCGCGGTGGCATGGCCACGGTTTATCTCGCCCACGACCTGCGCCACGATCGGCCGGTTGCGCTCAAGGTGCTCCGTCGCGAGCTGACGGCCGCCCTCGGCGCAACCCGCTTTGTGCGCGAAATCCAGCTCACGGCTCGCCTCCAGCATGCGCACCTCCTGCCGCTCTTAGATTCGGGCGAGGCCGCCGGCGAGCTGTGGTATACCATGCCGTACGTGGACGGCGGGACGCTGCGGGAGCGGCTCCACCGGGAAGGGCAGCTCCGGATCGAGGACGCGCTCGAGATCGCGCAGCAGACGCTGGGCGCACTCGCCTATGCGCATGAGCAGGGGATCGTCCACCGCGACATCAAGCCGGAGAATATCCTGCTGGCGCGGGGGCAGGCACTGGTGGCCGATTTCGGGATCGCGCACGCGATCAGCGCGGCGGGCAGCGAGCGGCTGACCGAGACCGGACTGGCCATCGGGACCGCGGCCTACATGAGCCCGGAGCAGGGCGCCGGGGATTGGCGGCTCGATGGCCGCAGCGACATCTACTCGGTCGGCTGCGTGCTGTACGAGATGCTCGCGGGACAGCCGCCGTTCACTGGGGCCTCGGCGCAGGCGATCCGGGCACGGCACACGGTGGATCCGGTGCCTTCGCTCGGTACCGTGCGATCGACGGTACCGGAGGTGGTGGAGCGCGCAATCACCCGAGCGCTGGCCAAGGTGCCGGCCGATCGATTCGCGACCGCGGCCGAGTTCGCCGATGCACTCGCGGCTCCCGAGATGCCCCGGGTAGAGGTGCGGCCCCGGCGCCGCCGCCGATATCTGACTGGGTTCGCAGTGATGCTGTTCGCCGGGGCGTTGGTAGCAGGGATCGTACTGTCCCGGTCCCGGCCGGCTTCGCCGACCGATCCCAATTTGCTGGCGATCGCCCCGTTCGACGTGCTCGACCCGTCGCTGCAGGTTTGGCACGAGGGGTTGGTGGACATCCTCTCCCGGGACCTGGACGGCGCCGGACCACTCCGCACCGTCCCGCAGACGGTGGGAATCAAGCGCTGGGACGGTCGCGCCGATCGGGTGTCCGCCGAAAGCTTTGGCCGCCGCACCGGTGCCGGCCTGGTGGTGTTCGGGAGCGTAGGGAAGGCGAGAGGCACCGTCAGCCTTAGAGCGACTGTGTTGGACGTGGCGCGACAGCGAGCCGAGGCCGACCTCGAGGTCAGAGGTGACACGGCGGCCATGGGCGACCTGGCCGACTCACTCGGGGTCAGGATCCTTCAGGCGCTGGGACGAAATCGCCCGATAGGTGCGGTGCGGCAGGTATCGATCGGGTCCCGATCGCTCCCGGCGTTGAAGGCCTTTCTATACGGCGAGCAATTCTATCGGCGGGGTATTTGGGACTCGGCCCTGGTGTATTACGACCAGGCCATCGCCCAGGACAGCACCTTCACGATCGCCTTTCGCCAGATGGGGCGGGTGCTCGGCTGGCATCCTCCGAGCTCGGACGCGTACCGGCCCGGGGAAGAGTACAGCCGCCGGTCGGTGACGCTGAATCGCGGGCTTCCCCCGCGGGATAGCCTGCTGATCGCTGCCGATTCCTTGAGTAACGTATCGGATGAGGCGACCGACCCGGCCGATCTGATCCGCTTCAGGTATCGTGAGGTTTCCACCCGGGAGGAAGCCGTCCGCCGCTACCCCGGTGACCCCGAGATATGGTACGAGCTCGGTGACGTGCGGTATCACGCCCCTCCCCCGCTGGGAGGCGTCCCCGGCCCGGCACTCGAGGCCTTCGACCGCGCGATCGCCCTCGACCCGGGGTTCGCGCCGGCGTACGAGCACACCGTGGAACTGGCGATCCGCCTGAATCGCCCCGGCTTGGCCCCGAAGTATGCCGCCGCCTACCTGCGCCTCGATCCAACCGACGTCAATGCGCAATCGATTCGACTGGCTGCCCGGATGCTCGATCCCGAGCGGCCATACGCGCGGGAGACCGCTCGGATGATCGACAGCGTCCCCACCCGGGTACTCTTAGACGCCGCTACCATACAGCTCGGCTGGTGGGCCGATTCGGGCGAAGCCGCGATCCAGCTCCTGCGAGCGCTGACCCGGCGGAGCGGCTCCGGTGTCGATCCCTGGACGGACACGCTGATGTACTATCAGTTCCTGGCGGGCGCCCTGGCCTACCGGGGCCACCTTCAAGAGGCGTACGCGGCAGATCGCCGCTTACTCCTCGGCCCGCGCAGGCCGTTCTGGAACGCCTCTGATCCCTTCCGTGCCCTCGCGCTGCTTGGGGCCATCCCGGAGTCTGTGAGCGCCAGAACCTATGGACAGACGCTCGAGCCGGGAAAAGCGTGGCACATCTCTGCCTTCTTCACCGACCGGTCACAGCGGGGCCTCCCCTGGTGGCTGGCTCCGAAGCGACACGGCGTCGCTGGCGCGGTTCGCACTACGGGCCGGGCAGGAAGCGCGGACTCAGAAGACCGCCCGCGGAAAGCTCCAAATCCGATACCTCCACGCTGCCGCGACCGCGTATCTCGCGCTGGCTCGAGCCGATTCCGTCCGGGCCTTGCGTCTCTTTCAATCCATTCCGGACACGCTTTGTCTGGTGAACGATTGCTTTTATGAGAAGCTCGTCGAGGCCCGCTTGCTCACCTCACAGGGACAGGCTCGCCAGGCGGGAGCAATTCTGGATCGCTGGGTCTGGAGCGGCGAGGGCCCGCTCTTCGTCCTCGGTGTTCTGGAGCAAGGCCGCATAGCGGAGGGTCTGGGCCAGCGTGAGAAGGCGAGAGACTCGTACCAGTTCGTGGTCGATGTGTGGCGCCGAGCCGACCCCCAGCTGCAACCCTTTGTGATCGAGGCGCGAAATGCGCTTGCTCGGATGACGAGAGAATGACACTGTGGGATTTCGTCGAGGTTCGAGTTCGTCACCACTCACTTGAGGCCCATCCTGGTGAGCAACCGCGCATAACGCGGGTCGGAGCGCAGGGATTGGAACAGCGGATCCGTGAGGATACTCAACACCAGGCTAGGCTCCCGCATGTCTGCACTCTTCTCGAGTGAGGCGAGGGCTTGATCCTTCTCGCCCAGGCCGGCATAGGCGAGAATAAGGTGGTAATCGGGGACATACTCGTGCCGCGAGCGCTCCCGAAGCTCGCGCACGATCATCAGCGCGCTGTCCCGCTGCCCGGAGCGAGCGTAAGCATAGGCCAGCCGGCCGATGCCGTTACGTCGCCCGGTCATTCGCGTGGCCGCGGTCAGCTCCGCCAACGCCTTGGCGTACATCCCCTTCACCAGATAGGCCCAGCCGAGGACGTTGTAGACGGGCGCAAACTCGGGATCGGTCTCCCGGGTAGCGCGAAGCTGTGCGATGGCGTCATCGGGGCGGCCGGCCCTGAGGAGCACGGCTGCCCGGTCGACGGCGATCACCCCCGACAGGGGGTCGAGTCGGACTGCCAGGTCGGCCTCGACCAGAGCCTCCCGATGCCGACCCAGCGATCCGAGGTACTCGGCGTACCACTGGTGCGCCGTTGCGTAACTCGGATTCAGCGCAATCGCCTGCCGGAATTCCTGCTCGGCACCCTGCCAGTCCCACTCGTATTCCTCCCGTACGACCGCCAGTGTCGCATGGGCGTACGCCAGCGTGCTGTCCAGGCTCAGCGACCGGGCAGCCGCGGCTTTGGCCTTGGGGTAGGCCTCACTCGGGGTGGCCACGAAGTAGTTGGGGAACACCACGTAGGCATCGGCCAACGCCGCATGTGCTTCGGCATAGCTGGAATCTCGCGCGATCGCCCGCTCGAAGTAGCGCGCGGCCGTGAGAAGCGATTCCCGGGTGCGCTGGTTCCAGAAGAAGCGGCCCTGGAGGTAAAGGTCGTGCGCCAGGGGATCCACGGTCGCGGTCTTCACTAGGGTGCCGGCCGGACCCTCGGGCAGCTTGAGCCGCCCCCGGAGAGCGGCCACGATGGCACGCGCGAGCTCGTCCTGCACGGCGAAGATATCAGTCAGCTCGCGGTCGTAACTCTCCGACCAGAGGTGATACCCATCCGCGACGTTGATGAGCTGGGCGGTGACCCGAAGCCGGCGGCCCGACCGGCGCACGCTTCCCTCGAGCACCGTCCCCACCTGCAGCTTCTCGCCGATCTCACGGATGTCCGCGTTCCTCCCCTTGAAGGTGAAGGCAGAGGTCCGCGCAGCTACGCGAAGACCCTCCACCTTGCTGAGCGCGGTGATCAACTCCTCGGTCATGCCGTCGGAGAAGTACTCGTCCGAGCGTTCCGCGGTGAGGTTGACGAGCGGCAGGACGGCAACTGAAGGCACGCTGTCCGTGCTTGCGCCGTCCGCCTCGGCGGCAGGCAGGCGATGGTCGTCGCGCGTGAGCCGGAGCTGCGATGCTCGGTGCCAGAGCAGGTAGGCCACCCCCACGGCAGCCGCGGCCAGCAGGGCGAGGAGCGTGAGCCGGCTCCTGGTGAACTGCGTGCGATGCGGGCGTCGGCCGTCGGAGGGAGCCGAGCTACCCTCGAGGGCAGCGGCGAAATCCCCCGCGGTAGAAAACCGGTCCGCAGGCAGCACGGCCAGGGCCCGCGCGACCGCTCGCTCCAGCGGCTGGGTGACTGCAGGACGCGCGGAGCGAACCGATGGGGCGGGCTCGCTCAATCGCTTGGCGATGATGGCCTGAGCGGTACGCCCACTGAACGGCGCCTCGCCCGCCAGCATCTCATAGAGCACAGAGCCGAGGGAGTAAATGTCCGAACGGGCATCCACCGGGTCGCCGCCCACCTGTTCCGGGCTCATGTAGTAAGGGAGTGCCGATTGCCACTCCCGTTTCGGTGAGCCCGCCACCGCCTGCGGCTTCCAGGGCTCGCGCCACACCGAAGTCCGCCACCCGCGCGTGACCCTCGCCCAGCAGGATGTTCTCCGGCTTGATGTCCCGGTGCACGATCCCGTGCCGGTGGGCATAGTCCAGCGCCTCCGCTACCTCACGGGTGATCCGCAGGGCGTCATCGATCGGCAGCTGACGCTCGCGCCGCAGCCGGTCGCGAAGGCTCTCGCCCTCGACGTACGGCATGGTGTACCAGAGGAGGCCATGCGCCTGGCCGGAATCGTGAACCGATAGGATGTGGGGATGGTCGAGCCGCGCGGCGAGCCGGATTTCACGCAGGAATCGCTCCGATTCCAGCGCGCCGCCGGGTTCGGCGTGCAGCACCTTGAGCGCGACCAGCCGGTCGTGCTTGAGATCGCGGGCCAAGTAGACGGTGGCCATCCCGCCCCGCCCGAGCTCGCGCTGAAGCTCGTAGCGGTCACGGAGTGCCTCAGCCAGCACATCAGGCTGAACGGCCACGGAAACCTTCGGATGAGGAGACTGCAGTCAATCTGCTGGCATTGCCGCAGGGTCGCCATAGTGCGGGCCAGCCGATAGCCGATAGCCGATAGCGGATAGCTGATAGCTGATGGCCGATAGCCAATCGCCAATAGCCAATCGCTTATCTTCCCGCCATGGCTGCACGGATTCTCATCACAATGGATGACCTGGAAACGGCAGTGCCCCTCAATGCCGCGCTCGAGGCAGCGGGGGATCTCCACCAGCATGTTTTCCTCGCTGGACGACGCCCGCGCCACGGTGCGGCGGGAGAACCCCGATCTGGTGATCCTGACCGGCGCGGTCCACGAGCCCCACGCCATGCAGCTCTCGGCGCTGGCGCGCGACAACGAGATCTCCACCCTGGCCCTGCTGGAGCCCACCGACTCCGAGCGGGCCGAGCGGGTGGGGCGGCTCGGCGTCACCGAGACCATGATGAAGCCGGCCCGTCCCGACGAGGTGGTCGAGACCGCGCGCCGGCTGATCGAGCGCCGCCGGCTGCAGGAGCGCACCGGCATCATCGGAGAGAGTGCCGCGATCCAGGAAGTGCTGGTCAAGATCGAGCAGATGGCGCCGGTGTCGAGCACCGTCCTGATCCAGGGCGAGAGCGGCACCGGCAAGGAGCTGGTGGCCAAGGGGATCCACGACCTCTCGCCGAGGCGGGGGAAGCCGTTCATCACGGTCAACTGCGCGGCGCTGCCGGAGACCCTGCTGGAGTCGGAGCTGTTCGGCCACGAGAAGGGCGCCTTCACCGGCGCGGCGGAGCGCCGGCTGGGCCGGTTCGAGCTGGCCGACACCGGCACCATCTTCCTCGACGAGATCGGGGAGATCCTCCCGTCCACCCAGGTCAAGCTGCTCCGGGTGCTGGAGAGCCGGAACTTCTTCCGGGTGGGCGGCGTCCAGCCGATCAAGGTGGACGTGCGGGTCATCGCGGCCACCAACCGCTCGCTGCGGGACGCGGTGGCGCTGGGCGAGTTCCGGGACGACCTCTACTACCGGCTCAACGTCCTCAACATCTACCTGCCCCCGCTGCGGGAGCGGCGGGAGGACATCCCGCTGCTGGTCCGCCGCTTCATCAAGGAGCTGGCCCGGGCCCACGACCGGACCTTCCGGGGGATCCGGCCGGAGGCGATGGAGCGGCTGGTGAGCGCGCCCTGGCCGGGCAACGTGCGCCAGCTGCGCAACCTGATCGAGTCGATGGTGGTGCTGGCGCCGGGGGCGGAGATCCGGGCGGCCGACATCCCGCCGGACGTCCTGGAGGGACCCGGCACCCTGCTGCCGGTGCGGGTGGGTACCACCGGGCGGGACATGGCCGGGCAGGAGCTGGAGTTCATCCTCCGGAGCCTGGTGGAGCTGAAGCTCCAGGTGGAGGAGCTGCGCCGCCGGCTGGACGACCACCCCCAGCGGGTCCAGGTGATCGAGCTGACCGACCACTCCACCGTGGCCGACGTGGTGCCGGAGAGCGAGCGGGACGGGGAGCAGCCGGTGGTCTACCGGCCGGGGATGACCATGGCGGAGGTGGAGAAGGCGGCCATCGAGGCGGCCCTCCGGGAGTACGGCGGAAACCGGCGCCGGGCGGCCGAAGTCCTGGGAATCGGGGAGCGGACCCTGTACCGGAAAATCAAAGCCTATCACCTGGAATGATTTAGGCTACCTACCGCCAATCCAGGCACCCAGCCTAAGTGCTACTGTATCAGTACTTTGCACCTAGGGATCTCTTGACAGTTCTGAGCCGGGCCGTCAAATTGCAGTAAGTCCTCCCCCTGGACATTTTCCGGCCCGGTCATTTGAATTTTGTCATCGACGCTGAGTCTTGTGTCGCATGCTTGGCGTGCGTCCGAGTCTGCCCGACCGATGCCATCGCGGTGGCGGGTGACGAACCCCTACTGCTGCAAGTAGTCGATGAGGCCTGTATCCGCTGCGGCCAATGCCTGCCCGCCTGCCCCCATGGCGCGGTCAAGGTAAATGGCGAAATCGGCAAGGCACTCGCCATAGCGTCCCAAGGTGACGGGGTCCTGATCCTGAGCCCCGAGTCGGCGGCGCATTTTTATCCAGCTACACCAGAACAACTGATCAACGCCTGCTATTGCGCCGGATTCCGCTCGGTCACCCGAGGGGTCATCGGCGACGAACTCGTTGCGGCGGAATACCTTAAGCTCTGGGAAGAGGAGCCGTGGGGCACCATGATCCGGTCGACCGACCCGGTCGTGGTGGAGACCGTCAGGACCCAGTATCCGGAGCTGATTCCGTATCTGGCCCCGGTGACGGTGCCGGCGGTGGCGGAGGCCCGATATCTGCGGGCACAATCTGGTCCCGGGCTCAGAATCGCGTATGCCGGGATCTCTCCGCCGGTCACCAGTCCAGATCTCGATGCGGCCATCACGTTCGGCGACCTGGAGCAGATCTTCCGGATCCGCGGGGTGAGCGTGCTGGGGCAGCCCTCGCTGTTCGAGCGGGTGCCGGAGGAGAAGCGGCGGCATCTGAGCGCGGCGGGCGGGCTTCCCCTGGCGCTGCTCGAGGCGGTGCGCTACTCCAGCCGGCGGTTCCGCAAGATCCGCGGCCTGGACGCGCTCAAGGCGGTGGCGAGGGCGGTGGCGGTGGACCGGCTGGACCTGGGCTTCGTGGACATTCTCTCGTCCGAGGGCGCCTTGGACCATCCCCTGTCGGGACCGCGGGACCGGCTGTACTGGCGGCGGGAGCTCTTGGCGAGCATCGAGCCGCCCCGGAGCCGGTTCCCGGTGGTGGACGCCGAGGTGGTGGCGAGCGTGGGGGCCACCTTCGCCATCAAGAAGCGGAAGGTCAAGGCGGACACCGCCTCGGTCGAGGCGATCCTGGCCCAGATCGGGAAGGGACCCAACGGCCGGGCCTGGGACTGCCGGGCCTGCGGGTTCGACACCTGCCAGCGGTTCGCGGAGGCGGCGGCGCTGGGCCGGGCCTCGATGCGGCAGTGCACGCCGTTCCAGGAGCGCCGGGCGGACGAGGCCCAGCGGGCGGCGGCGGTGGATACCATCACCGCCCTCTCCACCTACCGGGTGCTGCGCGACCGGTTGGCCTTCGAGGTCGAGCGGGGCAAGCGGAGCAACGAAGGCTTTGCGGTCCTGTTTCTCGATCTTGACCGGTTCAAGGACGTGAACGACCAATATGGCCACGAGGCGGGGAACGAGATTCTCCGCGCGGTGGCGGGCGAGATTCGGAACGCGGTGCGCGCCTCGGACGTGGCGGCGCGCTACGGCGGTGACGAATTCGTGGTGATCCTCACCCGGACCGACTTGCAGGGCGGGGCCCGGGTAGCGGAGGCGCTGCGAGCGGGGATCGAAGGTGTAGGCCGGCGGTTGGGGTACCCGGCTGGGCTGGTCACGGTGAGTATCGGTCTCGCCGAGTTCGACCCGCATCAGCCGGTGGAGGGCGACCTGCTGGTGTCGGCGGACCGGGCGTTGTACCGGGCCAAGGCGGCAGGCCGGAACGCGGTGGCGTGAGTACGGCGGTACTTCGGGACAGCTGGACCGGTTGGACCGTGGCCGTAGGGGCGCACCACGATGCGCCCTCCCTAAGGTTACCACGCAAAAAGGCGCTATCACCGTGACTGGACTCAGTCCTAGACAGCCCGTGGCCGGCGCTACCAGCCAGCCTATCGTTTCCGGCCGTCCTTCGGGTGGGGAGCCGATCCCCGACCCCTGGGGAGTGCGCCGGGCAGAGAATTTGCTCACCAGCCTGGAGGGCATCCTCTCGGCCAGGGTGGTGACCACGCCGTTGGGTGAGGTCAGCGAGGTCCACGTGCTGGCCCAGGCGGGTCTCCAGCCCAAGCAATTGGTGCGGAACATCGAGTCGGCCCTGCTGGCGCAGCTGGGCCTCAAGATCGACCACCGGAAGATCAGCATCGCGCAGACGGCGGAGGTGAAGCCGATCGAGGCGCTGGAGCGCGATACGGTGCGCGACCGGGTGCTGCAGCGGACGGTGCTGTTCGAGAACCTGACCGTGTCGCCCGGGCGGCGGCCGCACCGGATCATGATCACGGTGACGCTCTCCTACCGGGGCCAGACCGAGACCAGCGACGAGGAGACCTCGGATACCCCGCGGAGCCGGGTGGAGGGGGCGGCCAAGGCGGCGGTGGCGGTGATGGACCGGCTGCTGGCGGAGTCGTCGATCGCCCTGGAGGGCGCCAAGATCGTCGAGGCGTTTGACCGGGAGTTCGCGTTTATCGCGGTACAGGGCCTGGGGGGGCGGGGGACGATCCTGATGACGGGGACGTCGGAGATCAAGGAGAGCGCCGAGCGGGCGGCGGTATTCGCGGTGCTGGATGCAACGAACCGCTGGACCGAGGCTCGGCGGCCGGGGTAGGGGGTCCTAGGCCAAACGGCCCCTAGCGGGGTCCGGTTTCCGGGGTGCATAATCATACGACCCCGTTTCACAGCTCAAACTACAAGGACGCGCCTGGGGGTGCGTCCGTTCGCCTGAGGAGGAGTCAGGGGGATGTGAGGGTGGAACGGCAGGCCAATCCTTTGAGGAAAGGACCACGAGGTTAAAGGGGATCCCGGTCTCTGTAGGCAGTAAGCAGTAGCGGAGGCTAGCGGATAATTGACTAGCGGAGCGTCTGGTGGGCCATAGCGGGGCTTACCACTTCCCGATGTTTTCGTAGTTACCCAAGGGAGGTGACGCTCATGTTGA
>CAWEWK010000003.1:0-28151 GCA_963812755.1 uncultured Gemmatimonadales bacterium | reverse complement strand
GGTGGACCAGCCTGGGCAGTAGGGGCGCGCTCATCAGCGCAGACGCGGAATGGCTTTGGCCGCCAGCGCCTTAGCCAGATCGAGGTTGGGTGCAGTGACACGGAGGTCAGGAGCGCACAGGCCTCGACTTTCGGGGAATCCTTCTTCTTCGCTGGCTCGGCAGTGGCTCACGCGCTGGATGACGGTTCTCGCCCCCGCATCCCGCGGCTAGCAGACTGATCAGCAGGGTACAGCACGACCGACTCGTCATGGCGATTCTCCTGGCAGGGTGGCCTGCTCCAGTATTCCTCGGCCATGCGCTTGCCGCCCACTATCCCGGGCCGTACGTTCGGCCCCAGCACCGGCGGTTATCCGTTCTTCAGGTCGAGGACTGCTCATGGCGACCGTGGAGAGGGCCCTTTAATGGCCGAGCTGACCCCGGAACGCTGGCGGCACATAGCCGGGATCCTGGACGAGGCGCTCGATCTTACCCCCGCCGAGCGAGCGGGGTATCTCGCACGCGCCTGCGGCGGCGATGCGGCTCTCCGGTCTGAAGTCGAAGGCCTGCTCTCCGCCGATGCCTGGTCCGGCGATTTTCTCGAGGCGTCGGCGGCCGAATTCCTCACCTCCATAGTCGGCGAGGCGCAGCTCCTGCCCGAGGCTCCCGGCTTGCACGCAGGAGTGCGCATCGGCCCGTTTCGGGTCCTGCGTGAATTGGCCCGGGGCGGCATGGGTGAGGTGTACCTGGCCGACCGGGCGGACGGTCAATTCGAGCAGCAGGTAGCCCTCAAGCTGGTGCGCGCCGGGATGGACTCTGCAGAGGTGCACCGGCGCTTCTTGTCCGAACGGCAAATTCTCGCTCGGCTCCATCATCCACATGTTGCCGGACTGTTGGATGGCGGGCTCACCGCCGACGGGAGACCCTGGTTCGCCATGGAGCTCGTCGACGGCGCTCCACTCAAGGCCTGGTGCGACGACCGGAAGCTGGGGACCGCGGAGCGAATGGCCCTCTTTGAGGACGTATGCGGCGCGGTGCAATACGCCCACCAGA
This sequence comes from uncultured Gemmatimonadales bacterium, assembly GCA_963812755.1. Lineage (GTDB taxonomy): Bacteria > Gemmatimonadota > Gemmatimonadetes > Gemmatimonadales > GWC2-71-9 > CAVVWJ01. The sequence goes on along the minus strand of CAWEWK010000003.1, from coordinate 27,121 downwards.
ATCTGGTGGTGCATCGAGATCTCAAGCCCTCGAACATTCTGGTCACCAACGACGGCCAGGTGAAGTTGCTGGACTTTGGGATCGCAAAACTGGTAGCGGACGGACAGACGGACAGACGGGCCCATACTGGCGGACAGGGGCAACCTGCCACCCGAACGGAGCTGCGGGCCCTTACTCCGGAGTACGCGGCCCCGGAGCAAGTGCGGGGACAGCCGGTCACCACGGCCACCGACGTCTACGCCCTGGGCGCGGTGCTCTACGAGCTATTGACCGGCCGCCGACCGTATCGCTTCGCTCGGGAATCCGCGGCCGAGATCGAGCGCACGATTTGTGAGACCGATCCGGAGCCCCCGCGACTGGGTGGCGAGCTGGACGCGATCCTGCTTCGTGCCCTCCAGAAAGAGCCGGCGCGGCGCTATCCCTCGGCCGAAGCCCTGCTGGATGACTTGCGCCGATTCCAGGCCGGGTTACCCGTGCTCGCCCGCCCTGATTCGGCCGCGTATCGGGCAGGCAAATTCGTCCGCCGTCATCGGCTCGGGGTCGGTGCGGGAGCGGCGCTGGCGCTCACCCTGGTAGCCGGCCTGGGGGCGACCCTTTGGCAGGCGCGAGCGGCGGCGCGAGAGGGCTCCAAGGCGAGGGAGGTAAAGGACTTTCTGGTGGACCTGTTCCGGGTGTCCGATCCGGCCGAGTCCCGGGGAGAGAGATCACCGCCCAGGAGCTACTGGCCCGAGGTGTCGCCCGGGTGGATTCGGCGCTCGGCGGCCAGCCCGAGATCCAGGAAGAGCTGCTCGGGGTACTCGGCCAGATCCACCGGAAGCTCGGCCTGTATGCTCAGGCTGACACGCTACTCGCTCGCGCGGCCGACGTTGCCTCGAGGGTCTACGGACCCACGCATCCGGAGTTCGCGGCTCGGCTCAATGATCGAGGAGGTGCGCTCAAGGAGCTGGGTGATCTGGCCGCAGCCGAATCGGTCTACCGGAGGGCGCTCGCGTTGCGGCAGCGGGCACTGGGAGGGGATGATCCCGCTGTCGCGGCAACGATGGTGGACCTGGCAAACGTTTACCTCGATGGCGGCAAGCATGCCCAAGCCGAGTCGCTCTTCCGGCAAGGGCTCGCGATCGACCTTCGGCACTATGGCGCCGATCACTTACAGGTGGCGGAGGATCTCGGCAGTCTCGGCGTCCTGTTGGGCGACGACGGGATGCACCTACACGACCGGGCCGACTCGGCCTTCCGGGCAGCCCTCGGGATTCGCCTGCGGCACTTCGACTCGGGTCACCCGGCGGTCCTGGAGAACATGGGAAACCTCGCCGGCAACTTGTCAGCAGCCGGCCGATACGCCGAAGCCGAAAGCCTCGGCCGCAAGGTCCTCTCCGGATATCAGCGCCTTCATCCCAATGGCCATCCCGATGTCGCCTGGGCCCTCCACATGCTGGGGGACCTGACTCGGGACATGGGGCGCTACGCCGAGTCGGAGTCGCTCCAGGTTCGCGCCTTGGAGATGCGCCGACGCGTGCTGGGGCAAGATCATCAACTCACCATGGCGACGTTGAACAATCTCGCGGTTGTTCGATATCGGATGGATGACCTGCCCGGAGCCGAGCAGGCCTTCCGGGAGGTGCTCACGATCTGGCGTGAGAAGCTGGGGCCGGCCCACCCCTATACCATCCGGGCGCAGAGCAGCCTCGGCGCGGTGCTGAGCGAAGCGGGAAAGTACCAGGAAGCAGAGCCGCTTTTGCGTAAAGCGCTGGCGGCGGAACGGCGCGAGCGGGGAGACACCAGTGTAGATGGCGCCGTGGTCGCCAGAAACCTGGGCCTGCTGCTCCACCGAACCGGCCGCCTCGATGAGGCTGAGCAGGTGCTGCGCGGAAGCCTGGCAACCTACCGGCGCGAGCTTTCCGACAGTCATCCCCGTACCGCGGAAGCCCTCACCGCCCTGGGTGCGGTCCTTACCGATCGGGGACGGCCCTATCAGGCCGATACGCTGCTCAGCGAGGCACGGGCCATTCGCGAAGGGGCATTCGAGGCCGGAGATCCCAGGGTCGCCGAGACTCGCCAGGCCCTCGGGCTGGCGCTGGCGGCAGAGGGCCGGCGGCAGGATGGCGAGTCACTGGTGCGGCTGGCGTGCCGCGGATTCGAGCGGACCCGCTGGACCGCGCGGAAAGCGCGTGACTGCTACCGGGCGCTTGCGCGGGTTACCCGGAGCGTCAGAGCTGCACGGTAACGGCGCGACAGACCAGGGCGCGTTCGTCACACACGCTGGCGCGTAGAGTTCCCCGGACCCGCGAGTGACGGCCGGGCAGGATCGTGGTTGGCGGTGCTGCGAAGTAGGCCGAATCAGGAGTCAGCGAGCCGGAATCGAACCGCAGGACCCTGCCGTCGGGCAGCTCCAGGACGGGTTTGAGCCGGGCATTGATCCGGAGTTCGGGCGACGCGATCAGGCTCAGGCGGGTATCCGGCCCCTGAGCGGTGAGCGTCACGGTGACCGGATTGGGCGATCCGGCACAGGCGCCGAGCAGCAGCACCATTCCGAGCCGACACCTTGCCCTCATTCCGCCAGCAACTCCTCGATCCGCCGCTCCCAGGTCCGATAGCTTGCGTCGTTCAGGTGAAACTCACCGTATCCTTCGTAGCGAATGTAACCCTTCTTGTCGATCAGCACGAAGCTGGGCCAGTAACGGATGCGGTAGAGGTCCCAGGTCTTCGAGTCATTGTCCTGGGCGTTCGGGTACCGTATGGCGTACTTCTCGAGCGCACGGGCGACGTTGGCCTTGTCGTGCTCGCCGGCGTAAGGCGGGAACTCCGGCGTATGGATCCCGATCAAGGTGAGGCCTCGGTCCCGGTACTTGTGGTCGAAGCTCACCAGGGACGGCACCGTGTTGGTGCAGTTGTAGCAGGTGAAGACCCAGAAATTGAGGAGCACCACTCGACCCCGCAGCTCGCTCAAGGTGAGTGGGTGATCGGCGTTGAGCCAGCTGAGGTTCTTCCACGACGGGGCCGGCCCGGGATCACCGATGGTGGTGGCGCCGGCCGCACCCAGCGAAAAGAGCAGAAGCAGTGGAATCCTGGTCATACGCGTCTCCGGGGCTGGTCAGCAGGAGAACGCCCCGGGAGACCCCTTCGGTTCTCTGTTCCAGGCCCTTGTTACGGCAGCCGGGCGATCGCCTTCGCAACCAGCGCCTTCGAGTGGTTCAGACTCGACGTGGATACATCGAGCAGCATGCCTTTGACCGCCGTCTCGATGGTGGCCAAGCCAGCCCCCTCTATTTCGTTCCGGATGGCCGGGACGCCCAAGCCCTCGACCGGCTCGATGATGAACTTGATGTCGCCGTATCCCTCCGTCTGCCCCTTGCGCCATACCGCCATCTCGGCGGAGTTCGCCACCTTCGGCATGCCTGGCGCGACCAGGAGGCTCACCATCTGAGACAGCCCCTGCGGCCCGGTAAAGTTGCATGCCGCGGTCCCGCCATACGAGCTCGGCTCGGCCTTCGCCGGCTTCCACCCGACTACCGCCTCGATCTCTTCGGCGGTAAGGAGCGAGCAGGCCTCGAACTTCGGCGCTGCCTTGGTCGGCCCGGGTTGGGTGGCGCCCGAAGTCGAGGTTGTCTTGGAGGTCTCGGCCCCGCCCCCACAAGCAGCCGCCAGGGAAACGAAGATGCCAAGTCGCGCAATGCTCGAAAACATGTGAGCCTCCTGAGAATCGTCGCGTCGCTTACTGCATCTGAACTATGCTCACCAGGGCTGCCTCCGGTCCAGCCGATCCATCTCCCGCCGCGAATACCCGTTCCGCGGGAACCCCGTTGGCCACCAGCCAGTTCTTGACCGCCGCGGCCCGGGCGGCGGCGAGCTCAGTGGCATTCTCCGACGCCGTGCCGGAATCGGCTCGGCCCTGGATCAGGAAGACCCCGAGTGAGCCCGTGATCACGGCCGCCAGGGCCTGAAGCGAAGTCTCCGATGACGGATCGAGGGCGCTCGCTCCCGGCTGGAATGCGACGCCAGGCAACGCTGCGCGGCCGGTGGCGAGCTCCTGCCGAAGCCGGGCCTCTTCCTCCGCCGCCTTGCCCCGGCCGATCCGGCCCACGGCTGCGCCGGCCCCTCCACCAACTTTCGCCGCGAGGCTCTCCACCGGGCTTGACACCTTCGACATCACCGAATCGGCCGGCTCGGTCGTTCGGTTGAGAACACTCTCTTCGGTCATGACCTTCCGCTCGGCCGCCTTCTCCTTGACCCGCTCGGTCACCCGCTTGAGGAACTGGGCTTCCAGCCGGCCCGGGAGTGCGGTGCCAAGCGCGATGCCGAAGGTGATGAGCACTGCAACTATCCGCATACATCCTCCACTAAGGGCTTCACTTGGAGAAACGCACCGGGCTCCTCGATGGGGCCATGCCGGAGTCGCGCCTCCGGTGTCGATCACTATTTGAACGGTGTGATCTCGCAGTACTTCAGATCGAGTGTATTGTGGGGCCAGAGCTTGACCATGTACCCACCTGCCTTCTCGGGGATCAGCAGCGAAGTGATATGGTGCCAACCCGGCGGGATGATCAGCTGTGTCTTGTCGTTACTCTCTCCACCTACTTGCATGACCAGGGTGAGGGAGATGCCTGGCTCCCTCGCGGCGCCCAGGCAGTCCAGCAGGTGAGGCTGTCCGGCGTGGGGGAACCACAGATCGATCTGCATGGCCGTCTTCAATGGCAGCTCGATCATTCCCTCGTCGGCCGGGTCAGGTGACGTAACCAGCATCGCCTCGAACAGCTTCAGCGAGGCACGGTTTAGCACCCGGGTGCTTGATGCGGTGAGGCGGATTGGGGTCTCCACCTCCTTCACCACCAGCGAGGCGACCAGCGCGAGGTTCAACTTTTCCTGAGGCGTAAGCGGGGGGAGCGTACGCGGACTCGCGACCGTTCTCCCTGCGCGCCCATCCCTCGAGAAGGTGCTCAGCCGGAGCACCGGCGGCGGTGTGGTTTGGCTCGACATGGTCGACGTCGCAGCGGTCGAGGTCGTCCGGCGTGCTTGAGCCGGCAACGCGGCCGCCACGCCGATGAGGAACACGAGGACGAGGGTCGCTGCCCGGAAGGCGGCGCAACCGGTGATCGGGTTTGCCATTGCTGGCTCCGAGCGAAGGGGTCACTCTGGAGAACGCGAACCAGCCGGGGGAAGGGACATGCTGAGGCGGGGCGGTGTCGGCTTGCCGCTCGGACCCCAGCGGGGTACGTTCGGGGGGCCCTCCGATTCCAGGAGGCACCGATGCTCCCCCCGGGCGACATCACCGCATTACTTAGCGCTCTCCGCGAGGGCGATCGCACCGCCCTCGACCGCCTCTTCCCATTGGTATACGAGGAGCTGCACGGCCGCGCCCACCGCCAGCTCGCTCGGCGCCGGCCGGGCGACACGCTTTCCACCACTGCGCTGGTACACGAGGCTTACCTCAAGCTCACCGACAGCGCCCATCAGAGTTATCAGGACCGGGTCCATTTCTTTGCCGTTGCATCCCGGGCGATGCGGCAGATCCTGGTGGACTACGCGCGCCGGATGATGGCGGCGAAGCGGGCAGGCGGTTTCGCGGTGAGCCTCGATCCGGATCAACTGGGCGACCCGGGGCGGGCCGAGGAGCTGATCGCCCTGGACGAGGCGCTGGAGCGGCTGGAGCGGCTGGACGAGCGACTCGCACGCAACGTCGAGATGCGGTTCTTCGGCGGGCTTTCCGTAGAGGAGACGGCCGAAGCGCTTGGCGTGTCGCCGCGGACGGTGAAGCGAGACTGGAGGAAGGCGCGCGCCTTCCTGTTCGCGGCGATCCGGGCGGAGGATGGCCCTCCCAGCGTCTGATTCGCGTTTACCTGGGCGAGGCATGCGCCCTCTGACTCCCGAGCGCTGGCAACGGCTGGCGCCAATCTTTGACGAGGCCTCGGATCTCCCACCCGAGGCCCGAGCCGGCTACCTCGACCGTGCCTGCGCCGGGGACGCGAGCCTGCGGGCCGATGCCGAGGCCCTGCTTGGCGCCGATGCCGACGCGGCCTCGGGCGAGTTCCTCGAGGCATCGGCCGAGACCTATATCGGATTCGAGCCGTCCGGAGCGTCCCTCCCTCCGGGAGTTCGGCTGGGGCCCTACCGCGTGGTGCGAGAGCTGGCCCACGGCGGCATGGGGGCGGTCTACCTCGGTGACCGGGCCGACGGCCAGTTCGAGCAGTCCGTCGCTCTCAAGGTCATTCGCGGCGGGCTGGATTCGGCTGAGGTTCGCCGCCGCTTCCTGGCCGAGCGCCAGATTCTCGCCCGACTGAATCATTCGAATATCGCGAAGCTGCTGGATGGTGGGATCACGGGAGATGGGCGCCCCTGGTTCGCCATGGAGTACGTCGCCGGAGAGCCACTCACCGCTTACTGCAACACCAACCAACTCCAGCTGACGGCGCGTCTCCAGTTATTCGCGGACGTGTGCGATGCGGTGCGTTACGCCCATCAAAACCTGGTGATTCACCGGGACCTCAAGCCGTCGAACATCCTAGTGACGGCAGAGGGCCGGGTGAAGCTGCTCGACTTTGGCATCGCGAAGCTGGTTGATAGCGGGGCAGTTGATGCAGCGGCGACTCACACAGAGCTCAGAGTGTTGACGCCGGAGTACGCGGCACCGGAGCAGGTGCGAGGTGAGCCGGTTACGACCGCAACCGACGTCTACGGCCTCGGCGCGGTGCTCTACGAGCTCCTCGCCGGACGGCGGGCCCACCAGTTTGAGCGCCACACTCCGGCCGAGGTCGAGCGGGTCATCTGCGACACGGTGCCTGCGCCGCCCAGCGCCGTGGTCACCGGACCCGACCGGCTGCGGCGCCTGCTTCGGGGTGACCTCGACACCATCGTTCTCAAGGCGCTCCAGAAAGAGCCATCCCGGCGCTATCCCTCCGCCGACGCCCTGCTGCAGGACCTGCGGCGCTATCAGAGCGGCCTCCCGATCACGGCGCAGCCGGACGCCGTAGGGTATCGCGCTCGCAAGTTCCTACGCCGGCATCGGGTCGGCGTGACGGTCAGCGCCGCACTGCTGCTCGCGCTGGTAGGCGGGCTGGTGGCGACGCTCTGGCAAGCTCAGGCCAAGGCGCGCGAAGCCGCCAAGGCCCGCGAGGTCAAGGATTTCGTAGTAGACCTCTTCCAGGTCTCCGATCCGGCCGAATCGCGCGGCCGACAGATCACCGCGCGCGAGCTCCTGAAGCGCGGCGTGCGGCGGGTGGACTCCGCATTGGGGCGGCAGCCTGCGGTGCAGCAGGAGCTCCTCGGAGTGCTGGGACAGATCCATCTCGAATTGGGACTGTACGCTCAGGCCGAAAGCTTGTCCCAGCGCGCGGTGGCAGTGGCAAAGCGTGCCTATGGGCCGGACCATCCGGAGGTAGGCGCGCGACTCACGGGCCAGGGCAGCGCGCTCATGGAGATGGGCGAGCTCGCGGCCGCCGAATCAGTGCTCCAGCAGGCGCTCGAGATTCGGCGAAGGGCGCTCGGTCCCGACCACGTCGACGTGGCCAAGACTATGGCCGAGCTCGGGAGCGCGCTGAGACAGGCTGGGAAATACGTTCGCGCCGAATCCCTTTACCGGGCGGTGCTGGCGATCGACATCAAGCGCTTGGGACCGGACCACCTCGAGGTGGGCTCCGACCTCGACAATCTCGGGGTGCTGCTGACCGACACCAGGTCGGAGCTGAGAGAGGCCGACTCGGCCAACCGGGCGGCGGTTGCGATCAAGCGGAAGCACCTCGACCCCGGCCATCCTGTCCTGCTCACGGGCTTGGGCAATCTGGCCAGCACGTTGAACGCCATGGGACGCTACGCGGAAAGCGAGTCGTTGTATCGCGAGGTGTTGGCGGGACGAAAGCGACTTCATCCCCAGGGGCACCCGGACGTAGCGCACGCGCTCCATACCCTCGCCAGCGTGCTGGAGAACGAGGGCCGCTGGGCGGAGGCGGAGTCCCTGGATCTCGAAGCCCTCGAGCAGCGGCGCCGGTTGTTCGGGGCCGATCACCCGGTCACGATGCAGACCCTGAATAACCTTGCGATCGTGCGCTACCGAATGGGCGATCTGGCCGGCGCAGAGGCGGCGTTTCGCGAGGCACTCGGCATCTGGCGCACCAAGCTGGGCCCGAGCCACCGCTTGACCTCGACAGCCATGGGCAATCTCGGTGCGGTGTTGAGTGAGGCAGGGAAGTATGAGGAAGCCGAGCGCCTGCTTCGCGAAGTCCTGGCCCTGAGGTCACGAGAGGTGGGCGACTCGAGCCTCGACGTAGCCCTCACTCGCCGCAATCTCGGCGTGCTTCTCCGTCGCACCGGGCGCTTCGCGGAGGCCGAGCGGGTACTGCGGAAGGCGCTGGCGACCTATCGTCGCGAGCTGCCGGACAGTCATCCGCGCACCGCGGAGGTTCTCACGGCGCTGGGCCAGGTCCTCACCGATCGCGGCCGGGCTGCAGAAGCAGACTCGCTGCTTCGGGAAGCCCTGGCGATCCGCGTGGCCAAGCTCGATTCGGCCGATCTCCGCATACCGGAAACCAGGGAGGCCCTTGGCCGCGCGGCCGCCGCTCAAGGGCGGCGCCACGAGGCCAAGACGCTGCTGGTGAAGGCTTGCCGGGAGTTCGACCAGAGCCGGTGGGCAGCCCGCGCGGCCCGGGAATGCCACCGGCTTCTTCGTCAGTCGGGAATCTGAACCAACGTCTGCGTGCTCTGTCCGCACGACAGCGTCATATCCTTGCCGTTCGGCGCCTTGGCGCCAGGGACCGGCGTCGCCGTGAGAGCACTGGCCGAGAGCGGTCCCTGGCCGCCGCGATAGAGGTAAAGCCAATCGTCCCACCAGATGGTGGCGTTGTAGTGGCCGGGGACGGCGAACGGCTTCCATCGGGAAAAGACCAGGGTTACGTCAAATGTGTCCCCCGGCCCCAGCGCCGGGATTACGGCCTCGGCCGGGAGAAAGGGGTTTCCGTAGAGCGTAGAGGGGCCGTAGTCCACGCCGTGGAGGTTGGCCCCCGGAAAATGGTTGGTGAGCTGGAGATCGGCTTTCAGGGTGCATCCGGGCATCCCAAAGGACGGGGTGGGCTTCACCTGCTTGACCCTGATCGCGACGGTCGCGGGCTCGGTGACGGCACCCTTGGCGGGCCTTACATCGGTGCCGGGATAATCGGTAAAGCAGGGCAGGGCTCCCCGGCCATGCTCGTGAGCCAGCTGGATGTCGCCGCACCCCGGCTCCTTTGCATCCTTGACGATGCCGGCCTGAATCTTGTCGATCCCGATCTTGTATGCCTCCGCCAGCGCCTTCCGCATTTCCGGGGTGCAATGGCCGCCACGAGACTCGAACTCCTTGCAGGTGTAGTCGGCCGCCGCCTCGGCCACTTTCCCTTCGGCCGCGCCCTGGAGCTCGCTGAGGTTTGGCAGGGTCGGTGGCACCCCCGCGGCCGCCAAGCCCGCCGACATCGCCGCGGAGGCCGCCTGCTTGACGAAGTCCTCACAACTGCCTTCGAGCTTGTCGCCCATCGCCTCGCAGGGTGCCAGCTGGCCGATCTTGTCGGCGACCCATGACTTCGCGCCATCATAGAACGTGGCGAGGATGTCGTATGCCTTGGCCCAGCCGGTCACCACGTCCCAGAAGCTGTCGGCCTGATAGCCCGATCCCTTGAAGGATTTCCCGCAATACTCGTGGCCCGCCACGTAGCGTCCGAGTGCATGATCCTGCTTGCCGGCGTACGGGTTCTGGATCACGTACACGCAACCCCAGCGGTTGGGATCCTCGAAGATCATGGGCGTGAACTTGACGATGGAGAGCTGGAGTACCTTGGCCTCTGTCGTCATCTCGGCGAGCCTGGCTGCGCGCTTGGCCGCTTCGGCAAACGCTTCCGCAACCCTCGCTTGGCCGGGATCAGACCCCGGCACAAAGTGCGCGACCACCATGTTCGAGGGCACCGCCAGTGGCTTGCCTTCGACCTCGGGAATGATCCGGATGTACAGGTTCAGGGGGCGATCGGGCAGTTTAGGCCCGCCGGATACCCGCGTCATCGTGCCGCCGGCCGTGCGGGTTGTCGTTCTTAGGGTTGCGCGGTTGACGCCGACCCTTGTGGGACTGCCGGTCACGGCCGAGGCGGTTCCCAGCGGCGGAAAGTCGCCCAGGGAGATTCGAAAGGTGTTCCCTTGTACCGGGACCACTGGGCCTTCCGCCAGGAGTCCCGGCGGCGAGACGCTCGGGGCAGTCTCCCGGGACATCGCTTCCCTCAGGACCTGCCAACGATAGGCGAGCTTGCCTGTGCCTACTGCCTCCCAAGCCAGGGTAACCGTGAGGTCGGGGCGATAGAGATTCCGCTCTGCCGGCCCGAGGATCGCCCCACCGTCGGGAATGAATTGAGCGAATGCAAGGCGGGCCCGAGGGATGACGGGCTGCACCGGCTTGGCAGTTCCGGTCGAGCTTGACACAATCGGTTCGTGCTGCTGGTCCACTGCGCCGGCGGGTTCCCGCTGCCCGCCGATCGTCTGAACCGAACCGCGCTCTCTATCTACCGCCCCCTTGGGAGAGCTGACCGGCTCCAGCTCGATTCGGTCGAGCCCCACGTTGTAGCCGGTCGACTTTCCATCCTTCCTCGCAACCTTGACCAACAGTTCCCGGACACCTGGGGCAAGGTCGAGCATCCCAAGCAGCGCGCGGTCCCGGCTCACGGTAGGCGCATAGCCGTTGAAGGACACCGACGGAGCGCCGTCGAAGCTCGCCCGCACGAAGGCGAAGTCCGGCGCCTTGGTGAAGCGCAGAAACACCTGATAGCGGCCGGTGACAGCGGTCTTGAACGTAAGCCGAAGCTGGGCGCCGGGCTGGGCGACGGCCCAGAAGAGCTGCGCGTCGTTACTCCAGCCCGAGCCGAAGGGGCGCATGTCCTGGCGCACCGCGCGGCCGTGGGTAGCGATCGAGGAAGGGAGAAGCGCTTCCGCCTCTACCGCGATGATGCCGGTGCCTGGGGTCGGCTGCGCGACAGGGTTCCGGATTGCACGCTGTCCGTGCAGGCCGGCGGGGAACACCGCGAGCGCGGTGGCGAACAGTACGGGTCGTAGCATGCGGTCCTCGAGGTAGTGGTTCTGCCTCGGTGAACGCAGGTGAACAACAGGAGGGGCCAGGGAAGCCCCGACCGGTCAGACCGTGGCCCCTGCGGGCAGCTGCCTGCGTTCTCCGATGCAGAACCACTGCTGTGGACTGCCGTCACCTGGAGACCAGGCCATGAACTTCATTACCGGACGCTCACTGCTGGTGGTAACCGCGAGCCTCATCGTGAGCGGTTCGCTGGCAGCCCAGGAGCGACGACTCTCGCCGACCCGGTCGCCGATCGCGATCGGGTCGCCGATTCAGGTGATACGTCTCACAGCCGCTCCTGTGCGAAGCAGCATGACGAGAGTAGCCGCTCCCGTTACCGCTGGGCTCACCGCGGAGCAGAAAATTCAGATGGCGACGGAGGCTCTGGGCACGGCGCGCGCGGTGCACGGCGCGGAAGCTCCGATTCGGATCACGCCGGCCACGCCGCGGGTGCCTGGCCGGGCTCGGATCATGTTGAACCGGGCGACGATGGTCGTGAGCGACGGAGCCCTGGGCGGGGACGGAGAGTTCCGGCTGGGCGGTGAGTCCTCTTATCTGCAACTAAACCTCTCCCTTCCCCAGCCCTCTCAGCCTCATCTGCTCGAGTGCCTGGTGCAAGGCAAGCCCGGAGTAATCACGGTGGTGGTCCGGGCCGGCACTGCCGCCATGCAGACTAGCGTCCAGCCGGGGTGGCAGCATGTCGGTTGGCTGCTCTACCCCGAGGGAGCGGGGAACTACAGCATCGAGCTTTCCGCCGGGCCGCATTACCTGCTGCAGGTCCAGTACTGCGAGATCACCCCGCTCAACTAGGGCGCGATATGACGACCCAGTGGCTGTTCCGGATCATGGCGATGAATCCAGTCTACTGGGTTCCGCTCATGGCGGCTCAAGCGCAGAAGCCCTCAGGGCTGAACACCGTCTCGTCGCTCCCGGTCGAGATCGCGGCGAGCCCGAACCAGACGATGCCTGGCGGGAGCGTGACACTGCGGGGCACCACGGGCCTGATCGGGGAGGCGAGCAAGGTCACCGTCGTGATCAAGCCACCGGGCGCCACGGCGGCGGTGACCCTGGTCGCGAAGCCCGACGCGAAAGGGGCCTTCTCCACGACCTTCGTCGCCACCAAGGAGCTCGGCAAATATCAGGTGACCGCCACAGCGCCGGACACGAAGGGGCGGGACACCACCAGCTTCCAGGTGGTTGTCCCGGGCGCCATTCCCACGGAGGTCGCCGGACTCATTGAGGCACTTCTGGTCGGCTCAGCCAAGGCGCTGGCTTTGGCCAGGAAACAACTGCAGGATTTGCCGATCTCGCCGCCCAGGAATCAGGCGCAAGCCAAGGTCGCCGCCGCCGAGCAACAGCTCCAGCAGACGCCAACCCATATCGCCACGCTCAAGAAGGCGATGACAAAGGTTTTCGAGGAGCGGGCCAAGCTGCCCGAGGCGATTCCGGAATGGGACGAGTACCTCGGCACCTTGACCACGTGGAAGCAGCAGGCCCAAGAGAGCGAGGAGCGCCTCGAGGCCCTCGAGACTTCGGCTGAGAAAGCCGCCTCCTGCGCCGACCTGCAGTGGATCTCCGATATCATGGGCCTGGTGTCCGAGGCGATCAACGTCGCGCAGATCCCCACCGATCAGAGCCGGGGCTTCTGGGCCGACAAGATTCCCGCCGGCTTTGCCGCCCGCAAGCTCGATCCCGGGACCTCGAGCCTCAAGCGATTCGCTCTGGTGGAGGCCATGAAAGTCTCCCTCGGCCTGCTGGTGGCCCCGCAAGCATGGCTCACCACCCTCGCCGGCGTGGTGGTGGACACGGGGCAATTCGTAGCCAACGTCGCGTTTGACGCGTATTGCGTGAAGTTTGAGGGGCCGATCGAAGGGCTGTTCTCTGCCGAGGTGTTAACCAGCAAGGGCGAGCACTGGTGGGATTACACCATCGACCTGACCGGACGGATCGTTCTGATGTACCCCAAGGACACTCCAGCCGGACAGCCGGTGTCGCTTCGGGGATTCATCGAAGGTGCGGGCCGGTTCAAGCTGCGGGAGAATCCAGCCGTAATCGGCCGCCTCATCCCGGGGGTCGTGCTCTTCCACCGGGTCACCTCACCGGAGACACCGCCCTACATAGCGGAGCTGGGCTCAGGGCTCGGAGGCGTCGCTCCCCATTCCTTCCGTCTGCCGCTGGTGGGTGTGCTGGAAGGGGACTCGATCAAGATCAAGCTGGAGCCGGCGACCTTCGATTTCTCTGATCTAATGACCGGTCACCTGATTTGGGTGGTCCAACCGCTGGGAGGCATTTGGCCCGAGATCATCGACTCCCCGGTCCAGTTCCAGAAGGCTCACCCGATCTTCGAGCGGGTGATCCGGCGTCATCCGGTTCTCAAGGTGAAGCAGAGCGGGTCGAGCATGGCCGCGCTCGGGCAGTTCGCGCGCGATACCACGAGCCCCGACGGCGACATTCACGTGACGACCTCGATAGACGTGAAGGCCTGCAACCCCGGGTGTCTGCCGCTGCCGCTCGGCCCAAAAGGGAAGTAGCGAACCAAGGAGGTGGACCATGCGGACTATTCTGGTTGTCATCGGGTCTCTCGGGATAGCGCTAGGTTGCCGAGACTCGAGCCGGGAAGGACAGTCAAGCGCTGCACCACAGGCGGAGACCGCGGCCACGCCAACGGCCTCCCGGCGGGATCCCTGCTCGCTGGTGTCCCAGGTCGAAATAGAGAAGCTGATCGGGCCGCTGGGCGAGGCCCCCTATCGAGTGAAGGACCGCTGGCCCGATCCCAGCGGCGACACCTGCATGTACCGGGCAAAGGACCAGCGCAACGTCACAGTGCACGTGGACTGGGACGAGGGACAGTTGTATTTCGATGGGTTCGCGGCGATGGGTGGCAAGGTCGAGGGGGCGCTGGGCACTGCGGACTTTGCGTCGGATACCCTGGAAGGGTCGTGGGACGACGCCGCGACGCCGTTCGGACAATTCATCGCCCTCAAAAGGCCGACGGCAGTCCACGTGGACGTGCTTGGCTCGCGACTGGATCTCGGCGGCGCCGCGAAGATCGCCTCCATCGCGCTCGGCCGCGCTGGTGCGCCGCTGGATTATGACGGAGCGGCCGCGGCGCGGAAGCATCCGCCACCGACCATGCGGGATCCTTGCTCCCTGGTCACCCGGGCCGAAGTCGAACAGCTCATGGGCCCGCTTCGGGCCGATCCGGAGCCGTCGGGAGACCGGAAATCGTGCAACTTTCCCCTAGGCGGAGAGACGCCGAGCTCTCAGTTCGATCGAGTGCTCGAGGTTCAATGGGCCGACGGCTTCTACGCGCTCGGCTTCGAGCGGCTGTCCACTGGAATGGCGACGAAGGTGATGCGGCTCGACCCGGGAGCAGGGGACCCGACCCTCAGCGCGAATGCCGCCGGTGAAAAGGAACCTTGGGATGAGAGGACCACGCTGATCGGCGGCCAGGTCACGGTGGTGAAACGGGACGTCATGCTGAAGCTGGTGGCGGATGGGATGGACGGCTTCGACGAGGAGAAGGCCCTCGGGCTGCTGCGAATGGCGGCAAGGCGGTTGTAGTCGCTTACCCTGGGCGTTTTACGAGCAGCTCCTGGTGAGCTCCACCCGACGGTTTCGGGCGCGCCCTTCGATCGTGGCATTGGTCTCGACCGGTCTGCTGAGACCGAATCCTTTCGTCGTCAGCCGGGCGGACGCGACCTGGTACCGGCGCACCAACTCATCCCGCACCGCCGTAGCGCGTCGCTTCGAGAGATCGAGATTGCTCTTGATGCCGCCGATGGAGTCGGTATGACCTTCGATGGTCAAGGTCCAGTCGGGGTGCTGCTGGAGCACGCCGGCGATCTGCTGGAGGGTCGGTGTCGAGGCGGCATTCAGCTCGGCGCTGGCGGTCTCGAAGTAGATACCATACACCAGGGCCCGGCAGGTGCGCTCCAATGCCTGCTCCATGCGTTCCGCCGCAGAAGAGTTCGGCGCCAGCACCGTGCCGAGCTGCTGGAGATAGCTCTTCTTCCCGGACTTGCCTTCCGCCCGGATCATCCAGGCGCGTTCGGGGTCGTCCAGGAACCAGTAGTCCATGTCAATACTGATTTCGAATGAGCGGAGCGTGCCGCGCGCGTGAATAGTCTGGAGATCGAGGCGTTCGCCATTGAGCAGGATGGAGATGGGCACTAGCCCGGGTTCCACCCGCCGGAGGGTGCCGGAGACAGTGAAGCCGGGCGAGCATCCGATCGTGTAGAAGCTGCGAACCTCAGCCTCGCTCGTAGTCTTGAGCTGGCGGAGAAGCCGCTTCGATGCCATGCGAAGCGTACTGCCGCGATAACGGGCATCCACGGTATCGCCCGGGTTACAGGTAGTCCCATGGTCGATGGTCCGGGCCCCCAGCAGCTCGCGTCGCGACTGATGCCGGTGGTACATGGCCGTGACCCGCCTTCCGTCCGGGCCGCTATAGTGCATGTCCTCCGTGAAGACGGTCTCGTCCGGGGTCACGGAAGTGATCGTGCTGTAGAACTGACGGTCCGCCGGCTCGTCCAGGTTGTGCATCACGTAGTTGAGCACCACGCCGGTCTCGAAGGGGATGGTGTTCTGCGCGACGACCGTTTCGAGGGGCAGCAGGAGAAGCAGCGCGACGTCAGGCATGATGTGCCAGCGCGCGCGCCATGACCTGGACCTCTGGGTATTCACCCTGAATGCACCGACTGCGGATTGCATGCCTTCTCCCCGTTGTGAGCTGATCCGTATGGCGGCCACCCCAATGGCCCCCGAAGCAGTAAACGGATACCGGATCGGGATGGGGTCACGGCCCGAAGGGAAAGAATTAAGCTGAGCTATCTTCGACCCATGGACGCCGCTCTCCTGGCTCGGCTCCGTGATGCGCGACGCGTGGTGGCGCTGACTGGTGCCGGGGTCTCGGCCGAGAGCGGGGTGCCCACCTTTCGCGATGCGCTCACCGGCCTCTGGTCGCGGTACCGCCCGGAGGAGCTGGCAACCCCTGAGGCGTTTGCGCGGGATCCGGCGCTGGTGTGGGGCTGGTATCGAATGAGGCGGGAGCTCGTTGCCAAAGCCGAGCCCAATCCGGCGCATCATGCATTGGCACGACTCGAGAGACTGGTACCCCGGTTCACTTTGATCACCCAGAACGTGGATGGCCTCCATCGGAGAGCAGGCAGTCGCGCGCTGGTGGAGCTGCACGGCGACATCGCCCGGGCGAGATGCAGCCGGGAAGGGACCCTGGTGGAGCGGTGGGAGGAACCGACGGATGAGCCACCCCGCTGTGCCCGGTGCGGTGCCTGGCTGCGGCCCAACGTGGTGTGGTTTGGCGAGCTCCTGCCGGAGGATGCACTCCGTCGGGCCCGTCAGGCTGCGGCCGAGTGCGACGTGTTCCTCTCGATCGGGACTTCGAATCTGGTGGATCCGGCCGCCTCGCTGCCCTGGCTGGCGGCAGACAATGGCGCTCTCGTCGCAGTGGTGAATCCCTCGATGGAAGGGCAACAGCGCGGCCCTGGAATCCTCCCGCTCGTCGGCAGCGCCGGTGATCTGCTTCCTGCCCTGGTCGCGGCGACATGGCCTGAAACACCTGGAGCTGCGTCATGAAGACCCGATGAAGCTGCTGGCGCGGACCTGACCGGCGGCTAAGGCTTGGCCGGGGGTGGGCGGCTTTCTATATTCCGCCCCCGCGGCCAGGTAGCTCAGTTGGTAGAGCAGCGGACTGAAAATCCGCGTGTCGGGGGTTCAATTCCCTCCCTGGCCATTGCACATAGGCCGTTGCTATCCAATAGGATTCGGCAGCCGCGGCCACTCAGGTTGAGTGGCCTTTCTTGTCCTGAAAAGTCCCTGAATCCGGGAAGGGCCCACTCGCCAGAGTGCGGTCGCTGGGTGTCAGGCGAGAGTTGCCCCAGAGGTGCTGCAATAACCCATGCGGACCCGAGAGTGACCAAGAAGCAGACTTAGCCCACGAACTCATCTGTACGCGATGCGATCAGGTCCGCGGAGCGCGCGTACGAAGCATGCTGGTCGATTCTTGACGGCATCAAACGCCGCGACACCTCTGTGGAGAACTACTCGTCCTTCTCGCGCTTTTTTCTTGGCCGGAGCTGCTCGCGCGCTAGACGCCTGAGGGTGGCGGCCGGCCCGCCTCTGGCGCGACGCGCGCCCGCTGGCTAGCATGCACGACCAGTAGCACCCCCTCTTCTCACCAGGCATGCAGACCAAACCAACGGCTGGACCGAAGCGCCGCGCGCGACTCGCGGGCGCGCTCGGAATCGTCCTGCTCGCCCTCGCCCTCTACCTCGGCACCTTCGTGGTGTCGTACGGCGACCTGCTGCGTCGGGACGATCCGCTCGTCCGAGCGGACGTGGCCCGCCTGGAGCCCGCCCGGGTGGTGCAGGTGGACGAGGCCCGCGACGTCGAGCAGTTGCGCGCCGTCCTCCGGGACGCCCAGGCGCGCCGGCTCAAGGTCTCCATCTCAGGCAGCCGGCACAGCCAGGGCGGCCACACATACCGGCCCGGCGGCGTGGTGCTCAACATGCGGACCTTCAACCGCATCCGTGCCATCGATACCGCCGGGCCCCGGATCACGGTAGAGAGTGGCGCCACCTGGGACGAGGTGCAGCGCGCGATCGCCCCGCGGGGACTCGCGATCAAGGTCATGCAGTCGTCCAACATCTTCACCGTGGGCGGCACCCTCAGTGCCAACGCCCACGGCCGCGACGTGGATGTGATGCAGGTGGTGGACGTGGTGGAGCGCTTCGGACTGCTGCTGGCGGACGGGCGGGTCGTCGAGGTCAGCCGGACCGAGAACCCGGAGCTGTTCTCACTGGCGATCGGCGGGTATGGGATGTACGGGGTGATCCTTGACGTCACTCTCCGGGTCACACGGGACGAGGTCTACGAACAGCGGTCCGAGTCGGTGGACTACCGGAAGTTCCCCGCCTGGTTCGCGCGGCGGGTGAAGGGCGACAGCGACGTGGTGCTCATGCTCGCCCGGCCTTCGATCGATCCCCACCCGGACCGCTTCCTCAAGGAAGTGGTCGCGGTGACCTGGACCCGGGTGCGGGACGGCCGCACGGCCGCGGCCGAGCTCACGGAGGAGGAGCACGTCCTGCGGGACCGGTTCTTCTTCGGCCTCTCCCGCCGGTTCAACTGGGCCAAGTCGCTCCGTTGGCGGCTCCAGAAGCGGGTGGAGCTGGGCGCCGGGGCCACCCGCGTCGTCACCCGCAACAACTCGATGCGGCCGCCGCTCGCCCCGCTCGAGTTCCTGGATTACCAGTCGAGCAGGGATACCGACATCATCCAGGAGTACTACGTCCCCACGGACCGCTTCGTACCGTTCATGGACCGCTTCCGCGACATCCTGCTGAAAAGCCGGATGAACGTGCTCAGCTCGACGGTGCGGTACGTCAAGCCCAACCGGACGCCGACCCTCGCCTACGCGCCCGACCAGGAGGTCTTCGCCATCATCCAGATGAGCAACGTCGGGCTCTCGCCCGAGGCGCAGGCCCGGGCCGCCCAGGTCACCCGGGAGCTGGTCGACGCAGCGATCGAGCACGGCGGAACCTACTATCTGACGTATCAGCTCTACCCGCCCCCCGACCAGCTGCACCGCGCCTACCCCAACGCCGCTCGCGCGTTCGAGCGCAAGCGGTACTACGATCCCGGCGAGCTTTTCTCCAGTCAGTTTTACGAGCGCTATGGCCACAGCACACCACCCTGACGGGACCCCGCGCCACCGGCGACGCTGGCGGACGATCCTGGCCGCGATTCTGCTGCTGCTCCTGCTGGGCGGAGCGTGGCTCTTTCTCTATGAGCCGCCCTACCGCGGCATGGTCCGGAGCCCGGAGCGCACCCTGGTCTTCGCCCATCGCGGGTTCGGCGACCACGCGCCCGACAACAGCCTCTACGCCGTGGAGCGCGCGCTCGCGGCAGGTATGGACGGGGTCGACGTGGACGGGCAGTTCACCCGCGACGGCGAGCTGGTCATCTACCACGACCTGAGCGTGGATCGGCTGACTTCGGGCATGGGTAAGGTGCGTGACAAGACCGTCTCGGAGATGCTGGCCCTGGACCTCGGCCCCAAGTACGACAGCGCAATCACCGGTGCGTACGTCCGGACCTTCGAGGATTTCGTCCGAGCGGCGAAGGGACGCGGCGTCCTCATGGTCGAACTCAAGGTGCCCGGCGCCGCCGCCACCGGGATCGAGGAGCGCGCGGTCGAGATCATCCGTCGCCACGACGCGCACGCCGACGTGGTACTCAGCTCGTTCAACCCGATGGTGCTGCGGCGCCTCAAGCGCCTCGATCCCCATGTGCGCACCGCGCTCATCTTCATGGACACCAACTGGAATCCGGAACTCCTCGCCGAGATACGGCCGGAGGATCGGGTGGACCTGCCGTGGTTCCTCCGGCAGGAGTTCATCCGCCGGGCGCTCCGCAAGCTGGTGAAACCCGACCTGCTCAGCATCAACCACGAGGTGGACGAGGACGTGATCGAGCGGCTGATCGCCAAGGGGTGGCCGACGTTCATCTGGACGCCGGACGAGGAGGACGACCTGCGTCGCGCCTTCGCCCGGAGGCCCTACGGCGTGATATCGGATCAGCCGCTCCGCGCCAGACGCATCCGGGACGAGTGAGCGCGCTGGGGATCACCATTCACGAGCCCGACGTGGTCGTCACCGATCTCGGGCTCGCGATCCTGGGGGCGTAGTTCGCCCGCCGGCTGGCCGGCCCGGCGAGCCGCGGCTCACTCAGCCTCGTGCCGGCCGTGCTCATGGCTCCCTCCTCGAGCAGGGCCTGCGCGTGCTCGCGACCCTCTCGCCGAGCGCACGCGCCGCCGGGTCGCCGCGGTCTACGTCGCGGCGTTTGCGGCGGTCGTGCTCCTGGTGGACGAGTCGTTCGGCAGCATCGTGCGGTTCTACGTGCCAGCGCTCCTTCTCTTCCTCCTCGCGGCGACGGTCCGGGCGATCCGCGACCGCGGAGGCTGGATCTCCATCGCACTGGGTCTCGCGCTGTCGGCCGTAGCGGCGCTGCTTCAGCAGCTCCAGGTGGCGCTCCACCCGGTGTACTTCGATCACAACGCGGTCTATCACATGGTGCAGGCGGCCGCGCTGGTGATGCTCTACGCTGGATTTCGCCGGATCGCCGATGCGACATCGGGACGGTAGGCGGGCGGAGCGGCTCCGGCGCATCGCGGCCGATGAGCGAGTGGCGCGGCACGCCGGCTTCTGGTGGGGGCTCGCGGAGGGCGTCGCCTTCTTCATCGTGCCCGACGTCTACATCAGCGCCGCCGCGCTCTTCTCGTATCGCGCCGGCGTTGTCGCCTGGGCCGCGTCGATCGTTGGATCGCTGGTGGCGGTCGCGGTCATTCGCGGCCTGATGCTGCTGCCGCGCGTGAGCTACCTCGCTTCCCTCGACGCGGTGCCTGGGATCTCGGCGGGCATGATCGAGCGGGTCAGCGCCGCGGTCGGCGCGGGAGGGCTGCCCTGGACGCCGCTCCTAGTGCTCGGCGGCGTGCCGCTCAAGCTCTACGCCGCCGCCGCGTTCGCGTCGGGACTCTCGCTGGGCGCGGTGCTGCTCTGGACGGTGTTCGCGCGAGTGGCGCGGATTGCGCCGACGTTCCTGGTGGCCGCCGCAGTGCGCCGGCTGTTCCGGCGCCGGATCGACGCGCATCCGGGTGCGTGGCTCGCCGCGGTGGCCCTGTTCTGGCTGACGTTCTACGCCTTCTACTTCCAGCGAATGAGAGGAGACTAGCTCCGGCGTTGGGGAGTCAAGGCATGGACGAGAATCTGTGGTGGGAACACTTCGCGACGTGGCCGCTGCGTGATCGTCTCGAGTTGCGCGCGTTCGAGTCGGGCCTGCCACAGGCCTACATTGCCGAGGCGTCTTCTCCCCGCCCGCGGAGTAGCTCAGCCTACGGAGCGCCACCGGATTGCTTCACGGCAAGAACCACGCGAGGCTAAGGAGGATAACCGCGGCCAGGAACAAACCAAGGCTGCTCAACACTGCGAAGCGCCTGTACCCGGCGGTATCCGGGGCTAGGAGCGGCTGCCGCCGCCGCGCAAGGCGGGTGGCTTGGGTGTCGAGCCAGCCGAGAAGTAACAATGCGGCGATTGCTACTGCCAACCGACCCTTTAGAAGCTCCGGTCCGCCCCCTATGGCAAACATGACTCCAACGCTGAAGATGAGGATGAACCCTGCTATGAACGCAAGCAGCACCCCGAGCAGTCTCTCGGTAGCACGGCTGGCCGTGTCTAGCGTCCGCAGGAGGGGCTCATTGCCGTGCGGCTCAGCCGGGGCGGAGCCCTTGCTGATCTCGTGAGCTATCACGTTCCCAATAAGGCGCCGCAGGGGCGCAGGAAGGCCCCCCATATTCTCCAAGGTGCGCCCGTTCAAGCTCACCGAGGTTTGCAGCATTCCAAGTACATTTTTTCCAGCGCTCTCGCCTTGGAGTATGTCGGGAATACCGTCCTTGTCCTTGTCCTGGAACTGGTCCAGCATCTCCTGATAGGCCTTTCGAACGTCTTGCGGCATGGCCTCGGGGTTGTCGTACTCTTGGCCGTTGAAGATGATGCGGGTCGTCATGAAAGTCTCCGACTGTAGAGAGCGACACCGGCCTGCTGGAGTGGCGGTGAGATCAGTCCTAGGCTGTGGTAGACGAGGCAACGTCCAGCGAGGTCGGTGATTTCAACTTACATCCTAGAGGAGACAACATGCCACGCTACGCCGGCGCAGCGCTCGGCTTCGCCACCGCGCTCCTCTGCACTGCCGCTTGCCAACGCTTCCCCAAGGGGGAGATAGAGGGTACCGTCCGCGACCATTCCGGTGCACCGATTGCGAACGTCCACGTCGGGGTCGTCGGCCTGGCGCTCAGTGGGCCGAGCGATGCCTCGGGCCGGTACCGACTCGGAAGGGTACCCGTTGGCACGCATCGTCTTCGCGCCACCGCAGCCGGCTATGTGCCCCTCGAACGGGACAGCGTCGTCGTCCGCAAGGGCCTCACCACCCGAGCGGATTTCACGCTTGATCGGATGTGGCCCGGACTCGGGCTCTCCTGTACGCCGAGCCCGGCTAGGGGAACCAGCCCGACGGCACTCAATGCAGGAAAGATCAGTAAGGACGCAATTTTGCTCACTGGTGGATCGTATCTAGGCCTTAATTGCGACCCTTAGGGCCGATTTTGCGACAGTATCCTGGGAAATCATAACCGTGACGCTGTCTGGGTGGATGGAACAACTCGCCCCTTCCTCAGCCTGCGTATACGCTGGATTCTTGACCTTTTACCAAGTTGTTTGGGGCGAGTAGAGATCACGCTTCCGCTTCGCCACGATCCCCTCGAGGTCGAGCCGCTGGGTAGCCTCGAATAACTCCCGGCCGTGTTCGTCTACGGCAAGCACCCGGGAAAAAGGTCGGGGTGTGAGGCATTCCACCAGCAGGCCCGGACGTCACCTGAGCTGTGTTGTGCGCGTTGTGATAATATTGTCGGGCAGGGGTGAATTGCGGTACCTAGTTAGTACCTGAACTCCGCGGTATTCAACGGTTCTCGGTGATGCTCGATGCTCCAAGGATCTGTCCGAAGTCGTTGCTGGACGGTCGCTAATCGATCTGGACAGATCTGGAGCAATCGACCACTGACGCCCTGAAAATCCGCGTGTCGGGGGTTCAATTCCCTCCCTGGCCATGTAGACAAGACAACTAGTTCGCGCTGCTTTGCTGGTAGTCAGCCGTCGCCAGGATCGCCGGGTAGGACCTCCGCTCCACATTGTCGTAGGGCGAATACGAGCGCATGTAGCGCTGGATCACCCGCACGATTGTCGGAAGTCGCCGCTGAAAGCTGTCTAACGGTTCTCGGTGGTTCTCAGCGGATCCGCAGCTAGCGGCCTTTCCCTACTGCATCGGGCGCTGAGACCTCCCGCCTTCTCCCAATTGAATAGGCAGCCCCAGGCATTACATTCTCGTTCAACACCCCCTTCACTCGCGGATCGCGCATCTTCCTCACGGCGCCTGGGAGCACCCCGGGGCATGGAGCCAGGCTCGGAATGGGTGCCATTTACGGAATCATCGGCGACGCCGACTCCTCCGAGGTCACAGCTATGGGGGAGCGCCTTCTGCATCGCGGGCCGAGCCGGAAGGAGTGGTCTCCAGGGGAAGGTGTGCATTGGGGTCAGCGATCCGCGGGCGATGCTGAAGATGCGTCGCCCTTCATCGTGTTCGACGGGATGCTCGACAATACCCCCGAGATCGCCAAGCTGCTGGGCATGGACCAGGCCGGACGCGGAGCGATCTCCCACCGTGCGCTGGCCTGGGGAGTGTTCCAGCGCTTCGGGGTCGAGGGTTTCGGCCACCTGAGCGGGCAGTTCGTGCTCGCGATCTGGGACCTGGCCCGCCGACGACTGATCCTGGCCCGGGACCGGTGGGGCGCCCGCTCGCTCTACTACATCCGGAGCCGAGGGCGACTTCTTTTCGCCAGCGAATACAAGGCCCTGCTCGCCATCGCCGATGTGCCCGCCCGCCCTAACCTGGCCTCGATCCGGTACACCATGCAGACACAGCACGGGAACCCCCGTGCCTGCTTCTTGGCCGGGGTGGAAGTAGTACCCCGCGGCGCATGGCTGGCCCTGGAGGGCGACCGGTCCGAGAGCGCTCCGTTCTGGGACATCGCGATTGATATCGTGCAGCGATCCGAGGCCGAGCATGCGGCTGCGGTGCGGTCGGCGCTGCTCGACGCCCTGAGACGCCAGATGACTCCTTACCGGGCAATCGGTCTCGGGCTCAGCGGTGGACTCGACTCCGCCCTGGTGCTCGCCGGAATGCGGCAGGTAGCCCCGGAGCGGACGGTCAACACCTTCACCGTAGGCCATGGCGACGGAGACCCCGAAATCATCGGCGCCCGGGAGGCCGCCGGCCACTTCCGAACCGAACACCACGAGATCGTGGTCGGTCCGGAAGTCCTGCCCCGCGTGTTACCTGAAGCTCTGTGGTACATGGAAGATCCGGTGGGCGGCGAGGAGATGACCTATCAGTTCATCGCCGCCCGAGAGGCCGCCGGCCACGTGGACATCATCTTCTCAGGCCATAAGTCCGACGTGCAGTTCGGCGGGATGCCCCGGCACAAGCTCCTCAAGCTCGGGCTCATGCTGCCACCGTTCCGGGGTCTGCTGGAGGAGTTCTTCCACTTTACTCAGACTCGCCGGCTTCCCCACACCCCGGCAGGCAGGCTTGCGGTGAAGCTCTACTTCCGGGGCGATCTCCCCGAGGCGGTATCGGTGCGAGGCGCGGAGGAGCTGCCGCCTCCCCGGCCCCTGCCGTTCGACAGCGACCAGCCGCTCAACCAGAAGCTGCGCCGCGATATTCTGGAAGGGTCCTCCAAGCTCGGGGCCACCTTTCAACTCCACGCGGCGCACGGCCTGGCGTGGAACTCTCCCTTCATGGACGCGGTCGTCATGCGGACGGCCTTCCAAGTGCCGGACAACCTCAAGATCCGCGGCCTGCGGCAAAAGCACATCCTCCGCCGCGCCTGCGAGGGCCTGGTTCCCGAATCGATCCTGCAGCGGAAGAAGAGCCTTCAGCGGCTGCGTCACGACACCGACCTGAGCGAGGTCCTGGATCGTCTGGCTGCCGAGCTGCTCTCGCCCGCTGCCGTGGCAGCTCGCGGTATCTTCGAGCCCTCCGAGATCGAGCGCCTCCGGCGCCGGAAGCCGAGTGGGCGCTACAGCAAGCAGCAGGCGGGCAGCCTCTGGAGAGTGTTGCTCACCGAGATATGGGCCCGGCTCTACCTCGACGACCGGGGGCGGCCCCCGGTGACCGGCGAGTCTCAGGGGGCCGGGTCACGATCGTTCGCCGCCGCAGTCACCCCTGAGCCGTAGGAGCGTGAGCTTACGGCTTGTAGGCCTCGTTGGCTGTGTACCCGCTGAAGCTCAAACCACCCAGCGCATAGAGCATTCCGTTCGCTGTCGCGGCCGCCAAGTTCCACCGGGCCGTCGGCATGCTGGCTCTCGCGACCCAGGTGTTACTGACCGGGTCGTACCTTTCCACCAGGGCCAGCGGCTTGTCCGCGGTGCCGCCGCCGACCACGTAGAGCTTGCCATTGAGCACCCGTCCTGTCGCCAGCCATCGAGCCTTCGGCATCGACTTCCTGGTCGTCCAGGTGTTGCTCGCCGGATCGTACACGATGAGGGCCGCCGACGGCGTAGCGGAGACGGACCCGCCGGCCAAGTAGAGCTTGCCATCGATGACACCGGCGGCAGGCTGTTGGTTCCCCAGTGGCGGCGTCGCGCGCTGAGTCCACGCGTTGGTGCCCGGGTCATAGCGGTGCAGGTAGGGGCCCTTTCCCAGCAAGGCCGGGGTGTACACATAGAGCTTGCCGTTGATGACCCCTGCTGCTCCCTGTGCGCTGGCGACAGGTATGGCCTTCTTCGACACCCAAGCGTTGGTCGCCGGGTTGTACACGAAGAGACTCTTGGTCGGCCCATATTCACTATTGAGCCCTCCCGGCACGTAGATCTTGCCGTTGATCACTCCGGCGCCGCTCGGCCACACCCGCGCGGCCGGTAGGAGCGCCTTGGGTCCCCAGACCACCAGGGTGTTGCCGGCAGGGTTGTAGGCCTCGACCGTGCGGAGCGGCTGGTTGAATAACCCCCCGATGGCGTAGATGACGCCGTTCACGGTGGCCGCTACCAGTCCGTATCGACCGGTTGGCATGGAGGGCCTGGTTTCCCAGCTGTTGCTTGGGAAGACTACGGCGGCAACATCGGTTACATCGGTAGTGTTCGGCTGGGCCGCGGTCGCGGACCCGGGCTCACTCGGGAACGGGCTGCCCTGGCAGCCGGTGATCCCGAGCAGGGTGAGGGTGCCGAGGGTGAGTGTCCTCGGGAGGAAGCGACTGATCTGGCGGTACGGCATGGCTCCGGTCCTTGCAAGAAGAGTTGATTGGTCGCACACGCGACCCTTGCGAAGGAGGTTACCGAGCCCGTCTTAGCCAGATCTCACCATATTCTCACTCGCCTCCAATGCGGCGCCTTTGGAACCCACCGTTACCGGCAGCTGCACCGTACCCAAGCTGGGAAGCTGCCGAATGGCAAGGGCTTAGACCCTCTGCTCGCGGCGACATCCAGGTTTGTGCGTTCCGCCACGGACGACCCGAACTCAGTGCAGGATATTGCACCAACTCGCGCGGTGGTGGCTGCGGGTTCGTGGCGCTTCATACCGGCTCCTAGACAGGGCTCAACATGAGCGGGCTGAGCCGCAAGCTTTCGGTGACGATCGCGATTGCCGTTGGCGCATGCGACGGCGGGTCAAGGGTACTTTCGTCGGAAGGCGAGCCGCCTCCGGTCGATTCCCTGGCGCCGCCCATCGACACCGTCACGCCCGCTCCAGCGACGCCGGACACCAACGCGTCACCGCTCCCGCCCGATAGTGCGCCTCCGCCGGTGGGGCCGCCCGTCCACGCCGGAATTCCCTTCGGCCCGACCGTGGAGACCACGGGTTCAAGCTCGTTGTCGCTCCTGCCGCCGTCGAGTCTGAGTCCAGCGTTCACCGCATTGGTGACTGTCGCATACCCACCCACTTTGCTTGCCAAGCTGGAAGCGGCTCGACGGACCAATGGCCGGGTGCTTCTCAGTTTCACCGGCAATGAGGCGTTCAAGCGTGATAGCAACGGGTTCAGTCTTCCGATGTGGAAACAGAGGGTGGATAGGTTTCGAGGCATCGATCTCTCATCCTACATTGCCGACGGGACGCTCATAGGCCATTTCATCATGGATGAACCGCAAAACCGCAAGCGATGGAATGGTCACGAGGTCTCGCTGGCGGATATCGAGGAGATGGCGAAGTACAGCAAGGAGATCTGGCCTGACCTCCCGGCGATCATCCGGGTTTTTCCAGATTATCTGAAGGGCTATCAGTACAAGTATCTGGATGCTACCTGGGCTCAGTACCACTCGAAGTTTGGATCCATCGACGACTTCATTGCCACTCATGTTCGGGACGCCAAGGCGAGTGGATTGGCGCTGATAATGGGGCTGAACATCATCGCCGGCGGCGGTGACGGCGGAATCGTGGGCT
>CAWEWK010000002.1:0-13912 GCA_963812755.1 uncultured Gemmatimonadales bacterium | reverse complement strand
GTGTCGAAGCTCCGTTAAGCTTTGGTGAGGCGCTCGGGAGCGATCCCGGGCGCTTGTCGCTTGACTTCACCTTCGGCTAGCCATAGTGTAGCGCCATGATCTGCGCCCTAGGGTTTGCCCGGTGCTCCTGTTGTCTCTCCTACTTGGGGTGGACGGTGCCGGCGGCACACGAAGACGGAGATACGATGTAGCAGGCATTCCATCGCGTTGACCCGAGGCCCGGACCACTTCCCGTGGTTGCGGGCCTTTCATTTGTTGCCCTATTCGGAGGATATATGGCCACGATTGACGAACTGGTGCAGGCGAACGAGGCCTATGCCCGCACCTTCAACCGCGGCGACCTGCCGCTTCCACCCGCCCGAGGGGTCATCATACTTACCTGCATGGACGCCCGCATTCTTCCCTCCAAGGCCCTCGGGCTCCAGGAAGGAGACGCGCACGTCATTCGCAACGCCGGCGGACGGGCCCGCGACGCGCTGCGCTCGATCATCATCTCGCAGCGCCTGCTCGGGACCAAAGAGCTGGTGGTGATCCACCATACCGACTGCGGCATGCTCACTTTCAGCAACCGCGATCTGCGCGACAAAGTCAAAGAGGACCTGGGCCAGGATACCGGGGAGTTCGACTTCCTTCCGTTTGCGGACCTGGACGAGAGCGTCCGAGAGGACATCGAGTTCCTGCAGGCAACTCAGCTGCTCAATCCCGACACCCTGATCCGCGGGTTTGTCTACGATGTGACGACCGGCAGGCTGCGTGAGGTGAAGGTCGAAGCGGAAGCGGGGACTTCTGCGCAGGATAGCTGATCATGAGAAGCGCCCGGGAGCGATCCGGGCGCTTCGTGTTTCTCGCTGCTCGGCAGGGTCGAGGACCCGGCGGTGAGGTGGTTTCCCGCCGGACCGCCTCAGGGTACGCCGTTCACTCAGTCCTGCCGACGATGCAGTCGGGAACCCGCAGGCTCATGGTAATGGGCACACACTTGAAGCCCGGACCAACCCGAACCGTCCCCCGGCCGGAGCCTAGGGAACCCGCCTCGACAACCGGCGTGCCGCCGCCGTCGGTCAGTTGCCATCGCCCAGCGCCCCCCTCGCTGGCGTAGAGGCTCGCCACCGGCACTTTGCCGTTGGAGACCTGCACGATCCCGCCTTCGGATTCAGGGGCTCGCCCGAGCACCGCGATCGGGGCCGCGCCGCCGCCCCAGACCTGGAAGAATCCGCTGCCGGTCTCGTTCACCACCATCTCCGAAACGGTCTTGCCGCTCGCATTCACGACGACTACGGCGCGCTTTGAACCGAGGATGCCCACTGCCGGCTTGCCCGCCGCATCGGTCACCCGGACGATGCCGCCACCCTTCCCGCCGCCGATGGCGACGCCGGCTGCGTCGCCGGTCACATCATCCGCGACCCGGAGAATGTCGAACCCGGTCTCGTCCGAGATCATCAGCGTGCCTTCTGCATCCAGGTATGCCCGCTCTTGGTTCTGCGCATCGGTGAGCTGCAGCTGGGCGACACCCTCCTGGTCGGTGCCCAGGATCGCCTCCCCGCTCCCGTCGCCGACTTCCACGGCATATCCGTCGTCATCACCGCCGATTCGGATGGAGGCGTCCTCCTGGGAGATGTCCTCGGCGATCACCAGGATCTTTTTGTCCTCCTTGTCAGAGATCACGATCCGACCCTTGCCGGTCAGAGAGGTGCGCATGGTGCCGTCGGGATCGGCGAGCCCCAGTCCTCCAGCCTCGCCATCGGTGCCGAGAATCGCGACGGCCTTGCCGGCCTTGTTCAGCACACTCACCAGACCGATCCCGGTCTTGGGATCATCGGAGATGACGATGCCGCCGGGCTCGGCGTTGTCGAGCGCCTGTGACTCGAGCACCTGAACGATCGGGTTCCCGGCCGCGTCGACCACCTCGAACGGCGCCTGGATGCGGTGAATCGGCGCCCCCGTCCTGGAGGCGGCTGCGCCGGTGATCTTCGCCAGCGTCTCTTCGAGCGCCGTCACCCGGCGAATCAAGTTGAAGATCTGCGCCTCGGGGTCCGAGGGAATCCGATCGGGAACCTGCGCTGCCAGCTCGGGAAACCCGGCCAGCAGGGCCGCCGCCACGAGACGCAGTGGGCAGCGAATGGGGCGCGATTGTGGACGCATGCGGCTCTCCACTCTTCGAAGTGAGTCACCATACCCGGCGCGGTGCCGCTATCCAGGAACGCCCCACCAGGGCGTATAGTCCCTCAAGGTCCGCCGTCATGCGGCTCGGCCCGCATTAGGCAAACACACCCGCAAACCACTTCTGGTAGTGCTCGCCCAGAACCGGGACCGGCCGCATGTCGCCTTTGATCGCGGATAGGAGGCCGAAGATCCAGAGGAAGAACAAAGCGATAACCACCAGGATCCAGACGATCCAGCCGAGGATCGGAACTACCGCGGCGACAGCACCGGCAGTAGCGGTCACAGCCATTCCGAGCATCTGCCGGAGGTGGAAGGCCCCGAGCTGAGTCTTGTGGTTCTGGTGCATAATGATCGCCGCGATGAAGCCGATGAGGGTGACGTAGCTCAGGATGGCAACGGTCTTGTCCTCGCTGACCGCTGCTGCCGAAGGTGGCACGGTGGTCTCCATAGTCGAGCTCCTGGCGTAGGTACGGGGGTCAGTTGGGGTTCCCGATATCCAACGCCCCGAACCAGCCCGCCATCCCTCATTTGCTACCGCTGCAGGCCTTCACCTTCGGTGCATACCACCCGCTGTGGACGACCTGGATCGGCTTGGTCTCTATCCCACCCGAGCCGACGAGCTTTTCGCGGATGTTCAGGGCCCGCAGGATCGAATTGATCGCGTCGGTGACCGGCTGCGGGATCCGGTAGCCGACGCCCGCGCCGGCGTACATATCCAGCGTCTCCTGTTTGCAGATGATAATTCCGAGGTTCGAGCCGTTGACCGCGGTCACCCCAGAATTGAGGTATACGTAGGGCCCTGCCGCGAAGCCGGCCGTGCCGATCCCGACGATCACATTGAGATGGTGAATCATGACAATGCCGGTGACACCAGTCGCGGCGCCTTGGATGGACGGGATAAGGGTTTCTTTGGGGCTGGGGTAGGTCGGGCCGCTGATATTGAAATGCCCATTCTGATACTCGGCGCTTACCCCGCCTTTCAGCGTGTAATAAGCTCGAGCCCGCAGCGTCCCGGTGGAGGTGAATACCGTCTGCAACTTGAATATCTGTCGTATGTTCGCGGAGAAGGGCACACCCATGCCGATGATCGGAAAGGAAAAGTCAACCGGCGCGTACCGGGTCGAGTTGATGTTGGCGCTAGTCGGACTGGGAGAGATGGCCTGAAAGTCCAGCATCAATCCGGCGGCACCGTTCAACGCCACCCGACAGGTGACGATCCTGCCGGGAGGGCGGATGTCGCAGTTGAATTCCAGGGTCGGCGAATTGACATACAATACCGCCTGCCCGATGAACTGGACTCCGCCGGAGTTCGACTTGATCTCCACGCCCACGCCATTGGGCCCGGAGAGCGGATCTACGGTGAATTCGTGGACCGGGACTGGATTGAACGCTGCAGGCCGGACGAGCAGGCCGGGATCAGCGTTGCCTGAAGCGATGGGCTGGACCTTGATCACCGGATCGAAAATCTCCGGCCTGGTCAGCGGCATCGCCTGCTTGAAGTCAATCGGCTGCCGGAGAGAGAACATTCCCTCTCGGACGAAATCGGTGAGCTGGGCGGGGCCGAGCATGACGCGGAGGCCGTCGTTGGCCTTCTGCACGGCGAGCACCCGGCCGGCCGCCCGGCTGGTGAGCAGGAGCACCTTGCCGGGCTGGATGTCTTCTGCGCCTTCCGAATCCGGGTCGAGGGTCCAGGTGAGGCCGTCCGAGCTCAGCGAGCGAATGGCGCTGGCCCCGGCCGGCAGCAGCACCACATCCGGCTGGTAGGTGACCCCCGGGGCTTGCGTCGCCGAGTGACCGTACCGCTTTTCGGCCTCGGTCAGATCGCTCTGGCTCGCGACGCGCGGGGGTCCGGCACCCCGATTCGCCACCGCGGGGTGTTTGCGACAACCGGCCAATAAGGCGCACGTCGCCAGAAGAACGGCCATACTGCATCGCTGCCAGCCCATGGGCACTCCTCGGTGGACCCGCCGGCACCTGCGAGGGCGGGAGTCTCCATCCAGGAACGCCCCACTTCGACCCTCTCACCCTCAACTGCTCCCGACCCGGTTACCGACCAGAATGAGGCTCTTGGCGGTGGGTCCGTGCGTTACCCTGGAACACACTTGGGTGGGGGAAATCATGCGTCCGGCTGCTATGCGCATTCCAGCGCTACTGTTGACGACGGCAATGTCGGCCGCGTGGTCCTGCGGCTCCGATAGCGAGGTCAGGCGGAGCTCCGAGGGTGGCGGCGAACCGAGCACCGCGTCGCCGGCCAAAACCGGGCCGGCACCGGGCGCGGTACGCACCGCCGAGCTGCCCGACGCATGCGACCTGATCCCCAAGGCCGAGATCGAGCGGATCGCCGGGCCGGTCGTAGGCGACCCGAAGCACAAGGAGAATGGGTGCCTGTACTCCTTCCCGATCGATTCCTCGACGCCGGAGTGGGCGAGACGGCGGCAACTGGAAGCCTCGGGATCGGATTCGCTGTATCTCGATCTCTACTTTCCCCGGCCGAGCCTCTTCGTCCAGGTAGACCTGACTGGCCCCGCGCTGACCACTCCAAAAGATGCTCCCCCGGCGCCGGACGGTTGGGACGCGGTCGGCACTCGTCCGATTCGGTCGAGATTCACTGGTCGGACCGGTCATATAACGATCGCAGTCGAAAAAAGGGCCCTCAGCATTCCGCCAGACACGCTGGTGGCAATGGCGAACCGGGTGCGCGATCGCATCCCAGATCTGCCCTTTGCGCACCCGCAGGCTCGCTCCGGCTCTTCGCCCCCGGGGCGGGATCCTTGCAGCGTTCTCACCCGCGCCGAGGCGGAAACGGTGCTGGGGCAACTCGCCATCGGCCCGTACCGGAGCCACGAGGGGTCTCCCCTGGCCGATCCGACGGGGAAGAGCTGCGCCTACTTCACCCCGGGGCATCGGGTCCTGATTCTTACGCCCGAGTGGACCTACGGAGAGACCGTTATCAAGGCGGAACGCATGGTCGGTGGTATTGTGAGCCAGGTAGCGGACATTTTCGATGTCGTAGCCGATACCCTGGAGGGCCAGTGGGATGACGCCGTTGTCAGCCTTACCGGGGATCTCATTTTCCTCAAAGGGTCCGACGCCTTGAGCATCGGC
Organism: uncultured Gemmatimonadales bacterium; assembly: GCA_963812755.1. Taxonomy (GTDB): domain Bacteria; phylum Gemmatimonadota; class Gemmatimonadetes; order Gemmatimonadales; family GWC2-71-9; genus CAVVWJ01. Next base: position 8,647 of record CAWEWK010000002.1, on the reverse strand, counting down.
TATAGCCTATCCTCCAGCGATGCCGCGGGGGCGGTTCGTCTGGCCGTCCCGGCGCTCAAGCGGCTGGGCGCGGCTCCCGAGCCGGCTACCCGGTAGCGAATTCGAAGCGGACCTGTTCACCAGACTTCCCGCGAGGCCCGAAGCTTCGCTCGGTGAAGTCGACCCACCCGTCACGGCCGACCAGCACAACGGTTGACGAGCGGGTGCCATACTCTTCCGAGGAGATGAAAGCGGCGGACAACAGCCGCTCCCACTCGTGACCGATCCCGGTCTCGGGCAGGAGCTCGTCCGCCGCCTGGCGCCGGTCGGAGAGTAAGGCGAACAATTCAGCGGTCAGACCCGGACCGCCTCGCTGCACCAATGCGCCGAGCGCGCTCTTGCCCGATGTCACCTTGGGCCACGGGGAGTCGAGCAGGTGGTTACTGAGTCCGTATATCCCGGGCTTCAGCGTTCGCTGGCGGCCTTCGCGATTAGAGAAGTAGAGCAGCTCCCGAGTATCACCAACCATCAGATTGAAGCCGTTGAACCGGTCGGCCTCCCGCTCGACGTGCTTCAGGTAGTCTCCGGGAGGAATTTCCATCGTGAGAAAGTCGCTCACCAGGCGACCTCGAGAATGCGTCGTGGCCGTCTCCCGCTGGCCTTGCCGGTAATTGGTGACCGCCGCAATACGCCCCCGCCGGTCAATCCCCAGCCAGGTTCCTCCTGCCTGTAAGTCCCTTCCTCCCAGTACCGCCGGCGCGTCCGCCCAGAATGCTGCCGGAGCAGTCGGCCGCTCGTAGAACTCGTCCCGGTTGGCTGCGACGATGAGTGAATAGTCCGGATGTGAATCCCAGGCGAGCAGAATCAGACACATGCCCCGAAAGCTAGCGGCCCTGCTTATCTCCTATAGCCCGAAGTAGGCGAGCGCGGCATAGCGCTCCAGCGCCTGACGGTGCGGGGCTACCTGCGCTTGGGTCGTCGCTGAGCTCAGCGGCTGGATCGGGACGATGCTCGCTTGCGTCGGCTCCCGGCCGCTCTGCATGTCCTCGATCAGCCGCTCGAAGTCCAGGAGCGGGATCTGAGCGGCTCCGTACGCCTGGGTTCGGATCCAGCGGTATTCCGCGAGCGAGAGCCCGGCCTGGTTGAGCGCTTCCACCTGGGCGCGTTTTCCCTCGACCAGCGCCTTGGCCAGGTCGGAATAGGCAGCGATTAGCGCCGGCGCGTCCGCGGCGGTGGCGACGTGGTCTGCTCGCAGGAACTTTTCGTACTTCCGCGAGATCTCCTCGACCCCCTCCCCGAGGCGAGCGCGCACCGCCTCCTGGACCCGCAGCAGCTGCGCCAGCTGCGGGCCCGTGAGCTCACCCGAGGCCGGAGGATCGTACGGCCGCTGGTTCTTCACCGAGCGGTTGAGCTCCGGGTACGCCCGCAGATTGGAGAAGCCGCTCACGGCGGACTCCACCCTTCGGAATGCCAGGTACGAGCCGATGGAACCGGCCACCATCAGCGCGACCACTATGAGTCCACAGCCGACCGCAATCTTCTTCATTGCCGCTATGCTCCCAGAAAGCTCCAGAGATCTTCGGACTTATTCATGGGTCGCATCAAATCCACATTGTCCTTGCGGACACCCGGCTGCAGCGGACGAGTCGCTTCGGGGAAGCCTTCCTCACCCATCAGGTAGTCCATCGCAAAGTGGTACGCGTAAAACGCATCGACGAATTCTCCGGAGGAGAGGCCGGCCTTGGCTATCGCCGCCTTGAGGGCCGGGATCCGCTCCGCCGCCGCGGTCCGCTCGGCGTGCTTCCCGAACAGCAATTGCTCGAGCTGTTTCCGTCCCTCCTTCTCCTTCTTCTCTGAGCGATTCATGTTCTCGACAATCATCCGCTCCTGGGTGCTGTCCGGCAGCTTCTCGAATTCCTCTTTGGACATGCCGAGATCCCCTCCGAACATGAGGGCTCCCAGACCTCCGACAGGATTCCACTCGCGCATGATGCCCGAGATCTTGCGGACCATCGGCTCGGTCAGCCGGTACTCCGCGAACTTTCCGTCTGAGCTCACGGGCTTGCTTTGTGCCTCGCCCCGGCAGGCGAGCAGGGGCAACCCCAGGTAGATAAGACTTGCGATGGCCGGCAGGGCGGGGCGATAACGGATGGCGGATGGACGGGACATGGCGGCCTCTCCAGAGTATTGGGGCGAGGCGAGGCGGCCGTTCCGATGAGCGGTTGGCCACTGCTCGCCGACACTGGATAACGCCCGCTTTCGGCCTCTTGACCCTCAGGCGGGCGTCCTCTCCGCGATGACCAGGCGTCCGTCGCTTGCCGCCACCACCTCCTCGGCCACCCTGGGGCGAATCAGGAAGCGGATCTCAGGATCCCGTGCAAACCTGAGTCGCACGACGGGGGCGGGAGGCAACGACCAGCGCCACACGTCGCGGGTAGCGGTGATATCGGACCAGGGGATGCTGATAGTCGGATATCCTGGGCGCACCAGCAGGCCCATGGACACATGGAGGTACGAGGGATCGGCTGTTAGTCCAGCCATGTGACTGTAGGTGCTGCGGCCGACCACGAGGAACCCGCACGCGATCCGACCGCCCGCCTGGCCTCCGGCAACGGCGGGGTAGAGCTTCGCCAGTCGGCGCCAGGCGCTCACGCGGCCGAGCAGCCAGGTCGCCGGAAGCACGGCGACTGTGGTCACGACCGCGAAGTACAGGAACCAGGAGGGCACCGGGGTCATCGTCTTACCTCAACGGGCCCGCGCCGTGGCCAGTCGCTCGAGGGCGATCTTGGCCAGGCGGATAGCGCCGGCGGCATCGGTTGCCGAGGTGCCGTACGCCACCTCGAGAGAACGATCGCCCTTGAGAAAGGCGAAACTCGACGACAGCGGCATCGCAGCGACCTCGTCCCAGGGACCTTCGATCGTGTCGGCGGCTTCGGCATCTGCTCCAGGCAGGACCCGCCCCATCAGTCCGCCGGTCACGCGAACCGCCTCCATCGTAGATTGGCCGTACGACCACTGCGGCGTGAGCGACAGGACCCTGTGCCCGGCGGTGTAGTAGGCGCAGCTCTTGCCATTCGGGTCGACGAACGGGGACTCTTCCCTGGTTCGATAGGGCGGCGCGACCAACGGACCGAGCACCTCCGCTGCCTCGGCAGGCGTCAGGAGCGTGCAAGGGTCGCGGCCCGAGGGACCCCCGGCCATCCCGTCGGATTCCGGGGCGCGGAAGGGGTGATCGGGTACCCGGTCCCGCACCCGAGCGGCTAGGGCAGCCAACTTTTCGTCATCGACCGCGATGGCTTGCATCTGAACCATCACGCTGAGCTCGCCAGTGCGCCCGAAAAATCCTGGCATTCCGATCACGATCGGAGACCTGGCGTAATCCCACCCCTTCGACGGGGCGACCGAGTCGAGCTTCAGCCCGGCCCAGCTGGCCGCGATGCCCTCGGCCGCGCCGGTCGCCTGCTCGCTGACGTCGCGACTCAGGTCTACGTCCAGGATGATGGCGGGCTCGGTGGGCCGGCGGTCCTGCCAATCCGACCCTTGTGACCAACCGAGCTTGTCTCCCAGTTCCTTCAGCTTGCGGGCTGCTTCCTGCCGCCGCAGGTCCTCGGCATCGGGCGGAGGCGGTACCAGAGGATAGAGGCAGCCGCCCTCGTGCCGTCGCGGCGGACCGGCGAGCTTGCCCACTGTTTCCTCGACCTCTGCGGGCGGAATCCATCCGCACGGGTCGCTGGGCCATTCGGCGGCCGCACTCTGAACGGTTGCTGCCGGCGGATTCTCCTCCGCCCCCGCTTGGGCAACATTCTCGTCCTGCGCATCGCGCCCGGTGCACGCGCACAGCGCGGCCAGGGCGCACAGTGTCAATCGGCGCATTTGCGTACCAGCTCCACCCGACGGTTTCGCGCCCGGCCTTCGATGGTCGCGTTGGTCTCGCGCGGCTGCGAGCTGCCGTAACCGGCGGTGCCGAGCCGCGCACTATCTACTTTGTGGGATTCCACCAGCCGGTCGCGAACCGCCGCGGCACGGCGCTCCGACAGCGTCTTGTTGGCGGCCGCCGTGCCGACGCTGTCGGTATGGCCTTCGATCGTACCCGACCAGTCCGGATGGCGGGCCAGCACCTCGGCGAGCACGCCGATGGTGCGATCGGACGCGGGATCGAGCACGGCGCTGTTGAAGGCGAAGTAGATCCCGGGCAGCTCCACTCGACAGTCCTCCTTGAGGGCGAGCTCCAGCTGGCCCCCGCCGGGTGTCGTAGTCCCGGTGCCGCCGCCCTCAGCGATGGGAAAGTCCACTCTGACCGTCTGAAGCACGTTGGTCGGCTGGGCGGAGTGCCCCACCCACTTGAGCAGCAGGGGATAGGTGCTGTCGGCGAGCACCCAGACCTGGGGCTCGAAGCGGCGACCCTTGGCGGTGAAGTTGCCGCGGAGGTGCAGGGCCGACACCTCGGTGCGACGGCCGTTCACCAGGAGCGAGAAGGGAGCCGGCGTGCGACTGGCCACCGAAAGGGTGCCACGCCATCTCACCGGCACCCAATTCCTCCTGCCAAGCAAGCCCTCAAGAACCTCCCCCCCAACGCCCACCCCGGACGGAGGCGCCAGCTCCATCACCTGGAAGCTGTCCGCACCGGTGGCGCGTAGCCGGCGGTACACCCCCCGTGAGACCGCCATCATGGTGTAGCCGGGGTGCTCGATCGGACCTTCCTTCCCGTGGAAGCTGCGGAAACGGAACGCGTCCGCCACATCGGCCGTGCCTTCCACAAAGGCGAATTCCTCCTTCACCGTGTCGCCCGCGGCGTGCACTTCGACCAGGTTCCAGGTCCACTTGGTCCCTTTGGGAGAGACTTCCTGGGCGGTGAGAAACGATTCCCGCTCGGCATCAGGCGTCCACAGCGTCTGAACCACGGTGGCGCTCTGCGGGAGCGGGAGCGGGAGCGCGGGCTGCTGCGATAGCAGTGCTCCCGCGCCGGGGAAGAAAGCGACGCCTGCCGCTGCTCCAATACTGCATGCGGAACGGAACACCGCGCCTCCTCTGATAGACCCAGACTAAGGCACTTGCCGGGTTGCCCTCTGATCCGAACGCACGGTTCGGCGGCGCCGTCCCTCATTGCCGAATAGGAATCAGATAACCTGATGAAATGAATGATGGATTCGCGGGAAGGGCCGATCGGGAGCGGCGTTCCGGCGCTGCTCCCGATTGTTTTTCTGCTGTCCGAACTACCGCGCTCCACCCTTGGCCGCAGCGACGATCTCCTCCGCCGCCTTCTCGACCATCGGACTGAGCAGATCCTCTCCGTCCTGCTTGGCCTTGCGCTTGTCACGCTTTTCGACCAAGACCTTGCCGTCCGCCGTCTCCACCCGGTACCCGAGGGTCAGCTCGTCCTTGTTGTGAATCGTGACGGCGTAGTTGTAAGCCGCCTGGCCCGCGGCGCCATAGGCCGCCTGGCCGGCGATCCGGCCGACGCTCGACCCGCTCGCCACCCCCGCCTCCCACGCCCCCTGCTGCGCGGCCCCGGCCGCCATTCGGCCGAGCAGCCCGCCGCCCGAGCGCTTCTGCACGTGCTTGATCGTGGTGAGGAGCAGGTAAGGACAGCCGGCCTGTTTCGCTTCCTCCTTGGCCTGAGAGGCGAGCCGTGCTTTCAAGGGCTGGGGACGGAGGGAGGGCCCGGTCAAGTAACTGGTGAACGTCTCCCGAGCGGCATCGCTGGCGGCTGTCGCGCTGCCGCTGCTCGCCTCGACACTGGCGGGGGCCATGCAGATACGGGTCACCTGGGTGCTGTCCTGCGCGGCGAGGCGGGCGCCTGCAAGGGAAGTCAGCATTCCTGCCGTCGCCAGTGTCAGACCAGGCCATGGTTGCATTGTCACGACATACCTCCTGAGTTGGAGCCCTGGGGCCTTTACCATTGAGGAACGCCCGATTCGGGCGTACAATCCCTCATCCGCCTCGAGCCTGCGGCCAGGCCACTCCGACTCCGACTCCGTCTCGCATGACCGACGACCCCGCCTCCTCCCAGGGCGCCATTACCCAGTGGCTGCTGGAGTGGAGCAAGAACGACAAGCAAGGGCTCGATCAGATGCTCCCGGTGGTGTACCAGGAGCTGCATCGCCTCGCCTCTCACTACCTGAGCCGGGAAGCCACCGGTCATACCCTTCAGCCCACCGCTCTGGTACACGAGGCCTATCTCCGCCTGGTCGATCAGCGACGAGTCGACTGGCGCAACCGCGCGCAGTTCCTTGGCGTCGCGGCCAGCATGATGCGGCGCATCCTGGTGAACCATGCCCGCGACCGGTCCGCCCGGAAGCGGGGCGCCAACCCGGAACGCGTATCGCTGAGCCTGGTCGAGTCGCCCTCGGGGCGGCCCGACGTCGAGCTGATCGCGCTCGAAGACGCACTCCAGCGGCTGGCGGAGCTGGACGAGCGTAAGAGCCGGGTGGTCGAGCTCAAGTTCTTCGGAGGGCTCACGACTGAGGAGATAGCCGAGGTGCTGGAGGTCTCGGGCGCCACCGTCGAGCGGGAATGGGCGTTCGCCCGCGCTTGGCTTTACGACGCGATCGAGGGGCCTGAGGAATGACCAGCGACCGGTTTCGGCGAACCGAGGAGCTGTTTCATGCGGCGATGTCCCGCCCCGAAGCCGAGCGGCAGGCCTTTCTGCAGCAGAGCTGCGCCGACGATCCCGAGCTCCGGGCCGAAGTCGAGCGCCTCCTCGCCGCGCATGCCAGCGCCGGCGATTTCATTCTGTCACCCGCCATCGCGACCGCACGCGCTAGGGTCGGGGCCGAGACCGATTGGGCCGGGCGTCTGGTCGGACCCTATCGGGTGGTTCGAGAGATCGGGCGGGGAGGGATGGGTGCGGTCTATCTCGCCGAGCGCGCGGATGGCCAGTACGAACACCGGGTCGCGCTCAAGCTCATCAAGCGCGGCATGGACACCGAGCAGGTACTCGCCCGTTTTCGGTCCGAGCGACAGATTCTCGCGTCGCTGGACCACGCCAACATCGCCCGTTTGCTCGACGGTGGAAGTACCGACCAGGGCACGCCCTTCTTCGCCATGGAATTCATCGAGGGCGAGCCGATCGACGCGTGGGCCGATCGGCGCCAACTCTCGGTGGACGATCGGCTTCGTCTCTTCCTTCAGGTCTGTGGCGCCGTGGCCTACGCCCACCAGCACCTGGTGGTACACCGGGACATCAAGCCGCTCAACATCCTGGTGACGGCGGAAGGCGTGCCCAAGCTGCTCGACTTCGGCATCGCGAAGGTGCTGCACGACGGCGGCGACGAGCCGACGTCCACCGTAACGGGCATGCGGCTGCTGACCCCGGAGTATGCCAGTCCGGAACAGGTCGAAGGACGCCACGCCACCACCGCCAGCGACGTGTATTCCCTCGGGGTGGTGCTCTACGAGTTGCTCACCGGGCGCTCCCCGTATCGTCCGCGGAGCCGCGCCCCACTCGATGTGGTCGAGGCGGTTCGGACGACCGATCCGGAGCGGCCCAGTGCTGTTGGCGGCACCGAAAAGGTGCGGCGCCAGCTGCGGGGCGACCTCGATACCATCGTGCTCACTGCGCTGCGCAAGGAACCGGCCCGCCGCTATCAGTCTGTCGAGCAGTTTGCGGGCGACGTGCGGAGGCATCTGGAGGGCCTGCCGGTGCGGGCTCGCCCGGACACCTTTCGGTACCGGGCCGACAAGTTCGTGCGACGCAACAAGGTGCCGGTTGCGGCGGGGGTGCTTCTCGCGTTGGCGCTCCTGGGTGGCACCGCGGCAACCGCCTATCAAGCGCGCGAGGCCCGTGCGGCCCAGGCTCGTGCGGAGCGCCGCTTCGCCGACGTGCGAAAGCTGGCGAACGCGCTTCTGTTCGACTATCACGACGCCATCCGGGACCTGCGCGGCGCGCGACCGGTGCGGGAACGAATGGTCCGCGATGCACTCGGCTACCTCGATGGCCTGACCCGGGAATCGAGCGAGGACCCTTCGCTTCAGCGAGAACTGGCCGGTGCATACCACCGGATAGGCGACCTGCAGGGCGGGGAGCCCGGCAGCCTGGGTGACACTGAGGGAGCGGCTCACAGCTACGAGAAAGCACTTGCCATCCTCGAGTCACTGCTCCGGACCGACAGCAGCAATGCTCGACTTCGTCGAGACGCGGCCAACTCCGCGCTGGCGCACGGCAGGGTGGTGTGGGGCCGGGGCGATGTCGCGGGCGGACTGCGCGATGCCCACCGCGCCCGTGCGCTGCTCGACCCGCTGGTCGCGGCTACGCCGACCGACACCGATCTGCGCCTCCAATTGAGCGGCGCCAACAACCTGCTGGGGCAGATCTCGCTGGAAGAGGGCAAGATCTCGGAAGCGCTGGAGTATCATCGGGCCGACGTGGAGCAGTTCGAGGCCGCACCCCAGTCCGAGCGCCGCCGCCCCGGCGTGCGGCACGCCCTGTCGGTCAGTTACGGGTACCTGGCAGATGCCCAGTCCGAATCGGGCGACCTGGCCGGCGCACTGGAGAGCCACCGCCGGAGCTACGCCCTGCGACGCGAACTCAGCCGCGAATTTCCGGACAACGAGACCTACGCCGGGGCGGCGGGCACGGCCCGTTACTACATGGCCACCACCCTCGGCCTTATGGGCCGGTGGGAGGAATCGCTCGAGCTGCACCGGGAGAACCTCGCCGAGAACCCCA
>CAWEWK010000001.1:0-6560 GCA_963812755.1 uncultured Gemmatimonadales bacterium | reverse complement strand
CGATCTCCACCGCGGTGATGGCCACGGCCATGGTGGCGAACGGGGTCACGGTCGGTGCCATCCAGGTGTCGGGCAAGTCCACCGGCCCCGGAGTCTTCGAGGAGCGCGACCGGGAGCTGCTGGAGGGAATGGCAGCGACAGCCGCTATCGCCTTGCGCAATGCCCACCTCCACACCGCGGAGAAGCGCGCCCGGGACCTGGCGCTACTACTCGAGATCAGCCGGGAAATCACGGCGACCCTGGATCTCGACCGGGTGCTCCAGTCCGTGGTCAACCTCGCCGGACGCGCCCTCCCCTTCGACCGCGGCGCCGTCGCCCTATACGACAAGGGCGGATGCGAGATCCGCGCGGTGGCTGGACAGGAGAAGGTGGACCCGGACGATCCGCAACTTCAAGATCTGGTCGCCCGTGCGGAGTGGGCTGCCGGCCGGGGCGAGCCGCTCTACCTGAGCCGGCGCGATGAACCCGCCTCTGATGCGGAGCGACTGTTCGTCAACTTCTTCGCCGTGGACCTGGAGCGGGATCAAGTCCAAAGCGCCCTCTACCTTCCGCTGCGGGATGAGGAGGGCGTACTAGGGGTACTGCTCTTCGAGTCCCAGGCAGCCGACTTTGCGGGGCCTACCCAGCGGGAGCTGGCCTTGATCCTCGCCAACCAGACCGCGGTCGCCCTGCGGAACGCGCAGCTCTACCATCAGGTCCCGATGGTGGATGCGCTCGGGGCTCTCGCCGCCCGCAAGCGGGCCCTGCTGGAGCTGCCGCGAAGCCGGGTGCGATTCGCGGTGGGAGCGGCGGTTCTGCTGTTGGCAGCGGCAACCCTGATTCGTTGGCCGCTGCGAGTCACCGGTAGCAGCGCCGCCTTTCGGGCCGTGGCGCTTACTCCGGTCCGAACGCTGGTGAGCGGCGTGGTGGAGCGGGTTCTGGTGCGGGAGGGGAGTGTGGTTCAGCAGGGGGCCCCGCTGGCCCTGCTGCGAGCGACCACCCTGCGGAATGATCGAGAGGCCGCTGCCTCCGAAGCAGTCTCGGCCGATCGGCTGGCAGCACTGGCCGCGAGTCGGGGCGATCCGGCGGAGGAGCGACTGCAGCGGCTCCGGGGCGATGCCCTCCGCCGGGAGCTCGCCTTGCTGGATGAGGAGCTGGATCTCACCACTGTCAGGGCCCCGCTGTCCGGCGTGGTGCTCACGCCCCACCCGGAGACGTTGCTCGGCACCTCACTGGACGAAGGGGATCTCACCGTCACCATGGGCCGCACCGATACCCTGGAGCTGGAGTTCGGGGTGGAGCAGCGGGACATCGGCCGGGTCCACCCGGGACAGGAAGTGCGTCTCCGGGTCGATGCCTTTCCCCAACGGACCTTCACCGGCCGGGTCCTGGCGGTCGGCCAGCTTCCCGCAGTCGACGAAGAGGGGGTTCGCTATCCGATTCGCGCCGCGGTGGCAAATCCTGATGGTCTCTTGCGTCCCAGCATGGCAGCCTATGTCCGCGTCTTGACGGAGTCTGCCTCGGCAGCCACCCGGGTGTTCCGGGGACCAGCCAGGTGGGCACGGTTGACCTGGTGGAGGATCTGGTCGTGAACCCACGGCACTTACCGCACCTGCTGGTGTTCCTGCTGGCTTGCGCTGCGGCCGCCTGCCGTACCTCGCCGGCAACGGATAAGGCCGCCGAGGAGACCGCGACAGCTGGGGCGGAAATCGCTGCTAACCAGATCGTCGTGGCCGACACTGCTACGATGGCGGTGCCGCTGGCACTGCCGTCCCAACTCTATGTCGAGCGCGACGCCGCCATTCTTGCTCGTTCCACCGGGGTGGTCGAGGCCCTGCTGGCTGACCTTGGCAGGCGCGTGTCGGCCGGCCAGGAGCTCGCCCGGTTGGAAAGCACCGACCAGGCGATCGCGCTCGACCAGGCCCGAGAAGCCTTCGACAACACCAAGCAACTGGTGGAACGGCAGCGGGCCCTGGCCACCGCCGGAGTGGTGACCAGGGCAGACTCGGAGCGGGTGGAGTTCGAGCATCGCCAGGCAACATTGGCGCTGAAAAAGGCGCAGCGGGAGATCGATCTCACGAAGATCGTGGCCCCGTTCAGCGGCGTAGTCACGGGCAGAACGGCCAGGGTCCAGCGGCTGGTGAAGCCGGGAGACTCGCTTTTCCGAGTCACGGCGCTGGAGCCGGTTCTCGCGTTGGTGCACGTGCCCGAGTTATCGGCCGGATCGCTCAAGGTCGGAGCCGAGGCCCAGGTGACCAATGGAGAGGGCGGCACCGCGAAGGCCAAGGTGGTGCGAGCTTCGCCCATCATCGATGCGGCGAGCGGGACCCGCGAGATGGTCCTCCAGCTGGCGCCGGGCTCTCGGCTTATTCCCGGGAGTACGGTGACGGTCCGGATGGGTACCCAGCGGCGGCGGGTGGTCAGCATCCCGCGCTCCGCGGTGGCTCGCGACGGCTACGCACTCGTCTGGGAAGAGAACCGGACGGTACTCCGACCGATCACTCTGGGCGTGGAGCTGGAGGGTGGCCGGGTCGAGGTCGTGAGCGGCCTTGCCCCCGGCGAGAAAGTGGTCCGCGGCGGTCAATGACGCTCCGCCCGCGGCTGCGACCGGATCTGGTGCTCGTCGAGCAGACCTATCGCGGCGAGCAGAGCTTCATAGTAAAAGATCCCGAGGCCAAGAAGTACTATAGGTTCCGCCCGGTCGAGATGATGGTGATGCAGGCGCTCGATGGCGATCACAACCCAGCGGAGGCCGCCGCGGTCCTGGCGGAATCGGGACTCCGGGTGTCGGCCAAGGCGGTCGAGGGCTTCGCGAGCAAGCTTCGGTCGATGGGGTTGATCGAGCGGACCTTGGGTGAGCGATCGGTACTCCTGATGGAACGGCTCCGTGCGCAACGCAGGCGCCGGCGCAGCCCGCCGCTGTTCCAGGGGGACCTCTTCCGTCTGCGGTGGTCCATGGGCGATCCCGACCACTTCATGGACCGCACCATTCCTTACCTCAAATTCTGCTTCACTCGCGGATTCGTGCTGGCCTCTCTGGTCATGTTCGCGATCTACTTCGTCGTCATCGGGCTCAAGTGGGACGAGCTGGCCCACGCCATCAGCAGCCTCTACCGATTCGATATGACAGCCGGGGAGTTTCTGGTCTTCTGGCTCACTGGAACCGTGATCATCGCCGCTCACGAGCTGGCCCACGGGTTCACCTGCAAGTATTTCGGCGGGCAGGTCCATGAGATCGGCGCCATGCTGTTCTACTTCGAGCCCGCCTTCTTCTGCAACGTCAACGACGCCTGGACCTTTCCCGAGCTGCGGGCGCGATTGTGGGTCACCGCAGCCGGCTCCTGGATTCAGATGGTCTTGGCCGCGCTGGCCGCCATAGCCTGGTGGGCAGCCGAGCCCGGCACTTTGGTATCTCAAGTTGCCCTCGCGGCCGTGGTCATCGGGGGAATTACCACCGTCCTGATGAACGTCAATCCGCTCATCCCGCTCGATGGCTACTACGCGCTCAGCGATTGGTTGGAAGTCTCCAATCTCCGGCAACGCTCGTTCGCTCACCTCGAGTGGCTGGTCAAAACCGGACTCATGAGATTGGAAGTGCCCCAGCCACCGGCCGATGAGAGAGAGCAGCGGATCTTTCTCATTTACGGCGCCCTCGCCGTGGCCTACTTGATCATGATCTTCCTGATCGTGGGCGCGACGGTCTTTGGTTGGCTCGACCGGCTGCTCGGCTTGGCTGGCGTACTGGTCTTTCTCGTCGGGGCATGGATGGCGCTAGCAACACCAGTGCGGCAGTGGGCTCGAACTGCCGCAACCGCGTGGCGACGACATCGTGACGCGCCGGGCCGGCGGAAGCTGCGCGAGCTGGCCCTGCTGGGTGGCGGCGTCATGTTGCTGGGCGGCATTCTTCTCCCTCGCCCGATAACCGTTTCCGGCCCGTTCACCGCCGCACCGGCCCTTTCCATCGCGCTGACCGCGCCCGACAGTGGAGTGGTCCATCGAGTTTACGTGCGCGAGGGAACCCGGGTGAGGGCCGGGATGCCGGTGTTGGAGATCAGGGACCTGGAGCTGGAGCGGCAAGCGGCCGCGGGCAGGCGGGTGGTGGATTCGCTGGCTGGGCGGGAGAGTCAGGCGAGGGCCTTGGGTCGCACCGGTGAGATGGCCCGGCTGTCGGCGGAGCGAGCGACGGCAGAGGCACGACTCGCTGGAGACCTGACCGAAATGAGAACCCTGGTGCTGCTGGCCCCCAGCGATGGAATCGTAGTGACCGCGCGTCCCGAGGAGCTGATTGGAAAATGGGTCGGGCTGGGAGAACCGTTGCTCGAATTGGGCCGGCCGGAGTCGCTCGAGGTCCGGATCGCGCTGGTCGACGCGGGGGCGGGCCTGGTGCGTACGGGACAGCCGGTCCGCATGATGTTCTATGCCGACGGTGCCGGATCGCTCCGCTCCCAAGTGACAGGCGTGGCGCCTGCCGCGGGGCCCAACGGAGCCGTGGAAGCCCGCGTCAGTCTCGCCGCCGTGCCCGGCCGCCGTGCTGGGATGACCGGGGAAGCACGGGTAACCCTCCGAGATTCCAACCTTTGGGGGTCACTGTGGTGGGGCGTGCGGCGCCGAATTCGAAGCGATCTCCTGCTTTAGCTTTGCGGCGTCTTGCGCGATGTGGGCGAAGACGCAACCATTGGATACCCTCCACAAAGGACCGTGGCATTCCCCGTGACATGCTGGCGCTGGTTCGCCAAGCCTTCGAAGGCCGCTACGCTGTCGAGCGGGAGATCGGCAAAGGCGGCAACGCGCGAATCTACCTGGCGCGGGATCCCAACGGCGTCCAGGTCGCGCTGAAGATTCTGCATCCGGAGCTGCTGGTCAGCGTCGCGGCCGATCGCTTCCTGCGGGAAATCCGACTCTGCTCCCAGCTGAATCACCCCCACATTGCCCGGCTGATCGATTCGGGCGAGCGGGAGTGGCTGGTCTACTACATCATGACCTACGTGGAAGGGCCGACCCTCCGCGAGCACCTGGCCCAAGCGTCGCGGCTGGGGATCAGCGAGACCATCCGTCTGGCCGGCGATCTGCTCGACGCCCTGGACCACGCCCACACTCACGGCATCGTGCACCGTGACGTGAAACCGGATAACGTCGTACTGGCCCCCCAGGGCGCCGTGCTGCTCGACTTCGGCATCGCCCGGGCGGTGGCGGCCTCGGGCAGCGATCGGCTCACCCGCTCCGGCATCGCCGTGGGCACATCGACCTACATGAGTCCAGAACAGATCACCGCCCTCAAGGAGATCGACCTCCGCAGCGACATCTACGCGCTTGGCGTCGTGTTGTTCGAGTGCCTGGCCGGGCAACCTCCCTTTGTCCACCGCAACGAAGCCGTAGTACTCCAGCTCCACCTGACCCAACCCCCACCTGATGTGCGGAGCTTGCGAGCCGAGGTGCCTCCCGAGCTGGCCAACGGGATCACCCGGGCGCTCGCCAAGCTTCCGGAGGATCGCTGGCAGTCCGCGGCGGCAATGCGGGACGCCCTGGCCGCCGCCCGGGTCTAGTCCAGCTCTCCGGAGCCGCCTTATCTTTCCCTGTCTTGCCTTCAGACGATGAGGTTCCACCGTGACCGATCCCCTCGAGCTGCTGCGCAGCGCGCTGGGAGACCGCTACGCCATGGAGCGAGAGCTCGGGCAGGGCGGCATGGCCACGGTGTACTTGGCCCAAGACGTCAAGCACGGGCGGAAGGTCGCGGTCAAGGTCCTCCGCCCGGAGCTATCGGCCTCCCTGGGCGGCGACCGATTCCTACGTGAAATTCAACTAGCAGCCACCCTCCAGCATCCCAACATCCTTGGCCTCTACGACTCGGGCGAGGCCCATGGACTGCTGTTCTATGTGATGCCGTTCGTCGAGGGCGAGTCGCTGCGCGACCGGCTGGACCGGGAGCAGCAGCTCCCCCTGCACGATGCCCTCCAGATCGCCAGGGAAGCCGCCGAAGCGCTCGCCTATGCCCACGAGCGCGGCATCATCCACCGCGACATCAAACCCGAGAACATCCTGCTGCAGCAGGGGCACGCCCTGGTGGCGGATTTCGGGATCGCCCGCGCCGTGAGCCAGGCCGGCGGCGAGAAGCTCACCCAGACCGGCATGGCCGTGGGCACGCCGCACTACATGAGTCCCGAGCAGTCGCTCGGCAGCGAGCACGTGGACGCCCGGAGCGACGTGTACAGCCTGGGGTGTGTGCTGTACGAGCTGCTGATCGGCCAGCCGCCCTTCACCGGACCCAACGCGATGGCGATCCTGGCCCGCCACTCGATGGAGGCGGTGCCGAGCCTGCAGGTGGTTCGCCAGTCGGTCCCGGACGAGGTGGAAGACGCGGTCATGCAGGCGCTGGAGAAGACGCCGGCAGATCGCTTCCAGACCATGGGCGAGTTTGTCGACGTCTTGATGGAGGCGGAGGCGGGCGCCGCACTCCAGCGCACCGCCGCCCGCCGCGCCGCGACCGCCCGCCGTACCGGGGCGACCCGTGAGGCCATCGCGGCTCGGCGGACCGGAGCCAGGGCGGCCGTGCCGGTGAAGCGGAAGACACCGGTCGAGCTGGC